>NZ_JBTGLI010000006.1:0-1461 GCF_054332755.1 Williamsia sp. SKLECPSW1 | reverse complement strand
GACGACGCCGACCTCTTCGTCGCCCTCGACGACGGGCACCGGCGTGCGCTCGCCCGTCGCGGCGACGGCGACCGCACCCGGATGTTGCGTGGGTTCGATCCCGCGGCGGGACCCGACGACCTCGACGTCGCCGACCCCTACTACGGGGACGCCGACGACTTCGTCACCGTCCGCGAGCAGGTGGAGGCCGCGACCCCCGGGATCCTCGACTGGATCCGCGACGAGCTCCGGCGCCGTCGAGACCCGGTGCGATGAACCCGCCGACACCGCACGGCGTTCCCGCGACGATGACCGCGGTGGTCACCGCGGGTGTGGGCGGCTACGAGCAGCTCGTCCTGACCGAGGTCGAGACACCGACGCCCGGTGAGTCGGATGTCCTCGTCGAGGTGCTGGCGGCCGGCGTCAACAACACCGACGTGAACACCAGGACGGGGTGGTACGGGAGCGGCGGGTGGAACGCCGGTACCGAGTTCCCGCTCATCCAGGGCGCGGACTGTTGCGGGCGGGTGGTCGACGCCGGTGCCGCTGCCGACAGATCGCTGATCGGAACCCGGGTTCTGGTGCGGCCCTGTATGGCTGCCCCGGCGCCGGCGCGAGGCCGGACGAGATGGCTCGGGTCGGACCTGCCCGGCGCCTTCGCCCAGTACGTGTGCGTTCCGCAGAGCGAGGTCTTCGCTGTCCGATCGGGCTGGTCCGACGCCGAGTTGGCCACACTGCCCTGCTCGTACGGCACCGCCGAGAACATGATCGACCGGGCTCGGGTCACGTCCGGGCAGCGTGTCCTCGTCACCGGCGCATCGGGCGGAGTGGGGTCGGCGACCGTGCAACTCGCGCGCAGGCGCGGCGCCGAGGTCGTCGCGGTGGCCGGCGCCGAGAAGCACGAACGTCTCCGCGCACTCGGCGTCGACACGCTGATGACGCGCGACGACGATCCGGTGAGCGCGCTCGGCGCACGGTCGATCGACGTCGTCGTGGACAACGTCGCCGGACCCGACGTCGCGCGCCGCCTTGAACTCCTCGTCCCCGGCGGCACCTACGTCACCTCCGGGGCCATCGCCGGGTCGGACGTCCACCTCGACCTCGCGGCGCTCTACCTGAACGACCTGTCGATCCTCGGGACCACCGCCTGGGCGCCGCACGTCTTCCCGGACCTCATCGGCTACGTCGAGAACGACGAGATACGACCCCTGGTTGCCGGCAGGTTCGCGCTCGGTGAGATCGCCACCGCCCAACAGCTGTTCCTCGAGAAGAAGCACGTCGGCAGCTTCGTCCTCGAGCCGTGACGGTCAGACGCCGTCGGGTCCGGGTGCGATGAGTTGGTGCAGGAAGGACATCTTCTCGAGGACGGTGGCGGGAAGGACGAAGGGGTAGAGGTCTTGGTGGCCCATGGAGCGGTTGATCTGGTTGAGCGACCAGGACAGTGGGAGCCAGAGTTCGATGATGCGGTCGAATCCGACCTCG
>NZ_JBTGLI010000004.1:0-3234 GCF_054332755.1 Williamsia sp. SKLECPSW1 | reverse complement strand
GGGGTGTGTGGGTGGTGGGTGTGTGTTGTTTGAGAATTGCACAGTGGATGCGAGCATCTTTATTTAGATTTTGTTGTTGTAAGTGTGTAAGGGCGTTCGGTGGATGTCTTGGTACCAGGAGCCGATGAAGGACGTGGTAGGCCGCGATAGTCCTCGGGGAGTTGTCAAACGAGCTGTGATCCGAGGGTGTCCGAATGGGGAAACCCAGCACGAGTGATGTCGTGTTACCCACCTGTGAATGTATAGCGGGTGTGGAGGGAACGTGGGGAAGTGAAACATCTCAGTACCCGCAGGAAGAGAAAACAATAGTGATTCCGTGAGTAGTGGCGAGCGAAAGCGGAGGAGGCCAAACCATGCGCATGTGATACCCGGCAGGGGTTGTGTGTGTGGGGTTGTGGGGTCTGGTGTTCCCAATGCTGCCGTGTTGGGTGCGAGTGAGAAAACTGCATGCTAGGTGAACTGGCCTGGAATGGTCGACCGTAGACGGTGAGAGTCCGGTAGTCGAAAGTGTGTGGTCTCGTGTGCCAGGTGCCCAAGTAGCAGCGGGCCCGTGAAATCTGCTGTGAATCTGCCGGGACCACCCGGTAAGCCTGAATACTTCCTGGTGACCGATAGCGGACAAGTACCGTGAGGGAAAGATGAAAAGTACCCCGGGAGGGGAGTGAAATAGTACCTGAAACCGGACGCTTACAATCCGTCAGAGCCTGCGCCCTTCGGGGGTGGGTGATGGCGTGCCTTTTGAAGAATGAGCCTGCGAGTTAGTGGCACGTCGCGAGGTTAACCCGTGTGGGGTAGCCGTAGCGAAAGCGAGTCTGAACAGGGCGGCTTGAGTGGCGTGTTCTAGACCCGAAGCGGAGTGATCTACCCATGGCCAGGGTGAAGCGTCGGTAAGACGACGTGGAGGCCCGAACCCACTTCAGTTGAAAATGGAGGGGATGAGTTGTGGGTAGGGGTGAAAGGCCAATCAAACTCCGTGATAGCTGGTTCTCCCCGAAATGCATTTAGGTGCAGCGTCGCATGTTTCTCACCGGAGGTAGAGCTACTGGATGGCCGATGGGCCCTATCAGGTTACTGACGTCAGCCAAACTCCGAATGCCGGTGAGTGAGAGTGCGGCAGTGAGACTGCGGGCGATAAGGTTCGTAGTCGAGAGGGAAACAGCCCAGATCGCCGGCTAAGGCCCCTAAGCGTGTACTAAGTGGAAAAGGATGTGGGGTCGCACAGACAACCAGGAGGTTGGCTTAGAAGCAGCCACCCTTGAAAGAGTGCGTAATAGCTCACTGGTCAAGTGATCCTGCGCCGACAATGTAGCGGGGCTCAAGTACACCGCCGAAGCCGCGGCACTCACACAAGACATCCACGGTCTCCTGCGGGGGGTCGTGTAGTGGTGTGGGTGGGTAGGGGAGCGTCCTGCATCCGTGGAAGCGCCGGAGTGATCCAGGTGTGGAGGGTGTGGGAGTGAGAATGCAGGCATGAGTAGCGAAAGAAGAGTGAGAAACTCTTCCGCCGGATGACCAAGGGTTCCTGGGCCAGGCTAATCCGCCCAGGGTGAGTCGGGACCTAAGGCGAGGCCGACAGGCGTAGTCGATGGACAACGGGTTGATATTCCCGTACCCGTGTTCGTAGCGTCCATGCTGAATCACATGTACTAACCATCCAAATCCAGCGAGAAGACCTTCGGGTCTCGAGTCTGGGGCTGCATGGGACCTTGTGTGGTAGTAGGCAAGCGATGGGGTGACGCAGGAAGGTAGTGGGGCCAGTCAGTGGTTGTACTGGTGTAAGCCTGTAGGGCGAGACATAGGCAAATCCGTGTCTCATTCAGCCTGAGAGGTGATGCGTAGCCGATTGAGGCGAATTCCATGATCCTATGCTGCCGAGAAAAGCCTCTAGCGAGTTGGAACACGGCCCGTACCCCAAACCAACACAGGTGGTCAGGTAGAGAATACTAAGGCGATCGAGAGAACTGTGGTTAAGGAACTCGGCAAAATACCCCCGTAACTTCGGGAGAAGGGGGGCCACTGCTGGTGACCCGTGTACTCGGTGAGCTGGTGGTGGTCGCAGAGACCAGAGAGAAGCGACTGTTTACTAAAAACACAGGTCCGTGCGAAGTCGTAAGACGATGTATACGGACTGACGCCTGCCCGGTGCTGGAAGGTTAAGAGGACCGGTTAATCACTTCGGTGGTGAAGCTGAGAATTTAAGCCCCAGTAAACGGCGGTGGTAACTATAACCATCCTAAGGTAGCGAAATTCCTTGTCGGGTAAGTTCCGACCTGCACGAATGGCGTAACGACTTCTCTGCTGTCTCAACCACAGACTCGGCGAAATTGCAGTACGAGTAAAGATGCTCGTTACGCGCGGCAGGACGAAAAGACCCCGGGACCTTCACTATAGCTTGGTATTGGTGTTCGGTTCGGTTTGTGTAGGATAGGTGGGAGACTGTGAAACCCGCACGCCAGTGTGGGTGGAGTCGTTGTTGAAATACCACTCTGATCGTATTGGATACCTCAACCTCGGACCATGATCTGGTTCAGGGACAGTGCCTGGTGGGTAGTTTAACTGGGGCGGTTGCCTCCCAAAATGTAACGGAGGCGCCCAAAGGTTCCCTCAGCCTGGTTGGCAATCAGGTGTTGAGTGCAAGTGCACAAGGGAGCTTGACTGTGAGACGGACATGTCGAGCAGGGACGAAAGTCGGGACTAGTGATCCGGCACCGGCACGTGGAAGCGGTGTCGCTCAACGGATAAAAGGTACCCCGGGGATAACAGGCTGATCTTCCCCAAGAGTCCATATCGACGGGATGGTTTGGCACCTCGATGTCGGCTCGTCGCATCCTGGGGCTGGAGTAGGTCCCAAGGGTTGGGCTGTTCGCCCATTAAAGCGGCACGCGAGCTGGGTTTAGAACGTCGTGAGACAGTTCGGTCTCTATCCGCCGCGCGCGTAAGAAACTTGAGGAAACCTGTCCCTAGTACGAGAGGACCGGGACGGACGAACCTCTGGTGTGCCAGTTGTTCCACCAGGAGCACCGCTGGTTAGCTACGTTCGGAAGGGATAACCGCTGAAAGCATCTAAGCGGGAAGCCTGTTCCAAGATGAGGTTTCTCACCCCCTTCGCGGGGTTAAGGCCCCCCACAGACCATGGGGTTGATAGGCCAGAACTGGAAGCCCAGTAATGGGTGCAGGTGACTGGTACTAATCGGCCGAGGACTTACAACACATGACATCATCTGAAAATACAGA
>NZ_JBTGLI010000003.1:199530-239991 GCF_054332755.1 Williamsia sp. SKLECPSW1 | reverse complement strand
AGCGCACGCCGGTGCCCGTCGTCGAGGGCGACGAAGAGGTCGGCGTCGTCGTGCTCGGGCCCCAGCACCGCAGCGGCGTGGGTGTCGTCGTAGCCGGCGCGGCGCAGCTCTGCTCGCGCGCGGTCGTCGGCGGGTTCGCCGACATGCCACGAGCCGGTGCCCGCACTGTCGATGCGCACGTCGTCGGCGAGGCCGGCCCGCTCGACCGCCGCGGCGACGATGCGTTCGGCCATGGGGGAGCGGCAGATGTTGCCGGTGCAGACGAACGTCACGTGCAGTGGCGTGCTCACGCGGGTGCCTCTTCGCGTGCACGATCGGCCGCGGGGGACAGGCCGAGGACGGTTCGCAGGTCGTCGACGGTGCGGACCGACCACCGCGCGTCGTCGACCTCACCGGGCAGCGAGTAGCCCCACTCGACGAACACCGCGGGGATCCCGAACTCCCCGGCACCGTGCACGTCATGCGACCGGTCGCCGACGATCACCACGTCGGTCACACCGTCGGGATGGGTGGCGTCGATGCCGAGCCCGGCCAGGGCGTGGGCCACGACGTCGCTCTTCGTGCGTCGGGTGCCGTCGTCGCTGGCGCCGGCGATGAACTCGAAGCAGTCGCCGAGACCGAAGTGGTCGAGGATGCGGCGTGCGGTGGTCTCGTTCTTCGACGTCGACACGGCGGTCCGTCGGCCGGATGCCCGCAGGTCCCGCACCAGATCCGCCATGCCGGGGAAGACGGCGTTCTCCTGCCAGCCGACGTCGGTGTAGCGCGCGCGATAGGCGGTCATCGCGGCATCGATGGCTGCGTCGTCCAGGCCGAGCGTCCGGAAGGTGTCCTGCATCGGCGGCCCGGCGATGCCGGCGACCACCGAGGCGTCGGGGGTGGGATGGCCGATCGTGGTCAGTGCGTGACGGAAGCTCGCGGCGATGCCGTCGAAGGAGTCGGTGATCGTGCCGTCGAGGTCGAAGAGGACGGTCGTGGACGGGGCGGCGGGGTCGGCGGGTGCGGTCACGCCCTCATTGTCCCCGTAGGCTTGGCCGTCGTGACGCCCGGAGTGACGCGCATCGGCGATCCCGGGCACACGTGCGCCACCACACCCCTCGCGGATCCGCTCACCCATCACGGCGACCGCGATGTCCGGCCCGGCATGCTCGACTTCGCCGTCAACGTCCGTGGCACCACGCCGGACTGGCTTCTCGAGCTGCTGCGCAGTCGCGTCGACGACCTCTCGACGTACCCCGGCGCCGACGACGAGAACGCCGCCGCCGAGGCCGTCGCTGCCGCCCACGGACGAGACGTCGACGAGGTCGCCGTACTCGCCGGTGCCGCAGAGGGTTTCGCGCTGGCCGCCGGTCTGCGTCCCCACCATGCCGTCGTCGTCGCGCCGTCGTTCACCGAACCCGAGCGGGTTCTGCGGTCGGCGGGCGTACCGACCAGCCGTGCGGTGCTGCCGCCGCCGTGGCGTCTCGACGACGCCGACATCCCCGCCGACGCGGACCTCGTCATCGTCGGTAACCCCACCAACCCGACGTCGGTGTTGCACGACGCCGAGACCGTCGCGGGGCTGTGCCGCCCCGGCCGGGTGGTCGTCGTCGACGAGGCGTTCGCCGACGTGACGCTCGCCCGGGTCGGCGGTGCGCTCGTCGACGAACCGCAATCGCTGGCCGGTCGCCGACTGCCGGGGTTGGTGGTGCTGCGCTCGGTGACGAAGACGTTCGCCGTGCCCGGTCTCCGGGCGGGGTATCTGGTGGGCGACGCCGACGTGGTCGCGCGGTTGGTCGCCCCCCGACCACACTGGCCTGTCGGGACCCTGCAGCTCGCTGCAGTCGCGGCCGCCGTCGGTCCGACCGGTCGTGCGCACGCGCAGGCTCAGGCACGAGCGGTGCGCACCGAGCGGACAGCGCAATGCGCAGCCCTGACCGACGCCGGGATCACCGTCTGCGGTGACCCACAGGCATCCTTCGTCCTCGTCCACGACCCCGACGCGCTGCGACGCCGTGACCACCTGGCCGATCGCGGTGTGGCCGTGCGTCGCTGCGACACGTTCCCCGGGCTGGGTGCCGACCACCTGCGTCTCGCGGTCCGGTCCGAGACCGACGTCGCAGCCCTGCTACGGGCCTGGCCGTTGGCCTGACCCGCGCCCACCGTTCCCGAGACATCGCACATCCACGACGAGAAAGGCGGATCACGATGGCCGCAGTCGGCGACCTGGTCGACCTGATCGAGGAGCACTACCCACCGCACCTCGCCGAGAGCTGGGACAGTGTCGGCCTCGTCTGCGGCGATTCCCTCGACACCGTCACCGCCGTGCTGATCTGCGTGGACGTCACCGACGCCGTCGTCGACCACGCCATCGCCCACGGCATCGAGCTGATCGTCGCGCATCACCCGCTGCTGCTGCGCGGGGTGGACACCGTCGGCGCCCACACCCCCAAGGGCCGCATCGTGCACCGGCTCGTCCGCGCCGGCTGCGCGCTGGTCACCGCCCACACCAACGCCGACATCGCCCGTCCGGGCGTCTCCGACGCGCTCGCCGAGGCACTCGGTGTGCTCGACACCCGACCGCTGCGGCCGACGTCGACGGCCGCCCTCGACAAGTGGGTCGTGTTCGTCCCCGTCGAGGACACCGACAGCGTCGCCGACGCGATGTTCCGTGCGGGTGCCGGTGCGATCGGTGACTACAGCCGCTGCCGCTGGCAGGTCACCGGCACCGGGCAGTTCCTGCCCGGCGACGGTGCGACGCCGCACATCGGGACCCGCGGGACCGTCGAGTCCGTGACCGAGGACCGTGTCGAGATGGTCGCGCCTCGCTCGCGTCGGGATGCGGTGCTCGCCGCCCTGCGCGACGCGCATCCGTACGAGGAGCCTGCCTTCGACGTCCTCGTCCAGGCGTCACTGGACGAGGACCGGGGTCTCGGGCGGGTCGGTCGACTCGGCGAGCCGACCACCCTGTCCGCATTCGCCGAGCACGTCGCGTCGTCGCTGCACGTCGCGCCGTGGGGTGTGCGTGTCGCCGGCGACCCCGACGCCGAGATCACGACGGTCGCGGTGTGTGGCGGGGCGGGGGACTCGCTGCTCGAGGCGGCGACCGCGTCGGGTGCGCATGTCTTCGTCACCGCCGACCTGCGCCACCATCCCGCCGACGAACACCTCCGAGCGGGCGGTCCGGCCCTGGTCGACGCCGGCCACTGGGCCACCGAGTTCCCGTGGTGCGCGCAGGTCGCCGCATTCGTCACCGCGCACGATCCGTCGCTCGTCGTCGAGGTCTACGAGACCCCGACCGACCCGTTCACCGTGCATGCGGCCGGTGACGCCGGCCCCGGCGAGTAGGGTCGCGAGTCTGCCGTGACGCCGAACCACCGAGAGGACCGCTGCCGTCGATGAGGGCTGATCCCGCCGCCCAACGCCTGCTCCTGGAACTGGCCGACGCCGACGCCGAGGTTGCTCGCGCCGCGCACCGCCGTACCACCGCCCCCGAGGTGGCCGCTGTCGACGAGCTGGTCGAGGCGTTGCGCGTCCACCGCGACGCAGCAGTCGCCGCCCAGATCGCCGCCGAGGACCTCGATCGGGAGGTCCGTCGGCTGGAGAACGAGATCGCGGTGCTCACGACGCGCGAGAAGAAGGACGCCGCGCTGCGGGACGGCGGGACCCTGCAGGGCAAGGCGCTGGTCGAGATCGACCACGAGCTGCGTGGTCTCGCGCGTCGTCGGGGTCTGCTCGAGGAGGAGCTGCTCGAGGTGATGGAGCAGCAGGAGGCCACCGCGGGCGAGGAACTGCGCTGCGGCGCACTGGTCACCCACACCGAGGAGCAGCTCGCCGAGGCGCGGGAGAAGGCCGACGGGGTGGTCGGGGACATCGACGTGCAGGCGACTGCTGCCGCCCGGCAGCGCGAGGGGATCCGCGAGCGGGTACAGCCGGAGCTGTTGGCCATCTACGACCAGCAGATGGCCCGGGGCCGCGTCGGCGCGGGACTGTTGCGGCAGGCCCGATGCGGTGCGTGTCGGATGGAGATCGACCGCGGCACCCTCGCCCGCTACGGCAAGGCCGACGCCGACGAGGTCCTCCGATGCGAGGAGTGCGGGGCCGTCATCGTCCGCACGCACGAGTCCGGGGTCTGAACGTGCGGGTGATCGTCGAGGCCGACGGTGGTTCGCGGGGCAATCCCGGCGTCGCCGGCTACGGGGCTGTCGTGTTCGACGCCGACCACGAGGCCGTGCTCGCCGAGCGCAAGGAGTACATCGGCCGGGCCACCAACAACGTCGCCGAATACCGCGGTCTCATCGCGGGTCTGGAAGCGGCACGCGACCTGGACGCCGACGAGGTGTCGGTGCGGATGGACTCCAAGCTCGTCGTCGAACAGATGTCGGGGCGCTGGAAGGTCAAGCACCCGGACATGATCCCGCTGGCCCAGCAGGCACGGGATC
Organism: Williamsia sp. SKLECPSW1; assembly: GCF_054332755.1. NCBI lineage: Bacteria > Bacillati > Actinomycetota > Actinomycetes > Mycobacteriales > Nocardiaceae > Williamsia > Williamsia sp. SKLECPSW1. The sequence continues at coordinate 235,573 of NZ_JBTGLI010000003.1, read as the reverse complement.
TGGTCGCCGAGTTCTCCCGCGTCGACTTCGCCTGGATCCCGCGTGCGAAGAACTCCCACGCGGATCGTCTCGCCAACGAGGCGATGGACGCGCAGGCCGAGGGTCAGGTCGCGACGACCCCCGCGCCGGCGCCGGCCGCCGAGCCGGCGCCTGCCGAGACGCCCGCTCCTGCCGCGACGAAGAAGGTTGATCCCGGCCCGGGATGGACCGGCGCAATGGGGAAGCCCACGAGGCTGCTGCTGGTACGCCACGGTCAGACGGCGCTGTCGGTGGACCGTCGCTACAGCGGACGCGGCAACCCGGAACTCACCGCTCTCGGTGTGCAACAGGCCGATCGGGTCGCGCACCGGATCGCGTCTCGCGGCGGTATCTCCGCGATCGTCTCGAGTCCGTTGTCGCGGGCCCGGACCACCGCCGATGCGATGGCCCGCCGGCTCGGCATCCCCGTCCACGAGGTCGAAGGCTTCACCGAGACCGACTTCGGCGAGTGGGAGGGCTTGACCTTCCTCGAGGCTGCGGAGCGCGACCCGGAACTGCACCGGTCATGGCTGTCGGACACGTCGGTCGCCCCTCCCGGCGGGGAGAGCTTCGACGCGGTCACCCAGCGCGTCCGTGCGGCGACCGATGAGGTGGTCTCGGAGTACGGCCCCGGCAACGTCGTCGTGGTCAGCCACGTCACGCCGATCAAAACCGTTCTGCGCCATGCCCTCGACGTCGGCCCGTCGATCCTGTTCAAGCTCCACCTCGACCTGGCGTCACTGTCGATGGCCGAGTTCTATGCCGACGGCGGCAGTTCCGTCCGACTCGTCAACGACACGAATCACCTGTCCTGACCGGGTTCTCAGCGCGCTGCGTGCACGACCACGAACGTCGAAAAATCGACGCACTGTCGAAAATAGTCATCGACGTGTAGATTTTTGGTCATGACCGAGCCATCGCAGGACCACGGCACCACACGCACCTGGCTGATCACCGGAGTCAGCAGCGGCCTCGGGAGAGCGTTCGCGGAATCGGCTCTGACCGCGGGGCACATCGTGATCGGCACCGTCCGGTCCCGCGACGATCTGATCGCGTTCGAGGCGCTGCGGCCAGGTCGCGCGCACGGTCGACTGCTCGATGTCACCGACGAACGCGCCACAGAACGGGTCGTCGACGAGATCGAGAAGACGGTCGGGGAGCTCGACGTCGTCATCGCCAACGCCGGTTACGGAGTGGAAGGCACGTTCGAGGAGACGCCACTGACCGAGGTGCGGAGACAGTTCGAGGTCAACGTGTTCGGCGCGATGGCGACCCTGCGGGCCGCGCTGCCCCACATGCGGCGCCGACGGCGCGGACACCTTCTCGCCGTCACCTCCATGGGAGGGCTGATGGCGGTCCCCGGGATGTCCGCCTACTGCGGCAGCAAGTTCGCGCTGGAGGGGATTCTGGAGGCGCTGGGGAAGGAGGTGGAGCAGTTCGGCATCCACGTCACCGCGATCGAACCCGGCTCGTTCCGAACCGACTGGGCCGGTCGCTCGATGGCGCGCGTCGAACGCTCCGTCGCCGATTACGACGAACTCTTCGCGCCGATCCGCGCCAACCGACAGAAGGCCAGCGGCAACCAGCTCGGCAACCCGGCGAAAGCCGGTGACGCGGTCGTCCACATCACGGGCGTCCCCCGACCGCCGGCACATCTGGTCCTGGGATCGGACGCCGTGCGATTGGTGACGGGCGCCCGAGCCGCCGTCGACGCGGACATCGATGCCTGGCAGGACCTCTCGCGAACCACGGACTTCGCCGAGGGCGCTCAACTCTGATGGCGGAGACACGCGGTGCGGTGGGCCGCCGCGCCACCAAACGCAAGGGCGACCTGCGTGAACAGTCGATCCTCGACACGGCCGAGGAACTGCTGTCGAGCGCGGGCTACGACGCGATGACGGTGGGAGACATCGCTACAGGCGCCGGGATCACCCGCGGCGCCCTCTACTTCTATTTCGGATCCAAGGACGAGGTGGTCACCGCGTTGGTCGCACGGACGGTGAGGCATCTGTGGGATCGGTCTGAGGTGGCAGCACGCTCCGATCAACCCCGCGAGGCCATCACCGCCGCAATGCGCCGCACCGTCGAACTGTGGCGCGAACACGGTCTGATCATGCGGACCGCGATCGACATGTCACTGGCCGTCCCCGAGATCGGTGACCTGTGGCGCACCACTGCCGATCGATTCATCGCCGCGATCCACGCGGTGTTGGTACGCGCGGGTGTCCCCGACGGGAACGAGCCCGATCACGCTCCTGCGCTCGCTCGCACGCTCTGCTGGATGATCGAACGGAGCTTCTATCACGCATGGGTGTCCGGCGATCTGGAGCACGCCGCCGCGAGTTGCGAACACATCTGGATGATCACGGCGGGACTCGACCGCTGACACCGTTCGTCGTCCGGCGTATCTGTCGACGGTGCAGCGCGCATAACGCTTGTGAGCACTCGGGACTCAGGCGACGAGCCACAAAGCGGCCACCGCTGCGACGATCGACGGCGGACCGGCGACAAGGCCGAGTGCGGAGAAACCGGCTGCGGAGACGTGGACCCCGTCGCGGCTGACAATGCGACGCCACAGCAGGTTCGCGAGCGAGCCGACGTAGGTCAGGGTCGAGCCGATGTTCACCCCGAGGAGCATCGCGAGGATGGCGACGGTGGGGAAGCCCGACATCGCGGCGAGCAGCAGCAGCGTCGTGGGGATGTTGTTGATGACGTTGGCGACCACCGCACCGATCGCGGCCACACCCAGCAGCGCGGGCAGGCTGGTGCCGTTGGGGACGATTCCGGCGAGCCATCGACCGATCGAGCCGTCGGCGATCGCGGCGACGAGCACACCGAGCGCGAAGACGAACAGCAGGAACAGCGGGTTGATCGCGCGGACGACGTCGACGACGCCGGACCTCCTGCGCGCCATCGCGATCACCGTCAGCACGACGGCACCGGCGGTGGCGAACCACACCGGCTCCACCCCGACCTGCGACGAGAGGACGAACCCGACGAGCGTCGCGCCGAGGACACAGAGCGCAACGATGGGAGCGGGTCCCGGATCCTGCGGGTCGTGGTCGGGCACGTCGGCGATCTCGGCGCGGAACCACCAGCGATGCACCGCGTACTGGACCACGAGCGTTGCCGACCACGGCAGCGCCATGAGGAGGGTGAACCGACCGAATCCGAGTCCGGTCGCCGAGAACGCCAGCAGGTTGGTCAGGTTCGACACGGGCATCAGCGACGACGCCGAGTTCGCGAGGCTGATCGTCGCCACCGACAGCGGACGTGGTCGCACACCGAGCCCGCGGGTCACCGCGATGAGGACCGGGGTGAGCAGGACGACGGTCGCGTCGAGATTCAATGCGGCGGTCGTGACCGCAGCCCCGACGAACCCGAGCGCGAACAGTCGTCGACCGTTGCCCGCCCCGGCGCGCCCGATCTGCCGCGCGCCCCAGTCGAACACCCCGAGCACCTCGCAGGCATGCGAGAGGGCCAGCAGCGCAGCGAGTGTGGCGACAGTGGACGTCAGGCGGTGGATCTCGTCGAACGCCTGACCCAGGGTCACGGCGCCGACCGCGATCGCGACAGCGGCCGCGGGCACCGCGACCGTGGCCTCGGGAAGCCCGCGCGGGCGCCACACGGCGAACGCGAGCGCCACCACCATGAGCGCGACCGCGCCCGCCTCGACCATCCCTGTCGTCCCCGGTGCCTCAGCCCAGGATCTTGCGCAGGGTGCGCAGATTGCGGTTGGTGGTCGTCGCCTTGTACCGCGACCGGCCGAGCTCCTTGCCGAACGCGCTGGTGAGCGTCTGCTTCTGCGGCACCGACCAGTAGACGACGCCGTCGCCGCGCTCGACGGACTCGACGTCGGCGTCGATGCTGACACCGAGCAATTCGTCGAGGACGGTCTCGTCGGCGACGAACACGACGTAGGCGTGCACCCCGTCCTGTTCCCCGAAGGGGTAGGACTCGGTGACGGCGGCGACGTGCTCGGCGCGGTGCACGAAGGCGAACGCGTCGTAGCCGAACCGATCCGACAGCGCCGATTCGAGCTGCGACCGCAGGGCGGCGACGTCGTCGGAGTCGGAGGTGAACCGCACATTGCCGGTGGCGAGGACGGTCGAGACGTCGTCGTGGCCCAGCTCGGAGACGAGCGCACGCAGGTCCGCCATCGGGATGCGGATCCCGCCGACGTTGATTCCACGGAGAAGCGCGACGTACTCGGTCACCGGGCAAGGGTAGTGGGTGACGCCGACGTCACGTCTACGATGACGGGGCGAACGAGTCGGCCGGGTGATCGCGGCGTCGGGAACGACCGCCGGTGTGGCGGTGCGCCTGGTGTCGAGGAAAGTCCGGACTCCACAGAGCAGGGCGGTTGCCAACAGCAACCCGGGGCGACCCGCGGGACAGTGCCACAGAGAACAGACCGCCGACCCGTGAGGGCCGGTGACGGTGAAACGGTGCGGTAAGAGCGCACCAGCGCTGTGGGTGACCACGGCGGCTCGGTAAACCCCGCCCGGAGCAAGGTCGAAGGTCGCACCGCGAGGTGCGGCTGCGCAGGTGTTCGAGGGCTGCTCGCCCGAGCCTGCGGGTGGACCGCTCGAGGCACCCGGTGACGGTGTGTCCAGATGGATGATCACCACCGACCGCATGCGGTCGGGACAGGATCCGGCTTACAGGCCGGCTCGTTCGCTCATCCCGCCGAGAACTATTCGGTGGACGCCCCTTGTCGCGGCACCCACACTGTGGGTCGCATCGTCGAAGGGGCATCACATGAGCGGGGAGATCCACCGATTCGACGTCGATGTCCGCTGGACCGGTAACCGCGGCGACGGCACGGTGTCATACACGTCATACGGACGTGATCACGAGATCGGCGCGTCGGAGACTCCGTTGATCTTGGGAACCGCATCTCCCGCATTTCGAGGTGACCCCGCTCGCTGGAACCCCGAACAACTCCTCGTTGCTGCCCTCTCGCAGTGCCACATGCTGTGGTACCTCCACCTCGCGTCTTCGGAGGGCGTCGTCGTCGCCGCATACCGCGATCATGCACACGGCCTGCTCGCATTCGACGACACGGGAGGTGGCCGATTCGAAGCGGTGACGTTGCGACCGCACGTGACGATCTCCTCAAACAGCGACATCGAGGTGGCCAGACACCTGCATTCGACAGTGCCGAGGTTCTGCTTCATCGCACGGTCCGTGAACTTCGCCGTCCACCACGAACCCACCATCGTCGCTGACGACAAGTGGGCGCGTTGATCCCGTAGCTGTCGGCGACCCGGCTGCTGAGTCGAGGCCAATCAGCCACGACGCGCGAGGCGCGCATACCGCCGAAGCGCCTCGTCGTGCGCGGACTGTTCGCGGGCGTCGAGGCGCCCGAGGACGAACATGTCGTGCGGGTCGGTCACGGCGTGGGCGACCTCGGCGATCAGCTCACGGCTGAGGGACGCATCGTTGGAGTCGCCCAGCGCCGACTGCATCTTCTTCGCCCACGACGCGGTCCGCGCGTGCTTGCGTGTACCCAGCGACATGCCCGACTCGGCGACGTACCGCAGCCGCTTGGCGCGCTTGCGCACGGTGTGCATCTGCTCGACCCATTCGGGTGACCCGTCGGTCATGCGGCCCGCCTTCTTCTGGGCCTTGCGCATCGACCGCTCGCTGTCGTCGATCGCGGCACGCAGTGCCTTCTTCGCGGGAAGGTCGGCGTCGGGACCGGACGGCGGTCGGACGAGCAGGTCGTCGAGGGCGTCGAGCAGCGAGAAGTACCGCGCACTGTTCAGCGCCGAGACCGCCGATCGCTGGCCGCGGGCCCGTCGACGCATCTGTTCGCCGACCAGCCGGTCGTGCACGTCGTCGGACGCGTCCTCGTCGGCGAGGAGGTCTCGATAGCGGTCAGCGGTCACCTCGGCGTCGCGAACCACGCCCAGGATCGCGGCGAGCTCCTTCAACTCTGCGTCCAGACGATCGACCTTCGGACCGTCGACGACACCACGGAAGGCGCGCAGGACGCTGCGCAGTCGCCTCGTGGCGACCCGCATCTGATGGACGGCGTCCTCCTCGTCGGCGCGGACCCGCGGGTCGTGGTCGACGAGTTGTTCACGGTGCCGGGCGAGTTCGGCGACGACCAGCTCCAACGCGGTCGGCGACGACGACAGGCGCGGCGTGCCGGTGTGCGCGGGTGTCGCCCCGATCGCACGGGCCAACTTGGATGCGGCCGACGCGGTCCTGGCGCCCGCCGCCCGCAGCAGATCCTCGGCGGTACCCAGGAGATCCGTGTCGCCGTCGACGAGTTCGAACTCCCACTCCGCCCAGGTCCGGCAACTCCCGCCCGGCAACAGCGATCGTGCGGTGACGACGTCCGCGCACAGCAGAGCCAGGACGCGGTCGTCGGCGTCGCGCGCCTCGTGGATCGATCGGCGCGTGCCGATCGCGGCGACCGGGTCGAGCCGGCGGCCACGGACGTGTACCCGCACCGGCTCGAGCAGGTCGGCGGGCACGGTGGTGTCGTGGTCACCGTCCTCGTCGGCCGGCCCCAACGGCACCTGCAGCTCCCGACGACCACCCGCATCACCCGGGCGCTTGAGGTGCCAGCCCTCGTCGTGCCCGCCTTCCCTGCGCCGCAGCGTGATCCGGTGATCGGTCAGGTCGAGGTTCTCGGTGTCGTAGTAGGTCGCGTCGAGGTTCTCCTCGATCGGCCCGGTCACTCTCGCGACCCCCGGCAGTCGTGTGAGGTCGGGGACAGCGCGCCCGGGGTCGACGTCGAACTTCAGCTCGATCTCGAGGGTCTCCCGAGCGCTCACGACGACGCTCCTCGACGGGTCGGTGTGTCGCGGAAGCCGTCGGTGGCCTCCACGAGGTGGTGGACGATGCCCTTCTCGAACGAGGCGTGTCCGGCGTCGTCGACGATGTGCACCTGCGCCGACGGCCACGCACGGTGCAGGTCCCACGCGCTGCGCGCCGGGCAGACCACGTCGTAGCGGCCCTGCACGATCACGCCCGGGATCTCCGCGATGCGGTCGATGTCCCGCAGGAGTTGTCCCTCCTCCAGGAATCCGCCGTGCATGAAGTAGTGGTTCTCGATCCGGGCGAAGGCGAGATCGAAGCGGACGTCGACCTCGCCGTCGTCGGGGCGGGGGAGCAGGTGACTGGTGGACTGCTCCCAGTTCGTCCACGCCGTTGCCGCTGCCTGCGCGGTCCCTGCGTCGTCGGAGGCGAGCAGTCGCGCATACGCGGCGACGAGATCGCCGTCGCGCTCGTCCTCCGGGATCGGTGCGAGGTAGTCCTCCCACAGATCGGGGAAGAGGTGGGCGGCGCCGCCGTTGTAGTACCAGTCGATCTCGCTGCGGCGGAGCAGGAAGATGCCGCGCAACACCAGCTCGGTCACACGCTCGGGATGGGCCTGGGCGTAGGTGAGTCCCAGCGTCGACCCCCACGACCCCCCGAACACCATCCACCGCTCGATGCCGAGATGGGTGCGGATGCGCTCCATGTCGGCGACGAGACGGTCGGTGGTGTTGACCGTGAGATCGGCACCGTCGGCGATGTGCGGGGTCGATCTGCCGCACCCGCGCTGATCGAACAGCACGATCCGATACGCCTCGGGGTCGAAGAAGCGACGTTGCTCACCGGAGGTGCCGCCGCCCGGGCCGCCGTGGACGAACACCACGGGCTTGCCGTCGGGGGAACCGCTGCACTCGACGTGGATCCGTTGTCCCTCACCGACGTCGAGCATCTCGGAGGAGTACGGCTCGATGGGTGGGTACAGCTCTCGCATGGCACCACTATGCCAAGTGCGGGTGAACGAACCCCCACAGATGGCCCGCGCGCCGGAAACCTCAGTAGCTGTGTTCGGGCCCCGGGAAGACGCCCCGACGGACCTCGTCGGCGTACTCCTGTGCGGCGCGGCTCAACTCGCCGCCGACGTCGCCGAAGCGCTTGACGAACTTCGCCGTCTTGCCGTGCGTCATGCCTGCCATGTCCTGCCAGACGAGGACCTGTGCGTCGGTCTCGTTGCCGGCGCCGATCCCGACCGTGGGGATGGTCAGCTTGCGGGTGATCTGTCCGGCGAGGTCGGCGGGGACCATCTCCATCACGACGGCGAACGCGCCGGCCTCGGCGACCGCGATCGCGTCGGCGACGAGCTGCTCGGCCGCGTCACCGCGACCCTGGACGCGGAAGCCGCCGAGACCGTTGACGCTCTGCGGGGTGAAGCCGATGTGGGCCATCACCGGGATGCCCGACGACGACAGGGTGGCGATCTGGTCGGCCACACGCTCGCCGCCCTCGAGCTTCACCGCGTGGGCACCCGCCTCCTTCATGAACCGGGTGGCGGAGGCCAGGGCGATGGCGGGCCCGCCCTCGTAGCTGCCGAAGGTCAGATCCGCCACGACGAGCGCGTGGGGTGCACCGCGGACGACGCCGCGGACCAGCGGGATCATCTCGTCGATGGTGACGGGGACGGTCGTGTCGTAGCCGTAGACCACGTTCGCCGCCGAGTCGCCGACCAGCAGGACGGGGATCCCGGCCTCGTCGAAGATGCGGGCGCTGGAGTAGTCGTAGGCGGTGAGCATCGACCAGCGCTCGCCGTCGGCCTTCATCTGGGCCAGGTGGTGGATGCGGGTCACGCGACGCCGTGGGGCGTCGGCGGAAGCGCTCGAGCCGTACACGGGTGCATCAGAGCTGTCGGACATCGTCGTCCCTTTCAGGCCTCGGGTCTCGCCTGGCGAGTACCCGGGTGGGTGGTGACCCGACAAGTCTGTCACCAGCCTCGCCCGACCCCCAGGGTTGTGCGGTGTGCACTCCCTCACATCTGTGCGCCCGCCGCCGTTGCGGGACCGCGTTCGGCGGGACGTCGTCCACCGCGTGCCACGATGACCGGGTGACGTCCCGATCGCCCGTCCGAATCCCGGTGCTCCTGACCGTGGTCGTCGTCCTCGCCGCCGGACTCCTCGGGGCGTGCAGTGGTTCGCGGGTGGCGCAACTGGGTCCGGACGCCGCCTCGTCGTCGGCCGACCCGACGGTCGCGAGCACATCGCCGCAGCCGACGTCGGGTCCGCTGGCGCGGTTCTACACGCAGCGGATCGCCTGGGGGACCTGCGCCGAGTTCGCACCCGACGGCGACTATCCGCCACAGCGCAGCGACTGCGGACGGCTGACCGTCCCGGTCGACTACAACCGTCCCGACGGACCGACCGCGTCGCTGGCGGTGTTCCGATTGCGTGCCGCGAGGGCCTCCACCGGCGTGCTCGTCACCAACCCGGGCGGTCCCGGGGTGTCGGGTGTCGAGTACATGGCGGGCACGGCTGCGCAGTTCGCGCGGATGCCGTTGAGCGACTCGCTCGACATCATCGGGTTCGATCCACGCGGGGTCGGTGACTCGACACCGGCGGTCCGCTGCCGCACCGACGCGCAACGCGACGAGGTGCGGGCGCGGGACTGGGTGGACACCTCACCCGCCGGGATCGCCGCGACCGAACAGCGCAACGCCGCCGTCGGCCAGGAGTGTCTGAGGACGATGGGGCGCGACTTCCTCGCCCACCTCGGCACCAGCGACGTCATCAACGACATCGACGTCCTGCGCGGCGCGCTGGGGCAGGCGAAGCTCAACTACCTCGGCTACTCCTACGGGACGCTCATCGGCGCGCGGTACGCCGAGCGGTACCCGACCCGCGTCCGCGCGATGATCAACGACGGCGCCGTGGACCCGTCCACCGATCCCGTGGCCGACATCGTCGCCCAGAACACCGGTTTCCAGCGGGCGTTCGACGGCTTCGCCGCCGACTGTGTGACCCGCCGCGACTGCCCCCTCGGCACGGATCGCGCCCGCGCGACCGAGCGGTACCTCACCCTGGTCCGCGCGCTGATCGGCAATCCCGCGAAGACCCAGGACCCGCGGGGGCTGACCTACGGCGACGCCATCACCGCGACCGGACAGGCGCTGTACACACCCAGTCTGTGGCGGTACCTGCGCGACGGTCTGACCGAGCTGCAGTCCGGCCGCGGCGACACCCTGCTGCGCCTCGCCGACCTGTACGAGGGGCGCGACCGGTCGGGCCACTACGACACCACCTCCGACGCATTCACCGCCATCCGCTGCGTCGACGGCCCGGCCATCACCGATCGGGCGACCATCGACCGCCTCGACACCGAACTCCGTCGGACGGCTCCGTTCCGCGACGACGGGCGGGGCTCGGGCCGGGGCGCGGCCGACGAGTGCGCGTTCTGGCCGGTCCCGCCGACGTCGCAACCGCATCGCATCGTCGCGCCGGGCCTGCCGACGACCGTCGTCGTCTCCACCACCGACGATCCCGCGACCCCGTACGCCGCGGGGGTGTCGCTGGCGAAGCAACTCGGTGCGCGCCTGGTGACGTTCCGCGGAACGCAGCACACCGCGGCGTTCGAGGGTGACGAGTGCCTCGACGGACCGCTCACCCGCTATCTCGTGGACCTCACACCGCCGTCGGAGGGCCTCACCTGTTGATCGCGGATCCGCCCGGATCGTCGACGACTCACCCTCCGGAGCGCAGGTCACGGCGTCCGCCCGACTTCTCCGCATCGACGTAACACGGATTTAACAGCGCGCTCCTAGCCTCTGACGGTATGGATCGCCAAAAGGAGTTCGTCCTCCGCACGCTGGAGGAACGCGACATCCGCTTCGTCCGGCTCTGGTTCACCGACGTGCTCGGATACCTCAAGTCGGTGGCGATCGCGCCGGCCGAACTCGAGGGTGCGTTCGCCGAGGGGATCGGCTTCGACGGGTCCTCGATCGAGGGGTTCTCGCGGGTGTCGGAGGCCGACACCATCGCCAAGCCCGACCCGTCGACGTTCCAGGTGCTTCCGTGGACGACGAGCCAGGGCAAGCACCACTCCGCGCGCATGTTCTGCGACATCGCGATGCCCGACGGCACACCGTCCTGGGCCGACTCGCGCCACGTCCTGCGCCGGCAGCTCAACAAGGCCGCCGACCAGGGGTTCACCTGCTACGTCCACCCGGAGATCGAGTTCTTCCTGCTCAAGGACGCGCCGACCGACGGCACCCCGCCCACCCCGGCCGACGGCGGCGGGTACTTCGACCAGGTGGTCCACGGCAGCGCGCCGAACTTCCGCCGCCACGCCATCGAGGCGCTGGAGAAGATGGGCATCTCCGTCGAGTTCTCCCACCACGAGGGCGCGCCCGGTCAGCAGGAGATCGACCTCCGCTACGCCGACGCGCTGTCGATGGCCGACAACGTGATGACGTTCCGCTACCTCGTCAAGGAGGTCGCGATCGCCGAGGGTGTGTGGGCGACCTTCATGCCCAAGCCGTTCTCCGACCATGCCGGGTCGGCGATGCACACCCACATGAGTCTGTTCGAGGGCGACACCAACGCCTTCCACAACCCCGACGACCCGATGCAGCTGTCGGACACCGGCAAGCAGTTCATCGCCGGCATCCTCACCCACGCCCCGGAGATCAGCGCGGTCACCAACCAGTGGGTGAACAGCTACAAGCGGCTGATCCACGGGGGCGAGGCCCCGACCGCGGCGACGTGGGGCGGCGCCAACCGCTCGGCACTCATCCGGCTGCCGCTGTACACACCGAACAAGGCGTCGTCGCGACGTATCGAGGTCCGTAGCCCGGACTCGGCCTGCAACCCCTACCTGACGTTCGCGGTCCTGCTCGCGGCCGGCCTCAAGGGCATCGCCGAGGGATACGAGCTCCCCGACGAGGCCGAGGACGACGTGTGGTCGCTGACCTCGGCCGAGCGCCGGACCATGGGCTACACGGAACTCCCGGGCAGCCTCGCCGACGCGCTGAAGGCGATGGAGTCCTCGGAGCTGGTCGCCGAGGCCCTCGGCGAGCACGTCTTCGACTACTTCCTGCGCAACAAGTGGACCGAGTGGGGCGACTACCGTAGCCGCGTCACCCCGTTCGAACTCGGCCGCTACCTGTCGCTGTAGCGCGCACACCCCTGGCGCTACGGTCGGTGGCGTGAGTTCTCCTGCGTCACGCGCCGTCGTGCCGGGTCCGGCGCGCCTCGGCCTGATCGACGAGACGGCCGCCGATGCGCTGGCCGAGCTCGGCTGGACCACCACCGCCGATCTCGCGCTCCTGTGGTCGCTGTCGCGTGCGCCCGACCCCGATCTCGCGCTGCGGGCTCTGATGCGGTTGCGGTCCGTCGTCGACGACTGGCCCGCCCTCGACCGTGCGTTGCACGACCAGCCCACGCTGCGTGGTCGCCTTCTCGCCGTGCTCGGCGCGTCCGAGGCGCTCGGCGACCACCTGGTGGCCGAGCCGGGTACCTGGCACCTGCTGGAAGCCGAGGACCTCCCCACCGCCGACGAGATGACCGCGACGATGCTCGGCGCGGTCGAGGCGGTGCCCGCGACCGGGGAGCACATCACCGCCGACGATCGTGTCTTCCGGGCACGGGTGACCGGGCCGCAGGCGGTGGTGGCACTGCGCACCGCCTATCGCGACCTGCTGCTGCAGTTGGCTGCCCGAGACGTGGCCCCCGCGGTCGAGGACGAGCCGGTCGTCTGGTTCCCCGAGGTCGGCCGCTACCTCGCCGACCTCGCCGATGCCGCGCTCACCGCGGCGCTGGCCGTCGCGATCGCCACGGTGTGCGGTGAGGACGACGTGCCCGTCCGACTGGCCGTCATCGCCATGGGCAAGTGCGGTGCGCGCGAGCTGAACTACGTGAGCGACGTCGACGTCGTGTTCGTCGCGGAACCGGCGGACGGGATGTCCGCTCGCATCGCCGGCGAGACCATGCGCATCGGTTCCCTGGCGTTCTTCGAGGTCGACGCCGCGCTGCGGCCCGAGGGGAAGGCCGGCGCCCTCACCCGCACGCTGGCCTCCCATCTCGCCTACTACCAGCGGTGGGCGAAGACCTGGGAGTTCCAGGCACTGCTCAAGGCGCGCCCGATGACCGGCGACATGACGTTGGGATGGGACTACCTGCACGCGGTGGCCCCGATGGTGTGGGAGGCCTGCGAGCGGGAGGACTTCGTCCACGAGGTCCAGGCGATGCGGCGCCGGGTGGAGCACAACGTGCCGCCCGAACTGCGGTCGCGGGAGCTGAAACTGGGACGGGGGAGCCTGCGTGACGTCGAGTTCGCCGTACAGCTGCTGCAGCTGGTCCACGGTCGGACCGACGAGTCGCTGCGCGTCGCCTCGACGGTCGACGCGCTCGCGGCGCTCAACGCCGGCGGCTACGTCGGCCGGGACGACGCGGCCAACCTGACCGCGTCGTACGAGTTCCTCCGTCTCCTCGAACACCGGCTGCAGCTGACGAAACTCAAACGCACACATCTGCTCCCGGAGTTCGACGACGTGGAGGCGCTGCGTTTCCTGGCGCGCTCGGCGCACATCCGTCCCGACGGTGATCTCGATGCCGCCGACTCGCTGCGGGCGGAGATCCGCCGCCAGTCGCAGCGGGTGCGACGCCTGCACGAGAAGTTGTTCTACCGGCCGCTGTTGGAGTCGGTGAGCCGGATCGACGTCGACGGGTTGCGGCTGTCGGACGAGGCCGCGACGCGTCGTCTCGCGGCCCTGGGATACGCGAAACCCGAACACGCCCTGAGCCATCTGCGTGCGCTCATCGGTGCCCGTGGTCGGCGGGGACGGATCCAGGAGCTCCTGCTGCCGACCCTGCTCGAGTGGATCAGCAACACCCCGGATCCCGACGCGGGTCTGTTGAACTACCGCCGCCTGTGCGACGAACTCGCCGATCAGGAGTGGTTCCTGCGCCTGCTGCGGGACGACGGACTGGTCGCCGAACGACTGATGCGGGTGCTGGGCACCTCGGCGTACATCTCCGATCTCGTCATCCGCTCGCCGGAGGTGATCCGGCTCTACGCCGACTCGGCGACGGGGACGAAGCTGGTGGAGGTGTCGCTGCGCGACGTCGCCAACGGTCTCGTCGCCTCGGCGCGGCGACACCGGGAACCCAAGCGCGCCATCGCCGTCGCCCGCTCGCTGCGCCGGGCGGAACTCGTCCGCATCGCCTCCGCGGACATCCTCGGGATGCTGGACGTCCCCGCGGTGTGCGAGGCGTTGTCGAGTGTGTGGTCGGCGGTTCTCAACGCCGCGCTGCAGGTCGTCATCGCCGACTCACTGCCCGAGGGCGAGCAGGCTCCCGCGCGGATCGCCGTGATCGGCATGGGACGGCTGGGCGGCGGTGAACTCGGCTACAGCTCCGACGCGGACGTGTTGTTCGTGTGCGAGCCGGCCGACGGGGTCGAGGAGTCCCGCGCGGTCCGGTGGGCCAACACCGTCGCCGAGCGGGTGCGGACCGTGCTGAGCACACCGAGCGCCGACCCGCCCCTCGAGATCGACACGGGTCTGCGGCCGGAGGGGCGAAACGGACCCGTGGTCCGGACGCTGGCCGCCTACGCGGCGTACTACCGGCAGTGGGCGCAGCCGTGGGAGATCCAGGCGTTGCTGCGGGCGCATCCGGTCGCCGGCGACCCGGATCTGGGGACCGCGTTCCTGCACATGGCCGACGAGACGCGGTACCCCGAGGGCGGTGTCTCGCCGGACGCCGTCCGCGAGATCCGTCGCATCAAGGCCCGTATCGACGCGGAACGCCTACCCCGCGGTGCGGATCCGCACACGCACACCAAACTCGGGCGGGGCGGTCTCGCCGACGTCGAGTGGACGGTCCAGCTGCTGCAGCTGCGGCACGGCCACCGATTGGCCTCGTTGCACAACACGTCGACGCTGCAGACCCTCGACGCGATCGGGTCGGCGGAGATCCTCAGCGAGACCGACGTGACGCTGTTGAAGGAGGCGTGGCTCACCGCGACGGCCGCCCGCAACGCCATCGTGTTGGTGCGGGGCAAGGCCGTCGACCAGCTACCCCCGCCGGGACAGCAGCTCCGTGCCGTGGCCTACGCCGCGGGCTGGCGGGAGGATCAGGCGGCGGAGTTCCTGGACAACTACCTGCGCGTGACGCGCCGCGCGAAAGCAGTCGTGCTCAAGGTGTTCGGCGGATGACCCGAGCCCGGCCGTCACCGCAGCGCCGTCGGTGGCCGTCGGTGGTGCGCATCCTGGCGGTCGTCGTGTGCACGGTGCTGCTCGCAGGTGGCGTCACCGCGATCTGGCTGCACTGGTATCCCGGCCGCGGACGGATATCGACCGCCCTGGCGGCCGGCGTACCGATCGCCGTGGTCGGTGCGGTGGTGGCGCTCGTGATCGCGCTGATCGCCCGACGATGGATCCTCGCGGGGATCGGCGTCGTCGTGGTCGCCGCGGGCGTGTGGACCCAACTGCCGCTGTGGGTGGCGGACACGGCGCCGTCCGGGGACCGGATCACCCTGGTGCAGAGCAACATCAAGCTCGGCGCCGGCGACGTCGACGGCCTCGCGCGCATCGTCGCCGACCAGGATGCGACCGTGGTGACCCTCGACGAGGTGACCCCTGCCGCGGCGGAACGGATCGAGTCCTCGGCGCTGCGCACCCTCATGCCCTACCGATACGTCGTGCCCGGGACCGGCGGCGTCGGCTCGGCCATCCTCAGCCGACACCCGTTGCGGGACACCACACTCCTCGACGGGTACGCACTGAACTCGTTGCGTGCGACGGTCGAGTTGCCCGGAGTGGGCGACACCGTCGTCTACGCGATGCACCCCATCCCGCCGTACCCGTACGACTCGGCACGATGGGTCCGCGAGATGGAGATGACCCGGTCCGAGCTGCGGTCGCAGCGCGGGGCCCGGGTTCTCGTCGGCGGTGACTTCAACGCCACCTGGGATCACCGTCAGTTCCGGGACCTCCTGCAGGACGGTTACGCCGACGCCACCGAGATGGCCGGACAGCGCTGGCTGCCGACCTATCCGGCCGACGAGTGGTACGGACCCCTCATCGGTATCGACCACGTCGTCGCACGAGGGTTCGTCGCGACGGGCGTGCACACCGTCGACGTCGCCCGATCCGATCATCGCGCGCTCGTGGCGAGCCTGGCGGTCGCGTGAGACGCGGGGGACGAGGTGGGCCCGTCGACAGGATCGGCGTGCTCGCCCTGGGTGTGGCCGCGGCGGCGACAGCTCTGCGGCGCTATCGCGGCACGGTCCAGCTGCCGGTGGCGGCAGCCAGTTTCGCGTCGTGGCTGGTGCTCGCCGCCCCGATCGGGACGGTCGTGTCGGCGGCCGGTCGACGACGATCCGCGACCGCCGTGGGGGCGGGTCTCACTGCGCTCGCGGCATACGACCGGCGGGCACTCGTCCCGTCGTGGCGCGGGCACCGATCGGACGTCGGGGCACTCCGGGTGATGCAGGCGAACCTGTGGCTCGGACGTGCCGACCCCCGGGCGGTGGTCGCCGCGGTCGCGGCGAACGACGTCGACCTGCTGTGCGTCCAGGAACTGACCCCGGAGTGCCGGGATGCGCTGGTCGACGCGGGAGTCGAGGGGCATCTGCCGCACCGGTCGGTGGTCGCTGCGCCGGTAGGCGCCGGCACGGGGCTCTGGTCGCGCCACCCGCTGCACGACGAGCGAGTGCTGCCCGGGTTCACCCTCGCGGCGGTGCAGGCGCAGGTGGAGTTACCCGGTGGCGGCGGGGTGACGGTGCTGTCGGTGCATCCCATGCCGCCGTACCCCTACGAGCCGCGGTTGTGGCTCACCGAACTGCGCAGTCTCCGTGAGGCGGTGGGGCGGTGCAGGGGACCGGTCATCGTCGGCGGCGATCTCAACGCCGCCCACGACCACATCGCGTTCCGGGAGATGCTCGTCGACGGTCTCGTCGATGCGGCTGCGTCATCCGGTTCCGGTCCGCTACCGACCTATCCCGCGCACAAACGGTGGATCCCGCCGCTCATCGGGATCGACCATGTGTTGCTGCGCGGGGTGCGGGCTATCGGCGTGGCGCGTGTGCGGATTGCCGGCTCCGACCATCGTGCGCTCGTGGCCACCGTGCAGGTGGACCGCCCGGAACGGTAGCCCGCGTCACTTCTCCTGCGTGCGTGCGAGTTCGGCGACGGCGTGCGACAGGGCCTCGACCGCCTCGGCCAGCAGCTTGTGTCCGCGGTCGTCCTCGAGGTGTGTCTTCGCGATGCTCGCGAGACCTGCGGCCTCGTCGGCCTTCTCCGCTGCGTGCTCGAAACCCACGTCTGCACCCCTTCGTCGTCGCGATCTCGCGCAACGGTATCGCCTCCGCGGGACGTCAGGGCGGCGTTCGGTGCTCAGGTGACCAGGAACCGCTCGATCCGGATGTCGCCGATGGGGTGACCCGCGTCGAGGAGCCATCCACCGAGGGTCTCCACGTACTCGTTGCCGCCGCAGAGGTAGAACAGCGGGCGGGATCCGACGGGGAGGACGGACGCGAGGAACTCGTCGTGGCCGATGCGTCCCGGCGAGCGGGTGGCGTCCGCGGGCGCCGACCGGCTGAAGAACCAGTCGACCCGCAGGCGGCCGGTGGAGGCGAGGAGCGCGAACTCGTCGGCGTAGAAGGCGTGCTCGGGGGAGCGGGTCGAGTAGAGCAGCCGCATCGGTACGTCGGGTCGGGCCGCTTCGCGCCAGCGCACCATCGACATCAGCGGCGCGATGCCCGATCCGCCGGCGACGAGCTGGGTGGGGCGATCGGCGTCGCCGTCGATCGGCCAGACGAACTGCATGCCCACGGGACCGGCGACCTCGACCTGTTCCCCGATCTCGAGGTCGCGCACCAGGAACGGTGACACCTCGCCGTCGTCGAGTTCCTCGACGCTGACCGAGACGGTGTCACCCTCACGGACGTCGGACAGCGAGTACGAGCGTGACGTGGAGTACCCGTCGGGCGCGGTGAGACGGATGTCGATGTGTTGGCCCGGCCGCGGCGTCGGCAGACCGGGGACGTGCAGCCAGATCGACCGCGCCGTCGGTGATTCCATCACCGCCCCGACGACGGTCGCCACCCGCCAGGTGGTCATCGGTGCCGCCCGTCAGCCATA
Organism: Williamsia sp. SKLECPSW1; assembly: GCF_054332755.1. NCBI lineage: Bacteria > Bacillati > Actinomycetota > Actinomycetes > Mycobacteriales > Nocardiaceae > Williamsia > Williamsia sp. SKLECPSW1. The sequence continues at coordinate 217,656 of NZ_JBTGLI010000003.1, read as the reverse complement.
ACGCTGCTCACGCCAGGGGTCGCCGTACATGTGGTAGCCGTTGCGTTCCCAGAAGCCGGGTTCGTCACCGTCCATCAGGTGCAGCTCGCCGACCCACTTGGCGCTCTTCCAGAAGTACAGGTGCGGCACGACGAGTCGCGCCGGCCCGCCGTGCTCGGCGGCGAGCGGCTTCCCGTCGAAGGTGTGGCCGACCATCGCGGTCCCGCCGACCAGATCGGCGAGCGGCATGTTCGTGGTGTATCCGTCATGGCTGTGCGCCATCACGTGCGTTCCCGCGCCCGTCGCCCCGGCGGCGTCGAGCAGGGTGTCCACGGAGACGCCCTTCCACGTCGTGCCCAGCTTCGACCACCGTGTGACGCAATGGATGTCGACGGTGAACTCGGTCTGCGGCAGGTCCATGAACTCCCGCCACGTCCACCGGTGTCCCTGCCCGTCGGGCGTCGTCACCGACAGCGACCAGCGGTCGGTGAGCACGCGCGGCGTGGTGCCGATCTGCAGCACGGGGAAGTCGGTGGTCAGGTACTGGCCGGGCGGCAGCTGGGGCCCGTCGCGACGCTTCCCGCGGAACTTGGCGTTGATGACGGCCATGGGGACAGATCCTCCCAGGTGCGGACCCCGAACACGACTCCGCCCGCCCTGCGAGGTGCAGGGCGGGCGGGGCCGGTGATGCCGAGAGGAGACTCAGCAGTCGTAGTAGAGGGAGAACTCGTACGGATGCGGACGGATCTGCGTCGGCAGGATCTCGTTCTCACGCTTGAGGCTGATCCAGGTCTCGATCAGGTCCTCGGTGAACACGCCGCCCGCGGTGAGGTACTCGTGGTCCTCCTCGAGGCGGTCGATGACCGCGGAGAGCTGCGTCGGGGCCTGCGGGATGCCCTTGGCCTCCTCCGGCGGGAGCTCGTAGAGGTCCTTGTCGACGGGCTCGTGCGGCTCGATCTTGTTCTTGATGCCGTCGAGCCCGGCCATCATCATGGCCGCGAACGCCAGGTACGGGTTGCCCGAGCTGTCGGGGCAACGGAACTCGAGGCGCTTGGCCTTCGGGTTGTTGCCCGTGATCGGGATGCGCACACAGGCCGACCGGTTGCGCTGGCTGTAGACCAGGTTGATCGGGGCCTCGTAGCCGGGAACCAGACGCTTGTAGGAGTTCACCGTCGGGTTGGTGAACGCCAGCAGCGACGGCGCGTGGTGCAGGATGCCGCCGATGTAGTGACGCGCCAGGTCCGACAGGCCCGCGTAGCCGGCCTCGTCGTGGAACAGCGGCTTGCCGTCCTTCCACAGCGACTGGTGGCAGTGCATGCCCGAGCCGTTGTCACCGAACAGCGGCTTCGGCATGAAGGTGACCGACTTGCCCTGCTGCCAGGCGGTGTTCTTGATGATGTACTTGAACAGCATCACGTCGTCGGCCGCGTGCAGCAGCGTGTTGAACTTGTAGTTGATCTCGGCCTGACCGGCGGTGCCCACCTCGTGGTGGCCGCGCTCGAGGGTGAAGCCGGCGCTCTGCAGGTTCGTCGCCATGTCGTCGCGCAGGTCGACGTAGTGGTCGTACGGGGCGACGGGGAAGTACCCGCCCTTGGGACGCACCTTGTAGCCGAGGTTCGGGCTGCCGTCGGGATCGGTGGGCGAGGCGGTGTTCCACCAGCCCGACTCCGACTCGATCTCGTAGAAGGTGCCGTTCATCTCCGACCCGAAGGACACGGAGTCGAAGATGTAGAACTCGGCCTCGGCGCCGAAGAAGCAGGTGTCGGCCACGCCGGTGGAGGCGAGGTAGTCCTCGGCCTTGCGCGCGATGTTGCGCGGGTCGCGGCTGTAGGCCTCACGGGTGAAGGGGTCGTGGACGAAGAAGCTGATGTTCATCGTCTTCGCCCGACGGAACGGGTCGATCCGTGCAGTCGCCGGGTCGGGCAAGAGCATCATGTCCGACTCGTCGATCGACTGGAACCCGCGGACGGACGAACCGTCGAACGCCAGCCCGTCCTCGAACACGCTCTCGTCGAAGGCCGAGGCGGGGATCGAGAAGTGCTGCATGACACCGGGCAGATCACAGAAACGGATGTCGACGTACTCGACTCCCTCGGACTTGATGCCCTCGAGGAGTTCTTCCTTTGAGCTGTACACCTGTCGGTGGCTCCTTCTCTACAGACGGGATGATCCGGTCCTCACACTAGCGGGAGGCCGCTCCCGCTGTGCGTTCCCTATCATCGAGGTATGAGCAGAGCGATCGGTTCCTGGCTGTCCGGGCCCCAGTCCGGCATGGAACCGGGTGCCGACACCGGCGCCTGGCGGGGTGAGAAGCTCGGGCTGCCGGAGTCCGGCCCGGGCTCCCTCGCGCCCTCCTGGCCGCGCGTGCTCGCCCTCTTCGTCGACTGGGTGATGTGTTACGGCGTGTCGCTGCTGTTCGTGGGGTTCCTGTCGCAGACCCTGTCGACCGTCGTGCTGGGCATCTGGTTCGTCGTCGGGGTGCTGACCGTCACGCTGTTCTCGTTCACGCCCGGTCAGTTCGTGGTCGGGATGCGGGTCGTACGCGTCGACGGTGGGGGGCGTGTCGGTGTCGTCCGCGCGTTCTTCCGTCAGCTGCTGATCGTGTTCATCGTCCCGCCGCTCGTCAACGACCCCGACGGCCGCGGCCTGCACGACCGCGCGACCGGCACCGCACTGGTCCGCACCCGCTGAACCGGATGGTCCCGTCCGCACGACGGGCATCTCGTCGGGTCACCCCGCCGGCGGCGGACGGGGTGTAACCCACCCGTTACCGCGATCTTTCGCCGGGGTCGCACTTCCGCAGCAGAGTCGAGTCATGGCCCACCCCCGCCCGCACCCACCCACGGTGTGTCACGGACACCCGCGGCTGTCGGGCCCGCGGCCGGGGCAGGTCGAGCGCGACGTCCTCCGCGCGGCGCTCGCGCAGCTCGCCGACGAGGGACTCGTCGGGCGACGCCGCGGACGCGGCACGATCGTCGTGGGGGAGACGCGGGCCGCGGACCGCTGCCCGTCGGGGGTGTCGTCGGACGCGGCGACCGATCACCTCGAGGTCGCCGCCGTCGTGGCGGTCCTGACGCGCTGGGAACACGTGCCCGCGTCCCCGTCGCTCGGGCGGCGTCTCGACGGCGTCGCAGCGGGTGACGGCGTCCTGCGCATCGGGTACGAGGTGCACGCCGACGGTCACCCCCAAGGCGTGATCACCGTCCACCTGCGCGGCCCGGAGTCGACGGGACTGGCGGCCGAGGACTTCACCGGGGATCTGCACACCCAGCTCCACGCCCACGGTGTCGACGTCGACAGCCACGACATCACGGTGAGTGCACAGCCGGCGGCCACGTGGGTGGCCGACGTGCTGCGAGTCGCGCCCGGCAGCCCGGTGCAGGTGTTCGAGCAGACGATCCGCGACCCGTACGGCGCCCGCATCGGCGTCGCCGTGGGACGACTGTGTCCGGAGCTCTGCGTGCGGATCACCGGGATCGGGCGGATGGCCCCGATCGGCCGACGGACCTAGACGACGCGACCGCTCAGCGGCGCCGGGCGGTGCGGGCCACGTTGCGCATCTTCGCGCCTGCGGGCATCGGACCCTTCGGTACGCCGGGCCCGGCCTGCCGCCCGCCGAGCGCCGCGAGGCGTCCCTCGAGGGCGTCGATGCGCTTGCCGTCGATGTTGGTCGGCAGCTTGTTCAGGTGTCGCTCGAGGCGCTTCAGCGGCACCTGACCGTCGTCGTTGCCGACGATGACGTCGTAGATCGGGGTGTCGCCGACGACGCGCGCGATCTTCTTCTTCTCCTGTGCGAGCAACTGCCGGACGCGGGTCGGCGAACCCTCACCGACGAGGATCACCCCGGGCTTGCCGATCACGCGGTGCACGGCGTCGAGATGCGCGGTGCCGGTGACGGCCTGCTTCACCCGCCAGCGTCCCCGCATGTTGTCCAGGGCCCACCCGGCCGCACCGGCCTGTCCCTCGGCCTTGCGGTACACGCTGCTCTGCACGCGACGCCCGAAGATGATGAACGCGATCAGCACGCCGAGGACGATGCCGAGCGGCAGCAGGAACCACACCAGGCCGATGACGAGACCGACGACGACGAACACGGCGGTCGACACCAGCAGGGCGCCGATCATCAACGGCAACAGCAGCTTGTCGTCCTTGCGCTGCATCTGGAACGCCTGCCAGAGCTGCGTGCGACGTTCCCGGGACGCCTGCTTGCGGGCGGCCTTGGCCGCCGCCTTCGCCTCTTTCGACGCATCTGCCTTCGCCATGGACACCAGGATAGGTGACCCCAGCGGGGCCCCGGTCCGCGCCGGGGAGACCGTCCCCGGTGCGACGCACCGGGAGGGAGGTCAGCGGGCCAGACGCGCCAGGACCGAGGTGGCCTCCTGAGCCGCACCGGACTCGTCGGCGAGGTGGCTCATCGCGGCGGGCAGCTCCCGGCCGTGGCGTCGCATGGCCTGCGCGTAGAGACGCCCGGCACGGTAGGACGACCGCACCAGCGGACCGGCCATGACACCGGCGAACCCGAGCTCCTCGGCGTACTGCGAGTGCTCGACGAACTCCTCCGGCTTCACCCACCGGTCGACCGGATGGTGCCGCGGCGAGGGCCGCAGGTACTGGGTGATGGTGACGATGTCGCAGCCGGCCTCGTGCAGGTCGGCCAACGCCTCACGCACCTCCTCGGGGGTCTCGCCCATGCCGAGGATCAGGTTGGACTTGGTGACCAGGCCGGCGTCGCGCGCGGAGGTCAACACCGACAGGCTGCGGTCGTAGCGGAACGCGGGGCGGATGCGCTTGAAGATGCGCGGCACCGTCTCGAGGTTGTGCGCGAGCACCTCGGGACGCGAGTCGAAGACCTCCGCGAGCTGGTCGGCGTGACCGGAGAAGTCGGGGATGAGGTTCTCGACGCCGGTACCCGGGTTCAGGGCGTGGATCTGGCGGACGGTCTCGGCGTAGAGCCACGCGCCGCCGTCGGGCAGGTCGTCGCGGGCGACGCCGGTGATCGTCGAGTACCGCAGGCCCATCGCCTGGACGCTCTCGGCGACACGACGGGGCTCGTCGCGGTCGAGGTCGGGAGGACGGCCGGTGTCGATCTGGCAGAAGTCGCAGCGACGGGTGCACTGCTCACCACCGATGAGGAACGTCGCCTCCCGGTCCTCCCAGCACTCGTAGATGTTGGGGCACCCCGCCTCTTCGCACACCGTGTGCAGGCCCTCGCGTTTCACCAGCGACTTGAGCTCGGTGTACTCGGGTCCCATCGTCGCGCGGGTGCGGATCCACTCCGGCTTGCGTTCGATGGGGGTCTGCGCGTTGCGCACCTCCAGGCGGAGCAGCTTCCGGCCGCCCGGTGCGGCGCCCGGACCGGCCTGGGGGTCGGCGGTTGCGGTGTCCTGCGAGTGCGATGTCACTGCGTCGATGCTACGCGGGACCGGCTGTCGGCATCGGTCCGCGGTCGCGGGCCGTCGAGCGACTCGGCGACGGCGGCGGCGACGGCGTCGCGGACGTCCTCGACACCGACGTGGCGGCCGAGTTCGGCGGTGAGTGAGGTCACGCCGGCATCGGGGATCCCGCACGGCACGATCGACGAGAACGCGCCGAGGTCGGGATCGCAGTTCAGCGCGAAGCCGTGCAGTGCGACGCCGCGGGCCACACGGATGCCGATCGCGGCGACCTTGCGTTCGGGGCGACCCGTCGCGGTGTCGGCGGCGACCCATGCACCGCTGCGACCGTCGACGCGACCGGCGTGCAGACCCCACGCAGCGCAGACGGTGATCATCGCCTCCTCGATCCGACGGACGTAGTCGACCACGTCGAGCGGTTCGGAGAGGGCGACGATCGGGTACCCGACGAGCTGTCCCGGCCCGTGCCAGGTGATCTTCCCGCCGCGGTCGACCTCGACGACGGGTGTGCCGTCGACGGGACGGTCCCCGGCTTCGGTGCGCTTGCCGGCGGTGTAGACCGCCGGGTGCTCGAGCAGGAGCAACACGTCGTGGTCGAGCTCGCCGTCGGCGCGAGCGGTCGCGAGACGGTGCTGCTCGTCGAACGCCTCGGAGTAGTCGACCGAGCCCAGCGAGCGGACCTCCATCGGCGACGCGGAGCGCCGCGCGCCGCTCACGAGTCCGATCCGTTCGCCCAGCGCAGCCCGTCGTCGATGGTCGCGTGGGTGAAGGTGAACCCGCTCTCGGCGAGCACCGTCGGCACCGCGCGCTGCCCGCCGAGCAACATTTCCAGCGCGAGTTCCCCACCGGCCACGCGCAGAACCGGCCGCGGGACCCGCAGGAACGCCGGACGATGGACGGCACGGCCGAACGCCGCGGTGAACTCGGCGTTGGTCACCGGCTGCGGCGACGTGATGTTGACCGGCCCGGAGACGTCGCCCTCCAGCACATGCCGGACGGCACGGACGTGATCGGCCAGCGTGATCCACGGGAACCACTGCGACCCGTCACCGAGACGCGCCCCGAGGCCTGCCGTGAACAGCGGCCGCAACGGGCCGAGGAGTCCACCCGACCGCGAGAACACGGGCGCGGTGCGCAGGAGTGCGACCCGCGCCGACGTCGCCAACGCGGCGGTGCGCTCCCAGTCCGCCGACAGGTCGGCGAGGAACCCGCTGCCGCGCGGGCTGCTCTCGGTCCGCTCGTCGTCGCCGGTGAACCCGTAGAAGCCGGTCGCGCTGGCACTGACGAACACCGGAACGCGGTGCTCGACGATCGCGTCGGCGAGGACCTGCGTCGGGATGATGCGGCTGTCCCGCAACTCCTGCTTGAACTGCCCCGACCACGGCCTGCTCGCGATGCCGACGCCGCACAGGTTGATCACGGCGTCGACCCCGGCGAGCGTGTCGTCGGTGAGCCCGAACGTCTCCGGCCCCCACCCGATCTCGTCGGGTGACCGCGGTTCGCGCCGGACGAGACGCGACACGTCGTGCCCGGCGGACCGCAGTTCCTGCACGAGGGGGGAGCCGATGAGACCCGACGACCCCGCGATCACCACGCGCATGGTGGTTAGAGCCCCAGCTCTGCCCCGAACGCCGCTTCCTCGAGCCGGTGCTTGACCGTGGTCAGGAACCGGCCGGCGTCCGCACCGTCGACGAGACGGTGGTCATAGGTCAGCGGCAGGAACGACATCGACCGCACCGCGATCGACTCGGAGCCGTCCTCGGCGGTGATCACCGTGGGCCGCTTGACGATTGCGCCGGTGCCCAGCATCGCCGCCTGCGGCGGCACCAGGATCGGGGTGTCGAACAGGGCGCCCTGGCTGCCGATGTTCGTGATCGTGAACGTGCCGCCGGCCAGCTCGTCGGGCTTGAGCTTGTTCTCGCGGGCCCGCGACGCGATGTCGGCGATGGCCCGGGCGAGCCCGGCGATCGACAGGTCGTCGGCGTTGTGGATCACCGGCGACAGCAGGCCCTGCTCGGTGTCGACGGCGATGCCGAGGTTCACCGACCCGTGGTAGGTGATCTCCTTGGCGTCCTCGTCGATGCTGGCGTTGACGTTCGGGTGCGCCTTGAGGGCCTCGACCGTCGCCTTGGCGATGATCGGCAGGTACGTCAGGTTCACGCCCTCGGAGGACTTGAACGACGCCTTCGCCGCGGCCCGCAGTGCGACCACGCGGGTCATGTCGACCTCGAAGACCTGCGTCAGCTGGGCGCTGGTCTGCAGGGACTCGCGGGTCTTCTTCGCCGTGATGAGACGGATCCGGTTGACCTTCTGCGTGGTCCCGCGCAGCTCGGCGAGTTCGGGCCGGACACCCTTGGGTGCCGACGGCGTGCTCGGCGTCGAGGGGGTCGACGACGGTGCACTCGCGGCGGGAGCCGACTGCTCGGCCGGCTTCTTCGACTCCTCGGCTGCGGCGAGCACGTCCTGCTTGCGGATGCGACCGCCCACGCCGGTGCCCGTGACCGACTCCAGGTCGACGTCGTTCTCCTGGGCCAGCTTCCGGACGAGCGGTGTGACGTACGGCGTCGACGACAGCGTGTCCGGCTGCGAGCGCGACGAGTCGCCGGCCGAGGAGGACTCCGTCGTCGGCTCGTCCTTCGACGCCGACTCCTGCTGGGGCGCCGACTCCTTCTTCGGGGCGTCCGGCTCGGGCTGCGGCGACGAATCCGACTCGGAGGCGACGGACTCCTTGCCGGCGCCGGAGCTGCCGGAGTCGCTGTCGGCGTCGGCCGAGTCCGCGTCGGCGTCGTCCGACGACGGTGCGGAACCCGAGTCGCCGCCGGAGGAGGCGGGGCTGCCGGAGCCGATCACCGCGAGACGTCCGCCGACCTCGACCACGTCGTCCTCGTTCGCGACGATCTCGAGCAGGGTGCCGGCGACCGGCGACGGGATCTCGGTGTCGACCTTGTCGGTGGAGACCTCGAGGAGCGGCTCGTCCTCGGCGACCTCGTCGCCGACGGACTTCAACCAGTTCGTGACTGTGCCCTCGGTGACAGACTCGCCCAGCTCGGGCATCGTCACGTCGGTGCCGTCGCCGCCACCGTTCGACCCGGCGCCGCCGGACGGCTTGGTCGCCGGCTCGTCGGCGTCGGCGGAGGGCTCGGGCTCGTCGGCGGGGGAATCGCCACTCTGTTCCTGCGGCGCGGTGCCGCCGGACTCGTCGGAGTCCCCGGCGTCGTCGGAACCGGAGTCGTCACCACCGGAGGGGGCCTCGCCCTCCTCGCCGATCTCCGCGAGGTCGCCGCCGACCTCGACGACGTCGTCCTCCTGGGCGATGATCTTCGTCAGCACGCCCGAGGTGGGGGCGGGGATCTCGGTGTCGACCTTGTCGGTCGACACCTCGAGCAGTGGCTCGTCCTCGGTGACCGTGTCCCCCTCCTGCTTCAGCCAGCGGGTGACTGTCCCCTCGGTGACGCTCTCACCGAGAGCGGGCATCTGGACGGAGAAGGCCATGTCTGTCGACTCCTCGACTCGAGATCCGGTGTGTGATCGTCGGTTCCGGCCACCACGGGTGAGGTGGCGCGGTCGTGCGGTCGGGCGCGACATGATGCGGCCGCGCCTCCGGGGAAAACCCTACCCGTACGGACCCCGCCCACGGTGACCACCGCCACGTCTCGTCGCCGGGCCGCCGTGCGGGCCGCGCGGCGGTCAACCGGCCGACGCGATGTCCTCGATCACGGCGATCATCGTCCGCACCGGCACACCGGTCCCGCCCTTCGGCGTGTGCCCCCAGGGACCCCCGGTGTTGAACGCCGGACCGGCGATGTCCACGTGCGCCCACGCCACACCCTCCGGCACGAACTCCCGCAGGAAGATGCCCGCCGCGAGCATCCCCCCGTTGCGGTGGTTGGTCACGTTGGCGAGGTCGGCCACGCGGGACTTCAGGTCGGCGCGCAACTCCTCCGGGAACGGCATCGCCCAGCCGTGTTCGCCGACCCGTCGCGAGACTTCCGCGACGCGGTCGCGGAACTCGTCGGTGCCCATCACGCCGGGGGTCCGCGCGCCGAGCGCGACCATCTGTGCGCCGGTGAGGGTCGCGGTGTCGATGAGGTAGTCGGGGTCGTCCTCGCAGGCGCGCACGATCGCGTCGGCGAGGATCAGTCGTCCCTCGGCGTCGGTGTTGATGACCTCGACCGTGGTCCCGCCGTACTGGGTGAGGACGTCGCCGGGGCGCTGCGCGGTCGAGGACGGCATGTTCTCGGCCATCGGAACCGTCGCGGTCACGTCCGCGCCGACACCGAGCCGGGCCGCGAGGACCACGGTGGCGACGACTGCGGCCGCACCGCCCATGTCGGAGGTCATGTTCTCCATACCCGCGGCGGGCTTGATGGAGATGCCGCCGGTGTCGAAGGTGATGCCCTTCCCGACGAGTGCGACAGTGGGTGCGTCGGCGACGCCGCTGCGGTACGTCATCCGCACCAGGCGCGGCGGCCGTGACGAGCCCTTGCCGACCCCGACGATCCCGCCGTAGCCGCCGTCGCGGAGGGCGTCGTCGTCGAGGATCTCCACCTCGAGGCCCGCGTCCCGCCCCAGATCGGCCGCGCGTCGGGCGAACTCGTCGGGGTAGAGGTGGCTCGGTGGGGTGTTGACGAAGTCGCGGGCGGTGGCGACGGCCGCACCGACGTGCCGGGCACGGTCGACCACCGCGTCCGCGTCGTCGACACCGTCGGCGACGAGCTCGACCGTGGCGAGCGGAGTGGTCGAGGAGCGCGACTTCGCCGACCGGAACTCCTCGAACCGGTAGGCGCCGAGGAAGAAGCCTTCCGCGGCAGCACCCAGGTCCAGCGTCGAGAGCGTCGTCACCGCGGTCTCCACACCGTCGAGTCCCCGCGCCGCGGTGCCGGCCGCCTGGCGCACGGCGTCACCCGCGACGTCTGCGTCGCCACCCAGGCCCACCGTGAGCACGCTGACCGTGCCGACGCCGTCGGGTGCCGGCACGCGGTGCGTCTGCCCGACGGCGCCGGTCGCACCGACCGCGGAGGCCGCGGCGGCGACGGCAGCGGCGACCCCGTCCGACAGCCCCGACCCGGCCACCCGGGGTCCGTCGCCGCCCTCGGATGCGGTGAGGAGCCCGACCACGAGCACGTCGGCGGTAGCCCCGTCACCGGGGACACCGTCGGCGACGCGGAGTTCGGGGCCCGGGCGGCGGGTGTCGGAAGAGGTGGTCACGGTGCACCTTTCGGATCGGGATGTCTGCGATGGTCCAGCCTACGGGCGTGCGGGTCGGCGCGACCCGGCCAGTCGCGGCGCCACCCGATAGGTTGACCGGCATGGCCGATGCACCGATCCCGGGTCCGATCACCGACGTCCACACCGCCCTCGGGGCGACGTTCGCCGAATTCGGCGGGTGGTCGATGCCGGTGTCGTATGCCGGGACCGTCGCCGAGCACACCGCCGTCCGCGAGACGGTCGGCCTCTTCGACGTCAGCCACCTCGGCAAGGCCTCGGTGACCGGGCCCGGGGCCGCGGCGTTCGTCAACCGGTGCCTCACCAACGATCTGGACCGGATCGAGGCCGGACGTGCGCAGTACACCCTGTGCGCCGACCCGTCCGGCGGTGTGGTCGACGACCTCATCGTCTACCGCGTGAGCGACGACGAGCTCTTCCTGGTCCCCAACGCCGCGAACACCGCCTCCGTGGTCGCAGCGCTGGCGGCGGCCGCCCCCGACGACATCACCGTGACCGATCGCCACCGCGAGTTCGGCGTGCTCGCGGTGCAGGGTCCGCGGTCGCAGCAGGTGCTCACCGAGGTCGGACTCCCCGCCGACATGGGGTACATGTCGTTCGCCGACGCCGACCTCGAGGTGGGCGGACGGACTCGTCGCATCCGGGTGTGCCGCACCGGCTACACCGGCGAGCACGGGTACGAGCTCCTCCCGGCGTGGGAGGACACCGCCGACGTGTTCGAGGCCGTCCTGTCGGCGGTCACCGCCGCCGAGGGCCTGCCCGCCGGCCTGGGTGCCCGCGACACCCTCCGGACCGAGATGGGCTACCCGCTGCACGGACACGAGCTGTCGCTGGACATCAGCCCCGTGCAGGCGCGGTGCGGCTGGGCCGTCGGCTGGAAGAAGCCGGAGTTCTTCGGACGCGATGCGCTGCTCGCCGAGAAGGAGGCCGGTCCGACGCGACGGCTGCGCGGCCTACGCGCGACCGGCCGTGGCGTCCCGCGCGCCGAGTGCCGCGTCACAACGACCTCCGGCGACGACATCGGCGTGTGCACGTCCGGCACGTTCTCGCCGTCGCTCAAGCAGGGCATCGCCCTGGCACTGATCGACACCGCCGCCTCTGTGTCCGACGGGGACACCGTCGTCGTCGACGTCCGCGGCCGTGGGCTGGAGTGCGAGGTCGTGGCGCCGCCGTTCGTCGACGTGAAGACCCGCTGACCCGACCACCGTGTGGGACCTGTGGGGCTCACGGGGCGGGGTCTACGATCGGCCCATGACCATGCAGTTCACCCGGACCGAGCACCCGCAGCCGGTGTCGGCGTCGCGGCGCGAGGAGATCCTGCAGGCGCCCGGGTTCGGCAACCACTTCACCGACCACATGGTTCTGGTCGACTTCGACCGCGACCGCGGATGGCACTCTCCGCGTGTGGAGCCCTACGGGCCGATCGCGCTGGACCCGTCGGCGATGGTGCTGCACTACGCGCAGGAGATCTTCGAGGGACTCAAGGCCTACCGGCAGCCGGACGGCACGATCGCGTCGTTCCGTCCCGACGCGAACGCCCGTCGCCTCAACACCTCGGCGCGGCGTCTGGCGATGCCGGAGCTGCCCGAGGAGGACTTCCTCGCGTCGCTGCGCGCGCTCCTCGCCGCCGATCACGAGTGGGTTCCCGCCGCCGGCGGTGAGGACTCGCTCTATCTGCGGCCGTTCATGTTCGCGACCGACGCCGCGCTCGGCGTCCGGCCGTCGAACACCTACACGTACATGGTGATCGCCTCGCCCGCGGGCGCGTACTTCACCGGAGGGCTGAAGCCGGTCAGCGTCTGGCTGTCGTCGGAGTACGTGCGCGCGGCGCCGGGCGGCATCGGGGACGCGAAGACCGGCGGCAACTACGCCGCGTCGCTGCTCGCCCAGGCGCAGGCAGCCGACCACGGATGCGAACAGGTGGTGTGGCTCGACGCGATCGAGCGACGCTTCATCGAGGAGATGGGCGGGATGAACCTGTTCTTCGTCTTCGGTGCCGGTGCCGACGCGCGGCTGGTGACCCCGGAGCTGTCCGGGTCGCTGCTGCCCGGGGTCACCCGTGACTCGTTGCTGTCGCTGTCGGTCGACGCGGGGATCGCCGTCGAGGAGCGGAAGGTGTCCGTCGAGGAACTGCGCAAGGGTGTCGCGAACGGCGACATCACCGAGGTCTTCGCCTGCGGGACCGCCGCGGTCATCACCCCGGTCGGACGGGTCGCGAGCGACTCCGACGACTACGCGATCGGCGACGGCACGCCCGGTCAGGTCACCACCGCCCTGCGGGACACCCTCACCGGGATCCAGCGCGGCACCTTCGCCGACACGCACGGGTGGATGACCCCGCTGTTCGGCGGCTGATCCGGCGACCTGCGCGCCCCGTCGGCTAGATCGCGAGGCCGACGAGCGTCGCGGCCGTCGCGAGTTCCACCGTCGCGCCCAGGACGTCACCCCCGACGCCACCCAGGCGACGGTCGCAGTGGCGGGTCCACAGCGCCGCGCCGGCCAGCACCACGATCGTCACGACCGGTCCACGCCACCAGTGGGCCGTGTCGCCCACCACCGATGCGGCCACGGCGACCACCACCCACGCGATGACCGAGACCCGTTGCGTCGCAGCGACGATCGCGCCGAAGCCGTTCGCGGGCGCGGTGAGTCCGCGGCGGCAGGCGAGCACGACCGCGACACGTCCGAGCGCGACCGCCAGCACGATGGCGGCCCATCGACCGTCGTCGGCGAGCGCACCGATCACCATCGCCTGCAGACCCAGGACGAGAACCAGACAGGCGGCCCCGAACGGCCCGACCGGACCCGACCGCATGATCTCGCGGGCCTGGTCCGGCGGTCGCATGCTGCCCAGGCCGTCGGTGGTGTCGGCCAGTCCGTCGAGGTGCATCCCCCGCGTGGCGACGGCCAGGAGGGCGACGGCCAGCAGACCCACGGCCGCGGACGGCAGATCCGTCGCCGACAGCCCTGCGGCGACCGCCGCGGTCACGAGGCCCAGCGCCACACCGACGACGGGTGCCGCGGCGATGGCCGACGAGCCCGCACGGCGGTCGACGGTGAACCGCGGCTGGGGGAGCGGCAGGACCGTCAGCCACGAGAACGCCAGCCACACACCGCGTCCGGGTGTCGGTCGGTGCCGGGTCCGCTCCTCGGCGGCCACCGTCAGACCGGCTCGGTCGCGGGGGCCTCGGAGCGGGTGGCGACACCGGCGTCGTCGAACGTGGCCATGGACGCCAGCGTGGCGACCGCGGCCTGCAGGATCGGCAGGGCGGTCAACGCCCCGCTGCCCTCGCCGAGTCGCATGCCGAACTCGACGACGGGTTCGAGGTCGAGCTGACGCAGCGCGAGGCTGTGGGCCGGCTCGGCCGATCGGTGCCCGGCGAGCCACCAGCGGGCCGCACCCGGCGCGAGGTCCTCGGCGACGAGGGCCGCCGCCGTGACGACCACCCCGTCGAGGATGACCGGTGTCCGGCGGAGAGCGGCCTGGGCGAGGAATCCGGCCATCGCCGTGATGTCGGCACCGGCGACCGCGGCGAGCAGGTCCACCGGCGATCGGGACACCGTGCGGGCGCGGCGCATGCCGTCGCGGATCGCCGCGGTCTTCCGGATCCACCCGGCGTCGTCGATGCCGGTCCCGCGGCCGACGACCACGACGGGCTCGGTGCCGGTGAGGGTTCCGACGAGCACCGCCGCGGGGGTGGTGTTGCCGATGCCGAGATCACCGACGACGAGCAGGTCGGCGCCCGAGTCGACCAGATCGTCGGCGATCGCACGTCCGGCGGCCAGGGCCGATCGGACCTCCTGCGCGGAGAGCGTGTCCTCCACCCGGAGGTCGCCACTGCTGCGTCGCACCTTGTGGGTGCTGTAGCGGGGGTCGGTGTCGGCGTCGACCGAGAGGTCCTCGACCTGCACGCGGGCACCGACACGCTCGGCGAGCACCGACACCGCGGCGCCACCGGCGGCGATGTTCGCCACCATCTGGCCGGTCACCTCGGGCGGGTAGGCCGACACGCCGGCCCGTGCCACGCCGTGGTCACCGGCGATCACGACGACGACGGGGTCGGCGAAGGGTGCGGGTGGGCACTGGCCCTGACACGACGCGGCCCAGATCGACAGCTCCTCGAGCCGCCCCAGGGAACCCTCGGGTTTGGTCAGCGACCGTTGGCGCATCCGCGCCCTCTCGGCCACCTCCGGGTCCGGCGAGGCGATGACGTCGAACTCGTCGGGCGCGTCGCGGTGCGTTCCGGTGGCGGGCGTCGGCAGCGGCTCTCGGCGTGCGGCCGGCTCCGGGGCGGGGGTCGGTGCGGCGACGGGCTCGGGGGGCGCGACCGGGACGGGTGCCGGGATGGTCGCGGCGTGCGACGCCGTCGGGGTCTCGGACGGTGCCGTCGGGGCGGCTGCGTCTCCGCCGGCGACGGGGGCGTCGAGTTCGAGCACCCGGCCGGCGACGACGAGCAGCACGCGATCGCACACGGCGGCGACCGCGGTGTTCACCCGGCCCAGCTCGTCCTGGAAACGGCGACCGGACGGCACCGGCGCGACCAGCGACAGTCCGACCTCGGGCGACACGAGCACCAGGTCACCGCGGTGGGCGGCGACGGCCGCGGCCAGGTCTGCGATGCGACCGGTCAGGTCGACGTCGGGGTTCTCCCACCCGCCGAGCCTGTCGAGATGCGAGGACACCCAGTTGCCGAGGTCGTCGACGAGGGTGGGGGAGTCGGGGTCGTCTCGCAGGACGACCGCGACGTCGTCGTCCTCGACGACGGTCCAGCCCGCGGGCCGTCGATCGCGGTGTGCGGCGATGCGTGCGGAGAACTCCGGATCGCCCGTCGGCGGGAGCGTCGCGGTCGCGACGTAGCGGACCGCGTTCCCGGAGGTGCGGACGATGTCCTCGGCCAGCGCGGATTTGCCCGAGCGGATCCCGCCCAGTACCAGCGTGCGCACGCCCTCAGACCGCGTCGCCGGGCTTCACCTGCGGGCGGGGCGCGCGCATGAACCGCATCTGCATAGACCGGCTGAACGAGTACCAGCCGAGTGTGAACCCACCGTCGGTGGAGTCCGGGAACCGTTCGCGGACACGCTTGTTCACCAGGCGGCCCAGGATGAACGCGTCGATGGCGAGGAAGACCGCGAACACGAGCATCAGCAGCGTCGCGTAGACGGCGATCGCCGGCAGGAACATCACCACGATCAGCAGGATGGCGAACGGCATGAACAGGCCGGCGAAGTTGCGGCGTGAGTCCACGACGTCGCGGGCGTAGCGGCGGACCGGTCCCTTGTCGCGCGGCATCAGGTACCGCTCGTCGCCGTCCATCATCTTCTGCCGCTGTTCGACGCGCGCGGTCTTGCGGTCCTCGCCGGCGGCCTTGCGCTCGGCGCGGCTCTTGCGCGGACCCTTGAGTTCCTTACGACGCGCGCGGGCCTCGGAGCGGGTCAACGGGGCGGGGGTCACCGGGCCCCGGCGACGTGCCTCCGCCTCGCGACGCTTCGGCGTCGGCCTGCCCTTGCCCTGCGTGGTGCGTGTCGCGGTCGCGGTGGTGCCGTCCGCGGTCGCCGATCCGTTCTCCGTCTCGGCGCGCGCGGAGGCGGCGTCCGCACCGGTCGCGGCGGGCGTGTCGTTCTTCCAGGGCAACTTCACGCCCGCCAGGATATTCGACCGGGCGAGTGCCGTGGGCGCCCCGGCCATCCGAGAGCGCGCCGGGATGGCTCGGCGTTCCTATACTTCGCCCATGCGGGTCCTCATCGCGCCCGATTCCTTCGGCGACACACTCACCGCCGTCGAGGCGGCGGACGCCGTCGCCCGGGGCTGGTCGCGGGCCCGACCTGCGGACGAGCTGGTGAGTGCACCCCTGTCCGACGGCGGCCCCGGCTTCGTCGACGTCCTGGCGACCCGCACCGGACGGGTGGTCGTCACCACGGTGCGCGGGCCGCTGGGCGACCCCGTCGACGCCCGCTGGCTGATCGACGACTCCGGGCCGGTGACCACCGCATATGTCGAATGTGCGCAGGCGTGCGGCCTGCACCTCGTCGCCGCACCCGATCCCCACACCGCTGTCGCCGCGTCGACGTGGGGTGTCGGGGAACTCCTCGACGCGGCACTCGCGGCGGGTGCGCGGCGGATCGTCGTCGGTCTCGGTGGGTCGTCGAGCACCGACGGCGGGGCCGGGATGGTGGCCGCGGTGGCCGGTCACCCGCCGCCCGCCGCCGACGAGGATCCCGCCGCGGCGGTCGGCGACGACGACCGTGCGCGGTGGGTCTCGGTGGCCCGCGACATGCTCGACGGGGTCGAGATCGTCGTTGCCTCCGACGTGGAGAGCCCCCTGCTGGGGCCGTCCGGGGCAGCGGCGGTGTTCGGGCCGCAGAAGGGTGCCGATCCCGCCACGGTCGCCGTGCTCGAGGAACGGCTGCGTCGATGGGACGAGGTCCTCACCGGTGCCACCGGCCGGTCCCGGCGCGACGAGCCCGGCGCGGGGGCGGCCGGCGGGTTGGGTGCGGGCCTGTTCGCGCTCGGCGGTCGACGGGTGTCGGGTGCGCAGATGGTCACCGATGCGATCGGTCTCGACGGCCTCGTCGCCCGCGCCGACCTGGTCGTCACCGGCGAGGGCAAGGTCGACACACAGACCCTGACCGGCAAGGTCGTCGCCGCGGTCGCCGCGATGGCGGCGGCGCACGCGGTGCCGACCGCGGTCGTCGCCGGACAGGTGCGACTCGACGAGGCCGCGCTCCGGGAGGCCGGCGTCGTCGCGGCGCACGCGGTCGTCGACGTGGCCGACTCCGTACAGCACGCGATGGACCAGGCCGGTCCGCTGCTGGCGGAACTGGCCGAGCGGATGGCCCGGACCTGGCCCTGACGACGGCGGATGACCGGGCTCACAGGTCGAGGCCGCAGCGTCCACCGCGACACGCGGGAACAGGGCGCACAGGAGTACCGTTGACACCTCAGGCACCTGATCGACGCGACACCGCCGTCAGAAGCTTGCACGTCGACACGACGAGAGATCGTCGGACCGCGAGTCATCGCGGACCACGAGAACACAAGGAGAACGCATGACCCAGAGCGACGTCGTCACAGACAACCAGGTCACCGCCGACACCGAGACCACCGCCCCCGCGACGGGCGTCGTCCTGACCGATGCCGCGGCAGGCAAGGCCAAGGCCCTGCTCGACCAGGAAGGGCGCGACGACCTCGCCCTGCGCATCGCCGTCCAGCCGGGTGGCTGCGCGGGTCTGCGCTACCAGCTCTTCTTCGACGACCGCACCCTCGACGGTGACCTCGTCGCCGACTTCGGCGGCGTCAAGCTCGCCGTCGACCGGATGAGCGCGCCGTACGTCCAGGGCGCCTCGATCGACTTCGTCGACACCATCGAGAAGCAGGGCTTCACCATCGACAACCCGAACGCGACCGGCAGCTGCGCCTGCGGCGACTCGTTCAACTGATCGTCGCCGTGGCCCGTCGTTGACGGGCGGAACGGACATACGGCCGTGGCCCCCACCGAGACGGTGGGGGCCACTGCCGTTGCAGTAGCGT
>NZ_JBTGLI010000003.1:63372-199435 GCF_054332755.1 Williamsia sp. SKLECPSW1 | reverse complement strand
GTGGCCCCCACCGAGACGGTGGGGCCCACTGCCGTTGCAGTAGCGTTGGCGCTCGACCGATCCCGACGAAAGGGTTCTTCCACCGTGGCCATCGCCATCTGCGGCTCGATCGCGACCGACCATCTGATGCGGTTCAAGGGCAAGTTCTCCGAGCAGCTGCTCGCCGAACACCTGCACCACATCTCGCTGAGCTTCCTGGTCGAGGACCTCGTGGTCCGACGCGGTGGCGTGGGCGGCAACATCTCGTACGGGCTCGGGCTGCTCGGCGCGTCGCCGATGCTGGTCGGCGCCGTCGGTTCCGACTTCGACGACTACCGCGAGTGGCTGACGTCCAACGGCGTCGACTGCAGTGGCGTGCGCACGTCGACCTCGGCGCACACCGCGCGGTTCATGTGCACCACCGACGACGACATGGCCCAGCTCGCCAGCTTCTACGTCGGCGCGATGGCCGACGCCCGGCAGATCTCCCTGTCCGACCTCTCCGACGAGTACGGACGCCCGGACCTGGTGCTCATCGGCGCCGACGACCCGGTCGCGATGACCCAGCACAGCCAGTCCTGCCGGGACCTCGAGATCCCGTTCGCGGCGGACCCCTCCCAGCAGCTGGCCCTGCTCGACGGCGACCAGATCCGCACCCTCATCGACGGGGCGGAGTACCTGCTCACCAACGAGTACGAGTGGGGCCTGCTGCAGAAGAAGACCGGCCTGAGCGCCGACGAGGTCGCCGCGATGGTCACCACCCGCGTCACCACCCTCGGTGGCGACGGAGCCGACATCGTCGACAAGGACGGCACCGTCACCCACGTCGACGTCGTCCCGGCCAGGGAGAAGGTCGACCCGACAGGTGTCGGCGACGGCTTCCGCGCCGGGTTCCTCTTCGCCCAGCAGAAGGGGCTGTCCTTCGAGCGGAGCGCACAGCTCGGCGCGCTCATCGCGACCTGTGTCCTCGAGACCGTCGCGCCGCAGGACTGGACCTGGGACCGCGACAGCGCCCTGGCCCGCCTCGAGGAGACCTACGGCGCGGACGCCGCGGCGGAGATCGGCGCGATCGTCCCCTGACGCCCCACCACCCCGTGTGGACTACAGCCGCACGGGGTAGGTGTGGTCGGCGATGTCGGGGACGATCGACCCCTCGACGAAGATGCCGTGCCACACCAGGAACACCAGCACGGTCCACAGTCGTCGGCTGTTGTCGACGGTGCCCGCCCGGTGCTCGTCGAGCATCGCCGACACCGCCTGCAGATCGACGATGTGCCCCGCGCCCGACGCGGCGATCGTCTCCCGCGCCCAGTCGTGCAGTTCGGTGCCGGCGAGCCAATGCCGCAGCGGCACCGGGAAACCCAGCTTCTTGCGGTGCAACACGTGCGCCGGGACGATCTGCTCCAGCGCCCGTCGCAGCGCGTACTTCGTCGTACCGTGCGCGATCTTCTCCTCGGTCGGCAGCCGCCGCGCCACGTCGAACACCTCGGGGTCGAGGAACGGCACGCGCAGCTCCAGTGAGTTCGCCATCGTCATCTTGTCGGCCTTGACGAGGATGTCGCCACGCAGCCACGTGAACAGGTCGATGTGCTGCATGCGCGCGACCGGATCCCACCCCTGGGTGGTCGCGTAGATGTCGGCGGTGACGTCGGTGTGCGTCCACTCGGGGCGGTAGGTCTTCAGCACCGCACGCAGCCGGGCGTCGTCGAAGCTGCGGGCGTTGCCGTAGTACCGCTGCTCCAGGGTCATCGACCCGCGGTGCAGCAGGCTCTTGCCCCGCGTGCCCTCGGGGATGCGGTCGGACAGTCGCCCCGCCGCGCGTCGCAGACCGCCCGGGAGGCGGTCGAAAGGCGCGAGCGAGAGCGGCTCCTTGTAGATCGTGTAGCCGCCGAACAGCTCGTCGGCGCCCTCGCCGGAGAGCACCACCTTGACGTGCTTGCGGGCCTCCTTGGCCACGAAGTAGAGCGGCACCAGTGCGGGGTCGGCGACCGGGTCGTCGAGGTACCAGACGATCTCGGGGATGGAGGCGGCGAACTCGGCCGGCGAGACGACCTTCACGACGTGACGGGCGCCGATCGCCGCCGCCGACTCGGCGGCCACGTCGACCTCGGAGTACCCCTCACGCTCGAAGCCGGTGGTGAACGTGATCAGGTCGGGGTTGTGACGGATCGCCAGCGCGGCGATCGCCGTCGAGTCGATGCCACCGGAGAGGAACGACCCCACCGTGACGTCGGCGCGCATGTGCTTGGCGACCGAGTCCGACAGCACGTCGGCGATCTCGTCGTAGCGTGCCTGCGCGCCGCCGTCGGGAACGGGCGTCGAGACGAACTGCGGCGTGAAGTAGCGACGGACGACTGGTGACCCACCCGGTGTCACCGTCGCGTGACAGCCGGACTCGAGGCGGGTGATGTCGCGATGCAGGGTCTCCGGCTCGGGCACGTACTGCAGCACCGTGTAGTGCTCGACGGCACGCAGGTCGAGGTCGGTTCCGAGCCCGACCGCCTCGAGCAGGTCCAGGACGCTCTTCTTCTCGCTGGCGAAGACGGTCCCGCCCGGGCCGGTCGCGAGGAACAGGGGCTTGATGCCGAAGCGGTCGCGGGCGAGGAACAGGCTCGACGTCTCGGTGTCCCAGATCGCGAACGCGAACATGCCCCGCAGTCGCGAGACGCTGTCGGGACCCCAGTGGTGGAACGCCGCGACGACGGCCTCGCCGTCGCCCTCGGTGCGGAACACCGCACCCTCGTCGCGCTGCAACTGCTCCCGCAGCTCGAGGTAGTTGTAGACCTCGCCGTTGTAGACCAGTGCGTACCGCTCCGGGGACTCCGGCGGTCCCCACCGCAACGGCTGGTGCGAGTGGTCGATGTCGATGATCGACAGGCGGTTGAACCCGAGCGCCAGATCGGCGTCGTTCCAGATGCCCGGATCGTCGGGACCGCGGTGGCGCATGCAGTGGACCGCGTCGGGGAGGTGCGCCGCGGCGGCATCACCCGTCCGGTCGGCGGTCAGCAGTCCCACGAGCCCGCACATCGGCGCGTCCTTTCGATTCGACGTCGTCTCCGGCCGCCTCGTCCGACCGCCGCCGGTCCTCGAGTATGCCCCACCGTCGAGGTGGCCACGATTCCCGCGCGCCCCGCCAGAACCCGATCACGAAAGGCCGCCCACGTTGGTCTACGCTGCGTAGTACACGGGCGGCGCGTTCCCTCCTCGTCGGAGGCGTATGCCCAGGGCAGTGGTGGTTTCACATGCGGAAGGCGTGGATGGTGACTCACGGAGATCGGTCCCGACAGGCGAACGCCTCGGGCCGCCGCCGGTTCAAGCAGATCGGCGCCGTCGTCGCGCTGGGGCTGACCGCCCTGCTGATGTCGGGGTGTTCCGCCCAGGAGGCGATGCGGTTCGGGTGGCCCGAGGGCATCACCCCCGAGGCCGAGGACATGCGGCACCTGTGGACGTGGTCGGTGATCGCGGCACTGGTGATGGGCATCATCGTCTGGGGACTGACGTTCTGGACGATCACGTTCCACCGTCGCAAGCGCAACGCGCCGGCGACGGCCGAGGACGAGTTCCCCCGGCAGACGGCCTACAACGTGCCGCTCGAGCTGACCTACACGGCGATCCCGTTCGTGATCATCGCGGTGCTCTTCTACTTCACGATCATCGTGCAGAACCACGTCGAGG
Organism: Williamsia sp. SKLECPSW1; assembly: GCF_054332755.1. Lineage (NCBI taxonomy): Bacteria > Bacillati > Actinomycetota > Actinomycetes > Mycobacteriales > Nocardiaceae > Williamsia > Williamsia sp. SKLECPSW1. The sequence continues at coordinate 195,781 of NZ_JBTGLI010000003.1, read as the reverse complement.
CGAAGAAGTCCGACCCGAAGGTCGTCGTCGACATCACGGCCTTCCAGTGGAACTGGAAGTTCGGCTACCGCACTGTGGAGATGGCCGACGGCTCCACCTACAACGGTTTCCTCCGCAACGGCAGCCCGTACGACCTGCAGCAGACGGAGCTGAACAAGGAGGGCGAGGAGATCCCCGGCCCCGCCAACGGTCGCAACGACGACATCCGCAACTACCTGAAGTTCGACCGCATCGAGACCGTCGGAACCTCGGAAGAGGTCCCCGTGCTGGTGCTGCCGGTCGGTGAGCGGATCGAGTTCGAGCAGGCATCGGCCGACGTCATCCACTCGTTCTGGGTGCCGGAGTTCCTCTTCAAGCGCGACGTCTTCCCGTTCCCGAAGCAGAACCACACCGACAACCGGTGGCAGGTCAGCTCGATCGACCGGACAGGTGCGTTCGTCGGACGATGCGCCGAGATGTGCGGCACGTATCACTCGATGATGAACTTCGAGGTCCGTGCGGTGTCGAAGGACAAGTTCGACCGGTACATCGCGTACCGCGCCGCGAACCCCAACGCCACCAATGCGCAGGCGCTGCAGAGCATCTGCGAGACCCCGGTCTCGGTGACGACGCGTCCGTTCGACTCGCGACGCGCGACGAACGGCTCGGTGTCGGCGATCGCGTCGGGTGGGTCATCGTCCAACACGACAATTCCCGGCTGCACCGTAGGAGCGCAATCGTGAAGATCGAAGCCCGGCTCTTCGAGGTCCTGACCGTCTTCTTCTTCGGGGCGTCGATCATCTACGGCGTCGCGTCCGGCCTGTCGAGCAAGAATGTCGAGTGGGTCGGCGTGACCGGCATGGTCATGACCGGTGGTCTGACCCTGATCATCGGCACGTACTTCCGGTTCGTCGCACGTCGTGTCGACATCCGCCCGGAGGACTACGAAGAGGCCGAGATCGAGGACGGCGCAGGCGAACTGGGCTTCTTCAGCCCGGGCAGCTGGTGGCCGATCCTGATGGCCGGCAGTGCCGCGCTGCTCGGTGTCGCGATGGCGACGTCGAACTTCTGGCTGGTCGCGGTGGGCGCCGTGGCGATCATCGCCTCGGTCGGCGGGTTGGTCATGGAGTACCACGTCGGTCCCGAGAAGCACTGAACGCAGATCGTCCCCGAAGGGCAGGTGCCGAGGCACCTGTCCTTCGGCGTCTCTGCACCACCGCACTCCAGCCGGATGACCGGCGGTCGCTGCGCATGCTCCTCGACGATGCGTTCGCGGGAGACTTCACCGACGCCGACTGGGACCACGCTCTCGGCGGCGTGCACGTCCTCGCCGACCTCGACGGCCATCTGATCGGACACGCATCGGTGGTGCCACGCCGTGCCGTGGTCGACGGACACGAGCGCTCCTGCGGGTACGTCGAGGCCGTCGCGGTGTCGTCCTCGGCGCGCCGACGCGGAGTCGGCGTCGCGCTGATGCGGGCCGTCGACGAGCTGCTCGCGCCCTACGACATCGGGATCCTCGCCGCCACCGATGCCGGTGCACCCCTCTACGTCGCGCTGGGATGGGTCGAGTGGAGCGGACCACTGGCCGTCCGCGCTCCGGACGGCACCGTGACTCCCACCCCCGACGCCCGCGGTGCGGTCATGATCCGGGGTGCCTCGGGAACCGTTGCCCTCGCCGGTGACCACACTGCGCTCCTCGTCGTCGACGACCGGCCCGGGGACCCCTGGTAGTCACCCACTCCCGACTGTCGGGCACCAGAGGCCGTCTGTTGGGCGCCAGGAACCGTCCGTTGGGCGGTTCGTCGCTGCGTAGCCAGCCGTCGTGCCGTGGAGATCGGTCAGTGTGGTCGATCCGTTCCGCGGCGCCCATGTCGTCCATGAACCACTGAGCTCCCACTGCCCAACGAACGGTCCCTGGTGCCCAACGAACGGCTCCTGGTGCCCGACGAACGGTCCCTGGTGCCCGACGAACGGCTCCTGGTGCCCAACGAACGGTCCCTGGTGCCCAACGAACGGAGTCGGGTGCTCGACGACGGGGACGGTCACGAGTGGGGTGGGGGAGGGGAGCGCCCCCGGAGACGACACTTCGCGCCGGCCGATCGGTGCTCACAGACGACGACGGCGGCGGATCCGTGAGGATCCGCCGCCGTCGTCCGTTGTCCGGTGACCGTCAGGTCACTCGAGCATCCGCCCGCCCTTCGACTGGAGGTCGGAGAGCGCCTCGTGCTCGGCACGATGGTTCTCGTGCTCGATCTCGCGGTTGCGCTGCTGCTCCTCCGGCGGGTCGGCCAGCATGAGCGAACCGGTACCCGGCGAGCCCGCCGAGCCCAGCTTGTTCATCCGCTTGGGCAACGCCGCACCCTCGTAGGGGAGTGGGATGGGGTGGCCGTGGCTGTCGACCGGGCCGAGCGGCTGGTGCACCTCGATGTACTCGCCCTGCGGCATCCGCTTGATGATGCCGGTCTCGATGCCGTGCTCGAGCACCGCACGGTCACTGCGCTGCAACGCGAGTGCCCAGCGGTAGGCGATGTAGTACGCCAGCGGCGGCACGATGATCAGTCCGATACGGCCCATCCACGTCGTCGCGTTGAGGGAGATGTGGAACTTCAGCGCGATGATGTCGTTCATGCACGACAGCGTCAGCACGATGTAGAACCCGAGAGCCATCGCACCGATGCCGGTACGCACCGGGACGTCACGCGGACGCTGCAGCAGGTTGTGGTGCGCATCGTCGCCGGTGAGCCGCTTCTCGATCCACGGGTAGGCCACCATCACGGTGATGATCACACCGATCAGCAGCACCACCCAGAAGATGGCCGGGATCATGTACTTGTTCCCGAAGTAGATCTCCCAGGCCGGCATCAGTCGGGCCAGACCGTCGGTCCACATCATGTAGATGTCCGGCTGGGATCCGGCCGAGACGTGTGCCGGGTTGTACGGGCCGATCGTCCAGATCGGGTTGATCTGCAGCACACCGGCCATGATCGCCAGCACGCCGAACGTGACGGCGAAGAACGCGCCCGACTTCACCGCGAACACCGGGAGGATGCGCACGCCGACGACGTTCTTCTCGGTGCGGCCGGGGCCGGGGAACTGGGTGTGCTTCTGGTACCAGACCAACGCCAGGTGCGCGCCGATCAGCGCCAGGATGATGCCCGGGAAGAGCAGCACGTGGAGGATGTACAGACGCGGGATGATGATCTCGCCCGGGAAGTCTCCGCCGAACAGAGCCCAGTGGAGCCAGGTGCCGACCACCGGGATGCCCAGCACGATGCCCGACATGGCGGCGCGGACGCCGGTACCCGAGAGCAGGTCGTCCGGGAGCGAGTAGCCGAAGAAGCCCTCGAACATCGCCAGGAGCAGCAGCACGCAGCCGATGACCCAGTTCGCCTCACGCGGGCGACGGAACGCACCGGTGAAGAAGATGCGCGCCATGTGCACGATGATCGCGGCCGCGAACAGCAGCGCCGCCCAGTGGTGGATCTGACGGACGAATAGTCCGCCGCGCACGTCGAACGAGATGTCGAGCGCGGTGGCGTACGCCCGGCTCATCTGGACGCCGTTGAGCGGCTGGTAGGACCCGTGGTAGGTCACCTCCGCCATCGACGGGTCGAAGAAGAGGGTCAGGTAGACGCCGGAGATCAGCAGGATGACGAAGCTGTACAGCGCGATCTCACCGAGCAGGAACGACCAGTGGGTCGGGAAGACCTTGTTGATCTGCCGACGCATGCCCGGCGCGAGGTGATACCGCGAGTCGACTTCGTTCGCCTGGTGAGCCGCGCGATCCGCGATGGCACTCATGGCTTGTCCTTCCCTTGGCCGCGTTCCCAGAACGCCGGTCCCACAGGCTCGATGTAGTCACCCGCCGCGACCATGTATCCCTGATTGTTCACGGTGATCGGGAGTTGTGCCAGGGCACGGGCCGCCGGGCCGAAGATCGGCTTCGCGTACTCCAGTGCGTCGAACTGGCTCTGGTGGCAGGGGCAGAGGATGCGGTTGGTCTGCTGCTCGTAGAGCGAGCACGGGCAGCCCAGGTGCGAGCAGACCTTCGTGTAGGCGAAGTAGTCGCCGTAGTTGAAGCTCTCCTGACCCTGACGCTTGATCACCTTCGCGGTGTCGGAGGGGCGCAGTCGGATCAGCATCGTCGGGTTGCGGACGGCCTTGAGGCCCTGGTTCAGCTTCTCCCGCGACTCCTCGGTCTCACCGAAGCCGTCGGACAGACGCCACGGGAAGACGGTCTCCATGCCGCCGGCGTCGAGATCCTCGGGCCGGACCAGGACGACCTGTGACGGGTCGCCGGTGTCGCGACGCAGGAAGACCGTCTCGTTCGGCGTCTTCGGGTCGTTGTAGATCGGCGACCAGCCGCTGTGCCACAGCGGGGCGTCCTTGCCCTTGGCCCACGGGTTCTTGACGATCCCGCCGAAGAGGGCGACGACACCGGTGAACGCGAACGCGGTCAGACCGAACGCCGCCGAGCCGATGATCATCTTCCGGCGGGCGATCGTCGACGTGCTCCCGGCGTTGGCCAGCAGCGCCGCGGTGGTGGCCCTGTCGACGTCGTTCGATCCGCCGTCGTGCCGGTCCTGGACCGAGATCTCCTCGGGGATGAACTTCTTCGTGTACTGCACCAGGCCGATGCCGACCGCGAGGATCGACAGTCCGAAGGTGATGCCCAGCAGCGGGGTGTTCAGGGTGTACAGCAGGTAGTTCTTGCCGTCGGGCATGACGAACTGCCAGTGGTTGAACGCGAAGATCACGAAGCACGCCAGTGCGGAGACACCCGCCAGTGCGAACCAGAAGGCGATCGAGCGCTCGGCGCGCTTCTCGGCCTTCGTCCCCGGGGTGGGGAAGCGCTCACGGCGGTAGATGATCTCGACACCGTCGAGGTTCGTACCGAGTTTGACGAGCTCGTCGTTGCTCATCGCGTCGAGCTGGTCCTTGGTGAACGTCGGAGGGTGGTTGGTGCCCTCCGGGTTCTCCGGTGTCGTCTTCTCGTCGCTCATGAACGGGATCCAATCCACATCGCGGCAGCGACCACTGCGATCACGCCGATGACCCACATCGCCATGCCCTCGGACACCGGCCCGAAGCCGCCGAGCGCGTAGCCGCCCTGCGGGTTGTTGGTGGTGGCGTACTTGATGTAGCCGATGATGTCCTTCTTCTCGCCGGGCGTGAGCTGGCGATCGGAGAACTTCGGCATGTTCTGCGGGCCGGTGAGCATCGCGGTGTAGATCTGCTGCTCGTTGGCCGGGTCGAGGTTGGGCGCGTACTTGCCGGAGGACAGGGCTCCGCCACGACCGGTGAAGTTGTGGCAGGACGCACAGTTCAGCCGGAACAGCTCACTGCCGAGGCCGATGTCGTTGCCGCGCAGCGTCCCCTGGGCGAGGACGGGGTAGCCGTCCTTCATCTTCACGGTTCCGTCGGGGTTCTTCTCGTAGACCACCGTGGGGCCACCGCCGACCGACTGCACGTAGGCGCCGAGCTGGTCGATCTGGGTGTCGGTGAACTTCGGTGGCTTACGGGGTGCCTGCGACTCACCGCGCACCGCCGGCATGCGGCCGGAGGACACCTGGAAGTAGACCGACGCGTCACCGACACCGACCAGCGAGGGGCCACGGTCCTGGACGCCGTCGAGGTTCCTGCCGTGGCAGGTGATGCAGGCGGTCTCGTAGAGCTTCTTGCCGTCCTGGATGAGGGCGGCGTTGGTCTGCACGTCCGCCGTGGCGACCTGAGGGGTCGGCGTGAGGGCGGTCGCGAGACCTCCCGCGACGACGAGTCCGGCGAGCAGCAGCAGGGCGCCGCTCGCGCGACGACGCAGCTTGCGCCGTGCCTTGGCGCGTTTGGCGTCGGTCGCCCGCGTCCGCGACGGGGTGGACCCGTCGATCTGCTCGGGCGGGGGAGAAGAACTCATCTCTGCTCTCTCTGGTCGTGACGAATGGAGCGCGTGCGGCGGGCCGTGACTGTTCGGTCCGTCATCACCGGATGAAGTAGATGGTGGCGAACAGGCCGATCCAGACGATGTCGACGAAGTGCCAGTAGTAGGAGACGACGATGGCGGCCGTCGCCTGTGCGGGCGTGAACTTGCTCAACCGGGTCCTGATGAGCAGGAAGATGAAGGCGACCAGACCGCCGATGACGTGCAGACCGTGGAAACCGGTCGCCATGTAGAAGACGGAGCCGTAGGCGCTCGACGAGAGGGTGGTGCCCTCCTCCACGAGGCTGTGGTACTCGTACGCCTGGCCGGCGACGAAGAACGCCCCCATGACGAAGGTGAGGATGTACCAGCGGCGCAGGCCGAAGACGTCGCCGCGCTCGGCGGCGAACACGCCCATCTGGCATGTCACCGACGACAGCACGAGCACCGTGGTCACCGGGATGGCCAGGTAGAGATTGAGGTGGGTCGGCTCCGGCGGCCAGTTGCCCCCCGAGTTCGCCCGCGCGACGAAGTACATCGCGAACAGGCCCGCGAAGAACATGAGCTCGCTGGACAGCCACACGATCGTGCCGACGCTGACCATGTTCGGCCGGTTCAGCGAGTGCACCCGAGAGGTGATGGCTGTGCCCTGGGTCCCTGCAACGCTAGTCACAGACTGAAGTATGACGGTTCGTAGTATCCCGTGACCACCTGGGTCACCGAAAAAGTCGCCGACAGTTCAGGAGTGCTGGTCATGACCCGAGACCTCAACGGCAAGGCGGTCCGTACGGGGGCCGTGCGACGCCGTCTGGACCGTCTGTTCGGGCGGGGCCCCGCCGGTTCCGAGCCCGATCTCGCCGACCCGGCGCTGGTGCTGGTCGCGCAGAGTTTCGACGACGCCGCGGCGAGTTCCACAGTGCTCGCGGAGTCGTCCTGGGAGGAGTCCGGACAAGCCGTCGTGACCCATCTGCTGGCCGTCCCGACCGGTCGTGCCGACGAGGTGGAGAACACAGCAGCACAGGACGGCTATCGGCGTGTCGACCCAGAGGAGGTCCCCGAGGAGGTCGTCGCGGCGGTGCCGGAGGACACGCTGGTGGTCGCCCTGGCGCGACCCCAACTGCTCGACGCGCTCCACCTGTCCCAGGAGCGGTCGAGGATGGCGGGACTCGGCGCGCGCCACGAGGGGACGGTGCTGGGCTGGCAGGTACGGCAGCGACCGGCGCGGTGACCCCCGCCTAGGCTCTGCACCCATGAGCACCGCGCAGAGCGCCCCCGCGAGCTGGCCGACCGTCCTCGGCACGCTGGCACAACGACGGGACCTCTCTCCGGCGGACGCGCGGTGGGCGATGAACGAGATCATGTCCGACGCGGCGACGTCGGCCCAGATCGCGGCGTTCGGCATCGCGGTGAAGATCAAGGGGCCGGCGCCGGCGGAGCTGACCGCGTTCGCGGCCGAGATGCTCGCGCACTCGGTGGAGGTTCCCGTCGACGGTCTGGCCGTCGACATCGTGGGCACCGGCGGCGACCGGGCGCACACCGTGAACATCTCGACGATGGCGTCGGTCGTGGTCGCCGCGACCGGGATCCCCGTCGTCAAACACGGCAACCGGGCCCAGACCTCCCGCAGCGGCGGTGCGGACGTGCTGGAGAGTCTCGGTGTCGACATCACCCTCGACGCCGTCGGCGTCGCACGCTGCGTGGCCGAGGTCGGTATCGGTTTCTGTTTCGCCCCGGTGTTCCACCCGGCGTTGCGCTACGCGTCGGCGCCGCGCAGGGAGCTCGGGATCCCGACGGTGTTCAACGTCCTGGGGCCGCTCACCAACCCGGCGCGACCGGGCGCGGGCCTCGTGGGGTGCGCGTTCGAGGATCTCGCGCCGGTCGTCGCGCAGGCCTTCGCCGACCGCGGTGACACCGTCATCGTCGCCCGGGGTGACGACGGGCTCGACGAGATGACGACGACCACCACCTCGACGGTGTGGGTCGCCGCCGGCGGCGACGTCGTCGAACTCGGTCTCGACCCACGCCGGCTCGGCGTCGACTTCTGCGACCCGGCCGACCTGCGCGGCGGTGACGCCGAGCGCAACGCCTCGGTGGCGCGCGCGGTGTTCGCCGGCGAGCGTGGTCCGGTGCGGGACGCCGTCCTGCTCAACGCGGCGGGTGCGATCGTCGCCCACGACCTCGCGCTCGCGGGGCATGGTCTCGACGCCGCTGACGGTGCCGCCGACCTCGAGGATCGCCTGACGCAGGCGATCACCCGGGCCGCGACCACGGTGGACGACGGTGCGGCGGCGTCGCTGCTGACGCGGTGGGCGGCCTTCCGGCCGTGACCCACGGCTGCGCGGCCGAGGTCGCGGTCACTCGCCGATCGCGAAACCCGCCTCGACGTCGGCGCTCGAGTAGGCCTTGAACGCGATGTGCGTCGCCGTGTGGCGCACACCCGGCAGCTTGTTGATCGTCCCGGTGACGACCGCGGCGACGCGTTCGTGGTCGCGCACGGCGACGATGGCGATCAGGTCGACGTCGCCCGCGCACGAGTAGACCTCGCGGACACCGTCGACCTCGGCGACGGCCTGGGCCGTCTCGTCGATGGCGTGGACGTCGGCGGAGATGAGGACGATGGCCGTGATCACCCGGTCAACTCTAGGCGGCGCGGGGACGGCGTCGGGGTCGTCGGCCGCGCGGCGGGGGACGAGTCGCGTCCGTGGTCGTCGGTGCCGCGGAGCTCGCGGGCCCGGTCCCGGGCGACGGCGACGGTGTCCCGCCAGTCCGACCACCGGGCCGCGGACCGCACGGGCAGTGCGAACCCGTGCGTCCCGCAGACGATCCGGACGGACGGCTCGGTCAGCCAGCGGTACACCAGCGCGACCTCCTCCGACGACGCACCGGTGAGCGGGCCCGCCTCCGGGACCACGGTCTCGGCGGACGCACACAGCGCCTGAGCGACGGGGAGCGGCGGCACACCGCGCGCGGCGACCCCTGCCGCGGCGAGCCGGCCGTGTCGCACGACGGCCAGCTGCCAGCCGCCGTCGCCGTCGGGGCGGGCGGCCACGAGTTCGGCGACCGCGCAGAGCCCCGCGAGGCGTTGACAGCGCTCCAGCGCGCCCAGCGTCAGTGCGAGACGGTCCCGCAGCCGCGCCGCGGTCTCGAACATCTCGACACCGGCCAGGTGGGCGATGCGCGTCAGCACCGACCGCAACGGGGTGTCGTCGTGGCCCACGATGAGAGCCCGCGCGCGCTCGACGGCGGGGCGGTAACCCTCGACGTCCGTCGAGGTCCCCGCGCCCGCGCAGCCGCCGACGGGGATGCGGCCGTCGGCGGTGCTCGCGCAGTCGTGACGGCGTGACGCGGCGATCCGGTGTCGGCAGGTCCGCAGCCCGCAGCAGCCGGCGATCAGGTCGGCGACATCCCGGGCATCGGCCCGGGAGCGGATCGGACCGACGGCCACCGATCGCGGCGTGCGGGTGACCGCGAGCCGAGGGAACGGCTCGTCGGTCAGCGTCACCCACCACCCGACGTGCGGTGCCTTCGAGCGGCGGTTGTAGGCGGGGCGGTGGGCGGCGAGCAGTCGCAGCTCGCGGACCCCGGCCTCCAGGCGATGGGCGCACTCGACGTGGTCGACGCGGGTCGCCAGCGCGATCATCTCGCGCATCCGGGTCCGGGTCTCCGCGCCCGTGAAGTACTGCCCGGTGCGACGACGCAGGTCCGTCGCGGTCCCGACATAGAGGACCTCCTCGGAGGGCCCGCGGAACAGGTAGACGCCGGGAGTGGTCGGGAGCCCGGCCACCATCGACCGCTTGGCGCGGTGTGCCGCTTGGATGCCGGGCAGGAAGTCGACCAGCTCGCGGTACGTGCCGACCCCCAGGTTGCCGATCCGCTCGAACAGCGCGTGCATCACCTCGACGGTGGCGCGCGCGTCGTCGAGGGCGCGGTGTGTGGGTGTGGTCGACACCGAGAACAGACGCGCCAGGGCCGACAGCTTCACGGTCGGGGCCTCGTCCTTGGTGAGGACCCGTCGGGCCAGTCGGACGGTGCACAGGACGCGACGGGCGGGGAACGTGTGTCCCGTGGCCGTTGCGGCGGCGCGGAGGAAGCCGGTGTCGAAGCGGGCGTTGTGGGCGACGACGACGGCGTCGCGGGCGAACTCGAGGAACGCGGGCAGCACCTCCTCGATCGGGGGTGCGCGGTAGACCATCGCCTCGGTGATGCCGGTGAGCCGCACGATGTGCGGCGGGATCGCGCATCCGGGGTCGACGAGGGTGGCGAACTCGCCGAGCACCTCACCGCCCCGGACCTTCACGGCGCCGATCTCGGTGATGCGGTCGCGTCCCGGGCTGCCGCCCGTGGTCTCGAGATCGACGATCACGAACGTCTCGGCACTCAGGGGCACGTCGGCGTCGAGCGTGAGCTGCACCGCCGCCGTACTCGTGTGGTCTGCGTGACGCATGAGGCGAACGCTAGTTCGACCGTCGGACATCCTCGTCGCCGGGCGGACGTGTCGGTGGGCGTGTCTAGCGTCCCTCTCGAGCGACGACGGACCGCCACGGCGGGACGACGTCGGAGTTCCCGACTGAGACGGAGATCACAATGCGGATCGATTGTGCCACCTGCCCCGGCCGCGGCCGGGCCTGTGACGGCTGCATCATGACTGTGCTCATCCCCGTGCGCGGCGCGGTGATCAGCGACGACGACCTCGACGGCCCGGTCGACCCGACTCCTCGCGAGGTCGACGACATCCGCGCCGCCATCGAGGTGTTGGTGGAGGCGGGGTTGACGCCCCCGTCGGCCCGGCGGTCCCGCATCGTGACCGAGAAGCGCTCTCCGGTAACGGATCTCGCGTCCAGGCGAGCCGGCTGACCGGTCCGCGGAACGCCGTCGTCACCGATGTGTGTCGCGGTGGACAGATCGACACACGGTTTCGTAACCTTTCCGAGACCTTGCGGGCAGCCCGCCTCACACCGAGTCGGACCGCCGGGTCACCGCTCAATCGCCCTGCGGGGCGTACCGGGGAACCATCACTGACGGACGTGAGTCCGACTCGGGGTGAATCGCGGCTTCCGTCAGACGACGGACTCCGTGTAGGGCCACTCTTCCGGCCCGAATCCGACAGCTAACCCGGTCGGCGGTCGAGGAAGAACCGAGGAGAACCCGTACGTGGCGAAGCACCGCGCACAGAGCACCAACACCGGTCTGAAGACCGCCCGGGGAGCGGTCCTCGCCGGGACCATCACCCTGGGCGCCGTGGCGACCGGGGCCGGTCCGGCCCTCGCGGCCCCCATCACCCTTCCGGGTATCGGCACCTTCGAGATCCCCGGTGTCACCGAGAACCAGATCCCGCCGCAGTTCAAGGCCAAGCCCAAGGGCCCGGAGACCGCCCCGAACCTCGCGCCGACCCGCGCGATCGGTCAGCGCGCGGCATCGGCCGCCCTCACCCGCATCGGCTCGCCCTACGTCTACGGCGCTGCCGGGCCGACCGCCTTCGACTGCTCGGGTCTCGTCTACTGGTCCTACAAGCAGGCCGGCAAGACCATTCCCCGGGACAGCTACGGCCAGCTCGGCGGCGGCACCCCGGTCGCGGAGAAGAACCTCGAGCCCGGCGACGTCATCATCATGAACGGCGGTTCGCACGCGGGCATCTACATCGGCAACGGCACCATCGTGCACTCGCTCACCGAGGGTGTCCCGGTGTCGAAGGCCAGCCTGAAGAGCGTCGACTTCTACGCTGCGCGCCGGTACTGACAGACCCTGATCGACCGGCGGGTGGTGGTTCAGGCGAACCATCACCGCAGCCGCGGTGATGGCCGTATCGTTCCTCCGGTGCGCCGGGGGGTACGGTCGCGAGTCGGCCCCGTCGGGCGTGTCGGGGGACGAACGGATTCGAAGGTGAAGCAGCACTCGTGATGGTCGGAGAACGTGTCGTGCGCGGCGTCGTCTCGTGTGTCGCGACCCTTCTCGTCGCCGTGGGCGTCGTGTGCCTGGCGGCACCGTCCGGCGCCGATCCCGTGACACGCAACCCCGATCAGCTCCTCGCCCGCTACACGTCGCTCGGGCGTGAGGCCGAGCAGTCGTCCGAGGCGATGCACAACGCCCAGATCGAGCTCGACGCGAAGAACGCGGAGCTGCGGTCCGCCGATGCCGCGGTCGGCGCGGCCGACAAGCGGCTGGCGGCGTTGTCCGGTCGACTCGACGTCCTGCAGGACCGGGTCGACACCCTGGTCAGCGCGTCGTATCGCGGTGCGCGTGTGAACCGTCTGTACGCGGTGCTCGTGTCCGACTCCCCGCAGTCCCTGCTCGACCAGATGTCCGGCCTGGAGATGCTGTCCCGACAGACGTCGGCCGACGTCCGCGCGTACCGCGCGGCGTCCGCCGACGCGGCGAAGGCCCGGGCGGCGGCACAGAAGGCCCGCGACACGGCGGCGAAGGCCGTCGCGGCCGTGGACGCGACCCGGGCGGGCCTCCAGCGGAAGCAGACCGACCTGCAGCTGAACATCGCCCAGGTGAAGGCCGTCTACGAATCGCTCACGGGCAAACAGCTCGCGGCGCTGCGCGGACCCGACATCACCTTCGACCCGTCGCTGATCCCGCGCGGGACCGCCCCGTGGATCGTCGCGGTGCAGGCGGCCCTGACGCGAATCGGCGACCCCTACGTCTGGGGTGCCACCGGACCGGCGCAGTTCGACTGCTCCGGGCTCATGGTGTGGGCCTACAAGCAGGCCGGCGAGACGCTGCCGCGATCCAGTGAGGCGCAGCTCGCCGGGGGCACGCCGGTCGACCGCAAGGACCTTCGTCCCGGCGACCTCGTCATCTACTACGCCGACGCGAGTCACGTCGGCATGTACGTCGGCGACGGGTACGTCGTGCACGCCTCCACCTTCGGCGTGCCGGTGAAGGTGGTCCCCCTCGACGACGCCGGGCCCTTCAAAGCCGCGCGCCGCTACTGAGGTGGGTTCCCACGGCGTGGCCACACGCCGCCGCGTCCTCGCGGTCGTCGCCACCGGGGTGGTCGCTGTCCTCGGACTGTCCGCCTGCGGATCCGAGACGCCCGCGCCGTCGTCCGCGTCGTCGTCGACGACGCTGAACGTCTACGAGGCCGACAGGGAGCAGGGGGTCCTCGCGACACTGACCGCCCTCGCTCGGGCCGATCGCGCCGGCGACGTCTCCGCGGCGAACGCCGTGGTCGACCCCGCCGCCACGGCGGCCTTCCGCGACTCGGTGGCGCAGACGGCCCGGGCCATCGGTGCCGTCGGCATCAGCACCCTGGAGTATCGGGTCCAGCGCGACACCGGTGAGTCGGACGAGTCGGGCCAGCTCGGCGATCGCGGTCAGCTGGGGGAGATCCCGGTACCCGCCGAGCTGCAGCAGCGACTCGACGCCCAGGGCAGCTCCGACTCGTGGGTCGTGCCCGCGGTGCTGCGGTACCAGTTCGCCGGCGTCGACGAGGCCCCGACCACCATCGAACGTCCACTCGTGATGGCCCGGTACGGAGACCGGTGGACCGTCGTCGGCGACGCGGGCCCCGTCCTCGGCTCCGGGTCACCGCGCGCCCAGTTCTGGGACTTCCCGGGTGTCCGGGCGCAGCGTGTGACGACCTCCGGCGGCACCTCGGTGGTCCTCGACTACCCGGGTAGTCGAGGACTCGGTGATCGCATCCGTGCAGCGCTCCCCGGTGCGGTCGGGGCGGTGTCGGCGTTCTGGGGCGGCCAGTGGCCGCGCCGCGCCGTGGTGATCGCGACCGACTCCGGTGCCGCCTTCTCCGGGCTCGCCCGCACCCAGGGCGACACCGCGGCCGCCGCCGCGGCCACGGTGTCCGGCGACGACACCGGCGTCAGCGCCCTGGGGCAGCGGGTGATCTTCACACCCGGTGCGATCACCGACCTACCGGGGCCCGCGCTCGACGTCGTGCTGCGGCACGAACTCACCCACGTCGCGGCCCGTCCCCGTACCGCCGACACGGCCCCGAAGTGGCTGACCGAGGGGGTGGCCGAGTACGTGGGCCGCCGCGGGACGTATCGCGACCTGGCCGACGCCGCACCCGACCTGGCCGAGCAGGTCCGCGCCGGGAAACTGCCCGCAGCGCTACCCGACGACGCCGCCTTCGACGTCGCAGGCGCCAACCCCCGACTCGCGTATCAGACGGCGTGGTCGTTCGCGGCGTTCGCCGCCGAGGCGTACACCCCGCAACGGCTCCGCGCGCTCTATCTGCGGCTCGCCGGCGGTCCGAGCACCGCCCAGGCGCAGTCCGACGCGATGTCGGCGACCCTGGGCGCCCCCGGCGACGCGGTCCTCGACCGGTGGCGGACCTGGTTGACGGCGTCCGTCGCACGATGAGCCGTCCGCGGTCGGCGCTGCGGCGGCGGGAGGTCTGATGGGGCGGACGCTGCTGGTCACCAACGACTACCCGCCGCGCCCGGGTGGGATCCAGTCCTACCTGCAGAACCTCGTGGATCGTCTGCCGCCGGACGAGGTCGTCGTCTACGCGCCGCGGTGGCGTGGTGACGCCGAGTTCGACGCACGGGTCCCGTACCGCGTGCACCGTCATCCCACCGGACTGATGCTCCCGACGCCGGGCGTCGCCCGTCGGGCGGCCGAGCTGGTCGCCGCGCACGACGTCGACACCGTCTGGTTCGGCGCCGCCGCCCCGCTCGCGGTCCTCGCCCCGGTGCTGCGTCGCGCCGGCGCGCGACGGGTCATCGCCAGCACCCACGGGCACGAGGTCGGGTGGTCGATGCTGCCCGTGGCACGGCAGACCCTGCGGCACATCGGGACCCACACCGATGTGGTCACGTTCGTCAGTCGCTACACGCGGGGTCGCTTCGCGGCGGCGTTCGGTCCGCAGGCCGCGCTGGAGCATCTCCCTCCCGGTGTCGACACCGCACGGTTCGCGCCCGATCCCGCCGCCCGCGCCCGCATCCGTGCCCGGCACGACCTGGGCGACGCGCCGGTGGTGCTGTGTCTGTCGCGGCTGGTAGCCCGCAAGGGCCAGGACGTGCTCATCGACTCCTTCCCCGCCGTGCTCCGCGACGTGCCCGACGCGCGATTGCTCATCGCCGGGGGCGGGCCGCACCGGGACGCACTCGAGAAGCGGCGAGCCGCCTCCCCGGCCCGGGATCGGATCCTGCTCACCGGATCCGTGGACTCCGCCGACGTCCCCGCCTATCACGCAGCCGCGGACGTGTTCGCGATGCCGGCGCGCACCCGTGGTCGTGGACTCGACGTCGAGGGGCTGGGGATCGTCTACCTGGAGGCGTCCGCCAGCGGCGTGCCGGTGGTGGCCGGGGATTCCGGGGGAGCGCCCGAGACCGTCGTCGACGGTCGCACCGGCCGAGTGGTGGACGGACGCGACGTGGCCGCCGTCGCCGAGGCGGTCGGGACGCTGCTCGCCGACCCCGTCCGGGCGGCCGCGATGGGCCGCGCGGGCCGGGAATGGGCCACGGCGACATGGGAATGGGATGCGATCGCCGACCGCATGCGACGGTTGCTCCGATGACCGCGCGCACGATGGCACCGACGGCGTCGCACGGTGGCGACGGGGGAGCGGGCGGGGTATGTGAAGCTGTAGCGGTGAACAGCGTCCAGGTCGCCGACGAGACGTTCGTCGCCGCGTCGCCGGCGTCGGTCGCCGGTGTCGTCGGGGACCGTTCGCGGTGGCGCGGCTGGTGGCCCGACCTGGTCCTCGACGTGGTCGAGGACCGTGGCGAGCAGGGCATCCGGTGGCGCGTCGCCGGCGCGCTGACCGGCACGATGGAGATCTGGTGCGAGCCCGTTCTCGACGGTTTCGTCCTGCACTATTTCCTCCATGCCGAGCCCACCGGTCCGGGCGGCCGCGCCTCCGCCGAGAACCACGCTCGCCGCGTGGCCGGGCGCAGGATGTCCGTCGAGGTGAAGCGCCGACTCGAGAGCGGCAGGGCGGTGGGCGATCCCGCCGCCGGCGTCGTCGGCGAGGGTCCCCGTGCAGTGCCAGGAGGGGTGTGACGTGGCCGACAGCACCGAACAGTCCATCGTCATCAGCGCCGATCCCGACGCGGTCATGGACGTCATCGCCGACTTCGACCGCTACCCCGAGTGGGTGTCCGCCGCCGACGAGGTGACCGTCGTGGAGGCGGGTACGGGGCCCGACGGTGCCCCGCGCGCCCACCGGGTGCGGTTCCGGCTCGACGCCGGCGTCCTCCGCGACACCTACGAACTCGTGTACACCTGGTCCGACGACGGCCGATCGGTCGAGTGGGACCTCGTCAGCAGCGAACTGCAGACGGCGCAGCACGGTCGATACACGTTGGTGCAGCAGGCATCCGGTTCCACGAAGGTGACCTATCAGCTGACCGTCGACCTCGCCATCCCGATCATCGGCGCGCTGAAGCGTCGCGCCGAGAAGGCGATCACCGACGCGGCGCTGAAGGAACTGAAGAAGAGGGTGGAAGGCTGATCGACGTCGCACCCGTCCACGTCGTGCTCGGCCCGGGGGGCGCGGGCGTCTCGACCGTCGCCGCAGCGCTCGCAGTGGGTTCGGCGCCGAATCGTCGTGCGCGCGACGTCGATTCGAGCGGGACCCTGTTGGTCTCCCTCGACCGGTTCCGGCAGGGCTCGCGGGTGTTCGGCGTGTACTCCAGGCCGGGCACCCCCGTCGCGGTGTCGCAGCGTGCCCACCTGCTCGAGCTCGACACCCTGGCCATGCTCGGGGACATGTGGGCGATGCTGCGCGGGCCCGTCTCCCTGGTCGGCGGGCCGGTGGCCGAGGTCGCCGACATCGACCCCGACGAACTCGGTGGCCTGCCCGGTATCGAGCAGTTGCTCGCGTGGCGCCGTATCCGGGACGAGGCCATGTCCGGTCGGTGGCGGCGCGTCGTCGTCGACTGTTCGGGCGGCATCGACCCCGTCGGATTCCTCGGGGTCCCGGCCCTGGTCGCGGGCTACCTCGAACGCATCTGGCCGCGCCATCGGCGTCTGGCCGGCGCTGCCGAGACACCTCGTCTGGCGGGGGGCGCGGGAGTCGTCGACGGGCTCGCGGCCGACTGCGCCGACATCGCCGGGCTGCTGGTCGACCCCAGCGTCACACGCGCGCATGTGGTCGCCCCCGCCGGTCAGCACGGTCGCGAGAACACCCATCGACTCGTCGCCGCACTCGACCTGATGGGGATCACCACCTGCGGGGTGGTGGTCAACCGGGGCCGGGACGACGGGATGGACCCCGTTCCGCCGCACCGGAGTTCGTCGATCCCGGTCACCGTCGCCACCGAGCTCTCGGTCGAGCCGAGGACGGTCGCGGCGCTGCGCCGTCTCGGTGTCGGCGTCGACGACGCCCCCGGTCAGCCGGCCGGTTCGGCGGCTGCCGAGGTCGAGCACGTGTCGGGGACCGGGCTGTCGTCGCTCTACCGGCTGTCGTGGCAGCAACCCCTGCCCGACCCCGAGACCCTGGCGCTGGGTCGCTCCGGCGACGACCTCCTGGTGACGCTCAGCGGGGTCCGTCACCGCCTGACCCTGCCGTCTGTCCTGCGCCGGTGTACGGTCCTCGACGCTCGATGGGATGATGGGACGCTGAGTGTCCGGTTCAGTCCGGATCCGGCGGTGTGGCCACGGCCGGGCCGGACGGAGGACTGACGGCGGCCGACGCCGCAGGACACACGACCGCGCGACGCGACGACGTCGCCATCGATGGCCAGGGGAGTACGGACGCATGGACAGCACGGGTGCCGACGGGCGTCGCGACGCCACGGACGCCGATCCGTTGCGTGCGCTGGTCCTCGCCCTGCTCGACCGTGTCGAGAACTTCGCCACCGGTGTGGTCGGGGAGCACGTCGCGGGCGGCGACCCGGCGCGGCCGTCGGCCGACATCGGTCCCGCGGTGCGGGCGGCGGTCGACGCCCTCGTCCTGGAGCTCACCGAGCTGGTGAACCGCGTCGTCACCGCGATCATCGCCGCACTGCAGGCGATCTCGGCCGCGCTCGACGAGGTCGGTTCCGATCGCGGTCGGCGTGGACGCGTCCGGACCGACGGACGCCCGCCCTCGGGGAGGAGCGGGTCGTTCCATCCCATCACCGTCGAGGTGCACCCGACGTGAGTGGGTCGTTGACGATCGGCATCGACGTCGGGGGGACGAGCATCCGCGCGGCCGTCGTCGACGAGCGCGGACAGATCCACGATTCGCAGCGCGCGCAGACACCGACCACCGCGCCGGCATTGGAACGGTGCCTGGGCCGCCTCGTCGCGGACCTGCGCTCCCGTTCCGAGGTGGATGCGGTGGGTCTGGCGGTCGCGGGGTTCCTCACCTCGGATCGCTCGGTGGTCCGCTTCGCCCCACACCTGCCGTGGCGGGAGGTGCCCGTGGCCGCGCAGATGAGCGAGCGCATCGGCCTGCCCGTCTCGTGTGAGCACGACGCGAACGCGGCCGCGGTCGCCGAACGGCGCTTCGGTGCGGCGGCGGGCGGACACACGACCCTGGTGCTGGCCATCGGCACCGGCATCGGGGCAGGGTTGCTGTTGGAGGGGGAACTGTTCCGCGGCAGCAACGGGGTCGCACCCGAACTCGGCCATCTCCCCGTCGTGCCCGACGGCCGTCCCTGCCCGTGCGGCAAGCTCGGTTGCTGGGAACGGTATTGCAGCGGAACCGCTCTCGTGGACAACGTCGTCGAGTTGGTGGCCGCGGGGATGCACCGCACCAGTCCGCTGGCCCGCGAGACCGCGCTCGACCCGGGGTCGTTGACCGGTCGTCGCGTCGCCGCCGCGGCCCACGACGGCGACCCGATGGGGCTCGCCGCCGTCGCCGACTTCGCGCGCTGGCTCGGGTACGGGCTCGCCCTCATCGGCGATGTCTTCGACCCCGACCTGATCGTCCTCGCCGGCGGTGTCGGTGCGTCCAGCGGACTGTTCCTCGACGAGGCGCGCGACCACTACGGCGCATCGCTCACCGGCAGCGGGCACCGCCGCCTCGCCCGGATTCGGGGCACCCAGCTCGGCGAGGCGGCCGGCGTGATCGGGGCCTCGGTGATCGCACGCGGCGACCTGTCGCCGGTGTCCGTCGCGTCGCGAGGGTGAGTAGAGTTTCCCCGGTGTCGTCGTGTCGGACGCGACACCGGACCCCACGGTGTCGGATCGGACACAACGACGTGCGGGCGGTGACGACGATCGGAGTCCAGCGATGTGGTACTGGCTGTTCAAGTACGTGTTGATGGGCCCGGGCCTGAAGCTGATGGCCCGGCCGCGCATCGAGGGACTCGAGAACATCCCCGCCCGTGGCCCGGCGATCCTGGCCAGCAACCACCTCGCGGTGGTCGACAGCTTCTACCTGCCGCTCATGGTCCGTCGCCGCATCTACTTCCTCGCCAAGAGCGAGTACTTCACCGGGACCGGACCCAAGGGTGCGTTCCAGCGCTGGTTCTTCAGCTCGTCCGGCCAGATCCCCATCGACCGCACCGGCGCCGACGCCGCGGCGGGAGCCCTCATCGCCGCCCGGCGCAAGCTCGAGGAGGGGCAGCTGATGGGCATGTACCCGGAGGGCACCCGTTCGCCGGACGGCCGCCTCTTCAAGGGCAAGACGGGGCTGGCGCGGATCGCGATGGAGACCGGTGTGCCGGTGATCCCGGTCGCGATGGTCGGGACCGACCAGCTGAACCCGCCGGGGACGATCCTGCCCCGGCCGACGCGGGTGACCATCAAAGTCGGCAAGCCGCTGGACTTCTCACGGTTCGAGGGGATGAACGGCAACCGCTTCATCGAGCGTGCCGTCACCGACGAGATCATGTACGAACTGATGCGCCTGAGCGGTCAGCAGTACGTCGACATCTATGCCGCGAGCCTGAAGAAGGACGCCGACGCCGATCAGCGCCCGGCGACGACCGTCCGGTCCGAGCCCGCGGCCTGAGCCGTCGGCCCGAGCTCGTCGCCCGGGCGACGCCCGAGCACGGTGACCACCACCAGGAGACCGAGGCCCCACAGGCAGAACGCGTTGCCCGCCACCGTCTCGACGAACGACCACCGCCGGGGGTCGTCGTCGAGGAACTGGAACGGCGCGGCCGTGACGACCGCCAGCCCGATCGCCGCGGTGGCGGCCAGCGCTCGGCGGGTGCCCACCGACTGCGACCGCACCGCGGCGGCGCCGAGGGCGAGCACCGCGGGCACCGCCCACACCCAGTGGTGCGCCCACGAGGTCGGCGACACCATGACCGCCCACACCGCGGTGACGCACACCGCGAGGACGTCGCCGCCGAGCCGACGCGCCGCGGAGATCGCCACCCACGCCACCGCGGTGAGGACCAGGACCGACACCACCCACACGAGCTGCTCGGCGCCGCCCGAACCGAGGAGTCGGATCCACATCCCGTTGACACTCTGGTTGATCCCACCGGCGAGGTCGCCGATCCGGTCGGTGTGGAACACGGTGTGCCCCCAGTAGCGGAGCGAGTCCGACGGCGCCCAGATCACCGCGATCACCGCGGCGGCCGCGAACACCGACACCGCGCGTACGACCGCCGCGGCGTCGCGCCGGACGACGAGGTGGAGCACGAACGCCAGCGGCGTGAGCTTGATCGCCGCGGCGACACCGATGAGGGTGCCGTGCCACCGTGACCCCCGCGGCCCGAGCACGAGCAGATCCACGGCGACGAGCACCAGCAGGATCACGTTGACCTGACCGAAGCCGAGCGTCATCCAGTACGGGTTCGTCCACAGCGCGGCGGTCGCGACCGCCAGAACCACCCAGCGTCGGTTCGTGTCCGACCCGATCCGCAGTGCCCGCACGACCAGGGCGACACCCACCACGGTCGCGACGACGGTCACGATCGCCATCACCGTGCCCGCGACGACGAGGGGGACCACGGTGAACGGCAGGAACGACAGCGCGGCGAACGGCGGGTAGGTGAACGGCAGCCAGATGCCGTCGGTGGTGAACGGCATGGAGCCCGAGGCGTAGAGGGCGCCGCCGTTGCGCCACATCTGTGCGCCGAGGCGGTAGACGTCGATGTCGATGCGGTCGAAACGCCCGAACGAGTGCGTGAACGGGGTGCCCGTCACCCGGATGGCGGCGGTCAGCGCGAACGCGACGACGATGGCGGTGATCGTCACGCGCGACGGGGACCACCGCGCGAGGATGGGTCGGGGCGCCGCCGGGGCGACCTGTCGTCGGTACGTGGACATGACGGCGATCATCGCGCACCACCCCCGACGCCTACGCTCGGTGGGTGCGCTTCTTCTACGACACCGAGTTCATCGAGGACGGTCGGACCATCGAACTCGTCTCGATCGGGGTGGTCGCGGAGGACGGCAGCGAGTACTACGCGGTCTCCACCGAATTCGATCCCGACCGCGCGGGTGACTGGGTTCGTGCTCATGTCCTGCCACATTTGCCACCACCGTCGTCGAGGACGTGGGCCGGCAGGCGACGGATACGTGACGACCTGCTGAACTTCCTCACATCGTTCGGAGGCGACATCGAGCTCTGGGCGTGGATCGGCGCCTACGACCACGTCGCGCTCTGCCAGCTGTGGGGATCGATGCCGCAGCTGCCGCGACCGATCCCGCGCTACACCCGCGAGCTCAAGCAGCTCTGGGAGTCGCTCGACCGGCCCGCCCTGCCGCCGTCGCCCGCAGACGCGCACGACGCGCTGGTCGACGCCCGGCACAACCTGCGTCGCTGGGAGGCCATGCAGGCTGTCCGACACCCCTGAGCACGGGCACGGGCGGGTCTGTCCGGACCCGGCCGTCAGGACCGGACACCACCGGCGATTACGCTGGTCGCCGTGGTGAACTGGACTGTGGACGTGCCCATCGACGAGCTGCCGGAGCTGCCGCCGCTCCCGGGCGATCTCGCCGAGCGCTTCGCCGGGGTGCTCGAGCGGCCGGCGTTGCAGCAGCCGACCTGGCCCGAGGACAAGGCGCGTGCCATGCGCACCGTGCTCGAGAGCGTGCCGCCGATCTGCATGCCCGAGGAGGTCGCGCAGCTCCACGACAGTCTCGCGAAGGTCGCGCGCGGGGAGGCGTTCCTCCTGCAGGGCGGTGACTGCGCCGAGACCTTCGTCGCGAACACCGAACCCCACATCAAGGGCAACATCCGCACCCTGCTGCAGATGGCGGTGGTGCTCACCTACGGCGCGAGTCTCCCGGTCGTCAAGGTCGCACGCATCGCGGGTCAGTACGCCAAGCCGCGGTCGTCGAACACCGACGCGCTGGGCCTGACCTCCTACCGCGGCGACATGGTCAACGGCTTCCCGGCCGACGAGGCCGCCCGGATCCACGACCCGTCTCGCCTGGTGCGCGCCTACGCCAACGCGAGCGCCGCGATGAACCTGGTGCGCGCGCTGACCGGCGCGGGCCTCGCGGACCTGCACCGGGTGCACGACTGGAACCGCGAGTTCGTGCGCACCTCACGCGCCGGTGCGCGGTACGAGGCGCTGGCGTCGGAGATCGACCGTGCGCTGCGCTTCATGGACGCCTGCGAGGTGCGGGACAGCAACCTCGAGTCGGCGAACATCTACGCCTCCCACGAGGCGCTCGTCCTGGACTACGAGCGCGGGCTGCTCCGGCTGGCCGAGGACCCGCGCGATCCCGACGGCGACCCGGTTCTCTACGACCTGTCGGCGCACTTCCTCTGGATCGGTGAGCGGACCCGCGACCTCGACGGCGCCCACATAGCACTGGCCGAGCTCATCGCCAACCCGATCGGCGTGAAGATCGGCCCGGGCACGACACCCGAGCAGGCGGTCGAGTACGTGAAGCGCCTCGACCCGAAGAAGGTCGACGGGCGTCTCACGCTGGTCGCGCGGATGGGCAACGGCAACGTGCGAACCGTGTTGCCGCCCATCGTCGAGGCGGTCGAGGCGACGGGTCACAAGGTTATCTGGCAGTGCGATCCGATGCACGGGAACACCCACGAGTCGTCGACGGGGTTCAAGACCCGTCATTTCGACCGGATCGTCGACGAGGTGCAGGGCTTCTTCGAGGTGCACCGCGCGCTGGGCACCCACCCGGGCGGCGTGCACATCGAGCTCACCGGCGAGGACGTCACCGAATGCCTCGGCGGCGCCCAGGACATCTCCGACATGGACCTCGCGGGTCGCTACGAGACCGCCTGCGATCCGCGCCTCAACACCCAGCAGTCACTGGAACTGGCGTTCCTCGTCGCGGAGATGCTGCGCGGCTGACGGTTCCACCCGTGCCGGCGCGGACGGCTCCACCCGGTGCGACGCGGACGGCGCGGTGCCGGGGGTGTCCGCCCCCGCGACGGCGACCCCGGCCCACCAGCCCAGGGCGGCCATCGCGACGGCGAGGGTGATCACCACCGCGGTGACGATCCAGCCCCGTCGACGACCACGCCGCCGGCGGCCCACCTCCGCGTCCGCCGCGGCCAGCAGGGCGGGGCGGGGGCGATCCCCGTGCGGCGTCGCGTCGTGGACGTCCCCGGCGTGTCCGTCGTCGTATCGGTCGTCGTCGTAGGGGTCGTCGAACACGTCGTCCTCGGGTGGACGCCTGTCGACACGGGTGTGCCCGTCGTCACCCATCATCCGCGTCGCGCGACGCCGGTCGGGCCCGTCGACACCGTCGAGGTCGGCGTCCCCGGACGGTCCCGACCCGGACGGCCGGGCGTCGGCGAGCCGCCGGGCGAGGGCGGTGGCCCGTTCCGCCGACACCTGTGGTGCCGGCACGGTGAACGGCGGCAGGTGCAGCTCCGTCACCACGTCGGCGAGTGCGTCGAGCATCTCGTCGCCGTCGGCGAACCTGTCGGCGGGATCGCGTGCGGTCGCGGTCAGCACGAGGTCGTCGAACGCGCGGGGGACGCCGCGGATGACCCGGCTCGGCGGCGGGACCGGCGAGTTCAAGCGTGCGTAGGCCAGGGCCAACGGGGTGTCGCCGCGGAACGGCGTGGTGCCCGTGAGCATCTCGTACAGCATGATGCCGAAGGAGTAGACGTCGCTGCGGGCGTCGGCGTCGGTCGACTCGACCTGTTCGGGGGACAGATAGGCGGCCGTACCGAGGATCACGCTGTCGCTGGTGATCCCGGCCGCGGCGATCGCGCGGACGAGGCCGAAGTCCACGACCTTCACCTCGCCGCCGTCGGAGATGAGGACGTTCTCGGGTTTGACGTCGCGGTGGACCAGTCCGTGCGCGTGCGCCGCGCCGAGGCCACCGAGCACCGGGATCCCCACGGCCGCGGCGGCGTGCGGCGGCATCGGCCCGCGTTCGGCGAGCAGCTCGCGCAGCGTCCCGCCCTCGACGAGTTCCATCACGAGGAACGCCCACTCGCCGTCGACACCCTGGTCGTAGACGGGGACGAGGCCGGGATCCTTGAGCCGCGCCACCGACCGGGCCTCGAACTCGAGTCGGGACAGGAACCGGGGATCGGCGCTGTAGCGGGGATCCATGACCTTGACCGCCACCGGACGGTCGAGGCGCAGGTCGACGCCGAGGTACACCCCCGACATCCCGCCCCGGGCGATGAGCGCATCGATGCGGTAGCGACCGTCGAGCGCGACGCCGAGGAGGACGTCACGCGCGGTGCTCACCCGTCGACCCCTCTCCGTCCGAACAGTCCGTCGCGTGACCTCGACGGACCCTCCCGGCAGCCTAGTCGCGCCCGTGCACCGATCGCGCCGGGCGGCCGGTGTCACCGCCGCCGTGGGCGTGTGCCCGCGGCGGTACGGTGTCGCGGTGGTCTCACTGCCCCTCACGGATGACGCCGTCCTGCCCGCCGACGAGCCCGTACTCGATCTCCCCGCCGTCTCCCGTCGACTCGGCGTGTCGATCGGTCGTGCCCGCACCCTCGTCGCCGACCATCACGTCCTCGCGGTCTCGCGCGACGGGGAACCGGTTGTGCCGGAGGTGTTCTTCGACGACGAGGGCATCGCCAAGCACCTCACCGGACTGATCGCGGTCCTCCTCGACGGCGGGTTCGACCGCGACGAGGCGATGGCCTGGCTGTTCACCGTCCAGGACGACCTGGGTGAACACCCGGCGCGGGCGTTGCACGGTCACGCCGCGCGCGAGATGATCCGGCGCGCACAGGCTCTCGCCTTCTAGCGCCCCCGCAACACGGCAGCGGCGGCCCGGCGGGCCCGGCGCGGCCCGCCGACGACGACCCGTCGGCCCAGGATGTGGTGATCGGCCGCCTCGACCTGTTCCAGGATGTCGCGGTAGAGCTCGAAGGCCGCCCGGATGGCCGGTCGGCTACGCCGGTCCAGCAGCGCGATCCCGGGCTCGGCGACGCGGTAGCGCGCGCGATTGACCGCGACGCAGTGCGCGAGTGCACGTTGCAGCGGCGGCGGGCTGATCCCGCTCTGCCGGGCGGCGCGCAGCATGTCCTCGTCGACGCCGAACGTCGCGAGTTCCTCGGTGGGCAGGTAGATCCGGTCGCGGTCGAGGTCCTCGCCGACGTCGCGGATGAAGTTGGTCAGCTGGAACGCCTCGCCGAGCGCGGCGGCCGGTGCGAGCGCGGCCTCCGGGTCGGGGGAGCCGAGGACCGGGACCATCTGCAGCCCGATGACCGACGCCGATCCGTACATGTACCCGTCGAGGTCGGCGAAGGTCGCGTAGCGGTTCGTGAACAGCGGGTCACCGGGCAGGTCCATCCGCATCGACGTCAGGAACGCCGTGAAGTGGTCCTCGGGGATGTCGAAGGCGACGATCGTGTCCGCGAGCGCCAGGATGCGGTCGTCGGCGTCGTCGGGCAGACGTGCGCCGGGTGTCCGCCGCGCGACCAGCGAGCGGCGGAGGCTGTCGTCGAGGGTGTCCACGACGACGGTCGGGTCGAGTGGTGCGGCGTCGGACGTGGCCCACACGGACGACGCGGAGTCGACGACGCCGTCGACGACAGCCGAGTCCGGGTCGACGTCGACGACGTCGTCGACGAGGCGGGCGAACCCGTACAGCGCGTAGACGGCACGGCGTCGCCGGAGGGGGAGCAGTCGGGTGCCGAGGTGGTAGGTCCGACCGTGTTCGGCGGTGACCCGTTCGGCGACGGCATAGCCCCGCTCGACGCGGTCCCGGTCGGCGGGATGCAGTGCGGCGAGCGCACCCAGGGTCGAGGTGTGGGTCACGGCGCGGCCTCCGTCGCGGTCGGTGCGGTCGACGGCTCCCGGGGCTGC
Organism: Williamsia sp. SKLECPSW1; assembly: GCF_054332755.1. Lineage (NCBI taxonomy): Bacteria > Bacillati > Actinomycetota > Actinomycetes > Mycobacteriales > Nocardiaceae > Williamsia > Williamsia sp. SKLECPSW1. Next base: position 169,822 of record NZ_JBTGLI010000003.1, on the reverse strand, counting down.
TCGGGGAGTCCGGTCGTCGGGCCGGGTCGGGCTCGCAGGAGCGCCACCGCGACGACCAGCGCGGGGATGAGACACAACACGGCGTCGACGGGTTCGTACAGCAGGATCGAGTCGTCCGGTTGGAAGACCAGGAGCAGGTACACACATCCCGCCGCGACGGCGGCGAGTCCCCGCCTGCCGAACGTCGCCGCGCCGGCGACGACGAGCGCCCAGCTGTAGTACCAGGGCAGGGTCGACGGCTCCAACAGCAGGACGGCGGCCATCGCGACGGCGATGCCCACGACCGCGGACCGGGCATCCGCACGGCTGCGCCACCAGACCACGACGAGCGTCACCGCCAGGACCACCGCGCCGACGAACCGCGTGGTCGCCAGCACACCCGGCAGGGGGACGGCCACGAACGGGGCGGCCACCAGTGTCACCAGGTGCGCGACAGCCGTCGGGATGGTGAGCCAGTTGATGATCCGGTCGGCGTAGCCGAGCCCGGTGAGCCATCCGAGCCCGTGGCCGACGAGCACGGTGAAGGCGGCGAAGACCACGAGGCAGACCGCGACGACGGTGGCGGCGATCCCGGCCACCGCACGCGGCCCGGCGCGTCCGCGCTCACGGGCGTGCGCCCACCAGATCCACAGGACGAACGGCACCGCCACGCCGGCGGTGATCTTCACCGCGACGGCCAGTGCGAGCACGACGGTCCCGACGACGTGGCGGCGCACCACCACCAGGAGGACCCCGGCCACGAGCAGCCCGGCCATGAGCATCTCGACGTGGGGTCCGCCGACGAGATGGATGATCAGCATCGGGTTGAGCACCGCCAGCCACAGCGCGATCCGCGGGTCACGGCCCAACGCGGTCGCCAGCCGGGGGACGGCCCAGATCGCCAGGATCCACCCCGGCAGCATCACCGCGCGCATCGCGAGCACCCCGGTGATGGGGTTGTCGCCGGTCATCTCGGTCACCCAGCGGGTGAGGGTCATGAAGAGCGGCCCGTACGGCGCGGTGGTCGTCGCCCACACCTGCGCCATCGAGTCGAGCAGGGGGCCGGGATGGGTCGCCGGTCCGTCCGCGTACGGGTTGAAGCCGTCGCGCAGCAGCGCGCCCTGCGCGAGGTAGGCGTACACGTCGCGGCTGTAGACGGGCACGGCGAACAGCAGGGGGGCCGACCACCCGACCGCCGCCCACCGGAGGCGGTGCACGTCGCCGACGGCCGGCGGTCGCGTCAGGATCCGACGGCCCAGCCACACCCACGCTCCGACGAGACACACCACGCCACCCCAGAACAGCAGCGCGGACAGTGATTTGCCGTGACCGTAGGTGACCCACGCCATCCCGACGTCCTGCAACCACGTCTGCGCCCGGGGGATGTCGCCGACGCCGAAGGTGCCGAGGGCGACGAGCACCGCGCCGGTGACGCCGAGGGCGACGACGCCGGTGCGCGCGGCGCCGTCGGGCCCGCGGACGGGATCGGCGACGGCGGTGGACACAGTGGTCGATGTTAGTGCCGCTGCCGGCCACACCCCTGCGTGGCCACGCGGCTCAGGCGGTGATCCGGTCCGCGGCGAGGCGACCCGAGATGAGGACGGGGGGGATCCCGACGCCGGGGACGGTGCTGCTGCCGGCGAGCACGACGTTCTCCGCGCCGCGCCACAGGTTCGGGGTCCGCAGCGGGCCGGTCTGGCCGAGGGTGTGCGCGGCCGCGAACGGTGTCCCGGCCGACATGCCGTCGGCGGCCCAGGTGCCGGGATGGTCGACGCGGTGCACCCGCGCGTCGGAGATGCCCTTGTAGCCCCTCTCCTCGAGCACTCCCAGATACTCGGCGACATACGGCCGCGCGATCTCATCCCACGCGAGGTCGGCCGAGTCGAGGTTGGGGCACGGGGCGAGCACGGACACCGACTCGGCGCCGTCGGTGACGAAGTGATCGGGGTCGGTCACCGCGGGGCGGTTCATGAGGATCGACGGGTCGCTCATGAGCCGACCGTGACGAGCGGTCAGTTCTCGGAACGTCCCCGTCCAGGCGGCGCCGAAGTCGATGGTGTGGTGCCCGCCGGGCCAGGTGGCGGTGACCTCCCGGTCGACCGTGACATGCGCGACGACGGCGCTCGGTGAGTGCCGGATCCGTCGGGTGCGACCAGTGTCGCCGAGCAGACGTCGGGTCACCGGGGCGTCGGTGGTCACGACCACTGCGTCGCAGGGGATCTCGCCCTCCGGTGTCGCGACGGCGACGGCCCGTCCGCCGGCCGACCGCACCGACGTCGCCGGTTGCGAGTACCGCACGGCCCCGCCGGCGTCGACGAGCGCCTGCGCCATCACCGCGCCGACGCGACCCATGCCGCCGATCGGGTAGTCGACGCCGAGACCGACGTCCATGTGGGCGATCACCGCGTAGATCGCGGGGGCCTGGCTCGGCGGCACACCGGCGTAGAGGGCCTGGAAGGTGACCGCGCGCTGCAGCCGTTCGTCGCCGATGAAGCGGTCGACCGCGGCGGTCAGCCGGCGGACCGCGCCCATCGTGACGAGTTCGCGCACCCCGGAACGCATCTCGGAACTCGCGACATAGTCGAGGACGGAGTCGTGGTTGCGGTCGAGGAAGCGGTCGAACTCGACGTCGTACAGCCTCTGCAACCACGCGTCGTAGCGGCGGTAACCGTCCGCGGACGCGGCGCCGAAGGTCCGTTCGATCTCGACGAGGCGGTCCTGCAGGCCGCGGCGGACGGCGAACTCGACGCCGTCGGCGTAGCGCATCTGGTAGGTCGGGTCGAGGGCACGCAGATCCAGCCGACGCAGTGCCTCGGCATGGTCGACGCCGACCGCCGACATCGGCCGGGTGATCAACGCGGGCATGGTGAGCACAGAGGCGCCGGTGTCGAACGGGACGCCGTCGACGACCTCGGTGCGGACGCGTCCGCCCGGTGTCGCGGCCTCCTCGACCACGGTCACGTCGAGTCCCGCGCCGCGCAGGTGCAACGCGGCGGCGAGTCCCGACAGGCCCGCGCCGACGACGACGACGTGCCGGACGGGACCGGGGACCCGCCGGGCCCGTGACGGGCGGGGAACGGGGATCGGACCGGACATCAGTGCCGCCTCCGGGTCAGGGCATGGGCGACGACGGTGAGGTCCGCGCGAGCTCCGGCGGGTGCGTCGAGACCCTCGAGGACGGCGAGTGCGCCGTCGACGAGGTTCCCGATCTCCTCCTCGGTCTCCGCGGCCGCACCGCAGTCGACGAGGATCGCGCGGGCCTCGTCGACCTCGGCGGGGGTCAGGGGGCGACCCACGAGTGCCCGCAGACGCGCGGCGGCGGCGGGGTCGTCGGCGTCGGTCCGGCGGAGCGCGACCGCGAGCAGGGCGGTCCGCTTGCCGGCGACGAGGTCGTCGCCGGAGGGCTTGCCCGTCACCGCCGGGTCGCCGAAGACGCCGAGCATGTCGTCGCGGAGTTGGAACGCGACACCGAGCCCGTCGCCGACGCGACCGAGGGTCTCGACGGTCTCGTCGCCTGCGCCGGCCAGCGAGGCGCCCAGCTGGAGCGGGCGGGCGACGGTGTACCCGGCGGTCTTGAACCGCATCACCCGGTAGGCGGCGTCGACCGATTCGTCGGCGGCGGCCTCGGTCACGATGTCGAGCGTCTGGCCGGCGAGCACCTCGGTGCGCATCGCCGTCCACACCTCGACGACGCGGGGCCGCACAGCCGGGTGCAGCGGTGCCTGCGCGACGATGTCGTCGGCCCAGCTCAACGCCAGGTCACCCAGCAGGATCGCCGTCGAGATCCCGAAGTGGTCGGGGTCGCCGAGCCACCCGCGTTCGCGGTGGCGGGCGGCGACGGCACGGTGCACGGTGGGCCGTCCCCGCCGCGTGTCGGACCGGTCGATGACGTCGTCGTGGATGAGCGCGCACGCCTGGATCAGCTCGAGCGCGGCGCAGACCCCGAACGCCGTGGACGCGTCGGGGTCGTCGGTGTCACCACCCGCCAGCCGGAAGCCGGCCCACGCGAAGGTCGGACGGACCCGCTTGCCGCCACCGAGCACGAAGTCGCCGATGAGGTCGGTGAGGTCTGCGACGCGGTCGGAGACGGCGGACGTCGCGGTCCGACGCTCGTCGAACAGATCCGAGAGCAGGCGACCGACCGCTGCGGGGACGTCGTCGATCGTGGTCGGCAGCACGCCACGAGACTACCGGCGGTCGCCGACGGCTCCGGGCGGCGACGGGGGGTGACGTCGCTCGTCTGCGTCCGCTCGCGGGCGAGACGGGTGGTCGACCGACCCGACCTCTATGATCGCTCAGGTGACATCACCGACCGCACAACAGTCCGTCATCGCACGACTGTCCGCACCGCACGCCGGTCCGGTGCCCTTCTCCGTGGAGTTCTTCCCACCGAAGGACCAGGCGGGCGAAGAGCGCCTGTGGCGTGCCGTGCGTGTGTTCGAGCAGCTGCGCCCCGCGTTCGCGTCGCTCACCTACGGTGCCGGCGGGACCAGCCGCGACCGCACCGTGCGGATCGCCGGTGAGATGGCCCGCGAGACCACGTTGACGACCGTGGCGCACCTGACGGCCGTGAACCACAGCATCGACGAACTGCGGGCGCTGGTCGGGTCCTACGCCGACCAGGGCATCACCAACATCCTCGCGCTGCGCGGCGATCCCCCGGGAGATCCGCTGGGGGACTGGACGAAGCACCCCGAGGGGGTCTCCTACGCGGAGGAGCTGGTCCGGCTCGTCGACGAACTCGGCGAGTTCGAGGTCGGCGTGGCGTCGTTCCCCGAGGGCCATCACCGTGCTCCCGATCTCGAGGAGGACACCCGCAACCTCGTGGCGAAGCTGCGTGCGGGAGCCGAGTACTCGATCACTCAGATGTTCTTCCGCGTCGAGGACTATCTGCGTCTGCGTGACCGTGTCGCCGCCGCCGACCCCGAGCAGGGCGCGAAGCCGATCATCCCGGGCATCATGCCGATCACCTCGCTGGCGTCGGTGCGCCGGATGATGGAGCTGTCCGGGTCGACCATGCCCGCGGACCTCGACGAGCGGCTCGCCCGAGCGGCCGGCGACGACGAGGTCGCCAACCGGGACGCCATCCGCGCGGTCGGCATCGACATCGCCACCGAGATCGCCGAACGGCTCATCGCCGAAGGCGCACCGTGCCTGCACTTCTGCAGCCTGAACTTCGCGCGCGCCACGGGCGAGGTCCTGCAGCGGCTCGGCATGGACGCCCTCGTCGCCTGAGACCCGCTGCGCGCGGCGAGTCGGTCGCCTCAGGTGCGTAGTCGGCGCCCCTTCCACCGCAGACCGTCGGCGCGCGTCCGTCGCACCGACTCCACGACCAGTCCGGTCGCGACGAGCACCGCCGGGCCGTGGGCCGCAGCGGACACCACGTCCGACCGCGTGAGGCGTGGACACTCCGCCGAGCGGACGAGCACCCGGGTCGACACGGTCGCGGCGTACAGACACCACGCGCGGACGCTGCGCGGCGACCGGATCACCGCCCATGTCGGTGCCGCCTGAGCCACGCCGGTGCCGACGACCCCCGCGAGTCCGGCAGGACGGCCGAACTCCGTTCCCAGCCACCGCAGATACCCCGCCGCCAGCGATCGGCCGTCGGTGTACATCCGGCACGTCACCTGATCGCGGCCATAGCGGATGACGGTGGCCAGACCCGCGTCGCGGACCGCACGCGCGAGGGCGAGGTCGTCGGCGGGCGAGCCGGCCACACACCGGTGACCTCCCACACGCCGGTGCACATCCGTCGGCATCAGGAGGAACTGTCCGTTGGCGAGGGCCGTCGCCGCGGACGGCCGGCGTTCGCTGAGTCGGATCGGGACCGTGGTCGACCACGACCAGCACGGCAACGGTTGCAGCAGGGTCTCCGTGGGCGATCCGGTGTCCTGACGCGGCCACAGGCTCAGCAGGCCGACCTGCCGTCCGGCGGGACGACGACGGTCCTCGTCCCGCAGCAGCGCGACCGCCGATGCGACGGCGTCCGGGCGCAGGCGGACGTCGGCGTCGACGAGGCACAGCCAGCCGGGTGCCGGTGGACGGGTGAGTCGCCCCCGCGTCATGCGTTCGATCGCCCATGCCTTGCCCGTCCAGCCCGGCGGGGGATCCCCCACGCCGTCGAGCACCTCGACGCGGGGGTCGTCACCCGCCGCGGCGCGGGCGAGCGGTCCTGTCCCGTCACGGGAGGCGTCGTCGAGGACGATCACCCGCAGCTCCCGTAGGCCGCGTTGCGCGCGCAGGTCGGCGACGACGTCGGCGATGTGGTCGGCCTCGTCGCGGGCGGGAACGCAGACGGTCACGGGCTCGTCCACCGGCCGACGGTCGGTGGCGGGTGCCGACAGCCCGCCGACGGTGGTGCGGTTGACCGCCGCGACGACGAGCTGCGCCAGCACGGGGCCGACGACCCAGGCGGGCGGTCCGGACCGGTCCGGCGACACTCGCACCGCTTCAGGAGTCGCGCGGCGGCGAGGTCACGCGGGGGGTGGTGTCCCGCGCGAGGTAGGCGACACCGCCGACGATGAGGACGACCGCGATCGTGATGCCGACGAGAAGCCACGTCCAGTCGTCGAATGCCGCCGTGCCCGGGTCCGGGTAGTCCGCCTCGGCGGACAGGTTGCCGGTGGTGCCGGGCTGCGGAGTCCACCGGACGGTGTCGTCGGCGATCTGCCGGCCGTTCGTCGCCGAGATCGACCCGGCGAAGCGCACGGTCAGCACGATGAGGTCGCGCCCCTCCGTCAGCGGTGTGAGGTCCGCCGAGGCGCGCAGCCGGACGACGTCACCGCTGCGCTTGGTCGTGAGCTGCATGCTCACCGACGAGTTGGGGTACGCCTCGAGCAACAGGTCGCCGAGTTGGTTGAACTGCCCGACGGGCAGGGCGCTGTAGGTGATGCGGGTTCCGCGGAAGCCGTCGGAGTCGTAGTCCTGCGCCACGACGTTGCCCGCCATCGACTGCGGCACCTCGATGCGCGGCACCCCGGACGAGGCGCCGGTCGCGCCGTTGGCGTCGCCCGACGACTTCTGCGCGACGACCAGATCGCCCCAGAGCCGGTCGCCGACGTAGGAGGAGCGGTCCATGCACGACGTGAGCGACCAGCAGGCACCCAGCAGGACGAGCGTCGCGATCAGGGCGCGGGCCAAGCGGGACCGGGCGTGGCGGACCGGACGTGGGTTCGGCGAGGACGTCACGCGGACATCGTGCCAGCCCGCGCCGCGTGTCGTCGCGGACGCGCCGCGACGACGACGGCGGGGAGCGCGAGCAGCCCCATCACGACGACCCCGTAGACGAGGCCGGGACGCAGATTCCCGTCGTGCAGCAGGAACGACTGCGCGACCGCCGAGCCGATCCACGTCCACAGCACCCAGATCAGTGGCACCACGGGCACCGAGCGGCCGACGTCGAGCGCGGGAGGTGTCCTGTCCCGACGGCACAGCTCGATGACCGTCATGGCGACGACACCGACGAGGGCCCAGCCGGCGAAGTTGGTCAACGGGATCTGCCGCATGCCGGGCAGCCCTGCGTCCGTGCTGTTCCACGCCCACAGCCCGTCGGCCACCATCTGCGGGTCCAGATACAGGTCCCAGCCGACGAGACCGACGGTCGCCAGCGCGACACGGGGCACGGCGCCGTCCGGGACGACGAGCGACGCGACGCGCCACACCGCCCACACCCCGATCAGCCACGCCGCGCTGATCCACAGGGGCACCCCGGCGACATGGGGCCACAGGCGGTCGTCGGCGTAGGCGTAGGAGCCGAACGGGAAGCCGGTGTGCGTCCCCGACCACTCCGCGGCGAAGGCGAGCACGGGGACACCGATCACCACGACGCCGCCGCGTCGTGGGCCGAGTGTGACGACGGCGTCGATCGCCATCGCCACGACGGCCGCCGCGAGCACGACGACGGTCACGGTGTCCCGCGTCCCGGGACCGGCCAGCGGGTAGGCGATCTGGGCGGCGATGGACACCCCGACGGCCAGCAGGGCGACGGTGGGCAGGGCGCCCCGGGACCGGATGGTCGGGGCGTCGGTGCGGGTCATCGACGTCCGCCGGTGCCGAGCACGCCGGGCAACGCGTCCGTGAGCACCGACCGCATCCGATCGAGGGTGCCCGTGCGCGACGACAGCACCGCCTGCGCGGCGATCGAACCCGACATGCCCGACACCCCGCCGCCCGGGTGGGTGGAGGCGCCGGCCAGGAAGAGTCCGTCGGCGCCGGGCACGGTGTGGCCCCCGAGGTCGGGGTGGGGCCGGAAGGCGAACATCTGGTCCGCCGACATGTCGACGTGCATGACGTTGCCGCCCACGAGACCGAGCTCGGACTCGAGCCGGTCGGGGGTCTGGGCGTACACGTGCTCGATGCTGTCGGCGAACCCCGGTGCCCACGATTCCATCTCGGCGACCACCGCGTCGGTGGCCTGCCGGCGCACCGAGTCCCAGGATCGTCCGCCGGAGAGTCGGTAGGGGTGCCACTGCGTCCACAGCGTGAGCATGTGCCGCCCCGGTGGTGCCAGCGTGGGGTCGATCGCCGAGAACCCCATCGGCAGCACCACGGGTCGCCGCGGGAGATCGCCGGCCCGTGCGTCACCGTGGGCGCGCGCGAGATGGCCGCGGTCGGTGACGAGGAGTCCCAGCCCGGAGTGCACGCCGTGCTCGGGGAGTCCGGCCGGAAGGTTCGCATACCTCGGCAACGCCGTGGTGCCGACGCGGATCGCGCTGCCCACACCGGGTCCCACGTCGATCCGCGACCGCCAGCGATCCAGGATCGCGCCGTTGTGTCCACCCTCGCGCAGCATCTCGAGTGTCGTGATGACGTGGCAGGCCGCGATCACCTGACGCGCGCTGTGCTCGACGCCGGCGGCCGTGCGGACGCGCCACCGGTCGCCGACGGGGCGGATCTCGACGGCGGCGTCACCGAGATGCACACTGCCGCCGTCGGATTCGAGCGACGAGATCAGCGCTGTGGTCAGGGCTCCGCTGCCACCGATCGCTCGACCGGGTGGGCCCGTGTGCATCAACGCCGCGATGCCGACCATCGGCGCCGTCCCGGGCTCGCTCATCGGCGGACCGGACTGCGCGCCGAACCATGCGAGGGCCGCCTTGAGCCGCTCGGAGTCGAACCAGCTGTCGAGCAGGGCGTCGCCCGACCGCAGGAACTCCTGTGCGAGCTCGGGTCCCGCGCTCCGTCCGGACCGGCCGTCGCGGGTGGGCATGCCCCAGAACGCCCGGACGAACGCCGCCGGGGCGGGCCGCGCGCCGAACATCCGCATGACCGCAGCCGACCGGGGCCCCCAGATCCCGACGAAGTCGCGGTAGGCCTGCGCGTCCCGCGTGCCACAGGACGCCTCGATGGAGGCGCAGGTGGCGTCGAGGTCGACCCGGAACACGATCGCGGGGGAGTCGCCGACCGCGGGCGCGAACGCCCAGGGGTCACAGTCGACGTAGCGCAGGCCGTGCCGCGCGAGGTCGAGACGCTCGACGATGCCCGTGTGCCGGATCATGATGTGCGCACTCGAGCCCCGGTCGACGCGGTAGCCCGGGAACCGCTCGACGGTGGACACCGCCCCGCCGGGGACCGTGTCGCGCTCCACCACGGCGACGTCGAGGCCGGAGCGTGCGAGCAGGGCCGCCGCGACCAGACCGTTGTGTCCTGCGCCGACCACGACGACGTCGTGCGAGCTGTGCATCACCCCATGGTGCCCGGTCTGCCGGGATGCGGGTCTCAGCGACCGGTGCGCAGGGGCAGCCGACGGCCGAGGACGGCGAACGGCCGCGGGTCGCCGGTGAAGCTGAAGTGCCGCAGGAGGTCGTCGAACCCCAGACGCCGATAGAGCCGCCACGCGCGGTTGTCGTCGCGGGGCACCTCGGGGGTCGAGAGCAGGACGCTGCTCTCGAGACGGTCGCGGAGCAGCCGGACGAGGACGCGCTCACCGAGTCCCGAGCCCTGGTGCCCGGGGTGGACGTGCAGTTCGGTCAGCTCGAAGTAGTCGCGGGTGATCTCGGTGATCTGGGGTGCGGTGAACCCGGCGTGCCGGAGGCCGGCGCAGAGCTGTTGGTTCCACCACTGGTCGGGGGCGCCGCGGTACCCGTATCCGATCGCCACGAGCTGCTGCGACCCGTCGGGTCCTGTCTCCACCGCGCCGACGGCCTGCCACCCGCTGCGCCGGGTGTGGTCGGACCACAGCGGTGCGCGATGGGTCTGGGTGCCGCGCGGGTACCCCATCGCGGCGACGTAGATGTCCAGCGCAGGCGGCAGCCAGGTGTCCATGTCGGCGACGGTCAGGTCGACGAGTCGCACGGGCACGGGTGTGGCGCCTCCTCTTGAGCACTGCGCGGCGGGTGGTTATATTGAATAGGTCGAACGGGTGTTCGAGTGCTCAACCTCCGCGACGAGTCATTTCGTACCCGACGACGTGCGGTCGGCTCGGCGGTGGACGAGGGAAGCGTCTGCCGCCGGGTCGATCCCCGGCGGTCACGGATTGTCGGTGGTGGCAGGTATCACCGTCTCTGCGAGGTCGGCACGGAACGCGCCGCGACGTCGCGGTGTTGTACCTGACACGAGACACGGCCGAGACCACCGGAGAGGGGAGAGCGATGACGACACGACGGTCGACACCCGATCCGAGGGCGTTGATGCGCGCACGCGATCTCCTGGTCCGCGCCGACACCATGGCCGTGCACGCCACCGACGTCGACGACACCGCCGAGCAACTGCGGGGCCTGTACCTCGCCGCCCTCCGCGCGGCCGGCGCGGCGCTGGCCGTCGGCGAGGGGTCGACGCGTCGCCGGGGGTCGTCCAGCGCCTGGGCGAGGCTGCCCGGCAGCGTCCCGGCGTTCACGCGATGGGCCACGTACTTCGCCGGCCTGTCCCGTCTCCGTGCCGACATCGAGCTCGGCGTCGTGCACGAGGTGCCCGCCGAGACGGTCACGACGACGCGTCGCGCCGTCGTCGATTTCCTCGCCGACGTCGAGGCACTCGTCGACGCCTGCGCGCGCGGCGATGTCGCGCCACAGCGGTGGTCGTCGCCGGACATGCGGACGGCGTGAGGTGTCTCGCCGTGTCCAGCGAGTAATGGTGGTCGCATCGCCGAACACCTCGTAGTATTGGCTCACTGGCCCGGGACGCGGGCCCGAGCCGCTCGGACACGCCACACGGGCGAGACGACTCGCAACGATTCCGGTCACCGGACGAGTGCTGTTAGGAGGGGCGGTGCCACTCTCGGAGCATGAGCAGCGGATGCTCGAACAGATCGAGAACGCGTTGTACGCCGAGGACCCGAAGTTCGCGTCGAACGTGCGTCGTCGTCGGTTCGGTGGGTCCGCGGCACGTCGTCGCCTCCAGGCGGCCGTGGTCTTCGTCATCGGTCTCGCGCTTCTCATCGGCGGTGTCGTCGTCGACGTGACCGTCGGCGGGTTCCCGATCCTCAGCCTCGTCGGATTCCTCGTCATGTTCGGCGCCGGCCTCCTCGCGCTCTGGGGTGCGGGTTCGTCGTCGTCGCAGTCGGAGGACTCGTCGTCCGGCTCCTCGGGCGGTACGGCCCGCCGTGGCCGCACCAAGTCGTCGCGGTCGTTCAGCGAGCGCATGGAAGAGCGGTTCAACCGCAGGTTCGACCAGGAGTGACCATCGCGCCTCGTCGGGGCTGATCCCGGCGAGCTCGCACAGGCCGCGTACCCATCCGGGTGCGCGGCCTTTTTCGTGACCCCACGTGGTCCGGTCACGCCGGTTCTGAGGCGGGTCCCCCGAATCCCCACTTTCTCCCACGTGCGCCCCCATCGGCCCTGTCGTGGGCGGGACGTTCTGCGCGACCTGGGCGTTTCGTCGCCCTCGGCCCGCCGCGCGGTCCGAGGTCCGCGATAGTGCCCCACCGGAACAACTGCAGTTCAGAGCATATTTTAAGCCGGTGTGTCGACTCGATGCGAAAGATTTTGGTGGCAAGTGGGGGAAAGTGGGGTAGAGTGGCTCGCGGAGGCAGGGAGTGCCGGACCCCCTCCTCCACCGGCGGGAGGTGTCGCGAACGTGTTCGTCGGCACCCACACGCACAAGTTGGACGAGAAGGGGCGGCTCACGTTGCCCGCGAAGTTCCGCGATCAACTGGCGGGAGGGATGTTGGTGACACGCGGTCAGGACCGGTGCCTCACGATCTACTCGCCGGAGAAGTTCGAGGAGATCGCGCTGCGTGCCGCAGCGGCGTCCAAGGTCGACGAGAAGGCGCGCATGTTCCAGCGCACCCTCATGTCGAGCACGGAGGAGATGGCCCCCGACGCTCAGGGGCGCATCACCCTCTCGGCAGAGCACCGGCGTTACGCCGGCCTGTCGAAGGTCTGCACGGTGATCGGCAACTTCGACAACGTGGAGGTCTGGGACGCCGAGGCCTGGGAGACCTACCAGGCGCAGCACGAGGAGAGCTACTCGCGCGGCGACAACCCGGCACTGGGATCGATCCTGTGACCACGGTCCCGCCACCGGAGACGACGGCGGGACGCACCGCGACCGCGAGCGGCGAGGCCAGGCCTTCGCCCGATCCGACCCTGACGCACTTCCCCAGCGCCAGGTGCGGACTCGGGCGGGGACCCGGCCTCACCGCCCCGGTCACGACCGGCCGCCGTCGCGAAAGGGTGTCGCGGATGTCCACCACCGGCGACCACGGGCACGTTCCCGTCATGGCCGAGCGCATGCTCGACCTCGTCACCCCGGCACTCACACGCGTCGACCCGGACGGGTCGGACTCCGTGTTCGTCGACGCGACGCTCGGTGCCGGCGGGCACTCCGAGCTGATCCTGCGGACCTTCCCCGCGGCACGGGTTGTCGCCCTCGACCGTGACAGCGCGGCGATCGCCGGAGCGCGGGAGCGCCTGGCGCCCTTCGCCGATCGCATCACCGTCGCCCACAGCCGCTACGACGCGATCGACGAGGTCCTCGCCGACGCCGGGATCGCGGCGGTCGATGCGGCCCTCTACGACCTCGGCGTCTCCTCGATGCAGCTCGACCAGGCCGACCGGGGGTTCGCGTACGCGGTCGACGCCCCGCTCGACATGCGGATGGACACCTCACGCGGCCTCACCGCCGCCGACGTGCTGAACACCTACGAGCACGGTGATCTGGCCCGTGTCCTCTCGACCTACGGCGAGGAGCGCTTCGCCGGCAAGATCGCGTCGGCGGTGCTGCGCGAGCGGGCCGTCGAACCCTTCACCACCAGTGGCCGGCTCGTGGAACTGCTGTACCGCGTCATCCCGGCGGCCACCCGCCGGACCGGCGGACACCCCGCCAAGCGCACCTTCCAGGCGCTGCGGATCGAGGTCAACGGCGAGCTCGACTCGCTGCGGGCCGCGATACCGCGTGCCCTCGACGCGCTCGCCGTCGGCGGGCGCCTCGTGGTGATGAGCTACCAGTCCCTCGAGGACCGGATCGTCAAACAGGAGTTCACCCGGCGCACGACGTCGTCGACCCCACCGGGTCTCCCGTTCGACCTGCCGGGCACCGCACCCACGTTCACGGCCGTCACCCGCGGCGCCGAACGCGCGAGCGACGAGGAACTCGAGCGCAATCCCCGATCGGCACCGGTGCGCCTGCGCGCCGTGGAACGAACATCCCTGCGCCCGTGACCGTCTCCGCTGCCGCGGGGCACCCCCGAGCCATGTCCTTTCTCACGACCGCACGCACCACGAGGGAGACCCGCCGATGACCGGTGACGACCACGACGACGGCCTGCTGCGCGACCCCGCGGGTGCGACGACCGTCCTCGACGACAGCGACGGCGACACCGACCGGGACGCCGGACCACGCGCCGCCCGTCGTGACCGCGGCGGCGCGTCGACCCGGACCCGCGGTACCCGGTCCCCGGCAGCACAGCGCGCCCTCGACCGACGGCGCCGTCGGACCGTGCAGCGCTCGACCGCCACACTCGTCGGACGCCCACAGCGCTCCGGTGGACTGGCACGGTTGCTCGCCTCGCCCGCAGACGCCCTGCGCCGCATGCCCTTCGCCGTCCTCGTCATCGGCATCCTCGCCGTCGGTCTGGCGTTGACACTCTGGTTGTCGACGACCGCGGCCGAGGACTCCTACGGTCTGTCCGACGCCCGGCAGCAGAACGCGGCCGGTGCCGCGCAGCTCGACGCCTTGAAGAAGTCGTGGGAGTCGTTCAACGCCGCACCGCAACTGGCGAAGAAGGCCGGCGAGCTCGGCATGATCCCGGCGAAGGACGTCGCCCGGATGGTCGTGGGACCCGACGGGAAGATCCGGATCGTGGGCGAGCCCGAGGCCGCCGCCGGTGCACCCGCCCCGGCGCTGAACGACGGCGCCCAGCGGACCGTTGCGCCGCAACCGGGTTCGTCGACCGACGGCAACACCGCCCAGGCGCCCGCGCCTGCGGACACGCCCGGTGCGGGTGATCCGGTCGTCGCACCGGCGCCGAATGTCCTGCCCGGCAGCAGCGCTCCCGCCGCCGCGCCGCAGGGCACCTCCACCACACCGGATTCCACAGCGCCCGCCGCGACCGCACCGGCGAACCCGGCACCCGCCACGCAGGCGCCCCCGGGTACGCAGGCAGGTCAGTCGACCGCCGGCACGTCCGGCTCGACGGATTCCTCCGTTCCGCGATGACGGATCGGCGCCACGCCGGGCGGGCTGCCGGACGGAGCCCGTTCCGGAGAGCAGACTCGGCCCATGCACCGGATCCCGACCGCTCCGCCCGTCGCGGCCGCACCGGCGACATGAGCACCACCCGGACCCGCCGCCCGCCCTCCGGTGCCCGCAAGGCCACCTCGGGTGCGCGCAACCGCGCCGACGCGCCGCCCCGCGCCGGACGTCCGCACTCGGGATCCATTCGCGGTGACGGTCGTGTCAGCGCCGGCGCACGCGCCCGCGCGAAGGTCCCGCAGTTCGTCACCCGCACCCGTCTCGGTGCGCTGGTGCTCGGCCTCGCCGTCGTGCTGGTGGCGGGGAAGCTGGTGTCACTGCAGGTGTTCGAGTCGTCCTCGCTGTCGGCCCAGGCGGCCGACCAACGCACCGTCACCGAGGTGCTGCCCGCGCAGCGCGGCCCGATCGTCGATCGCAACGGCAAGCCGCTGGCCTACACCGAGGAGGCGCGTGCGCTCACGTTCCAACCGGTGAAGGAGCGCGCCGCGATGGACGCCGCGCACGCGAAGGACTCCTCGGTCCCCGACGCGTCGACACGGATCCGGCAGATCGCCGACGGCGTCTACACCGCGCTGGGCGGTGCGGTCTCGCGGGAGTCGCTGCTGTCGGAACTGACGAGCAACTCGTCGTTCGTCTACCTCGCCCGATCGGTGGGCATGGAGGTCGCCGGGAAGATCACCGACGAGTTCCCGGAGGTCGGCGCCGAGCGCCAGGACATCCGTCTGTACCCCGGGGGGTCGTTGGCGGCCAACATCGTCGGCGACGTCGACTTCGACGGCAACGGGCTCATCGGCCTCGAGTCGTCCATGGACTCCGTCCTGCACGGCACCGACGGGTCGAAGACCTACGACCGCGGCAGTGACGGTGCGGTGATCCCCGGCAGCACGCGCAACGTCCACCCGGCCGTCAACGGCAAGCGCGTCCAGCTCACCATCGACTCCGACGTGCAGTGGTTCGTGCAGGCCCAGGTGCAGAAGGCCAAGGAGATGTCCGGGGCGAAGAACGCCTCGGCCGTCGTCCTCGACGCCCACACCGGGCAGGTCCTCGCGATGGCCAACGACGGCACCTTCGACGCGTCGAAGCCGTTGGGGCAGCAGCAGAACGCGCAGCTCGGCAACCTCCCGGTGACGTCTCCGTTCGAGCCCGGGTCGGTCAACAAGATCGTCACGGCGTCGGCCGCCATCCAGTACGGCCTCACCACGCCGACCCAGGTGCACGAGGTGCCCGGCAGCATCCAGATGGCCGGCGTCACCGTGCACGACGCCTGGTCGCACGGTCTGGCTCCGTACACCACCACCGGCATCTTCGGGAAGTCGTCGAACGTCGGCACGCTGATGCTGGCGCAGAAGGTCGGCGAGGACCGGCTGGCGGCGATGCTGCAGCGCTTCGGACTCGGTCAGCGCACCCAGGTCGGACTGCCCGGCGAGAGCGCAGGCGACGTCCCCGCCCGCAGTCAGTGGTCGGGCGGCACGTTCGCGAACCTGCCCATCGGACAGGGCCTCTCGATGACGCTGCTGCAGATGACGAGCATGTACCAGGCGATCGCCAACGACGGTCTGCGCATCCCGCCGCGGATCGTCGAGTCGACGGGCTCCGGTGGGCCGACGCCGCCTCCGCCCGGTGTTCGTGTGGTCAGTCCGCAGACGGCCGAGACGGTGCGGGACATGTTCCGCGCCATCGTCCAGTCCGATCCGACCGGCGAGCAGCAGGGGACCGGGTCCAAGGGAGCCATCCCCGGCTACCAGGTGAGCGCGAAGACGGGTACCGCCCAGCAGGTCGACCCGAACTGCGGCTGCTACTCCAACTCCAGCTACAACATCACCTTCGCCGGGATCACCCCGGCCGACGACCCGAAGTTCGTGGTCGGCATCATGCTCGACGACCCGTCACGGAGCAGCGACGGGAGCGGCGGCGAGTCCGCGGCGCCGCTGTTCGAGACGATCGCGTCGTGGATGCTGCAGCGCGAGCACATCCGGATGTCGCCGCAGCCCGCCCCGAAGATGATCCTGCAGGCGACCTGAGTCCCACCGGTGGTCGGCCCGCGTAGGCTGACGTGCTCGGAGGCGGCCGCAGACGCGGCCGGGTGTCGATGTGGGTGCGACAGGAGTGGTGATCAGGTGAGCAACCCGACGCCGCGGTCCGTGCTCCGCCCGCGGTCGGTGACCCCGTGCGCCGTCGACGTCATCGCCGAGGCGGCGTCGGCGCGTCTCGACCTCCTGGGCGGGGCGAGCACGTCGACCACGGTCACCGGTGCCACCCTGCGCGCGCAGGACGTCGTCGCCGGCGACCTCTTCGCCGCTCTGCCGGGTGCCCGCGCACACGGCGCACAGTTCGCCGTCGACGTCATCGTCGAGGCGGCGTCGGCGCGTCTCGACCTCCGGGGCGGGGCGAGCACGTCGACCACGGTCGCCGGTGCCACCCTGCGCGCGCAGGACGTCGTCGCCGGCGACCTCTTCGCCGCTCTGCCGGGCGCCCGCGCACACGGCGCACAGTTCGCCGTCGACGCGATCGACGCCGGCGCGACCGCCGTCCTCACCGACGCCGCCGGGGAGTCCCTGCTGGCGTCGACGGTCCCCCCGGGCACGACCGTCGCCGTCCTGGTGCACCCGGACCCGCGCAGCGTGCTCGGCGCGGTCAGCGCCCGTGTCTACGGCGACCCGTCGCGACGGCTGCGTCTCATCGGCGTCACCGGGACCTCCGGCAAGACCACGTCGAGCTACATGCTCGAGGCGGCGCTCATGGCCGCCGGTCACACCGTCGGACTGATCGGGACCGTCGAGACGCGCATCGCCGGTGTGCGCCAGCCCAGTTCGCTCACCACCCCCGAGGCGCCCGCGCTGCAGGCGATGCTGGCCGCCATGGTGGAGGAGGGCGTGGACACGGTGGTGATGGAGGTCTCCAGCCACGCACTGGCACTCGGTCGGGTGCGGGGTGCGCACTTCGCGATCGGGGCGTTCACGAACCTCTCGCAGGACCACCTCGACTTCCACCCGACGATGCTCGACTACTTCGAGGCGAAGTCACGGCTGTTCGTGCCCGTGCCGTCCGAGCACGGCACCCCCGGCGCGTCGGAACCCGCTGCGCGGGCGATCATCTGCGTCGACGACGAGTGGGGCGAACGCCTGGCCTCGTTGGTCGGGCACGGAGCGGTGACGACCTCCACCCGCCACAGCGACGCCGACTGGTTCGCCGGACCGTCTCGGCTGCGCGAGGACGGGTCGCAGACGGTCACGGTGCGCACCCCGATGGGGTCGACGCATCCGGTGCGGGTACCGCTGCCCGGTCGCTACAACGTGGCCAACGCGGTCATCGCGCTGGCGGTCGCCGACGCGGCCGGCGTCGCCGTGGACGACGCCGCCCGCGGCGTCAGCGAGGTGCGGGTGCCCGGCCGCGTCGAACTCGTCGAACGCGGCCAGGACTTCCTCGCCGTCGTCGACTACGCCCACAAGCCCGCCGCGCTCGACGCGGTGATCGCGACGCTGCGCGGTCAGACGCAGGGCCGCCTCGCCGTCGTCGTCGGCGCGGGCGGCAACCGCGACGTCGGGAAGAGACCCCTCATGGGCGCGGCGGCGGCACGGGGCGCCCACCTCGTGGTGGTGACCGACGACAACCCGCGCGACGAGGACCCCGCACTGATCCGGGCCGCGGTGCGCGCCGGGGCCCAGGGGGTCGACGCCGACGCACGGCCGATCGGGGCGCAGGGCGTGGTCGAGATCGGTGACCGCGCCGCCGCCATCGCCCACGCGATCGACTGGGCGCAATCCGGTGACGTGGTGCTCGTCGCGGGCAAGGGGCACGAGACGGGCCAGGAGGTGGCCGGGGTGAAGACGCCGTTCGACGACCGGACGGTCGTCGCCCACGCGATCGACGCGCGGCTCGCCCGGACGGACACGCCGACGGGGGAGGACGCATGACCCCCATGGACACCGCCGTCTGGGTGATCGACCGGACCGGCGCGCCCGCAGGACCCGACGACGTCGCCGACGCTCTCGCAGACCTCGTCCGCACCGCCCGTGGACGCGAGCTCGCCGACGGCCCGGCGCGGACCTGGGCCGTGCTGGGCGACCTCGACGTCGGCGCGCAGGGCCCCGACGGCATCGATCCCGACGACCCGGCCGGCACCGGCCGCGCCGTCGCCCACGACCGGATCGGCCGTCGGGCCGTGCGCCTCGCCGTCGACACGACCGTGTCGGTGGGCGGGTCGCGCTGGGTGCGCGCGCTGCACCAGGGTGCGGTGATGGAGGGGTCCTGGGGCGACGAGGCTCGGCTCGTCGCCGACGCCGACGCCGCGTGGGCGACCCTCGACGCCGAACTCGCCGCCGGGGACGTGATCCTCCTCGCCGGTGGTGGGGGCGAGTTGTCCCGATTGGCGCGGACATTGTTGGATGACCAACGGTGCACGGCCCTGCCGTGACACCGCCCGGTGGGTTCCGCCCGTACCCGCGGGCCGGATGTGGACGATGGGGACGACTCAGGTGACGCAGATCTTGGTGGCCGGTGCGGTCGCGCTCGCGGTGTCGATCCTGTTGACCCCGGTGCTGATCAAGGTCTTCTCCCGTCAGGGGTTCGGTCAGGAGATCCGGGTCGAGGGCCCGCAGAGCCACCAGACCAAGCGCGGTACGCCGTCGATGGGCGGTGTCGCGATCATCGCGGCGCTGTGGGCGGGTTACTGGGCGTCGCACCTCACCGGCCTCATCAACGGCGGGCAGGGTCCGAGTGCGTCGGGCATGCTGGTCCTCGCGCTGGCCACGGTCCTGGGCGGTGTCGGGTTCCTCGACGACTTCATCAAGATCCGCAAGCAGCGCAACCTCGGGCTGAACAAGACCGCGAAGTCGGTCGGGCAGCTGATCGCGGCGCTGCTCTTCGGCGTGCTCGCACTGCAGTTCCGCAACGGCAACGGTGACGCGCCGGCCTCGGTCAAGCTGTCCTACGTCCGCGACATCAACGCGGTGACCCTGGGGTCGGTCGCGTTCGTGATCTTCTGCTGGCTGGTCGTCGCGGCGTGGTCGAACGCCGTCAACTTCACCGACGGGCTCGACGGCCTCGCGGCCGGCTCCATGGCGATGGTGCTCGGGTCCTACGTCCTGGTGACCTTCTGGCAGTACCGCAACGCCTGTTCCGGGGGACCGAAGCTCGGGACCGACGTCAGCTCGGGCTGCTACAACGTCCGCGACCCACTGGACCTCGCGCTCATCGCCGTGGCCGGCGGTGGTGCGTGCCTGGGGTTCCTGTGGTGGAACGCCGCACCGGCCAAGATCTTCATGGGCGACACGGGGTCGCTGGCGCTCGGCGGCATGCTCGCCGGCCTGTCCATCACGACACGCACCGAGCTCCTCGCCGTCGTCCTCGGCGCGCTGTTCGTCGCCGAGATCGTCTCGGTCGTCATGCAGATCGCGTTCTTCCGCACCACCGGTCGGCGGGTGTTCCGGATGGCGCCGTTCCACCACCACTTCGAACTCGGCGGGTGGGCCGAGACCACCGTCATCATCCGCTTCTGGTTGCTCACCGCCATCGCCTGCGCGCTCGGGCTGTCCCTGTTCTACAGCGAGTTCCTGACCACGAACGGTGGATGACATGACGGGCCGCACCGGCGCACAGCCCGTGGGACCCGCACTGCTGCGGGACGTCGCCGCCCTGCGTGTCGTCGTCGCGGGGGCAGGCACCGCCGGGGCGTCGGCCGCACGGTTCCTCGCCGATCGCGGCGCGCAGGTGCTCGTCGCCGACGACCGTCCCGGCGCCGCGCTCGCCGGGCTCGACGTCGTCGCGACCTCGGCGGTCGTGCGCGGCGGACGCCTCGCCGACGCCGACCTGGTCGTGGTGTCACCCGGGTTCCGCCCGGAGGCGGACATCGTCGCGGCCGCGCGGGCCTCGGGTGTGCCGGTGTGGGGAGAGGTCGAACTCGCCTGGCACGTCGACGCCTCGGGCCTGCTCGGACCGCCCCGGACGTGGGTGGTGGTGACCGGCACCAACGGCAAGACGACGACGACCTCGATGGTCGAGGCGATCGTGGAGGCCTCCCCGCGGACGGTCGCCGCGTGCGGCAACATCGGCCTGCCCGTCCTCGACGCCCTGTCGGTGCAGCCGCGCGTCGAGGTGCTCGCCGCGGAGCTGTCGTCGTTCCAGCTGTTCTGGGCACCGTCGGTCGTCCCGACCGCCGGGGTGGTGCTCAACATCGCCGAGGACCACCTGGACTGGCACGGGTCGATGGACGCCTACGTCGCCGCCAAGGCGGGCGCGCTGCGCGGTCCGCTCGCGGTGGTCGGCGGCGACGACCCGGTCGCGGGGTCGATGACGGCCACCGACCCCGCCGCGCGCACCGTGCGCACCCGCCTCGGTGCCCCGGGGGACGGGGAGGTCGGGATCGTCGACGGCCACATCGTCGACCGTGCCTTCGGCCCCGACGGTTCGCCGCGTCCCGTCGTCGCCGTCGACGGACTGCGGCCCCCGGGCCCGCCCGGGCTGGCCGACGCGACCGCGGCCGCCGCGCTGTGTCTGGGCATCGGCATCGACCCGGGGGACGTCGCCGCCGGACTGTCGGGGTTCGTGCCGGGTCGGCATCGGGGTGAGGTCGTCGCCCGATGGGGAGACGTCCTCGCCGTCGACGACTCGAAGGCCACGAACCCGCATGCCGCCCAGGCCTCGATCGCCGCGCGATCCCGCGTCGTGCTCGTCGCCGGTGGTCTGCTCAAGGGTGCGGCCGTCGACGACCTGGTGAAAGCCGTCGCCGATCGCCTGGCGGGGGTCGCGCTGCTCGGAGCGGACCGGGATGTGATCGCGGCAGCGATCGTGCGACACGCCCCTACAATCCCAACAGTCACACTGTTCACAGGGGACGATGGCCGGGTGAACGCCATTCCGGTCGTCTCGGGAGTCGACGCCGCCGCTGCCGACCGTGCCCGGACAGCCGCAGCCGCGGTCTCCCGGCACCCGGTCGAGCAGTTCCACACCCCCGCCGAACAGGTGATGTCGGCAGCGGTCGCCGCCGCGCACGCACTCGTCGCCGGCTCACCGGACGCCGTTGACGCGGTGCTGCTCGCACCCGCGGCGGCCTCCCTCGACATGTTCCCCGGCTACGGCGCCCGCGGTGACGCCTTCGCCGCCGCCGCGATCGCGTGCGGTGCCGTGCCCGAGGCCCGCGCATGACGGCGTCGGCGACGCCGCCGGAGAAGTCGACGTCACGCGCGGCGTCGTGGTGGGACGTCCCCCGCGGCATCGTCGAGCCGATCCTGCGGCGGCCGCTCGCCTCCTTCCACCTCGTCGTCACGCTCGCGGTGATCCTCACCGTGTTCGGTCTGGTGATGGTGCTCTCCGCCTCGTCGGTGGAGGGGTATTCGCGCGACGGCTCCGCGTACGGCCTGTTCACCAACCAGGTCGTGTTCGCGACGCTCGGCGCCGTGCTGTTCTACATCGCGCTGCGGGTGCCGGTCCGGCACATCCGGCGCCTGGCCGCCCCGATGATGATCGTGACGACGGTGATGTTGGCGTTGGTCCTGGTCCCCGGGGTCGGCAACCTCAGCAACGGCGCCCGGCGCTGGTTCCTCGTCGCCGGTTTCTCGGTCCAGCCCTCGGAGCTGGTCAAGCTCGCACTGTGCCTGTGGGGTGCGCACCTGCTGTCGTCGCGTCTGCGGGAGCAGGCGTCGCTCAAGGAACTGATGGTGCCGCTGATCCCGGTCGCCTTCCTGGTCTGCACGCTGATCATCCTCGAGCCGAACCTGTCGACGACCATCACGATCGCGATCATCGTCGGCACCCTGCTCTGGTTCGCGGGTCTGCACATCCGCGTCTTCGTCATGTTCGTCGTCGCGGGCGCAGCCCTGGCCCTCGTGCTGGCGCTCGCCGAGGGGTACCGCTCGCAGCGCGTGCAGAGCTTCCTGGGCAACATCGACGACCCCCAGGGCGCCGGGTACCAGGCGCGCCAGGCGCGATACGCGCTGGCCAACGGCGGCGTCTTCGGTGAGGGACTCGGTCAGAGCCGCGCGAAGTGGAACTATCTGCCGAACGCGCACAACGACTTCATCTTCGCGATCATCGGCGAGGAACTCGGACTGCTCGGCGGCCTCACCGTCATCGCGCTGTTCGTGCTGCTGGCGTTCGTCGGACTGCGGATCGCGCTGCGCGCCGTGGATCCGTTCCTGCGCATGATGACCGCGTCGATCACCGTGCTGATCAGCGTGCAGGCGCTCATCAACATCGGCTACGTCATCGGGCTGCTGCCCGTCACCGGTATCCAGCTGCCGCTGCTGTCGGCGGGTGGTACCTCGACGTTCACCGTGTTGGTGATGATGGGGTTGTTGGCCAACGCCGCCCGTCACGAACCGGAGGCGGTCGCCGCGCTCGCGGCGACCGGAGACGGCCGCTTCGGTCGGTTCCTGCGCCTGCCGCAGCCCGAGACCTACGTCCCGCCGCGCGTCCAGCAGTGGCGGGCGCGCCGCGACGGCATGTCGGGTCCCGCCGCACGGCCCGCCGATCGTCGGATGCCGGCGGGCCGTGGTGCGCCGCGACGCGAGGAACGCGGTGCGCCGCAGCAGGATCCGCACCGGCGGCGTGGTCCCGCAGCATATTTCGGGTTCGCACCCGGACAGGACATGCACCCTCCTCGCCGCGAGCGCTCGCACGGACCGGACCACGAGATGTCCTCGCAGTGGCGGTCGACCCGGGGTGCCCCGGTGCCCCGACCGCGGGTGCGGACAGCGGCGGGCGCGCCCCGTCGGTCCCCGCCGGGGAGCCGGTGGTGACCGCCGGGGCGCCGCTGTCGGTGGTGGTGGCCGGGGGCGGCACCGCCGGCCACATCGAACCCGCCCTCGCCGTCGCCGACGCGGTGCGCCGCCTCGACCCGGAGGCGCGGGTCACCGCGCTCGGCACCGCGCGGGGACTCGAGACCAGCATCGTCGGCGAGCGCGGCTACACCCTCGAACTCATCCCGCCGGTACCGCTGCCGCGCAAGCTCTCCCGTGACCTGATCGCGGTTCCCGGGCGGTTGCGCCGGTCGGTCCGGGCGACACGGCGCGTCCTCGACGCCGTCGAGGCCGACGTCGTGATCGGTTTCGGCGGATACGTCGCGCTCCCCGCGTACATCGCCGCGCGCGAGAAGATCTCGCGGCGGTCGCGCATACCCGTCATCGTGCACGAGGCGAACGCGAGTGCGGGCATCGCCAACCGGGTGGGTGCCAGGCTCGCCGACCGCGTGCTGGCGGCCGTCGACGGATCCGGTCTCGAGGCCGAGGTCGTCGGCATCCCGGTCCGGGGGTCGCTGACCACCCTCGACCGTGCGGCCACACGCGCGCAGGCGCGCCACTACTTCGGGCTCGACCCGGATGCGCCCACGTTGCTGGTCTTCGGCGGTTCGCAAGGGGCGCGGACCATCAACGAGGCGGTGGCGTCGTCGGCGGAGGCGCTGGGTCGGGCGGGGATCGGGGTGCTGCACGCACACGGACCCAAGAACTCGGTCAGCCCGTCGACGCCGGAGGGCGCACCCCCGTACGTCGCCGTCGGCTACCTGAAGCGGATGGATCTCGCCTACGCCGCAGCCGATCTCGTGCTGTGCCGGTCGGGGGCGATGACGGTCGCGGAGATCTCGGCGACCGGGTTGCCGGCGGTCTACGTCCCTCTCCCGCACGGCAACGGCGAGCAGCGACTCAACGCGCTGCCCGTCGTCGAGGCCGGGGGAGGACTGCTGGTCGACGACGGTGACCTCACCGCCGACCGCGTCTCGACCGAGATCGTCGCCCTGCTCACCGATCCGGGCCGCCTCGCCGAGATGTCCCGCGCGGCATCCGGTGTGGGCCACCGCGACGCCGCGGCGGTCGTCGCGCGGGCCGGTCTGGAGGCGGCGCGCGCGCATCGGGGGCGGCGGTGATCGACGACAGCGCGGCGTTGCCCGAGCAACTCCGTCGGGTGCACATGGTCGGCATCGGGGGTGCCGGGATGTCCGGTCTCGCCCGGATCCTGCTCGCCCGCGGTGCCGCGGTGTCCGGGTCCGACGCCAAGGACGGTCGCGGCGTGTTGGCCCTGCGGGCGCGGGGGGCGCTGATCCGTGTCGGTCACGACCCGTCCGCACTCGACCTGCTCGACGGTGGCCCCACCGTGGTGGTGACCACGCACGCGGCCATCCCCAAGACGAATCCCGAACTGGTGGAGGCGAACCGGCGGGGGATCCCGGTGATACTCCGCCCGCAGGTCCTCGCCGACCTGATGGCGCCCTACCGCACCACCCTCATCGCCGGTACACACGGCAAGACCTCCACCACCTCCATGACGGTCGTCGCGCTGCAGCACTGCGGGCTCGACCCGTCGTTCGCGGTCGGGGGTGAACTCAACGAGTCCGGCACCAACGCCCACCACGGTTCCGGCGAGGTCTTCGTCGCGGAGGCCGACGAGAGCGACGGTTCGCTGCTGGCCTACCGGCCCGACGTCGTCGTCGTGACCAACGTCGAGGCCGATCACCTCGATCACTTCGGGACCGTCGAGGCCTACGTGGCGGTGTTCGACGCCTTCGTCGACCGCCTCGACGCGGGCGGTGTCCTCGTCGTGTGCCTCGACGACGAGGGGTCGGTCGCACTCGCGCAGCGCACGGCGGCCGGTCTCCTCGACCGTGGTGTCCGGGTGATCGGTTACGGACGCGGACTGCACGCCGATCGGGTCCCCGAGGTGGATCACGCCGTGCGACTGGTCGACTGGTCCGCCCACGGATCCGGTGGCCGCGGCCGGGTCGTCGTCGACCCGGGTCTCTCCGGGGCGGGGGAGTCCACCGCGCACACCGTCACCGTGGGTGTGCCGGGCATCCACATGACGCTCAACGCGCTCGGTGCGATCGCCGCCGCCGTCTGTTCCGGCGCCCCCGTCGACGGTGCGATCGCCGGTCTCGAGTCGTTCACCGGTGTGCACCGTCGTTTCCAGCTCCGGGGGCGGGTCGGGTCGATCACGGTCTACGACGACTACGCCCATCATCCGACGGAGGTCGCGGCGGTGGTCACCGCCGCACGGGAACTCGCGACGCAGACCACGGGCGGACGTGTGGTCGCCGTGTTCCAGCCGCACCTGTACTCGCGCACGGCGACGTTCGCGGCCGAGTTCGCCTCCGCACTCGACGGCGCGGACGAGGTCGTCGTCCTCGACGTGTACGGCGCGCGGGAAGAACCCATCGACGGGGTCACGGGCCGGTCGATCGCGGATCGGGTGCAGGCGAGCACGACCTACGTCCCGCACCTGTCGGAGGTCGCGGATGCCGTGGCGGGTCTCGCCCGGGCGGGCGACGTGATCCTCACCCTCGGCGCCGGTGACATCACCATGCAGGGGCCCGAGATCGTCGCCGCGCTGCAGGCGCGGGTCGACGGGCCCGGTGCGGACCGGACGGCGCAGGCACAGCAGGGAGAACAGACATGACCGCATCGGTCGACGACGAGATCCGCGAGCGCCCTCGCGACGACGTCCGCGACGGCCCGCTCGACCGACGCGATCGTCGGGGTCGTCGGCCGGTCGGTGGTGCCAAGCGGCTCCTGTGGACCGTCGTCGCCATCGTGGTGGTCGTAGCCGCCGCACTCGTCTCGTACTTCACACCGTTGATGTCGGTGCGGTCGATCGACGTCTCCGGCACCGACGTCCTCGACCCCGCCCAGATCGTCGCGACCTCGCAGATCGTCCGGGGCACGCCGTTGCTCCAGGTCGACACCGCACCCGCCGCCGAGCGGATCGCGGCCATCCCGCGGGTCAAGTCGGTGCGGGTCCAGCGCGCCTACCCCTCCGCCATCGACATCACCGTGGTCGAACGGGTGGCCGTCGCGTTCGTCGCGCGCGAGGGCCGGTGGCACCTCGTCGACGTCGACGGTGTCGACTTCGCCCAGCAGAAGGCACTCCCGCGGTTGCCCCGTCTCACCGACGACCGCTCGACCGACTCCGCCGCCGACCTCGCCGCCCTGTCCGTGGTGGCCGGTCTGCCCGCCGACCTGCGGGGGCGCGTCACCGAGGTGGGCGCCGACGGGGTGGCGGGTGTGCACCTGACGCTCGCGGGCGGCAAGAAGGTCATCTGGGGTGACGACGAGGACGGCGCCGCCAAGGCACGCACCCTCGGTTACCTGCTGACGCGTGACGGGACCGAGTACAACGTGTCCGCGCCGTCGTTCCCCACGTACCGCTGAGAGCCCTCGGCGCGACAACACGCGCGACACGCGGCGCGCCTGCTGGCTCCCACCGTGTTCCATGCCTAGCGTTTCCCCCATCACGCCGCTACTTGACATAACTCTAAACCTGTGGTTGAGGTTGAGACTTTTGTCGGAGCGGGTGGAGACGTACTCCCGGCACGCAGCCGCCGGGGGGCATGACCCGAGGAGAAGGCGAGTCTCATGACGCCACCGCACAACTACCTGGCCGTCATCAAGGTCGTCGGCATCGGCGGTGGTGGCGTCAACGCCGTCAACCGCATGATCGAACAGGGCCTCAAGGGTGTCGAGTTCATCGCCATCAACACCGACGCCCAGGCGCTGTTGATGAGCGACGCCGACGTCAAGCTCGACGTCGGCCGCGACTCGACGCGCGGTCTCGGCGCCGGTGCCGACCCCGAGGTGGGTCGTCGCGCCGCCGAGGACGCCAAGGACGAGATCGAAGAGCTGCTCAAGGGTGCCGACATGGTGTTCGTCACCGCGGGTGAGGGCGGCGGCACCGGCACGGGCGGCGCGCCCGTCGTCGCGAGCATCGCGCGCAAGCTCGGCGCTCTGACCGTCGGAGTCGTGACGCGGCCGTTCTCGTTCGAGGGCAAGCGTCGTGGCGGACAGGCCGACGCCGGTATCGCGTCGCTGCGCGAGTCGTGCGACACGCTCATCGTGATCCCGAACGATCGTCTGCTCCAGCTCGGCGACGCGGCCGTGTCCCTCATGGACGCGTTCCGCAGCGCCGACGAGGTGTTGCTCAACGGCGTGCAGGGCATCACCGACCTCATCACGACCCCGGGGTTGATCAACGTCGACTTCGCCGACGTCAAGGGCGTCATGAAGGACGCGGGCAGCGCGCTGATGGGCATCGGCTCGGCCCGCGGCGAGGACCGTGCGAAGAAGGCCGCCGAGTCGGCCATCAACTCGCCGCTGCTCGAGGCGTCGATGGAGGGTGCGCGCGGCGTGCTCATGTCGATCGCGGGTGGCAGCGACCTCGGTCTGTTCGAGATCCACAACGCGGCCACGCAGGTCCAGGAGGCCGCGCACGAGGACGCGAACATCATCTTCGGCACCGTGATCGACGACAACCTCGGCGACGAGGTCCGGGTGACGGTCATCGCGGCGGGTTTCGACGGCGGCACGCCGCAGCGGCAGCGGCCGGCGACGGCCGCCTCGGGGCGTTCGGCGGTGGAGGCCGCGTCGGCAGGGTCGGTCGGGGGTTCGGCGCCCGCGTCGGATGCGATCTTCTCCTCCAACGCCTCGGCCCGCGGTGAGTCCTACAGTGACACCCCCGCGCCCCGGCGCAACGCGGTCCAGCTCGACGACGACGATGACGTCGACGTGCCGCCGTTCATGAAGCGCTGAGCGCGGTGAGCGGTCCCGGACGGGTCCGCCGGGTCACCACGACCCGGGCGGGCGGGGTGTCGGTCGCCCCGTACGACTCCTTCAACCTCGGTGACCACGTCGGCGACGATCCGGTCGCCGTGACGGCGAACCGGGCGCGTCTGGCCGAGCGGATCGGTGTCGCCGACGACCATCTGATCTGGATGGAACAGATCCACGGGCGGTCCGTGGCCGTCGTCGACGGACCTCGTACCGACGCGGTGCCCGCCACCGACGCTCTCGTCACCGCCACCCCGGGTCTCGCCCTGGCCGTGCTCAGCGCCGACTGTGTGCCGCTCCTGCTCTCCGACGACGAGGCCGGCGTCGTCGCGGCCGCCCACGCCGGCCGGGTGGGTGCACGCATCGGCATCGTGCCGCGCGTACTGGACGCGATGGTCGGGCTCGGTGCCGAGAGGGGCAGGATCGGGGCGTTCCTCGGGCCCGCGGCGAGCGGGGAGCGATACGAGGTGCCGCCGGAGATGCAGCGCGACGTGGAGCAGCACCTGCCGGGGAGCGCGACCCGCACCCGTCAGGGCACCTGCGGTCTCGACCTGCGCGCGGGCATCACCCGACAACTGCTGGAGGCGGGTGTGGCGGCCGTCGCGAGCGACCCGCGGTGCACGATCTCCGACACCACGCTCTTCAGTCATCGACGAGGCGCCCCGACCGGCCGCATCGCCTCCGTCATCTGGATCGACCAGGGCGGTGACGCCACGTGACCGACCCCTCGGCCGGTGACCCCGCCGGCGACGACGGGGCGTCGCCGGAGCGGGTCGCGGAACTGGCCGACCGGCTCGGTGCGGCCCGCGAGCGTCTCGCCGCGGCCGCCCGCGACGCCGGGCGCGACCCCGAGGACGTCGAGTTGCTCGTCGTGACGAAGTTCCACCCCGCGTCCGACGTGCGCGCACTCGTCGACCAGGGATGTCGAGCGTTCGGCGAGAGTCGTGAGCCCGAGGCCGGCCGCAAGGCCGCGGCGGTCCGCGCCGCCACGGGCGAGACGCTGCGATTCGACATGATCGGCACGGTGCAGCGCCGCAAGGCGACGTCGATCGCGAGGTGGGCCGACCGGGTCCACTCCGTCGACCGTGACGTCGTCGTCGAGGCCCTGGCCCGTGGCGTCGACGCGGCCCGCGACGACGGGGACCGCGACGGTCCCCTCGAGGTGCTGGTCCAGGTCAACCTGGACGGTGACCCGTCGCGCGGCGGCGTCGTCCTCGACGAGCTCGACGCGGTGGCCGACCACGTCGCCGGCTCCGATCAGTTGCGGCTGTGCGGGTCGATGGTGATCGCCCCGCAGACGCGGACGCCCGACCACTGGATGGAGCAGGCGGCCGCCGCCCACGCCCGTCTGGTGGCGGCACACCCCGAGGCGACCGTGTTCTCCGCCGGCATGTCCGGTGACCTCGAGGAGGCGGTGAGACACGGGTCGACATGCGTGCGTGTCGGTACCGCGATCCTGGGAGAGCGGCCGTTACGCTCGCCGTAGCCAAATCACATGAGCACCATGCGGATCAGCGACACCAGTTTTCACACGGGACTCCCGGCACCAGCCGACGGCGAGAAGGGCACACGATGACCACCATGCAGCGGTTCAAGGCGTATTTCGGCATGGTCCCGCCCGGCGACTACGAGGACGACTACCTCGACGACGGTCCGGTCCGCCGTGATGACCACTACGACGAGCGCTGGGCGCGCGACGAGCGTCCGCGGGCCCGCGGGTTCGACGCGGACGGCGGACGTGGCTACGAGGCCGGCTACGCCGACGACCTCGAGTACGAGTACGACCGCGTGCCCGACTACGCCTACGCCGGAGCCGTCCGCGGCTCCCTCGGTGGGCGCAGCGCGACGATGGAGCACGCCGCCATGGAGCGGTCGGGCCTCGAGCGGTCGTCGATGGAGCGTCTGGGTCGCAGTGGTCGGCTCGAGCCGCTGTCCGCCCGCGGCGTCGCCCGCGGTGGGGGAGCTCGGATGACGCGCGGTGCGCTGGCGATCGACTCGATGGACCGTGTGTTCGAGGAGGGCAGCCCGTTGGCGAAGATCACCACGCTGCGTCCCCGCGACTACAGCGAGGCGCGCACGATCGGTGAGCGGTTCCGCGACGGCAACCCCGTGATCATGGACCTCGTCGAGATGAGCAACGAGGACGCCAAGCGCCTCGTCGACTTCGCGGCCGGGCTGGCGTTCGCGCTGCGCGGGGCGTTCGACAAGGTCGCCACGAAGGTGTTCCTCCTGTCTCCCGCCGACATCGACGTGTCGGCCGAGGATCGTCGCAAGCTGGCCGAGACCGGCTTCTACAACCAGAGCTAGCAGCGGGTTCGGCGGAGGTCGGGCGAATCAGGCAGAGTTGACGCCGTGACGGTTGCTCGAGAGATCATCTACTACCTGCTCTTCCTCTTCTGGTTGTTGCTGTTGGGCCGCCTGGTGATCGAGTTGGTGCGATCGTTCGCCCGGGAGTGGCGTCCGACGGGTGCGTCCGTCGTGGTCATCGAGGGCGTGTTCACCGCCACCGACCCGCCCGTCAAGGCGTTGCGACGGGTGCTGCCGCCGATCCCGCTCGGCCCGGTCCGCCTGGACCTGTCCCTGATGATCACGATGATCGTGGTGCTGGTGGCCATGGCACTGGTCTCGCCCGGCCCCTGATCGGGACCTCCCGACGGCCCGACGATCGACCGTGACTGTGCCCTGGACGCCGGGGTGGATACTGTGACGTCAGGAAGAACTCGTTGTGCGCGAGCACAGGGGAACCCGCCGTGTGTGCTGATCGTCGCGAGTCCGGTGAATCCGGCGTCGTGATGCAGAGGTGCGACGAACGGTTCTCGTGTGACAGGATGGGACGCCAGTTACTCTGAGGCGAGGCGAGACACGCCCCAACGCTTCTGGTGACCGGTCCCGAGCAGCCCGCACCGAGACCACGACACGTCCACACGATGATTGATGTTGAAGGGGACCGACAATGCGGCTCACACCGGCTGATGTGCACAACGTCGCGTTCAGCAAACCGCCGATCGGCAAGCGCGGCTACAACGAGGACGAGGTCGACCAGTTCCTGGACTTCGTCGAGGCCGAGCTCGCCCGGTTGCTCGAGGAGAACTCGGACCTGAAGGCGCGCGTCGACGAGCTCGAGGGTGACCTGGAGCAGGCGAAGTCCGGGGCTGCGCAGCAGCCCGCACGGACCGAGGAGCCCGCTCCGGCGCCCACGCAGTCATTCGCCGCGGCAGCCCCCGCGGCCCAGGAGTCGGCGCCCGCGTCGACCGGCGACGATCCGCACGTGCGGGCGGCCAAGGTGCTCGGGCTCGCCCAGGACACCGCCGATCGACTCACCGCGAACGCGCGCACCGAATCGGAGAGCCTGCTCGCCGACGCCCACAGTCGCGCCGACTCGATGGTCTCCGAAGCCCGTCAGAAGTCCGAGACGATGCTCGCCGACGCCCGTCAGCGCTCCGAGGCCATCCTCGCCGACTCGCAGACCCGCGCCGAGGCGACCACGCGCAGTGCGCAGGAGAAGGCCGACGCCCTGCAGGCCGACGCCGAGCGCAAGCACACCGAGATCATGGGCACCATCAACCAGCAGCGGTCGGTGCTCGAGGGTCGGATCGAACAGCTCAAGACGTTCGAACGCGAGTACCGCACCCGCCTGAAGACCTACCTGGAGTCCCAGCTCGAGGAACTCCAGCAGCGTGGCAGCGCGGCTCCGGTCGACAACGCGCGCGGCGGCGACGCCTTCTCGTCGGATCCCGGCAACGGCGGCTTCACCAACTCGGGTGGGTTCGCCGGCCCGTCGAACTGACCCCGGCGTCCCTGCGGACGCGGTTGTGAGTGAAAGGGTCCATCCGTGCTCGTGTCGGCTCTCGGGGCGACGCTGGTCGGGTTCGCCCTGCTCGTCCTCGCCCTGGTCACGGGCACGTTGTGGCTCGCGGTCGCCTGCATAGTGATCTGTGTGGGGGGCGCGCTGTTGCTCCTCGCCGACACCCTGGGCCTGCGGTCGCCGGTTCCCGCGCGTCTGCGGCGCCGACGGACGGCGGGGGAGGCCGCAGCCCCTGTCCTCGACGGTGACACCGTGGACGACGGGGACGACGCTCCGACCGAACAGTTCCCGCGGGTGTCCGACGAGGACGTGGTGGTCCTCGGCGACGCAGAGCCAGAGGTGGGCGCAGAGCCGCGCGAGGACGCACCGGAGACCGCGGTACATCACGGCCGACACGAGCGACCCGACCGGGAACCCGCCACTGGTGACGACGTCGAGGCCCCCGCGGGGCACGACCCGGCTGGGGACGTCTCCCGGGGCGACGACGCCGGGGGACACCCGGCGTCTGTCCGGCATCCCCGGCACGGAACCCCCGACTGACTCCCCGCGAAACCGGTTGGTGGGCTCGGTCGTCGCTGACCTACACTGGCCACGCGTCGATCCGGCCATCACCGGGGAGCATCCGGAAGAACCGGACCTGTGGTCCCCGAGGGGCCGCCACGGCCCGCAGTAGACCCGGACGGGAGCGGCCCGTCACAGCCGCTGTCCGCGCCGCCACCGGTGGCCGGAACCGAGAGGCACCGGGATCCGGTGCAAGCGGGGTGGTACCGCGGCGAGTGATCGTCGTCCCCGTGTCCGAGCCGGCCGCACACGCGGCCCGTCCGACACGAGGGAGAGTCTGTGTCCACCGCACCGGAGCACACCGAACGCGACACCGGCGAGACCGGGGCCGCAGCACGCGTCTACCCGGTCGTCGACGTCGTGGGGACCGGGTCTCGCGCCCCGGTCTTCCCGGATCTCGAGACCGCGGTGCTCGACTACTGGGCCACCGACGACACCTTCCGCGCCTCCATCGACGCCCGCGACGACGCCGAGGAGTTCGTCTTCTACGACGGCCCGCCCTTCGCCAACGGGCTCCCGCACTACGGCCACCTGCTCACCGGGTACGTCAAGGACCTCATCCCGCGGTACCAGACGATGCGCGGACGGAAGGTGGAGCGGCGGTTCGGCTGGGACACCCACGGCCTGCCCGCGGAGCTCGAGGCCGAGCGACAGCTCGGGATCACCGACAAGTCGGAGATCGAGACGATGGGCGTCTCGACGTTCAACGACTTCTGTCGCGAGTCGGTGCTGCGCTACACCGGCGAGTGGCGTGACTACGTCACCCGACAGGCCCGCTGGGTCGACTTCGACAACGACTACAAGACACTCGACATCGACTACATGGAGTCGGTGATGTGGGCGTTCTCCCGACTCCACGAGAAGGGTCTGGTCTACCAGGGCTACCGCGTGCTGCCGTACTCCTGGTACGAGCAGACCCCGCTGAGCAACCAGGAGAGCAAGCTCGACGACGCCTACCGGATGCGGCAGGACCCGGCCGTCACGGTACGCATGCCGCTGACCGGCGGTGTCCCCGACGCGCTGGTCGGCGTGAACGCCCTCATCTGGACCACGACGCCGTGGACGCTGCCGTCGAACCTCGCGATCGCGGTCAACCCCGACGTCGAGTACAGCCACGTCCGCGGCGACGACGGCCAGGAATACCTGTTGGCCACCGCCCGCCTCGGCCACTACGCCCGCGAACTCGGCGACAGTCCCGAGGTCCTCGGCACGCACCGCGGCGCCGACCTCGCCGACGCGACCTACACGCCGCCCTTCGACTTCTTCGTCGGCCACCCGCGCGCCCACCGCACGCTGCTCGGGGACTACGTCACCACCGACAGCGGCACCGGGATCGTCCACCTCGCACCGGCTTTCGGTGAGGAGGACATGGAGCTCGCCACCGCCAACGGGATCGAGGTGGTGCAGCCGCTCGACCCGGGCGGCCGATTCACCGCGCTCGTCCCGCCCTACGAGGGGCAGATGGTGTTCGACGCGAACCCGGCGATCATCGCGGACCTCAAGACCGCGGGCCGCATCCTGCGCCACGAGACCATCGAGCACAGCTACCCGCACTCCTGGCGGTCGGGCAAGCCGCTCATCTACATGGCGGTGCCGTCGTGGTTCGTCGCCGTCCAGCCGATCAAGGAGCGGATGCTCGAACTGAACCAGGAGATCACCTGGTCGCCCGCGCACATCCGCGACGGGCAGTTCGGCAAGTGGCTCGAGGGTGCCAAGGACTGGAACATCAGCCGGAATCGCTTCTGGGGCGCGCCGATCCCCGTCTGGGTCTCCGACGACCCCGAGTACCCGCGCGTCGACGTGTACGGCTCACTCGACGAACTCGAACGGGATTTCGGCGTGCGTCCGACCAACCTGCACCGCCCGCACATCGACGAACTCACCCGGCCCAACCCCGACGACCCGACGGGGCGCTCGACCATGCGTCGAGTGCCCGAGGTCCTCGACTGCTGGTTCGAGTCGGGGTCGATGCCGTTCGCGCAGGTGCACTACCCCTTCGAGAACGCCGACTGGTTCGACGGTGATCCTGCCGCCGGCGTGCCGGCGCGCAACCCTGGCGACTTCATCGTGGAGTACAACGGGCAGACCCGCGGCTGGTTCTACAACCTGCACGTGCTGGCCACCGCACTCTTCGACCGCCCCGCCTTCCGGACGGCGGCCGCCCACGGCATCGTCCTGGGCGACGACGGTCAGAAGATGAGCAAGTCCAAGCGCAACTACCCCGACGTGAACGAGGTCTTCGACCGCGACGGCGCGGACGCGATGCGCTGGTTCCTCATGGCGTCGCCGATCCTGCGCGGCGGCAACCTCATCGTCACCGAGCAGGGCATCCGCGAGGGTGTCCGGCAGGCGATGCTGCCGTTGTGGAACGCCTACAGCTTCCTCGCGCTGTACTCCGACCGTCCCGCGACATGGCGGACCGACGCGACCGGTGTGCTCGACCGCTACATCCTCGCCAAGCTCGCCGCGACCCGCGACGAGATGACCGCGGCGCTCGACGTCTACGACATCGCCGGTGCCTGCGAGTCCTTCCGCGAGCTGTGCGAGTCGCTGACCAACTGGTACGTCCGACGCTCGCGCCCGCGGTTCTGGGCGGGACAGGGGGAGTCGGTCGACGGGGCTCGCGCCGACGACGCCTTCGACACCCTGTACACGGTGCTGGAGGTGGCCTGCCGCCTCGCGGCGCCGCTCCTGCCGATGGTCACCGAGGCCATGTGGCGTGGGCTGACCGGGGGACGGTCGGTGCACCTCGCGGACTGGCCGACCGCCGACGAGATCCCCGCCGACGCCGACCTCGTCGCCGCGATGGACGAGGTCCGCGGGGTCTGCTCGACCGCGTCGAGCCTGCGCAAGGCGAACAGGCTGCGGGTGCGACTCCCGCTGCCCGCGATCACCGTCGCCGGTCCGGCGGCGGGTCGCCTCGCCGACTTCACCGGCCTGGTCGCCGACGAGATGAACGTCAAGGCGGTGCATCTCGCCGACGACGCCGAGGAGTTCGGACGGGTCGAGGTGGTCGTGAACGCCCGCGCCGCGGGTCCGCGGCTGGGCAAGGACGTGCAGCGCGTCATCAAGGCCGTCAAGTCCGGGAACTGGGAGCTGCGGGAGGTCGACGGCACCGAGACCGTCGTCGCCGACGGCATCGCACTGGTCGACGGTGAGTTCAGCCGGAAGCTCGTCGCCGTCGAGCCGGAATCGACGGCCGAGCTGCCCTCCGGCGGCGGGTTGGTCGTCCTCGACACCACGGTCACCGAGGAACTCGAGGCCGAGGGCTGGGCGAAGGACCGCGTGCGGGAGCTCCAGGACGCGCGACGGTCGTCCGGGTTCGACGTGTCCGACCGCATCGAGGTGCGCCTCGGCGTGCCGGCCGAGCGGCAGGAGTGGGCGCAGCGGCACCGGGACCTCATCGCGGGCGAGGTGCTCGCGGTGCGGCTCGACGTCGTCGACCCGGCGGACCTCGGCGACGACGCGACCGACCTCGGCGACGGTGTGCGCGGGGAACTGACCCGGGTCGTCCCGGCCTGATCAGTCCGGCGGGAACGCCGTCTCGAGGACGCTCCGCAGCTGGAGCTCGAACAGTGCGGCGGTGTCGGTGAAGGTGTCCCGGCCGTACTGGCCGAACACCTCGGAGCTGATCGCGCCGACGAGCACCGACCAGAGTGCCAGCGCCCGAACCAGAGCGGCGTCGCCGATGTCGATCCCGAACTCGGTGCGGATGCGGTCGAAGTCGCCGTGCACCGGGCTCGGGACGTCGTCGAGGTCGGCGGGCGAGAGCTCGGCGGCGAGGTGGAGGAGTGTCACCATCACCCGGGTGCCGGGCCCGGTCGTCCGGTCGCCGGGCGCCTCGTAGCCGGCGACCGGTGTGCCGTACAGCAGCGCCCATCGTGCGGGTTCGGCCCGCGCCCACGTCCGCATCGCGGTGCCGACGATGACGATCCGTCGTCGCACGTCCGATGTCTCCTCGATCGCCGCGTCGACGGCGTCGGCGAGTTCGGTGTACGCGTCGACGACCAGCAGCGTGAGCAGCTCGTCGCGGCTGCGGACGTAGCGGTAGACCGCGGAGGAGACCACCCCCAGGTCCCGGGCGACCGCCCGGAGCGACAGGCCGGTGGGACCGTGGGCGATCAGGTGCTCCCGCCCGATCCGCAGGATGTCGCGCTCGGTCTCGGCACGGGCGTCGGCGCGGGTGGGACTCATGGCAGCCATCCTGTCACAACCGAGAGCACTGCTCTTGCTTTTGGGTCCGCGGAGGTGCAGACTCGGTCGAGAGAGCAGTGCTCTCGCTCATCCGATCCGAGGAGCCCGCCATGACCACGACCCACCACGTCCAGCCCACGCCCGCCCAGACCGTGTTCAACCGAGCCGTCGGCTGGCTCGCCGACCACGGCCTCGGCCTCGCGGGCGCCCGCACGCTGACCGTCGTCGGCCGGTCGACCGGCGAACCCCGGTCGACGCCGGTCAACCCGTTCACCGTCGCCGGGCACACCTACCTCCTGTCGCCGCGCGGCAACACCCAGTGGTCGCGCAACCTGCGCGCCGCGGGGGAGTGCGACCTCCGTCGCGGGCACTCGACCACGGCCTACGTCGCCACCGAGATGGCCGACGCGGACAAGCCGGCGCTGCTGCGTCCGTACCTGAAACGCTGGGGCTGGGAGGTGTCGGCCTGGCTGCCGCAGAAGGTCTCCCACACGTCGACTGACGAGGAGCTGCTCGCGATCGCCCCGCACATCCCGGCGTTCCTGCTGACCCCCGCGCCCCGGACTCTCGAGCCCTGACGAACGGGCGGCCCCCGCTGCCTAGGCTGGAGCGGTGGGGCAGGCAGACCGGACTCGGACGGCGCGGTGGGTCCTGCACATCGACATGGATGCGTTCTTCGCCTCCGTCGAGCAGCTCACGCGCCCGACCCTTCGCGGTCGGCCGGTCCTCGTCGGCGGGGTCGGTGGCCGCGGTGTCGTCGCCGGCGCGAGCTACGAGGCCCGGCGGTATGGCGCCCACTCCGCGATGCCGATGCACCAGGCGCGCAGGCTGGTCGGTCCCGGAGCGGTCGTCGTCCCGCCGCGCGGCTCGGTGTACCGGGTCGTCAGCGGACGGGTGTTCGCCCTCGTCCGTGAGTCGATACCGGTGATCGAGACGCTGTCGTTCGACGAGGCGTTCGGTGAGCCGGAGTCGCTGGCCGGCGCCGCGGTCGACGAGGTAACGCGGTTCGCCGAGGACGTCCGCCGCCGCATCCGCGACGAGCTGGGCCTGGCCGCCTCCATCGGCGCCGGGAGCGGCAAACAGATCGCCAAGATCGCCTCCGGGCTCGCGAAACCCGACGGGGTCGTCGTCGTGGACCCTGCGGAGGACCGTGCGTTCCTCCGTCCGCTGTCGGTACGGAAGTTGTGGGGGATCGGGCCGGTCGCGGGGGACAAACTGCACCGGCTGGGCATCGACACCATCGGCGACCTGGCGGACCTGTCGACGGTGGAGGTCGCGTCGGTTCTCGGCGCCACCGTCGGTCCGGCCCTGCACCGACTGGCGCAGGGCATCGACGACAGACCGGTCGCCGAGCGGGCGTCGGCGAAGCAGATCAGCGCGGAATCGACCTTCGCCGAGGATATCTCGTCGTTGGATCGCCTGCGCACGGCGATCGACACGGCGGCCGCCGGTGCGCACCGGCGCCTCCTCGCCGACGGACGCGGGGCGCGCACGGTGGTGCTGAAGCTGAAGCGCTCGGACATGTCGGTGCTGACCCGGTCGACCACCTTCACCCCCGCCAGCAGCGAGTTGCCGGTCCTCGTCGCGGCTGCGCAGCGCCTCGCTCTCGATCCGCTCGACGTCGGGCCGATCCGGCTCGTCGGGGTCGGGTTCAGCGGGCTCACCGCCGACCAACAGTTCCAGCTGTTCCCGGCCGATGCCAGCGTGGGCCCCGTGGACGTGCATGCCGTCGACGGCGAGACCGCCACCGCCACCGACGATCACGGCGACGAGGGCGTCCAGAAGGGGAGCGGACGCGCGGTCGGCGAGGACGGTGCGGTGACGTGGGCGACCGGCACCGATGTCGTGCACCCCGAACTCGGACACGGGTGGGTGCAGGGCAGCGGCCACGGTGTGGTGACCGTACGGTTCGAGACGCGCACCTCGGGTGTGGGTCCGG
Source organism: Williamsia sp. SKLECPSW1 (assembly GCF_054332755.1). Lineage (NCBI taxonomy): Bacteria > Bacillati > Actinomycetota > Actinomycetes > Mycobacteriales > Nocardiaceae > Williamsia > Williamsia sp. SKLECPSW1. The sequence goes on along the minus strand of NZ_JBTGLI010000003.1, from coordinate 131,184 downwards.
TGCGCACCTTCGGCGTCGACACCGCCGAACTGCGGGTGGGTGACCCGCTCGACAGCCTCGACTGGACCGACGTCACCGCTCCCGACGCCCCTGCTCCTCAGCCGGCCGACGGACGGGCGGTCGAGCAGGAGCGGGACATCAGTCGGTCGGGTGCAGATCCAGGAACGGACTGATCCGCTCGGCCGCCCACCCGCGGGCGAGCGCCTGCTGCACCACCACTCGCGCCTGCGGCGCACGCAGCCACGGCGAGATCAGGACGCCCGCGGCCTGCAGGTCGACCGCCCCGCCACCGCCGCCGTAGGCAGGCGTGACGCGCCCGCCCGGGACACGTGAGGTGACGACGACCGCCGTCCCGTCGTGCACGGCGGCCGCCAGACGCCCGGCCAGGTCGGGGTGGACGTTCCCCGACCCGAATCCGGCCACCACCAACCCGGCGGCGCCGCGCTCGACGACGGCGTCGACGAGCCCGGCGTCCATGCCGGGGTGCGCGGTCAGCAGGTCGACGCGTGGCAGCGTACGACCGGTCGCCGGCGGCATGAGCGGACGCGTCGGGGTGTCCCAGGGCGCGTCGAACGCATTCAGATCGGTGGTCGACGTCTTCGTCACACCGCGCGCCGGCAGCACCGCACCGCCGACGGCGACGAGGACACCCCGCTCCCGTACCGATCGATCGGCGGCCAGGGCGATCGCGCGGGAGAGGTTGGCGGGACCGTCGGACTCGGGGTGCGACGCCGTGCGTTGGGCGCCGGTGAGGACGACGGGCCGGGGGTCGTCGTGGACGAGGTCGAGGAGCATGGCGGTCTCCTCCAGAGTGTCGGTCCCGTGGGCGACGACGACCCCGGCGACCGCGGGGTCGACCAGGGTGTCGGTGACGGCCTGCAGGATGCGCATCTGCAGCTCAGGTGTCATCGCGGAGGAGTCCACCGACAGCACCGTGCGTGTGTCGACGACGACGTCGACGGTGTCGGCGCGACCGACCAGATCGCCGACGTCGACGGTCGGCACCGCGCCGCCGGGACCGTCGACGGCGGCGATCGTCCCGCCGGTGCCCAGGACGACGACCCGTGCGCGCGTGCTCATGAGGGCCCACCTCACCGTGCGTCGACGTTGCTGGTCAACTCGGCCGACAACGCGTCGGCGACGGCCGCGGCCACGCGTCCGGGGCTCGCCGGGCGTCGCGTTTGGCATAGTGGTGTCCGATCCGGGGGGATCACGGCCGTCGTGGCCGACTTCCCCATGACGATGACGTCACCGACTACGAAGGAGTTCACCTGTCGTGAAGCTGCAGAAGATCCTGACCGCGGGGCTGGCGGTCGTCGCCGCCCTGACCTTCACCGCTGCCTGCAGCGATGGCAGTGATGGCGCCGTCGACAACGGTCCCGCGACCTCGTCGGCCACCAGCACGACCACCGACAACGGGGGCACCTCGGTCACCGATCCGTCGACGCCGCCGAGCGCAGCCACGCTGAACGCCCTTCTCACCAAGGCGCTCGACCCGAACGTCCCGGCCTCGGACAAGACCGACCTGGTGCAGGGCTCGGAAGCCGATCCGCAGCTGTTCGACAAGTTGGTGAAGGCCAAGGAGGACCTGCAGGGGGTCACCTACCAGCTGGTGCCGCCGGTGATCGCGTCGGGCAACGGCCAGGCCACCGTCAAGGTCAAGGTGAAGCTGCCGAACGTCCCCGAGCAGACGATCGACGCCGCGATCGTCTACGACCAGGGCAAGTGGAAGCTCGCCAAGACCACCGTCTGCCCGCTGCTGGCCGCGAACAACGTCCAGAGCGCGATGTGCCCGCCGGCCAGCTGACACCCGGCATCGCCTGAACACTCCGCCCCGTCACCGATCCGGTGACGGGGCGGAGTGCTTCCGTCGTCACCGCCAGGTGACCGCCAGCGACGTCTGCTGGACCAGCGGGCGCGCGGGGTCGTCGCCGATGAGCGTCCGCCCGCCCGACATCGTCAGCGACCCCGCCACCGGCAACCCGCGGGCGAGATCCACGGTGACCGTCCCGCTGCCAGAGAAGCTGTAGGAGCCGATCGTGAGCCGTTCACCGCGTCCGGGGACGGTGAAGGTGGAGTCGACGGGTGTCTCGTCCACCGTCACGTCGAGGACCACGCGCGACCCGTCCCGCTGACGCAGCGTGGCCGTCGTCGTCTGGGTGACGGTCGCGGCACCGTCGAGCGTCCGCACGGCCCGCCACCGCGCCCCGATCCCCACCGGTCGGGTCGGCACCGCGACCGATCGCTGCAGTGCCGAGACGAGGGTCTGCTCGACCGCGGCTCGCGCCTCGTCGCCGGCGTCGGCCGCGGGGACGATCCGTAGCGACACCGGCACCGAACCGGCGGCCACGGCCAGCCCGGCCCGGGACCCGTCGACCGCGGAGAGGGCATCCGACAGCCCGGTGTCGGGGGAGGTGGGTCGGCCCACCCCCAGCTCGACGTCGGTCGGGTCCGAGCACGCGACGCGCGCCGTGAGCGGCAGGGTCACGTCCTGCGAGACCGTCGACGGCTGCTCCCCCTCGCGAGCGGTGGTCGACGACGACACCACACGCAGGGACACCTGCTGGGGGCTCTGTCGATCCGGGGTGCCGGCCAGGGCGGCCTGCGGCGCGGCACCGGCGTCCTCGACCGTCACGGCGGCCGGCGGGATGGGCAGCAGCGAGGCGCCCGGCGCCCCGACCGTCGTCTGCTCGGCGCAACCGGCCGAGGCGCTCGCGCTGGTCGCCTCGCCGGCTCCCGACGACCCCGACGAGCCGCAGCCGCTCATCGCCAGGACGGCGACGCCGACCACGGACGCGACGGTCAGGGGGAGGCGGCGGCCCCCCGTACGGGACGAGAGCAGACGGGTGGCGGGCACGCGGTTCAGGCTAGCGACGGCGGTGGGGGATGATGGACCCCGTGACCGACGACCCCCGCACCGACCCCGAGACAGCCCCGGTGGAGGAGTCCGTACCGGAGGCGCCCGCGGCGCCCGGGCGGTCGCGCACCGTCCTCGCCGTGCTGCCCGTGGTCGCGCTGGTGGTGCTCCTCGTCGACCTGATCACCAAGATCGTCGTCGTCGCGACCATCACCCCGGGACGTCCCGTCGAGATCATCGGCGACACCGTGACGCTGCGACTGGTGCGCAACTCCGGTGCCGCGTTCTCCTTCGCGACCGGCTACACGTGGGTGCTCACCCTCGTCGCCGCCGCGGTGGTCGTCGGGATCATCCGGTTCAGCGGCCGCCTGCGATCGGCGTGGTGGGCCGTGGGCCTCGGGCTCGTCCTCGGCGGTGCACTGGGCAACCTCGTCGATCGTTTCTTCCGCTCTCCCGGGCCGCTGCGCGGCCATGTCGTCGACTTCGTCTCGGTGGGGTGGTGGCCGGTGTTCAACGTCGCCGACTCGGCCGTCGTGTGCGGGGCGGTGCTCCTCGTCGCGCTGACGGTGTTCGGCGTCGAGATCGACGGCACCCGCACCCCCTCGGGACGCGCGAAGCGGTCCGGCGATGCGTGACAGCCGGTCGATGCCGGTGCCCGACGGCATCGACGGCATGCGCCTCGACGCCGGTGTCAGCCGCATCCTGGGTCTGTCGCGGACGGTCGTCGCCGCACTCGCCGACTCCGGCGACGTGAGCATCGACGGTGCGGCGGTGGGGAAGTCGCACCGACTGGCCGCGGGCACGTGGCTCGAGGTGACGCTGCCGGAGCCGCCCCGCCCGGTCGAGAACCCCGTCGCCCCGATCGAGGACATGGACGTCCTCTACGCCGACTCCGACATCGTCGTGGTCGACAAGCCCGTCGGTGTCGCCGCCCACGCCTCGGTGGGCTGGACCGGACCGACGGTCATCGGGGGCCTGGAGGCGGCGGGCTACCGCATCTCCACCTCCGGCGCGCACGAACGACAGGGCATCGTCCACCGCCTCGACGTCGGGACGTCCGGGGTGATGGCCGTCGCGGTGTCCGAACGCGCCTACACGGTGCTGAAACGGGCCTTCCGTGAGCGCACCGTCGACAAGCGCTACCACGCGCTGGTGCAGGGACATCTCGACCCGTCGAGCGGGACCATCGACGCCCCGATCGGTCGCCACCCGGGCAGCGAATGGCGGTTCGCGGTGACGACGGCCGGCAAACCCAGTGTGACGCACTACGACACGCTGGAGATGTTCGCCGCGGCGAGCCTGCTCGACGTCCACCTCGAGACCGGCCGCACCCACCAGATCCGGGTGCACTTCTCGGCCCTGCACCACCCGTGCTGCGGGGACACGACCTACGGCGCCGACCCGACGCTCGCCGCCCGCCTCGGGCTGGAGCGGCAGTGGCTGCACGCCCGGGCGCTCGCGTTCGCCCACCCGGCCGACGGACGCATGGTGGAGTTCACCAGCCCGTACCCGGCCGATCTCGCCCACGCCCTGGACGTCCTGCGTGCGACCTGACGGTCCCGTCCATCTCCTGCGCGGGGCGGCGATCCTCGTCGTCACGGTGGCCGCGGTGGTCGGCGGTCTGTACTGGCTGGGTGCCACGCACCCACCGCGATCGGCTGGGGTGGACACCGACCGCCTCGGGCCCGACACGGGGCAGTCGGTGGAGGCCTACCGCTCCGCTGCGGCAGCCGGACTCGCCTCGGCGACGGGGACACGGTGGGCGTTGGTGTCGCTGCGGGAGGCCCTCGACGACCCCGCCGCACGGTCGCTGGTCGCCGGGACGGACGCGGGGCAGGTCGCCCTGCACGTCCCCCTCGCCGACGTGGCCACCCCGACCGCCGTGGTGCCGGTGACCCCGGATCCGCTGTCCTGGGAGACCGCGCGGATCCTCGCGATCGGCCTGCTGGACGGGTCGGCGTCGCCCGGCGCGGGGACGGGCGGCATCGTCGGACAGGACGGCGCCCGCGGCGACGCCGTCGCGAGGGTGGTGGCCTCGCGGCTGCGCGCCGGGTGCGCCTGTGTCGTCGGGATCGTGGTGCGCGGACCGGTCGCACGTCTGCGGACCCTCGCCGCCGACCCCCGCGTGCGAGTCGTGCAGGTGCTGCCGGCCGGAGCCGCCGGCGGCCGCTTCACGGTCGTCCCGCTGCTGCCGGGACAGACCGTCGGCGGGGCCCCGCTGCCCGACACGGCGCCCGTCCCGGCCCGCTGACCAGCGGCCCACCAACCGATGCCCGACGACACCGCGTGGGAGGTCGGTTCTGTGGGTGCCCCCACCTAGACTGGGCCGGTCGCAGCGCGCGGGTGCACACCCGCCGTCGCACATCGCAGGACGTGGGTCGCAGAGAGGTCGTGGAGTGTCGGGTCAGTTCGTTCATCTGCACAACCACACCGAGTACTCCATGCTCGACGGAGCGGCGAAGGTCGCGCCACTGTTCGCCGAGGCCAAGCGCCTCGGCATGACCGCGATCGGCATGACCGACCACGGGAACATGTTCGGCGCCAGCGAGTTCTACAACGTCGCCACGAAGCACGACATCACGCCGATCATCGGCATCGAGGCCTACATCGCACCCGCGTCCCGCTTCGACACCAAGCGTGTCCTGTGGGGTGACCGCGACCAGAAGTCCGACGACGTGTCCGGCTCGGGCGCGTACACGCACATGACGATGGTCGCGGAGAACGCGACCGGCCTGCGCAACCTGTTCCAGTTGTCGTCGCTGGCGTCGATCGAGGGCCAACTCGGCAAGTGGTCCCGCATGGACGCCGAACTCATCGCCGAGCACGCCTCCGGGATCATCGCGACCACCGGCTGCCCCTCGGGTGAGGTCCAGACCCGCCTGCGCCTCGGCCACGAGCGTGAGGCGCTGGAGGCCGCGGCGAAATGGCAGGACATCTTCGGCAAGGAGAACTTCTATCTCGAGCTCATGGAGCACGGGCTCGAGATCGAGCGTCGCGTCCGCGACGGCCTGCTGGAGATCGGTCGCACACTCGGCATCAAGCCCATCGTCACCAACGACTGCCATTACGTGCACAAGACCGACGCCGTCACCCACGAGGCGCTGCTGTGTATCCAGACGGGCAAGACGCTGTCGGACCCGACGCGCTTCAAGTTCGACGGCGACGGGTACTACCTCAAGTCCGCCGACGAGATGCGCGCCCTCTGGGACGATGTCGTGCCCGGCGCATGCGACAACACCGTGGAGATCGGCGAGCGCATCGGCGACTACTCCGAGGTGTTCACCCACCGCGACCGGATGCCGGTGTTCCCGGTGCCCGAGGGCGAGACGCAGGACAGCTGGCTGCGGCGCGAGGTCGCATCCGGTCTCAAGCGACGTTTCCCCGACGGTCCCGTGCCCGAGGCCTACGTCTCCCGTGCCGACTACGAACTCGACGTCATCATCCAGATGGGGTTCCCCGCCTACTTCCTCGTCGTCGGTGACCTCATCCGCCACGCGCAGGAGGTCGGCATCCGTGTCGGTCCGGGTCGTGGGTCGGCCGCCGGGTCGCTCGTCGCCTACGCGTTGGGCATCACCAACATCGACCCCATCCCGCATGGTCTGCTGTTCGAGCGGTTCCTCAACCCCGAGCGCGTGTCCATGCCCGACATCGACATCGACTTCGACGACCGCCGTCGTGGCGACATGGTGCGCTACGCGACCGAGCGGTGGGGCAGCGACAAGGTCGCCCAGGTCATCACCTTCGGCACCATCAAGACGAAGGCGGCGATCAAGGACTCCGCACGCGTCCAGTTCGGCCAGCCCGGCTTCTCCATCGCCGACCGCATCACCAAGGCGCTGCCGCCGCCCATCATGGCCAAGGACATCTCGGTCAAGGGCATCACCGACCCCGACCACGAGCGGTACGGCGAGGCGTCCGAGGTGCGCGGTCTCATCGAGACCGACCCCGACGTCAAGAAGATCTACGACACCGCACTGGGTCTCGAGGGGCTGATCCGCAACGCGGGCGTGCACGCCTGCGCGGTGATCATGTCCTCCGAACCGCTCACCGACGCGATCCCGGTGTGGAAGCGCGCGCAGGACGGCGCCATCATCACCGGCTGGGACTACCCGTCGTGTGAGGCCATCGGCCTGCTGAAGATGGACTTCCTCGGCCTGCGCAACCTCACCGTCATCGGCGACGCGATCGAGAACATCAAGACCAACCGCGGCATCGACTTCGACATGGACGCCGCCCCTCTCGACGACCCGAAGACCTACGAGCTGCTCGCCCGCGGTGACACACTGGGCGTCTTCCAGCTCGACGGCGGGGCGATGCGTGAACTGCTGAAGCGCATGCAGCCCACCGGGTTCGACGACATCGTCGCCGTCCTCGCCCTGTACCGGCCCGGTCCGATGGGCATGAACGCCCACAACGACTACGCCGACCGCAAGAACGGACGGCAACAGGTCTCGCCGATCCACCCCGAACTCGCCGAGCCCCTGAAGGAGATCCTGGCCGACACCTACGGCCTGATCGTCTATCAGGAGCAGATCATGCAGATCGCGCAGAAGGTCGCCGGGTACTCGCTCGGTCGAGCCGACATCCTGCGTCGCGCGATGGGCAAGAAGAAGGCCGAGGTGCTCGCCGCCGAGTTCGAGGGCTTCGAGGCGGGCATGAAGGACAACGGCTTCTCGTCGGCGGCGATCAAGGCGCTGTGGGACACCATCCTCCCGTTCGCCGGGTACGCGTTCAACAAGTCGCACGCGGCCGGGTACGGACTGGTGTCGTTCTGGACCGCGTACCTCAAGGCCAACTACCCCGCCGAGTACATGGCCGGCCTGTTGACGTCCGTCGGCGACGACAAGGACAAGGCGGCGATCTATCTCGCCGACTGCCGCAAGCTCGGGATCACCGTCCTCCCACCGGATGTCAACGAGTCACAGCGCAACTTCGCCGCCGTCGGCACGGACATCCGGTTCGGCCTCGCCGCGGTCCGCAACGTCGGCACCAACGTGGTCTCGGCGATCCTGCGCGCCCGCGACGACCGGGGGAAGTTCACTTCCTTCTCCGACTACCTCGGCAAGATCGACGTCGTCGCGTGCAGCAAGAAGGTCACCGAATCCCTCATCAAGGCAGGTGCGTTCGACTCGCTCGACCACCCGCGCAAGGGGCTCTTCCTCATCCACTCCGACGCGGTCGACGCCGTGCTCGGGACGAAGAAGGCAGAGGCCGTCGGCCAGTTCGACCTCTTCGGTGACGCCGGTGGTGACGATGCCGCGGTCGAGGACGTGTTCGCCGTCCCCGTCCCCGACGAGGAGTGGGACTCCAAGCACAAACTCGCGCTGGAACGGGAGATGTTGGGGCTCTACGTCTCCGGCCACCCCCTGGGCGGCATCGAGCACGTCATCTCGGCGCAGACCGACACGTCGATCACCAGCCTGCTCGAGGGCAACGTGCCCGACGGCGCGCAGATCATCATCGGCGGCATCATCTCCGCCGTCACCCGACGGGTGAACAAGAAGGGTGAGCCGTACGCCGTCGTCACCCTCGAGGACATGGTCGGTGGTGTGGAGGTCTACTTCTTCCCCCGCGCCTTCCAGGCCTACGGCATGGACATCACCCCGGACGCCGTCGTCCTCATCAAGGCGCGGGTCAACAAGCGTGACGACTCCACGATGATCAGCGCCAACGACCTCGCGGTGCCCGACCTCTCCCACGCGGGGGAGTCACGGCCGGTGGCTGTCAGCATGTCGACACGGCTGTGCACCCGCGATCGGGTGGGCGAACTCAAGCGCGTCCTCGCCCGGCACCCGGGGACCGCGGACGTCCACGTCCGGCTGATCTCCGGTGACTCCGCGACTCTGCTCCGACTCGACGACACCTACCGCGTCACCCCGAGTTCGGCGTTGATGGGTGACCTCAAGGCCCTCCTCGGGCCGAGTTGCCTCAGCGGGTAGTCGCGGGTGCGCGGTCGGGCTGGTCGTCGACATCGGTCGACCGGCGGTCGATCATGATCGCGGCGCCGGCGGTGACGAGACACGTCGTCGCGGCGTACACGACGAACACCGGGTAGTCCGACGAGAACGTCTCGCGAAGGCTTGGCGCCGTCCCGCCGACAAGCGCGACGGCGACTGCGTAGGGCAGACCGTTGCCCGCGCCGCGTATCGGCCAAGGGAACAGTGAGCTGATCACGGCGGGCAAGGTGGCGCACAGTCCCGCAAGGATGATCGTCGCCAGCAACGTCCCCAGCAGATAGATCGTGAGGCCGGCCGTCGGCCGCGTCGAGTAGAGCAGTGGCAGGCTGAACGCTGCGTTGGCGACAGCGAATGTCAGATGCAGACGGGTACGCGATCGGTGCCGCATCACCACTCCGACACCGACGACGAGAACGGCGAACCCGACCGTCTGTGCGAGAGACGTGGCCACCATCGTGGATTCGCCGACGCCGAGGTGCGCGACAGCGTACGGGACGGTACTCGCGATCCAGATGTTGTAAGGTGAGGGTGGTGCCGAGAGTGAGGGCGACGACCGCCGCCATCCGCGCCAGCACCGCGCTCCGTGGCATCGCCGGCACCGTGTCGGCCGGTCGCTGTCCTTCGGCGTCGGTGCCGCGAGCCGCAGCGACGGCCAGCACCGCGCCCCCGACCGCCCCGACCGCGAAGGGGATCCGCCACCCCCATGTGGTCATGTCCACGCGGTCGAGACAGTGAATCAACATCAGGGTGACCGTCAGCGACGCGACCTTGCCCGATGCCGCCATGGTGTAGATCAATGCTGACGGGTCGAGTCGACTCCCAACACGACGCATCTCGTACATGCGGGCGTTGACCACGGCTGACTGGCCGCCGTGTGCCGCGCCCAGGATCACCCGAAAGGTCAACAGCAGCAGCGGTGCTGCCCACGCGATGCCGTCGACCGCGGGCGTAAGGGCCATCCCGACCGTCGCACCGAACCCGATCCACAAGGAGGTGATGAATGCGGCTGTGCGGCCTCGTCGGTCGGCGAACCGCCCGAGCGCGTACGCCCCGACGGGCCGAACGACGAACCCGGCGGCGAAGATTCCGAACCCGACGGTCAGCCCGGAACCGTCGTCACTCACCAGCGCCCGAGTCATGTAGGGGAGCAGAGCAAGGAATGTCACCCAGTCGTACCCCTCGACCGCCATACCCGCCGCGATGACGGTGACCCTTCGTCGATCCTGCGCCATCGCATCACTATGTGGGCTGGGCAGACGACCGATGTCGCGATGCATGTCAGATCACCCTCTGCCGTCGCTATGATCCATGTCACCACAACGAATCCCGGTGGCATTCAAATATTTTGCGCGCAGAGTAGTCGCAGAATCGGTCCGTGGGGGCGACTTCTGTGCAGCGCTGATTCTTGACCGCGACAAATGTCGTTGCAGGCGCTAATCTGATCTCAGTCCGAACAGAGTCGCTTGAGAGCCCCTTGCTTGAAAGCCCGAGACCTACCGGACCGCTGGACCCGACCCGCACACCGTGAACCGCTGCCCGTTGCCGCGCAGCGACATCTCACGTCCGTGCTGCCGTCCGAACCAACAGCAAGGGGCTTCCGTGACATCCGTGATGCAACCTCGTCTCTCACATTCGACCCTGGTACCGCGCGAGCACGTCCACCGCGACGCTCTGTCCGAGGTCTACCTCACCGACATCGTCTGCGATCGGTACCCCAACTTCCGTGTCGGGGTTCACCTCCCGAAGTCGCACAGCTATTACAGCGACCACTTGAGGCCCGCGGCCGACCGATACGACCCGCTACTCGTCCTGGAGTGCTTTCGGCAGGCGTCGATCCTGATCGCACATCGCCACGTGGGAGTCGAGTTCGACCAGTCCTTCGTCTTCAATGCGGCTACCGTCACCGTTGTCTCTGACGATGCGATGACGGTGACGTCGTCCCCCGGCAACGGCGAGCTGAGTGCGGTGATCGTGGGTGAGAAGGTCCGCGACGACACGACCATCGGCATCACCCTCGACATGACCGTCAGCCTGAATGGGATGGCCGCGGTCACCATGACCATGTCGATCCAGTGGATGCCGAAACGGGTCTGGGCCCGCGTCCGCGCGTCGGGGCGAGCGAAGCTCGGGCTGGCCGAGTACCGGAGCGGCATCGAACCGCAACCCGGCAGACACCCGCATCGCAGTGTGGGCGCGCGTCAGCCCGAGGCCCTCGGCCGTGGTCTGAGCCGCAACGTGGTGGTCGGGGCGGCGCGACACGTCGCGGCCGGTTTCGAGGTCGACGTCATCGTCGATCAGCACCACCCGAGTCTGTTCGACCATCCGCTCGATCACATCCCGGGAGCGGTCATCTTCGAGGCGGTACGCCAGGCCGGGATCGTCGGTGCCGACGAGTACTTCGGCCTCAGTCCTCGACGGCTAAGGATACGTTCCCTGTCGGCGACGTTCACCCGATTCGGCGAGCTCGACCTGCCGACGAGCGCACTCGTCCGGCCACACACGGACACCTGCGAGGCGGTCGTCGGATTCGACGTCGACATCATGCAGGAAGGCGTCTCCATCGCGTCGTGCGGTGTGCTTTTCGCCCGGTCGCACGCACGTGCCCACGTGGCGGTCGGGCGATGACGGCCTCGCTGCGCGTCGACGCCGTCCCGCCGGTCACCGCCGCGTCGCGCTACACGACGGTGTTCCTCGACTTCGGGGGCGTGCTCTCGCCCCCGATCGAGGACCTGTTCGCCGAGTACGAGCGCAAGACCGGCATCATTCCGGCCGATCTCAAGGCCGCGATGGCGGGCGTCGCCGACGGCCTCGGGGTCGAGGTCCTCGCCCCCGTCGAACTCGGCCTGCTGACCGAGGTCGAGTGGGTCCGTCGGATGCACCGATGGCTCACATCCCGAGGAATCGACGTCTCACGGTCGGAGGTCGAATTCGGTCGCCAGTGGTTCGCGGGCCATCAGGTCAACACGGCCATGCGCGACCTGGTCCTCGAGCTCAGATCGCAGGGGTACCGGGTTGGGATCCTCACCAACAACGTGCGCGAGTGGGAGGCGTACTGGCGCCCGATGGTCGGGCTCGACGACGACGTCGACACGATCGTCGACTCCTATGACGTCAGATGTCGCAAACCCGAACCCGAGATCTTCGCGATCGCGGAGGCCAGGATCGGGGCCGCAACCGGAACCGCGGTCCTCATCGACGATCTCGAGGCCAACTGTGCTGCCGCGCGTAGCTCCGGCTGGGGGGCTGTGCGTTTCGTCGACAACGACCAGACCGTCACCGATCTCGCCGGACTCCTGCGGGCGAACCACGGTGACATCACAGACGGGGAGCCCATCGCATGACCGCACCCGCATCACCCACGAGAACCACGTCGACCGCCAAACCCAATCTCCTCCTGGCGGCAATCCTGCTCGGTGTCGTCGTCGTACCCACAGGGGTGTCCGGAACCGGTGTGGCGCTACCGCACATCGCCGCCGATCTCGGCTCGAATCCATCACTGCTGCAGTGGGTGGTCAACGGTTTCAACCTCACCTTCGCCGTGTTCAGCCTCGTCGCCGGGTCGATCGCCGATCACCTCGGCCGCCGACGCGGCCTGATTCTCGGCGGTGTGCTGTTCGCCGGGGCGGCGGTCCTGAGCGCTCTGGCACCGTCGCTCCTTCTCCTCGACGTCGGCCGTGCACTGGCTGGTGTGGGGGCTGCGATGATTTTCGCCTGCTCGGGGGCGTTGTTGGCGATCACCTTCGACGGCGCTGCCGCGGCGCGGGCGTTCGCGCTGTTCGGCACGGCAGCCGGAGTCGGACTAGGTCTCGGGCCGACGATCTCCTCGACTGCTATCGCCCTGGTGGGATGGTCGGGCATCTTCTGGTTCAACGCGGTCGTCATCGCGGTGTCGGTGGCCCTCGTCGTCGCGTCGAATGCCCATGACACTCCCGTCCGTTCCACCGGCCGACTCGACTACCCCGGCGCCGTCGCCTTCGCGTCATCGCTGACCCTGATCATCACGGCTGTCGTGCAGTCGGATTCGTGGGGATGGGGCTCGCCGGCGACGCTCGGCACCTTGGTCGCCGGGGTGGCGTTGTTCGCGGCGTTCCTCCGAATCGAACTCACCGTCGACCACCCCTTGCTCGATCTGACCCTGCTCCGGTCGTCGCGCCTCGTCGGTCTGCTCGCCGTCCCGGTCGCCGGTGCGGTCGGTTTCGTCACGCTGCTGACGTACTACCCGACGTTCCTGTCCACGGTGTGGCAGCTGGAGACCGGAGTCGTCGGCCTGGTGATGCTGATCATGACCGTGCCGGTCATCGTCGGACCGCTCATCGCCGGGGCCCTGCACACCCGCGGCGTCCCCGTCTGGGTGATCCTCGGTGGCAGTGTGCTGTTGTTCGCCGCCGGCGCGGCCTTGCTCACGCTGGTCGGTACCGAGGAGAGCATCGGCGCCATCGGTGTCCCGTACCTGCTGTTGGGCCTCGGTTTCGGGCTCGGCGTCGGGCTGGTGGACGGCCAGGCGATCGGATCGGTACCCGCCGAGAAGTCGGGCATGGTGTCCGGTCTGGTGTCCACGGTGCGGCTGGGTAGCGAGGCCGTCGTCGTCGCGGTGTTCGCCAGTGCTCTGACCGCAGGCGTCGGTGGCGAGGTCCGCGACCGTCTGCCGGGCTCACTGGGATCCGGTGAGCGGGAGAGCATCGTCGACAAGGTCGTCACCGGTGAAATCGGAGGCGTCGACCGCTCGGTGGACACCGGTGTGTTGCGAGCCGCGTTCTCCGACGGGTTCACGTCGCTGCTCTGGGTGCTTGCCGCCCTGAGTCTAATGCTCGCCGTGGTCGTCGCGCTGCTGCTCCGGCGCCCCGTCGCCACACCGATCACCCCCGGCGTCGATGCAGGCCCCGTCGACGCCGATTCCGCTTGCGATCCCGAGGAGATCCGGCAATGACCCAGACCATCCATCGCCCCGACGCGATCGCGGCACCACCGCTGGTCGTCGACATCCCGAATCTCGATACACCGGCACCGTATGTCCGCGAGATCTCCGGTGACGACGGGTATCAGAAGGTCGAGCTGCCCAGCGGGCACACCGCGATCAGCCTGACGTCGTATGCCGACGTCAAGACGGTGATGCTCGACCGCACCGCCAGCCGCACCCTGTGCAACGTCGACGGTGGCCCGTCGTTCATGCCCACCAACTGGGCTCCTGAGGTGCTCATCAACCTCGACGCCCCGGTGCACGGTGTGGTGCGAGAGTTCGTGTCCCACGAGTTCAGTGCCCGCGCCATGGCTGCGCTCGAACCGACCATCATCGCCCTCGCCGACGCGGCGTTCGACGCGCTCGACGAGTCCGCCGAGCCCGACATCATGGCTCAGGTCTTCCGGCTGGTGCCTGCACAGGTGGTGTGTACCCTGCTCGGCATCTCGATCGACCACGCGCGGTGGATGAACGAGTTGGGTAGACGGATCCAACTCGCACGGCGCGACGAGATCCCGCTGATCGTGGATTCGTGGACCGAGCTCTATGGCTGGGTGCAGGAGCTGGTCGCCTCCGACATCGAGCACGACGACACCGGACTGCTGGCCGTCTACAAGCGTCGCGCCGGGCAGCCCGAATTCGCCGCCGTCGACGACGCCCTCATCAGCGGGACGGTGATGGGAATCGTGCTCGGTGGTGACAACAACGTCGCGACGATGTTGGCCAAGACCCTGTATGCCGCACTGGCGAAACGGAGTCTGTACGAGCGGGTCGTCGACGAATCGGCCCTCGTGCCGGACCTGGTGGAGGAGATCCTTCGGCTGATGCCGCTGGGGACGCCGGGTTCGTTCCCCCGCGAGCTCACCCGACCGCTCGACACCGCGGGTGGACAGCTGCCCGTGGGTGCCATCGTCTACCCCCACATCAACGCGGCCAACCGAGATCCCGCCGTGTTCGACGCGCCGTTGGAGATCCGGCTGGATCGGCCACGGGGTCGGCACCTGCAGTACGGATATGGGATGCACCGCTGTATGGGGTCGGCGCTCTCGCAGATCGAACTGATCGCGATACTCACCCGTGTGGTGACGCGCTACCCCGACCTGTCCCTGCGGGTGGAGCCGTCGGCGATCGAATGGGATCTGGGAACCGGATTGCGGCGACCTGCCGCTCTCCCGGTCGATCTCGGTGCGAGGAGGAACACGTAGATGTACGACGTGATCGTCGTCGGCGGTGGGCCGGTGGGGATGTTGATCGCCAACGAGTTGGCGCTGCATGACATTTCCGCCGTGGTACTGGAGAGTCGCGATGCAGTGAGCGAGTACCCCAAGGCGGGGACGTATCACGCGCGCGCCATCGCGACCCTCGCGCGCAGGCAGGTCGTCGCCGTCCCACGTCGCACCAACGATCACACGACCATCTCCTCCGAGCTGTTCCAGTTCGCGGGGTATCCATGGCTGACGCTGCGATCGCGCACCATCGACGGACCGGTCATGATGGGTATCGCCCAGGCCGATCTCGAACGCGCGATCGCAGCGAAGGCCACAGCGCATGGCGCGCAGGTGATCCGGGGGATGACCGTCAACACCGTCGAGCAATCCGCGGACCACGCGACCGTCGTCGCGCGCGACGCGGACGGGAACGAGCACCGACTGACAGCCCGCTACGTGGTCGGCGCGGACGGTGGACGCAGCGCGGTGCTGCGCTCGGGTGATTTCGCGACGACGGAGTACCCGCCGACGATGCGCGCGATCCTCGGCCTGGCGCAGGTGCCCCACCCCGAACAGCTCCGGGCCGGGTGGAACCGTACAGAGCGTGGCTGGACGCTGCTGAATCTCAACCGGTTCGGGGACAGTCGCGTGATCGTGTTCGAGTTCGACGGTCCGGCGGCCGACCGGCACGCGCCGGTGACGCCGGAAGAGTTCGGTGATGCGGTGGATCGCGTCGTCGGGTCGCATGTCGACTTGGTGTCGCCGCACTACCTCAACCGATTCAGCGACTACAGCCGTATCGCTGCTGACTACCGCGACGGACGGCTGTTCCTCGCCGGGGACGCGGCCCACATTCACTACCCGCTCGGCGGTCAGGGACTGAACACGGGAATCTCCGACGCGGTGAACCTCGGGTGGAAGCTCGCTGCCGTGGTGTCCGGCGCTGCCGACGAGGCACTGCTCGCCACGTACTCGCAGGAGCGGCAACCTGTGGGACGGTGGGTTGTCGACAACACGAGGCTGCAAGCGTCGATCATGGACCCCGACCCCGCGCAGGACCCGCTTCGTCGGGTCGTCTCGGCCATGCTGTGCCAGGGTGAGACCCATGACTGGCTCGGTGATCGCATCAACGGCCACTCTCTGCGGCACGACGTCCCCGGTGTCGAGGACGGGCTCACCGGCTCTTTCCTGCCTGACCACGAGGTCGTCGTCGACGGCGTCGCGACCACGGTGTCGGCACTGCTCGCCCGGGGCCGCATCGTGATCCTCGCCGCCGGCGAGGTCGTCGACCGCATGTCGGGTGTCCCGTTCGCCGAAGTCGTCGTCGCGGAGAGACTCCCCGCGTCCTACCCGGAGGTGATCGTGGTCCGGCCCGATGGTTACGTCGCCTGGGCGGGATCGGTGGCCGATACCGACCAGATGACGAAGGTGCTCGACGGGCACTTCTCCCTGCGCTGCCGATTGCGCGAATGACGTCGGTCGAAGAGGTGGCCGCTGCGCGCGTGGAGGTGGGATGAGTGACGGTTGGTTCCTCGTCGAGACGTCGGGGAGTACCCCCGCGGTCGTGATGGTCGGCCCGCGGTCCAAACAGTGGCGGCCGGTCTCGAACATGTTCCGCGGCCCGGTGTACAGCACAGTCCTGCATCTGCTCGAGACGGTTCTCAACAATCTGAAGCCGTCGCAGGCTCTGCTCGACATCGGTGGTCCGCGCCTCGCGTTCGCCCAGCCCGTTCTGGGGCCGTCCCGACAGGTCCACGCGATTCTGATGTGGATCGGCGAGGCGACCGAGACGCCACCGCCGGAGCCACCGGTGTGGGCATGGGCGTGGAGCCTGGCCGACCGTGTGTCACCGGAATTCGTCGCCGATCCCGCCCGCGGGTCGATGACCGACTGGCTCTCGGGATGTGCACGCGTCGCAGACGTCCGGCGGACCGTGGCGTTCGTGCTCCACGCCGACGTCGGCGACCGGCTCGCCGGTGAGTGGGTTCGCGTCGACGGGACGGTCGAGCGGTACGCGATGCGGGTGGTCGCGACGTTCGACGGGCCGTACGTCCTCGGCGTGGGCGCCCGACTCCCGGAGACTCTGGATCCCATGGACGACGAGATGATCCCGCGCGCCGTGCTCACGACATCATCTGCCGACCGTGCAGTGGCGCTCGTCGACCGCGACAGCAACCGTGTGGTCGCCTGGCTGACAGATCGACGGCCGACCGTCGGTGACGGCGTGGTCGCCGGACGAGACGCGAGCCGACCGATCTTCACAGAGGAGTTGGCGGGCTCGCCCGAGTTGCGCTTGGCTGTCTTCGAGTCGGCCGGGTAGACGTCAGTCGCGGTGCTTGCGGTGAACTCGACCTGCGAGGTCGAGATGGGCGACGCGCAGGGCCCACCACACGGCGGTGGTGATCGCGGCACCGGCGAGAACCGTGATCTCCGCCGACTGCGTCGCGAGACCCAGGACCACGGTGGCGAGCAGCCCGACGACGAGTGCGTGCACCTTGTAGGCGGGCCAGGGGACGCCCGCGACGTCGACGGACGGAACGGCTCGCGTGCCGGTCGTCGTCTCGATTGTGGTCATCGTCGGCCCTCCCGTCGTCTCCCGTGTCACGATCGTCAGGTGCGGGTCGGTCGGTCGGAATGCCGACGTCCGCACCGCGTTGACCACAGTGTACGACAGCCCGTAGCCAGAAGTTCGGCAGTCCGAACTCCCGTGTCGCGGGTCACCCATCACAGAGAGGACGGGACACCATGCCGTTGCAGGGCGAGTACGCGCCGAGCACCAGCGATTGGGCGCGTGAACAGGCGGAGAAGATCGAGGCGTCCGGGGGCACGGAGGCCACCGAATTGAACGGGATGCCGGTGGTGCTGCTCACGACGGTGGGCAACAAGTCCGGGAAGCTGCGCAAGACCCCGTTGATGCGGGTCGAGCACGACGGTCGGTACGCGGTCGTCGCGTCCCTGGGCGGTGCGCCGAAACATCCCGTCTGGTACTACAACATCGCCGCCGAGCCGCACGTCGAGCTCCGGGACGGCGAGAAGGTCCTCGACATGGTGGCCCGTGAGGTCTTCGGTGGTGAGAAGGCCGAGTGGTGGGAGCGGGCCGTCGAGGCCTACCCGCCGTACGACGACTACCAGAAGAAGACCGATCGGGAGATCCCGGTGTTCGTGCTGGAGCCCGCGGTCCAGGACTGAACCCCGGCCCGGCCGGAGACCGCGCCGTGGTCTGTCGTCGCGGATGAGACGATGGGCGCTGTGAGTACATCAGCGCGTACCGGGCACGGTCCGGGCGGTGACGTCGAGTCGCCCGTGATCGCGGGCGGCCCGCCGCTGACCGCTGCGGACGTGCGGGCCGCCGCCGTGCGGGTGCGCGACGTCGTCGACCGGACGCCGTTGCAGCGCAACACCCGGCTGTCCCGGTTCACCGGCGCGTCCGTCCACGTCAAACGCGAGGATCTGCAGACCGTCCGGTCCTACAAGATCCGGGGCGCCTACAACACGATGGCGCAGCTGTCGGCGGAGGAACGGGCGGCGGGGGTCGTCGCGGCCAGTGCCGGCAACCACGCCCAGGGGGTCGCCTACGCGTGCCAGGCGATGGGTGTGCAGGGGCGGATCTACGTGCCGACAACCACCCCGAAGCAGAAGCGTGACCGGATCGGATGGCACGGCGGGGACGCCGTCGAGTTGATCCCCGTCGGGGACTCCTACGACGCCGCGGCCGCCGCCGCGCAGGCCGACGTCCTGCGCACCGGGGCCACATGGATCCACGCCTTCGACGACCCACGGACCGCGGCCGGCCAGGGCACCATCGCGGCGGAGATCGTCGAGCAGCTCGGCCGTGTCCCCGACGTCGTCGTGATACCCGTCGGTGGGGGCGGGTGTCTCGCCGGGATGGTGACCCTGCTGCGCGACGCCGACCCCGACGTCATCGTCGTCGGCGTCGAACCGACGGGTGCGGCGTCGTTGTCGGCGGCGCTCGTGCACGGCGGTCCGGTGACGCTCGGCGACATCGATCCGTTCGTCGACGGAGCCGCCGTCAAACGTGTCGGCGGCGTCGTCGTGGACGTCCTCGCACCGCTGTCGCCGTCTGTCGCAGCCCATCCCGATCTCCCCGCCGGATCGACCGTCGAGGTCGCCGACCTGGTGCTCGCGCCGGGGACGACCCACATCGTCCACGTGGACGAGGGTGCCCTGTGCTCGACGATGCTCGAGCTGTACCAGGACGACGGGATCATCGCCGAACCCGCGGGCGCGCTGTCGGTGGCGGCGCTGGACCAGCTGTCGCTGCCGCCGGACTCGACGGTCGTGTGCCTGCTGTCGGGTGGCAACAACGACGTGTCGCGCTACGGCGAGATCATCGAACGGTCGCTGGTGCACCAGGGACTGAAGCACTATTTCCTCGTCGACTTCCCGCAGGAGCCCGGCGCGCTGCGCGGCTTCCTCGACGACGTGCTCGGACCCGAGGACGACATCACGCTCTTCGAATACGTCAAGCGCAACAACCGTGACACCGGTGCCGCGCTCGTCGGCATCGAACTCGGATCGGCGGACAGTCTTCCGTCCCTGCTGGACCGGATGAACGCGTCTCGGCTGAGAGTCGAACAGCTGCACCCGGATTCGCCGGCCTATCGCTACATGACCTGATCTGTCACGGCCGGCGAGAGCCTGTCGGCACCACGTCGAGTGGGCGTTTCCGGACGTCGGTTGGGCGTTTCCGGACGTCGGTTGGGCGTTAGCAGACGTCGGTTGGGCGTGTCCGGACGTCGGTTGGGCGACTCTGCCACTCGACGTCTGCTACCGCCCACTCGACGTCCGGTAGCGCCCACTCGACGTCCGTTAGCGCCCACTCGACGTGGGGCGGACCGTGAGACGTACGTCAGGCGTCGGGCGTCGGGCGTCGGGCGTCAGGCGTGGGCAGGGGCGAGGATGTCCGCGACGATGCGATGCGACTCGAGGCGGGCGTCGAAGTCCGCGAGCATCGAGCTGACCATGATCTCCTGCACGCCTGTCGATTCGACCAGTGCACCGATCTCGTCGGCGACCTTCTGCCGTCCGCCGACGATCCATGCCGACGCGGCGTCGCCGATGGTGGCCTCCTGCATCGGGGTGAGGGGTTCGGCGAGTGCCTGCGCGACGGTCGGATAACGCCCGGGACGGCCGCCCTCGCGCAGTCGGGCCATCGCGAGTCGGTGGGGGGCCGCCTGGTCGCGAGCGGCCGCGTCGTCGCCTGCCGCGACGACGGTCACCGTCAGCATCGCGTACGGCTCGTCGAGCGCTCCCGGTCGGAAGCTGTCGCGGTAGACGGCGAGGGCGTCGTACGTCGCGGCGGGGGCGAAGTGGCGGGCGAAGGCGAACGGCAGGCCCAGCAGTCCGGCCACCTGGGCGCTGTAGGTCGACGAACCCAGCATCCACATCTGCACCGCCGCGCCCTCCCCGGGTACGGCGGTGATCGCGGAGTAGGGGTGCTCCGGCGGGAACTGTCCGGCGAGGAACGCCCGCAACTGCGCCAGTTCCTGGGGGAAGTCGTCCGCCGACGGGTTCGCGGCCCGACGCAGTGCGTGTGCCGTCACCTGGTCGGTGCCGGGCGCGCGTCCGATGCCGAGGTCCACCCGACCGGGGAACAGTGCGTCGAGGGTCCCGAACTGCTCGGCGACGACGAGCGGTGCGTGGTTGGGCAGCATGATGCCGCCCGATCCGACGCGGATGGTCTCCGTCGCCCGGGCGACCTGCCCGATCATCACCGCCGGGCTGGAGCTGGCGATGCCGGGCATGTTGTGGTGCTCGGCCAACCAGAACCGCTGATAGCCGAGCTGCTCGGTGGCGACCGCCAGCGCGATCGACTGGTTCAGCGCCTCGGAGACGGACGAACCGTCGACGACGGGCGCGAGATCCAGGACAGAGAACGACACACTCATACCGGAGTCAACTCCTCCGCTTCCTGCGGTATTTCTCGTCTCACGACGTGAGTCGACGACCGATCACGACGTTGTGTCCCGGCGACGTGGTGCCGGCGTCGGACACGTCGACGGGCTCCCACGCGAGCAGCGGTTCCACCGGGATCGGGACCGTCGTCGGACCGTCGCCGAGGACACAGATCGTGCTCACCGTGCCCCGGTGCAGAGCGAACCAGCCGGCCTCGGCGTCGTGGGACGCCGAGACGGACTCCCACCGGTCGTCGGTGAGGTCGGGGACGGATCGCCGCAGCGCGATCACCGAGCGGTAGAAGTCGAGCAGCCGCGCGTGGTCCGGTCCCGTCGGCTCGGACCAGTCCAGTTTCGATCGCAGGAAGGTCTCCGGGTCCTGCGGATCGGGGATCTCCTCGGCGTCCCATCCGTGGTCGGCGAACTCCGCCTTGCGGCCCTCGGCGGTCGCCTTCCCGAGTTCGGGTTCGGGGTGGGAGGTGAAGAACTGGAACGGCGTCGACGCGCCCCACTCCTCACCCATGAACAGCATGGGGGTGTAGGCCGACGTCAGCACCAGAGCGGCCTTGATGGCCAGCTGGCCGTGATCGAGGTAAGCCGACGGGCGATCTCCGATCGCGCGGTTGCCGATCTGGTCGTGGTCGCAGGTGTAGACCACCATCTGCGACGGTGCGACCCGCGTGGGATCGATCGGTCGACCGTGCCGGCGTCGCCGGAACGACGAGTAGGTCATCGCGTGGAAGAAGCCGCGCGTCAGCGCCGTCGCGAGGCAGTCGAGGCTGCCGAAATCGGCGTAGTAGCCCTGTCGTTCACCGGAGACCGCGGTGTGGATGGCGTGGTGCACGTCGTCGTCCCACTGTGCGGCGAGACCGTAGCCCCCGTCCCCGCGTCCCGTGACCAGACGCGGGTCGTTGAGGTCACTCTCGGCGATCAACGACAACGGCCGACCGAGCGCGGTGGCGAGAGAGTCCGTCGCGACCGCGAGTTCCTCGAGGACGTGGATCGCGGTGTGGTCGACGAGGGCGTGGACCGCGTCGAGACGGAGACCGTCGACGTGGAAGTCCCGCATCCACCGCAGCGCGTTGTCGATGACGTACGCGCGGACGGCGTCGGAGTCGGCCTGGTCGAGGTTGAGCGACTGACCCCAGGTGTTGGACCCGTCGGTCAGATAGGGCCCGAAGCGGGGCAGGTAGTTCCCCGACGGCCCGAGGTGGTTGTAGACGACGTCGAGGATGACCCCGACACCGGCGGCGTGCGCGGCGTCGACGAATCGGCGGAATCCGTCCGGCCCGCCGTACGGTTCGTGCACGGCGTACCAGGCGACGCCGTCGTAGCCCCAGTTGTGGACACCGTTGAACCCGTTGATCGGCATGACCTCGACGAATTCGACACCGAGGTCGACGAGGTGACCCAGGCGCGTGATCGCGGCATCGAAAGTGCCCTCGGGGGTGAAGGTCCCGACGTGCATCTCGTAGATCACGGCTCCGCCCACGTGCCGACCCGTCCACCCCGCGTCGGTCCACGCGAACGACGTCGGGTCGTCCGGTGCGCCGGGGGAGTGCACGCCGTCCGGGAGCCGGGGTGCACGGGGATCGGGGAGGATGTCGGCGCCGTCGTCGAGGACGTAGCCGTACCGTGCCGACTCCCCGTCGACGTCGACGGCGACGCTCCACCACTGTCCGTCGCGGGACATCGGGGTCACCGTGTCGTCGTGCCAGAGGCCGACGCTCGCCGCCGAGGGAGCCCACACCGAGAACGTCTGCTGCGTCACGGTGTCAGCCTACGGACCGGTGGAAACCCCCGCGCGGCGGCGAGCGGCACACCGCGCGGGGGTGGTCGGGGTCAGTCGCCGAGGCGTTCACCGGTGTCGGTCGCGAACAGGTGCACGGTGGGCTCGGTCTGCCGGAACCGCACCTGCTCACCGAGTTTCGCCGGCGCGCGGTAGGGGGTGCGTGCCACCAGGGTGACCGGACCGCCGTCGAGGGTGCGGACGGCGGGATCGTCGAGGGTGGCGTAGACGTAGGTCTCGCTGCCCAGCTCCTCCAGCAGCGCCACCGTGGCACGGATGCCCTGGCCGTCGTCGGACAGCCCGAGCGATTCGGGTCGGACGCCGACGATCACCGTGTCGTCCGCGCCGGACCGTCCGGCCGCCGCGATGGCGGTGCGCTCGACGGCGAGCGTGTCGCCGCCGACCTCGACACCCCCGTCGGTGATCGGTGCGGAGAACAGGTTCATCGCCGGCGAACCGATGAAGCCGGCGACGAACGCGTTGACCGGCCGGTCGTACAGCTCGGTGGGGGTGCTGAACTGCTGCAGCTTCCCGTCGCGCAGCACGGCGACGCGGTCACCCATCGTCATCGCCTCGACCTGGTCGTGGGTGACGTAGACGGTGGTGGTGCCGAGACGTCGCTGCAGAGCGGCGATCTGGGTGCGGGTCTGCACCCGCAGCTTGGCGTCGAGGTTGCTCAACGGCTCGTCCATGCAGAACACCTGCGGCTCACGCACGATCGCCCGACCCATGGCCACGCGCTGCCGTTGACCGCCGGACAGCTTGCCCGGCTTGCGGTCGAGGAAGTCGGTGAGGTCGAGCAGCTTGGCCGCCTCGGCGACCTTCTTCGTGCGCTCCTCGACGCCGATCCCGCGCATCTTCAACGCGAAACCCATGTTCTCGCCGACGGTCTTGTTGGGGTACAGCGCGTAGTTCTGGAACACCATCGCGATGTCCCGGTCCTTGGGGGCGACCCCGACCATGTTCGTGCCGCCGATGGTGATGGCGCCGCTGTCGATCTCCTCGAGGCCGGCGAGCATCCTGAGCGCGGTGGACTTGCCCGAGCCGGACGGTCCGACGAGGACCACGAACTCGCCGTCGGCGATGTCGAGGTCGAGGGAGTCGACGGCGAGCTTGTCGGCGCCGGGGTAGACGCAGCACGCCTTGTCGTAGCTGATGGAAGCCATGGGATTCTCCTGTGTGCGAGAGGGTCTTCGGGTGTGGGTGTGGCTATGTGATCGCTGCGGTCACTTGATGGCGCCGAAGGACAGTCCCCGGACCAACTTGTTCTGCGCGATCCAGCCGCAGATGACGACGGGGAGGGCGGCGAGCACCGACGCGGCGGACAGCTGCGCCCAGAACAGTCCCTGCCCGGACATGAACCCGGTCAGGAACACCGGCATCGTCTGCGCGTTCACCGCGGTCATGTTGACGGCGAAGAAGAACTCGTTCCACGAGAAGATGACGCAGATCAGTGCGGTGGCCGCGATCCCCGGGGAGATCAGCGGCAGGATGACCTCGCGGACCGACGTCCACAGGCTCGCCCCGTCGATGCTCGCGGCCTCCAACAGTTCCCGCGGGACCTCGAGGAAGAACGACCGCATCATCCACACCGCGATCGGCAGGTTCATCGCCGTGTAGAGGATGACGAGCGTCCAGATGTTGTCTAGCATCCCGATCTGACCGACGATCACGTACAGCGGGATGATCGCGGCGACGATCGGCAGCATCTTCGTGCTGAGGAAGAAGAACAGCGCGTCGGAGGTCTTGCGGACCGGCCTCAGCGACAGCGCGAAAGCCGCCGGCACGCCCAGCAACAGCACCAGCAGGGTCGAGACGACCGTCGCGAACACCGAGTTCAACAGGGGCGTGGCGATTCCCGCGTCGAAGACGTTGCGGAACTGCTGGAGTGTCGGGGTGAACAGGAAGGTCGGCGGGTTGGTGTTGGCGTCGCTCTCCTTCTTGAACGCCGTCAGCACCATCCACAGGACGGGGAAGAAGAAGCCGATCGACACGATCCACGTGAACGCGGTGAGCAGTCCGGCCCGAGGGTCTCGCCTCCGCCGGATCACCGGTGCGGGTGCGGTGTCCGTCGGGACCGGGCGGGTCGGGGTCGTGGTGGCCATCAGACCGCCTCCTGGCTTCCGTCGAAGGACTTGAAGATGAGTCGCAGGGCCAGCGTCGCGACCACGATGGTCCCGACGACGGTGACGACACCCATGGCGGCGGCCTGTCCGATGTCGAAGCCGAGGAAGGCCCGCTGGTAGATGTAGAACGGCAGGTTCGAGCTCGCGACCCCGGGACCGCCCGAGGTCATCATGTAGACGGCGTCGAAGGTGTTGACCAGGTAGATCGCGCCCAGGACGGTGCCGAGCTCGATGAACCGGCGCAGGTGCGGCAGGGTCAGCTCGCGGAACAACCGGAAGCTGGTGGCGCCGTCGACCTTCGCCGCCTCGGAGATGTCCTTCGGCATCGACTGCAGGCCGGCCAGGATCAGCAACATCATGAACGGCGTCCACTGCCACACCAGTTCACCCATGACACTGGCCAGGGGGTACTCGCTGAGCCAGTCGGTCTGCACCCCGAACGGGCTGAGCACGTAGTTCAGCAGTCCGCTGGTGGGGGAGAGCAGGCTCGTCTTGAACAGCAGGGCCGAGGCGACCGGGGTCACCAGGAACGGTGTGATGAGCAGTGTGCGGACGATGCTGCGCCCGATGAACTTCCGGTCCAGCAGCAGCGCGAAGATCAGACCGAGCACCACCGAGAAGATCACCGTGCCGACGATCAGCAGGATCGTGTTGAGCGTGACCGTCCAGAACTGGTTGTCCTTGAAGACCTCGACATAGTTGTTCAGCCAGTTGAACTCTCGTGATCCCGGGCGTACCAGGTTCCACGACTGGGTGGAGTAGTAGAGCGTCACCACGAACGGGATCTGGGTGACGACGATCATGAAGATCAGTGCCGGCAGCAGCGGCCCTCTACGACGCCATCCCTCGGCGCGCGAGATGTGGTCACGTCCGGAGACGATGGGTGACCGTTCGCGCGGTGACGGGGTGTCCGGACGGGGCGCTTCGAGTGTGGTGGCCACGGGTCACCTGTCCTTCTTGTAGGTGTCGCCGACTGCCTCGGCGTAGGTCTGGGACTGCTTCAGCGCGTCCTCGACGCTGATCTGTCCCGCGATCGCGGCACTGATCTGCTGGCTGACGCGGGTACCGAGATCCTGGAACTCGGGGATGGCCAGGAACTGGACCCCGGTGTAGGGCACCGGCTCGAGTGTCGGGTGCTGCTGGTCGGCCGCGGTCATCGCCGACAGGGTGGGCTCGGCGTAGGCCGAGGACACCGCCTTGTAGGCGGGCAGCTGGTAGGTCGAGAGTCGACTACCCGGCGGCACGTGGCTGGGGCCGAGCTTGTCGGCCACGTACGCGATGTACTTCTTGTCGGTCATCCAGTTGATGAACTTCCAGGCGTCGTCCTTCTTCGCGCTGCTCGACGGGATGCCCAGCGACCACGTGTAGAGCCAGCCGTTGTCGCCCTTGGCCATGCTGGGCGCCTGGGCGTACCCGACGTCGCCGGCGATGGTCGAGGTGTCGGGGCTCTCCAGCACCGAGACGGCCGAGGTGGCGTCGTACCACATCGCAGCCTGGCCCTGCGACAACAGGTTTCCGCATTCCTGGAATCCCGACGACGCCGCTCCGGGCTCGCCGTACTTCCGGACGGTGTCGACGTAGAACTTCACCGCCGCGGTCACCTGCGGGCTCGTGAGTTGGGCGTTCCAGTTCTCGTCGTACCACCGACCACCGAAGGCGTTGATGACGGTGTCGAGCGGCGCGAGGACCTCGCCCCATCCGGGCTTGCCGCGCAGGCAGATCCCGGACACACCGGGGCGGTCGAGCTTCCGGGCGGCCTCGGCGACCTGCGGCCACGTGGGCTTCGCGGGCATGGTGACGCCGGCGTCGGCCAGCATCTTCTTGTTGTACATCAAGAACGACGACTCGCCGTAGAACGGCGCCGAGTACATCCCACCCTGGTAGGACAGCGCGTCCTTGAGGGTCGGGATGAAGTCGTTCGCGTCGTAACCGGGGGTGGCGTCCATGTACGGGGTGAGGTTGACCAACCACCCGTTCTCGGCCCACATTTTCGTCTCGTAGTTGCTGATCATCACCACGTCGAACTCGCCGCCGCCGGTGGCCACCGAGGCGGTGATCTTGGCGCGGGCCTCGTTCTCCGACAGCGTGACGAACTTCAGCTTCACACCGGGGTTGTCCTTCTCGAACTGTCCGGACAGCGAGATCGCGTCCGTCATCTGCGAGTTCGACACGAGGGCGATGGTGACGGCGTCACCGCCACCGTCGGTGAACGAGCCTGCTCCCGCGCACCCGGTGGCCGTCAGACCGACGGCGGCCGCGATGGCGACACCTGTCGTCCTGCGGCGCCAGGCCCGCCGTGCCGATCTCCGCAGGGCTGCCCCTGCGGCCGTGAGTTGTGCAGTCACCGTTGACCTTTCTGTTCCGACAGCAGCCACCGCGCGGTGTCGAGGTCGGTGACCAGGATGGTCGCGAACCCGCCGCGCAGCGCTCCGAGAATCGACTCCTGGCGATGCGCTCCGCCGGAGACGAGGATGGTGGTCGCGCAGTCGCGGACACGGTCGAGTGACACCGACACGGTGCGTCCGACGAGCGACGATGCGACCGGTGTCCCGTCGATGTCGTAGAACCGCCCGCCGATCTCACCGACCGCGCCGAGATCCTCGAGCTCCCCGAGCACTGCGCTGTCGATGTACGCGCCCTCGAACAACGTCGTCGAGGTGGACACCGAACCGACGCCGAAGAGCATGATCTCGGCGTGCTCGGCGGCCACCAACGCCTGCGACATGATCGAGTCGCGACGCATCGCCGCGACGGTCTCGACGTCGGCGTAGAGCGGCGCGATCAGTCGCATCGGTTGTGCGTGCAGCTGTTCGGCGAATCGCGTCAGGGCGTGGTCGACGCCGGTGTGGTAGTCGACGGAGGTCATCGAGCCGTCCATCTGCACGACCCGTCGGCAGGACGCGTTGCGTGTCGACAACGCATCGGCGACCGCCACCTGTTCGGGTCCCCAGGTGAACGCGAAGGTGTCGGTCGGGTGGATGCGGCGGGCGAGGATCGACGACCCGGCGCGGCCGAGTGCGGCGTTGCCCGATGCGGACCCGTCGGCGGGCTCGTCCATGACGAACACCTCGTCGAGGCCGAACGCCTTCTCCACCGCTCGCTCGGTGTCAGGGTGGATCGAGTTCCCGAGGTGCTCGGGTGCGGCCACGCTCACGGTGACCAGTCCCTGCGCCCGGGCCCGGGAGACCAGGCGGCCGGCGGTGGGGCGTGACACGCCGAGACGTGCCGCGATCTCCGCCTGCGTGGCCCCCTCGAGGTGGTACATCGTCGCGGCGCGCAGCAGCAGCCGGATGTCCTGGCCGGACTCGGCGGTGGACTGGCGAGGCGACTGCGGCGCGGTCAACGTCGTCCCTTCTCGTCGTTGAGAGGTGAGCAAATGCTCACTGGCGGGTCATATGATCAGTACGCTAGCATCCTGGATGTGACGCAGACAACACTTTCGGGCGATCTTTCGGTCATACCCGACACCATGCGGGCGTCGGTGCTCGTCGAGACGGGTCGTGTCGAGCTCGAACAGCGGTCCGTGCCCACCCCCGACCCCGGTGACGTGCTGGTGGAGATCACCGCGGTCGGAGTGTGCGGTTCCGACGCGCACTACTACCGCCACGGACGTATCGGCGAGTACGTCGTGACCGCCCCGATCGTCCTGGGCCACGAGGCGGCGGGGCGCATCGTCGGGGTCGGCAGGGGCGTGTCGCCCGACCGCATCGGCGAGCGGGTGTCGATCGAACCGCAACGTCCCGACCCGGACTCGGTGGAGTCGCGACGGGGGGACTACAACCTCTGCCCGCACATGCGCTTCTACGCCACACCGCCCGTCGACGGGGCGCTGGCGCAGTACGCGACGATCGGTTCGGCGTTCGCGCATGCGGTGCCGGACTCGGTCGGCGATGTCGCGGCCGCACTGTTCGAGCCGCTCTCCGTGGGCATCGCGGCGATGCGTAAAGCCGCTGTCGGCGCGGGAGATTCGGTCATGATCGCCGGTGCGGGGCCGATCGGTCTCGTCTGCGCCCAGGTCGCGCGTGCCTTCGGTCTCACGCGCGTGGTCGTCTCCGACATCGATGCCGCCCGGCGGGACACCGCCCGTCGTTTCGGTGCCACCTCGGTCGTCGGTCCCGACGCCGTCGGCGAGCTCGAGCCGGTCGACGCGTTCGTCGACGCCTCCGGGGCACCGTCGGCGATCACCGCCGGGATCGGCGTCGTCCGGCCCGCCGGACGGGTGGTGCTCGTCGGGATGGGAGCGACGGACCTGACCATCCCCGTCTCGATCGTGCAGAACCGCGAACTGGTCCTCACCGGGGTGTTCCGCTACGCGAACACCTGGCCCACGGCCGCGGCACTCGTCACCGCGGGCCTGGTCGACCTGGACGGGATGGTGACCGGCCGGTTCGCACTCGACGAGGTCGCCGAGGCTCTCGACGCCGACCGCGTCGCCGGCAGCATCAAGGCAGTGGTGTTCCCCCAGGAACTCTCGACGGAAAGGCGATCGGCATGACTCGGACGACGAACGCGGGGGAATCCGACACCCGGTCCGCGACACCCCTGGACGACGCCCACCTCGCCACGATCGTCGGTACGGACACCCCCCGGTATCCCCGCCACGACCGGCCTTGCGGCATCGTGCATTTCGGTGTCGGCGGGTTCCACCGTGCGCACCAGGCGATGTACGTCGACCGGTTGCTCACCCGCGACCCCGAACTGCCGTGGACCATCTGCGGTGTCGGCGTCCTGCCGGGCGACCAGCGGATGCGGGATGCGCTCGTGCCGCAGGACGGCCTGTACACGCTCACCCTGAAACACCCCGACGGGCACGTCGAGACCGCGGTCGTCGGGTCGATCGTCGACTACCTCTACGCCCCCGACGATCCCGAGAAGGTCGTCGAGATGCTCGCCGCTCCCACCACGCGCATCGTCTCGCTGACGGTGACCGAGGGTGGGTACAACATCTCCGGGTCCACCGGCGATTTCGACCTCACCGCGCCGGCCGTCGAGGCCGATCTCGCGGCGGCCGCGGTCCCGCGCACGACATTCGGTCTCGTCACCGAGGCGCTGCGGCGGCGTCGGGAGCGGGGTGTCCCGTCGTTCACGGTGATGTCGTGCGACAACATCCCGGGCAACGGCCACATGGCCCGGCGGGTGTTCACGGCGTTCGCCCGCGCCAAGGACCCCGAACTCGCCGAGTGGATCGAGCGCCACACGTCCTTCCCGAACAGCATGGTCGACCGGATCACCCCCGCCACGCCGGGCGATCTCGCCGACGAGGTCGCGGCCCGGACCGGGGTGGCCGATCGGTGGCCGGTCGTGGCAGAACCGTTCACGCAGTGGGTTCTGGAGGACGACTTCTGCGACGGCAGGCCGCCGTTCGAGGAGGTGGGCGTGCAGGTGGTGCCCGATGTCGAGCCGTATGAGCTGATGAAGCTCCGCTTGCTCAACGCCGGCCACCAGACCCTCTGTTACGCAGGGTATCTGCTCGGCCATCGAGCTGTGGCCGACGCCACCCGTGACCCCCTCGTCGCCGGTCTCCTGCGGGCCTACATGCAGACCGAGGGGCGTCCGAGCCTCCCGCCGGTGCCGGGGGTCGATCTCGACGAGTACATCGACACGCTCGTGGAGCGGTTCTCCAACGACGCGATCGGGGACACCGTGGCGCGGCTGTGCGCCGAGTCGTCGGACCGCATCCCGCAGTGGATGGTCCCGGTGGTGCGGGATCGTCTGGCCGCAGGTGGATCCGTCGACATCTCCGCCGCGGTGATCGCGACCTGGACCCGCTATGCCGAGGGCGTCGACGAGTCCGGCGATCCCATCGACGTCGTGGACCGTCGAGCCGACGAGCTCACCCCGCTGGCGCGTGCCAGCCGGGACGACCCGCGGGCGTTCGTCGGTGTCCGCGACCTCTTCGGTGATCTGGTCGACGCCCCGCGGTTCATGGAGCCCTACACCCGCACGCTGACCTCGCTGCGCGAGAACGGGACCCGCGCGACCCTCGAGGAACTCCTCCGCGACCGCTGACTCCTCGACCGTGCCGACACCGCCCGTCGAGCGGTGTGACACACGGCGGGCGGCGACGAGTGCGCGCTCGACGAGGTGTTGCGGCCCGGTCGGCGGTGGGTTGTGGCCCGGTCGGCGGTGGGTGTCGGCACAGTCGGGGTGGGTGGGGTGGTGCGGTCGGGGCGGGTCAGCGGTAGATGGTCCCCTGCGCCTCGCGGTAGCGCTCGATGACGGCGGGGTCCTCGTCGGCCTCGACGGTCTCGGTGATCGGCGCGGCCCAGGTCGGCGCGGACTCCGCGCCCGACAACGCCCAGGCCGCTTGTCGGGCGGCGCCGTCGGCGACGTACTCACCGGGTGCGGGCACCGCGACCGGCATCCCGAAGACCACCGGTGCGATCGCGCGCACGGCGGCGGACCGCACGCCGCCGCCGACCAGCAGGATCCGGCGCGCGTCGACACCGCAGGCGCGGATGTAGTCCAGACCGTCGCGCAGCGAGCACAGAAGGCCTTCGACGGCGGCGCGGGCGATCACCTCGGGTCGTGACGACTGCAGCGTCATCCCCCACAGACTCGCCTGCGCCGTCGGCAGATTGGGGGAGCGCTCTCCCTCGAAGTACGGCACCATGACGACGCCCTCGGCACCCGACGGTGCCGACAGCGCGAGATCGGCGAGCCGCTCGAGGTCGACGCCCAGCATGCGCGCGGTCGCGGCGAGGACCGGTGCGCCGTTGAGCGTGCACACCAGCGGGAGGTGTCGGCCGGTCGCGTCGGCGAACCCCGCGACGTACCCCGATCCGTCGTGTGTGGGGGTGCCGGACACCGCGGACACCACCCCCGACGTCCCCAGCGACACCACGATGTCACCGGGCTGTGCGCCGACGGCGAGCGCGGCGGCGGCGTTGTCGCCGGCTCCCGCGCCGACGAGCGCACCGGACCCGGTCTCGCCGACTGTCTCCGACGGTCCGGCCACCCGGGGCAGATGCGGATCGCGACCACGGAACGCGGTGCGCAGCAGCTCTCGGTCGTAGTCACCCGTCGCGGCGGCGAAATAGCCTGTGCCGCTGGCGTCGCTGCGGTCGGTGGTCACCGTGTCGAGGTCACCGCCACGTAGTCGCCAGCTGAGCCAGTCGTGGGGGAGGCACACAGCCGCCGTCCTGTCCGCCGAGGCCGGCTCGGCGTCGGCGAGCCATCGCAGTTTGGCGGCGGTGATCGCCGCCACCGGCACGACACCGACCCGATCGGCCCATGCCTGCGCACCACCGAGCTCGTCGACGAGGTCCGACGCGGCGTCGGCGGATCGGGTGTCGTTCCACAGCAGCGCATCCCGCACGACCTCGCCGGACTCGCCAAGGCACACCATGCCGTGCTGCTGGGCGCCGACCGACAGT
Organism: Williamsia sp. SKLECPSW1; assembly: GCF_054332755.1. Taxonomy (NCBI): domain Bacteria; kingdom Bacillati; phylum Actinomycetota; class Actinomycetes; order Mycobacteriales; family Nocardiaceae; genus Williamsia; species Williamsia sp. SKLECPSW1. Next base: position 98,999 of record NZ_JBTGLI010000003.1, on the reverse strand, counting down.
GCCGCGACGCCATCGAGACCGCCGGCGTCGGCGACGGCGGTCTGCAGTGCGTCCCACCACCGATCGGGATGGATCTCCGTGCCGTCGGCATGGGATGCCCGACCGGACCGTACGAGCGTGCCGTCGTCGGCGTCGCGCACGACCACCTTGCAGGACTGCGTCGACGAGTCGATCCCGGCCACCAGCGTCATCGCCCGCGTCACCCCTTCGTGCTGCGCTCCAGCACGGTCACCGGAACTGCTCCGATCTCCAGTGTGCCCGAGACCTTCTCGCCCGTGGCCCGATCGAGCCAGCCATCGGCGCCCAGGTCGATCGAGGCCTCCAGGCCGGGGCGGGTGGCGACCGCCACCACCACCTCCGGTGTGTCACCCTCGGCGAGCGTGAACGCGACCACGCGATCGGCGTCACGCCCCGCTACCGGCAGGGGTCGATGCGCTGCGGGGGAGGTGAATGCCGAGGTGTGCGCGCGACGGGCCGCGAGCGCCGCGCGGACCAGTCGGACCTTCGGGTGGTCGGTGGACGCCGTCCAGTCGATCGGACGCCGGTTGTCGGGGTCGACGAGGGAGTCCTCGAACCACTCGGTGCCCTGGTAGACGTCGGGAACGCCCGGCGTCAGCAGCGACAGGCCCTTGTGCGCGAGGAGCATCCACTCCACCTGCGACGACGTCTCGGCGACGTGCCGTGCGATCGCCTCGCCGACCGGACCGTCGACGACCGCGTCGATCCAGCGGTGTACGGCGTCCTCGGCATCGGAGTCGACGGAGGTCCACGTCGTGATGAGAGACGCCTCGCGGATCGCCTTCGTCGCGTACTCGTGCAGGCGGGTACGCAGCGTGTCGTCGACGCCACCGTGGGCCGGCCAGGTGCCGATGATGTTCTGCAGCAGGAACAGTCCGGTGACACCGTCGGGTGGCGGGGTCTGCGACCGCATCGTCGCGACCAGGTCACGCCACCGCTCGGGGTGTGCGGTCAGCGCGATGACCCGGATCCGGACGTCCTCGCCGCGCTTGGTGTCGTGCGTCGACGAGGTGGTCATCGACCGCGGGAAGTCGGCCGATCGCGCGGCCACGCGCTCGTGGTACTCGGCGACGGGGACGCCGAACCGGCCGGGATCGCCGCCGACCTCCTGCAGCGCGACGAGCCGGGCCGTCCGATAGAAGAGGCTGTCCTCCACGCTCTTCGCGGTGGTCGCGCCACACACCTGGGCGAGGCGAACCGCCGGCTCGCCGTCGTCGAGCACGGTGGCCGCGAGCAGGCGGACCGCGGCCGTCAGATCCGGTCGGGCGTCGCGGACCGAGTCGAGGGTGTCCGACAGCAGACCCGCCAGAGCCGGATAGTCCGCCCGGTACACGCCGAGACGCCCGATCACCTCACCGAGCGCGTCGTCGAGTTCGTGCTGGGGCACCGCCGTCGCGTCGAGATCGCCGGTGTCGCGGGCCGCCGCGCGGATCGCCCGCGACAGTCGCGCCCGTTCGGCGGGGAACAGCTCGTCCAGTGTGCGGCGTTTGCGGTCGTGTTCGGCGTCGTGCAGCCACGACGCGTCGCCGTCGTCACCGGTCACCTCGCGGTGGATCGCGGTGAACTCCGCGCGCGCGGCGGGGTCGACGAACACACCGTCGACCCACCGCAGTGCGTCGTACCCGGTGGTCCCGTCGACGGGCAGCACCGGATCGAGCATCTCGTCGGTCCCGAGGATCTTCTCCACCCACAGCACACGGTCGTCACCGATGTCGGCGCGGAGTCGCCGCAGGTAGCCGACGGGGTCGGTGAGACCGTCGGGATGGTCGACACGGATCCCGTCCACGAGGTCCTCGGCGACCAGGGTGTGCACCAGCGCATGGGTCGCGGCGTAGACGTCGGGATCCTCCTGGCGCAGACCCGCGAGACCGTTGACGGCGAAGAACCGTCGGTAGCCGATGATCCCGGCGTCCCACGGCACGAGGCGGTACGCCTGCGCGTCGTGTGCAGCAGCGGGATCGCCGGTGGGTGTGCCGGGCGCGAGGGGGAATCGGTGTTCGTAGAACGCGAGTTCGTGTGCGTCCGCGTCGATCTCGAGTGCGGTCACGTCGTCGGCAGAGCCGAGCACCGGCAGCGCGATCTTCCCGTCTGCGCCGTTGTCCGTCGACCAGTCGATGTCGAAGTGGTGCGCGTACACCGATTCCGCCCCGTGGGTCAGGACATCCCACCACCAGCTGTTCTGGCGCGGGTCCTCGACGCCGGTGTGGTTGGGGACGATGTCGACGACGATCCCGAGTCCCCGATCGGCCGCCGCGGCACGCAGCCGACGCAACCCGTCGAGGCCACCGAGCACCGGTGCGACCGCGACCGGTGGGATCCAGTCGTACCCGTGTGTCGACCCGGCCGTCGCGGTGTTGATCGGGGACAGGTACAGGTGGCTCACGCCGAGGCCGGCGACGTGGTCGAGAACGGCCTCCGCGTCGGCGAAGGTGAACTCCGCCGTCAACTGCAGGCGATACGTCGCGACGAGAGGTGGACGTGGCACGTCAGGCGACCTTGCGCAGCACCAGGACCGAACGGTCGCGGACGACGACGGTCCCACCCGAGTCGGCGGTGACGTCGGTGTCACCGACCGGACTCGCGGTGTCGAGCACGCCCTCCCACTGCGAGCCGTAGTAGCTCGACGGCAGCACGAAGTCGATCGGCTCGTAGTGCGCGTTGAAGCACACCAGGAACGTGTCGTCGACGACGAGCCGTCCGCGCACGTCCTTCTCGTTGATCCCGTCGCCGTTGAGGTAGACGGCGAGGCTGCGGCCGAAGCCGGAATCCCAGTCCTCCGGGGTCATCTCGGTGCCGCTCGGGGTCAGCCACGCGATGTCGCGGGCTTCCTCGCCGGTCCGGATCGGACGGCCGACGAAGAACCGTCGCCGACGGAACACCGGGTGGTCGGTCCGCAGCGCGAACGCCTTGCTCGTGAACGTGACGAGGTCGGCGTTCTTCTCCGCCAACGTCCAGTCCATCCACGACAGCGGCGAGTCCTGGCAGTAGACGTTGTTGTTCCCCTGCTGGGTACGCCCCATCTCGTCACCGTGGGCGATCATCGGCGTGCCCTGACTCAGCGCGAGGGTGAGGAGGATGTTGCGCTGCTGGCGCAGGCGGAGCTCCTCGATCTGCGGGTCGTCGGTCGGACCCTCCACACCGCAGTTCCACGAGCGGTTGTGGCTCTCGCCGTCGCGGTTGTCCTCGCCGTTGGCGTCGTTGTGCTTCTCGTTGTACGACACCAGGTCCCGCAACGTGAAGCCGTCGTGGGCGATGACGAAGTTGATGCTCGCGCCGGGCCGGCGGCCGGTGGCCTCGTACAGATCCGACGATCCGGTGAACCGGGAGGCGAACTCACCCAGGGTCGACGGTTCCCCCCGCCAGTAGTCGCGGACGGTGTCGCGGTACTTGCCGTTCCACTCGGTCCACAGGCCGGGGAAGTTGCCGACCTGGTAGCCGCCCTCGCCGACGTCCCAGGGCTCGGCGATGAGCTTGACCTGACTGACGACCGGGTCCTGCTGGACCAGGTCGAAGAAGGCCGACAGCTTGTCGACGTCGTGCAGTTCGCGGGCGAGGGTCGAGGCGAGGTCGAAACGGAAACCGTCGACGTGCATCTCGAGCACCCAGTACCGCAGCGAGTCCATGATCAGCTGGAGCGTGTGCGGGTGCCGCACGTTGAGGCTGTTGCCCGTTCCCGTGTAGTCCATGTACATCTCGGGCTGACCGTCGACGAGTCGGTAGTACGCGGCGTTGTCGATGCCGCGCATGCAGATCGTCGGCCCCATGTGGTTGCCCTCGGCGGTGTGGTTGTAGACCACGTCGAGGATGACCTCGATGCCGGCCTCGTGGAAGGCCCGCACCATCGCCTTGAACTCGGTGACCGCGCTGCCCGCGCGGGTGGTGGAGGCGTAGTCGGCGTGCGGGGCGAGGAAGCCGAAGCTGTTGTAGCCCCAGTAGTTCCGCAGCCCCTGGTCGAGCAGGGTCTGGTCCTGCAGGAACTGGTGCACCGGCATCAGTTCGATGGCGGTGACACCGAGACCGGTGAGGTGCTCGATGATCGCGGGATGGGCGAGCCCCGCGTACGTCCCCCGGAGGTGTTCGGGGACCTCCGGGTGGGTCGCCGTCATCCCCTTCACGTGTGCTTCGTAGATCACCGTCTCGTGGTACGGCCGTCGGGGCGCGCGGTCGTGCTGCCAGTCGAAGAACGGGTTGATCACGACCGACACCATCGTGTGGCCCAGGGAGTCCAGCCCGGGCATGCCGGGAACCGTCGCGTCGTCGGAGGAGTCGGTCGCCGCCAGCTCGGCCGAGAGGTCCTCCTCGTCGGCGCTGCGTACCAGCGGCTCGTCGGGGTGGACCACCTCTTCGAGCTCGGCAGGCGTGGGTACGGGGGTGGCGGTCTCGTCGGGGGTGGGGGTGGTCTCCGGCGGCCCGTCGTCCCCGGGGAGTTCGATGGGATACGAGTACAGGGACCGGTCGCCGTCGAACTCGCCGAGGAACGCCTTGCCGTACGGGTCGACGAGGAGTTTGGACGCGTCGCAGCGCAGGCCGCGCGCGGGGTCGTACGGTCCGTGCACGCGGTATCCGTATCGCTGGCCGGGGGCCACCGACGGCAGGTAGCAGTGCCAGACGAACCCGTCGACCTCGTCCATGCGCACGCGGATCTCGCTGCCGTCCTTGCCGATCAGACACAGGTCGACACCGTCGGCCACCTCGGAGAAGACCGAGAAGTTGGTGCCCGCGCCGTCGTAGGTCGCGCCGAGGGGGTAGGCGTCGCCGGGCCACACCTCGAGCGTCTCCGCGCCACCGGTCTCCGGCGGGGTGTCGTCGACGGGATCGCCGTCGGTGGTGCTGGGGCCCGCGGTCATTCCCACGCTCGTGACGTCATGTCACGACCCTATCGGCACCACGGTCGGACCTCATCTCCGGCGGACATGCCTCACACGACGGGTCAGGCCCAGGGCAACGCCGCCCTCATCTGGCGCTGCAGCTCGGGTGCCAGGCTCCGCACGAACGTCGCGCTGAGGTGGTGCCAGTCGTGGTACACGGTGATGTTGCCGATGATCGCCGGGCAGAAGGTGTCGCTGCACCAGCCCCTCGACAGGTCGATCGGGTGCAGGGTCGGGAACCGCGCGACGAGGTCCTCGGTGGGGTTGGTCGGGCCGTAACTCGACGCGCGATCGGTGCCGCAGGACCGGGCGTCGCCCCCGTCGGCCAGGCAGGTCGGCGTGTCGATCGGGCCCTTCGCGTTGTGCGGCCACACCGAGTCACGCACCCCGAGCACCGGGATGTTCGCGTCCTGGAAGCGCTGGAAGATGCCGACGTAGTCCGGGGGCACCCAGTCGTCGGTGATGCCGTACCGGGGCCGGGTGGAGTTGGTGAAGACCGCGTCGGGTCGTGTCTCCACGATGCGGTCCATCACCCGACGCACCCAGTCGGCGCACTGCGGGTAGGGCACCCCGTCGGAGGTGGGGTTCGGGTCGGTGGAGAGCGGGCACCCCATCTTCAGGTAGGTGACGACCTTGAAGTGGTCCTGCTTGCCGAGGATGTCGAGCGCGGAGATCCAGTACTCGGCGTGTGACCCACCGGCCAGGGCGATGGTGCGGGTCGCGGACGGGTCGCCGTAGACGCCGACGTGGATCTCGGGGTCGGTGAAGTCGGAGATGTGGCCGTTGTAGGACGTCTCCGGCAGATCCTTGAGCACCTCCAGCGCGCTCGGGACGGCGTCGACCCGCGGGACCGGGGCGCCGTCGAGGAACGCGCGGGCGCCGGGATAGATCCGCGGGTCGAGGTTCGTGGTGTCCACGACGATCCCGTCGACGTGCCGTTGCCAGGCGGTGATCCCGACTCCGGTCGCCAGAGTGCCCACGACCAGGAAGATCGTCAGGATCCCCGCGTAGCCGGGCGTCGCCAGACGCAGGCGGCGGCCACGCCCTGCCGGTGGGGCCGGGTCGAGCAGGGACTCGGCGGTCGCGGCGCCGTCGGCGTGGGAGTGGTCGGCGACGCGGTGCCTGCCACCGGTGGCGGCGGGCGTCGTCGCCGACCGCGGCGCGCGCAACGGGTCCTCCACGTAGCGCTTGGTGAGCCACGCCAACCCGATCGACAGTGCGATGAGCCCGACGCCCTCGGCGAACGACGCGTGGTTCTTGTCCCGCCAGGCGAGGTAGAAGATCAGCAGCGGCCAGTGCCACAGGTAGAGCGCATAGGAGATCGATCCCAGCCAGACCGGGAACCGTCCCGCCAGCGCGCGGTTGACGACAGGCTGTCCGACGGGCTCACCGCGCTGCATGGCGGTGGCGCCGGCCCAGATCAGTGCGAGGGTCGAGAGCACGGGCACCAGTGCCATCGGGCCGGGGTACTCCTCGACGCCGACGATCCACCACCCGCAGGTGACGATGAGGGCGAGTGCGACCACCCCGACGAGGGCACGGACGACGTTCGGGACGCGCACCTTCGGCATCCACACCGCGAGCAGTCCGCCCGCCAGCGGCTCCCAGGTGCGCGCGATGGTGTCGTAGTAGTTGAACTGCTGGTTGACGCCCATCCGCATGTGCGCCCAGTAGAAGGACACCGCGGCGACCCCGAGGATCGCGATCGACACGAGCGAGCGCACCACGGTGGGTCGGGTCAGCGCCGGGATCCATCGCGAGGCCACCTTCACCACGCCGCAGAAGGCGAGGGCGGTGAGCATCGTGACGACGAAGAACTGCCCTTGCACCGACATCGACCAGAGGTGCTGCAGGGGGCTGTTGGCCGAGCTCGCGGCCGTGTAGTCCTGGCTGTTGAACGCCAGATGCCAGTTCTGGTAGTACAGCGCGCTCGCGACGATCTCGCGGCCCACCGCGACCCAGCGGGTCTGCGGGAGCACGACGATCGTCAGGACGGTGATCGCGAGCAGCACGGCGATGAGCGCGGGCAGCAGACGCCGGAGAAGGCGGGTGAGCCGGGTGCGCGGGTCGACGGCCGCCCACACCGTCACGGACGGGCCCTGACTGACCAGCACGTGCTTGAGCAGCGACCCGACGAAGAAGTACCCGGACAGGGTGAGGAACACGTCGACGCCGCCGGACACCCGACCGAACCAGATGTGGAAACACGCGACGAGAGCGATCGCGACGCCCCGCAGACCGTCGAGGTCGATGCGGTATGCGGCCCCCCGGTCGGCCCGGGGCGGCTGTGTCCGCTCCGTCGAGCGAATCGGGGCGGTCACCACGTGGTCGTAATCTACCGGCCATCTGCCGGATCTCCACGTTCACCACACGGGCGACCTGGCCGCAGGTGCCCGGTCGCGGCCCCCGGATCGCGCGCGGAGGGACCCGTTAGCGTTGCTCGGATGGCTACCTCCGCCACCCCGACCCCGGCGCCGACCCCGCGCCTGACCGCCTCCGAGATCGCGACGATCGACGCCGCCGCCATCTGGCACCCCTACGGTTCGGCACGTCCCGGCACACCGCCGGTCGTCGTCGACTCCGCGGCCGGCACCCGGCTGCACCTCGCCGACGGACGGTCCGTGGTCGACGGGATGAGCTCATGGTGGGCGGCGGTCCACGGGTACGCCCACCCCGTCCTCGACGCGGCGGTCACCGAGCAACTCGGTGCGATGGCCCACGTCATGTTCGGGGGACTCACCCACGAGCCGGCTGCCCGCCTGGCGCGCACGCTCGTCGACATCACCCCCGATCCGTTGCGACGGGTCTTCTTCTGCGACTCGGGATCGGTGGCGGTCGAGGTGGCCGCGAAGATGGCGCTGCAGTACTGGCGCGGACAGGGCATCCGGGGGCGGACGCGGATGCTCACCTGGCGCGGCGGGTACCACGGGGACACCGTCACCCCGATGAGCGTCTGCGACCCCGACGGCGGCATGCACGCCCAGTGGACGGGTGTGCTGCCCGACCAGCTGTTCGTGCCGGCACCGCCGACACACCACGACGCCGACTACGTCGCCGAACTGGCGGCGACCGTCGCCGAACACCGCGACGAGATCGCCGCGGTCATCGTCGAGCCCGTCGTCCAGGGCGCCGGGGGGATGCGATTCCACGACCCGGCACTGCTGGGCGACCTCCGCCGCATCTGCGACGACCACGGTGTGCTGCTGATCTTCGACGAGATCGCGACGGGGTTCGGTCGGACCGGCGAGCTGTTCGCCTCCGACCACGCCGGTGTCGCCCCCGACATCCTCTGTCTGGGAAAGGCGCTCACCGGCGGCTACATGACGATGGCGGCGACCCTGTGCACCGACCACGTCGCCGAGGTGATCAGCGACGGGGAGATGGGTGTGCTCGCGCACGGACCCACGTTCATGGCCAACCCGCTCGCCTGTGCGGTCTCCTCGGCGTCGCTGTCGCTGCTGGCGACGGGGGAGTGGCGCGGGCAGGTCGCCCACATCGGTGACCGCCTGCGCGCCGGTCTGGGCGAGCTGCGCGACCTGCCGCAGGTGGTCGACGTCCGCGTGCTCGGCGCGATCGGCGTCGTCCAGCTCGACCGTCCGGTCGACATGGACGTCGCGACGGCGGCCGCGCTCGACGCGGGGGCGTGGCTGCGACCGTTCCGCGATCTCGTCTACACGATGCCGCCCTACATCTGCACCGACGACGACCTCGACACGATCGTCGCGGGGATCTCGGCGGTCGTCGCGGCCCACGCCGGCTGACCGGCGGCCCGCAGCGTCACCGATCGCCCGTGGACGGCGCGGCCACCGATCGCACCGTGTGAGACGCTGGCCGCGATGATCGACACGCCCGACCCCCGAGAAGCGGATCACCCCCGCCCCGACGCGCTCGCGTGGATGGGGGAGGCCGCGCGGGTGCGCGCGGCCGAGGGCCTGCACCGCGTGCTCACACCGCGGACACCGACGGCGACCCGCCTCGACCTGGCCTCCAACGACTATCTCGGCCTGACGCGGGATCCCCGGGTCACCGCGGCCGCGGCCCGAGCCGCGCAGGAGTGGGGAGCCGGCGCCACGGCGTCGCGACTCGTGGTGGGCACGACGGCCGCGCACGATGCGCTCGAGACGGAGCTCGCCGCGTTCCTCGGTGTCCCGGCCGCGCTGGTGTTCAGTTCGGGCTACATGGCCAACGTCGGCGCGGTGTCCGCGCTGATGGGTCGAGGCGACCTCATCGTCAGCGACGGTGGTGCGCACGCGTCGCTCATCGACGGATGCAGGCTGTCGCGCGCCCGCGTCGTGGTCGTCGACCGCGGCGACCACGCCGCCGTCCGCGCCGAACTCGCCGCGCGCACCGAGGAGCGTGCGCTGGTCGTCACCGACTCCGTCTACAGCATCGACGGCGCGGTGGCCCCGGTCGCGGAGCTGTACGCGGCGGCACGTGACCACGGTGCGGCACTGCTCGTCGACGAGGCGCACGCGATCGGTGTGCGCGGTCCGGGAGGTCGCGGCGTCGTCGTCGAGAACGGGCTGGCCGGTGCCCCCGATCTCGTCGTGACCGGGGTCCTGTCCAAGTCGCTCGGCTCCCAGGGTGGCGTCGTCGCGGGATCGCACCTGCTGCGCGAGCACCTCGTCGACCGCGCCCGCACCTTCATCTTCGACACCGGGCTCGCTCCCGCGGCCGTCGGCGCGGCGTCCGCGGCGCTGGCGATCCTGCGCGACGACCCCGCGCTCGCCGTCCGTGTCCGCGACGTCGCCGCGCGGCTGGCCGCCGCATGCGGTGGGGACGAGCCCTCGGCGGCCGTCGTGTCCCTCGTGATCGGCGAACCGGCTCCGGCGCTCGAGGCCGCTCGGCGATGCCGCGAGGCCGGCGTCGAGGTCGGTTGCTTCCGGCCGCCGTCGGTCCCGCCGGGCACCGCGCGACTGCGCCTGACCGCCCGCGCCGACCTGACCGACGACGACATCACCCGCGCCGCAGCTGTCGTGTCCGCGGCGCGGGACGCCGCGATGGCGGGGGCCGTGTGACGACGCTGCTCGTCACCGGAACCTCGACCGACGTCGGCAAGACCGTCGCGACCGCGGCACTGGCCGTGGCGGCGCGCTCCGCCGGTGCCACGGTCGGGGTGTGCAAGCCCGCACAGACCGGCGTCGTCGACGACGAGCCCGGTGACATCGCCGAGGTCGTCCGCCTGGCCGGGGTGACCGAGGTCGCCGAGGGCATCCGCTACCCCGATCCGCTCGCCCCCGAGACCGCCGCCGACCGCGCGGGGATGGCGCCGCTCACCCTGCCCGACGTACTGGACGTGGTGGCCCGCGTCGCCGAGAACGAGGTGGTCCTCGTCGAGGGCGCCGGGGGCGTGCTCGTCCGTCTCGGCCCCGACCTCACCGCGCTGGACGTCGCCGAGGCACTCGCCGCACCGATCGTGGTCGTCGCGGCTGCCGGCCTCGGCACGCTCAACCACGCGGAGTTGACGGTCGCCGCGGCCCGGGCCCGCGGGGTCGCGGTGACCGGCATCGTCATCGGGTCCTGGCCGGACGAACCGGACCTCGCCAGCCGGTGCAACCGTGACGACCTCCCGCGGCTGACCGGCATCCCCGTCGTGGGTGTGATCCCCGCCGGCGCCGGCGGGCTGTCGCCGGCGGAGTTCCGCGACCGCGCCCCGTCGTGGTTCGCGCCGGAGTGGGTCGCCGGGCTCACCCGCGGATAGGGCACACTGATCCACGGTCCGCGGCCGTCGACCGAGCGATCGGACGGTGACCGCGCACCACGACCGACCACATCTCGACCCCCACCATCTCGACCCCCACATCTCGACCCCGAGGAGCTCGCGTGACCCAGGCCCCAGTCCGACCGGAGGAGACCGACGCACAGGGCGGCGCCGGGGGCCCCGACATCCTGGAGGTCGCGCGCGAGAAGGTCCTCGAGCGAGGTGAGGCACTGGGTCGCGACGAGGTGCTGCAGGTCCTGCAGCTCGGTGACGACCGCCTCACCGACCTGCTGCAGCTGGCGCACGACGTCCGTATGCGCTGGTGCGGCCCCGAGGTCGAGGTCGAGGGGATCATCTCGCTCAAGACCGGCGGCTGCCCCGAGGACTGCCATTTCTGCTCGCAGTCGGGACTGTTCACCTCGCCGGTGCGCAGCGCGTGGATCGACATCCCCTCGCTCGTCGAGGCGGCCAAGCAGACCGCGAAGACCGGGGCCACAGAGTTCTGCATCGTCGCGGCCGTCCGCGGCCCCGACAAGCGCCTCATGAGCCAGGTCGCCGCGGGCATCGAGGCCATCCGCGACGAGGTCGACATCCAGATCGCCTGCTCGCTGGGCATGCTCTCGCAGGAGCAGGTCGACGAGCTCGCCGCGATGGGTGTGCACCGCTACAACCACAACCTGGAGACCGCGCGCAGCCACTTCCCGAACGTCGTCACCACCCACACGTGGGAGGAGCGTTTCGAGACGCTGCGCATGGTGCGCGAGGCCGGCATGGAGGTCTGCTGCGGCGGCATCCTGGGCATGGGCGAGTCGTTGGAACAGCGTGCCGAGTTCGCCGCCGACCTCGCCGCCCTCGAGCCCGACGAGGTCCCGTTGAACTTCCTGAACCCGCGCCCGGGGACGCCGTTCGGCGACCTCGAGGTGCTCTCGGCGTCCGACGCACTGCGGGCGGTGGCCGCGTTCCGGCTCGCCCTCCCGCGCACGATCCTCCGCTTCGCCGGCGGCCGCGAGATCACCCTCGGCGACCTCGGGGCCAAGCAGGGCATCCTCGGCGGCATCAACGCGGTCATCGTCGGCAACTACCTCACGACGCTGGGCCGTCCCGCCGAGGACGACCTCGATCTCCTCGTCGACCTGCAGATGCCGATCAAGGCGCTCAACGACAGCATCTGAGTGCAGGAGTGGGTGTGGTGATGGTCGAACAGTCCACCGGTGAGCGTGACGCCGGTGCCGGCCCGATCACCCCTCTGACCGAGCCGCTCGCCTTCGGCGTGTACACCGGTGTGCCGGTCGACGCCGCCGTGGACCAGGCGATCCCCGAGGCGGCACGTCTGGGCCTCGAACCCCCACGATTCTGCGGTCGGTGCGGACGGCGGATGGTGGTCCAGGTGGTCCCCACCGGATGGACCGCTCGGTGCTCCCGGCACGGACACGTCGACTCCTCCGCGCTCGGCGGACGATGACCTCGCTGCCGACCGACGAGCCGGACGCCGGAACCCCACCGGAGGTGGCGCGTCTCGATCTCGCCCGCACGACGCGAGTCGCCGGATGCGTGGTCCTCGGTGTGGCCGTGGTCTGCGCGACCGCCGGGATCGTCTGGGGGCTGATCGTTCCCGGTGTGACCGGGGTGGTCGTCGCGCCCGGTCGTGCCGGGACGCTCGGGGCCGACACCGGTCATCGATTCGACGCCGTCGCCCTGTTCGCCTGCGTCAGCCTCGTCGCCGGGGTCATCGGCGGCGTGGGCGCCTGGTGGGCGCGTCCGGTGCGTGGGTCGGTGGCCGTCGTGGCCGCGACCGCCGGGGCGATGGCGGGCTCGGCGGTCGCCGTGTGGATCGGCGGTCTGATCGCCTCGGCCCGACTCCCGGGACCCTCGACGACGCCGGTCGGTGGGTTCTTCCGGACCGCGCCGAGTCTGCGCCTCGACGGCGCCGCACTCGACGCCGTCGGCGCGCTCGGACTCTCCTGGGCCGTCGTGATCTTCGCGCCCCTCGGGGTGCTGCTGGCCTACCTGCCGGCGTTGCTCATGGCCGGACGCGCCGATCTCGGTGTCGAGACCCCCACCGGGGACGGCCCGAGGGTGACGGAGTCGCCGCTCCCGCAACCGGATGTCGGGACCACACCGTCCGACTAGGGTCGAGACGGTGAGTTCACCCGACGAGCTGTCACAGTCCACCCGCGCCGAGCTGTACGAGATCGCCCAGCAGCACGACATCCCCGGCCGGTCCACGATGACCAAGGCGGAGCTCATCGAGGAGCTGGCCGACAGTGGATCGGACGGCGGCGGCGGCGACTCGGCGCGCCGATCCGGTGCCGTCGACCGTCACGAGCAGTTCCGCGCTCTCGCGCAGGCATGTGCCTCCGGCGTGGTCGTCATGCTGCCGCGCGCTCTCACCGGGGAGGACCGCCGACAGTATCTGCGGGCGACCCTGCGCGAGGACCACCACTTCCGGATCGCCGGTGGCGAGATCGAGGCTCAGCGTAAATTCGACAAGCTGGCCGGCTCGGTGTTCTCGTTCTTCCGCGGCACCGCGCTGCTGTTCTACCGGGACATGGCCGGCGAGGACGCGACGATGCCCACGGTCCTGGCCCTCGGCGACGTGCACCCGGAGAACTTCGGGGTGATGCCCGACGTGGACAACGTCCCCGTCTTCGGCCCCAACGACTTCGACGAGGCGTTCTACGCGCCGTTCACGTGGGATCTCAAGCGCGGCGCGGTCGGGTTCTGGTTGGCGGCGGACGAGGAGGGCGGCAAGGGCGCCAAGAAGTGCCGTGCGATCGTCACCGCGTTCCTGGAGGGCTACGTGGCGGCGATGTCACGGTTCGCCTCGCAGGGTCACGAGAAGGACGAACAGATGCGCCGGGACAACGCCCCGGAGTTGATCGTCGATCTCTTCGACTCCGCGTGGGAGTCGCGGAAGAAGTGGCTGAAACGCAAGTACTGCAACGAGTCCCGCACGGGTTTCCGCGCCGACGACGAGCACGTGCCGGTGACCCATCGGGTCGGGGAGTTCCAGGCGATGCTCGATCGCTACGTCGCCGACAACGACATCACGATCCCCGACCGCGCCGGCCGGATGCGGATCAAGGACGTGTGCGAGCGCAAGGGGCAGGGGACCGCCTCACTCGGTCTGGACCGCTACTACATGCTCGTCGAGGGTCCCGACCGCACCGGGTACGACGACATCATCCTGGAGGCGAAGCAGGCGCGGCGTTCCGCGCTCGACGGTCTCGTGCAGGAGGCGCCCGTCGTCGTCGACGGCCGCGCCGAGCGGATCGCGCATGCCCAGCACGTGCACCTGGTGCGCGGCGATCGTTTCTACGGGTACGCCGAACTCGACGGCGTCAGCCACATGATCCGCGAGCGCGCCCCGTTCCGCGACGACATCGACCTGGACGACCTGTCGTCCAAGGAATGGCGGCGGTACGCGCGCATCTGCGGCGGTTCGCTCGCCCAGGCACACGCCAACTCCGACGAGTCGGGTCTGGTCGACCACGACATCGAGCCCGCGATCCTGGACGCGATCGGCAACCAGGAGTTGTTCGTCGACGACATCGTGCGATTCGCCGAGGACTCGGCCCGCCGGCACCACGCCGACCACGAGATGTTCCGGGCCGATCATGCACTCGGTGCGTTCCGCAGCGTCGAGGTCGTCTACCGGTAGTGCGTCGCCTCCCGAGGGGCGCACCGAGCGGCTGCGATCAGGGCGGCGGTCGCAGGGTGGCGAACTCGTCGGTGACGCGTAGCCCGGTGTCGGTGAAGCGGTAGAGCGCGGGCGGACGCCCCCCGGACCGCCCTGTCGGTCCGGTGGTGCCCGTCGCGCCGACGACACCCCGCCGGGACAGGATCCGCAGCAGGTTCGTCGAGTCGACGGGGTATCCCAGTGCGGCACCGTAGATGTCGGACAGTGTCGACATCGAGAACTCGGTCGGGGCGAGTGCGAACGCGATGTTCGTGTACGAGAGCTTCGCCGCGAGACGTCGCCGCGCGGACGAGACCACCGCGCCGTGGTCGAAGCTCGTCACCGGCAGGTCGTCGACGGGGTGCCAGCGGGTGTCGAACGGGGGAGTGCTCACCGAATCCGGTCGTACGAGAGCCAGATACGTCGACGCGACGACCCGCGGCCCGGGTACGCGGTCGGGCGCGGAGAACACCGACAACTGTTCGATGTGCGCGACCTCGCGCAGGTCGACCTTCTCTGCGAGCTGGCGCCGCGCCGAGGTCCGCAGGTCCTCGTCGGCACCGAGCAGACCGCCCGGCAGCGACCAGGTGCCCGCCTGGGGGTCGAGACCTCGTTGCCACAACAGGACCGCGAGGTGGGGTGTGCCCTCGGAGAGGCCCCGCACACCGAAGACGGCGGTGAGCACCTCGTGCAGGATGCTCGGCGGCATGGCCTGAGCATAGGGCCCCGCCGGGCGGTGTTAGTCTGGACGCACGTTTTCGACCGCCAGTCGAAAACCTCTCGACGTTCGCGTCGACACCAGCTCGGCGCAGCCCCGTCGAGACCTCCACCGAAAGGAGGGCGGTCGTGTCGATCACCACCGCCGCCACCCCCGACCGTGTCACCCCGGGTCCGGTCGACCCCACCGATCCGGGACCGGAATGGGCCGCCGAGGTGCGGCGGCTCGCCGACCTGCGCGGGGCGACGCTGCTCGCACACAACTACCAACTGCCGGCCATCCAGGACGTCGCCGACCACGTCGGCGACTCGTTGGCCCTGTCGCGGATCGCGGCGTCGGCGCCGGAGGACACGATCGTCTTCTGCGGTGTCCACTTCATGGCCGAGACCGCCAAGATCCTCGCGCCCGAGAAGACGGTGCTCATCCCCGACGCGCGCGCGGGGTGCTCGTTGGCCGACTCGATCACCGCCGACGAGCTGCGCGCGTGGAAGGCCGAGTTCCCCGACGCCGTCGTCGTCTCCTACGTCAACACCACCGCGGAGGTGAAGGCGCTCACCGACGTCTGCTGCACGTCGTCGAACGCGGTCGAGGTCGTCGCGTCCATCGATCCCGACCGGACGGTGCTGTTCCTGCCCGACCAGTTCCTCGGCGCCCACGTCAAGCGCGTCACCGGCCGGACGAACATGCACATCTGGGCCGGTGAATGCCACGTGCACGCGGGCATCAACGGCGACGAGCTCACCGCCCAGGCGAGCGCCCACCCCGAGGCCGATCTCTTCGTGCACCCCGAGTGCGGGTGCGCGACCTCGGCGCTCTACCTCGCCGGTGAGGGTGCGGTCCCGGCCGAGAAGGTGAAGATCCTGTCGACGGGCGGCATGCTCGACGCGGCCCGCGAGACGGGGGCCCGGGAGGTGCTGGTCGCGACCGAGATCGGGATGCTGCACCAGTTGCGCCGCGCCGCGCCGGGTGTCGACTTCCAGCCGGTCAACCCGAAGGCGTCGTGCCGGTACATGAAGATGATCACGCCCGAGGCGTTGCTGCGCAGCCTGCGTGACGGCACCGACGAGGTACACCTCGACCGCGCCGTCGCCGACGCCGCCCGCGCGAGTGTCGAGGCGATGATCGCGATCGGCACACCCGGCGGCGGCGGGGAGTGAGCGCCGACGGGGCCGTCGGCCAGACCACGCGCGGCGACACGGTGCTGGTCCCCCCGCCGGCGGACGACGTCCGGCGCGTCGTCGCCGAGGGGTTGGCCGAGGACCTGCGATACGGACCCGACGTGACCACCGCCGCGACCGTCCCTGCGGGTGCGACGACCACCGCGGTCGTCGCGAGCCGGGGCCACGGTGTGGTCGCCGGCGTCGACGTGGCGCTCGCGGTCTTCGCCGAGGTGCTCGGCGGGGCGCCGACGATCGACGACCGCGTCGCCGACGGCACCCGGGTCGCCCCCGGGGACACCGTCCTGCGGCTGACCGGTCCCACGGCCGGACTGCTCACCGCGGAACGCACGGCGCTGAACCTGCTGTGCCATCTGTCCGGGATCGCGACCGCGACCGCCGCATGGGTCGATGCGATCGACGGCACCGGCGCCGCCGTGCGCGACAGCCGCAAGACGCTCCCCGGTCTGCGGTCGCTGCAGAAGTACGCGGTCCGCGCCGGCGGCGGTCTCAACCACCGGATGGGTCTCGGTGACGCCGCGCTCATCAAGGACAACCACATCGCCGCGGCCGGATCGGTCGAGGCGGCGTGGCGAGCCGTGCGTGCCGCCGCACCCGACATCGCCGTCGAGATCGAGGTCGACTCGCTCGCCCAACTCGACGAGGCGCTCGCACTCGACGCGCAGCTGATCCTGCTCGACAACTTCGAGCTGTGGGAGACCCAGATGGCGGTCTCGCGCCGTACGCGCGCGGGATCGGCGACGTTGCTGGAGAGCTCGGGCGGTCTCACGCTCGCCGACGCCCACGACTACGCCCGCACCGGCGTCGACTTCCTCGCTGTGGGCGGTCTCACACATTCGGTCGCCGCCCTCGATCTGGGCCTGGATCTCTAGTCCCGATCTGTCCCTTTCGTCCGTCGTTCATGCGCATGCGGGCATACTTTCGCGCTCTCATGAGTTGGAACCGCTCGTACAACGCGTCATCCGCACGCGTGCCACGACGTACGAGAGGAAACCGATTTCGTGACGACAACCGTCAACGCCGTCGCCGCTGTCTCCGCGACCGATCCGCTGGAGATCACCACCATCGAGCGTCGCGATCTGGGTCCCAAGGACATCCGGATCGACATCAAGTTCGCCGGCATCTGCCACTCCGACATCCACACCGCGCGCAACGAGTGGAAGGGCACCAAGTACCCCGTGGTGCCGGGCCACGAGATCGCCGGCATCGTCGCCGAGGTCGGCTCCGAGGTCACGATGCACAAGGTCGGCGACCGTGTCGGCGTCGGCTGCTTCGTCGACTCCTGCGGTGAGTGCGCCCCCTGCAAGAACGGCGACGAGCAGTACTGCGAGAAGGGCGTCGTCCAGACGTACAACTCGAAGACCTACGAGGGCGAGTTCACCCACGGTGGGTACTCGCAGCAGGTCGTGGTGACCGAGAAGTTCGTCCTCAAGATCCCCGAGGGCATCGAGCTCGACGTCGCCGCCCCGCTGCTCTGCGCGGGCATCACCCTGTACGCACCGCTGAAGAAGTGGGGTGCCGGGCCGGGCAAGAAGGTCGCGATCATCGGCATGGGCGGCCTCGGGCACGTCGGTGTCAAGATCGCCCACGCGCTCGGCGCCGAGGTCACCGTCCTGAGCCAGACGACCAGCAAGGAGGAGGACGGCAAGCGGTTCGGTGCCGACCACTACTACGCCACCAAGGACAACAAGCAGCTGTTCACGGATCTGGCCGGCCAGTTCGACCTGATCCTGAACACGGTGTCGGTGAACCTCCCGCTCGACCAGTACATCGGTCTGCTCGCCATCGACGGCGCGCTCGTCGAGTTGGGTGTGCCCGAGAACCCGCTGCAGGTCGCGGCGTTCTCGCTGCTCACCAACCGTCGGTCGCTGTCGGGTTCGATGGTCGGCGGGATCGGGCTGACGCAGGAGATGCTCGACTTCTGCGCCGAGCACCACATCGCCGCCGAGATCGAGAAGATCAACGCCGACCAGGTGAACGAGGCCTACGACCGCGCCGTCGCCTCCGACGTGCGGTATCGCTTCGTCATCGACACGGCCAGCCTGGCCTGATCGTCAGAATGCCCCCGGCCTGACGCCGGGAGTCCGTCCGCGGCCGCCGACCCCCGCAGGGGTCGGCGGCCGCTGTCGTCGTCCCGGGCGAGGTGCGATTCGAAAACGGGTCGCACCACCGAATACGCTGGACACGCCCATCCGGATCCCACCCGAGGAGAATCGCGTCCCGATGCTCGCCCGAACCGACCTGCGTGGTTCGACCCTGTCGACGGCCCAGCTTCGGCGTGCCCTGCCGCGCGGTGGCACGGATGTCGACGCGGTGCTGTCCGCGGTCACACCGGTCGTGGCGGCGGTCCGGGACGAGGGGACGACCGCGGCGCTCGACGCCGGTGAGCGGTTCGACGGTGTCCGTCCCGACTCCGTCCGCGTCCCCGCGGACGTGCTCGACCGTGCTCTCTCGGGGGTCGACCCCGACGTCCGGACGGCACTCGAGGAGTCGATCCGGCGGGCCCGGATCGTGCACTCCGACCAGCGCCGCGGCTCGACGCGGACCGAGGTCGCACCCGGCGGGTCGGTCACCGAGAAGTGGGTCCCGGTCGGTCGGGTCGGTCTCTACGTCCCCGGCGGCAACGCCGTGTACCCGTCGAGCGTCGTGATGAACGTGGTCCCGGCGCAGGAGGCCGGGGTCGGGTCCCTCGTCGTGGCGTCGCCGCCCCAGAGTGCGTTCGGCGGGTGGCCGCACCCGACCATCCTCGCCGCATGCGCACTCCTCGGCGTCGACGAGGTGTGGGCCGTCGGCGGCGCGCAGGCCGTCGCATTGCTGACCTACGGCGGTACCGACACCGACGACACCGAGCTCGAACCGGTCGACCTCATCACCGGCCCAGGCAACATCTACGTCACCGCCGCCAAGCGGCTCTGTCGCGGCATGGTCGGCATCGACTCCGAGGCGG
The DNA here is from genome assembly GCF_054332755.1 of Williamsia sp. SKLECPSW1. NCBI lineage: Bacteria > Bacillati > Actinomycetota > Actinomycetes > Mycobacteriales > Nocardiaceae > Williamsia > Williamsia sp. SKLECPSW1. Next base: position 79,890 of record NZ_JBTGLI010000003.1, on the reverse strand, counting down.
GGCCGACCGAGATCGCCATCCTCGCCGACGGCGACGCCGATCCCGTCGCCGTCGCGGCCGACCTCATCAGTCAGGCCGAACACGATGTGCTCGCCGCCTCCGTGCTGGTCACCGACAGTCCCGCCCTCGCCGACGCGGTCGATGCCGAGGTGGACCGTCAGGTCGAGCAGACCAAGCACCACGACCGCGTCCGCACGGCTCTGGCGGGACCCCAGTCCGGCATCGTCCTCGTCGACGACATCGACGCCGGGCTCGCCGTCGTCGACGCCTACGCCGCCGAACACCTCGAGATCCAGACCGCCGACGCCCCTGCCGTCGCCGACCGCGTCCGCAACGCCGGCGCGATCTTCGTCGGGCGCTACGCGCCGGTGAGCCTGGGCGACTACTGCGCCGGGTCCAACCACGTCCTGCCGACGTCGGGATCGGCACGGCACAGCTCAGGACTCTCGGTGCAGACGTTCCTGCGCGGCATCCACGTCGTCGACTACGACCGCGACGCCCTGGCCGAGGTCGCCCCCCACGTCGTCGCCCTGTCCACCGCGGAGGATCTCCCGGCCCACGGTGACGCCGTGCGCGTCCGCTTCGCCGAGCCCGGTGGTCGCCGATGACCGCGCCCGGCGCCCGGTTCGGCACCGACGACCTGCCGCTGCGCGACGCGTTGCGGGGTCGGTCCGCCTACGGCGCACCACAACTCGACGTGCCGGTCGCGCTGAACACGAACGAGAACCCGCACCGGCCGTCGCAGGCGCTCGTCGACGACGTCGCCGAGTCCGTCCGCGCGGCCGCCGATCGGTTGCACCGCTACCCCGATCGGGACGCGGTCGCGCTGCGTACCGACCTCGCCGCCTACGTGACGACGGCGACCGGGGTCGCGGTGACCGTCGACAACCTGTGGGCGGCGAACGGCTCGAACGAGATCCTGCAGCAGCTGCTGCAGGCGTTCGGTGGGCCCGAGCGGACCGCCCTGGGTTTCGTGCCGTCGTACTCGATGCACCCGATCATCGCGACCGGGACCGACACCGCCTGGCTGGCCGCGCCGCGTCGCGCCGACTTCTCCCTCGACGTCGATGCCGCTGTCGCCGAGATCACCCGTCGCAGGCCCGATGTGGTGTTCGTGACGTCGCCGAACAACCCGACCGGTCAGTCCCTCGCGCCCGACGAGATCCGCGCGATCGCGGCCGCCTCACCGGGGATCGTCGTCGTCGACGAGGCCTACGCCGAGTTCTCCGACCGCCCGAGTGCCGTCTCGCTGCTCGACCAACTCGGCGACCGCCTCGTCGTGAGTCGCACCATGAGCAAGGCGTTCGCGTTCGCCGGAGGTCGACTGGGCTATCTGGTCGCCGCACCGGCGATGGTGGAAGCGCTTGCGCTGGTGCGTCTCCCGTATCACCTGTCGGTGCTCACCCAGGCGGCCGCGCGGGCCGCGCTACGTCATGCCGGTGAGACGCTGGCCGGTGTCGCGCACATCGTCGCCGAGCGCGGTCGCGTCGTCGAGGGACTGCGCGACCTCGGGTACGTGACCGTCGAGTCGGACGCGAACTTCGTGCTGTTCGGCACCTTCGACGACGCCCACGCCGCCTGGCAGGAGTTCCTCGACCGCGGGGTCCTCATCCGGGACGTCGGCATCGAGCGCCACCTGCGGGCAACCGTCGGTCTGCCCGAGGAGAACGACGCCTTCCTCTCCGCGGCCGCGCAGGTCGCCCACACCGGCGTCGCGGCCACCACATCGTCAGGAGCAGCCCAGTGAGCGAGCACCGCACGGCGCACATCGAACGCACCACCCGTGAGTCGTCGATCACCGTCGACCTCGACCTCGACGGCACCGGCGCCACCGACATCGACACCGGCGTGGCGTTCTTCGACCACATGCTCACCGCGTTCGGCGCGCACGGCAGCTTCGACCTCACCGTGCGCGCTCGCGGCGACGTCGAGATCGAGTCGCACCACACCGTGGAGGACACGGCGATCGTGCTCGGACAGGCCTTCGGCGAGGCACTGGGGGACAAGGTCGGCATCCGTCGCTTCGGCGACGCCTGGATCCCGATGGACGAGACCCTCGCCCACGCCGCCGTCGACGTGTCGGGACGGCCCTACTTCGTGCACACCGGCGAACCCGAGCACCTCCTCACCGCGGTGATCGGCGGCAACCCCGGCGTCGCGTACAACACCGTCATCAACCGGCACGTCTTCGAGTCGTTCGCCCTCAACGCGCGGATCGCGCTGCACGTGCGTGTCGAGTACGGCCGCGATCAGCACCACATCACCGAGGCGCAGTACAAGGCGGTGGCCCGCGCCCTGCGCGCGGCGTGTGAGTCGGACCCGCGTCGCAGCGGGGCAGTGCCGTCGACGAAGGGCGCCCTGTGACGGCACGGGTCACCATCCTCGACTACGGGTCGGGCAATCTCCGGTCGGCACAACGTGCCCTGGAACGCACCGGCGCCGAGGTGACCGTGACGGCCGATCGAGATGCGGCCCTCGAGGCCGACGGCCTCGTCGTCCCGGGTGTGGGCGCCTTCGCCGCCTGCATGGCCGGACTCAGCGCCGTCGGCGGTGAGCGGATCATCGGTCGCCGGCTCGCGGGTGGCCGTCCGGTTCTCGGCATCTGCGTCGGGATGCAGATCCTGTTCGAGCACGGGGTCGAGTTCGGCGTCGACGCGCAGGGCTGCGGCGAGTGGCCGGGCACCGTGCGCCGACTGCCCGCCCCCGTCCTGCCGCACATGGGCTGGAACACCGTCCGCGCCGGGGAGGGGTCGATCCTGTTCGACGGCCTCGACGCCGACACGCGCTTCTACTTCGTGCACTCCTACGCGGTGCAGGAATGGGAGATGGACACCGACGGAACCCGTCTGCGGCCGGCCACGCTGACCTGGGCCGAGCACGGCGGGCCGTTCCTCGCGGCGGTCGAGAACGGCGCGCTGTCGGCCACACAGTTCCACCCCGAGAAGTCCGGTGACGCCGGGGCGGCGCTGCTGACCAACTGGGTGCGCAGCCTGTGACCGGTGGGCGCGAGTTCTCGGTCGCGCGGTTGGCGGTCTGCGTGATGGGCGCCGGTGTCGTCGGTCTCGCCGTCGTCGCGGTGGCCACGCTCGCGGTGGCGCAGGCGTCCCCGGTCGCGGCGTTGGTCGTCGTCCTGGTGGGCATCGTCGCCGTCGTCGCGGTGATGGGCCTCGTCGCCCGCCGCATGGTCGACCGAGCCGTCGCCGCGAACACCCCCGACACCACATCCCCCCGAGAAGAAGGACAGAGCTGAATGGGCACCACCCTGGAACTGCTGCCGGCGGTCGACGTCGCCGACGGTCAGGCGGTCCGTCTCGTGCAGGGCGCGGCCGGGTCGGAGACGACCTACGGCTCACCCCGTGACGCCGCCCTGGCGTGGCAGTCCGACGGCGCCGAGTGGATCCACCTCGTCGACCTCGACGCGGCGTTCGGGCGTGGCGACAACCGGGATCTGTTGGCCGCGGTCGTCGGCGAACTGGACGTGAAGGTGGAGCTGTCCGGCGGCATCCGCGACGACGACTCCCTGCGCGCCGCGCTGGCGACCGGATGCACCCGGGTCAACCTGGGCACCGCCGCGTTGGAGAACCCGGACTGGTGCGCCCGTGTCGTCGGCGAGTACGGCGACCGCATCGCGATCGGACTCGACGCCGTCCACGAGGACCGGGGATGGCGGCTGCGCGGTCGGGGCTGGGTGTCCGACGGCGGCGACCTGTGGGAGGTGCTCGAGCGCCTCGAACGCGACGGGTGCGCCCGCTACGTCGTCACCGACGTCAGCAAGGACGGCACCCTCACCGGCCCGAATCTGGACCTGCTGGCACAGGTGGCGCAGACGGCGACCGCACCCGTGGTCGCCTCCGGTGGCGTCTCGACCATCGACGACCTCACCGCCATCGCCGGACTCGTCGACGACGGTGTCGAGGGCGCGATCGTCGGCAAGGCCCTCTACGCCGGTCGCTTCACCCTGCCCGACGCGCTGGCGGCGGTGGCCGCGGTCTGATGGCACTGCCCCCCGATCTCCCGTCCGATCTGGACCCGCCGCGTCTGCTGTCCATCGCCTCGGCACTCCTCGACGCGGCCGAGCCGCGGTTCGTCGAGGGCGTCGGTGCGCCCAGCGCGGTCGACAAGGGCGGCAACGACTTCGCCACCGAACTCGACCTCGAACTCGAACGCACCCTGTCGGCGCAGCTGGCCGAGCAGACCGGTATCGGTGTGCACGGCGAGGAGTTCGGCGGGCCGGACCCGACGACGGGGACGGTGTGGGTGGTCGATCCCGTCGACGGCACCTACAACTACTCGGCCGGTCTGCCGCTGGCCGGCATGCTGCTCGGGCTCCTGCACGACGGGCAGCCCGTCCTCGGTCTGACCTGGCTCCCCCTGATGGACCGTCGGTACGCCGCCGTCGTGGACGGACCGGTGCTGTGCAACGGCGAGCCGCTGCCGCGGTTGTCGCGGACCGCGTTGAACGACACGGTGATCGCCGTCGGCGCGTTCAACCTCGACAGTCGCGGCCGGTTCCCCGGGCGGTGGCGTGTCGACGTTCTCGGCGAGGCGTCGCGGCGCGTGTCCCGCCTGCGCCTGCTGGGCAGCACCGGCATCGACATGGCGTTCACCGCGGCCGGGAACCTCGGCGGCGCGGTCTGTTTCGGTCACCACCCGTGGGACAACGCGCCCGGTGCGGCACTCGTGACGGCTGCCGGTGGCGTCGTCACCGACCTGACCGGCGCACCGTGGACCGCGTCGTCGTCGTCGATGCTCGCCGCGAGCCCGGGTGTGCACGAGGAGCTGCTCGAGATCATCGCGGGCGTGGGCGATCCGGAGGACTTCCGATGACACGAGACCGGGAGGATGTGCGATGACGGTCGCGGTACGCGTGATCCCGTGCCTGGACGTCGACGCCGGACGCGTGGTCAAGGGCGTCAACTTCGTCGACCTGCGGGACGCGGGTGATCCCGTGGAGCTCGCGGCCGCCTACGACGCCGCCGGTGCCGACGAGCTGACGTTCCTCGACGTCACCGCCTCGAGTTCCGGTCGCTCGACGATGCTCGACGTGGTGGCCCGCACGGCCGATCAGGTGTTCATCCCGCTCACCGTGGGGGGCGGGGTGCGCACCGTCGCCGACGTCGACCAACTGCTGCGCGCGGGTGCCGACAAGGTCGGCGTCAACACCGCCGCGATCGCGCGTCCCGAGGTGCTCGGCGAGATGAGCCGCCACTTCGGGTCGCAGTGCATCGTGCTGTCCGTCGACGCCCGGACCGTGCCCGAGGGCTCGGCGCCCACCCCGTCGGGATGGGAGGTCACCACCCACGGCGGTCGCCGGGGGACCGGCATCGACGCCGTCGAATGGGCCCGTCGCGGACAGGATCTCGGGGTGGGGGAGATCCTCCTCAACTCGATGGACGCCGACGGCACGAAGAACGGTTTCGACCTGCCGATGATCGCCGCGGTCCGCGCCGCGGTGGGGGTGCCGGTGATCGCCAGTGGTGGCGCCGGGGCGGTCGAGGATTTCGCACCCGCGGTCCGGGAGGGTGCGGACGCCGTCCTCGCCGCGTCGGTGTTCCACTTCGGGGAACTGCGGATCGGCGAGGTCAAGGACGCGATGCGCCGGGACGGGATCACCGTCCGCTGACGGGATGGTCCCGCCGACGAGGTCGGAGGAGGAGAGCGATGGCACTGCCGACGGAGATCGCCGAGCGGCTCACCGTGTCGCCGGACGGTCTGATCGCCGCGATCGCCCAGGAGCACCGCACCGGTGAGGTGCTGATGCTGGCCTGGATGGACGCCGAGGCGCTCGACCGCACCCTGCGCACCGGGCGGGCGACGTACTGGTCGCGTTCGCGCGGCGAGTACTGGGTGAAGGGGGAGACCAGCGGGCACGTGCAGCGGGTGCGCGACGTGCGCCTGGACTGCGACGGTGACGCCGTCTTGCTCACGGTCGAGCAGACCGGACCCGCATGCCACACCGGGACGTACAGCTGTTTCGACGCCTCCCGCACCCTCCCGTTGACCACGACCCCCTCCCAGGAGTAGCCCATGCCGTTGATCCAGATCAGCCAGACGCCCGGACTGTCCGACCGTGTGAAGCGGGAGACCATCGCCGCCGTCACCGAGGCGTACGCCAAGGCCACGGGCAAGAACCCCGACTCGGTGTGGGTGACCATCACCGAGGTGCCGCGGTCCCACTGGGGCGTCGGCGGCGAGCCGCTGGGACACTAGGGAACCGTGAGCACCGACGCGACGCGCCGCGATGGCGTCCCCACCGACGGCACCACGACCCGTGAGCAGTTCGTGGACCTCGCGCGCGATCACCGCGTCGTGCCCGTCACCCGCAAGGTCGTCGCCGACTCCGAGACGCCGTTGTCGGCGTATCGGAAGCTGGCGGGTGACCGGCCGGGGACGTTCCTGCTGGAATCGGCGGAGAACGGCCGGTCGTGGTCGCGGTGGTCGTTCATCGGGGCCGGTGCGCCCGCGGCGCTGACCGTCGTCGACGGTGAGGCGCACTGGTGGGGAACCGTGCCCGACGGTGCTCCCCGCGACGGGGACCCGCTCGCCGCGCTCGCCGAGTCGCTGCGGCTGCTCGCCACCGACCGCCTCCCGGACATGCCCCCGCTCACCGGCGGTTTCGTCGGCTACCTCGCCTACGACGCGGTACGCCGCCTCGAACGACTCCCCGACACCTGCGTCGACGATCTGCACCTGCCCGAGATGGTCATGCTGCTCGCCGCCGACCTCGCCGCGGTCGACCACCACGAGGGATCCATCACCCTCATCGCCAACGCCATCAACTGGGACGGCACCGACGCCCGCGTCGACGAGGCCTACGACGACGCGGTCGCCCGCCTGGACCGGATGACGGCCGCGCTGACCGCGCCGGCGCCGTCGACGGTCTCGACGTATCACCGGCCGGACCCGGTCTACACCGCACAGCGCACCCGCGACGAGTACGCGACCGTCGTCACCTCGCTGGTCGGCGAGATCGAGGCGGGCGAGGCGTTCCAGGTGGTGCCCTCGATGCGCTTCGAGATGACCACCGAGGCCGACCCCGTCGACGTGTACCGCGTGCTGCGGTCGTCGAACCCGAGCCCGTACATGTACCTCCTGCGGATGCCCGGTGTCGGGCGCGAGCCGTTCACCATCGTCGGGTCCTCGCCCGAGGCGCTGGTGACCGTGTCCCAGGGCACGGCGACGACCCACCCCATCGCCGGGACCCGCTGGCGGGGCGCGACCGAGGACGAGGACCACCTGCTCGCCAAGGACCTCCTGGCCGACGAGAAGGAGAACGCCGAGCACCTGATGCTCGTCGACCTCGGACGCAACGACCTGGGGCGCGTGTGCGAGCCGGGCAGCGTGACGGTGCACGACTACCGCCACATCGAGCGGTACAGCCACGTGATGCACCTCGTCTCGACCGTGACCGGGCGCTTGCGCGACGAGGCGTCCGCACTCGACGCCGTCGCCGCCTGCTTCCCCGCCGGGACCCTGACCGGGGCGCCCAAGGTCCGGGCGATGGAACTGATCGACACCCACGAGATCACCCGACGTGGTCTCTACGGCGGTGTCGTCGGCTACCTCGACTTCGCCGGCGACGCCGACACGGCGATCGCGATCCGTACCGCCGTGATGTCCGGCGACACCGCCTACGTCCAGGCCGGAGGTGGTGTGGTCGCCGACAGCGACGCCGACTACGAGTACAACGAGGCCCGCAACAAGGCGCGGACGGTGCTCACCGCGATCGCGGCCGCCGAGACCATGACCCCCGCGACCGTCACGCCGCAGGCGTCCGGCGACGTCGCACCCGACGCCCAGGCGGGAGCCCCCCGATGACCGACCCCGCACCCGATCCGGAGACCCCGCGCCGGCCGGTCGTCGTTCCCGACGCCGCCACGATGCGTCGGCGCAACGTCCGGGTCGCGGCCGTCCTCCTGGTCCTCGCCGCGGCGGCACTGTGGGGTGCGTCGCGCCTGCCGTGGGCGAACCTGACCGCGCAGGACGGGTTGAGCCCGGCCCGCGGGTTCACCGTGCACGGGTCGGACTGGAGCCCGTGGCTGACACCGGTCGCGATCGTGCTCGTCGCCGCCGTCGCGGCGGCCGCCGCGTTCAAGGGATGGGCCCTGCGGCTCACGGCGGTGGTCGTCGCCCTCATCGGCGTGGTCTCGCTGCTGCCGGTCATCTCGTTGCTGACGGGGAAGGACCCGGGCAGCTACGCGGCCCGGTCGATCGACCTCGCCGGTCGCTACCAGGTCGCATCCGTCGACACCCACCCGTGGGTGGCGATCGTCGTGGTCCTCGGGGCGGTCCTGTCCGTCTGCGCCGCCACGGTGCTGCTGCGGATCGCACGGGGTGGGGCCGCGATGTCGTCGCGCTACCGCTCGCCCGCGGCCCGGCGCGCCGAGTTGGAGGCGACCGTGTTCGCCGAGCGGCCCGCCGACGACCAGGCGTCGCCGGCGCCGACGACCACCGGTGCGGACCCCGCCACGGGTGTGACCGAGCGGATGCTGTGGGACGCCCAGGACACCGGCGACGACCCCACCGACCCGACCGCCACCAGGCCGACCTCCTCGGACGGGCGACCGGACGACGGGCGGCGCGGCGACGATCCCGCCCCGTGACGACGCGGGCCTGACGCGCTGACCCCGACACCGGGGGCCTCCCGTGGGCGGGCTACCCTGGCTGCACATCACAGGTCACACCGTGACGGTGCCGCCTATCGATCTCGAGACGCTGGAAGGGGACCGCGTATGAGTTCGCCCACCGTCCTCGACTCGATTCTCGACGGCGTCCGCGCCGACGTCGCCGCGCGGGAGGCCGCGCTCGACCTCGCCGCGGTGAAAGCCGCCGCCGCGAAGGCCCCGGACCCGATCGACGCGACCGCGGCCCTGCGGGAGCCCGGCATCGCGGTCATCGCCGAGTGCAAGCGGTCCAGCCCGTCGAAGGGCGCCCTGGCCGACATCCCGGACCCCGCCGAGTTGGCGCGCGCCTACGAGAACGGCGGCGCCCGCATCATCAGCGTGCTCACCGAGGAGCGACGGTTCGGCGGCTCCCTGGCGGACCTCGACGCCGTTCGCGCCGCCGTCGGTATCCCCGTGCTGCGCAAGGACTTCATCGTCGGCCCGTACCAGATCCACGAGGCCCGCGCGCACGGTGCCGACGTGGTGCTGTTGATCGTGGCCGCGTTGGAACAGAACGTCCTGGCCTCCCTGCTCGATCGCGTCGAATCCCTCGGCATGACCGCGCTCGTCGAGGTCCACACCGAGGCCGAGGCCGACCGTGCGCTGTCGGCGGGGGCCACCGTCGTCGGCGTCAACGCCCGCAATCTCAAGACCCTCGAGGTCGATCGGGACGTGTTCGCCCGGATCGCCCCCGGACTGCCCACCGAGACCATCCGCGTCGCCGAGAGCGGCGTCAACGGAACCGCGGACCTGCTGGCCTACGCCGGAGCCGGCGCGGACGCCGTGCTGGTCGGGGAGGCGCTGGTGACGCGGGGTGATCCGCGTGCCGCGGTCGCCGAACTCGTCACCGCCGGCACGCACCCGTCGTGCCCCAAGCCGGTCCGGTGACCCGATGACCACGCACGACCGATCACCGTTCGACACCGAGTTCCCCACCGCGAGCAGGGGACTGGCGGAGCGCACCGCGTCCGATCCCGACGCGCGAGGATATTTCGGCTCGTTCGGCGGGCGGCATGTGCCCGAGGCCCTCATGGCGGTCATCGACGAGGTCACGACCGCCTACGAGAAGGCCCGCGTCGACGACGACTTCCTCGCCGAGCTCGACCGTCTGCAGCGCGACTACAGCGGCCGTCCGTCCCCGCTGTTCGAGGCGGAGCGGCTGCGTGAGCATGCGGGCGGCGCGCGGATCTTCCTCAAGCGCGAGGACCTGAACCACACCGGCTCGCACAAGATCAACAACGTCCTCGGCCAGGCGATGCTCGCCCGCACGATGGGCAAGACGCGCATCATCGCCGAGACCGGCGCCGGTCAGCACGGCGTGGCCACGGCCACCGCCTGCGCGCTGTTCGGGCTCGAGTGCATCGTCTACATGGGCCGCGTCGACACCGAGCGCCAGGCGTTGAACGTCGCGCGGATGCGGTTGCTCGGTGCGACCGTCGTCGCGGTCGACGCCGGGTCGGCCACCCTCAAGGACGCCATCAACGAGGCGATGCGCGATTGGGTCACCAACGCGCACAACACCTACTACTGCTTCGGCACCGCCGCGGGCCCGCACCCGTTCCCGCTGATGGTCCGTGACCTGCAGCGCATCGTCGGCCTGGAGGCGCGCGCGCAGATGCTCTCGACGATCGGTCGGCTGCCCGATGCGGTCACGGCGTGTGTCGGTGGCGGGTCGAACGCGATCGGCATCTTCCACCCGTTCATCTCCGACGAGGGTGTGCGTCTCGTCGGGTTCGAGGCGGCCGGTGACGGCGTCGAGTCCGGGCGGCATGCGGCGACCTTCACCGGTGGGACACCCGGCGCGTTCCAGGGCGCGTTCTCGTACCTGCTGCAGGACGACGACGGGCAGACCATCGAATCCCATTCCATCTCCGCCGGTCTCGACTATCCCGGCGTCGGTCCCGAGCACGCGCACCTGCTGGAGACCGGCCGCGCCGAGTACCGGCCCGTGACCGACACCGAGGCGATGGAGGCACTGTCGCTGCTGAGTCGCACCGAGGGCATCATCCCGGCGATCGAGTCCGCCCATGCCGTCGCGGGTGCTCTGACCCTGGGGCGCGAGCTCGGTCCCGACGCCGCGGTCCTGGTCAACCTCTCCGGCCGGGGTGACAAGGACGTCGACACCGCGGCACGGTGGTTCGGCCTCTTCGACGAGCCGGGCTCGGCGTCGTGACCGACCGGCTCGCCGACGTCTTCGCACGGTGCGCCGCCGAGCAGCGGGCCGCACTGATCGGCTATCTGCCCGTGGGTTTCCCGGATCCCGCCCGCTCCCGCGAGCTGGTCCGCATCCTCGTCGAATCCGGCTGCGACATCGTCGAACTCGGGATCCCGTACTCCGATCCGGTGATGGACGGTCCCACCATCCAGGCCGCGGCCGACACCGCGCTCGCCGCGGGTACGCGTGTGCGCGACGTGTTCGCCGCCGCGGAGGTCGTCGCCGACGCGGGAGGCGCGCCGGTGGTGATGTCGTACTGGAACCCGGTGCTGCGTTACGGGATCGACGCGTTCGCTCGCGATCTCGCCGCCGCAGGCGGTCGGGGCATCATCACCCCCAACCTCATCCCGGAGGAGGCCGACACCTGGATCGCCGCCTCCGAGACCCATGGTCTCGACCGCATCTTCCTCGTCGCACCGTCGTCGACGGAGGAGCGCCTCGCCATGACGGTCGAGAAGTCCTCCGGGTTCGTCTACGCGGCGTCGACGATGGGTGTGACCGGTGCGCGTGACGCCGTGTCGGACGCGGCCCCGGAACTGTGTGCCCGCATCCGTACGCACTCGGAGATCCCGATCGGTGTCGGGCTCGGCGTGCGCAGCGGCGCCCAGGCCGCGCAGATCGCCGCCTACGCCGACGGTGTCATCGTCGGGTCGGCGCTGGTCAGTGCCGTACACGACGGCGACGCCGCGGTCGCGGGGCTCGTCGGTGAGCTGGCCGACGGAGTGCGCTCGGCTACTGTGACACGGTGATTGCCCCGGACACCTCACGTGCCCCGACGGTCCTCGCCTACATCCCGAGCCCGCCGCAGGGTGTCTGGTATCTCGGCGACTTCCCGCTCCGCGCCTACGCCCTCTGCATCATCGTCGGCATCATCGTCGCCGTCTGGTGGGGGAGCCGTCGCTGGGTGGCGCGCGGCGGTCGTGAGGGCGAGGTCCTCGACGTCGCCATCTGGGCGGTCCCCTTCGGCCTGATCGGCGGTCGGCTCTACCATCTCGCCACCGACTGGCGGACGTACTTCGGTGACGGTCCGAAGACCCCGATCGACGCACTGAAGATCTGGGACGGCGGCCTCGGCATCTGGGGTGCCGTGCTGCTCGGGGCGGTCGGCGCGTGGATCGGGACCCGGCGCTCGGGCATCTCGCTGCCGGCGTTCGGCGACGCGATCGGACCTCCCATCCTGCTCGCGCAGGCGATCGGCCGACTCGGCAACTACTTCAACCAGGAGCTCTACGGCGCGCACACGACGTTGCCGTGGGGCCTGAAGATCTACGAACGCGTCGACGCGAACGGCAACGTCGGTCCCGGGCTGATCGACGGCCACTCGACCGGCACCGTCGTCGACACGGTGCAACCGACGTTCCTCTACGAACTCGTCTGGGACGTCCTCGTCGTCGTGGCGCTCATCGCCCTCGACCGCCGCTTCCGCATCGGCCACGGTCGGCTCTTCGCCGGGTATGTCGCCGGGTACTGCTTCGGACGGTTCTTCATCGAGCTGCTGCGCGAGGACACCGCCACCCACGTGTTCGGCGTCCGGATCAACGTGTTCACCGCGGCGATCGTCTTCCTGTGCGCCCTCGCCTACGTCGTCCTCGCCCCCAAGGGCCGGGAGCATCCCGACGAGGTGCACCGTCCCGGGCACGAACCGGCGCACCCCGACGAGCCGGGACCGCAGGACGACCCGGAGCTCGCGGACGAGACGGATGCCCCGGACGAGCCGGACGAGCCGGAGGCCAGGGACGAGAAAGACGCCCCGGACGCGGTGGACGCATCGAGATCACCGGACGAGTCGGGGGCCGCGGACGAGCGCGCGTCGACGACATCGACGTCGTCCGACGGCGAGTCCGACACGCCCGCGCCCCCGCCTCACTGACGCACGCGTCCGAGATCCGAGGCGTGCCAGGCACGTCGGGTCACGGCCGGGTGGACGGCGGGTGACAGCTCGGCGCGGTCGTGGTGGCACCCGGTGGGGAGGACTAGGCTCACGTCCGTGAATCGCCGCACCAAGATCGTCTGCACTCTGGGCCCAGCGACCGACAGCGCGGAGCGCGTGCGGGACCTCGTCGAGAGCGGGATGGACGTCGCGCGGCTGAATTTCAGCCACGGCAGCCACGCGGACCACCAGGCCATGTACGAGCGTGTCCGCGCCGCCTCGGACGCCACCGGGCGCGCGGTCGGCATCCTCGCCGACCTGCAGGGCCCGAAGATCCGACTCGGTCGGTTCGAGCAGGGACGCACCGAGTGGGCGACCGGCGAGCAGGTCCGGATCACCGTCGACGAGGTCGAGGGCACCCACGACCGGGTGTCGACCACCTACAAGGAGCTCGCCGCCGACGCCCAACCCGGTGACCGGCTGCTCGTCGACGACGGCAAGGTCGGACTGACCGTCACCGACATCGACGGCAACGACGTCGTCTGCCGTGTCACCGAGGGCGGCCCGGTCAGCAACAACAAGGGTGTCTCCCTGCCCGGGATGAACGTCTCCGTCCCGGCCCTGTCGGAGAAGGACATCGCCGACCTCGAGTTCGCGCTGCGCCTCGGCGTGGACCTCATCGCGTTGTCGTTCGTGCGGTCGCCGTCGGACATCGAACTCGTCCACGACGTGATGGATCGCGTCGGGCGGCGCGTCCCGGTGATCGCGAAGTTGGAGAAGCCGGAGGCGATCGACAACCTCGAGGCCGTCGTCCTCGCCTTCGACGCCGTCATGGTCGCCCGTGGAGATCTCGGTGTGGAGCTGCCGCTCGAGGAGGTGCCGCTGGTGCAGAAGCGGGCCATCCAGATGGCCCGCGAGAACGCCAAGCCCGTCATCGTCGCCACGCAGATGCTGGAGTCGATGATCGAGAACTCCCGTCCGACCCGTGCCGAGGCCTCCGACGTCGCCAATGCGGTGCTCGACGGTGCCGACGCCGTGATGCTGTCGGGGGAGACCTCGGTCGGCAAGTACGTGATGGAGACCGTCCGCACGATGGCGCGGATCGTCAACGCCGTCGAGAACGGCACCCGGGACGTGCCCCCGCTCAGCCACGTGCCGCGGACCAAGCGCGGCATCATCTCCTACGCCGCCCGCGACATCGGTGAGCGCCTGGACGCCAAGGCGCTGGTCGCGTTCACCCAGTCCGGCGACACCGTCCGCCGTCTCGCCCGCCTGCACACGAGGCTCCCGTTGCTGGCGTTCACGCCGCTCCCCGAGGTCCGTAGCCAGCTCGCCCTGAGCTGGGGCACCGAGACGTTCCTCGTCGACTCCGTCGAGACGACCGACGCGATGATCCGTCAGGTCGACAGCTCGCTGCTCAAGATCGGTCGACTCGTCGCGGGCGACCAGGTCGTCATCGTCGCCGGCGCCCCTCCCGGTACGGTGGGCTCCACCAATCTGATCCACGTCCACCGAATCGGGGAAGAGGATCACTAGCGGACCGACCGGGGGGCGGACGTGTGGGAACGACGATGCAGAGTGATCTGGACACACTGCTCGAACTCTTCGATCTGACCGATGCCGGCGACGACGTGTTCGTCGGCCGTCATCCGGAGCAGAAGACGCCGAGGACGTTCGGTGGGCAGTTGCTCGCGCAGGGTGTGATCGCCGCGGGGCGCACCATCACCAAGGGCGCGCCGCCCGTGCACGCGGTGCACGCGCACTTCATCCGCGGTGGCGACACCTCGCAGCCGCTCGAATACCACGTGCACCGGTCGCGCGACGCCCGCAGCTTCGCCAACCGCCAGGTCACCGCGATGCAGGGTGACGCCGAGATCGTCACGATGCTCGTCGCCTTCCAGGACAACACCGCGGGGCTCGAGCACGCCGTCGAGATCCCCGAGGTGCCCTACCCCGAGCACCTGCCGCCGCTCGGCGAGCACTTCAAGGGATACGAGGACCGCATCGCGGCATTCGTCGACGCGATCCACCCGATCGACATCCGCTTCGCCAACGACCCGACGTGGAAGGCACGCGACGCCGGCGAACGCATCGAGAAGAACCGTGTGTGGATGCGCGCCGACGGCGAACTGCCCGACGACCCGCTTCTGCACGTCGCGACGATGTGTTACGCCTCGGACACCACCGTGCTCGACTCGGTGATCAGCACACACGGTCTGTCGTGGGGGATCGATCGACTGTTCGCCGCCACGGTGAACCACTCGATGTGGTTCCACCGCGACTTCCGTTTCGACGACTGGATGCTCTACGCGACGGAGTCGCCCGTGGCGGCCGGCTCGCGCGGGCTGGCGTCGGGCCGCTTCTTCACCCGCGAGGGTGTGCTCGCGACCACCGTCGCGCAGGAGGCCCTCATCAAGCACTTCCCCGCACGCGACTGACCCGGCCGCCCACGTCGGCGTGGACCCGACGGCTCAGGCGGCGCCGTTCTCGGCGAGCAGCGCGAGACGACTCAGGCACTCCCGCAGCCGCGGCGCCATGGTCACACGCTGGACCTCGCGCGGCGCCCAGCGGAACGGGGCGGTCTCGGCGTGCTCGTCCATGGTGAGGAGCGATCCGTCCTCGGACTTCTCGACGGTCAGCGCGATGCGCGCGGTCCCGAACGGCCATCCGTGCGCAGACAGTTCGAGATGTCCGGCGCTGGAGGCGACCGAGTGCGTCTCGTCGTCGAGGAGCAGGGGCCACGCTCCGACGGAGTGGTGGATGCGGGCTCCCTCGCGGGGCCATTCCGGATCCACCTCGCGGATGCGGGACGCCCCCACGACCCACGAGGAGTACAGCCAACCGTTGGAGAGGACCGACCACACCTGGGCGGGTGTGGCGGAGGTCTGGAGTGTCACTGCGGGCATGGTGGGGCACCTTCCGTGGTCGAGATGGGTTGTCGTGGGTGGTCAGCGGGACAGGCTGCGCATCAGCGTCGTCGTGATCCGCCGTCGTGGCGCACCGGTGCGGCCGTCCGCGCGGATGGCCGCACGGGCGGCGTTGTTCCCGCACGCTCCGTGGACCCCGCCGCCGGGGTGCGCGGACGCGCTCGCGAGATACAGCCTCTCGACCGGGGTCTCGGGTCGACCGAGACCGGCGGTGGGGCGGAACACGAGCTGCTGGTGGAGTTGTGCCGTACCGCCGTTCACGGCCCCACCGGTCAGGTTCGCGTCGGACGAGGCGAGATCGGACGGCGTCTGCACATGGCGACCCACGACGGCGTCGAGGAACCCCGGCGCATGGGCCTCGATGGTCTCGTCGACGCGGGCGGCGAGCGCATACGCCTCGTCGTCACCGGTGACCCCACGGGGCAGATGCGTGTAGGCCCAGGCACTCTCGGTGCCCGCCGGTGATCGAGACGGGTCGGCCACGGTCATCTGACCCATCAACAGGAACGGCCGGCGCGGGACCACGCCCGTCGTGAGATCGGCCATCCAGCGGACCATCTCGTTGCGATCGGCGCCCAGGTGGACGGTGCCCGCGTCCACGAGTGAGCGGCTGCGCCACGGGATCGTGCGGCCGACGGCGTAGTCGATCTTGACCACGGGGATGTCCCACTCGAAGTGCTCGAGATCGTCGGCCACCCGTGCGGGGACCACGGCCGGGTCGAGGAGGTCGCCGTAGAGTGCCGGAGCCGAGACGTCGGCCAGGACGGCCCGCCGGGCCGCCCAGCGACGACCGTCGCGGGTGAGGACACCGGTGGCGCGACCGCCGGACGTCTCGATGCGCTG
>NZ_JBTGLI010000003.1:0-63186 GCF_054332755.1 Williamsia sp. SKLECPSW1 | reverse complement strand
GCGGTCGCGCGCGCGACCAACGCCGCGGTGAGCGCACCGGATCCGCCGCGGGGGACCGGGAAGCCGCCGTCCTGCGCCAGCATCGTCAGCAGGAATCCCATGAGTCCGCTGCCGGGGGCGTCGAGCGGGATGTCGGCGTGCATCGCGTTGCCGAGGAACAGGATGCGGGCGTGATCGCTGTGGAACAGCTCGGTCACCATGCGGGCCGCGGGGAGCACCAGGAAACGCGCCAGCCGCAGGAGGTCGGCGGCGTCGAGTGCGCGGATCAGGTGCACGGGACCGCGCACCGGGGGGAACGGCCGGAACAGCGTGTCCAGCAACGCCGGACCGATCGTCTGCCACCGCTCCACGAGGTCCATCCAGGTCCGGCCGTCGCGCGGATCGTGCCGCGCGAGTCCCGCGGCGGTCGCCGCGGCGTCACGCATCACCACCGCGGCGTCGGTGTCGTCCGGTGACAGCGGGTGCCCGAAGACGGTCGGGGCATGCGCCCAGCGCAGACCGTGGGATTCGAGGTCCAGCCCCGCGAAGGCCGGCGAGGCAGCGGCCAGGGGATAGAAGGCGCTGTAGAGGTCGGTGACGAAACCGGGTGTGAGCTCCGCACTCCGCACGGCGCCGCCGGGTTCCCCCTGGCCTTCGAGGAGGGTCACATCCCACCCGGCGTCGGCGAGACGGATCGCGGCGATCAGCCCGTTGTGACCGGCGCCGACGACGACCGCATCGGATGCGCCGCCCGCCGGGCCGCTGCTGAAGTGCGATCTCTCTGTCATCGAGGGGGGTGTACCCGCGACGACCGGTCGACAAACGTCGTCGACGCGACGAGGGTTGAGGTGGGGACGACGGGGGTATGTCTCCTCCGGCACCGATCCGTCCCCAGGAGGAACCATCACCGACATCCTCGAGCCCACCACGCACGGCGTCGACGTCGTGCGTTCCCCACGGCTTCCCCGCGGCCGCGGTCCGATCTCCGAGGCCGTCGTCGAGGTGCTCGGGTCCGGCGAGCCGTCGGGTGATCTCACGCCGATCGCGCTCGACGCGGACGCGATCACGACGGCCGACCCGTACGGCGACGACCTGCAGCTGGCGCTGCACGTGTGTTACGAGCTGCACTACCGCGGCTTCGTCGGGGTCGACGTCGGTTGGGAGTGGGATCCGACGCTGCTGCACCTGCGCGGTCGTCTCGAGCGGGTCTTCCGCGCCGCCGTCGTCGCCGACACCGCCGTCGATCCCGACGCGGGGGCCGCCGAGGTCGAGGCGGAGATGGATGCCCTGTCGACCGAACCCGTCGACGGCGAGGGCCCGTCGTGGTTCCTGCGTACGGACGGGACGTGGGAGCAGATGCGCGAGATGTTCGCGCTGCGGTCGATCTACCACCTCAAGGAGGCGGACCCGCACGCCTGGGCGATCCCTCGCCTGACCGGTCAGGCCAAGGCGTCCTACGTCGCGGTCGAGTTCGACGAGTTCGGCGGTGGACGCGGGGACCGGGTGCACCAGCAGTTGTTCGCCGACCTCCTCCGGGCCGCCGACCTCGACACGACCTACCTCGGATACCTCGACGCGGCGCCCGCCGCCGCGTTGGTGCCGGTGAACCTGATGTCGATGTTCGGGCTGCACCGCGCGTCGCGGGGTGCGACGGTGGGCCACCTCGCCGCCACGGAGATCACCTCGTCGCCGGGATCCCGGCGTCTCGCCGAGGCGCTGACCCGCATGGACGCACCCGACGCGTGCCGCGCCTTCTACCTCGAACACGTCGAGGCCGACGCGGTCCACGAGCAGGTCCTGCGGACCGACGTCGTCGGCGACCTCCTCGCGCGTGAGCCCGAGACCGCATCGGACGTCCTGTTCGGGATGCGCGCGTTCGGGTTCGTCGAGGACCGTCTCGCAGACCACATGATGGAGTGCTGGCTCGCGGCGCGGCCCGCGATCGCACTGGGCTGACGTCTCAGGCGGGTCGCACGCGCCGGCGGTGGCTGGTGTCGCACAGCGGGTAGGTCTTGCTGCGCTTGCAGGCACACAGCGCCACCATGAAGCGATCGGACTCGACCACCTCACCGTCGGGCATCTCCACGCGGACCGGGCCCTCCACCATGATCGGGCCGTTGCGCACCACGCGGACCGTGCGGCGGTCGGTCACCGCGCCACCCGGATCACGGCGATCTCCTCGGTGTCGGCGCCGGGCGCCAACAGGCCGGACCCGACGAACGTCGCACGGCGCGCGAGCATCACCGGGCCGAGCGGGATGTGCCGCCTCGTGGTCACCTCTGCCGAGAGACCCGCGGCGACACAGGCGTCCACGGTCGTCTGGATCCCGGCCACCTCGGAGTGCACGACGAGAGCGATCCCCCCGGGCGCGAGCAGGTCGGGCAGCGTGCGGCACAACGGGGTCAGCACCGATCGGCCGTCTCGGCCGGCGTCCCAGGCCGAGGCGAGGGAGGCATGGTCCACCTCGTCGTCCGCGGCGGGGACGTACGGCGGGTTGCA
Organism: Williamsia sp. SKLECPSW1; assembly: GCF_054332755.1. NCBI lineage: Bacteria > Bacillati > Actinomycetota > Actinomycetes > Mycobacteriales > Nocardiaceae > Williamsia > Williamsia sp. SKLECPSW1. The sequence goes on along the minus strand of NZ_JBTGLI010000003.1, from coordinate 60,708 downwards.
CACGACGACGTCGAACGGGCCGTGTTCGACGGCGTCGGCGAGGGATCCGCGACGGGCGTGCATCGCCGGTGCGTGTCGGAGGGCGTTGGCGGCCGCGCTGCGGACGGCGGCCGGGTTCAGGTCGAGTGCGAGGACCTCGGCGGCGTGCAGTCGCGACGCGGCGACCGCGGCGACGCCCGTACCGCAACAGAGGTCGAGGACCCGTGCGCCGACGACCCGGTCACGGTCGGCCTCGAGCGCCTCGACGAGCAGGTGGGAATCGCTCTGGGGTGCGTAGACCGACATGCCGACCACGAGGTCGGTGGCGAATGCGGTCGCGACGGCCGGGGTCGGCGCGGTGGTGGCGACGGGGGGACCACTCGGGTCGACCTGTCGGTCGGGGGTCTGCAGGAGCACGTGTCACCTCGCGACATCGATGTCGATCGGTGCCGTCACGTCGACACCTCACGCTGGGGGTACCCGTCACGACCGGTTCCAAACCGCCCGCTCAGGAGTGGTCGAGAACCATCCCGCGGTGCATCACCCGGTCGCCGACGACGCCCGAGTGATCGGCGCGGTGCAGGACACACCGGTTGTCCCACATGACGACGTCGCCGGGAGACCAGGCGTGCGCCAGCAGCGTGTCGGCGCGGGTGCTGTGGTCGAGCAACGCGGCGATGGTGTCCTCCGTCTCCTCCCGGCCGAGGCCGCTGATGGCCGCACAGCGTTGCGGCGTCGGGAGATACAGCGCGACGCGACCCGACCGCGGGTGGCGTGCACACAGCGGGTGGTCGGCCCTGGTCTGCTGGTCGTCGGTGTCGTCACCGGCGCCGACCGGGTCGACACCGGTGACGGCGTGGGTGACGGTGAGGTCGGCGAGTTCCTCGCGCACGATGTCCGGCAACGTCTCGAACGCCCGGTACTGGTCGGCGAAGAGGGTCTGGCCACCCTGCTCGGGTACCGCGACCGCGCGCAGTGCCGTGTAGGCGGGTGGGTGTCGCACATAGCTGGTGTCGGTGTGGAACTGCGAGCGTGGTGGTCTCGTGCGTCCGACGTTCGTGATGACGTTCAGCTCGGGGAATCCCGCGACAGGTGTCTCGCCCGGGGTGAACGTCGTCTCGCCGACGGAGTGCAGGAAGTCGAGGAATGCCGCGTCGTCGACGTGTTGGTCCTCGAACACCGCGACGCCGCGGGCGGCGAGCAGGTCGAGGAGTTCCTCGGCGGTCTGCGGGTCGAGGGGGCCGACGTCGAGGTCGGTGACGCGGACCCCGAACGGGTGCAGGGGGGTGGTCTTCATCGCGATCTCCTCTCGCGGTCGAGTTCGTCCACCGCTGTGGCGACGAGTGCGGGCACGTCGATCCCGGCGGCCGCGGCCATCACGGCGACGACGCTGCCGGGGGAGAACGAGCAGTACGGGCCGGCCTCCAGGAACCAGGGGGCGCCGTCGGGGTCGATCCGGAAGTCGAACAGGCTGTGGTGCCGGCAGCCGAGGGCGGTGTGCGCCCGTCGTGCCGCCTCGTGCACGCGGGGCACCACGGGGTCGTCGTCGGGGACGATCCAGGCACGCTCCGCGGTCTTCGCCACCAGGAACAGGTCGCCGCCGTCGCTGCGGGCGAGCTTGTCCTGCGGCGTCCGGATCGGCGCGGTGTCGGGATCGACGGCGTACTCCTCGAGCGGGAGGCACACCAGCTCGCCGGCGCGGACGATGATGCCGCAGCGCACCTCTCGCCCCAGCGGGACGAATTCCTCGACCAGCGCGGAGGTGCCGTGCGCCCACGCCGCCGCGAGTGCGCCGGCGAGATCGGCGGCGTCGGTGACGAGGCCCACCCCCACGGAGTTGTCGGCGTCGACGGGCTTGACGACGACGGGTGGGGAGATCGTCGGAGTGTCACCGGCGGTGACGACCTGACCGGCGGGCACGGCGACACCCGCCGCCGCGACGATCGCCCGCGCCTGGGCTTTGTCCGCCGCGACGGCCATGACGTGGGCCGGATTGCCGATGATGTCGATCCCGAGGAGGTCGAACAGTCCGCGGTACGACGTCATCCCGGGGCGGCAGAACATCTGCGGCAACACCGCGTCCACGTCGAGCGATCCGATGCGGCCGATCGCCTCCGCGACACCGAGCCGGGGCGCCGCCGCGATGGTCTCCGCTCGCAGGTCGGTGGGGAAGGTCCATGACCCGTCGGGTGCGACGTGGGCGATCACGTGGTCGTAGCGGTCGTCTTCGGCCAGCGCGTCCAGACAGCCACCGGCGTACAACCGGGAGAGGTCGGCGAAGAACTCGTCGACCGGTGATCCGACGAGGTGCAGCAACCGCCGTGCCATGTCAGTCCCCACCGTTCTCGACGAGCTTGCCGATGTTCAGATCGATGCGCGCCCACCCGCGTCGGGCTCGCAGGTTCGCGAGCAGCAGCGAGGGGATGTGCACGTGGTGGACCATGAAGAAGGGCACCGGGTCGTCGGCGGCGAAGATCGCGTCGGTGCTGCGCAGGATGCTCGCGAGTCGGGCGCGACGATTCGGCTCGGTGAGCAACCGCCACAGCTCGTGGTGGATCCAGTGCGTGGGACGCGATGTCGGCGTCGGGACGATGGTCGGATGGCCATCGGCGAGGTAGGCCGCCGACAGGTCGGGGTGGTCGTAGAACATGGTGATCGCCGAGTGCGTCCGCGGGTTGCACTCGATCGCGTAGACCTCGCCGTCGGCGGCCTCGATGAAGTCGAACGAGGCCTGTCCGGTCAGCCCGGTGTGTGCCAGGAACGTCTCCACCCACGCGCGGATCCGCGGGTGCTCGACCATCGCGTAGTTGATCTGGAACGCCGACGACTCGCAGCACGCCCACACCTGCAGGCGGCCGTCCCGCACGGTGCCATGGGTGCAGTACTCCCGACCCGGGATGAACTCCTGCAGGATCCACGGGTCGTCAGGGGTGATGTGGAGCCGTCGGGCGAATGCCGCGTTCTCGCGGGGTGTGTCGCCGCGGAGGCGGGTCAGGTCCATGCGACCTACGGGGTTGTAGGCGATGCGCTTGAGGATGTAGTCGCACCCGGGCCGGAAGTCGAAGTCGTCGATCTCGGCGGGGTCGGTGATGCGGGCGAAGTGGGGGACGGGCAGTCCCAGTTCGGCTGCGCGCGCGGAGAACGCGGCCTTGTCGTCGAGCATCCGGATGGTCTCGACGTCGCCGTGCAGCACTGCGCATCGGGTGTCGATCAGCGACCGCGCGGCCGCCTCCACCACGCTCGACGCCGGACTCGACACGGGCACGACGACGTCGACGCGCTCGCGGTCGACTATGTCGGCGAGCGCTTGCCCGTAGTCCGGTGCCCCGGTCTCGGGGGTGGTGTGGAAGGCGTCGACCGCCCGGGAGAACCGGTGGCCGGTCAGGCGGTATCTCGCGGACTCGACGAGCACCACCCGGTGGCCGGCTGCGTGGAACGCCCGCGCGAGCGCCAGCGACTTCGTCATCTTGCCGCCGGTGACCAACACCGTCCGCCGCTCACCGACCGCCCGGGGAGACGGTGGCGTCGGACGCCGCGCCAGCAGGGCGACGCCGACGACGAGTCCGTCGACGACCGCGGTCACCACCGAGGCCGCCAGGACGGCGACGGTGCGCACGGCGTTCGCGTCGCGCAGCGATGTCACGGTGACGGGGTGTGGGCCCGACGGATCAGGGTGACACCGTCGCGGAGCGGCACGAGGACCTGCTCGACCCGATCGTCCTGTGCGACAGCGACGTTGAACTCGGCGATGGCGCGGCCGTTGTCCGTCGTCGGTGAGTCCTCCCGGTAGGGCTGCCCCTGCATGAGGGTGTTGTCGACGGCGATCACGGCGCCGGGCGCGAGGAGAGGCGATTCGAGCAGTGCCTCGAGATAGCCTGCGTAGCCGGACTTGTCGGCGTCGATGAAGACGAGATCGAACGGCTCGACCGCATCCCGGGCGGCGAGGTCGGAGACCGAGTCGCCGGCGGGACCGACCATCACCTCGATACGGTCGGCGATGCCGGCCTCGGCGAACGACTCCTGTGCGAACCGCGCGACATCCGGGTCGATCTCGCACGCCACGACCCGTGCGTCGGGTCCGGCGGCCTCGGCCATCGCCAGGGCGGAGTACCCGGTGAACATGCCGAGTTCCAGGATCCGTCGGGCACCGGTCATGTGGACCAGGAACGCCAGGAAACGTCCCTCGACATGCCCCGACAGCATCTCCTGCTCGAGGGGGACCGCATGGTTCCCGGTGTCCCAGTCGGTGTGGTGGGTGCGCCGGGCCAGACCGGCGAGCGCGGGGGTCTCCGGTGAGGTGCACCTGCTGACGTAGTCGTCGAGACCGGCCGCCAGATCCCGCGTCCGCCTCGCCGCGTCGAGAAGGTCCCCGGCGACACCGGCGGCGCCGAGCTGCTCGCAGAGGTGCCTCAGTTCGGCGGCCAGGACGGTGGTCGGTGTGACGGGTCGCGGTGCGGGGAGCGGTCGGGCGCCGAGGGCGGCCTCAGGCATCCCGGGTGTCGCTGCCGTCGGTGAACATCCCGGTGCCCTCGCCGCCGCGGGGGAACTCGGCGCAGATCTTCCGGTGCGCCTCGAGGGTGTCGACCAGTTCGCCGGTCGAGACGTCGTTGAGGAACACGCACTCGCCGACCGGGTTCGGGATGGCGGCCCGCAGCATGCCGTCGCGGGTGCGCAGGATCGACTCGGTGGCCTCCGTCAGCAGGTCCGGGGTCAGGTACGGGCTGTCGAGGGCGAGGCCGATCCGGTTCATCGCGCCGAGGACGCGGTCGCGCTCGTCGGGTGTGATGTGCCCGCGCTGCTCGGCGAGCGTCGTCGAGAACGCCATGTCCACGGCGATCGCATGCCCGTGGAAGTACGGGGCCGGCGGGGTGAGTTCCAATGTCGGACTCCAGGTGTGACCGAATGCGATGACGCGGTCGAGGTCGATCTCGTGCAGGTTCGGTGACTCCAGGTCGAGCATCGTCGCGATGGCGGCGTAGGTGACGCGGTCACCGATCGCACGCAACTCCGGGGTCCCGTCGAGGTGACCGAAACGGGTGCGGAGCAGTTCCGGGCCGTGCTCGTCGAGGAGGTCGAAGATCTCCCGGTTGCCCACCACGGAGATCTTGATCAGCTCCGCCATGCCGTTGCGCACCTGGTCCTCGGGGAGGGTGGCGAGGAACGAGAAGTCGAGCAGCACCTGCTGCGACGCGTGGTAGGCGCCGAGGCGGTTCTTGTGCTTGCCGTGGTTGACCGCGACCTTGATGGAGACACTGGCGTCGATGAGACCGATGAGTGTCGTCGGGATGCGGATGTAGGGGGTGTTCCGTCGGTATGCCGCACAGGCGAATCCGGCGACATCGGTACTGAGTCCGCCACCGACCACCAGCACCGGCTCCGTCCGGACCAGGCCGAAGGCGTCGAACGCGGTGACGATCTGCTCGAACGTCTCCAACGACTTGGCCGTCTCGGCGATCGCGACCTCGACGACGGTGAGGTCGAGGCCGTGGTGGGCGAAGTAGGCGCGGAACCGGTCGCCGTAGAGGGCGGCGACCGACTCGTCGACGACCATCAGGCAGCGTCCGTACGGCGCGTAGGCGTCGGCGAGATGCCTGTCGGCCGTGTCGAACACGCCGTCGACGTAGACGAGGTCGTATTCGATCTTCTCGTATCCCTCGACGTGGAACGAGGTGTCTGTCGCGGTGACGCTGGCCTGCATGGTGCTCACGGGAACTCCTGGTGTGCGGTGATCGCCTGGGTGCGATCGGCTCTGACGATCGGGATCGGGCGGGGGATCAGGCAGCGGTCGAGGCGAGATCGCCCACGTGGGCGGCGTCGAGGGTGTCGACCTGCTCGAGAGCGTCGGCGAAGGTCGTCCCGGCGGTGTTCTCGTTGGGGAAGGCCACGCACCGGATCGACGCTGCGGAGGCCGCTGCGACGCCGCCCACGTTGTCCTCGATGGCGACGACGTCGGCGGCGGACTCACCGAGCTGCTCGAGCGCGAACTCGTAGACGGCCTTGTCGGGCTTGGGGGAGTCGACGGAGCTGACGTCGGTGACGATGTCGAACGACTCCGCGGTCACCGCGGGTGCCAGCGCGGACAGCACCGCGGCGACGTTCTCCTGCGACGTGGTGGTCACCAGCCCGACCTTGATGCCGCGATCCGAGGCGGTCGTGATGGTCTCGACCACGCCGGGTCGTGCCTCGGCGCCCTCCTGCAGCAGCGTCGTGCGGAAGATCTCCGACTTCGTCGCGTGCACCGCGTCGGCGTCGACCTCCTCGCCGCGCTGGGCCGCGAAGTCGGCGATGCGGTTCGCGCCGCCGTTGCTGTCGAGCATCGACCGGTAGTCGTCGCGCGACCACTCCCAGTCCAGGCCGTGTGAGCGGAACGCCTCGTTGAACGCGCGGCGCTGCAGCTCGGAGGTGTCGACGAGGGTGCTGATGGAACCGAACAGGACTGCGGACACGGTGTGCCTTCCGGTGGAGTGTGCGCCCACGATCGGTCGTGCGAGCGCATCGATGGGTGTGGCGAGAACGGGCGACCGTTGTGGGTTGATGTCGCGCGCCAATGGTGTTGAGAGCGGGGCGGTTTCACTCGCAGCACGGCTAGATGTCCTCACAGTACAGTACCGGTCGCTTCGTTCAACAGGGTTTCGGTGAAAACTTCGGGCCGGAAATTGTCGGGGCCGTTCCGCCGTGGAAGGGGTCGGTGATGGCAGAGTCGTAGGGGACAAGCAGGTGACATGGGGGTCGGCGACGAACCGGAGATGACGGTGAGCAACGAGGACGCACGGGTGGCACGGACGCGTGCCGACGTCTCCCGGACCGTCCGTCGCCTCCTCGCCGAGGAGGGGTGGGATGCGGTCACGCACGCCCACGTCGCACGGGTGGCGGGGTACTCGAAGACCACGCTCTACACCCACTGGCCGGCGCGGGCCGACCTGCTCCGGATCGCCGTCGAGTCACTCGGCGACCTCCCGCACAGCGAGGCCACAGGTGATCTGCGGACCGACCTCGTCGCCGAGGTGACGGCGTTCCGCACCGCCATCGAGGAACTCGCGCTGGACAAGGTGTTCATGGCGCTCGCACAGCAGGGGGCCACGGTCGAGGAGATCGCCGAGGTGCGGCGGGCACTCGTCGCCGACGGCGAACGCCACGTCCGCCACCTGTTGTCCGGGGTCACCGACGAACGACGACGCAACGCCGCCGTGCAGATGCTGTCGGGCGTCGTCCTCTGTCCGGCCGTGATGTACGACGAACTCCCCGACGACGAGCTGATCGCCGAGGCGATCGACATCCTCCTGGGCGGACTCGGGCAGGCGTGAGGACACCCCACCCCGACTCGCCGGGCGTGCGGTGGCATCGCCGGGTCGACGACGGCACGCCTGTCGACCTGGCCGTGCGGCGGTCTCGCGGCGGTTCCGGCAGGCCGGTGCTCGCCGTCCACGGGATGGGCGGGGACCACACCACGTGGCGGCGGCTGGCGGCTCGGTTGCGCGCGGAGGGGCGCCCGGTGATCACCTACGACCAGCGGGGCCACGGCCGGAGTTCGCGCGGGGTCTACGAGCTCGACCGTCTCCGCGACGACCTCCTGTCGGTCGTCGTCGACGGCGGGGGCCCCGTCGACGTCGTCGCGCATTCGCTCGGAGCACACGTCGCCCTCGCCGCCGCCATGGCCGCGCCGGACCGATTCGGGCGACTGGTGTTGGAGGAGGTGCCACCGATGCCGCGTGACGCCGCGGACGTCGCCGAGGGGATCGCGCCCCGGTCGTCCGCCCGCGACATGGTGCTCGGGGTCCTCGACGTCATCCGGGACCCGCGACCGGTGATGCGTTTCGACTCCCGCCTCGCGCCGGCGATCCAGGCTGCGTTCGGGCAGGCGCGGCCGGAGTGGTGGTCCGGGCTGACGTCCGTGCGGTCGCCGGTGCTCGTCGTGTCCGGTGGGGAACAGAGCTTCCTGCCGCCCCGACACCTGCGCACCCTCGCGGCGGCGTTACCCGACGGACGCTTCCTGTCGATCGCGACCGGCCACAGCGTGCACCGCGACCGCCCCGACGAGTTCGAGGCGGCAGCGGTCACGTTCCTCCGCGGAGGCGACGTCGGGGAGCGCGTCGCGTGATCCCCTCGGACATGCCCGATCCCGCCGGGCGATGTCCCTGTGTGTCGGGCCTGACGTTCGGGGACTGCTGCGGACCGCTCCTGGCGGGTCTCCGGCGCGCGCCGACCGCGGAGACCCTGATGCGGTCACGGTTCACGGCGTTCGCCGTCGGCGACGCCGACCATCTCCTCGCGACGTGGCATCCGACCACCCGTCCGCCGTCGATCGACCTAAACCCCGACGTGCGCTGGTATCGGCTCGACGTCGAATCCGTCGCGGCGGGAGGGCCGTTCGACGACCGCGGCGAGGTCACGTTCCGTGCGTACCACCGAGCGCCGCAGGGGCGCGGGGTGCTCGCCGAACGGAGTCGGTTCGTCCGTGAGGACGGCCGGTGGTACTACCTCGACGGCGTGACCGCCTGAGGCGACCGCGGCCGGGTCAGCGTGTGGTGATCCAGGTGAGGACGGACTGGGCGGCCTTCGGGTCGCCGTACTGCGTGCCGACTGCGCCGGCGACACCGGCGCCCACCGCTGCGCCGACCGCGGCACCCGGGACGGCGAGGATGCAGGCACCGAACACGGTGCAGCCCACGACGAGTCCCACCGCTGCGCCGACGACGGTGCCGACGCCCGCGCCGGCCGCCGCCGCGACGGTCCCGGCCCGGTTCAGCCCGTTGGCGACGTGGAACAGCATGGCGTAGTAGGCCCGGTCCTTCGCCGCCGACGCCGGGTGTTCGGCGTGCCGGAGCGCCCCCGCCACCGCAGGCGGCAGCTGTGGGGTGAGTGTCGCGGTGTGGCCGTCGGCGGCGAGCGTCGTCGTCAGTGCGACGGGGGTGCCGTACAGGGGAACCGAGGTCGGGACACGGTCGAGGACGCGCCCGCGGGGGTCGGTCACGACCAGCCCGTCCTGCGATCGGGTGAACGTCGCGCCCGACAGGCTCGACGTGATGCTGCCATCCTGTGTGACGACGACGTGGTAGCTCGGTGCCGGATCGGCGTCGGCCACACCGGAGACGACCCCGCTCACCACGGTCGCCGCGACCACGATCGACGTCGCGCGCGCAGCCACGCGCATGCTCCCACCCCGCATGTATCCCCCTCGGACGTACTCCTCGCGGATGCTATCCGACGCCGCCCCGCACCGGTGGGAGCCGGGGGAGAGTGCGTGCCCTCGGTGAGACTCGAACTCACACTGGACGGGTTTTGAATCCGTTGCCTCTGCCAATTGGGCTACGAGGGCGTGGCGTCGCCGTGGCGGGGAGCCGCGGCGGGCGCGGAGCACCACGCTAGTGGATCCGCGGGGTCGCGGGCCAGCCGGTAGGGTGGCCCGGCACATCCCGATGCCGAGCACATGGCCGTCGGGTCCCCTGTCCCCAGCTCCGGAGGTCGCCGTGTCGTCGTCGCCCGCACCGTCCCCCTCGTCGGTCCCTCCGCAGCGTCCGGCGCCGGCGCGGTCGGTGTCCGAGGACCCTGCCGAGGCGGCGCCGGTGACCCGGCGCGTCCTGGTCGCCGAGGACGACTCGCTCATCCGGATGGACCTCACCGAGATGCTCCGCGAGGAGGGGTACGACGTCGTCGGGGAGGCCCCGAACGGTCAGGTGGCCGTCGATCTGACCGAGTCGCTCTCGCCGGACCTGGTGATCATGGACGTCAAGATGCCGGTCCGCGACGGGATCGACGCCGCCGGTGAGATCGCGCGCAAACGGCTGGCCCCGGTCGTGATGCTGACAGCGTTCTCGCAGCGGGACTTCGTCGAGAAGGCGCGCGACGCCGGTGCGATGGCCTATCTGGTGAAGCCGTTCAGCAAGGCCGATCTCGTCCCCGCCATCGAGGTGGCCGTCTCCCGGTACACCGAGCTGACGACGCTGGAGAACGAGATCGCCGACATGAACGACCGTCTCGAGACGCGCAAGCTCGTCGAGCGCGCCAAAGGATTGTTGATGTCCGGTCAATCACTCTCCGAGCCCGAGGCTTTCAAGTGGATCCAGCGCGCGGCGATGGATCGGCGGACGACGATGAAGGCGGTCGCGCAGATCGTCGTGGAGACCCTCGGCGACGGCAAGGACTGAGCCGCACCCCCTGGGTGCTGAGTTCCGCTAAGCACTTTTGCGGCCCAACGACACACTCTCGCAACACGATTGCCACATTCGAGCCGACGCGGACGACGCGTGGGGGCGAATGACGCCGATGTCGCGCGAAGCGGTCAGATCGGGGCTAAGTTCTCCAATCAGCGTCGGCGGCAGTCGCCGACGATCCCGTGCGGTGACTCGTCGCCGCCGATCGGAGGATGGGTTGATGAATCGTCGGGTGACGGTGGGGGCGTTCGCGGTCGGGATGGCCGCGGTGCTGGCCGTGTCGGCTTGTGGCAGCAAGAGTTCGGGCGATTCGGGCGGTTCGTCCGCTTCGGCGGGGTCGTCGGCCCTCACCATCACGCCGATCGCGCAGATCGACACCGCAGGCAATGAGGTCCCCGCGGCGAACGCGTCGTCGGCGGTGCTGCCCGCCGGTGACGGCAAGGCCACCTGCCCGGCGTCGACGATCGCGATGGCCGGTGCACTGACCGGCGACAACGCCGCACTCGGGATCAACATCCGCGACGGCGCCCAGCTCGCCGTCGACCAGCACAACAAGGCCAACCCCGGGTGCCAGATCACCCTGAAGACCTTCGACACCGAGGGCGACCCGCAGAAGGCCAGCCAGGTCGCGCCGCAGATCACCAACGACCAGTCGATCGTCGGTCTGATCGGCCCCGCGTTCTCCGGTGAGACCAAGGCCACCGGTGGGGTGTTCAACCAGGCCGGTCTGGTCGCGACGACCGCCTCGGCCACCAACCCGGCGCTGGCGACCAACGGCTGGAAGACGTTCTTCCGCGGTCTGGCCAACGACGACGTGCAGGGGCCGGCGGTCGCGAAGTACATGACGGGCAAGCTGGGATTCAAGAAGGTCTGCGTCATCAAGGACGACAGCGAGTACGCCGCCGGCCTCGCGAAGGCGATCACCACCGGACTCGGCTCCGCGAACGACAGCTCCTGCAACGGCGACGTCAAGACGAAGGACCGTGACTTCTCGGCCATCATCACCAAGGTCACCGCGGCCAAGCCCGACGCGGTCTTCTACGCCGGCTACTACGCCGAGGCGGCCCCGCTGGTGCAGCAGATGAAGAACGCCGGCGTCGAGGCCACCTTCGTCTCCGGCGACGGTGTCAACGACCCGCAGTTCGTCTCGCAGGCCGGTTCGGCGGCCAAGGGCGCCGACCTGTCCTGCCCGTGCGGTCCCGCGCCGGATTCGTTCAAGTCGGCCTACAAGGCGGAGTTCAACCAGGATCCGGGCGTCTACTCGGTCGAGGCCTACGACCTCGCGACGATCCTGATGCGCGGCATCGGCGCCGGCAACACCACCCGTCCCAAGCTGCTCGAGTACGTGCGCAACTACGACGGCCAGGGTCTCGCCCGCACCTACAAGTGGACGTCGGACGGTGAGCTGACCAGCTCGCTCATCTGGATGTACGACGTCAAGTAGTCCACCACCGGTGATGCGCCCGGACCCCGGGTCCGGGCGCATCGTCGTGTGAACGGTTCCGCCGCGCGGTCTTCCGCTCGGCCGGGAGGGAAAGCACGCTGATGCACGCACTCGCCGACGGGATGGTCCTCGCCTCGACCGTCGACTTCGATCTCACGTCGCTCTACAACAGCTTCTGGACACTGACCGTCGAAGGTCTGACCTACGGCGCGATCTACGCCCTCGTCGCGGTCGGGTACACGCTCGTCTACGGCGTCCTGAAACTGATCAACTTCGCCCACTCCGAGGTCTTCATGGTGGGCATGTTCGGTCAGTACGTGGCGCTGTTGCTGCTGGGCTTCACGCCGTCGGGCAACGCGTACGCCGAGGGCACGGCGATGACGCTGATCTACCTGCTGATCGCCTGTCTCTTCGGCATGGCGGTGTCGGGTGTCACCGCGGTCGGTCTCGAGCGCGTCGCCTACCGGCCGCTCCGGCAGCGCGGGGCCAAACCGCTGACGTTCCTCATCACCGCGATCGGGATGTCGTTCGTGCTGCAGGAGTTCGTCCACTACGTCCTGCCGAAGTTCGGCGGTGACCCACCGCTGGGCGGGTCGACCGCGCAGCCCGGGATCCGCCTCGTCGAGCAGAAGAAGCTCTTCGAGATCTTCGACGCGTCGGTCTTCAACGTGACGCTCATCATCATCGGCAGTGCCCTGCTGCTCACCTTCCTCGCCGACGTCCTGATCAACCGGACCAAGCTGGGACGCGGGATCCGTTCGGTGGCACAGGATCCCGAGGCGGCGACCCTGATGGGTGTGTCGCGGGAGCGGGTGATCATGCTGACGTTCCTCATCGGCGGACTGCTCGCCGGCGCGGCCGCGCTGCTCTACACGCTGCGTGTGCCGACGGGCATCGTCTACAACGGCGGGTTCATCCTCGGAATCAAGGCGTTCTCCGCCGCCGTCCTCGGAGGCATCGGCAACATCCGCGGCGCGCTGCTCGGTGGCCTCCTCCTCGGGGTGATGGAGAACTACGGTTCGGTCGTGTTCGGCAACCAGTGGAAGGACGTGGTGGCGTTCGTGTTGCTGATCCTCGTGCTGATGATCCGGCCGACCGGCATCCTCGGCGAGAAGCTGACGAGGGCCCGCGTATGAGCGCCCCGACGACGACCGCGACCACACCCGTTGCCGGGCGTGGCCTCGGCGACCGGATCCGCGCCTGGTGGAACAACCTGCCGCGACCGCAGCAATGGGCCGTCGGGGTGCCGGCGGTGCTGATCATCGCGCTGCTCCCGGTCGTCAAGCCGCCCTTCATCAGCACCACGGCAGTCGATTTCGGCGGGATGATGGCGCAGTTCGCGATGATCGCGCTCATCGCGATCGGGCTCAACGTGGTCGTCGGACAGACCGGACTCCTCGACCTCGGGTACGTGGGCTTCTACGCCGTCGGTGCATACGTGGTCGCGATGTTCACCTCGCCGGCCAGCCCGGTGTGGAACTCCAGCGACCACGGCTTCTTCTCCGGTCCCTGGGCGTGGTTGGCGTGTGTGCCGTTGGCGATCGTGCTGACGGGCCTCACCGGTGTGGTCCTGGGTACCCCGACGCTGCGGTTGCGCGGCGACTATCTCGCCATCGTCACACTCGGTTTCGGCGAGATCGTGCGTCTGCTGGCCGACAACCTGACCGATGTCACCAACGGCGCGGCCGGTCTGCAGAACGTGCTCTTCCCGGAGATCGGGCGCTCGACTGAGAACCCCGACGGGGTGTTCTCCTCGGGCAACAACTCCGGTGCGCTGAACTACGGGGTGTGGTGGTTCTGGCTGGGTCTGGTGTTGGTGATCGCGGTCCTGTTCTTCGTCGGCAATCTCGAGCGCAGCCGCGTCGGCCGGTCCTGGATCGCGATCCGTGAGGACGAGGACGTCGCCGAGATCATGGGTGTGCCGACGTTCCGGTTCAAGTTGTGGGCGTTCGTGATCGGTGCCGGTATCGGCGGTCTCTCCGGTGCTCTCTACGCCGGACAGGTCCAGTACGTCGACCCGAAGGGGTTCACGGTCATCAACTCGATGCTGTTCCTGTGCGCCGTCGTCGTCGGCGGCCAGGGCAACAAGCTCGGCGTCATCGTCGGGGCGTTCATCATCGTGTACCTCCCGGCGCGGGTGCAGGGCATCGAGGTGGGCGGCCAGTCGCTCGGCGACTTCAAGTACCTGTTCTTCGGTGTCGCACTGGTGGCGCTGATGATCTTCCGGCCGCAGGGGATGTTCCCGGCGCGCGCGCGTCTGCTCACGTACGGCAGACAGGTCTACGCGGCGGTGCGCACGCCGATACGCGGGAAGTCGACGAACGACGCTGCCGCGGGGGTGGAGTCGTGACCGCCCGGCATGCGTCGGATCCCGACGACGCGGCCCGGCGGGCGGGTTCCACGCCGGAGGAGGAGATCCGGGCGGTCGAGGCCGACCCGGCGTCGACGACGGTGGTCGACCCGACCGCGGTCGACCCCGACCTCGCCGACCCGGGGTTCGTGGCCGACACGGTGGCACCGCACCGCGACATCGGTGCGAAGGTGGGTGAGCCGCTGCTGCAGGTGTCCGGGCTGACGGTCCGTTTCGGCGGCGTCACCGCCCTCGAGGACGTCAGCTTCACCATCGACCGCGGGGACATCTTCGGCCTGATCGGGCCGAACGGCGCGGGCAAGACCACCTGTTTCAACGCCATCACCGGCGTCTACGAGCCGTCGGCGGGATCGGTGACGTTCGACGGGCGGCCGCTGAAACGGGTGAAGCGCCACGAGATCACCCGTCGCGGCATCGCCCGCACCTTCCAGAACGTCCGGCTGTTCGGCGAGATGACCGCGCTGGAGAACGTCGTCGTGGGAACCGATGCGCGGCACCGCACCTCGGTGTTCGGCGCCGCTCTGCGGCTGCCCCGGCACCAGCGCGAGGAACGCGACGCCGTCGAGCGCGGCATGGCGTTGCTCGAGTTCGTCGGCATCGGGGCCCGCGCCGCGGAGAAGGCGCGCAACCTGCCGTACGGCGATCAGCGGCGCCTCGAGATCGCCCGCGCACTGGCGACCGAACCGAAGCTGCTCTGCCTCGACGAACCCGCCGCGGGGTTCAACCCCAGCGAGAAGGTCGCGCTGATGGAGCTCATCCAGAAGGTCCGCGACGACGGGTTCACCGTGCTGCTCATCGAGCACGACATGAAGCTGGTCATGGGCGTCACCGAACGCATCGTGGTGCTGGAGTTCGGTCGCAAGATCGCCGAGGGCACCCCGCAGCAGGTCCGCGACGACCCGCGCGTCGTCGCGGCCTATCTCGGTGTACCCGACGAGTCCGAGGAGCACGACCATGACTGAGCCGACCAGCGCCGATCCCGAGGTCGTCCTGCGCATCGAGGACATGTCGGTGCACTACGGCCGGATCCAGGCCATCCGCGGCCTGTCGTTGACCGTCCGGGCAGGGGAGCTGGTGTCGCTGCTGGGTGCGAACGGCGCCGGCAAGTCGACGACGATGCGCGGGCTCTCCGGTCTGCGGCCGCTCGCCTCCGGCCGCATCGAGTTCCTCGGCACCGACATCACCCGCATGCCGGCGCACAAACGGGTCGCGATGGGCGTCGTGCAGGTACCCGAGGGGCGTCGGATCTTCCCCGGCATGACCGTGGTCGAGAACCTCGACATGGGCTGCTACGGGCGGGGTTTCGACTCCAAGGCGGAGTACGCGGCGACCCGCGACCGGGTGTTCGAACTGTTCCCGCGGCTCGCCGAGCGTCGGTCGCAGCTCGGCGGGACGATGTCCGGTGGAGAACAGCAGATGCTGGCCATCGGTCGCGCCATGATGGCCCGGCCGACGCTGCTCCTGCTCGACGAACCGTCCATGGGTCTCGCGCCGATGGTGATCGCGCAGATCTTCGACATCATCGGTGAGATCAACGACGCGGGCACCACCATCCTGCTGGTGGAGCAGAACGCCCATCAGGCACTCAAGCGATGCGACCGCGGCTACGTCCTCGAGACCGGGGAGATCACCCGGTCGGGGACGGGTGCGGAGTTGCTGGCCGACGACTCGATCCGCAACGCCTACCTCGGCGTCGCCTGAGTCGCACGACCGAGTTGGTCCGGGCCCCCACAGGCTGTCGGGCACGCTCCCTAGACTCGGGGTGTGACTCCCGCCTCGACGTCCGCGACCCGCACCGGCCCCGCGAAGGGCTCGTCGTCCGCGAAGGGGTCCGCCCCGACCCTGATGCTGCTCGACGGGCACTCGCTGGCCTACCGCGCGTTCTTCGCGCTGCCCGCGGAGAACTTCAAGACCGCGTCCGGCCAGACGACCAACGCCGTCTACGGGTTCACGTCGATGCTGATCAACCTGCTCCGCGACGAGGAGCCCACCCACATCGCGGCCGCGTTCGACGTGTCCCGCAAGACGTTCCGTGCCGAGATGTTCTCCGACTACAAGGCCCAGCGGTCCAAGTCCCCGGACGAGTTCGCCGGCCAGGTCGACCTCACCAAGGACGTCCTGGCGGCGATGGGCATCCCGGTCCTCGCGATCGAGGGTTTCGAGGCCGACGACATCATCGCCACGCTCACCACGCAGGCCCGCGCGGCCGGTTTCCGCGTGCTCGCCGTCACCGGTGACCGTGACGCCCTGCAGCTCGTCGACGACCACACCACGGTCCTCTACCCCCGCAAGGGTGTCTCCGAGCTCACCCGGTTCACACCGGAGGAGGTCTCCACCAAATACGGCCTCACCCCCGCCCAATACCCCGACTACGCCGCGCTGCGCGGCGACCCGAGTGACAACCTCCCCGGCATCCCCGGGGTGGGGGAGAAGACGGCGGCGAAGTGGATCCGCGAGTACGGGTCGCTGGAGGCGCTCGTCCACGACGTCGACCAGGTGAAGGGCAAGGTGGGTGATGCGCTGCGCGAGAACCTGACGTCGGTGCTGATGAACCGTCGACTCACCGAACTCGTCCGCGACGTCGACCTGCCGCTGGCCCCCGAGGACCTCGCCCTCAAGCCGTGGGATCGCGACCGCATCCACCAACTCTTCGACGACCTCGAGTTCCGCGTGCTGCGTGACCGACTGTTCTCCACGCTGAGCTCCGTCGAACCCGAGGCCGAGTCCGGGTTCGACGTCAACGGCGAGATCCTCGCCGCGGGCACCGTGCGGGCATGGCTCGACGACCACGCCCGCACCGGCCGGACCGCGCTCGTCGTCATCGGACCCGCCCGCGTGTTCGGCAGCGACACCGAGGGGATCGCCCTGGGCGCCGAGGACGGGCAGGCGGCATTCCTCGACACCGCACTGCTCGACCCCGACGACGAGTCCGCACTCGTCGACTGGCTCGGCGACGGTTCCGTCGCGAAGGCAGTCCACGAGGCGAAGTGGGCGTTCCACGCGCTGCGCGGTCGGGGGTGGCCGCTGTCCGGTGTCACCAGCGACACGTCGCTGGCCGCCTACCTCGTGCGTCCGGGACAGCGCTCGTTCAACCTCGACGATCTCGCACTGCGCTACCTGCGTCGGGAACTGCGCTCCGACGACGCCCCCGACGACGGCCAGATGTCCCTGCTGGACGGCGAGGCCGAGGAGGCGCACGCCGCCGAACAGCACATGATCGCCGCGCAGGCCGTGCACGAGCTCGCCGCCGTCCTCGACGCCGAACTCGAGACGATCGACTCGCTGGCGCTCCTCACCGACATGGAGCTGCCCCTGCTCATGGTGCTCGCGGAGATCGAGGCGGCAGGCATCGCGGTGGACACCACGCACCTCGAGGCGCTGGGGCAGGGTTTCGCCGACCGCATCCGGACCGCGGCCGACGCCGCCTACGCGGTCATCGGGGAGCAGATCAACCTCGGGTCGCCGAAACAGCTGCAGACGGTCCTCTTCGACAAGCTGGAGATGCCGAAGACCAAACGCACCAAGACCGGCTACACCACCGACGCCGATGCTCTCGCCGGTCTGTACGAGAAGACCCAGCACCCGTTCCTCGAACACCTCCTGGAGCACCGCGACGCCACCCGGCTGAAGGTCACCGTCGACGGGTTGCTCAAGTCGGTGTCCGACGACGGTCGCATCCACACGACGTTCAACCAGACGATCGCCGCCACCGGTCGCCTGTCGTCGACCGAGCCGAACCTGCAGAACATCCCGGTCCGCACCGAGGCGGGCCGCGACATCCGCAAGGGCTTCGTGGTCGGCAGCAGTCCCTCGGGCGACGCCTACGACTGCCTGATGACCGCCGACTACAGCCAGATCGAGATGCGGATCATGGCGCACCTGTCGGAGGACGCGGGACTGATCGAGGCGTTCAACACCGGCGAGGACCTGCACAGCTTCGTGGGCTCCCGCGCATTCGGTGTCCCGATCGACGAGGTGACCGTGGACATGCGCCGTCGGGTCAAGGCCATGTCCTACGGGCTGGCGTACGGTCTCAGCGCGTTCGGGTTGGCCGCTCAGCTCAAGATCAGCACCTCCGAGGCCAAGGAGCAGATGGAGGCGTACTTCGCGCGCTTCGGCGGTGTCCGCGACTACCTGCACGAGACGGTCGAGGAGGCCCGACGCAACGAGTACACGTCGACGCTGTTCGGACGTCGGCGCTACCTGCCCGACCTCAACAGCGACAACCGTCAGCGCCGTGAGGTCGCCGAGCGCGCGGCGCTCAACGCGCCGATCCAGGGCACCGCGGCCGACATCATCAAGGTCGCGATGATCGACGTGCAGCGGGCACTGGCCGACACCGGGCTCACCTCACGGATGCTGCTGCAGGTGCACGACGAGCTCGTGTTCGAGGTCGCCGACGGAGAGCGTGAGGCCCTCGAGGACCTGGTGCGCGCGAAGATGGGCGGCGCGATCGAACTGTCGGTCCCACTGGACGTCTCGGTCGGCTACGGACGCTCCTGGGACGACGCCGCGCACTGATCGACCGTGCCGCACGGATCAGCCGCTCAGGTCGGTGACCGTGCGGAGGTCGGAGTCCCACCGGCGGAGACCGTCGAGGCGGACCCTGCCGTCGACGCGGTGGTCGGCGACCACCCGCAGCACGTCACCGAGCCGCTCGACGGGGACCCGACGGGCGACCGTCACATGGGCGGTCCAGCGCCCCGGCTCGCAGTGGTCGACGGGGTCGACCGCGACCTCGGACGCCGTCGCGGTCACCGTGGCGTGCACATCCAGCAGGTGCGCGGTGGGCACGACGCACAGCGCGACGGTCGCCGACCGTCCGACGAACACGACCGGCGCACCCAGTTCGACCGTCACGGGCAGGAGCCGGACCGCCTGGACCCGCAGTGCCGCGTCGGCGTCGTCGGAGATCGACCGCGCCGCGACGACGGTGACGTGCGGACGGTTGGACTCGGCGGTCACGGCCGCCTGACTCGGCAGGTCGGCGTCCAGGAGGGCCTCCCAGACACCCCGTATGCGCCGTTCGGTGTCCCGGTCGGGGAGGAGTTCGACGGAATGTGCCATGGGGACAGTCTGATCGGCGGCTGATCCGACCCGGGTTAATTGGCGGTTACCGCAGCGCTGCCGGGCGTTCATGTCGTCTACTGTCACTCCGAGGCGACGACACGCCGTGTCGCCAGTACCCGAGGGGATCAATCAGTGCGATCGACACGTTTCGCGACCACCGTCGCCGCCGCGGCAGTCGTCCTGCTCGCGGCCGCGGGCTGCACGAACAGCGAGGGCGGCGGCTCCGGCGCCGCCCCGTCGTCCGGTGCACCCACATCCGTGGCGAAGAACGACGCGCTCGCCGCGCAACTGCCCGAGAAGATCAAGAACGCCGGCGTGATCGTCGTCGGCGTCAACGTCCCCTACGCGCCCAACGAGTTCAAGGACTCCAGCGGCAAGATCGTCGGCTTCGACGTCGACCTCGTGAACGCGATCGCCGCGACGCTCGGTGTGCGAGCCGAGTACAAGGAGTCCGACTTCGCGAAGATCATCCCGGCGGTCCAGCAGGGGACCTACGACATGGGGATGTCGTCGTTCACCGACTCCAAGGAGCGTCAGCAGCAGGTCGATTTCGTCGACTACTTCAGCGCCGGCGTGCAGTGGGCGCAGCAGACGGGCAAGAACGTCGACCCGAACAACGCGTGCGGGCTTCGGGTCGCCGTCCAGTCCGACACCGTCGAGGACACCGACGACATCCCGGCCAAGAGCGAGGCGTGCACCAAGGCGGGCAAGCCGGCCATCATCAAGCAGAAATACGACAGCCAGGCCGACGCGACCAACGCCCTCGTCCTCGGCCGCGTCGACGCGATGTCGGCCGACTCGCCGGTGACGGCGTACGCGATCAAGCAGTCCGGCGGCAAGATCGAGAAGGCCGGGACCATCTTCGACGCGGCCCCGTACGGCTACCCCGTCGAGAAGGGTTCGCCGCTGGGCCCGGTGTTGCAGAAGGCCGTCCAGGCGCTCATCGACGACGGCACGTACCGGGCGATCGCCGGTTCGTGGGGTGTGCAGGAAGGCGCCATCACGAAGTCCGTGATCAACGGCGCGACCAGCTGACCCGGTGACCTCCACCGGTGGTGGCGGTGATCCGGCGGGCGGCCCGTCGGATCCCGCCCCGATCAAGGCCATCCCCGTCCGGCGGCCGGGCCAGTGGGTGGCGGCGGTCGTCGTCGCGGTGCTCGTCGTGCTGTTCGTCTACGGCGCGGCGACCAACCCCGCCTACGGCTGGTCGACGTACGGGAAGTACCTGTTCGACACGCGGATCCTGTCGGGCGTCGGTTACACGCTGGCGTTGACGGTGCTGTCGATGGTGATCGGCGTCGTCCTCGGCGCGTTGCTCGCGGTGATGCGTCTGACGCCGAACCCGGTGTTGCGCACGGTCAGTTGGGTCTACCTGTGGATCTTCCGCGGTACGCCGGTCTACGTGCAGCTGGTGTTCTGGGGTCTGTTCCCGTCGATCTACAAGACCATCAAGCTGGGGATCCCGTTCTCGACGACGTTCGCCGAGTTCGACATCCAGGATCTCAACGCCGCGTTCACCTTCGCCGTCATCGGTCTGGCGCTCAACGAGTCGGCGTACATGGCCGAGATCGTCCGGGCCGGCATCCTGTCGGTCGGGGAGGGACAGACCGAGGCGTCGAAGGCGCTCGGCATGTCGTGGGCGCAGACCATGTGGCGGACGGTGCTGCCACAGGCGATGCGGGTGATCATCCCGCCGACGGGCAACGAGGTCATCAGCATGCTGAAGACCACCACCCTGGTCACCGCCGTGCCGTTCAGCCTCGAGCTCTACGGCCGCGCATCGGACATCTCGGGTGTGAACTTCCAACCGATCCCGCTGCTGCTGGTCGCGTCGACCTGGTACCTCGTGGTCACCAGCATCCTCATGGTCGGGCAGTTCTACCTCGAGCGGTACTACGCGCGCGGTGCCACAAGGGCGCTCACCGGGCGGCAGCTCGCGGCGATGGAGGCCATGACCGGTCAACGAGACGGCAGCGCAGGGGCGGGGGGATCGTGACGACACCGATGGTGCGGGCCGAGCAGGTGTGCAAGGACTTCGGGTCGATGCGGGTGCTCACCGGGGTCTCGCTGGAGGTGAAGCGGGGCGAGGTGCTGTGCGTGATCGGACCGTCGGGGTCGGGCAAGTCGACGTTCCTGCGGTGCATCAACCACCTCGAGTCGGTCACCGCGGGCCGTCTCTACGTCGACGACGAGCTGATCGGGTACCGCGAGTCGAACGGGAAGCTCTACGAGCTGAGCGAGAAGCAGGCGGCGAAGCAGCGTCGGGACATCGGCATGGTGTTCCAGCACTTCAACCTCTTCGGTCACCGCACGGCGTTGGAGAACATCGTCGAGGCACCGATCCGGGTGAAGGGTCGCGACCGCACCGCGGCCGTCGCCCGGGCGCGGGACCTGCTGGAGCAGGTGGGCCTCGCCGACAAGGCCGACGCGTACCCGGCGCAGCTGTCCGGTGGCCAGCAGCAGCGTGTCGCGATCGCACGGGCCCTGGCGATGGACCCGAAGTTGATGCTGTTCGACGAGCCGACGTCCGCGCTCGACCCCGAACTCGTCGGTGACGTCCTCGAGGTGATGCGCAACCTGGCCTCGGAGGGGATGACGATGGTCGTCGTCACCCACGAGATGGGCTTCGCGCGCGAGGTCGCCGATCACCTGGTCTTCATGGACGGTGGTCGGATCGTCGAGAGCGGGGTCCCGGAGCAGGTGCTGTCGTCACCGCGCGAGGAGCGCACGAAGACCTTCCTCTCCCGCCTGCTCTGATCGGCGTCAGCGGGGCAGATGGGTCACGAAGATCGCGGTGCCGGGGAAGTACTGGCCGCGCAGCGGGCTCCACTGGCCCCACTCCTGCTCCAACCACTCCGGCCACTCGGGCTCGACGATGTCGTCGAGGACCAGCCCGGCGGCGCGGATCTCGCGGACGCGGTCACCGATGGTGCGGTGGTGTTCGACGTAGGCGATCCGCCCGTCGTCGTCGACCTCGACGTAGGGCGTGCGGTCGAAGTAGGGGATCGCCGCGGTGAGGCCGCGCGGACCGGGGTCGTCGGGGAAGATCCAGCGCACCGGGTGGTTGACGGCGAACACCCAGCGGCCGCCGGGACGCAGCACGCGCGCGGCCTCGGCCATGACGCGGGCCGAGTCGGCCACGAACGGGACGGCCCCGAACGCGGAGCAGACGATGTCGAAGGAGTCCCGGGCGAACGGCAGGTGCTCGGCTCCCGCCTGCACGAGGGCGGGGACGTGCGGCGACGACCCCGCCGCGATCGCCCGTCGCCCACGGGCGAGCATCGCCGCCGAGACGTCGAGACCGACGACACGTGCGCCGTGGGTGGCGAGCCAGCGTGCACACGGTGCCGACCCGCAGCCCACCTCGAGGACGTCACGACCGGCCACCTCGCCGAGCAGCCCCGCGTCGCCCTCGTGCAGGCCCTCCGGGCACCACACGAACTCGCCGCCGGGGGAGCCGACGCCGAGGAACTCCCCGTGCTCGTCGTCGTAGGAGCCGGCGTCGGAATCCCACCAACGGCGGCTGGCGTCCTCACTCGCCGAGGAGTCGGGGGAGACTCCCCGTGCAGGTCTGGTCAACGGCCCTCTCACCCCTGTTTGCCCAGCGTCAGGGCCCTGGCGTAGCCTCGCACTCGCGCATGCCCAATGCACGCGTGGGTGGTCATGCCCTCGTCCGATCGGTCCGTCGGGACCGACACGGCGGGTCGGCGGCGGAACAAATAAGCCCGTCAGTCCGGTTGCATCGACCGTCCGAGATCCACAGAACCTACTACCACCTGTCCGGAGCAACCCACCACATGCCGTCCTCCACCATCGCCTCGCCGCAAGTTGCCGTCAACGACATCGGCACTGCCGAGGACTTCCTCGCCGCCATCGACTCCACGATCAAGTACTTCAACGACGGCGACATCGTCGAGGGAACCATCGTCAAGGTCGATCGCGACGAGGTCCTGCTCGACATCGGGTACAAGACGGAGGGCGTCATCCCCTCCCGTGAACTGTCCATCAAGCACGACGTCGACCCCAACGAGGTCGTCGAGGTCGGCGACGCGGTGGAAGCACTCGTCCTCACCAAGGAGGACAAAGAGGGTCGCCTGATCCTGTCCAAGAAGCGCGCACAGTACGAGCGCGCCTGGGGCACGATCGAGGAGCTCAAGGAGAAGGACGAGGCCGTCAAGGGCACCGTCATCGAGGTCGTCAAGGGCGGCCTGATCCTCGACATCGGGCTGCGCGGCTTCCTGCCCGCCTCGCTCGTCGAGATGCGTCGCGTGCGCGATCTGCAGCCGTACATCGGCAAGGAGATCGAGGCGAAGATCATCGAGCTCGACAAGAACCGCAACAACGTGGTCCTGTCGCGTCGCGCCTGGCTCGAGCAGACCCAGTCCGAGGTCCGCAGCGAGTTCCTGCACCAGCTGGCCAAGGGGCAGGTCCGCAAGGGCGTCGTGTCCTCGATCGTCAACTTCGGTGCCTTCGTCGACCTCGGTGGGGTCGACGGTCTGGTGCACGTCTCCGAGCTGTCGTGGAAGCACATCGACCACCCGTCGGAGGTCGTGGCCGTCGGTGACGAGGTCACCGTCGAGGTGCTCGACGTCGACCTGGACCGCGAGCGTGTCTCCCTGTCGCTCAAGGCGACCCAGGAGGACCCGTGGCGTCAGTTCGCCCGCACCCACGCGATCGGTCAGATCGTCCCGGGCAAGGTCACCAAGCTGGTGCCGTTCGGTGCGTTCGTCCGTGTCGAGGAGGGCATCGAGGGCCTCGTGCACATCTCGGAGCTGGCCGAGCGTCACGTCGAGGTGCCGGACCAGGTGGTCTCGGTCAACGACGACGCGATGGTCAAGGTCATCGACATCGACCTCGAGCGTCGTCGGATCTCGCTGAGCCTCAAGCAGGCCAACGAGGACTACACCGAGGAGTTCGACCCGTCGAAGTACGGCATGGCCGACAGCTACGACGAGCAGGGCAACTACATCTTCCCGGAGGGCTTCGACCCCGAGACCAACGAATGGCTCGAGGGCTTCGAGAAGCAGCGTGAGGCATGGGAGGCCCGGTACGCCGAGGCCGAGCGTCGTCACAAGCTGCACACCGCCCAGATCGAGAAGTTCGCCAAGGCGGCGGAGGAGGCGGCCAACGCCCCCACCGACTACTCCTCGGAGTCGACGACCGCCACCGGTGGCCCGGCGACGACGACCACCTCGACGAGCGCCCCGCGCGGCGGTTCGCTGGCGAGCGACGAGCAGCTCGCCGCTCTGCGAGAGAAGCTGTCCGGCAACGCCTGACACCCGCTCCGCGTACGACGACGGCGCCTCGACCCGCACGGGTCGAGGCGCCGTTCTCGTGATGTGGGACACACCCGCCGGTTGCTGTGATCGAGTCGTCGCCCGACATCCCGCCGCCGCGGCCGTGTGACCTTGCCACTGGATGTTGTCACCTGAGAGTGTTCTGAGAGTCGGCGTGACGCGCCGATTCGTCACCGAGGACGAACGTCTCGCGGGCTCGACGACACTCTCCGCTCGACAGGACGACCGCCGTGAACATGGTCTCGCGACTGCAGATCTGGCAGTTGGTGGGAATCCTGGTGGTGGCGGTGGTCTTCGGATCGATCGTCGGGATCCGCTACGTCAAACTCGATCACCTCGTCGGCGCCGGTCTGTACACCGTGCACGCCGACTTCGTCGATTCCGGCGGGATCTTCACCAACGCCGAGGTCACCTACCAGGGTGTGCCCGTCGGGCGCGTCGGTGCACTGCGTCTCCGGCCCGACGGCGTCCGCGTCGACCTCGCTCTGGACACCGGCGGCCCGGACATCCCGGCGTCCGCGCAGGCGGTGGTGGCGAACCGGTCGGCGATCGGTGAGCAGTACGTCGACCTGCGTCCGTCGACGGTCGGTGGGCCGTACCTGAAGGACGGGTCGGTCATCACCAACACCTCGATCCCGGTGCCGGTGCAGGACGTCGTGTCGTCTGCGGTCGATCTCAGCGAGTCGGTGCCGCTGGACGACCTGCACACGGTGGTCACCGAGCTGGGCAAGGCGTTCGACGGCAACGGGGAGAACCTGCGGTCGTTGATCGACTCGCTGGCAAATCTGTCGAAGTCCGGCAACGACAATCTGCCGCAGACGATCTCGCTGATCCGCAACTCCGACACCGTGCTGAGCACGCAGGCCGCCCAGTCCGACGAGATCCTGAACTGGTCGAAGAGTCTCACCCTGGTCACCGCACAACTGGCCTCGAGTGACCCGGACATCCGTCGGCTCCTGACGACGGGGCAGACCTCGGCCTCACAGCTGTCGGCGCTGCTCGAACGCAGCGGCGGCGACATCACGACCGCGCTGCGCGATCTCGGCAAGGACGTCCGGAACGTCAGCGGCAGCTTCTACGGCGTGTCACCGCTCCTGTCGATGTTGCCCGCGCTCTCGACCGGCGCCTACTCGACGGCTCCGGGTGACGGCACCATCCACTTCGGCGCCACGCTCGAGACCAACAACCCGCCGTCGTGCACGCTCGGCTACGAGAAGACGCGGCAGATCATCGCCGAGGAGAAACGCAAGAACCCGGACTTCGACGTGAACTACGACGACTTCCCGTTCAACACCGACGCGCGGTGTGCGGTGGCGCAGGGCAACCCGACCGACGTGCGTGGCGCCCAGAACGCCGTCTACGCCGACCCCGATGTCACGCAGCCCTGGGACGACAACCCCAAGAAGGATCCCGACAAGCTGAACCTGAACCCCATCGCGACCCAGCTGTCGTATCTGCTCGGCGTGTCCCCGCGCTGATCCGCGCGGTCGACCGATCCGCACCCGTCGTCTGACAGACTGGCCGGGTGATCAGAGTGGGGCTCACCGGCGGCATCGGAGCCGGGAAATCGACGGTGGCCAGGGCGTTCTCGGACCGCGGGGCATACCTCGTCGACGCCGACGTCATCGCCCGCGAGGTCGTCGCCCCGGGGAGCGACGGCCTTGCCGAGTTGGTCGCGGAGTTCGGCGACGACATCCTCGACCCCGACGGTGCACTCGATCGTGCGGCGCTCGCCGCGCGGGCCTTCGTCGACGACGAGAGCCGCGCGCGGCTCAACGCGATCACGCACCCGAGGGTGGGTGCGCGCACCTGGGAGCTGCTGCAGGCCGCACCCGACGACGCCGTGGTCGTCCAGGACATCCCGCTGCTCGTCGAGGCCGGGTACGCCCCCATGTTCCATCTCGTCGTCATCGTGTGGGCCGACGAGCAGACGCGTCTGCGGCGACTGACCGAGCAGCGGGGGATGGGGGCCGAGGACGCGGCCGCCCGGATCCGGGCCCAGGCCGACGACGACCAGCGACGAGCCGTGGCCGACGTCTGGCTCGACAACTCCGGTGCACCCGAGGCGCTCGCCGCCGCCGCGGCGCAGCTCTGGGACGACCGACTCGTGCCCTACGAGGCGAACGTGCGGTCGCGGACGGCTGCCGTCCCGGTCGGGCCCACCGCGCCGGCCGATCTCGATGCCGTGTCGGTGCGGGTGGAGAACAGACTGCGGGCGGTCGCGGGTGACCGCGCGAGAGCGGTGACCCGGGACGGATCCGGCGACGACGTCACGATCGACGTGACCGTCGCCGATGCTGCGGCGGCCCAGGCGCTCGTCGAGCCGCTCGCCGAGGCGGGCTTCCCGCTCACCGAGACCGGCGACGGACGACAGGTCCACGGATCGGCCGATCCCGGACGTCCGGCCACGGTGGTCGTGGCACCGGAGAGCTGACTGCCGGCTCACCCGTCCTTCCAGGAGAGGGGGCACCCCTTCCCGGCGAACCACCGCTCGAGGTCGTGGTCGGTCGCTGCGACCCCCGCGAGGGTCGAGGCGGCGATCTCGACGGCGGCGGTCGCGTCGGCCAGGTCGAGCAGACCCGTGCGGTGCGCGTCGAGCAGTTCGTCCACGTCGAGGAGTTCCAGCGGTCGTCCGGGGTGGTCGACGAGATCGAGGTACCAGTCCACCGAATGCCACCTCCCCTGGTCGTCGGGGCCGACGAACCGTCCCACGTCGAGGTAGAGACGCTGGTCGGACCGGTGGTCGTCGCGGAAGTGGAAGATGCTGGCCCGGAGTCCGAGCGCGGGCATCAACCACGACTCGAGGTGGTGGAACCGCGGGTGGTCGGCCGTGCGGGACATGTACAGACCGAACGAGGTGGCCCGGTACACCGCCACCGGCCGCACGACACCCTTGTTGTCGGTGTTGGTCCCCGCCGGGACGTCGAACACCTCCCGCTTCGGGGGATGGGCCAGGGTCATCGGCGGATGCTAACGCCCGAGGCGGACATCCGCTCCGGCCGAGCGCATGTGTCGGACCCCGCGCCTACCCTGAAGGCATGGCATTCGCGGCAGAGCACCCGATCGTCGCCCACTCGGAGTTCCGGCCCGTGGGCGAGATCGAACGGTCCGAGGCGACGTTCGAGGTCGTCAGCGAACATCAGCCCGCAGGCGACCAGCCCACCGCCATCGCCGAGCTCGAACGTCGCCTGCTGGCCGGGGAGAAGGACGTCGTCCTGCTCGGCGCGACGGGTACCGGCAAGTCCGCGACGACCGCGTGGCTCATCGAGAAGGTGCAGCGGCCCACGTTGGTCATGGCGCCGAACAAGACGCTCGCCGCGCAGCTGGCGAACGAACTGCGGGACATGTTGCCCAACAACGCCGTCGAGTACTTCGTGTCGTACTACGACTACTACCAACCCGAGGCGTACATCGCCCAGACCGACACCTACATCGAGAAGGACTCGTCGATCAACGACGACGTCGAGCGGCTGCGCCACTCGGCCACGTCGAGCCTGCTGTCCCGGCGGGACGTAGTCGTCGTGGCGTCGGTGTCGTGCATCTACGGGCTCGGCACGCCGCAGTCCTACCTCGACCGATCGGTCGAACTCGAGGTCGGACTCCAGGTCGACCGCGACGCGCTGCTGCGCCTCCTGGTCGACGTCCAGTACACCCGCAACGACCTGAGCTTCACCCGGGGCAGCTTCCGTGTCCGGGGCGACACGGTCGAGATCATCCCGTCGTACGAGGAGCTGGCCGTGCGGATCGAGTTCTTCGGCGACGAGGTGGAGGCGCTGTACTACCTGCATCCCCTCACCGGCGACGTCGTGCGCCAGGTGGACTCGCTGCGGATCTTCCCGGCGACCCACTACGTCGCCGGCCCCGAGCGCATGGAACGGGCGATGGCCTCCATCGAGGAGGAACTCGAGGAGCGTCTCGCCGACCTCGAGCGCGCAGGCAAGTTGCTGGAGGCGCAGCGCCTGCGGATGCGCACCACCTACGACCTGGAGATGATGCGCCAGGTCGGGTTCTGCTCGGGCATCGAGAACTACTCCCGCCACATCGACGGACGCTCGGCGGGCAGTGCGCCCGCCACCCTCATCGACTACTTCCCCGACGACTTCCTGATGGTCATCGACGAGTCGCATGTCACCGTCCCGCAGATCGGCGGCATGTACGAGGGCGACATGTCGCGCAAGCGCAACCTCGTCGAGTACGGGTTCCGTCTCCCGTCCGCCGTCGACAACCGGCCTCTGACGTGGGACGAGTTCGTCGACCGCATCGGTCAGACCGTCTACCTCTCGGCGACCCCGGGGCCGTACGAGCTCGGTCAGTCCGGCGGCGAGTTCGTCGAACAGGTCATCCGGCCCACCGGTCTCGTCGACCCGCAGGTGGTGGTGAAGCCGACGAAGGGTCAGATCGACGACCTGGTGCACGAGATCACCAGCCGCTCCGAACGCGACGAACGTGTGCTCGTCACCACGCTGACGAAGAAGATGGCCGAGGACCTCACCGACTATCTGCTGGAGATGGGCATCCGTGTCCGGTACCTGCACTCCGAGGTCGACACGCTGCGGCGGGTGGAACTGCTGCGGCAGCTGCGGTCGGGTGACTACGACGTACTCGTCGGCATCAACCTGCTCCGCGAGGGTCTCGACCTGCCCGAGGTGTCGCTCGTGGCGATCCTCGACGCGGACAAGGAGGGATTCCTCCGCAGCACCACCAGCCTCATCCAGACCATCGGGCGCGCGGCGCGCAACGTGTCGGGTGAGGTGCACATGTACGCCGACAAGATCACCGACTCGATGCGCAACGCGATCGACGAGACGGAACGGCGCCGCGAGAAGCAGATCGCCTACAACAAGGCGGCGGGTGTGGACCCGCAACCGTTGCGCAAGAAGATCGCCGACATCCTCGACCAGGTCTACCGCGAGGCGGAGGACAGCCTCGAGGTCGGTGGATCGGGCCGCAACTCCAGCCGTGGACGCCGCGCCCAGGGCGAGCCGGGGCGGTCGGGATCGAGTGCCGGAGTCATCGAGAAGCGCGACGTCTCGTCGATGCCGCGGGCCGAACTGGCCGACCTGATCGCCGCCCTCACCGACCAGATGATGTCGGCGGCGCGGGATCTGCAGTTCGAGTTGGCAGGTCGCCTCCGCGACGAGATCGCGGATCTCAAGAAGGAGCTGCGTGGGATGGACGCCGCCGGGATCCGGTGAACCACGACCGGGGTCGGTGTGTCGATCACCACGATCGTCGGACAAACCCCGTGTCGTGCCATTATTGTCCGGTCCGAGTGCGTGTTCGATCCTGCGGATGCGTACCAGTGATCGGTCATCGTTGATCAGACGGAGGAATGGATGAGCGCGTACACCACGGTTGTCGTCGGCACCGACGGCTCCGAGTCGTCGATGAAGGCCGTCGAGCGCGCGGGCGCCATCGCCGGCGATTCGGCGAAGCTCCTCATCGCGTGTGCGTTCTTCCCGCAGGAGAGCAAGGACGTGAACACCATGTCCGACGTTCTCAAGGACGAGGCGTACCAGGTCCACGGGAGTTCACCGACGGAGGAGATCCTGCGGACCGCCCGTGAGCGGGCCGTCAAGGCAGGTGCCGCCAGCGCGAACGTGTCCACCCGCCCCGTGAAGGGCGCACCGGTCGACGCGCTGCTCCAGCTCGTCGGTGACTCCAAGGCCGACCTGCTCGTCGTGGGCAACAAGGGCCTGAACTCGATCGCCGGGCGCCTGCTCGGATCGGTCCCGGCCGACGTCGCCCGCAAGTCGGCGTGTGACGTGCTCATCGTCCACACGGTCTGAGGACAAGAGCTGCGCACTGACCCCGATCGGCCGATGGCCGGTCGGGGTCAGTCGTCTGCGGTGAGCGACGGCGGCAGCTGCTCGGAATGCACCACGGTCAGTCGCTGGGTGGCTCGGGTGAGCGCGACGTAGAGGTCGTTGAGGCCCTGTGCGGACTGCGCGACGATCATCGCGGGTTCGACCACCACCGTGCGGTCGAACTCGAGGCCCTTGCACTCCGCGACGGTGAGCACCCGGGTCTCGGTGTCACCGACGGCGTCGACGACCTCGGCGGCGAGGTCGTCGGGGACGACGATCGCGCTGATCCCGTCGTCGTCGCCCATCCGCGCGGCGTCCTCGGCGACCGCCGCGCGACGGCCCGCGTCGGCTCGCACGAACCGGGGGGAGGTCCCGGCGCGACGGATGGACCGCGGAGCCTCCGCTGCCGGGTCGATCTCGGCGAGCACCCGCGCGGCGAGCTCCATGATCTCCGCCGGCGTGCGGTAGTTCACGGTGAGGTCGTGACGTCGCCACCGCTGCGCCACATACGGTTCCAGCACGGTGCCCCACGACCGGGTGCCTGCCGGCGCGCCGGTCTGCGCGGTGTCGCCGATCACGGTCATCCACCGGTTCGGGATGCGGCGCATGATCATCCGCCAGGCCATCGCCGACAGTTCCTGTGCCTCGTCGACGATCACATGGCCGAACGCCCACGTCCGGTCGGTCTGGGCGCGCTCGGCGGTGGTCAGGGAACTGCGACGCGTCTGGCGTGCGGCGAGCTGCTCGGCGTCGATGAGGTCGTAGGCCATGAGGATCTCGGGGTCGAGGTCGTCCTCGAGATCCTGAGGTGCGGAGCCGGTGAGGATGTCGAGGGCCTCCTGCGCCTCGGCGAGCCGGCGCCGGAACCGTGCCTGCTCCTCGCGCTCGTCCTCGCCGGTGTCGTACCCGATGATCTCGGCGAGTTCGTCGAGGAGGGGGACGTCGTCGACGGTGAACCGACCCCGGCTCGACCCAGGACGCAGCAGTGCAGATCGTTCCGAGGCGTCACGCCCTCGGGTCGCGGCGCGAAGTCGGGCCTCGTCGTGGAGGAGTTCGTCGAGGACGACCTCGGGGGTGAGATGCGGCCACAGGCCGTCGAGTGCGGCGCGGATCGCGTCGTCCTGTTCCATCTCGTCGCGGATGTCGGCGATGTCGCCGGCGCTGAGCAACTGCGATCCGTCGACGATCGACGACCCGATCCGCGCGGCGTGCTGCTCGGCGAGGGCGTCGAGCGCCGCGCGGACGAACACCGAGCGGGCCCGGTTGTGCGGGCGGCGCGTGGACCGGGCCCGGCCCCGTGCCCGTTTCACGACCGCGCGGTCGATGTCGAGGGGGTAGCCGTCGAAGCGGACCGTGATGGTCTCCTCGGGCAGCGATTGTCGGTCGCGCACCGCGTCGCGCAGGATGTCGACGACGCCGAGTTCCCCCTTGATCGCCGCGGCAGCCGGTTCGTCGTGGCCCGTCGCCCGCACGCCGGGGTACAGGTCGCCGACGGTGGCGAGCAGCACACCGGTCTCGCCGAGGCTGGGGAGCACCTGGCCGATGTACCGCAGGAAGTCGTCGTTCGGTCCGACGACGAGAACTCCGCTGCGGGACAACGTGTCCCGGTGCGTGTAGAGCAGATAGGCCGCGCGGTGCAACGCGACCGCGGTCTTGCCGGTGCCCGGTCCGCCCTGCACCACGGTGACTCCCCGGTGCGTGGAGCGGATGATCTCGTCCTGCTCGCGCTGGATCGTCTCGACGATGTCGGTCATCTCCCCGGTGCGCGCCGCGGTGAGCGCACCGATGAGGGCGGCCTCGTTGACGACGTCGCCGCGGGTGCTCGCGTCGAGGTCGCCGGCGTCGAGCCGTTCGTCGTTGACCGCGACGACGCGCCGACTGCGGGTTCGGACGTGTCGGCGGACGGCGACGGATTCGGGAGCTGCGGGGGTCGCCAGATAGAAGGGCCGCGCGAGCGGTGCGCGCCAGTCGAGCAGGAGGGTGGTGTCCTCGGCGTCGTCGTCGAGGATGCCGATGCGGCCGATCCGACGCGTCTCGCCGTCCTCCAGATCGAGGCGGCCGAAGTAGAGGTTGTGCTCGGCGGCGTCGAACTTGGCGAGGTCGTCGGAGTACATCCGCTCGTAGGACTCCCGCTCGGACTGGGACTGCGGGGTGCCGTCGGACTCGGTCAACGCGGTGCGCAGGCGGCGGTTGGTCGCCGACCGCATCCGGTCGAGACGTCCGTAGACGTGGTCGAGATGCGCCTGTTCGACCGTGGTGGCGTCGGGCGTGGTCTGGGTCATCTGGTGGAACTCATGGGTCGTGGTCGGCAGGTCCGCGGGTGTCGGTGTCGCTCAGGCACATCGGGAGACGAGGCTACCGCCAGCTCCGCCGGTGCCTCGGCCCGCCGCGCGAAGGACGCGCGCCGGGCCGAGGCGGGACGACGTCACCGCAGATCGTCTGCGGCCTTCTCCAGGCGCTTGCGTGCGCGGCGGCTCAGTGCGACGCCCTCGTCCTGGGCGGCGACGGACAGCGCCTCGGCGCGGGCACGGGCGGCCTGCACCAGGTCGGGTCCGCGGTCGCGGGCGTTGTCGGCCAGATCGGCGCCGCGGTCACGCGCACGGTCGGCGAGATCGGCGCCGCGGTCGCGGGCGGTGTCGAGCAGGTCCGCACCGCGGTCGCGAGCGCGATCGGCCACGTCCCCACCGCGATCGGCGGCCCTGTCGGCCAGCTCGGAGCCACGCTTGCGGGCCTTCGCCGCGAGCTTCTCGCTCTCCTTGGAGGCCTTCTTCGCCAGCTTGTCGCGCTCCTTCGAGGCCTGCTTCCCGAGCTTGTCGGCCTGCTTCGACGCGTCCTTCGAGGCCTTCTCGGCGCGCTTGCGAGCGGCCTTGGCGGCCTTGCGGCCCAGCTCCGCACCGCGCTCTGCCGCCGACTCGGCGAACGGGGTCGCCTTCTCCTTCGCGGCCTCAGCCAGGGGGGTGGCGCGGTCGCGCGCGGCCTCGGCGAGGGGGATGGCCCGCTCCTTGGCCGCCTCGGCGACGACGGGTGCCCGGTCGCGCGCGACCTCGGCGAAGTGGCCGGCGCGCTCGGCGGCGATCGACTTGAGGTGGTCGAAGCGGTCGTCGTCACCGCTGAACGGGTTCGCGGAACCGACCGCGTCGGCGGCGTGCTCGGCCGCCTTGCGCCCGCGGTAGGCGACCGACGGCTTGCCCTCGGTGTCGACCGCGGTGATGAGCAGCCCGCCGAGCAGGCTGACGTTCTTGAGGAAGTGGATGAGCGCTGCGTTGCGCGCCTCGGGGTCGGACTCGTTCCAGAAGTCGTGGCCCGCCACCGTGGTCGGGACGAGCGAACCCGCGAGCGCCAGGGCGGCGATGCGCGGGATCTTGCCGGTCGCCAGCAGCACGCCGCCGCCGACCTGGACGGCCGCGTTGACGCGGACCCACGTCTCGGCGTCGTCGGGAAGGGGATCGGTGATGTCGTCCGGAAGTGTGTCCTGCGACTTCTTGACGAACGGGCGCGCGGTGTCGGCGAACTGTTCGGGGTGGCGAAGCGCGGTGACTCCCGACGCGACGAACACGCTCGCGAGCATCGGTCGGGCAATTCGGCGGATCAACACTGATGGCCTCCTCGGGCAAACGGACACGGTCTGGGGCCGAGGACCGGGGCTCGGGCAACGGCAGGGCGATCACGACGTTACCGGCAGGGACCCGCCGTCCGTGGGGTCCCGACACGCCTCACCAGCCGCGTTCGCGCCATTCACCCAGGTGGGGGCGTTCGGTGCCCAAGGTCGTGTCCAGACCGTGACCGGGGTACACCTTGGTCTCGTCGTCGTAACGGTCGAACAGTTTGGTGCTGACCTCGTCGAGGAGGCGCTCGAAATCGCCTGGCTCCCAGGTCTTCCCGACACCTCCGGGGAACAGGGAGTCGCCTGTGAAGAGGTGGGTGCCGTCGGTGTCGGTCAGTGCCAACGCGATCGAACCCGGCGTGTGCCCGACGAGGTGGATCGCCGTCAGCCGGAGGTCGCCGACCTCGATGACGTCGCCGTCGTCCACGAGACGGTCGGCGGCGACGGGGATCTCCGGGGCGTCGATGCGACCGGCCGCCGTGGGGGCGCGGCTGGCGGCGGCGACGGCGGCGAGGGCCTGCCAGTGGTCGAAGTGCTGGTGGGTGGTGACCACCGTCGTCAGCCGACCGGGCACCGCCTCGAGCAGACCGAGGATCCGGTCGGCGTCGTTCGCGGCGTCGACGAGCAGCTGATCGCCGGTCCGGGAACACGTGAGCAGGTAGGTGTTGTTGTCCATCGGGCCGACCGACATCTTGGTGATGGTCGCGGACGGGGTCTGTCGACGGTGAGCGGTCTGCTGGTCGCTCACGTCGCCGGTGTACTCGTCGGAGATGGTCACCTGCACAGCTGTCATGGCGTCAACCTACCCGCGCCGGACACGCCCGCCGGGGTGTCGTGCGGGTACCGGGCCACCCGTCCGCCACGCGGTCTGTCGGTGGCCGCACCTACAGTGGATCCGGCCGTCCATCCACCCGTCGCACATGAGAGCAGGGGATCAATTCAGTGGCAGACCGTCTGATCGTGCGGGGGGCTCGCGAGCACAATCTCCGCGGCATCGACGTCGACCTCCCCAGGGACAGCCTGATCGTCTTCACGGGACTGTCGGGGTCGGGGAAGTCGAGCCTCGCGTTCGACACGATCTTCGCCGAGGGGCAGCGCCGCTACGTCGAGTCGCTCTCGGCGTACGCGCGTCAGTTCCTCGGTCAGATGGACAAACCCGACGTGGACTTCATCGAGGGCCTGTCACCGGCGGTCTCGATCGACCAGAAGTCGACCAACCGCAACCCGCGGTCGACGGTCGGCACCATCACCGAGGTCTACGACTACCTCCGTCTGCTGTACGCCCGCGCCGGCACCGCGCACTGCCCCGAGTGCGGCGCGATCATCGCCAAGCAGACACCGCAGCAGATCGTCGACCAGGTGCTCGAGATGGGCGAGGGCACCCGCTTCCAGGTGCTCGCCCCGGTGGTCCGTACCCGCAAGGGTGAATTCGTCGACCTGTTCGCCTCGCTGCAGACACAGGGGTTCTCGCGGGTCCGGGTCGACGGTGTCGTCCACCCGCTCACCGAGCCGCCCACGCTCAAGAAGCAGGAGAAGCACGACATCGAGGTCGTCGTCGACCGCCTCGTCGTCAAGGCGTCGGCCAAGCAGCGCCTGACGGATTCCGTCGAGACCGCGCTGCGCCTCGCCGACGGCATCGTCGTCCTCGACTTCGTCGACCGCGACGAGGACGACGCCGAGCGCGAACGGCGTTTCTCCGAGCGGATGGCCTGCCCGAACGGACATCCCATCGCCATCGACGACCTCGAACCGCGGTCGTTCTCGTTCAACTCGCCCTACGGTGCGTGCCCGGAGTGCGACGGACTCGGCATCCGCAAGGAGGTCGACGAGGAACTCGTCGTGCCCGACCCGGAGATGACCCTCGCCGAGGGGGCGATCGCGCCGTGGTCGACCGGCCACAACGCCGACTACTTCCTGCGCCTGATGTCCGGTCTGGCCGAGCAGATGGGCTTCGACGTCCACACCCCGTGGAACCGACTGCCCGTGAAGGCCCGTCGGGCACTGCTCAACGGCAGCGACCACCAGGTGCACGTCCGCTTCCGGAACCGCTACGGCCGTACCCGCTCCTACTACACGGAGTTCGAGGGGGTGATGAAGTTCCTGCACCGCCGGATGGAGCAGACCGAGTCCGAGCAGATGAAGGACCGGTACGAGGGCTACATGCGCGACGTCCCCTGCCCGGTGTGCTCGGGCGCGCGCCTGCGGCCGGAGATCCTCGCGGTCACCCTCGACCACCCGCGGTTCGGGACCAAGTCCATCGCCGACGTGTGTGCGCTCTCGGTCGCCGACTGCGCCGACTTCCTCACCGACCTGACGCTCGGGGCGCGCGAGCAGGCCATCGCCGGCCGCGTGCTCAAGGAGGTGCAGGCGCGTATCCGCTTCCTCCTCGACGTCGGCCTCGAGTACCTGTCGCTGTCGCGTGCGGCGGGGTCGCTGTCCGGTGGCGAGGCCCAGCGCATCCGGCTCGCCACCCAGATCGGGTCCGGCCTGGCCGGGGTCCTCTACGTCCTCGACGAGCCGTCGATCGGCCTGCACCAGCGGGACAACCGCCGCCTCATCGACACCCTCACGCGCCTGCGCGACCTGGGGAACACACTCATCGTCGTCGAGCACGACGAGGACACCATCCGTTCCGCCGACTGGATCGTCGACATCGGCCCCCGGGCCGGTGAGCACGGCGGCAAGGTCGTCCACAGCGGCAACTACGCCGACCTGCTCGTCAACGAGGAGTCGCTGACCGGCGCCTACCTGTCGGGACGCGAGACCCTGCCGATCCCCGCGCAGCGCCGCGCGGTCGACCCGAAGCGACAGCTGAAGGTCATCGGCGCCCGCGAGCACAACCTGGGCGGCATCGACGTCGCGTTCCCCCTGGGAGTCCTCACCGCCGTCACCGGTGTGTCCGGGTCGGGCAAGTCCACGCTCGTCAACGACATCCTGGCGACCACCCTCGCGAACAAGTTGAACGGCGCCCGGCAGGTGCCCGGTCGGCACACACGCATCACCGGTCTCGACCATCTCGACAAACTCGTCCAGGTCGACCAGTCGCCCATCGGGCGTACCCCGCGGTCCAACCCGGCCACCTACACCGGTGTCTTCGACAAGATCCGCACGCTGTTCGCCGCGACGACCGAGGCCAAGGTGCGCGGTTACCAGCCCGGCCGGTTCAGCTTCAACGTCAAGGGCGGCCGCTGCGAGGCCTGCACCGGCGAGGGCACGATCAAGATCGAGATGAACTTCCTGCCGGACGTGTACGTGCCGTGCGAGGTGTGCCACGGCGCCCGGTACAACCGCGAGACGCTGGAGGTCCACTACAAGGGCAAGACGATCGCCGAGGTGCTCGACATGCCGATCGAGGAGGCCGCGGAGTTCTTCGAGCCGGTCACCTCGATCCACCGGTACCTGAAGACCCTCGACGAGGTCGGTCTGGGATACGTCCGTCTCGGGCAGCCCGCGCCGACGCTGTCCGGCGGTGAGGCGCAGCGCGTCAAACTCGCCGCCGAACTGCAGAAGCGGTCGACCGGACGCACCGTCTACGTCCTCGACGAGCCGACCACCGGCCTGCACTTCGAGGACATCCGCAAGCTGCTCGACGTGATCAACGGACTCGTCGACAAGGGCAACTCGGTGATCGTCATCGAGCACAACCTCGACGTCATCAAGACCGCGGACTGGATCGTCGACATGGGACCCGAGGGCGGGTCGGGCGGTGGCACCGTCGTCGCGGAGGGCACGCCCGAGGAGATCGCGGGGGTCCCGGAGAGCCACACCGGTGGTTTCCTCCGCGAGATCCTCACACCGACGAAGCCGCGCCGGGCCGCCTCCTCGGCGAAGAAGGCCGCGAAGTCGTCGACGCGGGCGGCGAAGACCACCACGAGGTCGCGGGCGCGGGCGTCGGCGTAGCGCCGGATCTCACCGGACGGGGCCGGTGTACTTCTCCCCGGGTCCCTGCCCCGGCTCGTCGGGGACTGCGCTGGCCTCGCGGAACGCCAGTTGCAGTCCCTTGAGGCCGTCGCGGATCGGTGCCGCGTGGAGTCCGAGGTCGGGCAGGGCGGCGGTCACCAGGCCGGCGAGCGCGGTGATGAGCTTGCGTGCCTCGTCGAGATCGACGCGCGTGGCGGCGGCGGGGTCGTCGGCGAGGCCGAGCTTCTCGGCGGCCGCGCTCATCAACATCACGATCGAGCGGGTGACGACCTCGACGGCCGGGACGTCCGCGAGCTCCCGGACATCCTCGGAATGGGGATTCTCGGACATGGCTGTTAGACTTCCATGTCAGACCGCCCCGGTGAGAGCCGGGGTTTGCAAGTGGAGCCCGCTCCCACCGTCCGGCACGACCTCGCGTCGCAGCTGTACGGTCCGGTCGCCCGATCGTTCTCCCCTCGAGGGAATACGGTTGCGGTACCTCCCGTTGGAGGTGGCACGTGTGCGTGGGTTGCCGACCCGCTCGACGCTGCCGACCGGTCAGTGTGGGCCCCGCCGATCCGATGATCGGACGGGGCCTTTTCGCTGGCTGAGGGCGTTCGACGAGCAACGCGTCGCACACCGCGGAACCGCATCCGGGCGCAGCCCGGCGCGAACCCCCGCACCACCGGAGTACTAACGAGGAGGCCCCATCAGCACAGAGACCCGCATCAACGAGCGCATCCGCGTCCCGGAGGTCCGACTCGTCGGACCGAACTCGGAGCAGGTGGGCATCGTGCGTGTTGAAGATGCCTTGCGATTGGCCCTCGAGGCCGATCTCGACCTGGTGGAGGTGGCGCCCAACGCCCGTCCGCCGGTCTGCAAGATCATGGACTACGGCAAGTTCAAGTACGAGGCGGCGCAGAAGCAGCGCGAGTCTCGCCGTAACCAGCAGATGACGGTCATCAAGGAGCAGAAGCTCCGACCGAAGATCGACGACCACGACTACGAGACCAAGAAGGGCCACGTCATCCGATTCCTGGAGGCGGGTTCGAAGGTCAAGGTGACCATCATGTTCCGCGGTCGCGAGCAGTCCCGACCGGAGCTCGGCTACCGGTTGCTGCAGCGGCTCGGCGCGGACGTGGGGGAGTACGGGTTCGTCGAGACGTCCGCCAAGCAGGACGGACGCAACATGACCATGGTGCTCGCCCCGCACAAGGGCGCGAAGACACGCGCGAAGGTCGCGGAGGCACGTGAGGCCGGCCCGGCCGGCGCGGCCCCCGCGGGCCAGTGACCGTCGCGTCGACGACCCAGCACCACCCAGGCACCACTCAGGACTCGAGGAGCAGCCATGCCTAAGGCGAAGACCCACAAGGGGACCGCGAAGCGTTTCAAGGTCTCGGGCACCGGCAAGATCCAGCGTCAGAAGGCGAACCGTCGCCACCTGCTGGAGCACAAGCCGACCAAGCGCACCCGCCGGCTCGACGGCACCACCGTCGTCGCCGACGTCGATGCCCCCCGCATCAAGCGCCTGCTGAACATCTGAGCCCCGCGCTCACCATCCCTGCCGACCGCTGCGCGCGGTCGCCCGAGAAGTAACGAGGTACGCACGTGGCACGCGTGAAGAGGGCGGTCAACGCCCAGAAGAAGCGTCGGTCGACGCTGGAGGCATCCAAGGGCTACCGCGGGCAGCGGTCGCGCCTGTACCGCAAGGCGAAGGAGCAGCAGCTCCACTCGCTGACCTACGCCTACCGCGATCGTCGCGCCCGCAAGGGTGAGTTCCGCAAGCTGTGGATCGCCCGCATCAACGCGGCGGCCCGCGCCAACGACATCACCTACAACCGTT
Source organism: Williamsia sp. SKLECPSW1 (assembly GCF_054332755.1). Lineage (NCBI taxonomy): Bacteria > Bacillati > Actinomycetota > Actinomycetes > Mycobacteriales > Nocardiaceae > Williamsia > Williamsia sp. SKLECPSW1. Next base: position 21,242 of record NZ_JBTGLI010000003.1, on the reverse strand, counting down.
TCATCCAGGGCCTGAAGATCGCCGGCCTCGAGGTGGACCGCAAGATCCTCGCCGAGATCGCCGTCAGCGACCCCGAGGCCTTCACCGGCCTCGTGGACATCGCCCGCAAGGCGCTCCCGGACGACGTCAACGCCCCCGCGGCCTGACGCCGACCCCGCACACCGCGACCGGACGACCCGTGATGGACGCGCTCACCGAGCGCTCCACACGGGTCGTCTCGTTGTCGAAGCTGCACCGCGCCGCGCACCGCCGTGAGCGTCGCGAGTTCCTCGCCGAGGGCAGCAATGCGGTCTCCGCCGCACTCGCCGCCGGCGCGGCCCGCACCGTGCTGGTCCGTCAGGGCGAGGAATCGACCTTCGGTCCTGTCCTCGAGTCCGCCCGTGCCGCGGCCGTCGAGGTGCTGCTGATCACCGAGCGGGCAGCGCAGAAGCTCGCCGAGACCACCACCACGCCCGGCCTGTTCGCCGTCTGCGCCTCCGTCGAGGTCGACACCGACGACCTGCTCGCCGCCGCCGGGGCCGGCATGGTCGTCGTCGCGGCCGACCTCTCCGAACCCGGCAACGCCGGGACGCTCATCCGCACCGCCGACGCGACGGGGTGCGCCGGTCTCGTCCTCGCGGGCGAGACCGTCGACGTCCACAACGGCAAATGCGTCCGGGCCAGCGCCGGTTCGGTCTTCCACCTGCCGGTCGCCCGCGACCGTGACACGGCGTCGGTCGTGCACCGCCTGCGCGACCGCGGGTACGTCGTCCTCGCCACCGCCGCCGACGGCGAGGTCTCCCTCGACGACCTCGACCGCGACGGGGTCACCGGGACCCTCGGCGGTGCGGTCGCGTGGCTGTTCGGCAACGAGGCCCACGGCCTGCCCGACGACCTGCTGGCCGCTGCCGACCACCGCGTCGCCATCCCCATCCGGGGACGCGCCGAGAGCCTGAACATCGCGGCAGCCGCGGCGATGTGTCTCTACGTCGGATCGCGGGTCGCGGCTGCGACGCGCCACGTCTGACCTGGGAAGTGACCGGAAAACGGTTTCCCTGCATCCGATACGCTCGTCCCGACGACCGACCTGATCACCGACCAGCCGAAGGATCTCCCCTCTCGTGACGACCGAGCACACCAGCACCGACGACCTCGACCTGGCCCCGGCCACCGAGGCGGCGATCGCTGCGTTCGACGCCGCGCGTGACCTCACCGAGCTGGCCGAGGCCAAGACCCGGCACCTCGGTGATCGGTCGCCGATCGCGCTGGCCCGCCGCGGCCTCGCCGACCTCCCCAAACAGGAGCGGTCGGCGGCGGGCAAGGTGGTGAACGAGGCCCGCGGTCGTGCCCAGGCCGCGCACGACGCCCGCCACGACGTCCTCGTCGCCGAACGCGACGCAGCCGTGCTCGTCGCCGAGTCCATCGACGTCACGCTCCCCACGGGGCGTCGTCCGCTGGGGGCCCGTCATCCCGTCACCGTCATCGCCGAGGAGGTGGCCGACGTGTTCGTCGGGATGGGGTGGGAGATCGCCGAGGGGCCCGAGGTGGAGACCGAACACTTCAACTTCGACGCCCTGAACTTCCTGCCGGACCACCCGGCGCGGTCGATGCAGGACACCTTCTACATCGCACCGGAGGGCTCGCGCCAGGTGTTGCGCACCCACACCTCGCCGGTGCAGGTGCGGACGATGCTCGACCGCGACCTGCCGATCTACGTCGCGTGCCCGGGGCGGACGTTCCGCACCGACGAGCTCGACGCGACGCACACACCCGTCTTCCACCAGGTCGAGGGACTCGCCGTCGACAAGGGTCTGACCATGGCCAACCTGCGTGGCACGTTGGAGATCCTCGCCAAGGCGATCTTCGGTCCGGACACCACGACGCGGATGCGTCCGAACTACTTCCCGTTCACCGAGCCGTCGGCCGAGGTCGACGTCTGGTTCCCGGCGAAGAAGGGCGGTCCCGGGTGGGTGGAGTGGGGCGGCTGCGGCATGGTCAACCCGGCGGTGTTGCGCGCCAGCGGCATCGACCCCGACGTGTACTCCGGGTTCGCGTTCGGGATGGGTCTCGAGCGCACACTGCAGTTCCGCAACGACCTGCCCGACATGCGCGACATGGTGGAGGGCGACGTCCGGTTCACCATGCCGTTCGGCCCCGCCGTCTGATCCGGCCCCGTCCGGTCCGGCCCCGTCGGCCGAGCCGGTCCCGCCGGACATCCCCCGAGCGCCTGCAGAACTTCTGAGAGAGGTCGATCCCAAGTGCGTGTGACCCAGTCCTGGATGGTCGACGTGGTGCGTGGAGGCGCGCCCGAGTTCACCGCGACACCCGCCGAGCTCGACGCCGCGTTCGTACGCGTCGGGTTCGAGATCGAGTCCGTCGACCCGTTCCCCGAGATCACCGGGCCGCTCGTCGTCGGACGGGTCGCCGAGATCGAGGAGCTGGAGGGCTTCAAGAAGCCGATCCGTTTCTGCCGTGTCGAGGTCGGTGAGAGCGAACCACGTGGGATCGTCTGCGGCGCGCGTAATTTCACCGTCGGTGACCTCGTCGTGGCGGCGTTGCCCGGTGCGGTGCTGCCGGGTGACTTCGCGATCGCGGCGCGTGAGACCTACGGGAAGACGTCCGACGGGATGATCTGCTCGGTCACCGAACTCGGCGTCGGCGACGACCATTCGGGCATCCTCGTGCTGCCCTCGGAGGCGGCGACCCCCGGTGCCGACGCGCGCGAGGTGCTCGGTCTGGCCGACACCGCGATCGACGTCAACGTCACCCCCGACCGCGGCTATGCGTTCAGTGCCCGTGGCCTGGGCCGTGAGCTGGCGGCGAGTTTCGACCTGCCTTTCGCCGACCCCGCCGACCGCCCGGTCACCGCCGCGGCGTCCGACGGCGGTGCCTCGTCCCCGGCGGTCCACATCGACGCCGGGTCGGCGGCCACCCGCTATTGCGCGCAGGTCGTCCGGGGGATCGACCCGTCGGCGCAGTCGCCGTGGTGGATCCGCAAGCGACTGCTCGTGGCCGGTGTCCGGCCGATCTCGGCCGTGGTCGACGTGACCAACTACGTCATGCTCGAACTGGGCCAGCCCCTGCATGCGTTCGACGCCGCCCACGTCAGCGGCGGCATCGTCGTGCGACGGGCGGACCCGGGGGAGGCCCTCACCACGCTGGACGGAAGCGATCGCACCCTCGACCCCGACGACGTCGTCATCGCCGACGAGTCCGGCCCGATCGCGCTCGCGGGCGTGATGGGCGGTGCGCACAGCGAGGTGTCGGACGACACGACCGACGTCATCCTCGAGTCGGCCCGTTTCGACCCGGTCGCGGTGTTCCGGACCGGCCGCAGACACCGGCTCTCCAGCGAGGCGGGCAAGCGCTTCGAACGCGGCGTGGACCCGCAACTGGCCCCGGTCGCGCTCGCGCGTGCGGCCGAGTTGCTGGTGGAACTCGCCGGGGGACAGGCGGATCCGACCTACACCGATGTCCGCGTCGACGGGGCCGGTGTCGTCGTGGTGATCGACGCCGACCTGCCCGATCGTGTCGCGGGCGTGTCCTATCCGGCCGGCACCACCGTGCGACGCCTCGAACAGGTCGGCTGCGCGGTCACCGGCCCCGGCCCGATCAGTGTCGTCCCGCCGTCGTGGCGTCCGGACCTGCGGGGTCCGGCCGATCTCGTCGAAGAGGTGCTCCGGCTCGAAGGGCTGGAGAACATCCCCGCCGTCCCGCCGACGGCCCCGCCCGGGACCGGTCTCACCGCCTCGCAGCGCCGCCGTCGCGCCATCGGGCGTGCGCTCGCGGTCGCGGGCCACGTCGAGGTGCTCCCGTTCCCGTTCCTGCCGCCCGCGGTGTTCGACAGCTGGGGTCTGGCCGACGACGACCCGCGGCGGAGCACGGTGCGGGTGCTCAACCCGCTCGAGTCCGACCGGGCCGAACTGGCGACGACCCTGCTGCCGAACCTCGTCGAGATGGCCGTCCGCAACATCACCCGCGGTCAGCGCGACGTCGCGCTGTACGCGATCGGTCAGGTGGTGCTCGGTGGCGGGGACGCCCATCCGGTGGGTCCGGTCGACGTCTCCGGGCGTCCGACCGACGAGCAACTCGCCGACCTCTACGGGTCGTTGCCGCGTCAGCCGCTGTCGGTCGCCGTGGTGCTCGCGGGCAACCGCGAGCCGGCCGGACCGTGGGGGCCCGCACGTCCGGTCGATCCGTCGGACGCCTTCGAGGCGGCACGCATCATCGCCCGTGCGTCGGGCGTGCAGGTGCGGATGGTCGCCGACGGCCACCTGCCCTGGCATCCCGGGCGCTGCGCCCGGATCGTCGTGGACGACCCCGGCGGGCCGATCGACGTCGGCTGGGCCGGGGAGTTGCATCCCCGGGTCACCGAACGGTCCGGGCTCCCGCCGCGGTCGTGTGCGGTCGAGATCGATCTCGACGCGCTGCCGATCGGATCGACGCTTCCCGCGCCGGAGCTCTCGGCGTTCCCGGCCGTCCTGCAGGACGTCGCGGTCGTCGTGGACGACACCGTTCCCGCCGCCGACGTCCTGGACGCGCTGGCCACGGGGGCCGGTCCGTTGCTCGAGGAGATCCGCCTGTTCGACGTCTTCACCGGCGAGCGTCTGGGGGAGGGACGGAAGTCCCTGGCCTTCGCCCTGCGGTTCCGGGCCCCGGACCGGACCCTCACCGAGGACGAGGCCAGTGAGGCGCGCCTGGCGGCCGTGGCGAACGCAGAGAAGGCGGTCGGCGCGCACCTGCGGTGAGCGGACTCAGAGCGGCTCCGTGAGGTAGCGCTGCACCGTGGGTCCGACCAGCCTGACGAGGTCCTCGCGCGGGATCGCGCGCACCGCGTCGAACCCGACGACGTAGCGGGTGAGCACCAGTCCGGCGATCTGCGACGCGGCGAGCGCGATGCGGATCGGCGCGCTGCCCGGGGGTTCGTCGACCCGTTCGGCCACGTCGCGCATCACGACGTCGGTGACGAACGTCCTCATCAGACCGGGGTCGGGACCGGCGACGACGGACCGCACGAGTGCGACCCCCGCCTCCTGGAAGTCGCCGTCCCAGACGTGCAGGACGGTGTCGACGATCGTGTGCCCGAGTTCGTCGTCGGGAGTCGCGGCGATCCGATCGGTGACGATCGACGGGTCGACCGGGATCGCGACGGCCGCGAGGAACAGGTCGCGCTTGGTGCCGAAGTAGTGGTGGACCAGGGCACTGTCGACGCCGGCCTCGGCTGCGATCGCGCGCACCGGCGTCCCGTCGATCCCGCTGCGCGCGAACAGGGTCCGTGCGGCGGCGAGGATGTCCTCACGTGCGGAACTCGCGCCGCGTCGCCGACCCGGACGGCGACCACCGTCGGTCATCGCGACCGGCGTCGCAGGGTCGCCGCCGCGAGGACCACGGCCACCAGCGTGCATGCCACCACGACCCCCAGATCCCGCCACATCACCGTCGTCGGCGACGTGCGCCTGGCGACCTCGGTGAGTGCGTCGACCGCGTAGGTCAGCGGCATCGCGCTGCTGAAGCCCTGCAGCCAGCCAGGCATCTCCGAGCGCGAGACGAACAGTCCGCAGACGAAGAGCTGGGGGATGACGACGATCGGGAGGAACTGCACCGCCTGGAACTCGGTCCGGGCGAAAGCGCTGCACAGCAGGCCGAGCGCCACACCGAGGGTGGCGTCGGCGAGGGCGATGAGCAGCACCCACCCCGGGTTGCCCGCGGTGTCGAGGCCGAGGAACACGTAACAGACGGCCGACGCCGCGACCGCCTGTGCGGCGGCGGCGACGGTGAAGGCGGTCCCGTAGCCGGCGAGCAGGTCGATCTTGCGGATCGGCGTGGTGAGAAGCCGTTCGAGCGTCCCCGACGTCCGCTCACGCAGCATGGCGACGGAGGTGATGAGGAACATCAGTGCGAACGGGAGGACGCCGAGCATGATGACGCCGATGCGGTCGAAGCGAGTGGCGCCGCCGGGGAGGGTCGGCTGATCCCGGAACAGGAAGTAGAGCAGCGCGAGCAGCACCAGTGGGACCACGAGGATCATGGCGACGGTCCGTGGGTCGGCCCGGAGCTGACGCAGCACCCGCACGGAGGTCGAGCGGTAGGCCGCGGCGGTCATGCCGCCGCCTCCGCCTTCTCGATCACCGCGATGAACGCCGACTCGAGGTCGTCCTGGCCGGTGTCGGCCCGTAGGCCGGCCGGGGTCGACTGCGCCACCACCCGGCCGGCGCGCATCAGGACGAGCGCGTCGCAGTGGTCCGCCTCGTCCATCACGTGACTGGAGACCAGCAGCGTGGTCCCGGTGTCGGCGAGCGCGCGGAACCGTCGCCACAGTTCGACCCGCAGGATGGGGTCGAGTCCGACGGTGGGCTCGTCGAGCACCATCAGTTCCGGGTTCCCCACGAGGGAACAGGCGATCGACACCCGGCTGCGTTGCCCACCGGAGAGGTCCGAGGTGCGTCGGTGCCGCACCTCCGCGAGGTCGAGAGTCGAGAGTGCGTCGTCGACCGCGTCTCGCGTGCCGTACAGGGAGGCGAAGTAGCGGACGTTCTCCTCGACGCTGAGCTCCGGATAGACCGAGGGTGACTGCGTCACGTAACCCACGCGGCGCCGGAGGCCCGCGTCCCCGGCGGGCAGGCCGAAGACGGTCACCGATCCGCGGGTGATCGCCTGGGTTCCGACGACGCTGCGCAGCAGCGTGGTCTTGCCGCACCCCGACGGCCCCAGCAGCCCGGTGATCGACCCCTTCGTCACACGGACGTCGACGTCGTCGACCGCACGGACGCGGCCGCGCACGACGGTCAGAGATGAGATGTCCACGACCGTGTCGGTCATCGTGACCCTCCCGGGAAGATTTCATCAGACGATGAATTCATCGTCTGATGAATTGAAGCGCGGCCGTCCGGGCCAGGTCAACCATGGGGTGGCCATGAATTGTTTTGCATCGGTCTGCATAATGACCACATGACTTCGATCGCCGTGGCCGGCGCCAGCGGATACGCGGGAGGGGAGATCCTGCGACTGCTCCTCGGGCACCCTCGCGTCATGTCCGGAGAGGCGACCATCGGAGCCCTCACCGCGGGTGGCAACGCCGGGACCCGGCTCGGCGAACACCAGCCGCATCTGTTCCCGCTGGCCGATCGTGTCCTCGCCAACACCACGCCCGAGGTGCTCGCCGGACACGACGTCGTGTTCATGGCGCTGCCGCACGCGACGTCGGGACCCCTGGCCGATCAACTGCCCCCGGCGACCCTGGTCGTCGACTGCGGTGCCGACCACCGGCTCTCCGACGCGCAGGAGTGGACCCGCTTCTACGGCACCCCGCACGCCGGGACGTGGCCGTACGGACTCCCCGAGATCCCCGGCGCCCGGGAGGTGTTGTCCGGGACGACCCGCGTGGCCGTCCCCGGCTGCTATCCGACGGTGTCGGTCCTCGCGCTGCTCCCGGCGATCGCCGCGCACCTCGTCGAGTCCGCGGTCACGGTCGTCGCGGTCAGCGGGACCTCCGGTGCCGGACGTGCGGCGCGCGTCGACCTGCTGGCGTCGGAGGTCATCGGTTCGGCCCGGGCCTACGGTGTCGCCGGCGCGCACCGGCACAACCCGGAGATCGCCCAGGCGCTGTCGGCCGCGGCGGGCGAGCCGGTGTCGGTGTCCTTCACCCCGGTGCTCGCGCCGATGGCGCGGGGCATCCTCGCCACCTGCACCGCCCGCACCACGGCGGGCGCCGACGAGGTCCGCGCCGTGTACGAGAAGGCCTACGCGGACGAACCGTTCGTCCATCTCCTCCCGGAGGGCGCCCTGCCGGCGACGGGGTCGGTGATCGGCTCGAACTCCGTCGCCCTCTCGGTGTCGGTCGACGAACGGGCGCAGACGCTGGTGGTCGTCGGGGCGATCGACAACCTCACGAAGGGCACAGGAGGCGCGGCGGTGCAGTCCATGAACATCGCCCTCGGTTTCGACGAGACCGAGGGGCTCACGACCGTCGGGGTCGCGCCGTGACCGCCCAAACGCTGCTGCGCGCGCAGGGTGTCACCGCGCCCCTGGGTTTCCGGGCGGCAGGGATCGCCGCCGGGATCAAGGCCTCCGGTCGCCCGGACCTCGCGCTGGTCGTCAACGAGGGGCCCGAGCACGCCGCTGCCGGTGTCTTCACCCGCAACAAGATCAAGGCCGCGCCCGTGCTGTGGTCACAGCAGGTGCTCACGGCCGGGCGGTTGCGCGCGGTCGTCCTCAACTCCGGTGGCGCCAACGCCTGCACCGGGCCCGGCGGGTTCGGCGACACCCACGCCACCGCCGAGGCCGTCGCGGCGTCGTTGAGCAACTGGGGGACCGAGACCGGCGCGGGCGAGGTGGCCGTGTGTTCCACCGGACTCATCGGCGACCGGCTGCCGATGGATCGCCTGCTGCCGGGTGTGGACGCGATCGTGAAGGACATGGCCGGCGGCCTGTCCGGCGGCACCGACGCCGCCCACGCGATCATGACCACCGACACCGTGCCGAAACAGGTCGCGGTGCACCACCCGGACGGCTGGAACGTCGGCGGTATGGCGAAGGGTGCGGGCATGCTCGCCCCGTCGCTGGCGACGATGCTCGTCGTCCTCACCACCGACGCGGCCGTCGACGCGGCGGCTCTCGACGCGGCCCTGCGGTCGGCGACGGCCCGCACGTTCGACCGCCTCGACGTCGACGGGTCGTGCTCGACGAACGACACCGTCCTGCTGCTCGCCTCCGGTGCGAGCGAGATCGTCCCGGACGCCGACGCGTTCGCCGCCGCCGTCCTCGCCGCCTGCGACGACCTCGCCGAGCAGCTCATGGCCGACGCCGAGGGTGTCACCAAACGGATCCGGGTCACCGTGTCCGGTGCCGCCGACGAGGAGTCGGCTGTCGCCGCCGCCCGGACCGTCGCCCGCGACAGCCTCGTCAAGACTGCGCTGTTCGGTTCCGATCCCAACTGGGGTCGCGTCGTCGCCGCCACGGGCATGGCCCCGGTGGACCTCGACGTCGACCGGCTCACCGTCGCGTTCAACGGTGTCGAGGTCTACCGACAGACCACCGGACTGCCCGGCGCCCGCGACGTCGACCTGTCGGGTGCCGACGTCGAACTCACCATCGACCTCGGTGTCGGCGACGCCGTGGCGACCATCCGCACCACCGACCTGTCACACGGCTACGTCGAAGAGAACTCGGCGTACTCGTCATGAACGCCGCACACCAGGACGAGATCGCCGGCCTCAGCCCACAGGCGAAGACGCACGTCCTCACCGAGGCGCTGCCCTGGCTGCAGCGCTTCGCCGGCAAGGTCATCGTCGTGAAGTACGGCGGCAACGCCATGGTCGACGACACGCTCAAGGCGGCGTTCGCCCAGGACATGGTGTTCCTGCGTACCTGCGGGATCCACCCCGTCGTCGTGCACGGCGGTGGACCGCAGATCTCGGCCATGCTGGGTCGGCTCGGACTGACCGGGGAGTTCCGGGGCGGCTACCGGGTCACCACACCCGAGGTGATGGACGTCGTGCGGATGGTCCTCTTCGGTCAGGTCGGACGGGAGCTCGTCGGGCTGATCAACGCTCACGGTCCGCACGCCGTCGGGATCTCCGGGGAGGACGCGCATCTGTTCACCGCCACGCGGCGCACCGTCGCGGTCGACGGGGTGGCCACCGACATCGGTCTCGTCGGCGACGTCACCACCGTCAACCCGGGCGCGGTCACCGATCTCATCGCCGCCGGGCGCATCCCGGTGGTGTCGTCCATCGCGCCCGACGCCGACGGCGTGGTGCACAACATCAACGCCGACACCGCCGCGGCCGCGCTCGCCGAGGCGCTCGGGGCCGAGAAGCTCGTCGTCCTCACCGACGTCGAGGGCCTGTACACGGACTGGCCCGACCGTGGCTCGCTCACCTCGCAGATCACCGCCGACGACCTCGACGCGATACTCCCGCACCTGGATTCGGGGATGGTGCCCAAGATGGAGGCATGCCTGCGCGCGGTGCGCGGCGGCGTGCCGCGGGCACACGTCATCGACGGGCGCGTCGCGCACTCGATGCTGCTGGAGCTGTTCACCGAGGAGGGGATCGGGACGATGATCCTCCCCGAACCCGCCCGCCTGCCCGAGCCGACAGGAGACGCGTCATGACCTCGACCCCACACGGGACCGTCGGGACCGACACGCTGCGGGAGCGGTGGTCGTCGGCGCTGATGGACAACTACGGCACGCCCGGGCTGGCGCTCACCCACGGATCGGGCGCCGTCGTCGTCGACGCGGACGGCCGCGAATACCTCGACCTCCTCGGTGGGATCGCCGTCAACTCCCTCGGTCACGGACACCCGGCTGTCGTCGAGGCCGTCACCCGGCAACTGCAGACGCTCGGGCACGTGTCGAACCTGTATGTGTCCGAGCCCGTCGTCGCCCTGGCCGAGTCGCTGCTCGACCGGTGGGGCGTACCGGGGCGGGCGTTCTTCTGCAACTCCGGTGCCGAGGCCAACGAGGCTGCCTTCAAGATCGCCCGGCGCACCGGGCGGTCACGGATCATCGCAGCGGAGAACGGGTTCCACGGACGGACCATGGGAGCGCTCGCGCTCACCGGGCAGCCGGCGAAACGCGCCCCGTTCGAGCCGATGCCCGCGGGCGTGACCTTCGTGCCGTACGGCGACGTCGCGGCGCTGACCGCGGCCGTCGACGGGGACACCGCGGCCGTGGTCCTCGAACCCATCCAGGGGGAGGGGGGTGTGGTCGTCCCACCCGCCGACTATCTGGCCGCCGCTCGCGCCGTCACCAGCGAGCACGGCGCACTCCTCGTCATCGACGAGGTGCAGACAGGTGTGGCCCGGACCGGACCGTTCCTCGCCCACCAGTCGGCGGGCATCGTGCCCGACGTCGTCACGATGGCGAAGGGACTCGGCGGGGGACTGCCCATCGGGGCCGTCCTCGCCACCGGGGCGGCGGCCGACCTCCTCACCCCCGGGCAGCACGGAACGACGTTCGGCGGCAACCCCGTCTGCGCCGCGGCCGCGCTGGCCGTGCTCGCGACCGTCGACTCGGAGCGTCTGGGTGACCACGCCGCCGCCGTCGGCAAGACCATCGCGACGGGGATCGAGGACCTCGGACACCCGCTGGTGTCCCATGTCCGCGGTGCCGGGCTCCTGCTCGGGGTCGTCCTCACCGCCGAGCGCGCCAAGGCTGTCGAGTCCGCAGCGCGCACAGCGGGATTCCTCGTCAATGCACCCGCGGCCGACGTGATCAGGCTCGCGCCGCCGCTCGTCGTCTCCGACGATCAGGCGCGCGGCTTCGTCGCTGCGTTGCCGGCGATCCTCGATCAGGTCTGGGAGGCCGACGCATGACGATCCGACACTTCCTCCGCGACGACAACCTCACGCCGGACGAGCAGGCCGAGGTCCTCGCACTCGCCGCGACCCTGAAGGCCGACCCCTTCTCCCGACGTCCGCTCGACGGGCCGAAGGGTGTCGCGGTCATCTTCGACAAGAACTCGACCCGCACGCGGTTCTCGTTCGAGGTCGGGATCGCCCAGCTCGGCGGCCACGCGGTCATCGTCGACGGCAAGAGCACCCAGATGGGCCGCGACGAGACGCTCGGTGACACCGGACGCGTCCTGTCCCGGTTCGTCGACGCGATCGTGTGGCGCACCTTCGGCCAGGAACGGCTCGACGAGATGGCCGTCGCGGCAACGGTCCCCGTCGTCAACGCGTTGTCGACGGAGTTCCACCCCTGTCAGGTCCTCGCCGACCTGCAGACGATCGCCGAACACAAGGGCCGCACGGCGGGACTGTCGATGACCTATCTCGGTGACGGCGCCAACAACATGGCGCACTCCCTGCTGCTCGGCGGTGTGACAGCAGGGATGGACGTCACCGTGGCCGCGCCCGAGGGTTTCGTCCCGGCCCCGTTCGTCGTCGAGGCGGTCCGGGCGCGCGCAGCCGAGACCGGTGCCACCGCACGCGTTCTCACCGATCCACGTGCAGCTGTCGAGGGTGCCGACGTGGTCGTCACCGACACGTGGACGTCGATGGGCGACGAGGGCGACGGTCTCGACCGTGTGGGCCCGTTCCGGCCGTACCAGATCAACGACGCGTTGCTGGCCGAGGCAGCCGAGGACGCCATCGTCCTGCACTGCCTGCCCGCGCATCGCGGCGACGAGATCACCTCCGACGTCCTCGACGGCCCGCGCAGTGTGGTGTTCGACGAGGCGGAGAACCGCCTGCACGCGCAGAAGGCGCTGCTGGTGTGGCTGCTGGAGCGATCCCGATGAGCGCGCTCGACCACCCTGCACCCGAGCCGACCGGGCCGTCGTCGGTCCCGGCGGGACGTCTGTCGCACACACGCGCCGGCCGGCACGCGGCGATCGGCGCGATCCTGGCCGAACACCACGTGCACAGCCAGGCCGAACTCCAGGCGCTGCTGCTGCGGACGGGGATCGAGGCCACGCAGGCCACGATCTCGCGCGACCTCGACGAGCTCGGCGCCGTGAAACTCCGGGCCGCCGACGGCGGAGCAGGCGTGTACGTCGTCCCCGAGGACGGGTCGCCCGTGCGCGGCGTGTCCGGCGGCACCGACCGGCTGTCCCGGCTGCTCGCGGACCTGCTCGTCTCCACCGACCACAGCCGGGGCATGGCCGTGTTGCGGACCCCGCCGGGTGCCGCGCACTACCTGGCGAGCGCCATCGACCGCGCGAGCCTGCCTCAGGTGGTGGGCACCGTCGCCGGGGATGACACCATCTTCGTGGTCGCCCGCGACCCCGTGACCGGCGAGGAGATCGCCCACCTCCTCGAGGGGTTGGCGTGAGCCCTCGAGGTGTCGGGGTGAGTGGAACCGCTCACCGCCGACCCACCACAAGCACCACCGACCGCACGTCCACCCATCACGACCCAGGAGCTGCAGACAACCATGGCTGAACGCGTCATCCTCGCCTACTCGGGAGGCCTCGACACCTCCGTGGCCATCAGCTGGATCGGCCGCGAGACCGGCAAGGAGGTCGTCGCCGTCGCGATCGACCTCGGTCAGGGCGGCGAGGACATGGAGATCGTCCGGCAGCGCGCCATCGACTGCGGTGCCGTCGAGGCGGTCGTCGTCGACGCCCGCGACGAGTTCGCCGACGAGTACTGCCTGCCCACGATCCAGGCCAACGCCCTGTACATGAACCGGTATCCGCTGGTATCGGCGATCAGTCGGCCGCTCATCGTCAAACACCTCGTGGACGCCGCCCGCGCCCACGGCGGCACCGTCGTCGCGCACGGCTGTACCGGCAAGGGCAACGATCAGGTCCGCTTCGAGGTCGGCTTCAACACGCTCGCACCCGAACTCGACGTGCTGGCCCCGGTCCGGGACTACGCGTGGACCCGGGAGAAGGCGATCGCCTTCGCGGAGGAGAACGCGATCCCGATCAACGTCACCAAGAAGTCGCCGTTCTCCATCGACCAGAACGTGTGGGGCCGCGCCGTGGAGACCGGGTTCCTCGAGGATCTGTGGAACGCGCCGACGAAGGACGTCTACGACTACACCGAGGACCCGGCCGCGAACTTCACCGCACCCGACGAGGTCGTCATCTCTTTCGACAAGGGCCGTCCGATCGCGATCGACGGTCGCCCGGTCTCGGTCCTGCAGGCCATCCAGGAACTCAACGGGCGGGCGGGTCGGCACGGTGTCGGACGCCTCGACGTCGTCGAGGACCGGTTGGTGGGCATCAAGAGCCGCGAGGTGTACGAGGCCCCCGGTGCGATGGTCCTGATCCGCGCACACGAGGAGCTCGAGCACGTCACCCTCGAACGCGAGATCGGCCGCTACAAGCGCCATGTCGATCAGGACTGGGCCGAGCAGGTGTACGACGGTCTGTGGTTCTCACCGTTGAAGAGCGCGCTGGAGAGCTTCGTCGCGCACACCCAGGAGCACGTGACCGGTGACATCCGGCTGTCGCTGCACGCGGGCGTGATCGACGTCAACGGCCGGCGCAGCGGTGAGTCGCTCTACGACTTCACCCTGGCCACCTACGACGAGGGCGACGCCTTCGACCAGTCCGCGGCCAAGGGTTTCGTGCAGTTGCACGGCCTGTCGTCGAAGATCGCCGCGCGCCGTGACCGCGGCGCCGTCGCGCCGCAGGCGCTCTCCGACGTCGAGTCGACGACCCCGAGGTCCGGCGCATGAGCGATGCCCCGCACGGCACCAACACCGGGGCGTTGTGGGGCGGTCGTTTCGCCGGCGGCCCCGCCGACGCGATGGCGGCGCTGAGCAAGTCGACCCACTTCGACTGGGCGCTCGCGCCGTACGACGTACGCGCGTCGCAGGCCCACGCACGGGTGCTCCACCGTGCGGGACTGTTGTCCGACGACGATCTCGCCACGATGACGGCCGGCCTCGAGGCGCTTGCCGCCGACGTCGCGTCGGGTGCGTTCGTCGCGGCCGAGGACGACGAGGACGTCCACGGTGCGCTCGAACGCGGACTCATCGAACGGGTGGGTCCCGAGGTCGGTGGCCGACTGCGGGCGGGTCGGTCCCGGAACGACCAGGTCGCGACCCTGTTCCGGATGTGGCTGCGCGACGCCCTCGTCGTCGTCGCGGAGAGCGTCCTCGACGTCTGCGCGGCCCTGATCGACCGGGCCGCCGCCTACTCCGACGCCGTGATGCCGGGCAAGACGCATCTGCAGGCTGCACAGCCGGTCCTGCTGGCCCACCACCTGCTCGCGCACGCGCACCCGCTGACGCGCGACGTCGACCGACTGCTCGACCTCGACCGACGGACCGCGGTGTCGCCGTACGGATCCGGAGCGCTGGCCGGGTCGTCGCTGGGTCTCGACCCGGACGGGATCGCGGCCGATCTCGGATTCGACGCGGCCGCCGAGAACTCCATCGACGCGACCAGTTCCCGCGACTTCGCCGCCGAGGCCGCGTTCGTGTTCGCGATGGTCGCCGTCGACCTGTCACGGCTCTCGGAGGACGTGATCCTCTGGACGACATCGGAGTTCGGCTACGCGACCCTGGCCGACGAGTGGTCGACGGGCAGCTCGATCATGCCGCAGAAGAAGAACCCCGACGTGGCCGAGCTGGCCCGCGGCAAGAGCGGCCGCCTCATCGGGAACCTGGCCGGGCTGCTCGCCACGCTCAAGGCGCAGCCGCTGGCCTACAACCGTGATCTGCAGGAGGACAAGGAGCCGGTCTTCGACTCGGTCGCCCAACTGCGTCTGCTGCTGCCCGCCGTGGCGGGGATGGTCGGCACGCTGACCTTCCACCCCGATCGCATGGCCGATCTCGCCCCGGCCGGCTTCACGCTCGCCACCGACGTCGCCGAGTGGCTGGTGCGTCAGGGGGTGCCGTTCCGGATCGCGCACGAGGTCGCCGGCGCCTGCGTGCGCACCGCCGAGGCCCGGGGGGTCGGGCTCGCGGACCTCACCGACGACGAGTTCACCGCCATCTCGCCGCACCTGACGTCCGACGTCCGGTCGGTGCTGTCCGTCGACGGGTCGATCGCCTCGCGCGACGCCCGCGGCGGTACCGCCGGGGTGCGGGTCGTCGAGCAGAGGGCGGGTCTGGAGGAGCGCGTGCAGACCCTGCGAGAACGGGTACGGGCTGCCGGGACACACCAGTAGAGTGAGGTCGTCGCGGCGCCGTCGGTGTCGCTGAGCGTGCAGCCGTCTGTCGCAGGAGGTGTTGTCGCCGTGGTGGGCATCCCGAACCTCGGTCGAGCTCTCGACCGTGTGGTCGCCACCGCCCAGAACGGCCTCGAGGTCATCCGTATGGGAGGACTCGACACCGGCACCACGCCGGCGCCCTTCCGGGTCGAGGAGACCTCGCCCATGTACCGCCTCCGGCGCTACTTCCCCGACGACGTCCCCGACGGCCCCGCCGTCCTGCTGATCCACCCGATGATGGTGTCGGCCAACATCTACGACGTCACGCGGCACAACGGGGCCGTGTCCATCCTGCACGGCGCGGGCATCGATTCCTGGGTCGTCGACTTCGGGTCGCCGGATCAGGTGGCCGGCGGCATGGAACGCACCCTCGCCGACCACATCGTCGCGCTCGACGAGATCGTGGACCTCATCCACGAGGAGACCGGCCGGCCGGTCCACCTCGTCGGCTACTCGCAGGGCGGCATGTTCGCCTATCAGACCGCCGCGTACCGACGGTCCCGCGACATCGCCAGTCTCACCACCTTCGGCAGCCCGGTCGACGTGCTCGCCGCCCTCCCGCTGGGGCTGCCCGCGAACATCATGGCGCCGCTCGCCGAGGTCTTCGCCGACAACGTCTTCAACCGCATCGCGATCCCGGGCTGGCTGGCCCGGACGGGCTTCCAGATGCTCGACCCGGTCAAGGCCGCCCGCAGCCGCATCGACTTCCTGCGGCAACTCCACGACCGCAACGCTCTGCTCCCACGCGAGGACCAGCGACGGTTCCTCGAGGTCGACGGGTGGGTCGCATGGTCCGGTCCGGCCATCGCGGAACTGTTGCGGCAGTTCGTGGTCCACAACCGGATGGTGTCCGGCGGCTTCGTCATCCGCGACCGGCTCGTCACCCTCGCCGAGGTCACCTGTCCGGTGCTCGCGTTCATCGGCAGCGCCGACGACATCGGTCAGCCGTTGGCGGTGCGGGGCATCAAGCGCGCGGCGCCCCGTGCCGACGTCTACGAGTCGGTGTTGCCGGTCGGTCATTTCGGTCTCGTCGTCGGATCGGTCGCGGGTGCGCAGAGCTGGCCGACCACCGCGCAGTGGATCCGGTGGCGGGAGGGCGTGGACGACATCCCCGCCGACATCGCCCCGATGAGCGAGACGCCGCAGGACTCGACCGGCTCCGGCGTCAGTCTCGCGTCCCGACTGAGCCACGGCATCGGCGCCGTCGCCGACGCGAGCGCCGGCGTGAGCCGTGAGTTGGCCAACGCCGCGGACTCGTTCCGACGCACCTCGCACGCGGTGCTCCGGGAGTCGGTGCGGACCCTGCCGCGTCTGGTCCGCCTCGGCCAGATCCAACCGGGCACCCGGATCTCGCTCGGCAAGCTGATGACGGAGAACGCCGAGCGGTTCGGACAGCGGGAACTGTTCCTGTTCGAGGACCGTGTCCTCAGCCACGTCGAGGTCAACCGCCGCGTCGACAACGTCGTGCGCGGCTTCATCGCCTGCGGTGTCCGTCCCGGCGAGCACGTCGGCGTGATGATGGAGACGCGCCCCAGCGCTCTGGTCGCGATCGCGGCCCTGTCGCGGCTCGGTGCCGTCGTGGTCCCCCTCCCACCCGACGCCGCGGTCGACCCGATGCTCACGCTCGGCGACGTCGGCGTCGTCGTCGCCGACCCCGACAGCCTCGAGCACGTCATCGGTCACGCCGACCGGATCCTGGTGCTCGGCGGCGGCGACTCCCGTGCCATCCCCGCCGCCGACGGCGACGCTGTCGTCGACATGGAGCAGATCGACCCCGACGAGGTGACACTGCCATCGTGGTTCCGACCCGACCCGGGACTCGCGGGCGATCTCGCGTTCATCCTGTTCACGAACTCCGGCGGGACCCTGCAGCGGTGGCCGGTCAGCAACCACCGGTGGGCGCAGTCGGCCTTCGGGGCGGCCTCCGCGGCATCGATCGGGGGCAACGACACCGTCTACTGCCTGACCCCGCTGCATCACGCGTCGGGCCTGCTCACCACGCTCGGCGCGACCGTCGTCGGTGGCGCACGCATCGCCCTGTCGTCGGGGATCGGGCCGGAGAGCTTCGCCCGCGAGGTGTACCGCTACGGCATCACCGTCGTCTCCTACACGTGGACCATGCTCAACCCGATCGTCCGCGACCCCGACCTCGCGATCACCGAACACAACCCGATCCGCCTGTTCATCGGGTCGGGCATGCCCGCGGGACTGTGGGACGAGGTGATCGAGCGCTTCCCGAAGGCCGGGGTCATGGAGTTCTTCGCGACCGCCGACGGGGCGGCGATCCTCGGTGACGTGTCCGCGGCCAAGGTCGGGTCGATCGGCCGCCCGCTGCCGGAGACCAATCGTGTCCGGGTGGCGGCGTGGGACGTCGTCGAGGAGCGGTTCCACCTCGACCAGCGGGGGTACGTCCGCGAGGCCCACGTCGACGAGGTGGGTGTCCTGCTCGCCCACACGCGTCAACGTGACGAGTCCGGCGCCACGGTGCTGCGCGACGTGTTCGGTCCGCACGACCGCTGGGAGACCTCGGGTCAGCTGGTCCGCCGAGACGTCGACGGCGACCACTGGCTGATGGGCAGCGTCCACGGCGTGATCAAGAGCGACGACGGGCCGGTGTACCCGAACCCGATCGTGAGTGCGCTGTCCCGGCACCCCGACGTCGACCAGGTCGCGGTGTACGGGACCCGCGTCCACGGCACGGAGCTCGCGGTGGCGGTCGTCTCCCCGCGGCGTCGCACCGCCAACCTGACCGTGTCGTCGCTGCGTGTCGCCCTCGCCGGCCTCCCGGCCGCTCAGCGCCCGCACATCGTGTGGGCCGTCGACGAGATCCCGGTGAGCCACTCGTTCCGGCCGATGGCGAACTGCTTCCGGGCCGAGGGACTGCCCCGCCCGAGCGCACGGGTCTGGTACCGCGACGACAACGGCCGCTACCGCCGACTGACACGGACGATCGCCGACGAGAAGGGCTGGTCGACGCAGGGCACCGCCATCACGGCCAAGAAGTCCTCCTGACCGATCCGCGCCCCCGCGTCCGACGACGTGCACGCCCGACGGGAGACTGACACCATGCCGCTCGACAGCTACCTCACCGAACGCCTGGTCTGTCCTCAGGACCACGGCCCGTTGCTCCACCTGGACACCGACAGCGGTCCCGACGAGGTGCTCTACAACCCGCGCCTGCGGGTGGTCTACCGCGTCGAGGACGGCATCCCGGTGTTGCTGATCCCGGAGGCACGCCCGGTCGACGACACCGAGCACGATGCCCTGATGTCCAGGTCCACGCACTGACGTGACCGCCGACGTCGTCGATCGCCCCCGATTGGCGGTCGACCCGGTGACCGCCGCGCGCACCCTGCTCGGATGTGTCGTGGTCCACGGGCCCGTCGCGCTGCGGATCGTCGAGACCGAGGCCTACGGCGGACCCGACGGCGGTAGACATCCCGACCCGGGCGCCCACTCGTACCGCGGACCCACCCCGCGCAGCGCGGTGATGTTCGGTCCCGCGGGACACGCCTACGTCTACCGGTCCTACGGAATCCATCTCTGCGTCAACATCACCTGCGAGGACGACGGCGAGGCGGGCGCGGTGCTCCTGCGGGCAGCGTCGGTGTCGACCGGTGACGGCATCGTCGAGGACCGTCGGCGCTCGGATCGCGGGGTGCTCCCGCCCCGACATCGGTGGGCGATGGGACCCGGCAACCTCGGCGCGGCGCTCGCCGTACGCCTCGAGGACTCCGGACGTGACGTCCTCGACAGACGGTCCGACCTGCGGCTGCTCAGCGGCGACCCGGTCGCCGACGACGTCGTGCGCAGCGGTCCGCGCGTCGGACTCAGCGTCGCCACCGGGCGACCGTGGCGGTTCTGGATCGACGGGGACCCCGCGGTGTCGTCCTACCGTCCGGCCGCCGCCGCCGCCCGCGCCCGCCGCTCGGGATCGACGGGGGATGCGGAAAGATCGGACTGGTGAGCACCGACATCATCGACGACCTGCAGTGGCGTGGTCTGATCGCGCAGTCGACCGACATCGACGACCTCCGGGCGCGGTTGGCGGCGGGCACGCTCTCGCTCTACGCCGGGTTCGACCCCACCGGTCCGAGCCTGCACGCCGGTCACCTCGTCCCGCTGCTCACGTTGCGGCGGTTCCAACTCGCGGGCCACCGCCCCGTGGTGCTGGCCGGCGGGGCGACCGGGATGATCGGCGATCCGCGGGACGTGGGGGAGCGGACGATGCACACCGCCGACGTCGTCCGCGACTGGGCGAGTCGTATCGACGCGCAGCTACAGCGGTTCGTCACCCTCGACGACTCCCCGACGGGGGCGGTCGTCGTCAACAACCTCGACTGGACCGGCGACCTGTCGGTGGTCGACTTCCTCCGTGACGTCGGCAAGCACTTCTCCGTCAACGTCATGCTCGCGCGCGACACCATCAAGCGGCGCCTCGCCGGCGACGGGATCAGCTACACCGAGTTCAGCTACATGCTGCTGCAGGCCAACGACTTCGTTCAGTTGCACCGTGCGCACGGGTGCGAACTGCAGATCGGCGGCTCCGACCAGTGGGGGAACATCGTGGCCGGGGTGGATCTCGCGCGTCGCACCGACGGGGCCGCACTGCATGCGTTGACGGTCCCGCTGGTGACCGCCTCCGACGGCACCAAGTTCGGCAAGTCGACCGGGGGCGGGAGCCTGTGGCTCGACCCGACGATGACCAGCCCGTACGCCTGGTACCAGTACTTCGTGAACACCGCCGACGCCGACGTCGTCCGCTACCTGCGGTGGTTCACGTTCCTCGACCGCGACGAGATCGACGAGTTGGAGAAGGCCACCGCGGAGACACCTCACCTGCGGTCGGCGCAGAGACGTCTGGCTGCCGAGATGACGACGCTCGTCCACGGCGCCGAGCAGACCGAGGCCGTAAAAGCGGCGAGCAAGGCGCTGTTCGGACGGGGTGACCTCGACGGTCTCGACGAGGGGACCGTCGCCGGTGCACTGCGCGAGGTGGGTGCGGTGGAGCTGACACCCGATGCGCCGCGGACCATCGTCGACCTCCTGGTGGCATCCGGACTGTGCGACGGGAACAAGGCGGCTCGTCGCGTGATCTCCGAGGGCGGCGCCTACGTGAACAACGTGAAGATCGAGGACGCCGCATGGGAGCCGGGTGCCGGCGACCGGCTACCCGGCGGGTGGCTGGTCGTGCGACGAGGCAAGCGAACCGTCGCGGGTGTGCAGCTCGTGTCGGGCGCGTGACGGAACGCAACGCTCTGACCAGGCAATTTGACGCTGTGTTCTCGTCTGTGTAACTTCTTCCATGCACCGCAGCGAGGGAAAACACCGCCGGGCCTCAGAGCCCGCCGGAACCGCTAGCGCGAGGTGCAGAACCCCAGATCGAAACCGCTGGAAACAGTGCGCTCATCTGGCAGCTCACATGGGAAACCCGACCAGGGCGGATCGTGTGGGTGTGTGTTCTTTGAGAACTCGATAGTGTGTTGACAATTGTTGGTGAGTTTTTGTTTGCCTGCAGTTTTTCGTCAGTGGAGGCTGTGGGTTTTTTTGGATTGTTTGGTCAGGTTTTGCTTTCCTGATTGTGTTGAGATGCCGGGTTTTCCTGGTGGTTTCAGTGTTTTTTCATGGAGAGTTTGATCCTGGCTCAG
>NZ_JBTGLI010000002.1:0-764290 GCF_054332755.1 Williamsia sp. SKLECPSW1 | reverse complement strand
GGAAACGCCCGGCCCCATTCCGAACCCGGAAGCTAAGCCCTCCAGCGCCGATGGTACTGCACCCTAACCAGTGTGGGAGAGTAGGACACCGCCGAACACAACATCCCACGATGCCCCCGCCTCACGGCGGGGGCATCGTGCTGTTCCGGGGGTTTTTCGGCGCTCGGATCATCGGGTGAGGAAGACACCCCAGGCCGCGATCGACTGGGCATCGACCATCAGGCCGGAGCGGATCGCATCCGTGACCTCGTCCCGTGTCCACCACGTCCACCGCAGGTCCGCCTCGGTGGCATCGCGGGCCGGCGTGCCCACGGCGAGATCATCGGCGAGGACGATCGTGGTGCGCTGCGACGTGAAGCCCGGTGCGACGTCGAGAGTCGCCAGGACCTGGACTGTCGTCGCGACCATGCCCGTCTCCTCGCGGAGTTCTCTGGCTGCCGCTGCGAGTGTGTCGAGCTCATCGACCTCGGCGGTACCGGCGGGGAACTCCCACCGTCTCGCCGCGAGCGGATAGCGGTACTGCTCGACGACGCAGTACGACTCGGTGTCGCCGAAGCGCCGTGCGATCACCACGACACCGGGGCTGCGGTGGACGACCCCGTAGATCCCGGTCGACCCGTCGCTCCTGCGGACGACGTCCTCGGTCACCGTCATCCATGCGTTCCGGTACACCTCGCAGCCGCTCTCGCGCTGTACGGCGGGCGGGTGGGTGTCGTGTCGGGATGGTTCGGTCACGCCACTAGGGTGACACCGTGCGTCTGGTGATCGCGGAATGTCAGGTCGACTACGTCGGGCGGCTGACCGCCCATCTGCCGCGGGCCAAGCGCCTGCTGCTGATCAAGAACGACGGCTCGGTGAGCGTGCACGCGGACGACCGTGCCTACAAGCCGCTGAACTGGATGAGTCCGCCGTGCACCCTCGTCGAGCATCCCGCACCGGAGGACGCCGACGCGTCGGCTCTGTGGATCGTGACGAACAAGGCGGGGGAGGAACTGCGCATCCTCGTCGGAGAGGTCGAGCACGACTCGGCCCATGAGCTCGGCGTCGACCCGGGCCTCGTCAAGGACGGTGTCGAGGCCCACCTGCAGGAGCTGCTCGCCGAGCACGTCGAGACGTTCGGCCCCGGGTACACCCTGGTCCGCCGTGAGTACATGACCGCGATCGGCCCTGTCGACCTCCTGTGCCGGGACCCCGCCGGCGGCACCGTGGCGGTCGAGGTCAAGCGTCGTGGCGAGATCGACGGTGTCGAGCAGCTGACGCGCTACCTGGAACTCCTCAACCGGGACAGCACTCTCGCGCCGGTCGCCGGCGTCTTCGCCGCCCAGGTCATCAAGCCGCAGGCGCGCACCCTCGCCGAGGACCGCGGGATCCGGTGCGTCACGGTCGACTACGACGCGTTGCGGGGCATCGAGAGCACCGAGTTCCGGTTGTTCTGAGCATGCCCCGCCGCAACCGTCGACCGCCCGCGGGTCCCCGCGGCGTATCCGGCGGGACGACGCGCACGGAGAGCGGTCCCGCCGGTCTGGACCGAGACCACTCCGTGCGCCCGATCTCCGCCGACCGTGCCGTGAAGCCCTACCTCTGCCCCGGCTGCAACCAGACGATCGTGCCCGGCACCGCGCACGTGGTCGCCTGGCCCGCCGACGATCGATCGGGTGACGAGCGTCGACACTGGCACACCGGCTGCTGGCGCGGACGGCGGACCCGTACCGGCTTCCGCTGACGCGCCTCAGGACCGCGAGATCTGCGCATCCTCCGACAGGCCCTGGTTGAGCAGGTCGGTGCTGTCGAGTTCGACGAGGTCCTCCTCGCCGTCCAGTTCGGCCAGCAGGCGGGGGAGCTCGTCGAGCTGGGTGCGCACCTCGGTGAGCTGGGCCAGCATGCGACTGCGGAGCTGGCGCGCGCTCTGGACGAGTTCGGCCGATCGGGTGACGCGCTCGGTCGCCAGTGAATGCGACCGCGCGAGCAGGCGTTCGGACTCGGCGCTCGCGTTGTCGATCAGCTCGCGAGCCGTGGCCTCGGAGGTCAGCTCGAGCTCCTTGACCGCCTGCACCGCCTTGTCCCGACGCGCGGCCATGGTGACGTCGAAGTCCTCCTGCGTCCGTTCGCGATCGCGTCGTGCCTGTGCGTCGAGCTCCTCCGCCTCGGCGCGGGCGTTCGCGACGATGCGCTCCGCCTCCTCCTTGGCCGCGGTCATCGTCCGCGTGTGCTCGGCCTCCATCGCCGCGGTGCGCTCGGACACGAACCGCACGTTCTCGTCGTGTGCAGAACGTGCCTCCTCCTCGAGACGGGCGGCCTCGCCACGCAGCCGCTGCGACTCCACCTTCGCCGACGCCAGCTGCGAGTTGGCCTCCTCGGATGCGTCCTCTCGCAGCTGCGCCGCCTCCTGACGTGCGACCGACAGGATCTCGGCCGCCTCGGCCTGGGCGTTCGCACGCATCTCGGAGGCCTCGTCGGCGGCGAGCTGCAGCATGCGCGAGATGCGGTCGCTCATCCCCTGGGCGGTGGTCACCGGTACCGACAGGGAGTCGACCTCGCGCCGGAGCTGCTCGATCTCGTCGCGTGCGTCGTCGAGGTGTTCGGCCAGCTCGCGCGCGTTGGCTGCGGCGGCATCGCGGTCGGCGGCGATGACGCGCAACTCCGCGTCGGATCGGGCGAAGAACTCGGCCACCTGGTCGCGGTCGTACCCGCGCATCGCGATGGCGAACGGGAGTCCGTGCGATGGGCCCTGATCGTGTTCCGGCATGCCGCGTAGCTTACTTGGCCCTCGTACGGTGTCTGCAGGTCCGGCGTGTGGGGATCAGTGCACGTCGGCGGCGGGTTCCACCAGTTCCAGCAGGACACCACCGGCGTCCTTGGGGTGGACGAAGTTGATGCGCGAGTCCGCGGTCCCCCGGCGCGGTTCGGGGTACAGGACACGCAGACCCTGCCCGGTGAGCCGGCGGACGACCTCGTCGACGTCGGTGACCCGGACGGCGAGTTGTTGCAGCCCGGGTCCGTTGCGATCGAGGAACTTCGCGATGGTCGACGAGTCGTCGAGCGGCGCCAGCAACTGGATCTGCGCAGCCCCGGTCCGTCCCGCATCGGCGGGTCCGACCATGGCCTCGACCACGCCCTGATCGGTGTTCGTCTCCTCGTGCAGGCAGACGAAGCCGAGGGTGTCGGCGTACCAGGCCTTGGCCGCCTCGAGGTCGGGTACGGCGATGCCGACGTGGTCGATCGCCGTCACCAGATCGCCGATGGCGGCCGTCGCCGACGACGAGGCCGACGTGGGGGAGGTGGATGCGCTTGTCGACATGCTCTGACGGTACCGTTGTCACCGAGTGATCGCTCGGGCCGGGCCGGTCCCGGTCACCCCAGTGCAGATGCGACCGCGGTCGCCCCGAGAACGAAGAGGTATCCATGTCGTCGGTCATCGTCGCCGGAGCCCGTACCCCCGTCGGACGCCTGATGGGTGCGTTCGCGGATGTCAGTGCCGTCGACCTCGGCGCCACGGCGATCCGCGGTGCGCTCGACAAGGCGGGCGTCCCGGCGTCGGCGGTCGACTACGTGATCATGGGTCAGGTCCTCACGGCCGGGGTGGGGCAGATGCCCGCCCGGCAGACGGCGATCAAGGCCGGCATCGGGTGGGATGTCGCGGCCCTGACGATCAACAAGATGTGCCTGTCGGGTATCGACGCGATCGCGCTGGCCGATCAGCTGATCCGGGCCGGTGAGTTCGAGTGCATCGTCGCCGGCGGGCAGGAGTCGATGTCGCAGGCGCCGCACCTGCTGCCGGGCAGCCGCAGCGGGTTCAAGTACGGCTCGACCGAGCTCGTCGACCACATGGCCTTCGACGGTCTCTACGACCCGTTCACCGATCAGCCGATGGGGGCACTCACCGAGTACGCCAACGACGTCACCTCCGACGTCGCCGGTACGTTCACCCGTGAGCAGCAGGACGAGTTCGCCGCGCGGTCGCACCAGCGTGCCGCGGCGGCGTGGAAGAACGGTGTCTTCGCCGACGAGGTCGTGCCCGTGCGCATCCCGCAGCGCAAGGGTGACCCGGTCGAGGTGACCGAGGACGAGGGCATCCGTGCCGACACCACCGTCGACTCGCTGTCGCGTCTGCGTCCGGCGTTCCGCAAGGACGGCACGATCACCGCCGGCAACTCGTCGCAGATCTCCGACGGTGCTGCGGCCGTGATCGTGATGAGCAAGGAGAAGGCGACCGAGATGGGCCTGACCTGGCTCGCCGAGATCGGGGCGCACGGCGTGGTGGCCGGGCCCGACTCGTCGCTGCAGGCCCAGCCCGCCAACGCGATCGAGAAGGCCTGCGCCCGTGCGGGGATCAGTCCCGCCGATCTCGATCTCCTGGAGATCAACGAGGCGTTCGCCGCCGTCGGACTCGCCTCCACGCAGCAGCTCGGCGTCGATCCGGAGAAGGTGAACGTCAACGGTGGCGCCATCGCGATCGGCCATCCGATCGGGATCTCCGGGGCCCGCATCGCCTTGCATCTGGCCTTGGAACTGCAGCGTCGCGGTGGCGGCACCGGGGCGGCGTCGCTCTGCGGTGCCGGCGGCCAGGGTGACGCCCTGATCCTCACGGTGCCCGCTCGGTCCTGACCTGCACGGTGACCTCTACTACCTCTGGTAGTAGGAGTTGGCGGCATCGGGCACAATGGGGGCCATGAGTTCCGTCCTGGACCCCCGCACCGTCGCCCGCGTCTTCCGCATCGTGGCGATCCTCGAGGCCATCACCTGGCTGGCGCTCCTCATCGCCATGTACTTCAAGTGGGTCGAGGGCCACGCCCAGGCGGTCGCGGTCCCGGGCATGGTGCACGGGATCGTGTTCATCGTCTTCGTGATCGTCTCGCTGGTCACCGCGCGCGTTCTGCGGTGGTCGGTCCCGACGACGGCGTGGGCGCTGTTCTCGAGCATCCCGCCGTTCGGGACGCTGGTTTTCGAGGTCTGGGCCCAGCGCAGCGGTCGCCTCGAGCAGGACGGCGACCGTCGCGCCGTTGCCAAGCGCGCTGCTTCCGTGTGACCGTGGACAGGTGATCGTCGCCTTCAGCCTTGCCCCGTCCGGTGGTTCTGCCGTCGCGGACGACGGCAGCATGAGCGCCGCTGTCGCGGAAGCCGTCCGCGTCGTCCGCGCGTCGGGTGTCAGCCACCAGACGACAGCGATGTTCACCTACCTCGAGGGTGACTGGGACGAGGTGATGGCGGTGGTCAAGGACGCCACCGACGCGGTCCTCGCCCTCGCGCCCCGCGTCTCGCTCGTGCTCAAGGCGGACATCCGGCCGGGCCTCGACGACCAGCTCACCGCGAAAGTCCGTCGCGTCGACGAGCATCTGGCGTGAGCCACCGGCCGAGGATCGGCCGGTGACCGTCTCGGCCGTTCCGTCGACCCCGACGATCCCGTGGCCGGCGCGCCGACGCGCGGTCTCCACCGTCTTCCTCGTCAACGGGCTCCTCGCGGCGATGTGGGTGGCCCACATCCCGATCATCTCCACCACCACCGGCATCGATCACGGCACGCTCGGTGCCCTGCTGTTGTTGTTGGGCGGCTGCGCGTTCCTCGGGATGCAGATCTGCGGGCCGATCATCGACCGGCGGGGGTCCCGCGGCGTCGTCGTCGTGGCGGCCGCCGCGCTCGCGGTCGTCACCGTGACGCCGGTGTTGGCCACCACCGCCTGGCAGCTCGCGATCGCGCTCGGGTTGTTCGGGCTCGCCAACGGTGCGCTCGACGTCGCCATGAACTCGCACGCCGTCGTCGTCGAGAAGGACCGCGGGCGCCCCGTCATGTCGTCGTTCCACGGGTTCTTCTCCCTCGGGGGTGTCGTCGGGTCGGCGATCGTCGCGGCCGGCCTCTTTCTCGGCGTCCCCGTCGTCGCCACGGTCGTGACCGTGGCGGTCGCGTCACTCGGTGCGATCGCCGTGATCCGCAGCTCCCTCACCCCCGGACGACACCGATCCGACCACGACGGTCCCGACCCGGATCCCGCCGACGGGGCTCGGTTCCCCGCCGGCGTACGCGGACGCATCGTCGTCATGGCCGCGGTCGCCTTCGCGCTCATGCTCGCCGAGGGGACCGCGTACGACTGGAGTGCCCTGCACACCACCGAACGGTTCGATGTGGGTGACGGTGTCGGTGCGGTGGCGTTCGGCGCGTTCAGCGCGACGATGCTCGTCGGACGGTTCCTCGCCGACCGTGTGACCGCGCGGTTCGGCCCGGTCGCCGTCGTGCGCGGTGGCGCAGCGGTCGCGGCGGTCGGGATGGCGATCGTGATCGCCGCGCCCGTACCCGCCGTCGGCATCCTCGGGTGGGCCGTGTTCGGGATCGGGGTGGCGGGAGGGGTCCCGCAGTTGTTCACCGCGGCGGGCAACCTCACGGCGCGACCGAGTGGTCGCGTCATCTCGACCGTCGTCGGTTGCGGCTATCTGGGGATGCTCGCCGGTCCCGCCCTCGTCGGGTTCATCAGTCGCGCGACCACATTGGGGACCGCACTGTGGGTCGCCGTCGCGGCGATGGCCTTCGGGTGCGTCGCGGCCGGGGTCGTCGGCCGGGGCGGCTCCCGAGGCGCACGGGCGCGTGGTGACACGCCGACGATCCGTGCCAGACTGGACGTGTGAGCCGACCTCAGAACCGCGCGCAGCCAGGCGCGCTCGCCCGGGCCGCGGCCATGTCCGGGGCCGTCGACCTCTCCGGCCTCAAGGAACGTGCCGACGCCGAGCGCAGCCGGGCCGCGGCGCCTCCGCGTCCACCGCAGCAGCCCACCGATCGACCCGCCGCGGCCGGATCCGTCCCGTCGATCGTCGAGATCACCGAGGCCACCTTCGAGTCCGAGGTCATCGCCCGGTCGGAGCAAGTACTCGTCGTCGTCGACCTGTGGGCCACCTGGTGCGGCCCGTGCAAGCAGCTCTCACCCGTCCTCGAGCGCCTGGCCGACCAGGCCGACGGTCGGTGGATCCTCGCGACCGTCGACGTCGACGCCAACCCCCGCATCGCCCAGGCGTTCGGCGTGCAGTCGATCCCGACGGTGGTCGCCATCGCCGCGGGACAGCCGGTCTCGGCGTTCCAGGGTGTGCAGCCCGAGGCGCAGATCTCGGCATGGATCGACGAGATCCTCGGCAAGGTGTCCGACCGGCTCACCGGTCTGCCCGCAGGGGACGACGACGTGCCCGTCGAGGAGCCCGGCGACCCGCGCATGGACGCGGCCGGCCAGCTCCTCGACGACGGTGACTTCGAGGGCGCCCTCGAGGCGTATCGCGCACTCGCCGAACAGGACCCGCAGAACGTCGAGGCGGCATCGGCTGCCCGGAACATCGAGTTCGTCGTCCGCGCACGCGCGCACGACCCGTCCGTCGTCGACACAACCGATCCGACCGACGTCGACGCGACGCTCGCCGCGGCCGACGTGCTCCTGCTCGACCAGCAGCCCGACGCCGCCTTCGACCGGCTCATCGCCACCATCCGGGCGACCGGTGGCGACGACCGGTCCCGGGTACGGGAACGACTGCTCTCGCTGTTCGAACTGTTCGACCCGGCCGAGCCGTTCGTGACCGCCGCACGGCGGAAGCTCGCCAGCGCGCTGTTCTGACCCCGCGCCGCCCCGCCCGGGTCAGGACTCGGGGACGATCCAGACCGCCCCGTTGGCAGGCAACGTCATCCGCGCCGATGCGGGACGACCGTGCCAACTCTCCCCGGACGCGGTGACCGACCCGAGGTTGCCCTCGCCCCACCCGCTGTAGTGCGGGGAGTCGGTGTTGAGGACCTCACGCCACACACCCGCCCGAGGGAGGCCGACCCGATAGTCGGTGCGGGTCGCGCCGGAGAAGTTGTACACGGCGGCGAGTACGCTGCCGTCGCTGCCGAACCGCAGGAAGCTGATGATGTTGCCCGCGGTGTCGTTCGCGTCGATCCACGAGTAGCCGTTGGGTGTGGTGTCCTGGCTGTAGAGCGCAGGCGTCCGCCGGTAGACGGCGTTCAGATCGGCCACGAGCGACGCGATCCCCGCGTGCAACTCGCCCTCCCACCCGGACCGCTGATCCCAGTCCAGCGACCGCTCCTCCGACCACTCGGCGGTCTGCCCGAAATCCTGCCCCATGAAGAGCAACTGTTTGCCGGGGTGTCCCCACATGTACGCCAGCGCGACCCGCACGCCTGCTGCCTTCGTGCGGGCGTCGCCCGGCATCCGCGACCACAGCGTCCCCTTGCCGTGTACCACCTCGTCGTGGCTGATCGGCAGGATGAAGTTCTCGCTCCACGCGTACATGAGCGAGAAGGTGATCTCGTGATGGTGGTGGCTGCGGTGCACCTGGTCGCGGCCGAGATAGCCGAGGGTGTCGTGCATCCAGCCCATGTTCCACTTCATGGTGAAACCGAGACCGCCCAGAGCCGTGTCGCGGGTGACGCCCGGCCACGACGTGGACTCCTCGGCCGCGGTGACCACACCGGGGAACGTCTTGTGCACCGTCGCGTTCATCTCCTGCAGGAACTGCACCGCCTCCAGGTTCTCGCGACCGCCGTGCACGTTGGGGGTCCATCCGCCGTCGGGGCGGGAGTAGTCGAGGTAGAGCATCGAGGCGACGGCGTCGACGCGCAGGCCGTCGATGTGGAACTCGTCGAACCAGTACAGCGCGTTGGCCACGAGGAAGTTCCGCACCTCGTTGCGTCCGAAGTCGAACACATAGGTGCCCCAGTCGAGTTGCTCGCCGCGTCGGGGGTCGGCGTGCTCGTACAGCGGGGTGCCGTCGAACCGGGCGAGGGCCCACTCGTCCTTGGGGAAGTGGGCGGGCACCCAGTCGACGATCACGCCGATGTCCCGGGCATGCAGTGCGTCGACGAAGGCGCGGAAGTCGTCGGGCGTGCCGAATCGCGAGGTGGGCGCGTAGTAGGACGTCACCTGGTACCCCCACGAGCCGCCGAAGGGGTGCTCGGCGACGGGGAGGAGTTCGACGTGGGTGTACCCCATGTCGGCGACGTAGTCACCGAGTTCGACCGCGAGCTGCCGGTAGTCCAGGCCGGCCCGCCACGAGCCGAGGTGGACCTCGTAGACACTCATGGGCTCGTCGGTGGGCACCGACGCGGCGCGGCGGGTGATCCACGCTTCGTCGCCCCATGTGTGGGTGGAGTCGTCCACGACGGAGGCCGTCGCCGGAGGTACCTCGGTCCGACGCGCCATCGGGTCGGCCTTCTCCCGCACACCGCCGTCCCGGCCGGTGACACGGAACTTGTACTGCGTGCCGACACCGACGTCGGGGACGAAGACCTCCCACACGCCGCTGGACCCGAGCGAGCGCATCGGCGCCGAGCGACCCGTCCATCCGTCGAACGAGCCGATCACGGTGACGCCCACCGCATCCGGGGCCCACACCGAGAACGATGTCCCCGACACCGTCCCGTCCGGGGTCTCGAAGCTGCGGAGATGGGCGCCGAGGATGTCCCACAGTCGTTCGTGACGGCCCTCGGCGAACAGGTGGAGATCGAGCTCGCCGAGCGTCGGCAGGAAGCGGTATCCGTCGGCGACGACGTACTCCGTCGTCCCGCCGGCGGCGTCGCGGTAGGAGACCCGGTAGCGGTAGTCGATCAGGTCCTCGTACTCGACGAGACCGACGAAGACACCGTCGGACTGGTGCGTCAGGGGATGGTCCACCCCGCCGACGACCGCGGACACCGCCACGGCGTCCGGGCGGATGGTGCGCAGTACGGTCCCGCCGGACACCGGGTGGGCGCCGAGGACGGAGTGCGGATCGTGGTGGGTGCCCGACCGCAGCAGGTGCAGGTCGGTCCCGGACACGGTCGGGTCGGGTCGTCGCGCGCTGTCGGTGGTGCTCACCCGGTCGCCTCCTCGGACGGCAGTCGGTACGCCAGACGGGTCGCCGTGACGGGATCGAGCGGCGGCAGCGCCACGATGTGGGCCACCGCGTGCCAGGGTTCCAGACGCACGTAGTTCGCCTGGCCCCAGTGGAAGTGCTCGCCGGTCACCTCGTCGACGCCGGAGAAGCGGTCGTTCCAGTCCTGGCCGATCGCCGGCATGTCGAGCCACAGCGTCGACTCCTCGGCGCCGAACGGGTTCAGGTTCACGACCACGACCACTCGGTCACCGGTGACGGGGTCGATCTTCGAGTAGGCCACGATCGCGTCGTTGTCGACGTGGTGGAAGGTGATCTGGCGGAGCTGCTGCAGTGCCGGGTGGCGCCGGCGTATGGCGTTGAGCGCGGTCAACCACGGTTCGAGCGAATCGCCGCGGGACGAGGCGGCCTTGAAGTCCCGCGGTCGCAGCTCGTACTTCTCCGAGTCGAGGTACTCCTCGCTGCCGTCGCGGACGGGCTGCGACTCGAAGAGTTCGTACCCCGAGTAGACACCCCACGTCGGCGACATCGTCGCGGCGAGAGCGGCGCGCAGTGCGAACATCCCCGGCCCCCCGGTCTGCAGGCTCGCGTGCAGGATGTCCGGGGTGTTGACGAACAGGTTCGGCCGGGCCTCGTCGGCGTGCGCCGCGATCTCGGTGCCGAACTCCGTCAGCTCCCACTTCGCGGTGCGCCACGTGAAATACGTGTAGCTCTGGGTGAACCCGAGCTTGGCCAGCCCATACAGCCGAGCCGGCCGCGTGAACGCCTCCGAGAGGAACAGCACGTCGCGGTCGCGCTTCTTGACCTCGGCGATGAGCCACTCCCAGAAGTCCGGCGGCTTGGTGTGCGGGTTGTCGACGCGGAAGATCTTCACGCCGACCGACACCCAGTGCAGGACCACCCCGAGCACCGCCCGGTAGATCCCGGCACGGTCGTTGTCGAAGTTCAGCGGATAGATGTCCTGGTACTTCTTCGGCGGGTTCTCGGCGAAGGCGATCGTGCCGTCGGGGAGGACCGTGAACCACTCCGGGTGGTCGGTCGCCCACGGATGGTCGGGGGCGCACTGCAGGGCGAGGTCGATGGCGACCTCCATGTCCAGCTCACGCGCCCGCGACAGGAACCATCGGAAGTCGTCGAGTGTGCCCAGTTCGGGGTGGATGGCGTCGTGGCCGCCCGCGGCGGAACCGATGGCCCACGGTGAGCCGGGGTCGGTCGGTGCGGGCGTGAGCGTGTTGTTCGGGCCCTTGCGGTTGATCTCGCCGATCGGGTGGATGGGCGGTAGGTACACCACGTCGAAGCCCATGTCGGCGATTCGCGGCAGATCGGCGGCAGCGGTCAGGAAGGTCCCGTGGACCGGCCGCCCCTCGTCGTCCCACCCGCCCGTCGAGCGCGGGAACATCTCGTACCAGGAGCCGAACAGGGCACGGGGGCGATCCACCCACACGCGATGCCCGCGACTCTTGGTCACCAGCTCGCGCACGGGGTGCTCGGCGAGGACGGCCGCCACCTCCGGCGACAGGGCCGGCCGGACCCGGATCGCCAGGTCGCGATCCTCGCGGAGTGCGGCGGCGGCGTCGTCGAGCAGTCGTCGATCCGACGACGGGACCCCGTCGGCGGCGCGTGCCAGGAGACGCGCTCCGATCTCGAGGTCGTTGGCGAGTTCGCCGGGGCCCTGACCGGCGTCGAGCTTCGCGGTGACCGCGTGGTGCCACGTCGCGTACGGATCGCTCCACGCGTCGATCCGGAAGGTCCAGTACCCGACCGTGGTCGGGACGAAGCCCGCGTTGTACGTGTCGGGCTCGTGAGCGCGCACCATCGGCACCTCGATGCTCGACGCACGCCCGGGACCGTCGACGTGGAGTGTCGCCGCGACGGCGTCGTGACCCTCCCGCCACACCGTGGCGCTGACCGGGACGAATTCTCCGACAACGGCTTTCGCGGCGAACTGCCCGCAGGTGATCACCGGGGCGACGTCGTCGATGCCGATTCGTCCGATCACGCGGGCGCCCGCCTCTCTGCCGTGGAGACGCGGGGACCCCCGCGCTCCTGCTCTGGGCTCAACCGTAGGGGATGGGCGTCCCCGGCGGGGACGCCCCGGCGCGCGGCGTCAGACGGTGGAGCGGTCGCCGAGCCGGGCGAGCGCTGCGCGGACGACGGCGGGATCGGTCGTCTGCCAGTACGGCGGCAACGAGGCGCGCAGGAAACCGCCGTACCGGGCGGTCGCCAGACGCGGGTCGAGGACTGCGATCACACCGCGGTCGTCGGTGCTGCGCAGCAGACGACCAGTGCCCTGGGCCAGCAACAACGCCGCGTGGTGCGCCGCCACCGCGAGGAACCCGTTGCCGCCGCGCGCGGCGACCGCGCCCTGGCGGGCGACGAGAAGCGGATCGTCGGGGCGGGGGAACGGGATCCGGTCGATGAGGACCAACGACAACGACGGGCCGGGGACGTCGACGCCCTGCCACAGCGAGAGGGTGCCGAAGAGGCAGGTCGCCTCGTCGTCGGCGAAGCGTTGCACCAGCTGACCCGTCGGCGCGTCGCCCTGGCACAGGATCGGCAGCGAGACCCGTTCCCGGACGGCGGCCGCCGCATCCTTCGCGCCGCGGGTGGAGGAGAACAGCCCCAGTGTGCGCCCGCCGGCCGCCTCGATCAGCGAGACCATCTCGTCCAGGGTGGCGCTCGACATCCCCGACCGGCCGGGCGGGTCGAGGTGGGTGGCGACGTAGAGGATCCCCGACCGGGCGTGGTCGAACGGCGAGCCGACGTCGACGCCCGTCCACCGCACGGACGCCGCGTCCGACGGGACGGTCTTGCCCGAGGCGGTCAGGTCCGACAGGGCGTAGACGGACTCGTCGGTACCCGGCGGACCGCCGCCCGACGTCGTCGGCGGCACGACCTCGGCGGCGCTGCGACCCGCGATCGGCAGACCCCAGGTGGCGGCCAGTGCGTCGAAGTTCCCGCCGATGGTGAGCGTCGCGGAGGTGAGCACGACCGTCGCGTCGGCGAACAGCGACGACCGCAACAGCCCACCCACCGACAGGGGAGCGACCCGCAGGACCCGGCGGCGGTCGTCCTTGACGGTGTCCTCGTCCACCCAGACGACATCGCGTCGCCGCGACTCGTCCGGGTCGTCGAACGCGCCGAGGATGCGCACCGCGGTGTCGTGCGCCTCGTCGAGTCCGGTCATCGCGGCCGACCGTGCCGCCGCGGCCGCGGAGTCCGTGCCGGCCTGTGCGGGACCGATCGCGGACCGTGCCCGCCACAAGCGGTCGCGGACGGCGGCGAACACCGCGGCGGCCCCGTCGGGAAGACGCGACCACCGCCCCGGCGAGGTCTCGTCGAGCAGACGGGCGAGCAGTTCCCCGGCCCCGGCGACGTCGTCGGCGATCTCGTCGTCGACCAGCTTGCCGCACCGACGGGCGAGCATCCCCAGCGTCGCCGACGCCATCTCGGCGGTCGCGACGGACGTGATCCGGTCGACGAGTTCGTGGGCCTCGTCGACGACGACCACGTCGTGCTCGGGGAGGACGTTGAAGCCGCTGATGGCGTCGATCGCGAGCATCGCATGGTTGGTGACCACCACGTCCGCGCTCCCGGCGCGCCCGCGCGACCTCTCGGCGAAGCAGTCGGCGCCGTAGGTGCACGAACTCGCGCCGAGACACTCGCGGGCACTGACGCTGACCTGGCGCCACGAGCGGTCGATGACCGCGGTCGGCAGGTCGTCCCGATCACCGGTCTCGGTGTCGCTGACCCACTCCCGCAGCCGCACCACCTCCCGCCCGACGCGGGAGGAGGTGAACGGGTCGAAGAGCTCGCCGGTCTCCTCTTGCGCCTCGCCGGAGTGGATCTTGTTCAGACAGATGTAGTTCGCCCGGCCCTTGAGGATCGCGAACACCGGCTCGCGGCCCAGCGGCTTCGTGAGCGCCTTCGCCAGGCGCGGCAGGTCGCGATCGACGAGTTGGCGCTGCAGGGCGATGGTCGCGGTGGACACCACGACGGTCGATCCCGACTCGACGGCGTGCCGGATGGCGGGGACGAGATAGGCCAGCGACTTGCCCGTGCCGGTGCCGGCCTGCACGGCGAGGTGTTCGCCCGTGTCGATGGCGTTCGCGACCGCCGAGGCCATCGCGAGCTGGCCGTCGCGGCGGGTGCCGCCGAGCGCCGTGACGGCGTCGGCGAGGAGGTCGCCGACCGGGGGGATCGCCGTCACGGCAGGAGATACCGCGTGGGGATCGCGGGGTCACCGGACGACAGGCCGAGGCCCTCCCACGGGAGGCTGATCACCGCGTCGGCGAGGTGTGCCCGGGCGTCGGCGAGTGTCGGCAGGCCGCCGACGGGCTCGCCGTCGCGCACGAGCGGGATCTGCAGCGGTCGGACGGTCAGGCCGGGTACCGACGGCGGCTCGGCGCCCGCGGCGTAGACGATCTCCTCGACGATGGTCCCGGTCTCGCGGGCCGAGCGCACCGCGGACTTCGCCCCGCCGCGGGACTCCTTGTGGCTGGCACGTTTCGCGACCCCGATGCCGTCGACCTCGACGAGCTTGTAGACCATCCCCGCGGTCGGCGCGCCGCTGCCGGTGACCAGCTGGGTGCCGACGCCGTAGGCGTCGACGGGCTCGGCGCGCAACGCGGCGATGCCGTACTCGTCGAGATCGCCGGAGACGACGATCCGGGTGCGGTGGGCGCCGAGGGAGTCGAGTTGCGCACGGACCTGCCGGGCGAGCACACCGAGGTCCCCGCTGTCGATGCGGACACCCCCGAGGTCGGTGCCGGCCACCTCGACCGCCGTCGCGACGCCTTGGGTGATGTCGTAGGTGTCGACGAGAAGGGTCGTCCCGACCCCCAGTGCGTCGACCTGGGCGGCGAACGCGGCGCGTTCGTCCGGGCCGTCGGGTCCGGTGTGGGCGAGGGTGAACGAATGGGCGCTGGTGCCGGCCCCGGGGACGCCGTAGCGCCGCGTCGCCTCCAGGTTCGACGTCGACGCCATGCCTGCGAGATATCCGGCCCGGGCCGCGGCGACGGCGGCGGACTCATGGGTGCGGCGCGACCCCATCTCGATGATCGGTCGGCCGGCGGCCGCGCTGACCATGCGTGCGCCGGCCGACGCCACGGCGCTGTCGTGGTTGAGGATCGACAGGATCACGGTCTCCAACACGACCGCCTCGGCGAAGGTTCCGCGGACGGTGAGGATCGGTGACCCCGGGAAGAACAGCTCGCCCTCGCGGTATCCGTCGATGGACCCGGAGAAGCGGTAGTCGCCCAACCAGGTGAGCGTGTCGGGGTCGAGGAACTCGCGCAGCGCCGTCAGGCTGTCGGCGTCGAAGCGGAACCCGGCGAGCGCCTCGACCAGCCGACCGGTGCCCGCGACGACCCCGTATCGGCGGCCGTCGGGCAGACGCCGCGCGAACACCTCGAAGGTGCACCGGCGGTCCGCGGTGCCGTCGCGCAGCGCCGCCGAGACCATCGTCAGCTCGTACCGATCGGTGAACAGAGCCGTGTTCTCGATGCTCACCATCACCTACCCTTGTGGCCATGCGCGGACTGAGGCCGACCGCAGGCGCACGCCCCGACCGGTGTCGTGCGGCCCATTCCGGACCGTCACGGACAGGTGCCGTCGCGGTCGACGGACGGCACGAGGCTACCCCGGGTGGGGCGGCCGTCGCCGACCCCGACACGGCCGATGCGGACACCTCCGACGACCGACCCTGGGTCACGATCGTGTGGGACGACCCGGTGAACCTGATGCGCTACGTCACCTACGTGTTCCAGAAGCTGTTCGGCTACTCCGAGACCCGCGCCGCGGAACTGATGATGCAGGTGCACACCCAGGGCAAGGCCGTGGTGTCCAGCGGCGATCGGGACAAGGTGGAGATCGACGTCCGCAAACTGCACGCGGCCGGTCTGTGGGCGACGATGCAGCGCGACAGCTGAGCCGGTGCAGAACTGGAAGCGACGTGGTCGCGGTGAGTCGATGCGGATCACGAGCCGCCTGGACGGGCACGAGAGCGAGCTGATCGCGTCGCTGGTGGCATCGATGACCGAACTGCTCGACGAACGCGCCTCGACCGCCCCCGACGACGAGCTCGCCGCGATGACCGGGATCACCGTCGGTCACTCGTCGGCCCCGCAGGACGCCACGCTCGGACGGCTGCTGCCCGACTTCCACCGGCCCGACCAGGACCGCCACCTCGCGGCCGACGCCGTCACCGGTGACCTCAACGGCGCACTGCGCAGTGTCCACGAGCCGCACATCATCGAGGCCAAGTCCCGCGCGCTGCGGACCGTCCTCGAGACGTTGCCGCAGGGCGGCGGCGACGTCTCCCTTTCGCGGGCGCAGGCCGAGGAGTGGATGACCGCGATCAACGACGTGCGTCTGGCCCTCGGTGCGATGCTTGGGGTCACCGAGACGACACCCGATCACCTCCCACCCGACGACCCGCAGGCCGCGCATCTGGACGTCTACCACTGGCTCACCGTGGTGCAGGAGCTGCTCGTCGTGGCCGTGATGGGCGCCCGATGACGCGCACCGCGGCCCGGTCGACCACGTGAGCGGACTCGGCGCCGTCACCGACGTCGGGGGCGTCGGTGTCGGCCACGCCCATCGGATCGACCACGACGCCGTGGTGGCGACGCCCGACACACCCGGCTCGGGCTGGGCGACCGGCGTCACCGTGGTGACGCTCCCGTCGGGATCGGTTGCGGCGGTCGACGTCCGCGGGGGTGGTCCGGGCACGCGCGAGACCGACCTGCTCGACCCCGTCAACACGGTGCAGACCGCGCACGCGGTCGTCCTCAGCGGGGGCAGCGCGTACGGGCTCGCCGCCGCCGACGGCGTGATGGCCGGGTTGGAGGACGACGGGATCGGGCTCCGCATGGACGACCGCGGCGGTGTCGTGCCCATCGTTCCCGCCGCCGTCGTGTTCGACCTCCCCGTCGGCGGGTGGCGGAACCGTCCCGACGCCGACCTCGGGCGTGCGGCGCTGGCCGCGGCCGGGTCCGACGCCGGTCGGGGATCGGTCGGGGCCGGTGCCGGGGCCCGCGCCGGCGTGCTCAAAGGCGGTGTCGGCACCGCGTCGGTCACCGTCGACCTCGGCGACGACCACGTGGTCACCGTCGCGGCGATCATGGTCGCCAACCCCGTCGGCGACGTCCTCGACCCGCGGACCGGTCTGCCGTGGGACGCCGCACCCGACGAACTGGCACTGCACGGTCTCGTCCCGCCGTCGCGGGAGGAGATCGCGGCGCTGAGCGAGCTGCGGGCCAAGGCGACGGTCCTGAACACCACCATCGGCGTGGTCGCGACCGACGCCAGGCTCGACCCGGCCGCGACGCGTCGTGTCGCCATGTCCGCCCACGACGGCCTCGCCGAGGCGATCCGTCCCGCGCACTCACCGCTCGACGGCGACACCGTCTTCGCCGTCGCCACCGGCGCCGTCGACCCGCCGTCGCATGCCGACATCCCACCGGGGATGCACCCGGCGGTGGCGTCGGTCGCGCGGATCGGTGCCGCGGCGGCGGTCGTGACCCGGCGGGCCATCGTCGACGCCGTGGTCTCCGCCACCGCCGTGGCGGGGATCCCCGCGTACCGCGACGTGCTGCCCTCGGCAACCCGACACTGAGACGATCGGACGCCGGGGCTCTCGGGTGCCGAACAGCGCACCGAGTCCGCGGCCACGCGTCGGTATCCTCGGGGTACCCGATTCGAGGAGTGCGTGCCCATGGTCTCCACCGGACCGTCCCAGGGCGGTTTCCCACCTGTCGGCGCCGGCACGACCGGTGCGGGCGGCCCCGGTCGGGAGCCGCGCCGGGCGCTGTGGATCCGCTCCGCCGTCGTCATGGCGGTCGTGATCGGTGCGCTCTACGCGATCGAGGCGGTCGACGCGGCGACGAACAACCGCCTCGACGACGACGGCATCCATCCCCGTGACGCGGACCGCTGGTGGGGTGTGCTGACCTCCCCGTTCCTGCACGCCGGGTTCGACCACCTCACGTCCAACGCGGTCCCCGCCGCCGTCCTCGGTTTCCTGCTGCTCCTCGCTCGGCGATTCGTCGTGACGACCCTGGTGGTCTGGGCGTTCTCCGGGATCGGTGTGTTCCTCTTCGGGCCGAGCAACGCGGTGACGATCGGAGCGTCCGGCATCATCTTCGGCTGGCTGACGTTCCTGCTGGTCCGCGGACTGTTCAACCGGTCGCCCGCGCAGATCGGGATCGGACTGCTGCTGCTCGTCGTGTACGGGTCGGTGCTCTGGGGCGTCGTCCCCGGGCAGCCGCAGATCTCGTGGCAGGCGCATCTGTTCGGCGCGATCGGCGGTGTGGTCGCGGCGTGGGCGCTCGCCGGACGCGACCGTCGTCGCCGGCGAGCCGTCACGGCGGGCACCACACCCCTGTCCGAGCACGGCCGGTGACCGGGCCCGTCGTCGACGCACGGCACGACGCCCCGATCGGCATCTTCGACTCCGGTGTCGGCGGGCTCACCGTCGCGCGGGCCATCGTGGACCAGCTCCCGGACGAGGACATCCTCTACGTGGGTGACACCGCGCACGGCCCGTACGGGCCGCTCAGGATCCCCGAGATCCGTAGGCATGCGCTCGCGATCGGCGACGATCTCGCGGACCGCGGGGTCAAGGTCATGGTGATCGCCTGCAACACCGCGTCGTCGGCCTGTCTGCGCGATGCGCGAG
The DNA here is from genome assembly GCF_054332755.1 of Williamsia sp. SKLECPSW1. NCBI lineage: Bacteria > Bacillati > Actinomycetota > Actinomycetes > Mycobacteriales > Nocardiaceae > Williamsia > Williamsia sp. SKLECPSW1. Next base: position 745,773 of record NZ_JBTGLI010000002.1, on the reverse strand, counting down.
AGCGGTATCCGGTCCCGGTCGTCGAGGTGATCCTGCCGGCGGTGCGGCGGGCCGTCGCCACCACACGCACCGGCCGCATCGGGGTCATCGGTACGGCGGCGACCATCGCCTCCCGTGCGTACGACGACGCGTTCGCCGCGGCGGCCGGGATCGAGCTGACCACCGTGGCATGCCCCCGCTTCGTCGACTTCGTCGAGCGCGGCATCACCTCGGGCCGCCAGATCCTCGGGCTGGCACAGGGATACCTCGAACCGCTGCAGCAGGCCCGGGTCGACACGGTGGTCCTCGGCTGCACGCACTACCCGTTGTTGTCCGGGGTGATCCAGCTCGCCATGGGCGACGAGGTCACCCTGGTGTCCAGCGCGGAGGAGACGGCGAAGGACGTCCTGCGGGTGCTCACCGAGCAGGACGCGCTGCGACCCCACGGCGACCGCACCGCTCGTCGCGACTTCACCGCGACCGGCGACCCCGACTCGTTCGCCCGTCTCGCGGCCCGGTTCCTCGGCCCCGCGCTCGGCGCGGTGCACCCTGTCTAGGCCGGTCCGGTCGCACGTGTCGAGCGAGGCTCGTCGCTGTGGTCGGCGTCACGTGGCACAGTGAACGGCATGCGAGTGACCGTCCTGGGGAGCTCGGGGAGCGTGATGGGCCCCGAGAGTGCGGCATCGGGGTACCTGCTCACCGTCGACGGCCACCAGCCCGTCGTCCTCGACTTCGGGCCGGGGGTGTTGGGTGCGCTGCAGCGAGTGCACGATCCCAACGACGTGACCGTGATGCTGAGCCACCTGCACGCCGATCACTGTCTGGACCTGCCCGGTCTGCTCGTCTGGCGTCGCTACCACCCCGTGCCGGCCTCGCTGAAGGTCCCGCTGTGGGGTCCCGAGGGGACGGGGCTGCGGATCGGGGCCGCGTCGTCGGAGTACGCCGGTCAGATCGACGACATCGCGGACACGTTCGACGTCCGCCGTTGGGTCGACGGGGAGGCCGTCGCGGTCGGTCCGCTGACGGTGACCCCCCACCGCGTACTGCATCCGCCGGAGACCTACGGGTTGCGCATCGTCGACCCGGACGGCCGGGTGTTCGCCTTCAGCGGCGACACCGCGGAATGCGACGCCGTGGTCGACCTCGCACGCGATGCCGACGTCTTCCTGTGTGAGGCCTCGTGGACGCACGCTCCCGACGAACGGCCCCCCGGTCTGCACCTGTCCGGTACGGAGGCGGGACGGATCGCGACGCGCGCAGGGGCGAAGTCCCTGATCCTCACCCACATCCCACCGTGGACCGCGGTCGACGACGTGGTCGCCGAGGCGAAGGCCGAGTACGACGGGCCCCTCGACGTGGCACGACCAGGCCAGGTCTTCGAGGTCTGATGACCGGCGTACGGACCCGCACCGGCGGCACTCCCACGGTGCCGTCCGCGGCGTCGTTAGAGTTGGCCGCGTGAGCAGACGAGCAGACGGTCGCACCGACGACGAGATGCGGCCCATCCGGATCACCCGTGGATTCACCGACCACCCCGCCGGGTCGGTGCTCGTCGAGTTCGGACGCACCCGGGTGATGTGCACCGCGAGCGTGGAGGAGGGTGTCCCGCGGTGGCGGCGCGGCTCGGGTCTCGGATGGCTGACCGCCGAGTACGCGATGCTCCCGGCTGCCACCCACACCCGCTCGCAGCGCGAGTCGGTGAAGGGCAAGGTGGGCGGCCGCACGCAGGAGATCAGCCGACTCATCGGCCGCTCGCTGCGCGCCTGCATCGACCTCGCCGCGGTGGGCGAGAACACCATCGCCCTCGACTGCGACGTCCTCCAGGCCGACGGCGGTACCCGCACGGCGGCGATCACCGGGGCCTACGTCGCCCTCGTCGACGCCGTGGCCTTGCTCAACGAGCGCAACCTGCTCGCCGATCCGCAGCCCATCTCGTGCGCGATCGCCGCGGTGAGTGTCGGCGTCGTCGACGGCCGCGTCCGTCTCGACCTGCCCTACGAGGAGGACTCGCGGGCCGAGGTCGACATGAACGTCGTCGCGACCGACGCCGGGACGCTGGTGGAGATCCAGGGGACCGGTGAGGGCGCGACGTTCTCGCGGGCCACCCTCGACAAGATGATGGACATGGCGGCTGTGGGCACCGAGAAGTTGTTCGAGGCCCAGCGGGAGGCCCTCGGATCGCCTCTGCCGACCGCGCCCGGCGTGTGAGCGGTCCCGCCACGACGACGCTGCTCGTCGCGAGCCGCAACGCCAAGAAGTTGACCGAGATGCGACGTCTCGTGACCTCCGAGGGGATCTCGGGCATCGCGATCATTGGTCTCGACGAGGTGCCGCCGTTCCCGGAGACCCCGGAGACGGGCGCGACCTTCGAGGAGAACGCGCTGGTGAAGGCCGTCGACGGATGCGCTGCGACCGGCTTCGCCTGCCTCGCCGACGATTCCGGGCTCGAGGTCGACGCGTTGCGCGGCATGCCCGGGGTGCTCAGCGCCCGGTGGTCGGGGCGACACGGGGACGACGAGGCCAACCTGCGACTGCTGCTGGCCCAGATGTCCGACGTCCCCGACGGGCGGCGTGGCGCGGCGTTCGTGTCCGCGTGCGCACTGGTCACCCCCTCGGGCGGTCGGCATGTCGTGCGAGGGGAGTGGCGCGGTCGAATCGTCGGCGAACCACTGGGCGACAACGGTTTCGGATACGACCCGATCTTCGTGCCCGACGACGACGAGCAATCGGGCGGATCGGTCGCCGGTCGGACCGCGGCGCAACTCTTGCCCGCCGAGAAGGACGCGCTGAGTCACCGCTCGCGCGCACTGGTCCAACTCCTACCCGCCCTCCACGGGCTCGGCGCGGGGTCCTGACAGCACTCCCGCGACCATCACCGTCCGGCGCGACCGTGGGGTCGCGGGGAGGTGGGGCGGTCGCGCGAGGTGCGGTCAGACGTCGAACTGCGCGCGCACCTCGCGGGTGCGGATGTGCTCGAAGTAGAACGACAGGAACGGGATGGTGCCCGCGATGAGGGTCACCACCGTCTTGCCGATCGGCCAGCGGACCCGGATGGACAGGTCGATGGCCATGATCAGGTAGACGAAGTAGACCCAGCCGTGGACCACGGGTACGAAGTCCAGCGAGTCGACACCGAACCCGTATTTCACGATCAGCTCGACGACCAGCAACAGCAGCCAGAGTCCTGTCACCCACGCCAACACCCGATACCGCAGCAGCGCACCGCGGATCTTCGTCGTCGACTGCGTCGCCGGCTCCGAGGTGGTCGTGGTGGTGGGATCCGAGCTGCTCACAGCATCTCCTGGGTCGATCGGCGGATGGATGTCACCGTGCGTCGCGGCGAGCGAGCTCGGACAGGTACCTGTTGTACTCCGCGTGGGCGCGATCCTCCGGGGAGGCGTCGTCGTCGACGTCGACCCGGATGGACCGCTGCTCGGGCCGCGGCGGCATGACGTCCGCGCTGACCTCGGTCGGGCCGTGGCTGCCGGGGTGGAGTTTCGCGACCTCCTCGGGGTCGCTCTCGAGCACGACGAACCGACGGTAGGCGTAGACGAAGAACGCCGCGAACGCCGGCCACTGCAGGGCGTATCCGAGGTTCTGGCCGGAACCCGACGACGACTCGAACCGCGTCCACTGCCACCAGGCCAGGCCCAGGCACACGACGAACGCCACGACCACCAGCACGATCAGTGCCGGTCGGTGTCGACGGGGGCGTGTACTGCTCACGTGTCGACGGTACCGCGAGCCCGATCGCGCCTGGTCGGCCGACCAGGGGTGTGCGCTGCACACGCGGGTAGGGTGTCCCTGCACACGCGCGAGTGGCGGAACTGGCAGACGCGCTGGATTTAGGTTCCAGTGGGGCAACCCGTGGGAGTTCGAGTCTCCTCTTGCGCACCGTTCGACTCGTCACCTCCGATCGTCGCCGTCGATTGTGGCCGGTCCCAGCGATCCTTCGACCCGGTGCCGGATCCCTCATGGCCTGTCAGGCTGCGGTGAGCAGCTGCCGCGGATGCGGCGCGACGGTGAGCGAGGGGGCCGGGTGACGCCGATCGAGGTCGAGGTGGCGATCGTGGGGGCCGGCCTGTCCGGCGTCGGTGCAGCCCACCACGCGCGCGAGGCCGTGGGCGACGGCTTCGTGGTGATGGAATCGCGGGAACGCATCGGGGGTACGTGGGACCTCTTCCGCTACCCGGGCGTCCGATGCGACTCCGACATGCAGAGCCTGAGCTACCGACACAACCGATGGACCGACTCCGACTCCATCGTGTCCGGCGCCCGGATCCGCGACTACATCGAGTCGACCGCCCGTCGCGACGGCACGCTCGACCACATCCGCTTCGGCCATCGGGTGACCGCTGCCGACTTCGACACCGCCACCGCCCGGTGGACCGTCAGCGCGACCGACCGCGACGGCGAACCGGTGGTGATCCGCGCACGCTTCCTCTACCTGTGCACCGGCTACTACGACCACGAACGGGGCCACGAGCCACCCATCCCCGGTCTCGACCGGTTCGACGGACCGGTTGTCCATCCACAACGGTGGCCGGACGATCTCGACCACTCGGGCCGCCGCGTCGCCGTCATCGGCAGTGGTGCGACGGCGATCACGCTGGTGCCCGCACTGGCACGGGCCGCGGAACACGTGACGATGGTGCAGCGGTCACCGACGTACGTCATGTCCTTCCCGAGCCGTGACGCGTCGGACGAGCGGCTCGCGCGTCTCGTCGGGCGGCGCGCGGCCTCGGCCGTCACGCGGGCGAAGAACATCGCCATCGACACCGCGCTCTATCAGGCATGCCGCCGGTGGCCGGACCGCATGCGCGGGGTCATCCGATCGGAGAACGCGGGTCAGTTGCCCGACGACTTCGATCTCGACAGGCACTTCACGCCCCGCTACGACCCGTGGGACCAGCGGATGTGCCTCGCGCCGGACGGGGACCTGTTCGGGGTGCTCTCGGACGGGTCGGCCTCGATCGTCACCGACACCATCGACCATGTCCGCGCCGACGGGATCGTGATGGCATCCGGGGAGGTGGTCGCCACCGACATCGTCGTCACCGCGACGGGCCTGCAGATGCTCGCCTTCGGGCGGATCACGCTCTCCGTCGACGGCGTCGAGAGACCGATCCCGCAGACGCTGTCCTACAAGGGGATGATGCTCAGCGGCCTGCCGAACCTGGTGTTCACGATCGGGTACACGAACGCGTCGTGGACGCTGAAGGCCGACCTCGTCGGCGAACACTTCCGGCGGCTTGTCCGGCACATGCGCAGACACGGTCACGACACCTTCGTCCCGGTCGCACCGGCGGACCTGAACACGCAGCCTCTGCTGGACTGCGAGGCCAACTACATCACCCGGTCGATCGACAGCTTCCCGCGTGCGGGCGGGCGGCGACCCTGGCAACTCGGGATGAGCTACTACCACGACGTGTTCATCCTGCGGAGACGTCGACTGCGCGACCCGGCGCTGCGATTCGGACGGGTGGGCGACCGCGCCGCCGGCCCGCGCGCTCCGGTGCACGCTCGGGTCACCGGGGGCGTCTCATAAGCTGAGGCGATGACCAGCGAGCCCCGCCGGATCGACATCACGTTGCCCGAACTGCGTCTGGCCGCACTGACCTGGGGGCCGCAGGGGGGACCCCTCGCGGTGCTCCTGCACGGCTACCCCGACTCGGCCTGGTCGTGGCGTCATCTCGGCCCCGTCCTCGCGCAGCGCGGGTACCGCGTCGTCGCGCCCTTCAGCCGCGGCTACGCCCCCAGCGACATCCCGGCCGACGGGGACTACCACGTCGGCGCGCTCATGCACGACGTGATCGGCGTGCACCGTGAGCTGGGTGGTGACGAGCGCGCGGTGCTGGTCGGGCACGACTGGGGTGCGGTGACCGCCAACGGCATCGCCGCGTGGCCTCGGTCGCCGTTCCGGCGTGTCGTGTCGATGGCGGTGCCGCCGGTCCCGGCGATGACCCGGTCGGTCGCGTCGCCCGCGGAGACGGCCCGCATGCTCGCGCGCCAGGCCCGGATGAGTTGGTACATGGCGTTCAACCAGATCCCCCGGGTGGCGGAGGCATCACTCGACCGGCTGATCCCGCGCCTGTGGCGCGACTGGTCACCGGGTCACGACCCGAGCGAGGACCTGCCGCATGTCTTCGACTCCCTGCCCGATCGTGACCACCGCCGGGCCGCCCTGGGGTACTACCGCGCGCAGGTCCGGCCACGCCGTCCCGCGGCGCGCTACCGCGAGCTGCAGGACTACTGGCGCAAGGCGCCCGTCGTGCCCCTGCTCTACCTGCACGGTGCCGAGGACGGGTGCATGCAGGTGGGTTACACCGCCGCCGTGGGCGACGTCCTCCCCGACGGCAGCGCGGTCGAGATCGTCACGGGCGCAGGGCATTTCCTGCAGGTGGAACGTCCCGACGAGGTCGATCGGCTGATCGTCGACTTCCTCGGGGCGCCCTGAGTCCCGCGGTGGGCCGGACCGTCAGTCGACCTGCATCTCGCCCATCGGGCCCCAGTCGTCGGCACCGATCTTCTCGCTGATGATCCTCGGGGTGCGGGCGAGGTACCTCGGCAGCTCGTCGACGGCCTTCCGGAAGTGAGCGCTGCCGACGTGCGCCTGCGCGGCATCGTCGGCGAATCCCTCGGTGAGCACGTACTCGGTGGGGTCCTCGAGGCTGCGGGACCACTCGAAGAAGAGGTTGCCGGGCTCCGCGCGTGTGTCTGCGGTGAACTCGGCGACGAGAGACGGCCACTCGTCGGCGTGCTCGGGCTTCACCGGGAACCGGACGACGATGAAGATCACTGAATCCTCCTGGGACGACGGACGTGTGGTGTCGGACGGGCCTGCGGCCGGGCTCACGACAGAGGTGGGTGCCGGACGATGGTCGGGCACCCACCTCGTGGGTCGTGCGGTGTCGCGGCCTACCTCTTGGTGTAGAGCTTCTCGATCTCGGCGCCGTGCGCCTCGTGGATGACGTTGCGCTTCAGCTTCATCGTGGGGGTGATCTCGCCCGACTCGATGGTGAAGTCACTGTCGAGGATGGTGAACTTCTTGATCTGCTCGGCCTTGGAGACCTTGGTGTTGGCCTGCTTGACGGCCTCGTCGATCTCCGCGCGCAGATCCTCGTTGGTCGCGAGATCCGAGATGGAGGTGTCCGCGGGCAGCGAGTGCCGCTCGAGCCATCCCGGCGCCGCCTCGGCGTCGATGGTGATCAACGCCGCGATGAACGGCTTGTTGTCGCCGACGACGAGGCACTGGCTGACCATCGGGTGTGCACGGATGGAGTCCTCGAGCGGGGCGGGGGAGACGTTCTTGCCGCCCGCGGTGACGATGAGTTCCTTCTTGCGGCCGGTGATCTTGAGGTAGTCGTCCTCGAGGGTGCCGATGTCGCCGGTGCGGAACCACTCGCCGTCGAAGGTGTCCTTGGTGGCCTCGTCGTTGTGCCAGTAGCCGGAGAACACCATCGGGCCCTTGAGCAGCACCTCACCGTCGTCGGCGATCTTCACCGCCGCGCCGGCGACCGGGCGCCCGACGGTGCCGATGCGCTGCGCCTCAGGCGAGTTGACGGTCACCGCCGCCGTGGTCTCGGTGAGGCCGTAGCCCTCGTAGACCGGGATGCCGATGCCGCGGAAGAAGTGCCCGAGCCGCTCGCCGAGCGGCGCCCCGCCGGAGATGGCGTCCTCGCACTGTCCGCCGAGCGCGGAACGCAGCTTGGCGTACACGAGCTTGTCGAAGACGGCGTGCTTCGCCTTGAGGGCGAAGCCGGGGGATCCCTTCTCCAGAGCACGCGAGTACTCGATCGCGGTGTCGGCGGCGCGGTCGAAGATCCTGCCCTTGCCGCCGTCGTAGGCCTTCTGCTTCGCGCTGTTGTAGACCTTCTCGAACACGCGCGGCACCGAGAGGATGTAGCTGGGCTGGAACTTCTCGAAGTCGGTGAGCAGGTTCGCGATGTCGTTGGTGTGACCGAGGACCACGCCGCTCTCGATGGCTCCGACGGCCACCATGCGCGCGAAGACGTGCGCGAGGGGGAGGAAGAGCAGGGTGGAGCGACCCTCACCCATGACGTGTCCGAGTGTCTGGCGGACGCTCTCGCACTCACCGAGGAAGTTCGCGTGGGTCAGGGCGACGCCCTTCGGGTTGCCCGTGGTGCCCGAGGTGTAGATCAGGGTCGCCATGTCCGAGGCGCGCATGCCGGACCGGCGACGCTGGAGCTCCGCGTCGTCCACGTCGGCGCCGCGACGGCCGAGTTCACCCAGGATGTCGTCGTCGATGACCAGGGTCTCCCGGAGACCGGCCTCGTCGATCACCTTCTGGTGGCTGTCGCGCTGGGCACCGGACTCGACGAGGAACATCGTCGTGCCCGAGTCGGTGAGGATGTACTTCACCTGGTCCGACGCCGAGGTCTCGTAGATCGCGACCGTCGCGCCACCGGCGCGCCAGATCGCGTAGTCCAGGACGGTCCACTCGTACCGGGTCGACGACAGGATCGCGACACGGTCACCCGCCTCGACGCCCGAGGCGATGAGTCCCTTGGCGGCGGAGTCGACCTGGTCGGCGAACTCGCGGGCGGTGACGTCGTTCCACACACCGTCGACGCGACGCCGGAACAGCCGCAGCGATCCACGCTCCTCGCGCAGTCGCATCGGACGGTCGACGATGATCGTGTCGTCGTCGACCACGATCTCGTGCGGGCTGGTCGCTGCTGCGGTCACTGGGGGATCCTCCGATCGTGAATGGTCGCCCGCCGAGTCGGACAATCCGGTCGGGGCGACGATGTGACCCAGATTACCCGCGGCGTGACTCCCAGAACCGTAGCAACGAGCGATGAAACATTTTCGACAGGGTGTGTCATCGGCCACTCGGGCCGTGGGACGCGTCGTCGCGATGCGTCCGTCCGGGGGGTCGGCGACTAGAGTGCTGTGGGCAGGTCGGACACAGCTCACCGCGGAGTGAAGGGCAACGGTTCGACACGATCGAATCGACGGCCGGGTGGTCGGGAACAGCGGAGTGTGTGGTGGACGGCAGTGAGTCGGGTAGTGGCAACCAGCGTGCGGGAGACGACCCCACGCCGGGGGTGACCTTCGCGGATCTCGACATCGCGTTCCCGGTGCTGCGCGCTCTCGAGGACGTCGGCTACGAGACGCCGTCGCCCATCCAGGCCGAGACCATCCCGCCCCTGATGGCGGGGCGTGACGTGGTCGGACTCGCGCAGACCGGCACCGGCAAGACCGCCGCGTTCGCCGTCCCGGTGCTCTCGCGCATCACCACCGACGGCAAGGCGCCCAAGGCCCTCGTCCTCGCGCCGACACGGGAACTGGCGCTCCAGGTCTCCGAGGCGTTCGGCAAGTACGCGGCGCACCTGCCCGAGGTCCGCGTGCTCCCCATCTACGGCGGCCAGTCGTACTCGGTGCAGCTGTCGGGTCTCCGTCGTGGCGCCCAGATCGTGGTGGGCACCCCGGGGCGTGTCATCGATCACCTCGACAAGGGCACCCTGGACCTCTCGCAGTTGGAGTTCCTCGTCCTCGACGAGGCCGACGAGATGCTCACGATGGGCTTCGCGGAGGACGTCGAACGCATCCTCGCCGACACCCCCGACTCCAAGCAGGTGGCGCTGTTCAGCGCCACCATGCCCAGCGCCATCCGACGGTTGGCCCAGAAGTACCTCGACAAGCCGGTCGAGATCACCGTCAAGTCGAAGACCGCGACCGCACAGAACATCACCCAGCGCTATCTGCAGGTGTCGCACCAGCGGAAGCTCGACGCCCTGACGCGTGTGCTCGAGGTCGAGCAGTTCGACGCGATGATCGTCTTCGTCCGGACCAAGTCCGCGACCGAGGAACTCGCCGAGAAGCTCCGGGCACGCGGGTTCTCCGCCGTCGCCATCAACGGAGACATCCCGCAGGCACAGCGCGAACGCACCATCGCGTCGCTGAAGAGCGGATCGATCGACATCCTCGTCGCCACCGACGTCGCCGCCCGCGGGCTCGACGTCGACCGCATCAGCCACGTCGTCAACTACGACATCCCGCACGACACCGAGTCCTACGTGCACCGCATCGGTCGCACCGGGCGCGCGGGACGGTCGGGCAACGCGCTGCTGTTCGTGTCCCCACGGGAACGCCACATGCTGCGGGCGATCGAGCGTGCGACCCGCCAGCCCCTCACCGAGATCGGGCTGCCCAGCGTCGACGACGTCAACGCCCAGCGGGTGGCGAAGTTCGGGGAGTCGATCACCGAGAACCTCGGTTCCGACGACCTCGACACGTTCCGCAAGCTCGTCGAGGACTACGCCCGCGAGAACGACGTCGCCATGGCCGACATCGCCGCGGCGCTCGCCCTCGAGACGCGTGACGGCGGCTTCTTCCTCCGGCCCGACCCGCCGGCGGGTGAGCGCGCCCAGCGCGGCGATCGGCCAGAACGTCCCCGCCGCGAGGGGCAGCCGCGGTTCGCGACCTACCGGATCGCCGTCGGCAAGCGGGACCGCGTCACGCCGGGCGCGATCGTCGGGGCGATCGCCAATGAGGGCGGCCTCACCCGGGCCGACTTCGGCCACATCAGCATCCGCAACGAGTACAGCCTCGTCGAACTCCCCGACGACCTGGGGCGCGAGACCCTGGAGTCGCTGCGACGTACGCGCATCAACAACAAGGCGATCAACATCGGTCCCGACCAGGGGCCGCCACGCCAGCGGTCGTCGTCGCGGTCCCAGCGTCCCGACGGGCCCGGGCGGCGCGGGGCACCGAAGGTCGCCGGCCGCGGGGCACGTCGCTGACCGTTCTCCTCCGACCGTCGGTCACATCGCCGTAACACGGAGCACGCGTGGTGCGACTCACTGGTGAGACGCCCGCCCCGGTACGGGGTCGGGTCCAGGAGATCGGGACACGAGGATCGGTGAGTCCACATGAGCGTGGTGGATCGCATCTCGGCGACAGAAGCAGCCGAACACACACTGCACGGACAGGCCGTCGTGCTCGACATGCGGCCGCAGGTCGTCCGTCACCAGGGCTCGCTGCCCGGGGCGGTCGTGGTGGAGCCCGGCGACCTCGAGGACCTGCTCGCACCGACGTCCCCGCGTCGGATGGCGTGCATCGCCGGTCTCGACACGGAGATCGCGGTGGTGTCCGTGCGTGCGCACGCCCTGCGGATCGCCGAGCAGATCGCCGGTCTGGGCTACACCAACGTGCGCTGGGTCGACGGCGGGTTCCCGGCGTTCCGCTCCGCGTTGCGGGCGAGCTGATCGAGCGGGGCGACCGGAGCGCCTCGACACCACCGTCGCCGTGGGGTCCGTGCGTTACGTCCTCGCCCAGGTCACCAGGTAGCGTTCTACCTACTCGGGTCGAGTGTCGACCTGAGCTTGACCTCGAGGGAGCGCAACGACCTCGACCGACGGTGGCGCGGGCGAAGAGGACCTGATGACCGAAGCGATGTCCGGGGACGATCGACGGGGCCGTGTCCTGCGTCTCCTGCAGTTCCTGCACGAACTCGTCGCGGCCCGGTCCACCGTCGTCCGCGATGTGAACGACCACCCGTCGGTGCTGTGGCTCGGCGACGACTGGAACCTCCCCGTCACGGCGAAGGCGGCCCCCGGCGGCGCGGTCGTGCAGATCCGCTCCGACGCTCCCGCCACCGGTGCCTACCCGCAGGCCGCGGCCATGCTCGACGATCTGGCCGAGCGGCCGGAGTCACTCGAACTCGTCCTCGCGCAGGGTCTGCTGACCGTCTCCGATCCGGATGCGCCCGACACCGAGCCCACCATCGTCGCGCACCTGCTCACCCAGTCCGTCGTCGCCGACCACGACCACACCGCGGGTGTGATCACCGTCCGGCTGACCGGTGACTCCGTACCCCGACTGCAGGACGGCCTCCTGCTGAGCGGTGTGGACGGATTCGACCTGGGGCGTTCGGCCGCGGTCTCCGACGCGTTGGCCGGGGTCCCGTCGGTGGTGGCGCCGGGTGTCGACGACATCCTCGACACGTGGCGGTCGACGGTCGCCGAGGACGTCGACGGCGTCACCGTGGACTCCCGGCCCGCGCTCGTCCTGCGCGACAGGGGATCGGGTGCGGTGCTCTCGTACTACGAGACGATGATGACCGCGCTGCGGGAGGACTCCGCCGACATCCCGATCGGGCTGGCGCAGCTGGTGGAGCCCATCGAGGCCCCGGAGCGGCTCGACCGCCTCGCGGCGACCGGCGCGATGAGTGCCGGCGAGTTGGTGGAGGACGCCCTCTACCCGCTCCCGTCCAACGTCGAACAGCGCGACATCCTCGCGCAGCTCGGCGTCGACTCCGGTGTCGTGGTGGAGGGTCCGCCCGGGACCGGCAAGACCCACACCATCGCGAACCTCATGTCGGCGCTGCTGGCCAAGGGGCAGCGTGTGCTCGTCGTCAGCGAGAAGGCACAGGCGCTGCAGGTCCTGCGCGACAAACTGCCGGCCGAGCTGCGGGAGCTCGCCGTGGCCATCACCGACGTCACCAAGGACGGATCGGCCTCGCTCGCCGACAGCGTCGCGGCGATCGCCGCGCGCAAGGGCACCTTCTCCGAACGGGTCGCGACGTCGGAGATCAAGAACCTGCGGTCCAAGCGTGACCAGGCACGCGCCAAACGCGAACAGATCCTCCGCGAGATCTGGCAGCTGCGGGAGTCCGAGACCGAGAAGCACGAATGGGTGGCGCCCGGGTACAGCGGGACCGCCGCGCAGATCGTCCGTGCCTGCCAGGACGTGGCCGACCGGTACGACTGGCTGCCCGGCCCCCTCGACTCGGTGCTGCCTCCGCTCGACGCCGACGAGATGACCCGCCTGCTCGGCCTGCTCCGCGAGCGAGACGACTCGTGGGCGCAACGTCTGGGTCAGCGACTGCCCGATCTCGAGGACCATCTGCCCGACTCCGTCGCTCTGGAGTCGATCTGCGCACGCGTGAACGCGCAGCCGCACGAGAAGATGACCGGCAACGGATCGCTGCTCGCGATCCTCTCCGACGTCGACAGCGGGCGGTTGGCGGAGATCAAGTCGCAGTGCGATCGCCTCGCGGCCGCCGTGCGCGAGGTGCGGACATTCGACACCCCGATGCAGGACATGACCGAGCGGTTGCTGTCGGGATCGGCCGCATACCTGTGGAACCGGGTCACCCAGATCTCGGCGGTCATCGACGAGGCCACGCGGCGGGATGCCGCCATCGGCACCCACGACGTGATCGTGGACCCGGTCACTCCCGGTGCGGCGGAGACCTTCGCCGACGCCGCGGACCACCTCCGCGCGGGCGGCACCTGGCGGTCCCGCTTCCGCAAGTCGCCGCAGCAACGCGCCGTGGAGGCGCTCGAGCTCACCGCGACCGTCGACGGCCGCCCCCCGGTCGACGCCGACGCGCTGCAGATGGTCGCCGACCATCTCCGGGTGCTCGAGAACGTCGCCACGGTCCAGTCGGTCCTCGCCGACGTCGAGGTCGACGTCGACACCTCCGGATCGCGGTCGGCGCAGCTGGGTCGTCTCGTGTCGCTCGACGAGCAGCTGGGATGGGTGTCCGAGCTGCTCACCGGACGGGACGCGCTGATCCGTCGGCTCGAGTCCATCAGCCCCGGCGGTCCCCGTCCGAAGAGCATCGACGAGGTCGAGGAGGTGGCCCGCCAGACCGGCGCCATCGCCGCCACCAACGACGCCGTGCTGGCGCGGCGTGAACTCGACGCGGCCGCACGGAGTCTGGCCGCCGAGACCGATCAGGGGCCGTCGGTCGAGGCGGACGCTCTGATCGCCGCGCTGACCGCGGCCGACGGCGACGCGATCAAGGACGCGCGTCGGGCGTTCGCGGTCGCCCGTGCGCAGCGCGAACGGCAGGGCGCCCTCGACCTGTTGGAGTTGCGGCTGAAGCAGAAGGCGCCCGGACTGCACCGAGTCCTGGTCGACACCGCCCAGGAGACGGTCTGGGACGCGCGCCTTCGGGATCTCGGCGACGCCTGGTCCTGGCGCCGGGCCTATGCGTGGGCGCACGACCGCAGCGATCCCGATCGCGAGGCGCGGCTCGCCGCCGACCTCGACTCGGTCGAGGCCGACATCGCGCACTTCACGGCGGGACTGGCCGCCGCGGCGGCCTGGCGTGAGTGCCTGGAACACATGACGGTCACCCAGGTGCAGGCGCTGCAGTCCTACCGCGACCACATCACGAACCTCGGCAAGGGATCGGGCAAGCACGCCGAGCGTTTCCGGACCGCCGCGCGGTCGGCCATGACGCAGGCCCAGGGCGCGGTGCCGGCGTGGATCATGCCGATCTCGCAGGTGCTCTCGTCGATCGTGCCGGAGCAGAACTCCTTCGACGTGGTGATCGTCGACGAGGCGTCCCAGGCCGACATCACGAGCCTGTTCCTGCTCTGGCTGGCGCCGCGGGTGATCGTCGTCGGTGACGACCGACAGTGCGCGCCAGGCGGTTTCGGCGGGGCGGGCCTCGACGAGGTCTTCGCCAAACTGGACAGCTACCTGCACGACGTTCCGCAGTACATGCGAGACAGCCTCACGCCGCGCTCGAGTCTGTTCTCGATGTTGCGCACCCGGTTCGGACACGTGGTCCGTCTGCGGGAGCACTTCCGGTCGATGCCGGAGATCATCGAGTACTCGTCGCGGCAGTTCTATCCCGACTCGCCGCTCGTCCCGGTGCGTCAGTTCGGTGCCGACCGACTGCCGCCGCTGCGGTCGGTGTTCGTCGCCGACGCCGTGGCCACCGGGGACGGGTCGGCGCTGACCAATGTCGACGAGGCCGACGCACTCGTGGCCGAGGTGGTCCGCTGCCTCGGCGACCACCGGTACGACGGGATGACATTCGGTGTGGTCGTCCTGCAGGGGCAGAGGCAGGTCGACGTCATCACACAGAAGTTGCGCGCGGCGGTCGGCGTCGAGGAGTGGCACGCCCGGGCCCTGCGGGTCGGCACGCCGCCCGACTTCCAGGGCGACGAGCGCCATGTCGTCTTCCTGTCGATGGTCGTCTCGATCGACAGGAACCCGGTGTCGTTGACGCGCAGCGAATCCCAGCGCCGGTTCAACGTCGCGGCGTCGCGGGCGATGGAACAGCTGTGGCTGTTCCACAGCGTCTCCTCTCAGGACCTGCGCCCCAACGACCTCCGCTACTCGCTGCTGACCTATCTCGAGCGCACCCAGAACGCGCTGGTCGACCCCATGCCCGTCGACATCGGCACCGACGAGCGGGCCGAACCGTTCGAGAGCCTCTTCGAGCAGCGCATCTTCGGTGAACTCCGTGACCGGGGGTATCACGTCGTCCCGAAGGTCTCGGTGAACAACCGGGTGATCGACCTCGTGGTGACCGGTGCCGACGGCCGACTGGCCGTGGAGTGTGACGGCGACGAGTTCACCAGCACCCCCGAACAGGCCCGGGCCGACATGGAACGCGAGCGCGAACTGCGCCGGTGCGGCTGGCGGTTCTGGCGTGTCCGGGAATCGGAGTATCTGCTCGACCCCGAGCGCGCCCTGTCCGGACTGTGGACCGAACTCGAGACCCGCGGCGTCCGTCCCGACACCGTCGGCGTCCGCGACGGTGTCACGGTCGCCGACCCCTGGGAGCCGATCGACCTCGGCGGGGAGTGATCGTCCGGCGGTCGTCAGTCGACGATCGCCGCGCGGATCGCCGCGGCCGTGCCGTCGGCATCGGGATCGCGTCGGGTCATGAACCCCTTCGCGAACGACAACCTGTCGCCGTGATGTCGCGGCACCACGTGCATGTGGGTGTGGAACACGGTCTGACACGCCGCGCGCCCGTCGTTGAGGGCGAGGTTGACCCCGTCGGCGGCGATCGTCGACGCCCGTAATGCGGCGGCGACACGACTCGCGCCCGCGAACACCGCGGCCGCGTCGTGCGGGGCCAGGCCGACGAGGTCCGGGGTGTGACGCCGCGGGATCACCAGGGTGTGACCGGGTCGCACGGGTCGGATGTCGAGGAACGCGACCACGTCGTCGTCGGCGTACACCTGCCGGGACGGCGCTGTACCGGCCACGATCGCGCAGAAGACGCAGTCCATGGACACACAGTACGAAGCGTCGCCGCGGTCGTCGGACACCGCCGGTTGAGATAACGATCCGATAACAACCGCGGCGGTCCGGGGGATCGTCACGCCGTGGCCGGGGTCGTCGCGCTGACCTGCGGCGGTCCGTTCGTCGCATGACGGCAGGGAGGGGGAGCCGTTTGTTACCCGCGGGGATACCGGTGGGTATACCCACGGGTCGGCCCAGAACATGAGGGATCCCTCATTTTCATGTGCGACGATGAGTCGCGTCCACACGGAGGACGAGGCACGCCGCACCCGGCACGGGGCGCGCTGTCCACCTCCGGGACAACGACTTCCGCCGTCGAACGGCGGAGGGCCGCGGTGATCCACCGCGTCTCGTCGCGATGGTGCCCCACCGGGCCCCGGCGCCGAGATGTCCACCGGCCCGCCCCGACATCGACGTCGACCGCCCGATCGCGCGCAGACGCGCCCGAGCACCCCGCCCCCGAGTCCGCGACACCCGAGGAGATCCCCTGTGACGGTCAACGAGTTCCGCAACAGCACGGACGGCACACCGTCGTCCGGTCGCCACACCGACACGCTCATCGCACGACTGGCGGCCGGCACGCCGTACGCCGTCACCTTCGGCGGTCAGGGGACGCCCTGGCTGCCGGCGCTGGCCGAACTCGTGATCGACGCCGAACTCGACCACTCCCTCGCGCAGACGGTCGACGCCGCGGAGCGTCTCGTCGCACCGGTCCTGGGTGCGATCGACGCCGTCCGCCCCGACGGCTTCGACCCGCTCGCGTGGGTGCACCGCCTCGCCGCCGACCGGACCGTTCCCGCCGCGACCGTCCTCGCCGGTGCCGCCCAGTCGGTGCCGGGCATCCTCCTCACCCAGATGGCCGCACTGGCGGCGCTGGCCAAGCAGGGCCTCGACACCGCGGAGATCGCGCCGCGCGCGGTCGCGGGCCACTCGCAGGGCGTCCTGGCCACCGATGTCGTCGCGGACGCCGGTGGTCGTGGTGCTCTGCTCGCGCTCGCCCACCTGATCGGTGCCGCGGGCGCCACGGTCGCCCGTCGCGTGGGTCTCGGGGCCACGGCGGACGGCACCCCGATGGTGTCGGTCTCCCGGGTCGACCCCGCACGTCTGGACACCATCCTCGACGAACACCGGGCGTCGCTGGTCGGTGACGACGTCGCCATCGCCCCGGTCGTCGCGATCCGCAACGGTCGTCGCTCGGTCGCAGTCTCGGGCGCACCGCGTCAGCTGCGGGCGTTCGAGCAGCGGTGTGCAGCCGTCGCCGCGGCCGAGGCCGCCGACCGCAAGGCCAAGACCACCGGCGGTGCCCCCTTCGCGCCGACGTTCGACCCCGTGGACGTCTCCGTCGCCTTCCATCACCCGGCGCTGCACGCCGCCGTCGACCTGGTCGGGGAGTGGGCACAGCAGTGCGGTCTCGACGTCGACTGGGCCCGCGGCCACGCCCACGCGATCCTGGTGGCGCCGTGCGACTGGGTCCAGCGCCTCGACGACGTCGCCGACAGCGGTGCGCTCTGGCTGCTCGACCTCGGCCCCGCCGACTCCGCGACGCGCCTGTCGGTGCCGAACGTCCGCGGTCGCGGCATCGGGTGCATCCCGGCCAGTTCGCGGGGCGGCCAACGCAACGTCTTCGCCCCCGGCGGCGTTCCGTCGGTACCGGCTCCGTGGGATGTCCACGCGCCGTCCCTGGCCGAGCTCCCCTCGGGGCGCACAGTGGTGGAGACCGCGTTCACGCGTCTCACCGGCCGGTCGCCGATGCTGCTCGCGGGCATGACCCCGACCACCGTCGACCCGGCCATCGTCGCGGCCGCCGCCAACGCCGGCCACTGGGCCGAGCTGGCCGGCGGCGGGCAGGTGACCGAGGCGATCCTCGCCGACAACCTGGACCGCCTGCACACGCTGCTCGAACCGGGCCGGCAGGCACAGTTCAACGCGCTGTTCCTCGACCCCTACCTGTGGAAGCTCCAGCTCGGCGGCAAGCGGCTCGTGCAGAAGGCCCGCGCGGCCGGATCACCCGTCGACGGTGTCGTCGTCTCCGCGGGCATCCCCGAACTCGACGAGGCGGTCGCACTGGTCGACGAGCTCGTGGACGCGGGGATCCCCTGGGTCGCGTTCAAGCCGGGCACCGTCGAACAGATCCGGTCCGTGGTGCGTATCGCCGCCGAGGTGCCCGCGCACCCGGTGATCGTGCACATCGAGGGCGGTCGCGCCGGCGGTCACCACTCGTGGGAGGACCTCGACGACCTCCTGCTGGCCACCTACGCCGAGCTGCGCGCGCGCCCGAACGCCGTGATCTGCGTCGGCGGTGGCATCGGGACACCCGAACGTGCCGCGGACTACCTCACCGGACGGTGGTCGACCGCGCACGGGTTCCCGGCGATGCCGGTCGACGGCATCCTGCTGGGGACCGTCACGATGGCGACCCTGGAGGCGACGACCTCGCCGGCGGTCAAGCAACTCCTCGTCGACACACCCGGATGCGACAGCTGGATCGGCGCCGGAGGCGCCCGGGACGGGATGGCCTCGGGCCGCAGCCAGCTCGGTGCGGACATCCACGAGGTGGACAACGCCGCATCCGCGTGCGGCCGCCTGCTCGACGCGGTCGCGGGCGACGCCGACGCGGTGGCGGAGCGTCGCGACGAGATCGTCGCCGCCCTCGACGCCACGGCCAAGCCGTACTTCGGTGACGTCGCCGCGATGACCTACCGCCAGTGGCTGACCCGCTACGCCGATCTCGCCGTCGGCGCCGACCCCGGCCCGACGCCGGACTGGGCCGACGTCACGTGGCGCGACCGGTTCCGACAGATGCTGCAGCGCACCGAGGCCCGCATGCACCCGTCCGATCGCGGCGAGGTCGCGACGGCGTTCGCCGACGACGCCTCGACCGCAGCCCCGCACACGGCGATCGACGTGCTCGGCGGCCTGTACCCCGAGATCGACTCCGACGTACTGCATCCCGCCGACGTCTCCTTCTTCCTCGGTCTCTGCCGCACTCCCGGCAAGCCCGTCAACTTCGTGCCCGTCGTCGACAAGGACGTGCGTCGGTGGTGGCGCAGCGACTCGCTGTGGCAGGCCCACGACGCCCGCTACGGCGCCGACGAGGTGTGCGTGATCCCCGGACCGGTAGCGGTCGCGGGCATCACCCGCGTCGACGAGCCCGTCGGTGACCTCCTCGACCGGTTCGAGGCGCACCTCGTCGCCGAGCTCGGCGCCCGCGGCGTGACCCCGACCGCCGTGCCCAGCCGTCGAGCCGGGATCGGTGGGCGCGCCGGTGTTCTCGCGACCGTCATCGCGGCCGACTCCGTCGAGTGGGCCGGACGTATGGTGCCCAACCCGATCGGCCGTCTCGGAGACATCCGGCAGTGGGAGTTCCTCGACGACGGCGACGACCGCGCGGAGCACGCACCGACCGGGGCCACCCTCACCCGTGTCGACGGTGGCGTGGAACTCGTCGTGCCGATCGCGACCACCGCGGTCACCATCCCGATGCGCGTGGACGCGTCGTTCCTCGACGGCGGTGTGCCCCGTGTCGATCTCGACGACGCCTCCGCCGCCATGCGGACCATCCTCGGTGTGGCCGCCGGCGATCTCCCCGAGGTCGTCGACGGTGTCGCGACCGTGGCCGCGCGGTGGATGTCCGACCTGCCCGCCGACCACGCCGGCGTGACGGCGCACGGCCTGCCGCAGCGACTGTCGGCGTCGACGCCGTCGGGCAGCGGCGGGTTCGCCGTTCCCGACGCGATCGTCGGTCTGGCCTGGCCCGCGGTGTTCGCCGTCATCGGGTCCGCACGGACACCGTCCGGCCGTCCGGTCGTGGAGGGCCTGCTCGATCTCGTCCATCTCGATCACGCCGTGTCCGTCACCGGGGAGCTGCCCCGGGTCGACACCGACGTCACGATCACCGCCACGCTGCGCTCGACGGACGACACCGCCGTCGGACGTGTGGTCACCGTCGACGTCGAGATCGTCGACGGGTCCGGTGTGCTCGCCGGACTCACCGAGCGCTTCGCGATCCGCGGCCGCAGCGGTGCCGGCGACCTCTCGGACCCCGTGCGCGCCGGTGGCGCCGTCGTCGACGAGCGGCAGGCCACCCGCGCCCTCGTCCGTTCGGTCACGGTCACCGCACCGGCCCGCATGCACGGCTTCGCCGCCGTGTCCGGCGACCACAACCCCATCCACACCGACCTGCGTGCCGCCCGACTCGCCGGGTTGGGGGAGCCGATCGTCCACGGCATGTGGCTGTCGGCGCTCGCCCAGCACGTGGTCACGGCCACCGACGTCGACCGCCCCGTCCCGTCGGCGCGTCCCCTGCTCGGATGGACCGCCCGGTACCTGGGCATGGTCCGCACCGGCGACGAGGTGACCGTCCGCGTCGACCGCGTCGGTCTCGACCGGGGCGCGGAGGTCGTCGAGGTGACCTGCTCGGTCGACGGCGACCTCGTCCTCGCGGCGACCGGCCGTCTCGCGGCACCGCGGACCGTCTACGCCTTCCCCGGCCAGGGCATCCAGAGCGCCGGGATGGGTCTCGCGGCCCGTGCCCGGTCGGCCGCCGCCCGTGACGTCTGGGACCGCGCCGATGCGCACACCCGGTCCGCCCTGGGCTTCTCGATCCTCGCGGTCGTCCGTGACAACCCCACCCGACTGGTCGCCCGCGGGACCACCTACACCCATCCCGACGGCGTGCTGTTCCTCACCCAGTTCACCCAGGTCGCGATGGCGACCCTCGGCGTCGCGCAGATCGCCGAGCTGCGCGAGGCCGGCGGATTCGTCGAGGGCGCGATCACCTGCGGCCACTCTGTCGGCGAGTACAACGCGCTGGCGGCCTGCGCCGGTGTCCTGCCGTTGGAGGCGGTCCTCGAGGTCGTGTTCCAGCGCGGCGAGGCCATGCACCATCTCGTCCCGCGAGACGAGCTGGGCCGCAGCAACTATCGACTCGCCGCCATCCGTCCCAGCCAGTTCGGCGTCGCCGACGACGACGTCGTCGGCTTCGTCGCCGACGTGTCCCGGTCGTGCGGGGAGTTCCTGGAGGTCGTCAACCTCAACCAGCGCGGCACCCAGTACGCGATCGCGGGCACGGTGCGCGGTCTGGAGAACCTCGAGGCGCACATCGAACGCAAGCGCGCCGAGGTCGGCGGCAAGCGCGGGTTCATCGTCATCCCGGGCATCGACGTGCCCTTCCACTCCAGCGTCCTGCGGGACGGCGTGCCGGAGTTCCGCGCGCGCCTGCAGGAACTGCTCCCGGCGCAGCTCGATCCCGAGGTGCTGATCGGGCGGTACATCCCGAACCTGGTCCCGCGTCCGTTCACCCTGGACCGTGACTTCGTCGCCGAGATCGCCGACCTGGTCCCCTCCGAGCCGTTGGCCGAGGTGCTCGCCGACTACGACGCCGCGGCCGCGGACCGGGCGGGTCTCGCCCGGACCATCCTGGTCGAGCTCCTCGCCTGGCAGTTCGCGAGCCCGGTCCGGTGGATCGAGACCCAGGACCTGCTGTTCTCCGGGCGTGAGACCGGCGGACTCGGGATCCAGCGGTTCGTGGAGGTCGGAGTCGCGACCGCGCCCACGCTCGCGGGACTGGCGACGAACACCCTCAAGCTCGACGCGTTCGCCGGCTCGGCGGTGCAGGTCCTCAACGTCGAGCGGGACACCCAGGTGGTGCTCGCGCAGGACGAGGCCCCCGAGGAGATCGACGAGGCGCCCGTCGAGACCGAGTCCACCGAGTCGTCGTCGGCCCCGGTGGCGGCACCGTCTGCGCCTGCGGCGCCGGCTCAGGCCGCCGCGGGTCCGCGTCCCGACGACATCACGTTCGTCCCGGCCGACGCCGTCCGTGCCGTCATCGCGCTGTGGACCAAGATGCGCCCGGATCAGATCGGTGCCGCCGACACGATCGAGGCCCTGTGCGACGGTGTCTCGTCGCGCCGCAACCAGTTGCTCCTCGACGTCGGCGCGGAGCTCGGGCTCGGGGCCATCGACGGGGCGGCCGAGGCGGACATGGCCTCGCTCGCGTCGACCGTGGACTCACTGGCCCGCGGCTACAAGCCGTTCGGGTCGGTGCTCACCGACGCCGTCGGCGACGCCCTGCGCAAGGTGCTCGGCCCGATCAACAAGCGTCCGGCCCACATCGAGGATCGCGTCACGTCGGTCTGGCAGCTCGGACCGGGATGGGCGCGGCACGCGACGGTGGCGCTGGCCCTGGGTACCCGCGAGGGTGCCTCGGTGCGCGGTGGCGACCTCGGCGGCCTCGTCGACGGTCCGCTCGGATCGGTCGATGCGCTCGACGCGGCGATCGACGCCGCCGTCACCGCGGTCGGCGCGCAGCGCGGTGTCGCCGTGAGCAAGCCCGCGGCCGACTCCGGTGGCGGCGCGACCGTCGACGCCGCGGCGCTCGGAGCCTTCACCGAACAGATCACCGGTCGCGACGGGGCCCTGGCCTCGGCAGCGCGGACGGTCCTGCGCAAGCTGGGCCTCGACGAGCCGACCGACGACGCCACCGACGCCGACGCCGACGAGGCGCGTGCGGCCCGGATGCTCTCCGATCGCGTCTCGGCGGAACTGGGAGCCGACTGGTTGCGCACCGTCACACCGACGTTCGACCCGCGGACCGCTGTCCTCGTCGACGACCGATGGGCCACCGCGCGTGAGGATCTCGCCCGCCTGTGGCTGGCCGACGACCACGACCTCGACACCGATTTCGACGCGGTCACCCGCCGGTTCGCCGGCGCGGGTCACACCGTCGCCCAGCAGGCGACGTGGTGGCAGGGCAAGGCGCTGCACGTCGGTGACGGTGTCCGTGCCCGCGTGTACGCACAGATCGCCCATCTCGCCGAGGATCCCACACCCGGCGTCCACACCGGCGAGGTCGCCGTGGTGACGGGTGCGTCCTCGGGCTCGATCGCCGCGGCCGTGGTCGGGCGTCTGCTCGCCGGCGGCGCGACGGTCGTCGCGACGACCTCGCGGCTCGACGGGTCCCGGCTGGCCTTCTTCAAGGAGCTCTACCGCGAGAACGCCCGCGACGGGGCAGCCCTGTGGGTGGCCTCGGCGAACATGTACTCCTACACCGACGTCGACGACCTCGTCGAGTGGATCGGGTCCGAACAGGCGGAGACCGCGGGTGGATCGACCACCGTCGTCAAGCCGGCTCTGCGACCGACACTGCTGTTCCCCTTCGCCGCGCCCCGCGTGGCGGGCGACCTGTCCGACGCCGGCCCCCGCGCCGAGCTGGAGATGAAGGTGTTGCTCTGGTCGGTCGAGCGGTTGATCGCCGGTCTCGGCGAGCTGGGTGCCGACCACGACGTCGACGGTCGGGTGCACGTGGTGCTGCCCGGCTCACCGAACCGTGGCATGTTCGGTGGCGACGGCGCCTACGGCGAGAGCAAGGCCGCCCTCGACGCGCTCGTCGGGCGCTGGTCGGCGGAGTCGTCGTGGAACTCCCGTGTCACCCTGGCCCACGCCATCATCGGGTGGGTGCGCGGCACCGGCCTCATGGGCGGCAACGACCCGTTGGTCGAGGCCGTCGAGGCGGCCGGGGTGCGCACCTGGTCGACCGCGGAGATGGCCGCCGAACTGCTCGCGCTGTGCGGACCGCAGCAGCGGACATCCGCGCGGACCGCGCCGATCGTCGCCGACCTGACCGCCGGTCTCGCCGACGCCGACCTGGACCTGTCCGCGCTCGCCTCGGTGGCCCAGGCCGCTGCGGCGACCGGGGAGACCGACGCCGAGCCCACGGCCCCGACGGTCCCGGCCCTGCCCGCACCCGCTCGCCCCGAGACGGGCACGACGCCTTCGTGGCCGGAGCTGACGGTCGACCCGGCGGACCTCGTGGTCATCGTCGGTGCCGGCGAGCTCGGTCCCTACGGCAGCGCTCGGACGCGGTTCGAGATGGAGGTGTCCGACGAGCTGTCGGCGGCCGGTGTCCTCGAACTCGCCTGGTCGACAGGGCTGGTGCGCTGGGAGGACACGCCCCGACCGGGCTGGTACGACGTCGAGTCCGGTGACGAGGTCGCCGAACACGAGATCGCCGACCGGTACCACGACACCGTCGTCGAGCGGTGCGGCATCCGCCGCTACGCCGACGACGGCGCGATGGTCGACAACGCGGCACCGCTGCTGACGTCGGTCTTCCTCGACGAGGACCTCACGTTCACGGTGGCGTCGGAGGAGGAGGCCCGGGCGTTCGCGACGTCGGACCCCGAGCGCACCAGGGTCCGCGCCCTCGAGTCGGGGGACTGGGAGGTGACCCGCACGGCGGGAACCGAGATCCGTGTCCCGCGTCGTTTCGCCCTGAGTCGCACCGTCGGCGGGCAGATCCCGACCGGATTCGACCCGACCGCGTACGGCATCTCGGCCGACATGGCGTCGTCGCTCGATCGCGTCGCGCTGTGGAATCTCGTCGCCACGGTCGACGCGTTCCTCGGGTCGGGCTTCGACCCCGCGGAGCTCATGCGCTGGGTGCACCCCGGTCTGGTCGCCAACACGCAGGGCACCGGTATGGGCGGCATGGAGTCGATGCGCTCGCTGTACATCGACACCCTGCTGGGGGAGTCGAAGGCCAACGACATCCTGCAGGAGGCTCTGCCGAACGTCATCGCGGCGCACGTCGTGCAGTCCTACGTGGGCAGCTACGGCGCGATGATCCATCCGGTCGCCGCCTGCGCGACCGCCGCGGTCTCCGTGGAGGAGGGCGTCGACAAGATCCGGCTCGGCAAGGCGTTGTTCGCGGTCGCCGGCGGGTTCGACGACCTGTCGGTGGAGGGCATCGTCGGATTCGGTGACATGTCGGCGACGGCGGACTCGGCGGCGATGGCCGCCCGCGGGATCGATCCGCGCCGCTACTCCCGGGCCAACGACCGACGACGCGGCGGGTTCGTGGAATCGCAGGGTGGCGGAACGGTTCTGCTGGCGCGCGGTGACGTGGCCGCCGACATGGGTCTCCCCGTACTCGGGGTCCTCGCATGGGCGCAGAGCTTCGGCGACGGCGTCCACACCTCCATCCCCGCCCCGGGCATCGGTGCGCTGGGTGCGGCGCGCGGTCGCCTGGAGTCGCCGATGGCGCGCGCACTGCGTGATCTCGGTGTCAGCGCCGACGACGTCGCGGTGGTGTCCAAGCACGACACGTCGACCCGCGCGAACGATCCGAACGAGGCGGACCTGCACGAACGCGTCGCCTCGGCACTGGGTCGCCACGACGGTGCCCCGTTGTTCGTGGTGTCGCAGAAGTCGCTGACCGGTCACGCCAAGGGCGGGGCGGCAGCCTTCCAGCTCATCGGGCTGTGCCAGATGCTGCGTGACGGCGTCATCCCGCCCAACCGCAGCCTGGACTGCGTCGACGACGCGATGCGCGAGCACCCGCACCTGGTGTGGGTGACCGAGGCCCTGGAACTGGGAGATCGCTTCCCGCTCAAGGCCGGTCTGCTCACCAGCCTCGGGTTCGGCCACGTGTCCGGCCTGGTCGCCGTCGTGCACCCGGAGGCGTTCGTGGCCTCGCTCGACGCCGATCGTCGTGAGGCGTACCGGACGGCTGCGGCACAGCGCTCCCGCGAGGGTGCGCGACGTCGACTGGCCGCGATGTGCGGTGGTGACCCGCTGTACCAGCGGCCGCCGAACCGCCGTCTCGGTGACGCCGGCGCCGACCCGGACCGGGAGGCCGCGATGCTCCTCGACGAGACTGTGCGCCTCGACGCCGGCGGCGACTACCCGGCCCCGACCGATGCGACGCTGTCGGGCGCGACCACGCGATGAGCGTCATCGGCATCGGCATCGACATCGTGTCGATCCCGGAGTTCGCCGAGCAGATGACGCAGTCGGGCACGACGTTCGCCGACCGGTTCACGGTCGGTGAGCGTCGTGACTCGGCGGCCGGGACCGGTGACGACGCACGGCATCTCGCGGCGCGGTGGGCGGCGAAGGAGGCCGTCGTCAAGGCGTGGTCGGTCAGTCGCTTCGCGCTGCCCCCGGCGATGGCGGCCGTCGAACACGGTGACATCGAGGTCGTCACCGACGCGTGGGGCCGGCCGTCGATCCGTCTCGGCGGGACGATCGGTGAGCATCTCCGGGACACCTGTGTGCACATCTCGCTCACCCACGACGGGCCGTCGGCAGCGGCTGTCGCGGTGATCGAGAGCCGCTGAGCCGGAGCGGGACTCAGGTGGTCTCGGTGTCCTCGAGCAGGAGGTACCCGGCGAGCATCCGCTTGAGCTCGGCGACGGTCCGGGCGTGGTCGTGGCCGTCCTGCACCGAGAAGCTCAGCAGCGAGTAGGCGGTGTGCACCAGCACCTCCGACATCATCGTGCGTCGCCCCCGCTGGCTCGGGGTGAGCGGTGCGATGATCCGCGCCACCATCTGGGCGAGCGCGCGTTCGTGCACGAGCGCGGTCGCCCGCGTGGCCGGTGTCGACTGCACGGCCAACCACACCGCCCGCCGCGACGGGTCGTCGCGCCACAGCGAGGCGAGGTGGTCGAGGAACTTCTCCAGCAGCCGCGGCCAGTCGAGCGACGGGATCTCCTCGCCGAACGCCGCGAGCGCCTCCTGCACGCCGACGGCGTCCTGGCGGTCGAGCTCGCAGACGATGACGTACTTGTTCGCGAAGTACTGGTAGAGGGTCCCGATCGGCACGTCGGCGCGCGCGGCGATCTCCTCGCAGGTCAGTGACTCGAAACCGACCTCGATGAGCAGCGCGCGCGCCTCGACGAGCATCGCCTCGAACCGGCGGCGGCTGCGCTCCTGTGTCGGCCGCTTGCGGGGGACCAGGGGCGTCGCGGGGTCACCCATGAGCGGGTCGACTCACACCGCGATGTCGCGGCGCAGCTTGGCGACGTGTCCGGTCGCGCGGACGTTGTACTGCGCGACCTCGATGGTCCCGTCCGCGTCGACGAGGAAGGTCGAGCGGATGACCCCGGTGACGGTCTTGCCGTACATCGTCTTCTCGCCGAACGCACCCCACTCGGTGAGGACGGTCTTGTCCGGGTCGGACAGGAGCGGGAAGGTCAGTCCCTGCTCGTCGCGGAACTTCGCGAGCTTGGCGGGCTTGTCGGGGGAGATGCCGACGACGTCGATCCCGGCGCCCGACAACTCGGCCAGGTTGTCGCGGAAGTCGCAGGCCTGTTTCGTGCACCCGGGAGTGGACGCCGCGGGATAGAAGTAGACGACGACCTTGCGGCCGGAGTAGTCCGAGAGCGAGACGGGATCACCGTTCGCGTCGGGCAGGGTGAAGGCAGGGGCGGTGTCACCAGGAGCGAGCCGTCGAGTCGTCACGCGTGACACGGTAGCCGAGCGGCCGCGGGGAGAAGGACACGCGACGGCCTTCTCGGGCGGAGGGACATGACCGTCGTGGCGCCCGGTGAACTACGGTTGCTCCGAGAGCGCCCCGACCGTCGCGTCGGAGCCGAGCACCCACCGGGCCCCGATCGTCGACGACGGCCCGGGACGACGATGGAGGACACGTGGCACGCGACCCCGACAGCATCGAGCGCGACATCGTCCGCGCACGCGAGGATCTCGCCTCCACCCTGGACTCCTTGGCCGAGCGCGCGAACCCGCAGCGCCTGGCCGAGGACGCCAAGAACGGGGTGGTCGCGACGCTCAACACCCCGGCCGTGAAGTACCCGCTGATCGGTGTGGGTGTCCTCGTTCTCGCCCTCACCGTCAAGAAGCTCGTCAGCTGACGTCGACGGCGACCAGGCCGTTCACACGCTCTCAGCGGTGAACAGGGCGATCGTCGCCGCGATCGCGCATGCGGTGATGTCGGCCGGTGCCGCGCCCGCCTCGACCTGAGCGGCGATGAGTTCACGCAGGCCGCCCACCAGCAGCACCGCCATCGGTCGGGACGGCGGGCGGAAACCCTCCCGCCGGAGGTCGTCGCTGTCGGCGAGATCGCCGACCAGGTCGACGAAGCCCTCCCGCGTGGCCCGTTCCACCTCCCGCGCCCCTGCACGCAGCGTCGGGGCATCCCGGATCCAGCTGAGCGTCAACGCCGGCTCGGCGGCCGCGCCCGCGATCCACGACTCGATGCCCGCCCGCACCTGATCCCGCCAGGGGGCGGAGCGGTCGACCGCGCGGTAGATCAGGTCCATCTGACCCCGGTTCACGGTGGCGAGCATGGCGGCGAAGCACTCTTCCTTGTCGCCGAACTGCTCGTAGAACGTCCGGCGGGACATCCGCGCGATGCGCACGACGTCGGCCACCGTCGTGTCGCGGAACCCGCGCTCGACGATGGACGTGGCCAACGCGTCGATCAGGCGTCCGCGCACGTCGCCGGTGCGCGCCACCGCCCGCGGCGACGGGAGTCCACCCGGGGCGACCGCGTCGGTGTCCATGGGCGTCGAGAGTATCGGCAGCACCCCGCTCCGCGGTCCGTGACGACTCTTGTGAGCCCGTGGTACGTCTGCGTACCATCGGCTCTGTCGACCCGGGCGCCGGGGCTCGACGCGAACGCAGGAGCGAGGTCCCGATGAGCATCGACACCACCGATCGCGCCGGCCTGCCGGTCGTACCGCCACGGCCACGCGTCCCCCGTGCGCTGATCGCGGCAGCCGCGATCGCCCATCGCCGGGCCGGCCTGGAGTGGCTGCGATCGCGACACGGCTCGGCGTTCACCATCGACATCCCCGTGTTCGGGTCGACGGTCGTCGTCGCCGACCCGGTGGTGGCGCGGGAGGTGTTCCGGGCTCCGACCGATGTCCTGGAGTCCGTGGAGCAGAACCTGGGGCGGGTGTTGGGGCCGAACTCGATGTTCGCGCTGACCGGGGAGCGGCACCGCCGAGAGCGCAAGTTGCTCGCGCCGCCGTTCCACGGTCGACGCCTGCGCGCCTACGCGGACGTGATCACAACCGAGGCTCGCGCGGAGATGGCGACGTGGCCGGTCGACCGTGAGTTCGCGACGATGCCGTCGATGATGCGGATCACCCTGAACGTCATCATCAGGGCCGTGTTCGGGGCCAGTGGCCCGGAGTTCGACCGGCTGCGGATCCTGTTGCCGCGCCTGGTGGAACTGGGCTCATGGCTCGCGCTGGTCCCGATGCCCCACGCCGAGTGGCTCGGTGACCGCGGTCCCTGGGGGCGGATGCGTCGACTGCGCCGGGAGTACGACGCGATCGTCGGTCGACTGATCGACGCGGCACAGCGTGCCGACGACCTCGACGCACGCGACGACGTCCTGTCGATGATGGTCGCCAGCCGCTACGACGACGGCAGCCCGATGACCCGCGACGAGATCGCCGACGAACTGTTGACGATGCTCTCGGCCGGACACGAGACGACGGCCACCACGCTGGCCTGGGCGGTCGAGCGTCTCCGTCGCCACCCCGGGTTGCTGTCGCGACTCGCCGCGGAGCGTGAGGCGGGTGGCAGCGCACTCCTCGAGGCGACGATCCTCGAGGTGCAGCGGTCACGGCCGGTGATCGACGTGACGTTCCGGACCGTCGTCGCCGACGAGGCCCGGATCGGCGACTGGACGGTCCGCCGGGGGCAGTCGGTGATGGTGGGGATCGGTCTGATCCACTCGGACGCGTCCGTGTGGCCCGATCCCAAGCGGTTCGACCCGGGTCGATTCGCCGACCGCAGACCGGATCTCACCGACTGGATCCCGTTCGGCGGAGGATCCCGGCGCTGTATCGGTGCGTCCTTCGCGTCGATGGAGTTGCTGGTGGTCCTGCAGACGATGCTCGACGACCTGGTGCTCGAACCGACGACGGACCGCGGCGAACGGTGGCGACCCCGCGGCGTCGCCTACGCGCCGGCCCGCGGCGGACGTGCCCGGGTCAGCAGGCGTCGCAGCGCCTGACACAGACGCGGGAGCAGGCCCGGTGCGGATGACGACGGCGTCGGGACGTCCTGGGTGACGCCGTCGGCCGCCGACCACCGCAGCGTCGCGTGCTCGAAGTCCTGGCGTCGACCACCCCTGTCGTCGTATTCGTCGTATTCGTCGGATGTCGGCCACCCGAGTGCACCCGCCTGCGCTCCCAGTTCGGCGTACCGTGCACCGATCGCGCCGTGTGTCCAGTGCCCCGCCCGGGATCCGTTCTGTCGGAACAGGACCCCACCCGCGAACCCCTGGACGCCACCGCCGTCGACGACGGCATGCGGGCGGGCCGGGTAGCCCAGCGGGCCGCGTTCGAACCCGAGCGCGGCCCACGCCTCGAACAACCCGTCGTGGGGGATCGGGAGCGCGTGGATGCGGCCGTCGGGGGTACGCGGCATCGTCGGTGACCAGTAGATGTGGGCGTGCTCGAACTCGGCGAAGCGGCCGACGCCGTCGGGGCAGGGGATCTCGCCGACGGTCAGGCGGCGACCGATCCACGCCGCGGCGATCCGTGCGGCCTCGTCGATCTCGTTCAACGAGGGAGGCCCGCCGATGCCACACGCCGCCGCGAATCCCTCGGCGGTGAGACCGTCGGCGGAGTTCATGTCGCAGTTGCCGAACGGGGGAGCGCCCTCGGGCAACCCGCCGCCCCACCCCGACCCGTCGGTGTACTGGTGGGCGATCTGTCCCGGCAGGTTCGGATTGCTCCCGTACCCGGCGCCGATCACCCGCAGCCCGGGAGGGCGCGTGCGCCACATACCGGCGAAGTCGGCGGCGTTCGCGTATCCGATGACCCTGCGGGCGTCGCCGCCGCAGAAGTCGACCAGGTCGGCGAACGTGCGGTTGATCCAGTCCGACCCGTCACCGGGCGGGTTGCCACCGGATTCGACGTCGAGCATGAGGACCACACGGGGGTGCAACCCACCGTTGCGCAGGATCTGATCCCGCATCGTCTCCGCCGTCTCCTGCCAGTTCGGCCGGACATAGCAGTAGACGATCCCGACGGTGAGTCGTCCCGAGTCCAGTGAGCGCCGCACCCAGGCGTAGTTCACGCCGAAGTTCGGGTCGCGGAACGTCCCGTCGTTCGATCGGATGGACAGGATCGGGTACGGATACGTGTCGTCGACGGGCGGCTGGAAGTACGAGACGTCGGCGAAAAGCGTGTCGGGCATCGGAACCCACTGTGCCCGCTGGTCCCGACAGGCCGCGACGGCGCCCCGCCACCACGGGATTTCCGGACGCGCGGGTCCACCTGTTAATGTCTCTTCTCGCGTCACAACACGCGCCATTAGCTCAATTGGCAGAGCAGCTGACTCTTAATCAGCGGGTTCGGGGTTCGAGTCCCTGATGGCGCACCGGAGATCGGCCCCCGCCACGACCATCTGGTCGGGCGGGGGCCGATGTCGTCTGTGGGTGCGGGCGCGCCGTGACGTCGGCGTGATCGGAGTGCTCGTACACTGATCGTGTCTGCCTGAGGGGGTCGGGCGTGAGGGTCGTGATGCGGATGTATGCGCGGCCGCAGCAGCGCAGCGACGCGCACGAGTCGGTGAACAGATGTATTCGGGAGTGCAATGGTGTTCGGACGTACGGGTCGACGTCTCTCGTGGTCGGTGGCGCTCGTCGCCCTGGTGACCGTGGTCGCGACGGCGTGTTCGTCGGGGA
Organism: Williamsia sp. SKLECPSW1; assembly: GCF_054332755.1. Lineage (NCBI taxonomy): Bacteria > Bacillati > Actinomycetota > Actinomycetes > Mycobacteriales > Nocardiaceae > Williamsia > Williamsia sp. SKLECPSW1. The sequence goes on along the minus strand of NZ_JBTGLI010000002.1, from coordinate 714,320 downwards.
CGGCCACGCCGACCTACAGCGACCAGGTGGGGACCAACGTCGGCTTCGACGATCTCATCAAGCCGGCGATCTCGGTGACGGGTTTCGCGGGTCAGCCGTTGACCGACCGTGCCGCGGGTGTCCAACCGGGTGCACCGCTGACGGTCACCGCGAAGTCGGGGCGCCTCACCGACGTCCGCATCCCCACGTCCGAGGGGGGTGAGGTCGCCGGCACCTACAACGCCGACCACACGTCGTGGACGTCGACACAGCCACTCGGGTACGGCCGTACCTACACGCTCTCGGCGGACGCCCGCGGCATCGCCGGTGCGTCGGCGACGCAGCTGTCGTTCTCCACGCGCTCGCCGACCAACCTCACCGACGCATATCTCCTGCCGGAGAACAACTCCACGGTCGGCATCGGCCAGCCGGTCGCGATCAAGTTCGACGAACCGATCACCGACCGCAAGGCCGCGCAGAACGCGATCACCGTCCGCACCGACCCTCCGGTGGAGGGAGCCTTCTACTGGCTCAGTGACACCGAGGTGCGCTGGCGGCCGGAGAACTTCTGGAAGCCGGGTACCAAGGTCCACGTCGACGTGAACACCTACGGCATCGATCTCGGTGACGGCGTGTTCGGGCAGCAGGACAAGTCGCTCGACTTCACGATCGGCCGTGCGCTGGTCGCGACGGGGGACGATCGCACCAAGGAGGTGTCGGTGGCGATCGACGGCAAGGTGGTCCGCACCATGCCGGTGTCGTTCGGCAAGGACAGCTCGCCGACCAATCCCGGCACCTACATCGTCGGTGACCGTGTGCCGAGCATCATCATGGACTCGTCGACCTACGGCGTCCCGGTGAACTCGCCCGGCGGGTACCGCGAGACCGTCTACTTCGACACCCAGCTGTCCTACAGCGGCATCTATCTGCACTCCGCGCCGTGGTCGCTCGGGGACCAGGGGAACACCAACGTCAGCAACGGATGTCTCAACGTCAGCCCCGCCAATGCCGAGTGGTTCATGAACACGGCGCTGCGCGGTGACATCGTCATCGTGAAGAACACGATCGGTCCGGTCCTTCCCGGTACCGACGGGCTCGGTGACTGGAACATCCCGTGGAGCGTCTGGAAGAAGGGGAACGCCGGCGGCAACGACTGACCGGCTCCACCACGCTGCCATCGGCCAGTGTTACGCTCCGCGTTGACACGATGGCCGGGGTGATCGGCCGTCTCGAGCGGCGCGACGCGCCCGAGGAAAGGCAGTTCCCCCGATGGCATCTCGTTCCCCCTGGATGACCGACGACCTCGACGACCTGCGCCGCATGGTGCGGGCGTTCATGGAGAAGTCGGTCGCACCGAACGTCGACAAGTACATCGAGCAGCACCACGTCGACCGGGACCTGTGGAATCAGGCAGGCGAGCTCGGGCTGTTGTGCATGTCCATCCCCGAGGAGTACGGCGGCGGAGGCGGGACGTTCGCGCACGAGTCGGTGCTGATCGAGGAGCAGGCCCGGATCGGTGACTCGTCGTGGGGCGTGACCCTGCACAACGGGATCATCGCGCACTACCTGCTGGCCTACGGCTCGGAGGAGCAGAAGACCACGTGGCTGCCGAAGATGGCGTCGGGTGAGGTCGTCGGCGCCATCGCGATGACCGAGCCGGGCACGGGCTCGGACCTGCAGAACGTGACGACCCGCGCCGTCCGCGACGGGGACGAGTACGTGATCGACGGGTCGAAGACCTTCATCACCAACGGATCCCAGGCCGACCTGATCGTCGTCGTGGTCAAGACCAACACCTCGGAGGGTGCCAAGGGCATCTCGCTGGTCCTCGTCGAGGGCGACCGTCCGGGATTCCGACGGGGTCGCGTCCTGGACAAGATCGGTCAGCGCGGTCAGGACACCTCCGAACTGTTCTTCGACGGTGTCCGCGTCCCGACGTCGAACCTGCTCGGCGCCGAGGAGGGGCAGGGCTTCATCCAGCTGATGCAGCAGCTGCCGCAGGAGCGGCTCATCATCGCCGTCGCGTCCATCGCCGGCATGGAGGCGGCGATCGACCACACCCTGCGCTACACCAAGGAGCGGCAGGCGTTCGGGCGTCCCGTGTTCGGTTTCCAGAACACCAAGTTCAAGCTCGCCGAGGCGGCGACCGAGACGCGCATCGGCCGCGTCTTCGTCGACGACTGCATCGTCAAGCACCTCGACGGTCAGCTCGACATCCCGACCGTCGCGATGGCCAAGTGGTGGACCACCGACCGCGCGATGACCGTGCTCGACGAGTGTGTGCAGCTCTTCGGCGGCTACGGCTACATGAGTGAGTACCCCGTCGGCCGTATGTGGGCGGATGCCCGCGTGCAGAAGATCTACGCGGGCACGAACGAGATCATGAAGGAGATCATCGCCCGGTCGCTGTGATGTGACCGCGTCCGGCCCTGACACGACGATGGCCCCCTCCGCACGGAGGGGGCCATCGTCGTCGGGGTGGATGACGGGACTCGAACCCGCGACAGCCAGGATCACAACCTGGTGCTCTACCAACTGAACTACATCCACCATCGGTCCGGTCGCCCGGAACCAGGGTCACACTCTATCCGCACCGGCCTCCGCAAGACCAATCGGTTTGCCCGTCGGCCCCCTCACGCGTCGCCGAGGCCGCGGACGACCTCCTGGATCTCCGTGGTGTCGGGTCCGGGAGGAGCGACGAAGACGGTCTCGCGGTAGTACTTCAACTCGCGGATCGACTCGCGGATGTCGGCCAGGGCACGGTGGGCGAGCCCCTTCTCGGGCTGGCCGAAGTAGATCTTCGGGTACCAGCGGCGCGAGAGCTCCTTGATCGAGCTGACGTCGATCATGCGGTAGTGCAGGTAGGCGTCGAGCGTCGGCATGTCGCGGGCGATGAACCCGCGGTCGGTGGCGATGGAGTTGCCGGCCAGGGGAGCCGCGCCCGAGGAGGTGACGTGTTCGCGGATGTAGTCGAGGACCATCTTCTCGGCGTCGGCGAGCGTCACCGTCGACTCCCGCACCTCGGTGGTCAGACCGGATGTGGAGTGCATCTTCTTGACCACGTCGGGCATGGCGTCGAGATCGGCGTCGTCGGCGTGGATGACGACGTCGACACCGTCCCCGAGGATGGTGAGGTCACTGTCGGTGACCAGCGCGGCGATCTCGATCAGCTTGTCGGATCCGAGCCGCAGACCGGTCATCTCGCAGTCGATCCACACCAGTTTGTCCTGCACCCGACAACCTTAGCGGGCCGTTAGGGTTGGTCCCGGCTCGAGTGGGCGGGACGACGAGGGATGGGGGTCCGGACGATGACGCAGGCTGAGGGATCGCAGCAGGGCGCGGCACAGGAGATCGCGGCCGGGTACGTGGTCGACGGTGCGGCGCTGCAGCTCGGCGCTGTGAGCGTCGACGGTGTCGTCGACGCCGGGGCCCAGGTGCGTATCCCACTTGCCATGATGAACCGCCACGGCCTCGTCGCCGGCGCGACCGGCACCGGGAAGACGAAGACCCTCCAGGTGATCGCCGAGCAACTGTCCACCGCCGGGGTGCCGGTCGTCATGGCCGACATCAAGGGCGACCTCTCGGGGCTCAGCCGCCCGGGCGAGGCCTCCGACCGGGTCAGCAAGCGCGTCGCCGAGATCGGTGACGACTGGGCGCCTGCGGGCAGCCCGTGCGAGTTCGTCTCGGTGGGGACCGGGGGAATCGGCGTGCCCATCCGGGCGACCATCACCTCGTTCGGACCGATCCTGCTCAGCAAGGTGTTGGGTCTCAACGACACCCAGGAGTCGACGCTGCGACTGATCTTCCACTGGGCCGACACCCGAGGCCTGGCGCTGCTGGACCTCAAGGACCTCCGCGCGGTCATCGGTCACCTGACGAGCGACGAGGGCAAGGCCGACCTGGCCGAACTCGGCGGGGTCTCGCGGGCGACGGCCGGTGTCATCCTCCGCGCCCTGACCACCCTCGAGGCCGACGGTGGCGACACGTTCTTCGGCGAGACCGAGATCGACCCCGCCGACCTGCTGCGCACCACACCCGACGGCGCGGGGATCATCACGCTGTTCGAGCTCGGTGACCAGGCCGCGCGCCCGGCCCTGTTCTCCACCTTCCTGATGTGGATCCTGGCCGACCTCTTCGGGTTCCTCCCCGAGGTCGGTGACACCGACAAGCCGAAGCTGGTCTTCATCTTCGACGAGGCGCACCTGCTGTTCGCCGACTCCTCGAAGGCGTTCGTCGAGCAGGTCGAACAGACGGTGAAACTGATCCGATCCAAAGGTGTCGGGGTGTTCTTCTGCTCGCAGCTGCCCACGGACATCCCCAACCAGGTGCTCTCGCAGCTCGGCGCGCGCATCCAGCACGCGCTGCGTGCGTTCACGCCCGACGACCAGAAGGCGTTGTCGAAGACGGTGAAGACCTACCCGACCTCGACCGCCTACGACCTCGAGAAGGCGCTGACATCACTGGGGATCGGCGAGGCGATCGTGACCGTGCTGTCCGAGCGCGGCGCCCCGACCCCTGTCGCCTGGACCGTCGTGCGACCGCCGCGGTCGCTGATGGCCGGTATCGGCGCCGAGGCCATCACTGCCGCCGCGACGGCGAGTCCGCTGCACGCCAAGTACGCGGAGACCATCGACCGGGAGTCGGCCTACGAGAAGCTGAACGCGAAAGTCCTCACGCCCGCGGAGCCACCCGCCGCGGAACCGGCCGCCGCGCCGTCGCCGGCACCCGAGGCGTCCGCGCCCGCGGGCAAGACGGAACCCGGTGTGGTGCAGGAGATCCTGGGCAACCCGGCCGTGAAGAGCTTCATGCGCTCGGCCGGCAGTGCACTCGGCCGCGAGATCACCCGATCGCTGTTCGGGACCGGGCGCCGCCGGTAGCGTTCAGCCGCCCAGCTTGCGGTAGAAGCCGCCGACGATGGGGGCGACGATCGCGCGGGGGGTGTACCCGCCGGCCACCGACATCGCCTTCGACAACGCGCCCGGCACGACGCGCATCTTGTTGCGTGCCAGAGCATCCAAGCTGAGGCGCGCCACGCCCTCGCTGTCGTCCCAGAGGAATCCCGGAACCATCTTGTCGACGATGCTGGCGTCCTCGGGCGACGGCTCCTCGGTGCGGACCGGTCCGGGTGCGAGCAACGTGACATGCACGCCGGCAGAGGCGACCTCTCCGCGGACGGACTCGCTGAAGGTGTTCACGAACGCCTTCGACGCGGCGTAGGTCGCGTTGTTCGGGATCGGCATGTTCCCCGCCGCCGAACCGACCATGAGGATCCCACCCGAACCGCGCCGCACCATCTGCGGCAGCACCGCGAGGGTGAGGTCATGGACTGCTCCCACGTTCAACCGGACCTGCGCGCGCTCGTAGTCGGCGTCGAGGTCGACCAGGGCGCCGAACGTCGCGATGCCGGCGTTGTTGCACAGGAGCGCGATCTCCCGGTCGGCGAACTCCGCGCACAGCACCTCGACCGCGGCGGGGTCGGACAGGTCGGTCGGGCGGACCTCGACGTCGACCCCGTGCGCCGCGCGCAGCTCACCGGCGGTCTTCTCGAGGATCTCACCGCGCCGGGCGACGAGGATCAGCGAGTAGCCACGACGGGCGAGCTCGCGGGCGAGGGCGTCGCCGATGCCGGACGAGGCGCCCGTGACGACGGCGCGGTTGGACTGCGACGGTGCGGTCAGTGCCATGGCGCCGATCGTAACGGTGGACTACAGGGACGCGGCGACCTCGGTGCCCTGACGGATGGCGCGCTTCGCGTCGAGCTCGGCGGCGACGTCGGCGCCACCGATGACGTGGGTGGCGATGCCGGCCACGGTCAACGGGTCGACGAGGTCGCGGACGGATTCCTGTCCCGCGCAGACGACGACGGTGTCCACCTCGAGGACACGCGGGTCACGATCGGAGTCGGGAAAGCTCAGGTGCACGCCCGCGTCGTCGATGCGGTCGTAGCGAGCACCCGAGATCTGCTCGACGCCCTTCATCTTCACCGTCGCGCGGTGCACCCAGCCGGTGGTCTTGCCGAGCGACTTCCCCTGCGATCCGGGCTTGCGCTGCACGAGATAGACCGTCCGGGCGGGAGGCGTCGGGCGCGGCTTCGTGACGAACCCCCGGGTGTCGAGGTCGTCGGTGACACCCCACTCCTGGTCCCATTCCTTGGCGTCGAGGGTGGGGGAGTCGGTGACGGTGAGGAATTCGGTGAGGTCGAATCCGATACCGCCGGCGCCGATCACGGCGACGCGGTCACCGATCGGGCGGTCGCCGAGCACCGCCTCTGCGTAGGTCATCACCGAGGGGTGGTCGATGCCGGGGATCGACGGCACGCGCGGTGTCACCCCGGTGGCGACGACGACGTCGTCGAATCGCTCGGCGATCAGGCGCTCGGCGTCGACCCGCGTGTCGAGCGCGACGGTGACACCGAGGACCTCGAGACGGCGGGTGAAGTAGCGGATGGTCTCGGAGAACTCCTCCTTGCCCGGGATGCGGGCGGCGATGGAGAACTGGCCGCCGATGGTCGGGCCCGCCTCGAAGAGGGTCACGCGGTGGCCGCGTTCGGCCGCGGAGACCGCGGCGGCGAGCCCGGCCGGGCCGGCCCCGATGACGGCGACCCGTCGGGCGGTGCGGGTGGGGGAGAGGACGAGTGTGGTCTCGTGACCCGCGCGTGGGTTGACCAGACAGGACACCTTCTTGCCGACGAAGGCGTGATCGAGGCATGCCTGGTTGCAACCGATGCACGTGTTGATCTCGTCGGCCCGCCCCGCCTGCGCCTTCTCGGGGAGGTGGGGATCGGCGAGCAGCGGCCGCGCCATCGACACGGCGTCGACGCGACCGCCGCCGAGGACCTCCTCGGCGACCTCGGGGGTGTTGATGCGGTTGGAGGCGATCAGTGGGATCGACACCTCGTCGCGCAGGCGCTCGGTGAAGCGCACGAACGCCGCCCGAGGGACAGAGGTGGCGATGGTCGGGACCTTCGCCTCGTGCCAACCGATGTCGGTGTTGATGGCGTCCACGCCGTGGGCCTCGAGAGTGCGTGCGAGCAGGGCGATCTCGTCCCAGGTCTGACCACCCTCGACGAGGTCGGCGATCGACTGCCGCATGATGATCGGGTAGTCGGCACCGACCCGTGAGCGGATCTCGTCGACGATCGCCACGACGATCCGCTGTCGGTTCTCGGTCGACCCTCCCCAGCGATCGGTGCGGCGGTTGGTGCGAGGGCACAGGAAGGTGTTGAGCAGGTAGCCCTCGCCACCCATGATCTCGACCGCGTCGTACCCGGCGGCCCGGGCGAGGGCCGCGCTGCGACCGTAGGAGCGGATGACGTGACGGATCATGGCGTCGGTCATCTTGATCGGTCGGAACGGGTGGATGGGGGACTTCTCCCACTCCACCGACCATTTGAACGGGGTGTAGCCGTAGCGTCCGGCGTGCAGGATCTGCATCGCGATGTGGCCGCCGGCCTGGTGGACGGCCGCGGTCGCGCGGCGGTGGCGCCACACGTCGAACCGGTTGGTCATCTTGGCGCCGAACGGCAGCAGCAGCCCGGTGCGGGTGGGCGCGATCCCACCGGTGATGATGAGGCCGACGCCGCCACGGGCGCGTTCGCCGACGTACGCGGCCAGGCGGCCGCGATCCCAGAAGCGCTCCTCCAGTCCGGTGTGCATCGAGCCCATCACGATGCGGTTGCGGATCGTCATGGTCCCGATGGTCAACGGCCGGAACAGGTTCGGGTAGTCGTCGGTCATCGTCATGCCTCCGCGTGTTCGGTGTGGATGGGTGGGGTGTCGGCGCGGTCTCCCGCGATCTCGTCCTCGAGCGCCGTGATGACCTCGTCGCACCATGCGATGAGTCCCTCCTCGACGCGGATGCCGCCCTGCAGGACGAGGCGCTGATGCAGTCGGCGTCCGTGGGTGGCCGTCCCCTCGGTGAGGTCGGTCTCGGCGAAGCGCCGGTACAGCGTGAGCTGATCGTGGTGGGCATCGCGGTGGCGGCGGAACTCGCTGACGAGGTCGCACAGGTCGCCGTGCTCGGCGGCGCGTAGTCGCACACTCAGCTCGTCCCGCAGGCGGGGGACGGGGGCGGGATCGGAGATCCACGCGCGCAGCGCATCGCGGCCCGATGCGGACAACGTGTAGACCTTCTTGTCCGGGCGACCGTCCTGCGGGACGTCCTCCATGTCGACGAGACCGTCGGCGTGCAGCTTCTTCAGCGTCCGATAGATCTGCTGATGCGTCGCGGACCAGAAATAGCCGATCGAGCGCTCGAACTGACGGCCGATCTCGTACCCCGTCCCGGGGCGTTCGGCGAGCGACACCATGATCGCGTGCTCGAGGGCCATGGTCGAAGGCTAATACGCACTCACGCACAGTGCAACAAGGTGCATATGCGCGGACGAGGTCGGGTGCCTAGGCTCCCGGGCATGACCGACCCCGATGTGCCCGGCCGCGACGAGCCACCCTTTGCCGCAGACGAGGTCACCACCCTGCGGACCTTCCTGGCCTATCAACGCGCGACCTTCGCCTGGAAGTGCGAGGGCCTCGACGAGGCCGGGCTCGCCACGACCGTCGGGGCGTCGTCGATGACGTTGGGCGGCATGCTCAAACACCTCGCGTTCGTCGAGACGCAGTGGGTGATGCACCGGCTTGCCGGACGCCCGTGGGCGGAGCCGTGGGCGTCGGCCGACTGGGCTGCCGACCCCGACTGGGACTGGACCTCGGCCGCCGACGACACCCCGGACGAGCTGTGGGCGCTGTGGCGTGGCGCGGTCGCCGAGGCCGACGGTGTCGTCGACGGGGCGATCGAGACGGACGGTCTGGACGTCGTCGCGCGGCGGCCCCGCGGTGACGGGGCGCTGGTCAGCCTGCGGTGGTTGCTGGTGCATCTGATCGAGGAGTACGCGCGCCACAACGGCCACGCCGACCTGATCCGCGAGGCGATCGACGGTCGCGTCGGGGAGTGATTCCACCGGGACCGCTGCGGGAGTGCCCCCGGCAGGACTCGAACCTGCGACCTAGGGATTAGAAGGCCCTTGCTCTATCCACCTGAGCTACGGAGGCGCGCGGCAAGTGTATCGGTGGACTTCGCCGCGATGAGGACCCCACACTCGCGCGGCCGACGGGGACTCTCGCGGCTGCGACGACCGTCGCGAATGCGCTTCGCCACGGCGGGAGGGTCCCCTCGGCGCGGATAAACTCGCCGCCATGACCGCGCTCGCACCCGACAGGCTCGACCTGCGCCGCAGTGCGGCGGGTGCGGTCGCCTGGGCGATGGGGTGGGGGACCGTCGCGGTCGCGGTGATCGTGACCGCGGTGTCCGCGTCGACGGCCGTCGAACTCGCCGGGATCCCCGATCCGGGCTGGATCACCACCTACGGCATCGCCGCGGTCCAGGGCGTCGGCGAGGTGGCGGCGGCCGTCGCGGTGGGATCCGCGCTGTTCGCCGCCTTCTTCGTCCCGCCACAGCGCGACGGGGTGCTCGACGTCGGCGGATATCGCGCGATGCGGTGGACCGCGGGCGCGGCGCTGGTCTGGGCCGTTGCCTCGGTCCTGATGGTCCCGCTGTCACTGTCCAACGTGTCCGGGCGGCCGCTGTCGGAGGCGCTCGCACCCGATCGGTGGGCGACAGCGCTCGACCAGGTCGCCGACGCGCGGTCGTGGCTGTGGACGGCGATCTTCGCGGTCCTGGCCGCGATCGTCGCCCGGATCGGTCTGCGCTGGTGGACCACCCTCGTCGCGCTGGCCATCGCGGTGCTCAGCCTGATGCCGCTCGCGCTGAGCGGGCACTCGTCGGCCGGCGGCGACCACGATCTGGCCACCAACAGCCTCATCCTCCACATCGTCGGTGCGTCGGTGTGGATGGGTGGACTGTTCGCCGTCGTCGCCTACGCCCGCGGGAGCGGCGGACACACCGCGCTGGCGGTACGCCGGTTCTCTCGCGTCGCGCTGTGGTGCATCGTCGTCGTCGGCGTGAGCGGGGTGATCAACGCCCTCATCCGGGTCCACCTCGACGAACTCGCGACGACGACCTACGGGCGGGTGGTGCTGCTGAAGGTGCTGGCCCTCGTCGTGCTTGGGGCGCTCGGTGCATTGCACCGACGGCGAACCGTCACCGCGTTGACCGCCGATCCGGCCGACCGGGGAGCGTTCATCCGCTTCGCCCTCGTCGAACTCGGCGTGTTCGCGGCCACGTTCGGCCTCGCCGTCGGCTTGGCACGGACGCCCCCGCCCGCCCGCGACACGGCGTCGATCTCGGTGCAGGCGGTCGAACTCGGGTACGACCTGCCCGGCAAGCCGACGCTCGAGACGATCTCGACCTTCTGGCGACCGGACCTCATCCTGGGATTCGCCGCGATCGTCCTCGGCGTGACGTACCTGCGCGGCGTCGTCCGTCTGCGTCGTCGTGGCGACGACTGGCCGGTCGGGCGGACGATCTCGTTCACCCTCGGTGCGGTGTTGCTGCTGGTCACGACGTCGTCGGGGTTGGGTGCCTACTCCGCGGCGATGTTCAGCGTCCACATGATCGCCCACATGATGATGTCGATGCTGATCCCGGTGCTGCTGGTGCTGGGCGGTCCGGTGACGCTGGCCCTGCGCGCCCTGTCCCCGGCCGGGGCGTCCGCGCCGCCGGGACCGCGCGAGTGGATCCTCGCCGCGGTCCACAGCCCGGTGTCACGATTCCTGACGCATCCGTTGGTGGCGTTCCTGCAGTTCGTCGGCAGCTTCTACGTCCTGTACCTCAGCGGCCTGCTCGATGCCGTCGCGACGTACCACTCGGCGCACATCCTGATGAACATCCACTTCCTGCTCAGCGGGTACCTCTTCTACTGGGTGGTCATCGGCATCGACCCGGCGCCGCGGTCGGTGCAACCGCTGATCAAGGTGGCCATGGTGTTCGCCGCGCTGCCGTTCCACGCGTTCTTCGGCGTGATCCTGATGTCGCAGAACACCGTGATCGCCCGCGACTGGTACCGGACCCTGGCGCTGCCGTGGAACACCGATCTGCTTGCCGACCAACGGACCGGCGGCGCGATCGCCTGGGCCGCGGGCGAGGTACCGCTGGTCATCGTGCTGATCGCCCTGTTCATCCAGTGGACGCGCCACGACCAGCGCGTCGCCCGGCGGATCGACCGCCGCGCCGACCGCGACCACGACGCCGAGCTCACCGACTACAACGCGATGCTCGCCGGACTCGCCGGGCAGCAGGCCGGCGCGACGGCCGATCGCCCCGACGCCCCGCTGTCCGACGCCCACCGGTCCGACACCGACCGCTGAGGTGGGTGTCAGGGCGCGTCGAACCGGACGGCCCGACCGCTAAGGTTGATGGCGACCTCTGCCGCATCGGCACGCCGAGCCGCCCACCCGGCGGCACGCCGGTCGCAGCGACGACGGCAGACACTCGACCACATCGCGTGAGCACGACCACCGCGCACGGAAGGACACGACATGGCCGAATTCATCTACACCATGAAGAAGGTGCGGAAGGCGCACGGCGACAAGGTGATCCTCGACGACGTCACGATGTCGTTCTACCCGGGTGCCAAGATCGGCGTCGTCGGCCCGAACGGCGCCGGCAAGTCGTCGATCCTCAAGATCATGGCCGGCATCGACCAGCCGTCGAACGGCGAGGCCTTCCTCGACCCGAACGCGACCGTCGGCATCCTCATGCAGGAACCCCAGCTCGACGAGAACAAGACGGTCCGGCAGAACGTCGAGGACGGTCTGGGCCAGGTCAAGACCGATCTCGACCGCTTCAACCAGATCGCCGAGCAGTTGGCCACCGACTACTCCGACGAGCTGATGGAGGAGATGGGGCAGCTCCAGGAGAAGCTCGACCACGCCGACGCCTGGGATCTCGACTCACAGCTCGAGCAGGCGATGGACGCGCTGCGCTGCCCGCCCGCCGACGAGCCCGTCACCCACCTGTCCGGTGGCGAGAAGCGTCGCGTCGCGCTGTGCCGGCTGCTGCTCTCGAGCCCGGACCTGCTGCTGCTCGACGAGCCCACCAACCACCTCGACGCCGAGAGCGTCCTCTGGCTCGAGCAGTTCCTCGCGAGCTACCCCGGCGCCGTTCTCGCCGTGACGCACGACCGGTACTTCCTCGATCACGTCGCGGGCTGGATCTGCGAGGTCGACCGCGGCAAGCTGCACCCCTACGAGGGCAACTACTCCACCTACCTGGAGAAGAAGGCCGAGCGCCTCGAGGTGCAGGGCAAGAAGGACCAGAAACTGCAGCGGCGCCTCAAGCAGGAGCTGGAGTGGGTGCGGTCGGGGTCGAAGGCCCGCCAGACCAAGAACAAGGCCCGCCTGGCCCGCTACGACGAGATGGCCGCCGAGGCCGACAAGATGCGCAAGCTCGATTTCGAGGAGATCCAGATCCCCACGCCGCCCCGCCTGGGCGACGTGGTGGTCGACGTCAAGAACCTCGACAAGGGTTTCGACGGACGCGTCCTCATCAAGGATCTGTCGTTCACGTTGCCGCGCAACGGGATCGTCGGTGTCATCGGCCCCAACGGCGTCGGCAAGACGACGCTGTTCAAGACGATCGTCGGGCTCGAGGAGCCGGACTCGGGCACGGTGCGCGTCGGCGAGACCGTGAAGCTGAGCTACGTCGACCAGAACCGCGCGAACATCGACCCGAAGAAGAACGTCTGGGAGGTCGTGTCCGACGGTCTGGACTACATCGAGGTCGGCCAGAACGAGATGCCCTCGCGTGCCTACGTCAGCGCGTTCGGCTTCAAGGGGCCCGACCAGCAGAAGAAGGCCGAGGTCCTCTCCGGTGGTGAGCGCAACCGCCTGAATCTGGCTCTGACACTGAAGGAGGGCGGCAACCTGATCCTCCTCGACGAGCCCACCAACGACCTCGACGTCGAGACCCTCGGCTCCCTGGAGAACGCGCTCGACTCGTTCCCCGGCTGCGCCGTGGTGATCTCGCACGACCGCTGGTTCCTCGACCGGACCTGTACCCACATCCTCGCGTGGGAGGGCAACGTGTCCGAGGGGCAGTGGTTCTGGTTCGAGGGCAACTTCGAGGGCTACGAGAAGAACAAGGTGGAGCGCCTCGGACCCGATGCGGCCCGTCCGCACGCCGTCACCCACCGCAAGTTGACGCGGGACTGACGCGGTGAGCCGCGCGGCGGGGGATGTCGGTTCGACGGCGATCTCGGCCGCGGAGGTCGCGCGCGCGTACGACGCGCGGGCCTCCCGTCGCGCGGACGCGTCGACACGTTTCGACGCCGATCGGGTCCGCGAGCATCTCGCGCTCGCCCGGACCCGTTCGCCCGGGCAAGTTCTCGTCGACGTCGTCGAGATCCCTGGTGGCGGTGTCGCGGTACTCGTCGTCGTCGACGACCAGCCACTGCTCGTCGAGGCGGCGGTGGGGGCCGTCGAGCGTGAGGGTGTCACCGTCGACCGCGTGGACCACCCGATCCTGCGGGCGCAGCGCGACGAATCCGGCGTCCTGACCGGCGTCACCGCCGACGCCGGTTCCGACGACGACCGCGCCGGTGTGAGCGAGTCGTGGATCTGCCTCGAGGTCGGCGCCGCCGGTGTCGACGACGCGCCGCGACTGCGTGAGACGGTCGCCGCCGTCATCGACCGGGTGGTCGCCGTCCACGCCGATGCCCAGGCGATGCGCGCCGTGCTCGACGACGCTGCGGACGCCGCGCCGGCCGGACAGACACGGGACCTGTTGCGGTGGTTGAGCGATGGGCACTTCCACCCGATCGGAGTGGTGTCGGCCGGACCCGACGACGCCGAATGGACCGAGGTTCTCGGCGTCTTCGGCGACGCCGCCCTGCCCCGACCGCCGCTCGTACCCGACGACTCCGACGGAGTCGTCGTGGGGCGGATGCACCTGCCCGCAGGCGTCCACCGCACCGCGTACCCGACCGTCGTCCGTGTGGGAGCGGCGCAGGGCGGCGGTGCCCGCGCCGTCGTCGGTGTGTTCGCCACCGCCGGCATCACCGCCGACGTGACCACGGTGCCCGTGCTCCGGGACATCGTCGCGCAGACACTGCAGCACGCCGGGACGAGCCCCGACTCGTACTCGGGTGCCACGATGATCGAACTGGTGCAGAACCACCCCCGCACCGATCTCTTCTCCGCCGAACCCGCCTCGCTGGCAGAGGATCTGGTGGACGCACTCGAGGCCGTCACGGCGCGTGAGGTCCGGGTGTTCCTCCGGTCCGAACCGCAGACCGCGATCGTCTCCGCCCAGATCCATCTCCCGCGCGACCGCTACACGACGCGGCTCCGGGCGACGATGCAGGAACACCTCGCCAACCGTCTCGGTGGGCACGACGCCGAGTACTCCGCGCGGATCACCGACGCACCACTCGCCGCGATCCACGTCCTCATGCGCACCGAGGGTGGGCAGGGTGTGCAACCCGCTGCGGACAGCCCGACCGCCGACATCGACGGGGACGTCCGGGCGTCGATCCAGGACGACCTCGCCGAGGCGGCGCGCAGCTGGGACGAGCACTTCTGTGCACTGGCCGGCCACGCCGACACCGATCTCGACGCCGCGACGGCCGCCGCGTTCGCCCCGATCCTGTCGCAGGCGTACAAGGACCACCGCGATCCCCGCACCGCACTCGACGACACCGCGGTGTTGTCGGCGATGCAGCCCGACGGTTTCGACGTCCGACTCGCCCGGCACGACGATGCCGACCGACGGTGGACGTTCGACCTGTACCTCTGCGGACGGTCGGCGTCGCTGACGGCGGTGCTCCCGATGATCCAGAGCCTCGGGGTCGAGGTGCTCGACGAACAGCCACTCGCGGTCACACGACCCGACGGGATCGACTGCTGGATCTACGAGTTCACCCTCGAGGCCACCGGTGGACTCACGATCTCCGAGGACGGTGGCGACGATCTCGACCACCGGTTCACCGATGCGTTCTCCCATCTGTGGTCCGGCATCGCCGAGGTCGACGAGTTCAACGAACTCGTCCTGCGTACCCGGCTCGACTGGCGGTCGATCGTGATGCTGCGGGCATACGCGAACTACCTGAGGCAGTGCGGGTTCGCCTACAGCACCCACCGGATCGCCTCCGTGCTCGGCGACCACGCCGAGCTCACCGAGGCGTTGATCGAGGTCGTCGTCGCGTCGTTCCACCCCGATCGCGCGGACGACGACACCCGCGATGACGCACTCGCCCGGGTGGACCGCCTGTCGGGGGACGTGATGAGCCTGGACGCGGACCGGATCGTCTCGGCGTTCGTCGACCTGGTGCGAGCGACGGTGCGTACCAACTTCTTCACCGAGGGGGTGTTGCGCCGGGCGCTGGCGATCAAGCTGATCCCGGATCGGATCCCCCAGGCGCCGCAACCCCGTCCGCACCGCGAGATCTACGTGTACTCACCGCGCGTCGAGGGGGTGCACCTGCGTTTCGGAGCCGTCGCGCGGGGCGGCATCCGATGGTCCGACCGCGCCGAGGACTTCCGCACCGAGATCCTGGGTCTGGTGAAGGCGCAGGCGGTCAAGAACGCGGTCATCGTCCCGGTCGGCGCGAAGGGTGGGTTCGTCGTGCGACGTCCCCCGGTGCCGACCGGCGACGCGTCCACCGACCGGGAGGCCACGCGCACGGTCGGCGTCGCCTGCTATCGCGAGTTCATCTCCGCCCTGCTGGAACTCACCGACGACGTCGCGCCCGACGGATCCGTCGTCCCTGCGCCCGGGCTGGTCCGTCGCGACGGCGACGACACCTATCTCGTCGTCGCGGCGGACAAGGGGACCGCCGCGTTCTCCGACATCGCCAACGAGGTCGCCGCCGACCACGGGTTCTGGCTCGGGGACGCGTTCGCCTCCGGAGGATCGGTCGGATACGACCACAAGGCGATGGGCATCACCGCCCGCGGCGCGTGGGAGTCGGTGCGCCGTCACTTCCTCGAACTCGATCTCGACGTCGACACCGACGACTTCACCGTCGTCGGTGTCGGCGACATGAGCGGCGACGTGTTCGGCAACGGGATGCTGCTGTCCGACCACATCGGACTCGTCGCGGCATTCGACCACCGGCACGTGTTCGTCGACCCGACACCCGACCGCGCCGCGGCGACGGAGGAGCGCCGTCGGCTGTTCGGGATGGCGCGATCATCGTGGGCGGACTACGACACCGACGCGATCTCGGCCGGGGGCGGCGTCTGGTCCCGCGAGTCGAAGACGATCCCGGTGAGCCGGCAGATGCGGACGGCGCTCGGCATCGACGACGACGTGGAATCGCTGAGCCCACCGGAACTGATCACCGCGATCCTGCGTGCGCCGGTCGATCTGCTCTGGAACGGCGGTATCGGCACCTACGTGAAGTCGTCGGCCGAGAGCCACGCCGACGTGGGTGACAAGGCGAACGACGCGATCCGTGTCGACGCGCCGTCGGTCCGTGCCCGCGTGATCGGCGAGGGCGGGAACCTCGGCGTCACCGAACGCGGTCGGGTGGAGTTCGACCTGCACGGCGGACGGATCAACAGCGACGCGCTGGACAACTCCGCCGGCGTGGACTGCTCCGACCACGAGGTGAACATCAAGATCCTCCTCGACGCCGCTGTCGCCGCGGGGGAGCTCGACGGGTCGGAACGCGACTCGCTGCTGGCGTCGATGACCGACGAGGTGGCGCGACTGGTGTTGAGCGACAACATCGCCCAGAACACCGCACTCGGCATCGCCCGCGCGCAGAGTGCCTCGATGGCCGAGGTGCACGTCCGGTTGCTCCGTCATCTCGCACGTGAGCACGGCGTGGATCTCGAGCTCGAGGTGCTGCCGACCGGTCGCAGCCTGGCGCGCCGCGGACCGGACCGCGACCGCACCGGACTCACCTCGCCCGAACTCGCGACGACGATGGCGCACGTCAAGCTGGCGGTGAAGGGTGTCCTGCTGGACGGCGACCTGCCCGACAACGACGTGTTCGAGGAGCGTCTGGCCCGCTATTTCCCGGCGCCGCTGCGAGATCGGTTCGCCGAGAAGATCGCCGGCCATCGACTCCGTCGGCAGATCGTCGCCACGACCCTGGTGAACGACGTCGTCGACTGCGCCGGACCCGAGCACGTCTTCTCGCTGACCGAGGGGTCGGGTGCGTCGGAGACCGACGCCGTCCGTGCCTTCGTCGTGGTCTCGGAGATCTTCCGACTCGACGAACTGTGGCGTGACATCGTCGACGCGCAGGCACCCGCGGCGGCTGTCGACGCGATGGTGATCCGCTGGCGCCGCCTGCTGTTCCGTGCCTCACGGTGGATGCTCGCCACCCGCCCGCAGCCACTGGCCGTGTCGGCGGAGGTGACGCGCTACGCGCAGCGGGTGAGTGCGCTCATACCCCACGTCGACGGATGGCTCGGGCCTCGGTCACGTCGCGAGATCGACGCGGTCGCACATGATCTCGGTGACCGGGGCGTCGCCGGCGGTGTCGTCGACGCGGTGGCGGGGTGTCTGCACTGGTTCTGCCTGCTCGACATCGTCGATGCCGCCGAGATCTCCGACCGCGACGAACGCGAGGTCGGGGAGCTGTACTTCGCGA
The DNA here is from genome assembly GCF_054332755.1 of Williamsia sp. SKLECPSW1. Classification (NCBI taxonomy): domain Bacteria; kingdom Bacillati; phylum Actinomycetota; class Actinomycetes; order Mycobacteriales; family Nocardiaceae; genus Williamsia; species Williamsia sp. SKLECPSW1. The sequence continues at coordinate 696,844 of NZ_JBTGLI010000002.1, read as the reverse complement.
TCATGGAGTACCTCGGAGTGGAGGATCTGCTGACCGCGGTGTCCGGTCTCGAGTCCGGCGATCGGTGGCAGTCCCTGGCGCGACTCGCCCTGCGCGACGACCTCTTCGCCGTGATGCGGTCCATCACCCTCACCGTTCTCGAACTCGGTGAGCCCGACGAGACCGCCCAGGAGAAGATCGACGAGTGGCGCATGCACACCGCCAGTCGCCTGACCCGCGCACGGGCGACGTTGGAGGAGATCGACACGTCGGGACACCATGACCTCTCGACGCTGTCGGTCGCGGCGCGGGCGCTGCGGAGCATGATCCGGTGAGCGACAGGGGTTTCACCACCTCGGTGCCCATCCGATGGTCGGACATGGACGTCTTCGCCCACGTCAACCACGCACGGATGGTGACGCTGCTCGAGGAGGCGCGGATCCCGTGGCTGTTCGCCGAGGGACGGCCGACCCGCGACATGCGGAGCGGTTGTCTCGTGGCCGACCTGCACGTGCGCTACCAGGGGCAGATTCGGCACGAGGACACGCCCGTCGAGGTGACGATGTTCACCGTCGCTGTTCGTGCGGTCGACTTCACGGTCGGATACGAGGTACGTCGTCGCGACGAGGACTCGACGGTCAGGCCGTCGGTGGTCGCGTCCACGCAACTGGTCTCCTACGACGTCGACACTCAGGCGCCCCGACGGATGTCCGACGCCGAGAAGGACTATCTGCGTGGCTTCCTGCGCCCGGATGCGCGGGTCCCCGGCCGATGATCGACCTGCCCGACCTCGCCGATCGGTACGACCTGTCGGCCTTCGTCTCCCGGGCACGGGCGCTCGACGAGGCCGCCGTCATCCGACTGCGTCGCCGACCCGACGGTGCGGTCGGTGCGTGGGTGCACACACCGTTCGACGTGCTGGCGACACGATCGGTGCGCGTCGGCATCGACGACCCCGACGTCGTGTTCGACGCCACCGCGCTGCAGACGGCGCTGCGTACACCGGCGGCCGCGCACGAGGGGTCGACCGGCCCGGCGCAGATCGACCCGGGGTTCTCCATGCCGAGCGCGTGGGAATGGGGTGCGCTGCCACCGGACTCCGGCTTCGACCACGTCGACGACGTCCCGGCACGGACCGTCGTCGGCCTGTCGCGCGACGGCGCCGAGGTCGCCCGGACCGAGGGCGGGCCGCAGGGGCCTCCGCCGTCCCTGCTCGATCAGACGGTCCTCGAGGTGAGTGCCGTGCAACCGTCGGGTGGCGGTGTCGAGATCCCCATGCGCGCGGTGTTCGCGGTGACCGCCATGGGCTTCGTCATCGACGGCAGCGGGCGGATGGTCACGGCGACGACGCCGGTCGACGCGATCGACGCCGACGAGCCGGTGCGGGTCCGCGCCTCGTCGACATGGGTGCGCCTCGACGCACGCTTCGGGTCGGTCTGCTTCCGACGGGCAGGCCGGATCCCGCTGACCCCCATCTGACCCCGAGCGGGCCCGCTCGGTGGGGTGTTGCGGCCCGCTCGGCGCGCGGTTGTGGCCCGCTCGCGGACCGGGGTCGGTTCGGTCAGACGAGCCAGGCTGCGGCGTTGGCGGGGAGGCGGCCGTCGACCAGCGGTGCGCTCGACAGGAGCACCTCACCGCCGGGCAGACCGACCGGACCGTCGGTCGCGTTCAGCGCACACACGAGACGCCCGACGGACCGTCGGAACGCGAGACATCCCGGGGGAGCGCCGTACCACTCGACCTCATCGCCCGCGAACTCCGGTCGCGTGCGGCGGAGTTCGATCGCCAGGCGGTAGAGCGAGAGCGTCGAGTCGACGTCCTCGAGCTGGGCCTCGGCGCTCAGCGATGCCCAGTCGTCGGGCATGGGCAGCCAGGTGTCGGGGGAGTCGCTGAACCCGTAGGGAGGCGATTCGCCGGTCCACGGGACGGGGATGCGGCACCCGTCGCGACCACGATTGGTGTGACCGGACCGTTCCCACACGGGGTCCTGCAGGGCAGAGTCGGGCAGGTCGACATTGGGCAGCCCGAGTTCGGATCCGTTGTAGAGGAACACCGTGCCGGGCAGCGCCAGCTCCACCATCACCATCGCCCGCGCGCGGTCGCGACCGATCTGCTCGGTCGTCCCCTCGGCGTAGCGGGTGACCTCGCGCTCGACGTCGTGGTTGGACAGCGTCCACGTCGGCACCCCGCGGACGGAGTCGACGGCGGCGAGGGAGTTCTCGATCGCGTCGCGGACGGAGTCGGCGGTGAACTCGGCCTCGGCGAGGCGGAAGTTGAAGCCCAGGTGCAGCTCGTCGGGGCGTACGTACTCGGCGAAGCGGGCGTTGTCGCGGACCCAGATCTCGCCGACGGTCACCGCGTCGGGGTACTCGTCCATCACCGAACGGATACGGCGGTGGATCGCGTGGACGCCGGGGTTGTTGAACCGTGGATCGTCGTCGTCGTTGATCAGCAGACCGGTCTGCAGCTCCTCGGGCATGTCCGGCAGTCCCGGCGGCTTCGCCATGCCGTGGGCGACGTCGATGCGGAAACCGTCGACGCCGCGGTCGAGCCAGAACCGCAGGGTGGTGGCCAGGTCCTCGAAGACCTCGTCGTTCTCCCAGTTCAGGTCGGGCTGCTCGGCGGCGAAGATGTGGAGGTACCACTGGCCGGGCGTGCCGTCGGGCTCGGTGACCCGTGTCCAGGCCGGCCCGCCGAAGATGCTCGGCCAGTTGTTCGGCGGCTCGTCGCCCTCCTCGCCGAGGCCGTCGCGGAAGATGTACCGCTCCCGTTCGCGACTGCCCGGCTCCGCGGCGAGGGCCTCGACGAACCAGGGATGCTGATCGCTGGTGTGGTTGGGCACCAGATCCATCGTGACCTTGATGTCCCGGGCGTGGGCCTCCTCGATGAGCGCGTCGAGGGCCTCGATCCCGCCGAACAGCGGATCGATGTCGCGGGGATCGGAGACGTCGTAGCCGTGGTCGGCCATCGGCGAGCGCATGACGGGGCTGATCCACAGGGCGTCGACGCCGAGCAGCTCGAGGTATCCGAGCTTGTCGAGGACGCCGGGCAGATCGCCGACGCCGTCACCGTCGCTGTCGGAGAAGGACCGGGGGTAGATCTGATAGAAGACCGCATCCGACCACCACGGGGCGACCGTGTCGGGGTTGTCCGGGTGTCCGTCGGCGACGGAGGCGTCCGGTGACTCGTCGTTCACATCGCCCATCTTGCCTCACACGTCGCACCGTTCCGGGTGTCCGCGACCGTTCGGCGTGGTGTCCATCACACGGACCGGCCGCAGGTGTCCTGCGCCTCATCGCCTGTCCGCGTTGTGGATTCGCTTCTCAGAGTGGGGTGTTCACCATCGACTGCGCGGCCATCTCCATGTACTCGACCAGTGCTCGACGGTGGTCGCCGTCGAGGCGGTCGTCGCCGATCGACGCGATCGCGGTGTGCATGCACCGCAACCAGGCGTCCCGCTCGATCGCACCGATGCGGAACGGCTGGTGCCGCATCCGCAACCGGGGATGGCCGCGTTCGTCGGAGTACGTCCGCGGTCCGCCCCAGTACTGCTCGAGGAACATCCTGAGTCGGCGCTCGGCGCCCTCCAGATCGTCCTCGGGGTAGAGCGGACGGAGGATCTCGTCGCGCGCCACCTCCGCGTAGAACCGCCGTGTCAGGTCGGCGAAGGTGGCGGCCCCGCCGACCGCGTCGTAGAACGTCTCGCTGGCCTCGGTCACCTCACCAGTGTCGCGCATCGACCATGCGCCGACCGCACCACCCGAGGAGTCACCGGGGCGTCACCCGCACGACACCTGGCGTCACCGTCTCGACAGCGTGTCCATGCACTTAAAGGCATGCAGTCGGGCGACGAACGTGGTGCACTGGTGTGCCGAGGGGCATCGGCACCCCCGGACGCTCGGAGGACGGATGGCGCGCACGCGGTCGCAGCAGTCGGAGGTCGTGACCCCACTCGCCGGCGGCGCGCGCCATCATGCCGGGACCGTCACCCCGGATGCGCCCCAGCGCGCCGACGTCGGCCGTGGTGGCCCGGTCTGGGGCAAGCACCGCGTCCTGCTCCTCAACGCCACCTATGAGCCACTGACCGCGATATCGATCCGTCGGGCGGTCGTGCTCGTGCTCCGTGAGCGCGCCGACGTCGTGCACACCGACGAGCGTGGCCCGCACATCCACTCCGCGGACGTCTCGATGGCGGTCCCGTCGGTGATCCGTCTGCGCACCTACGTGCGGGTCCCGTACCGGGCGAAGATCCCGATGACCCGTGCCGCGCTGATGCACCGCGACCGGTTCCGCTGCGGCTACTGCGGCGCGAAGGCCGACACCATCGACCACGTCGTCCCGCGCAGCCGCGGCGGTGCGCACAACTGGGAGAACTGCGTCGCCTGTTGCGCGTCGTGCAACCACAGGAAGGCCGATCGGTTGCTCTCCGAGCTCGGCTGGACGCTGCGCACGGCCCTGACCCCACCGAAGGGGCGTCACTGGCGGCTGCTCGCGACGGTGAAGGAGATCGACCCGTCGTGGTCGCAGTACATCGACGTGGGCGCCGCCTGACCGACCCGTCCACGCAGACAACGACACGGTGTCGTACCCGGCTGGGACACGGCGGTGCGGTTCCGATAGGTTTTCTGCGAACACTCCCGGCGAAGGGTCTCGAGGCTGATGGAAGATCTCATCATCGCGATCGGACTGCCCGTGACGATCATCTGCATCATCATGGTCGTCCTGTGCGTCCTGTCCATGGCGTGGGCCTTCGGATCGGGGCACAAGCCCGCGGTCCGCTACACGCTGGACAAGGAGTGGGACCGTGACCCACTGCTGTTCAGCGCGGTGGATGTGGAGCCCGTCGCGCCGCCCGCCCATCACGAGCCGTCGACCGACGAGCTGACCGGAGGTTCCGCACATGGCAAGTGGTGAGGTCAAGCCGGTCGTCACCGCTCCCGACGCCCTCCCGTTGGGTGCGGTCGTCACGACGAGCGGGCGCATCTCCGCAGCCCGGACCCCCGGGTCGGTCGCCCAGACGCCGCCGTTCGCCCCCGACGAGTTGGTGGCTCTCGACGAGGCGCTGTCCCGGTCGACGGAGCTCGCGCTCGTCCGCTTCTCGGTCTACATCGGCGATCTCGGTGACGATCCGGTCGCCAAGGCGGGCGAGATCCTGCCGCAGGTGCCCGAGCCCGAGCACGCCGCGTTGATCGCGGTGTCGCCGAACACCAAGGACGTCGTCGTGGTCTCCGGTCGCGCCGTCGCCGGCCGCGTCAACGACCGTGTCGCCCAGCTCGGTGTCACCGCGGCCATCGCGGGATTCCGCGAGAACGACCTCGTCGACGGCCTGATCGCCGCGCTGCGGGTCATGGCCACCGCGGTCGCCCGCTCCTGACCACGACGCACTGATCCACACCGCCTCCGGCGCCCGACCTCGCGGTCGGGCGCCGGAGGCGTCTGTGGTCTGCCCCTGGGGGCTCCCCGTCAGCCCTGGTCGCGGTCGGCGCGACGGATCCGCAGCGAGCGCGCGACCGTGTCGCGCCCCTCGAGGACGAGGCGCCGGAGCGCGGGCGGGTGGTCGCCGGCCAGGAACGCGTCCGCACGTTCCAGCGACGCGTCGTCGATGGCCCACTGGGGGTACAGCCCGATGACGACGCTCTGCGCCACCTCGCTGGACCGGCGTCGCCACACGTCCTCGACGGAGTCGAAGTACTTGTCGACGTACGGTGCCAGCAGCTCGTCCTGGCCCGGGCGGGCGAAGCCGGCGATGACGGCCCGTCCGACGGTGTTGGAGAGCGTGTCGTCGGAGACGGTCCGCTCCCAGGCCCGCGCCTTCGCCTCGGCGAGAGGTCGTGCCGCGCGGGCGGTCTCGGCCTTGCGGGCACCGGCGGCGGTGTTGTCGCGCTGCTCTTCGGCGTCGATGACCGGTGTGGTCGTGGGGTCGGTGTCGATGGCACCGGCGGTGGCCAGCGCCGTCACGATCGACCAGCGCAGATCGGTGTCGACGACGAGTCCCGGCAAGCCGACCGACTGCGGATCGTCGCCGTCGAGCAGCGCGCGCAGGACGGTCACCCCCTCGTCGGTGACGAGGCCGGACAGCAGTGCGCCGACGAACGCCAACTGGTGGTCCGATCCCGCGTCGGCGGCGCGCGCCAGTTCGAGCATGCGGTCGGCGAACCGGGGCCACCCCGTCTGCACCGCCCAGTCGGTGTCCGCGTAGCGATCGACGGCGGTCTGCGCCTGCATCAGCACGCGCTGCACCACGGCGATCTCGGTCTCGGCCCCGATCCCGCGCAGCACCATGTCGACGAAATCCCGCGGCCGCATCTGCGCGTCGCGGGTGCGCTCCCACGCCGCGGACCACACGAGCGTGCGGGGGAGGGACTCGGCGATGTCGGCGACGCGATCGGTCGCGACGCGCCACGAGTCGTCGTCGAATCCGATGGTGCAGTAGGTCAGATCGTCGTCGTTGAGCAGGATCATCGCCCCGCGCCGGACCCCCACGAGAGCGGGGACCTCGGTGCGCTCACCGACGACGTCGAGCTCCACGCGGTGGGTGCGGACCAGCTTCCCGTCCGCGTCGTCGTAGACGCCGACGGCGATGCGATGCATCCGCGTCTCACCGGCGCCCGGTTCGGCGCCGGTCTGCACGACGGTGAACGATGCGAACGCACCGTCGTCGTCGACGGTGAACTCCGGCCGGAGACCGGTGATCCCGGTGGTGCGGAGCCACTGGTCGCCCCAGTCCGACAGGTCGCGACCCGAGGACCGCTCGAGCGCACCGACGAGGTCGGCGAAGGTGGCGTTGCCGAACTCGTGCGCGGTGAAGTAGTCCCGCAGGCCGGCGAGGAAGTCCTCGAGACCCACATAGGCGACGAGCTGCTTGAGCACGGATGCGCCCTTGGCGTAGGTGATCCCGTCGAAGTTGACCTCCACCGCCGCGATGTCGGGGATGTCGGCGGCGACCGGATGGGTCGACGGGAGTTGATCCTGGCGGTAGGCCCACGACTTGTCGACGGTGGCGAACGTGGTCCACGCGCTGGTGTACTCGGTCGCCTCGGACTGGCACAGGACCGACGCGAACGTCGCGAAGGACTCGTTGAGCCACAGGTCATCCCACCACTGCATGGTGACGAGGTCGCCGAACCACATGTGCGCCATCTCGTGCAGGATCGTCTCCGCGCGACGCTCGTAGAGCGCCGTGGTCACCTTCGACCGGAACACGTAGTCCTCGAGATAGGTGACCGCACCGGCGTTCTCCATCGCGCCGGCGTTGAACTCCGGGACGAACAGCTGGTCGTACTTGCCGAACGCGTAGGGCACCCCGAAGTTGCGGTGGTAGAACTCGAAACCCTGCTTGGTCTCGGTGAACACCCGATCGGGGTCCATGTGTTCGGCCAGTGATGCGCGGCAGTAGATCCCGAGTGGGATGGTGCCGTGATCGTCGGAGTAGGAGTCCTCCCACCGCGCGTAGGGGCCGGCGACGAGGGCGACGAGATAGGTGCTGAGACGTTCGGTCGGGCGGAAGCGGTGCACCCCCGGCTCCGCGGCGAGTGTCTCCGTCACGGCGGCGTTCGACACCACCTGCCAGTCCTCCGGCGCGGTCACGGTGATCGCGAACGTCGCCTTGAGGTCCGGCTGGTCGAAGCACGCGAACATCCGCTTCGCATCGGCGGTCTCGAACTGCGAGTACAGGTACACCGCACCGTCGGACGGGTCGACGAACCGGTGGAGGCCCTCACCGGTGTTCGAGTAGAGACACTGCGCGACGACGGTCAGCTCGTTGTGCTCCGCGAGATCGGGCAGGGTGATCCCGTCCTCGGCGGCGTAGTCCGAGACGTCGAGTTCGGTGCCGTTGAGTGTCGCGGAGGTGACGCTGTCCGCGACGATGTCCACGAAGGTCGAGGCGCCGACCGTCGCATCGAAGGTGATCGTCGACGTGGAGGCGAACGTGCGCTCGCCCGGTGCGCCGGCGCCGTCGGTGAGATCGAGCTCCACGGAGTAGGCGGAGACGCTGATGGTCCGGGCGCGCTCGACGGCGGCGTCGCGGGTGAGATTGGGTGCGGTCACGATCGGTTCCCCTTCGAGCGGTCGGTGATGCGTTCACACTTACCCCATGTCGGCCCCGGGCCGGGCGGTGGAATGCCGTCGCCGGTGGGAATGCGACGTCGTCGGGCCTGTTGTATCCCTTGAGCACCCGCACGACCGGAGACGACGCCCTCAGCGGCGTAGAACGAGGAGAACACCATGACCGCCACCGACACCGCGCCCGCCGCGTCGGACGCCTCGACCCGTGACCGCGTCGACTTCTGGCTCGACCCGCTGTGCCCGTGGTGCTGGATCACCTCGCGCTGGATCCTCGAGGTCGAGAAGGTGCGTGACATCGGCGTCACCTTCCACATCATGAGCCTGGCCGTCCTCAACGAGGGCAAGGACATCCCCGCCGAGTACGCGGAGAAGCTGAAGGACGCGTGGCGTCCCGTCCGTGTCCTGCAGGCCGCGGTCGACGCGCATGGGCACGAGGTGCTCGACCCGCTGTACACCGCGATGGGCACCCAGATCCACAACCGCGGCGTCTCCGACTTCGACGCGGCCATCGCGGCCGCTCTGGCGGACGCCGGACTGCCCACCGATCTCGCCTCGGCCGCCGACTCCGACCGCTTCGACGAGACGATCCGCGCCAGCCATCACGAGGGCATGGACAAGGTCGGCGACGACGTCGGCACCCCCACCATCCACATCAACGACGTCGCGTTCTTCGGTCCCGTGCTCTCCCGGATCCCGCGGGGCGAGGACGCGGGGAAGGTGTGGGACGGCGCGGTCGCGCTGGCCAACTACCCGCACTTCTTCGAGCTCAAGCGCAGCCGCGACGAGGATCCGCAGTTCGACTGACACCCGGGGGAGTCCCGCGGGCCGCTGACCAGGCGGTCGCGACCCGCGGGGCACCTGTCATGCTGGTCGCCATGCGCGTCTACCTGGGGGCCGATCACGCCGGCTTCGACCTGAAGAACACCATCGCCGACCACCTGCGGACGAACGGCCACGACGTCGTCGACTGCGGCGCCCACGCCTACGACGCCGCGGACGACTACCCGGCGTTCTGCATCGCGGCCGCCGCACGTACCGTCGCCGACCCCGGGAGCCTCGGGATCGTGCTGGGCGGCAGCGGCAACGGTGAGCAGATCGCCGCGAACAAGGTCCCCGGCGCACGGTGCGCGTTGGCGTGGAGCGTCGAGACGGCGCAGCTGGCCCGGCAACACAACAACGCACAGCTGATCGGGATCGGTGGACGGATGCACTCCACCGAGGACGCGCTGGCCATCGTCGACGCGTTCCTGGCGACCCCGTGGTCGGAGGAACCCCGACACCAGCGGCGGATCGACATCCTCGCCGACTACGAGACCACCCACGAGGCACCGCCGGTACCCGAGAGCTGATCGGGGCGGGGAGGAGGACCGATGCCCGAGGGGCACACCGTCCATCGCCTCGCCCGCCTGCACACGCGGCGGTTCAGGAGATCCCCGGTGCGCGTGTCGAGCCCGCAGGGGCGGTTCGTCGCGGAGGCGGAGCGTCTCGACGGCCAGGAGTTCTCCCGCGCGCAGGCGTGGGGCAAGCACCTGATCCACGAATACGCCTCCGGGGACATGGTGCACATCCATCTCGGGCTCTACGGCACGTTCAGCGACGTCCCCGCCCCGATGCCGCCACCCGTGGGCCAGGTCCGTATGCGGATCGAGAACGAGACGCGCGGAGCCGACCTACGCGGGCCGACCGCGTGCGAGTACTTCACCCCGGCCGATCTCGACGCCCTCGTCGCCCGTCTCGGTCCGGACCCGCTGCGATCCGACGCCGATCCCGAGCGGGCGTTCGCGCGCATCCACAGATCGCGGCGCGCAATCGGCGCGATGCTGATGGACCAGAAGGTGATCGCCGGTGTCGGCAACGTCTACCGCGCCGAGGTGCTCTTCCGTGCGGGTGTGCACCCCCTGCGACAGGGCACCCTCGTCGACGAGGCGGTGTGGCGGGACATGTGGGACGACATCGTCGACCTGATGGCCGTCGGCGTCCGCAAGGGGAAGATCGTCACGGTCCGACCCCAGGACGACCACGGCACCCCGGGACGCCGAGGCCGGCCGCGCAGCTACGTCTACCGCCGCCGCGGCGAACCGTGCCGGATCTGCGGGACGACGGTGCTCGGCGAGGTGATGGAGGGCCGCAACCTCTTCTGGTGCCCCACCTGTCAGCCGGACTGACCCGCCCCGGCCGTCGACACACCCGATCGTCACCGTGTTCTTGGGCTTTCCACAAGAAGCACGAGCACCATGGACGTCATGGAGACGATGACGCTGCTCGTCGTGGGTGGGACCGGGGAGGCGACCACCGCCGACCCGCCGACGCCCGTGCGCGGTCTGCTGCGCTGCGTGGTCGACGACCTCGACACCCGTTTCGATCCGCGGTGGGTCGGCTACCCCGCCAGCTACGGCCCGGTGCCGGTGCGTGACGGTCCGAGCTTCGTCGACAGCGTCGCCGAGGGCGTCCGGGCCCTCCGCGCGACGATCGCCGCCATCGACGGACCGTACGCGACCATCGGCTACTCCCAGGGGTGTGTCGTGATCCGGGAAGCTCTCGGCGACAACGCTGTCCGGCCGCCGGCCGCGATCGGCCTCGTGGCCGATCCGCACCAACCCGCCGGGTGTGTGCGGGGATGCGACGGACACGGCGTGGCCGGGCCGGGACGTCCGTTGCCCGCGGTGCCCACCATGTGGATCGGCGACCGCGACGACGTCATCTGCAACGCCAGCCCCGACTCGCTGATCCGCGATGTCGCCGACCTCACCCGCGGTCTGACGGTGGCCACCCCGCGGGTCTGGGTGCGACAGATGCTGCGTGCCGTGCGCACCGGGGCCATGCAGAACGCCCGCGCGACGTCGATCCGACCGTCGCAGTGGCGTCGCGACATCACCCGGTTGGCGGTGGCGGCGCACGAGGCCCGCGGATATCTGCCGTGTTCGTTGCGCATCGGACCGTTCACCGTGCGCAACCCCGTCGGCGGGCGCCATGTCGCCTACGCGACCGATCGCAGCCGGGACCAGGCCGCACTCACCGGATGCGCCGCGCTCGCCGCGTGGCTGCAGGTCGTCGCGACGGTGCATCTCGGTCCCGTCGAGACCGCGGCTCCCAGGGCGTTCACGTCGGTGTCGTCGTCTCGACGCGCGCCGCGAACGGGTCTGGGCGACACTGGCTGAGCCGCCGCACGGCGGCGAACGTCCCCACCGAGCAGCGGAGCGTGCGCGTGGACCATTTCGACCTCGTGGTCATCGGATCCGGCCCGGCGGGTCAGAAGGCGGCCATCGCGGCCGCCAAGCTGGGCAAGCGTGCCGCCGTCGTGGAGCGGCGCGACATGGTCGGCGGCGTCTGCACCAACACGGGGACGGTGCCGTCGAAGACCATGCGTGAGGCGGTCATGTACCTCACCGGCCTCAACCAGCGCGAGCTCTACGGGCAGTCCTACCGCCTCAAGTCCGACATCACCGTGTCCGATCTGTCGGCGCGCACGCACCACGTGATCGGTCGCGAGATCGACGTCGTCCAGAGTCAGTTGGCGCGCAATCGCGTCGCGCTGATGATCGGCAACGCCTCCTTCGTCGACGACCACCAGATCGCGATCCAGGGTCCCGACGGCGACCTGAGGACGGTGAGCGCCGACCACGTCGTGATCGCCGTCGGCACGCGTCCCGCTCGCCCCTCGACGGTCGACTTCGACGGGGCGACGATCGTCGACTCGGACCAGATCCTGGGGATGGATCATGTGCCGCAGTCGATGGTGGTCGTGGGCGCCGGTGTCATCGGCATCGAGTACGCGTCGATGTTCGCCGCACTCGGAACCAAGGTGACGGTGGTGGAGAAGCGGCACACCATGCTCGACTTCTGCGACCGCGAGATCATCGAGGCCCTGCAGTATCAGCTGCGCGAGCGCGGCGTCACCTTCCGCTTCTCCGAGTCGGTGCAGACCGTCGAGAAGCACAGCGGCGGCACGGTGACGATCCTGGAGTCCGGCAAGAAGATCCCCGCCGACACCGTTCTGTACTCGGCGGGCCGACAGGGTGTCACCGACGAGTTGGACGTCGCCGCAGCGGGTCTGGAGTCCGATCCCCGCGGTCGCCTCGCCGTCGACGAGCACTACCGCACGTCGGTCGACCACATCTACGCCGTCGGCGACGTCATCGGGTTCCCGGCCCTGGCCGCGACCTCGATGGAGCAGGGTCGTCGTGCGGCGTACCACGCGTTCGGCGAGCCCGTCGGGAACGGCACCTCCATCCAGCCCATCGGCATCTACTCGATCCCCGAGGTGTCCTACGTGGGACGGACCGAGGACGAACTGACCGCGGACATGGTGCCGTTCGAGGTGGGCGTCGCGCGCTACCGCGAGCTCGCACGCGGGGCGATCATGGGCGACTCGTACGGCATGCTCAAACTGCTCGTCCACGCCGGGGACCGGTCGCTGCTGGGCGTCCACGTGTTCGGCAGCAACGCCGCGGAGCTCGTCCACATCGGGCAGACCGTCATGGGGTGCGGCGGCACCGTCGACTATCTCGTCGACGCGGTGTTCAACTATCCGACCCTCGCGGAGGGGTACAAGGTCGCCGCACTCGACGCTGTCAACAAGATGCGGGCGATCTCGCGGGTGACAGGGTCGGGCTCCGGCGCGGTGCACGACCTCGGCACGGAATGACACATCCCCCGCCGGCCGATGGCCGACGGGGGATGGGGTGCGTGTGCGCGGCCGGTCAGCCGCGCGCGGCGGGTCGCGTCAGCTGCCCTGCACGTACTGGCCGCCGACGGTGCCGCGGACCACGATGGGCGTCCCCTCGGGGAAGTTCTCGTAGGCCCACTTGCCGTTCTCGGTGCTCACGTTGATGCAGCCGTGGCTGACGTTGGTCTTGCCCTGCTGGGCGACCGACCACGGGGCGGCGTGCAGGAAGATGCCGTCCCAGCTCATCCGGATGGCGTACTCGACATAGGTGCGGTAGCCGCCGGGGGAGTCGACCGGGACGCCGTACGTGGACGAATCCATGTACATGTCGCGGTACTTCTCCTTGGTGTAGTACACGCCGTTGGGTGTCGGGTGCGCGTTGGAGCCCATCGAGATGGGGATGTCCTTGCGCGCGATCTTGCCGTTGTGCCAGACGGTCATCGTGTGGGTGGCGTCGTCGGCGAGGGCGACCCATCCGGTCTTGGTGGCGACCGGGGGAGCCGGGTCGGCCGGAGGCGGCGCGGGCTCGGTGCTGGGGACCGTATCGGGAGCCGGTGCGGGCGCGGTGGACGACGGCGGCAGGAAGGGCCGCAGGAAGTCGGGTGCGGGAACGCCGGGCAGACCGGGGATGGTCGGGGCCGGCGACACGGGTGCGGCGCCCGCGGTCGCGGGGATCGCGACGAGCGCGATCGCGGCGCCGGCGATGACCGCGGCGATACGGGTGCGGGCGGAACCCCGGCGGATGTTCGAGGAAGTCGGCACGAGTTCGGACCTGACCTTCGGTGTCGGTGCCCATCGGGCATGAACGGTGGCGGCTGGTGTGTGCGATTTCTGCGCGAGACCCCCGCCGCGCATCGTCATCGTCGCATGAGTACGTCGGGTGTCCAAGACGGACACCCGCCCGCATGTGACCTCTGACAATGGATGTGGCGCATGTGACTCATGAGGCTATGTGGCCTGCGCCGCCCGACGGTGCACCGCGCAGGTGACCGCAGATTCGGTCCGCCGACGCACGCACGGTAGAGTCGCCGAGGCACGCGACGCCGGGGGCGATCCCGCTCGGCGTGGTGTGCACGCGGGTGTAGCTCAATGGTAGAGCCCCAGTCTTCCAAACTGGCTACGCGGGTTCGATTCCCGTCACCCGCTCCACCGCTCCCGACGCGGAGTGGCGGTGGCGTCGTCACCGAGACCGGGATGTGGCGCAGCTTGGTAGCGCATCCGCTTTGGGAGCGGAGGGTCGCAGGTTCAAATCCTGTCATCCCGACGGAAAGTCGTCCCGGCCGTCGGCAGGAGGGCCGCTCGCGGCCCCCGCGATGGCGTCGTCCCGACATCGGCCGGTGGACGACCCACCACAGACCCGGTCCCACAGCAAGGAGTCACAGTCGTGAAGAGCACCGTCGAGCAGCTGAGCCCGACACGGGTGAAACTCAACGTCGAGGTCCCGTTCGAGGAACTCGAGGGTGATTTCGCCCGCGCGTACAAGTCGCTCGCGCAGCAGATCCGCATCCCCGGCTTCCGCCCGGGCAAGGCGCCGGCCAAGCTGATCGAGGCCCGCGTGGGACGCGACTCGGTGCTGGCGCAGGTCGTCAACGACGCCCTCCCCGCGAAGTACTCGCAGGCGGTCGCCGAGACCGAGACCAACCCCATCGGCCAGCCGGAGATCGATCTCGCCGAACTCGAGTACGGCAAGTCGATCACCTTCACCGCCGAGGTCGACGTCCGACCGGAGATCACACTGCCCGACTACTCGACGCTCTCGGTCGAGGTGGAGCCGGTCGAGGCCGACGACGCTGCCGTCGACGAGCAGTTCGAGGCGCTGCGCGCCCGCTTCGGCACCCTCACCGGTGTCGAGCGTCCGGCCGGGGACGGCGACTTCGTCTCGATCGACCTGTCCGCCACGGTCGACGGCGAGCCCGTCGAGGAGGCCTCGACCACGGGCCTGTCCCACGAGGTCGGCTCGGGTCAGCTCATCGACGGTCTCGACGAGGCTCTCGTGGGCATGTCGGCCGGCGAGGACAAGGTCTTCACCACCACGCTCGTCGCCGGGGAGCACTCCGGTGAGGAAGCGGAGGTGACCGTCACCCTGAACTCGGTCAAGGAGCGCGAGCTCCCCGAGGCCGACGACGAGTTCGCCCAGATGGCCAGCGAGTTCGACACCGTCGACGAGCTGCGTGCCGACCTGCGCGAGCGCGTCGGCCGGTCCAAGCGGGCCGAGCAGGCCACCGCCGTGCGCGACGCCGTGCTGGAGAAGCTGCTCGAGGCCGTCGAGATCCCGGTGCCGGAGAAGGTCGTCGAGGCCGAGGCCGACGGTCAGATGCACCAGGTGGTCCACGCCTTCGACCACGACGACGCCAAGGTCGACGAGTTCCTGTCCGCGCAGGGGACCACCCGCGAGGAGTGGGAGGCCGAGGCCCGCTCGGCCGCCGAGACGTCGGTGAAGACCCAGCTGCTCCTCGACGCCGTCGCCGAGCAGCAGGAGACCACCGTCGGCCAGGAGGAGCTGACCCAGCAGATCATCTTCCAGGCGCAGCGCTACGGCATGCAGCCGCAGGAGTTCATCCAGCAGTTGCAGCAGGCAGACCAGCTCGGCGCCATCTACGCCGACATCCGTCGCAGCAAGGCGCTGGCGGGGATCGTCGGCGAGGTCGCCGTCACCGACACCACGGGTGCCACGATCGACACCTCCGAGTTCTTCGGCACCGGTGAGGCGACCGACGAGGCATCGGACAGCGACGACTGAGTCGTCCTCACAGCGGACATCGCTCCGCTGTCAGCGAATGCGGGTGGCACCGAGGGTCGGTTGCCACCCGCATTCGTTAGTGTCGGGGGAGCACCTGAGCCGTGGACCCGATCGCCGGGTGCACGCACCAGTCCTGGAGAAAGTAGGAAGCGTGACCGACCCGAAGAACCTCCTGACCGCGACGGGTTCGCCGATCACCGCGAGCTCCGGCGTCGCGGGCCTGAACCTCAGCGACTCGGTGTTCGAGCGGCTGCTCCGTGAGCGGATCATCTTCCTCGGCACCCAGGTCGACGACGACATCGCCAACCGCCTCTGCGCGCAGATCCTGCTGCTGTCGGCCGAGGACAGCACGCGCGACATCAACCTCTACATCAACTCGCCGGGCGGATCGGTCACCGCGGGCATGGCCATCTTCGACACGATGCAGCTCTCGCAGTGCGACGTGGCGACCTACGCGATGGGCATGGCGGCGTCGATGGGGCAGTTCCTGCTCGCCGCCGGCGCCAAGGGCAAGCGTCACGCCCTGCCGCATGCGCGGATCATGATGCACCAGCCGTCCGCCGGCATCGGTGGCACCGCGGCCGACATCGCCATCCAGGCCGAGCAGTTCGCGCAGACCAAGAAGGAGATGAACCGGCTCAACGCCGAGTTCACCGGTCAGCCGCTCGAGAAGATCGAGGCCGACGCCGATCGCGACAAGTGGTTCACCGCGGACGCGGCCAAGGAGTACGGGTTCGTCGACCACGTCATCACCCGCCCCTGACCGTCTGCCACGCAGGCACACCGACACGCCGCGTCGCGGCACACGAGCTTCGCAGAGAGAGAGCCCATGACCATGTTCGGTTCGTCCAGTCAGACCCCGTCGGGTCTCGCGTCCGCGGGTCCGCAGAGCCGGTACATCCTGCCGTCCTTCATCGAGCACACCCCCAACGGCATGCGCGAGTACAACCCGTACGCGAAGCTGTTCGAGGAGCGCATCGTGTTCCTCGGGACGCCGATCGACGAGACGGTCGCCAACGACGTCATGGCCCAGCTGCTGGTCCTGGAGTCGCAGGATCCCGACCGCGACATCATCATG
Source organism: Williamsia sp. SKLECPSW1 (assembly GCF_054332755.1). Taxonomy (NCBI): domain Bacteria; kingdom Bacillati; phylum Actinomycetota; class Actinomycetes; order Mycobacteriales; family Nocardiaceae; genus Williamsia; species Williamsia sp. SKLECPSW1. The sequence goes on along the minus strand of NZ_JBTGLI010000002.1, from coordinate 680,314 downwards.
TACGTCAACTCGCCGGGCGGCAGCGTGCCCGCGATGCTCGCCATCTACGACACGATGCAGTACGTCCACTGCGACATCGCCACCGTCTGCCTCGGTGAGGCCGCGTCCGCCGCGGCGATCCTGCTCGCGGGTGGCACGCCGGGCAAGCGGGCCGCGCTGCCGAACGCGACCGTCCTGATCCACCAGCCGCGCACGGGCGGTGCATACCAGGGTCAGGTCTCCGACCTCGAGATCCAGGCCGCCGAGATCGAGCGCATCCGGCGTCGTCTCGACGAGATCCTCGCCGGCCACACCGGCCAGGACTCCGAGAAGATCCGTCGTGACACCGATCGCGACAACATCCTCACCGCGGCCCAGGCCAAGGAGTACGGGATCATCGACGAGGTGTTCGAGTACCGCAAGAAGTCGGCTCGCACGAGCTGAGGTCCGACACGCCCGGACGCAGCGGATGCGCCGGGCGACGTCGGGCAGGGGCGATCCTGTACGTCCGGGCCGGGAAGCCCGACAGCAGGTCGTGACATCACAGGGGCGGGTCGTCGGCGCCACGCCGACGGCCGGCCGCAGAGCCGGACACGAGGCGTCCGGCATCGTGGTTATCGGTCGAAGTTCGGACGGCCCACGGGTACGGTCAGGGATACTGATCTCCGGGTCGGTCCGCCTGTCGCGAGGCCCCTCACGACAGTGCACGAGGAAGAGGTACAGCACACGATGGCGCGAATCGGTGACGGCGGCGACCTGCTGAAGTGCTCCTTCTGTGGCAAGAGCCAGAAGCAGGTCAAGAAGCTCATCGCGGGACCCGGCGTGTACATCTGCGACGAGTGCATCGACCTGTGCAACGAGATCATCGAGGAAGAACTCGCCGAGTCGAGCGAGGTCAAGCTCGACGAGCTGCCCAAGCCGTCGGAGATCCGCGACTTCCTCGAGAACTACGTCATCGGGCAGGACACCGCCAAGCGCACCCTCGCGGTCGCGGTCTACAACCACTACAAGCGCATCCAGGCGGGGGACCGCAAGGACGTGCGCGGCGGCGAGGCCGTCGAACTGGCGAAGTCGAACATCCTCATGCTCGGTCCGACCGGCTGCGGCAAGACCTACCTCGCCCAGACCCTGGCCAAGATGCTCAACGTCCCGTTCGCCATCGCCGACGCCACCGCGCTGACCGAGGCCGGGTACGTCGGCGAGGACGTCGAGAACATCCTCCTGAAGTTGATCCAGGCCGCCGACTACGACGTCAAGCGCGCGGAGACCGGCATCATCTACATCGACGAGGTCGACAAGATCGCTCGCAAGAGCGAGAACCCGTCGATCACACGCGACGTCAGCGGTGAAGGTGTGCAGCAGGCCCTGCTGAAGATCCTCGAGGGCACGCAGGCGTCGGTCCCGCCGCAGGGTGGACGCAAGCACCCCCACCAGGAGTTCATCCAGATCGACACCACCAACGTGCTGTTCATCGTCGCGGGTGCGTTCGCCGGACTCGAGCGCATCGTGTCCGACCGGATCGGCAAGCGCGGTATCGGTTTCGGCACCGAGGTCGCGAAGAAGAACGACGACGAGGTCGTCGACCACTTCGCCGAGGTCATGCCGGAAGACCTCATCAAGTTCGGGCTCATCCCGGAGTTCATCGGTCGTCTGCCCGTCGTCGCGTCGGTGACCAACCTCGACAAGGAATCGCTCGTGTCGATCCTGTCGACGCCGAAGAACGCGCTGGTGAAGCAGTACGTGCGCCTGTTCGAGATGGACGGGGTGGAACTGGAGTTCACCGGCGACGCCCTCGAGGCCGTCGCCGACCAGGCCATCCATCGCGGCACCGGTGCCCGCGGTCTGCGCGCCATCATGGAGGAGGTCCTCCTCCCGGTCATGTACGACATCCCCAGTCGTGACGACGTCGCCAAGGTCGTCGTCACCGGAGAGACCGTGCGCGACAACGTCCTTCCGACGATCGTCCCGCGCAAGCCGCGTCGCGACGAGCGTCGCGACAAGACGGCCTGATCGATCACCCCACCGCGATGCTCGTCGAGAACGACGTCGCGGAAGGTCCGGCATCGTGTTCCATGATCTGAGGGCGTACGTCGACGCGCCTCGACTCGACGGACTCTCCCTCGCGCCCGACGGCTCCCGCGCCGTGATCGCGGTGGCCGAGCCCGACGACGATCGCGCGCGGTACGTCGTCGCCCTCTGGGACGTCGACCCGGAGGCCCGTCGCCCGGCGACGAGACTCACACCCGGCGACCGATCGGTGCCGAGCCCTGTCCACGACCGCGACGGCACCCTGTGGTTCCTGCAGTCGGGGCTGTCGGGTTCATCGAGGCGTCCGTCACCGGGGACGGACGCCGCGACCGAACTCTGGCGGATGCCCGCAGTCGGCGACGCCGAGCGCGTCTGCACCCGCCCCGGCGGGTTCCACCGGCTGATCGAGGCCCACGAGACGAGACGCGTCCTCGCCTTGGCAGACGTGCTCGGTCCGGATCCCGACGCCGACGCCGATCTCCGATCGCGGCGACGGGACGCCGGGGTCGGCGCGATCCTCCACGACTCGCCGGTCGTGCGGCACTGGGACCACGACCTCGGCCCCGGCGCTCCGTGGCTCCTCGACGTCTCGACCGGAGATGTCCGCGCCGTGCACGGCCCCCCGGGTGCGGCCCTGCGCGAGGCGGGGGTCTCGGTGAGTCCCGACGGGACGACGGCGGTCACGACGTGGACGCTGCGCACTCCCGAGGCCGCACTCCGGAGTGTGCTCGCCCGCGTCGATCTCGACACCGGCACGGTCGAGATCATCGTCGACGACGACGCTGCCGACCTGACTGCACCGGCGATCTCGCCCGACGGGTGCAGGCTCGCCTTCTGTCGGACGTCGACCGCGACGTGTACGCGAGCTCCCGACGTGACGCTGCACGTCCTCGATCTCGCCTCCGGTGCCGTCCGCGAGTGGGCGGCCGGCTGGGATCGTTTCCCGGGCGCCCCGGTGTGGACTCCGGACGGTGCGCGCGTGATCGTCGTGGCCGACGACGAGGGTCGTGCGCCGCTGGTGGAGGTGAGCGACCCGGACGACGAGAGCCTCCCGAACGTCCGGATCATCACCGACGACCGCTATGCGTACTCGCACCACGCCGCGCATCCCGACGGCCTGCGGATCGTCGCACTGCGCTCGGCGATCGACGCACCGCCGCATGTGGTGGTCGTGTCGATCGGTGACGGCGACGTCGTCGTGCCCCCGAACCCGGTCGAGCTGCCTCGTGTGCCGGGCACGGTCGAGACCGTGCGGGCCACGGTCCAGGACGGCACGCAGATCCGCGCATCCCTCGTGCTGCCCGATGATGCCGGCCCGGATCACCCTGTGCCGCTGTTGCTCTGGGTGCACGGGGGCCCGGTCTCGTCGTGGAACGCGTGGTCGTGGCGGTGGAACCCCTGGGTGTACGCAGCTCGCGGGTACGCGGTGCTGCTACCGGACCCGGCGCTCTCGACCGGGTACGGGCACGCATTCGTCGACCGCGGGTGGGGACGATGGGGTGTCGAACCGTTCACCGACCTGATGGCGATCACCGATGTCGTCGTCGCAGACGACCGTGTCGACGACACGCGGGTCGCGATGTCGGGTGGGTCGTTCGGCGGATACATGGCGAACTGGATGGCCGGGCACACCGATCGGTTCCGGGCGATCGTCTCCCACGCGGGCCTGTGGGCGCTCGACCAGTTCTGTGCCACCACCGACACCCCGTACCTCTGGCGGCAGGAGATGACGCCGGCGATGGCACGGGAGAACTCGCCGCACCACTACGTCGCGAACATCGTCACGCCGATGCTGGTGACCCACGGCGACAGGGATTTCCGCGTCCCGGTGGGGGAGTCCCAGCGTCTGTGGACGGACCTGCTCCGATCGTCGGGATGTCCCGCACACCCCGACGGGACGACGGTCCACCGGTTCCTGTACTTCCCCGACGAGCATCACTGGGTGCTGGCGCCGACCAACGCGATCATCTGGAACGAGACCGTCCTGGCGTTCCTCGCCGAACACGTCCTGGACGCGCGGGCGGAGTTGCCGGAACTCCTCGCCGCGCCGGCCGACCCGGTGACGCCGGATCACACGACTCGGTGGCCGCCGGCGTAGACGTTCATCGACTCGCCGCGCAAGAAGCCGACCACGGTCATCCCTAGGTCCTCGCCGAGCGACACCGCCAGCGACGACGGGGCGGAGACCGCTGCGAGGATCGGGACGCCGGCCATCGCCGCCTTCTGTACCAGTTCGAACGACACCCGGCTGGACACCATCAGCACGGTCTCACGCAGTGGGAGCATGCGTTCGCGGACGGCCCAGCCGACGACCTTGTCGACGGCGTTGTGGCGGCCGACGTCCTCGCGGGCGACCAGGAGCGTGCCGTCGGTGCGGAACAGCGCCGCCCCGTGGATGCCGCCGGTGGTGGCGAACGTCGCCTGCGCAGCCCGCAGCGAGTCGGGCAGCGTCGCGAGGACGTCGGTGGTCACGTGGACGTCGTCGGTCCGTAGATCCCAGGGGGTCGCGGTACGGATGCGGTCGATCTCGCCGGTCCCGCACACACCGCACGCCGATGTCGTCGCGAACGACCGCGGTGTCATCGGACGCGGTGTGGTGGTGGCGATGTCGAGGACGTTGTAGGTGTTGCGCCCCTGCTCGTCGACACCGTCGCAGTAGCGCACCGAGGCGATGTCGTCGGCGCCGTCGATCAGGCCCTCGGCGAGCAGGAATCCGTGGACGAGGTCGACGTCGGAACCCGGCGTCCGCATCGTCACCGTCAACGGCGTCCCGGCGACCCGCATCTCGAGCGGCTCCTCGACGGCGAGTGTGTCCGCACGGGTCACCTCACCGGTCGGCCGGATACGACGGACCCGCGTGCGCGCGGTGACGCGCCCCATCAGGCTGCGACCAGCCGGATCGTGATCCCCTTCGACACAGGGGTGTTCGACTTCGCGGCCACGAAGTCGAGCGGCACGAGGGGATTGGTCTCCGGGTAGTAGGCCGCGGCGTTGCCCGGCGGGGTCGGGTACGCGACGACGGTGAAGTCGTCGACTCGACGCTCCTCGACCCCGGTGTCGGTCTCGAACTCGGAGACGATCGATACACGTTGTCCCGCAGTCAGTCCCATCTGCGCGATGTCGTCGGGGTTGACCATCACCACGCGTCGGTTGCCCGAGATGCCGCGGTAGCGGTCGTCGTGGCCGTAGATGGTGGTGTTGTACTGGTCGTGGCTGCGCAGGGTCTGCACGATGAGGCGGCCGTCCGGGGTCGGCAGCCACACCAACTCGTTCGTCGTCACCTGGGCGCGGCCCGATTCTGTGGGGAACTCCCGCGCGTCCCGCGGAGGGTGGGGGAGCAGGAAGCCGTCCGGTTGCCGCACACGGGCGTTGAAGTCCTCGCAACCGGGGACGATCCTCGACACGTGATCGCGGATGCGGTCGTAGTCGTCGGCGAGGCCGAGCCAGTCGACGGGATGGTCGCGGCCCAGCATCACCTCGGCGAGCTCGCACACGATCCCCACCTCGCTGCGCATCTGATCGCTCGACGGCCGCAGCGAGCCGCGGGACAGGTGCACCGATCCCATCGAGTCCTCGACCGAGACCTGTTGCCGCTTCCCGCCCCGTACGTCGCGGTCGGTGCGACCCAGTGTCGGCAGGATCACGTGGGTGGTCCCGTCGTTGAGGTGTGAGGCGTTGAGCTTCGTGCTCACGTGCACCGTGAGACGACACCTCGACAGCGCCGCCCGTGTGGCCTCGGTGTCCGGTGTGGCGGAGAGGAAGTTGCCGCCCATCGACATGAAGACGTCGACCTTGCCGTCCCGCATCGCCCGGATCGCGTCGACGGTGTCCCAGCCGTGGTCGCGGGGGCTGGTGATGCCCATCTCGGCGTCGAGTGCGGACAGGAACGGTTCCGGCATCTGTTCCCAGATGCCCATCGTCCGATCGCCCTGCACGTTCGAGTGACCGCGCACCGGACACACACCGGCTCCGGGCTTGCCGATCATCCCGCGCAGCAGAAGCGTGTTCGAGACCTCCTCGATGGTCGCCACCGCGTGCTTGTGCTGCGTGAGCCCCATCGCCCAGCAGACGATGGTGCGCTCCGACCGTTCCCACAGCCGGGCGAAGGTCTCGAGTTGCTCCATCGTCAGACCGGTGGCCTCGAGGACCTCGTCGAGGTCGGTGTCGGCGACGGCGGCGAGGTAGTCGTCGACCCCGTCACAGTGCTCGGCGAGGAAATCGTGGTCGAACACCGTTCCCGGAGAGCGCTTCTCGTCGCGGAGCAACAATGCGGCGAGACCCCGGAACAGGGCCATGTCCCCGCCGAGGCGCACCTGGAGGAACTCGTCGGCGATGTCGGTGCCGTCGGAGAGGATGTCGCCGACCCGCTGGGGGTCGCGGAACCGCATGAGCCCGGCCTCGGGCATCGGGTTCACCGCCACGATGGTGGCGCCGTTGCGCTTGGCGTCACCGAGGATCGACAGCATCCGTGGGTGGTTCGTCCCGGGGTTCTGGCCGGCGACGACGATGAGGTCGGCGTTCTCGATGTCGAGGACCGTGACCGACCCCTTGCCGATGCCGATCGTCGTCGACAACGCGGCGCCGGACGACTCGTGGCACATGTTGGAACAGTCCGGCAGGTTGTTGGTCCCCATCGAGCGCGCGAACAGCTGGTAGACGAACGCGGCCTCGTTGCTGGTGCGGCCGGAGGTGTAGAACACGGCGCGATCGGGATCGTCGAGTCCGGCGAGTTCGTCGGCGATCACCCGGTAGGCCGAGTCCCAGTCGATGGGCTCGTAGTGCGTCGCATCCCGGCGCAGGATCATCGGGTGGGTGATGCGGCCCTGCTGCGAGAGCCAGTACTCGCTGTGCTCGCGCAGCACCTCGACCGGGTGGGCGGCGAAGAACTCGGGGGTGACCGTGCGCCTCGTCGCCTCCTCGGCGACCGCCTTGGCGCCGTTCTCGCAGAACTCGGCGGGTTTGCGACCGCCGGGCTTCTCCGGCCAGGCGCATCCCGGGCAGTCGAAACCGTGACGCTGGTTGAGCTCCAGGAACGTCTTCGCCGTCCGGAACGGGCCCATCTGGGTGAGCCCCCGCTGCATGGACACCGCCACGGCGGGGATACCGGCCGCGTAGGTCTTGGGTGCCTGGACCGCAGTCGTCTCTGGCTCGCGCACATCGGTCTGCGGGGACGCCGACCGGGGTGGGGTGGTGGTGTGGGTGCCGTCCCCGGGGATGTCCTGTCGGGAACCGGTTGTCGTCATGTTCCCCATAGTGGCCCCGCGCGCAGGCCCCGTCACGCGATACTCGACCGATGTCGCAACCATTGGCCGGGATCGTGCTCGCGGGAGGCGCCTCGCGCCGGATGGGGGAGGACAAGGCCGCGCTCGACCTGGGCGGACAGCCGATGCTCACGCGCATCGTGACGGAACTGCGACGACGATATGATCCGATCACGGTCGTCGCGTCGGCGGACTCGGCCGCGTACACCGCCTTCGCCGCCGAGGGCGGGCTGCGCTGGGTGACCGACGAGCACCCCGGGACCGGTCCGTTGGGTGCGCTCGCCGCGGGACTCACCGACGCCGCCGCGCACGATGTGCGGGTCGCGTTCGTGTGCGCGACCGACATGCCCCTGCTGCGTGCGGATCTGGTCGACGAACTCGTCGCCGGTCTCGGTGCCGACGACGACGCGGTGATCGCGGTGGACGCCCAGCGGCAACATCCGTTGGCTGCGATCTACCGGTCCTCGTGTGCCGGGCGTCTCACCGAACTCGTGGCCGCCGGGGAGCGTCGTCTCCTCGCCGCGCTCGACGAGATGGTCGTCCACCGGGTCAGCGTCAGCGACCCCACCTGGCTGACGAACGTCAACGCACCCGAGGACGTGCACCGGCTGCGCAGGGACAAGATCGCCATTCCCTAGACTCGAACGGTGAGTTCGCCCCCCGAGACCGCTGGAAACACCCCCGACGGCCCCGCTCTGCCCGCGACCTGGGAGCCCGGTGCCCATGAGGCGCGGATCTACCAGAGCTGGGTCGACAGCGGCGCGTTCACCGCCGACCCCGACAGCGGCAAGCCGCCGTTCTCGATCGTCATCCCACCGCCGAACGTCAACGGCTCCCTGCACATGGGGCACGCGTTCGAGCACGTGCTGATGGACGCGCTGAGCCGCCGCCGCCGCATGCAGGGCTACGAGGTGCTGTGGCTGCCGGGCATGGACCACGCCGCGATCGCGATGCAGGCGATGGTCGAGAAGCGACTGGCCGCCGAGGGCACCGACCGCCACACGCTCGGCCGTGAGCGCTTCCTGGCCCGGGTGTGGGAGGCCAAGGAGGAGATCAGCGGCGACATCGGCGGGCAGATGCGTCGCCTCGGCGACGGTGTCGACTGGTCGCGGGAACGCTTCACGATGGACGAGGGTCTGTCGCGCGCCGTGCACACCGTGTTCAAGCGGATGTACGACGACGGCCTCATCTACCGGGCCGAACGGCTGGTCAACTGGTCGCCGGTCCTGCAGACCGCGATCAGTGACATCGAGGTGTCCTACAGCGACGTCGAGGGCGAGCTGGTCAGCTTCCGCTACGGCTCCACCGACGACGCGCAGCCGCACATCGTGGTCGCGACCACGCGTCTGGAGACGATGCTCGGCGACACCGCCATCGCGGTCCACCCGGACGACGAGCGCTACGGCCACCTCGTCGGCACCGAGCTGCCGCACCCGTTCCTCGACCGGGCCGTGCCGGTCGTCGCCGACGACCACGTCGATCCGGAGTTCGGCACCGGCGCGGTGAAGATCACCCCCGCGCACGACCCGAACGACTTCGCGATCGGCCAGCGCCACGGGCTGCCGATGCCGACGATCATGGACGCGACCGGCCGGATCGCCGACACCGGAACGCGTTTCGACGGTCTCGACCGGTTCGAGGCGCGGGTCGCGGTGCGCGAGGCGCTCGCCGCGGAGGGCCGGATCGTGACGGAGATCCGCCCGTACGTCCACAGCGTCGGACACTCCGAGCGCAGCGGCGAGCCGATCGAGCCGCGGTTGAGCATGCAGTGGTGGGTGCGGGTGGAGTCGTTGGCCGCCGCAGCCGGGGACGCCGTCCGTGACGGGTCGACGCAGATCCACCCGTCGTCGATGGAGTCGCGCTGGTTCGCCTGGGTCGACGACATGCACGACTGGTGCATCTCGCGCCAGCTGTGGTGGGGCCACCGCATCCCCATCTGGTACGGCCCCGACGGGGACGTGGTCTGCGTCGGACCCGACGAGCAGCCGCCCGCGGGGTACGAGCAGGACCCCGATGTGCTCGACACGTGGTTCTCCTCGGGCCTGTGGCCGTTCTCCACGCTCGGATGGCCCGACGACACCACCGATCTGCGGACGTTCTATCCGACCAGCGTCCTGGTCACCGGATACGACATCCTGTTCTTCTGGGTGGCCCGGATGATGATGTTCGGCACCTACGTCGGCAGGTCGTTGGATTTCGACGCGCCGGTTCCGTTCCGACATCTGTTCCTGCACGGGCTCGTCCGCGACGAGCACGGGCGGAAGATGTCGAAGTCGAAGGGCAACGGCATCGACCCGCTCGACTGGGTCGACCGCTTCGGCGCGGATGCGCTGCGCTTCACCCTCGCCCGCGGTGCCCGCCCGGGCGCGGACCTGTCGGTGGGGGAGACCAACGCCCAGGACAGTCGCAACTTCGCCACCAAGTTGTTCAACGCGACCCGTTTCGCGCTGATGAACGGTGCTCGGGTCGGCGAGATCCCGGCCGACGCCGACCTCACCGACGCCGATCGGTGGATCCTGCGCCGCCTCGACGAGGTGCTCGCCGAGGCGGACGCGGGCCTGGAGACCTACGAGTTCTCCCGGGCATGCGAGGCGCTCTACCACTTCGCGTGGGACGAGTTCTGCGACTGGTACCTCGAGCTGTCGAAGGTGCAGGTGTCCGGCGCCGCGGCGGACACGACGGCGCTGGTGCTCGGACACGTCCTCGACTCGCTGCTGCGCGCGCTGCACCCGGTGATGCCGTTCGTCACCGAGGTGCTGTGGACCGCGCTCACCGGCGGTGAGACGGTGACCCTCGCCGCATGGCCCGAGGCGAGCGGCGTCCGCGACGACGTGGACTCCGCTGCCACCGAACGGATCTCGGCGGTCCAGCACCTGGTGACCGAGATCCGCCGCTTCCGCAGCGACCAGGGTCTCCCGCCCGGCAAGCGCGTGCCCGCGCAGATCAGCGGGCTCGACGACGCCGGGATCGCCGCGCTGCGGCCCTATGTCGACACCCTCGCGCGGCTCGACCCCGCGGATGACGACTTCACCGCGACGGCCACCGTCGAGGTCCGGGCCGGCGCGGGGACCGTCCGCGTCGCCGTCGACACCTCGGGCGCGGTGGACAAGGACGCCGAGAGACGACGTCTCGCCAAGGATCTCGCCGCCGCGGAGAAGGAGCGTGACCAGACGCGCGGGAAGCTCGACAACGAGCAGTTCCTCGGCAAGGCGCCCGATCACGTCGTGGCGCGGATCCGTGAGCGCAACGCGATCGCACTCGCCGAGATCGAGCGGTTGACGCGCGCCCTCGACGACCTGGGCGACTCGTGAGCGATCCGTCGGGGGAGCCCACCGCCGAGGACCTCGCCGAGTTCGCCGAGGTCGAGAACGAGCTCGACGGTCGGTGGCCGGAGACGAAGATCGAGCCGTCGCTGAGTCGCATCTCGGCGCTCATGGACCTGCTGGGGTCGCCGCAGCGGGGATATGCGTCGATCCACATCGCGGGCACCAACGGCAAGACGTCGGTCACCCGCATGATCGACGCGCTGCTGACCGCGTTGCACCGACGGACCGGTCGCATCACGAGCCCGCACCTGCAGCTCGCGACCGAACGCATCGCCGTCGACGGGGTGCCGATCACGCCGCGGCAGTACGTCGACGCCTTCCGCGACCTCGAGCCCTACGTGACGATGGTCGACGACTCCTCGGTCGCCGCCGGCGGCCCGCGGATGAGCAAGTTCGAGGTGCTGACCGCGATGGCCTACGCCGTGTTCGCCGAGGCGCCGGTCGATGTCGCTGTGGTCGAGACCGGACTGGGCGGCACCTGGGACGCGACCAACGTCATCGAGCCGTCCGTCGCCGTCGTCACCCCGATCGCCATGGACCACGCCGACTACCTCGGTGACACGCTGACGGCCATCGCGGGGGAGAAGGCCGGGATCATCAAGCCGGCCGTGGACGACATCGTCCCCGTCGACCCGGTCGCGGTCCTCGCCGTCCAGGAGCCGGAGGCGGCGTCGGTCCTGATGGCCCGGGTGGCCGAGACCGACGTCGTGGTCGCCCGGCAGGACTCGGAGTTCCGCGTGGTGGAGCGCCGGACGGCCGTCGGCGGCCAGATGGTGGTCCTGCAGGGTCTCGGCGGCGTCTACGACGAGATCTTCCTGCCGCTGCACGGCGCACACCAGGCGTCGAACGCGGTCATCGCGCTGGCGGCGGTGGAGGCGTTCTTCGGCGCCGGCGCAGAACGCCGGCTCGACATCGATGCCGTGCGAGCGGGATTCGCCGCGGTGACCGTCCCCGGGCGACTCGAACGTGTCCGCAGTGCCCCGTCGGTGTTCCTCGACGCCGCCCACAACCCGCACGGCGCCGCGGCGCTCGCACGCGGGCTCACCGAGGAGTTCGACTTCCGCCGGCTCGTCGGTGTCGTGGGGGTGATGGGCGACAAGGACGTCCTCGGGGTGCTGACCGCCCTCGAAGCCGTGCTCGACGAGATCATCGTGACCACCAACGGTTCGCCGAGGGCGCTCGACGCGGACACACTCGGCGACCTGGCGACGACGGTGTTCGGCGAGGACCGGGTGCAGGTCCGCGAGTTCCTCCCCGACGCGGTCGAGGCGGCCGTCATCGCGGCGGAGGAGGTCGACGACGACTCCGACGCCGGCCTGTCGGGGGTGGGTGTGGTCATCACCGGGTCGGTCGTGACCGCCGGTGCGGCCCGCACCCTGTTCGGCAAGGTGCCCGCATGAGCGACCAGGGCGCACCGCGCTTCTCGCCGCCGGCGACCGACCCGTGGCGCGGCCTGCGGGGCGTGATGGCCGGGACGCTGATCCTCGAGGCGATCGTGGTGCTGCTGGCGCTGCCGATCGTGGCGAAGGTCGGCGGGGGGCTCACGGCCGCGTCGACGACGTTCCTGGTCGTCGTGACGGTCGCGATGATCCTCGGTTCCGGACTGCAGGGACGTCGGTGGGCGCTGTACTACGACCTGCTCCTGCAGGTCGTGCTCATCGCCGGGGTCGTCTTCCACTGGTCCATCGGTGCCGTGGGCGTGGTGTTCGGCCTGGTGTGGATCTACATCGCCTACATCCGCCGCGACGTCGCCCGCCGGATGGCCCAGGGGCGACTCCCGGGACAGGTACCCCTCGACGAGGGCGGCCCGCCCGCAGACGTGTCCGATTCGTGACCTGCGCGGGCACGGTGTGCGGGTGACGGCGTCGCGTCCGCCTGACACCATCACGGGCAACCCCCGCACATGCCCGGCGTGGGGTCGTCGATCCACCGAGAGGACACACCACCCCATGCAGTCGGCGCGTATGACCCCCGCCCTCGTCCGCACGGCCGGAGTCGCCGCCGCGGTGGCCGCGACCCTGGCCACCGGCCTCGGTGTCGGGACGGCGGGTGCGGACACGCCGGACGCGGCCACGGTCGAATCGGTGGTCACCGTCCCGCCGGGCCCGCCGGTCCCCGTCTCGCCGCAGGAGTACTCGTACACCGCGACCCACGACCTGACGGTCCGCGCGGACTCCCTCGACCTGGCACGGTTCGTCGCCGACATCCCGGTGCCCGAGCAGTACCGTGCCGCGAACCTCGCCCTGGCGGCACGGTTCGACGCCACCGTCGACGCGGCGTTGACCTCTCCGGGCGGGTGCGTCCAGGTCGTCGTCGACCCGCGAGCGAAGGACGGGAACCTGTTCAACTACGGGTTCTTCCCCGTCGCCGGGGAGTTCTGCGACTGACGCTAGGGTGTCGCCGTGACCGAACGCACCCTGGTTCTCATCAAGCCCGACGGCGTCGCCCGCGGACTCATCGGCGACATCGTCGCCCGTATCGAGCGCAAAGGTCTGCGCATCGTCGCGCTCGACCTGCGCACCGCGACCGACGAGGTGGCGCGCGGCCACTACGCCGAGCACGAGGACAAGCCCTTCTTCGGGTCCCTCCTGGAGTTCATCACCTCCGGACCGCTCGTCGCCGCGGTCCTCGAGGGCCCTCGGGCGATCGCGGCCTTCCGGCAACTCGCCGGCGGCACCGATCCCGTCGAGAAGGCCGTCCCCGGCAGCATCCGTGCCGACCTCGCCCTGGAGACGCAGAACAACCTCGTCCACGGGTCGGACTCGCCGGAGTCCGCGCAGCGCGAGATCGCGCTGTGGTTCCCGAACCTGACCTGACCCGTCCCCCCGACCTCCCACGGCCCGCCCGGACACCGTCCCGGCGGGCCGTCTCGTCGCGAGGCGTGCGCGGGTCTGCGTGACGCGTGTGGGATACTCGCTGTGTCGTCGACAACACACCGTCGACGGTCACGGTGATCGGACCAGTTCACCGCGATCCCTCCGGCCTCCGCGGCTCCCGCCGCTCGCACCCGTCGGTGCGACAGGCGGCCGGATCCAGGGACCGCCGGTCGGGTCCGACGCCACCAGGTGTCGGACGGCTGATCGGGAACCACCGGTCGCCGGCGACGCGAGACCATACAAACTCGGGAGCCTCAGACGGCCCCCGACACACAGCAGAACCCTCGTGCGGCCGCGTCCACCGATGCGCCCGAGGGTCGAGGAGAACACGTGGCCGACACAGGCACGCCGGACGATCGCAACGACGCATCCCCGGCGCAGGATTTCCCGCACAAGATGAGGGTGCACGCCCTCGCACGCATGATCGGGCTGACCAGCCGCGAGGTGCTCGCGCACCTCGCCGAGCTGGGCATCAGTGCACGCAGCCCGCAGTCCAGCATCGACCGCAGTGCGGCGATCGCGGTCCGTGACGCGCACGAGACGACAACGTCGTCGGGTGATGCGGCCGACGGTGCCGGCGAGCAGCCCGCCGCAGACGCTGCGGCCACCGAGGAGACCGACGCCCCCGTCGGGTCCGGCACGCTCTTCTCCGCCGCGCCGGCCGAGGAGGCGGTGTCCCCGACGTCGGCCACCGAGGCCGGGACGTCGCCTCTGTTCCTCCCGCCGCCGGATCCCGACGAGGTGCGCCGCACCCGTCGTCGTCGTCCGGCCGCCGACCGCTCCGAGGTCGCGTCCACGACCGACGAGAGCACCCCGGCCGCCGCACCTGCCGGCGAGGGTGGGTCCGCCTCGACCGACACCGACCAGTACTCGGGCCCCCACAAGTCCACCGACGCCGACAAGTCCACCGACGCCGGTGACTCGGCGGGTGGCGACAGCAAGCAGTCCGACGCGGATTCGAACGACTCGGACGACGACTCCGGGTCCGGCGGTGGTCGACGCCGTCGTCGCGGCCGTCGGGGACGTGGCCGCGGTCGTGGCGACCAGGCCGACGGCGACGGTTCCTCGAACGACTCCGACGACTCCTCGCAGGCGGACGGTTCGGACGGTACGACCGACTCCGAGACGTCCGGTTCGGGCCGGTCGCAGAAGAAGAAGGGTGCGGACACCTCCGGCGACGACGAGTCGGACTCCTCACAGGGCGCGTCCGACGACTCCTCGTCCGGCGACTCGTCGGATGACGACGACGACGACAACTCGTCGGGCACCCGCCGGCGTCGTCGCCGACGCCGACGCAAGGGTGGCGGTGACGCCGACGGCGACGCGTCCGGCGAGGACGACCCGCCGAACACCGTCGTCCACGAGCGTGAGCCGCGGAACAAGTCCCGCAGCCGTGACCGTGACGAGGTGCAGGGCATCTCCGGGTCCACCCGGCTCGAGGCCAAGCGCCAGCGGCGCCGGGACGGTCGCGACGCGGGTCGTCGCCGCCCGCCGATCCTCACCGAGAGCGAGTTCCTGGCACGCCGGGAGTCCGTCGACCGCGTGATGGTGGTCCGGGAGCGGTCCGCGAACACCGCGCTGACCGCCGACGACGCCGACTCGTCGGCACCCACGGAGGACTACACGCAGGTCGCGGTCCTCGAGGACGGCGTCCTCGTCGAACACTTCGTCACCACGTCGACCTCGTCGTCGATGGTCGGCAACATCTTCCTCGGACGCGTGCAGAACGTGCTGCCCGGCATGGAGGCCGCATTCGTCGACATCGGGCGCGGGCGCAACGGTGTCCTCTACGCCGGCGAGGTCAACTGGGACGCCGCCGGACTCGACGGCGGCAGCCGCAAGATCGAGCAGGCCCTCAAACCCGGCGACCACGTCGTCGTGCAGGTCAGCAAGGACCCTGTGGGTCACAAGGGCGCCCGGCTCACGACCCAGATCTCGCTGGCCGGTCGGTACCTCGTGTACGTCCCCGGCGGCTCGTCGACGGGGATCTCCCGGAAACTGCCCGACACCGAGCGCAAGCGACTCAAGCAGATCCTGTCGAAGGTGGTGCCCGCCGACGCCGGCGTGATCATCCGGACCGCCTCCGAGGGTGTGAGCGAGGAGGACCTCGCCGCCGACATCGACCGCCTCAAGGCGCAGTGGGAGAGCATCGAGGCCGCCGCCGACTCCGCCACGGGCAAGAACGGCAAGGGGTCCGGGGCGTCCGGCCCCAAGGTGCTGTACTCCGAGCCCGACCTGCTGGTGAAGGTCGTGCGCGACCTGTTCAACGAGGACTTCTCCTCGCTCGTCGTCGACGGTGACGGCGCCTGGGACCAGGTCCACGGCTACGTCCAGTCGGTCGCCCCCGACCTCGTCGACCGGTTGTCCCGGTTCGAGAAGCCGCACGCCGACGCCCCCGACGCCTTCAGCGTCCACCGCATCGACGAACAGCTGGCCAAGGCCCTCGAACGCAAGGTGTGGCTGCCCTCGGGCGGGACGCTCATCATCGAGCACACCGAGGCGATGACCGTCGTCGACGTCAACACCGGCAAGTTCACCGGCTCCGGGGGCAACCTCGAGGAGACGGTGACCCGCAACAACCTCGAGGCCGCCGAGGAGATCGTCCGGCAGATGCGTCTGCGCGACATCGGCGGGATGATCATCGTCGACTTCATCGACATGGTCCTCGAGGCCAACCGCGACCTGGTGCTGCGGCGCCTGACCGAGGCGCTGTCCCGGGACCGGACGCGGCACCAGGTGTCGGAGGTGACCTCGCTCGGGTTGGTGCAGATGACGCGCAAGCGCCTCGGCACCGGGCTGCTCGAGGCGTTCTCCTCCACGTGCACCTGCTGCAGCGGCCGGGGGATCGTCGTCCACGCCAACCCCGTGGAGGTGTCCGGCGGCTCGGACGACTCGGGCAAGGAGTCCGGCGGCAAGCGGTCCCGCCGCTCCGGCCGGAAGAAGTCCGACGGCGGGTCCTCGGGCGGCGGCGACCAGGCGGAGACCAAGAAGGTCCACCCCGCCGAGCACCCGATGTTCAAGGCCATGGCGGGCCACGGTCCCGACGGCACACCCGATGGCTCCGCGGAGTCCGACCGCGCAGCGGACACCGACGAGACCTCGTCCGACGCAGCCACGGCTGTCGTGCAGACCCCGCCCGCTCCCGACACCCCGGCTGCCGAGTCGGGGACGGACCAGGATGCGGGGGACACCTCGACTCCTGTGGCCGTCGAGTCGGCGTCGGAGACCTCCGTCACCGTCGCCGAGCCGGTCGCCGAGAACGGGACCGAACCGTCGGCGGAGGCGCCCAAGCGACGTCGCCGCGCCGCGCGGCGTCCGGCCGCTGCGCCCGTGGGCGGGACGGAACCCGTCGCGGGCACAGCGGAGACGCTGGCCGTGGAGGTCGCACAGGCCCCCACGACGACCGTTGCCGCGCAACCGACCGTCGAGCCGGTGGTCGCGGTGCGACGGACCGCCCGACGCCGTGCGGCGGGCCGTCCGGCCGGGCCCCCGGTCGACGAATGAGGAGCGGGGGCATCGGTGCCGGTGGTCGCGGTTTGACCCGGTCGTCGCCACTCCCGTAACCTCGAACGGTCGCCTCGACGCGAGTCGGACTGTGCTGTGCGGACCCTGCCGCCCCGGCACGCCGCCGATCGAGGCATCACCGGCCACGTCGGCCGTCGCGCGTGAGCGCGAGACACCCGGCGTGGACGTACCCCGACATGAACGATGCCGGCGCACCCGCGCGGGCGCACGACGACAGTGAGAAGGTGGCTTCGCGATGGCAACGTACGCGATCGTCAAGACCGGCGGTAAGCAGTACAAGGTCGCCGAGGGTGACCTCGTCAAGGTCGAGAAGATCGACGGTGCGGTCGGCGACACCGTCTCGCTGCCGGTGGCGCTCGTCGTCGACGGCGCGTCGCTCACCACCGATGCCGCGGCGCTGGAGAAGGCGTCGGTGACCGGCGAGGTCGTCGAGCACGTCAAGGGCCCGAAGATCCGGATCCACAAGTTCAAGAACAAGACCGGCTACCACAAGCGCCAGGGTCACCGTCAGCGTCTGACGGTCCTCAAGGTCACCGGTATCAAGTAACCCTGCACCTCACCACTGCAGAACCCGTCTCGAGAGGACCGACGACATGGCACACAAGAAGGGCGCGTCCAGCTCGCGCAACGGTCGCGATTCCAACGCGCAACGACTCGGCGTCAAGCGGTTCGGTGGCCAGCAGGTCAACGCCGGCGAGATCCTGGTCCGTCAGCGCGGCACCCACTTCCACCCGGGCGTGAACGTCGGCCGCGGCGGCGACGACACCCTGTTCGCGCTCGAGACCGGCGAGGTCGCCTTCGGCACCAAGCGCGGCCGCAAGACCGTCAACATCGTCCCGGCGCCTGCGCAGGTCTGACCGCGCGGCGTCGCACGACGCACGTCCATCAGGGGCGGGCAGGTCATCGAGACCCTGCCCGCCCCTGATGTCTTCTCGACCACCGACCGATCGTCTCCACCCACCACCGGACAGGACCCCGACCATGTCGCGATTCGTCGACCGCGTGACCATCCACGCCGCGGCGGGCAACGGCGGCCACGGGTGCTCGTCGGTCCACCGTGAGAAGTTCAAGCCGCTCGGCGGACCCGACGGTGGCAACGGCGGCAACGGCGGGGACGTCCTGCTGAAGGTCGACCCGCAGGTGCACACCCTTCTCGACTTCCACTTCCGTCCGCACGCCAGCGCGCAGAACGGCAAGCCCGGAGCGGGATCGAACCGCGACGGCGGACACGGCGAGGCCCTGGTGCTGCCCGTGCCGGACGGCACCGTCGTGCTCGACGAGAACGGCCGGATCCTGGCCGACCTCGTGGGGGAGGGGACCACGTTCGTCGCGGCGTCCGGCGGACGCGGGGGCCTCGGCAACGCCGCGCTCGCGTCGAAGGCCCGCAAGGCCCCGGGGTTCGCACTGCTCGGCGAGGAGGGGCAGACCCGCGAGCTGGTCCTGGAGCTCAAGTCCGTCGCCGACGTCGGACTCGTGGGTTTCCCGTCGGCCGGCAAGTCCTCCCTGGTGTCGGTGCTGTCGGCCGCGAAGCCGAAGATCGCCGACTACCCCTTCACGACCCTGGCGCCGAACCTCGGCGTGGTCACGGCGGGTGCGCGGGTGTTCACCGTCGCCGACGTCCCCGGCCTGATCCCCGGGGCGTCCCAGGGGCGTGGGCTCGGGCTCGACTTCCTGCGTCACCTCGAGCGGTGCGCGGTACTCGCGCACGTCGTCGACTGCGCCACACTGGAACCCGGCCGCGACCCGATCTCCGACATCGACGCGCTCGAGGCCGAGCTGGCGGCCTACACGCCCGCGCTGTCCGCCGACCACGGCCTGCAGGATCTCGCCGACCGTCCCCGGGTGGTCATCCTCAACAAGATCGACGTCCCCGAGGCGGCCGAGCTCGCCGACATGGTCACCCCCGACCTCGAGGCCCGCGGCTGGCCGGTGTTCGCGATCTCCGCGGTCGGCCACGTCGGCCTCGACGCACTGCGCTTCGCGCTGGCACAGAAGGTCGCCGACCACCGCGAGGCGTCGCCGCCGCCCGTCGCGCGACGCCCGGTCATCCGGCCGGTCGCCGTCGACGAGTCCGGCTTCACCGTGTCTGCGGACCCGGCGACGCCGGGCGGGTTCATCGTGCGCGGTACCCGCCCGGAGCGCTGGATCAAGCAGACGGCGTTCGACAACGACGAAGCGGTCGGCTATCTCGCCGACAGGCTCAACCGCCTCGGCGTGGAGGACGAACTCGTCCGTCGCGGAGCCCAGCCCGGCGCCCCGGTCACGATCGGCGACGTCACCTTCGACTGGGAGCCGACGCTGCCCACCGGTGACGCCGTGCCGGTCACCGGCCGCGGCACCGACATCCGCCTCGACCGCACCGATCGCATCGGTGCGGCGGACCGCAAGGTCGCCCGCAAGGCACGTCGCCACCACAGCGACGACGCCCCCGACGACCTGTGGGACGCCGATGGAGACGACTGACCGCCGGTCCCCGTCCGGTGCGACCTCGGCTGTGCGGCAGCAGATCTCCGGTGCCCGCAGCATCGTCGTCAAGATCGGGTCGTCGGCACTGACCGACCTGCACGCCGGCCTCGCCCTGGACCGTCTCGATCACCTCGCGGACGCTCTGGAGACGCGGATGGCCGCCGGCACCGACGTGATCGTCGTGTCGTCGGGTGCGATCGGTGCCGGGCTCGCGCCCCTCGGCCTGCGCCGCCGGCCCACCGATCTCGCCACGAAGCAGGCCGCGGCGAGCGTCGGGCAGCTGGCGCTGGCGCACGCCTGGGGGACGTCCTTCGCGCGACACGGCCGGACCGTGGGTCAGGTCCTGCTCACCGCACACGACATCTCCCGCCGCTCGCACCACGCCAACGCGCAGCGCACCCTCGACCGACTCCGTGCGCTGGGCGCGGTGGCCGTCGTGAACGAGAACGACACCGTCGCCACCGACGAGATCCGCTTCGGTGACAACGACCGTCTCGCCGCGTTGGTGGCCCACCTCGCCGGGGCGCAGGCGTTGCTGTTGCTGTCCGACGTCGACGGCCTCTACGACGGTGACCCGCGCAAGGGCGGCGCCACGCTGATCCCGGAGGTCGCCGGACCCGAGGACCTCGACGGGGTGGTCGCGGGATCCGGGGGTGCGCTGGGGACCGGGGGGATGGCGTCGAAGCTCTCCGCCGCCCGACTGGCCGCCGACGCAGGCGTCCCGGTGCTGCTGGCCGCGGCCGAGGAGGCCGCGGCCGCACTCGGATCCGCCGATGTCGGGACCGCGTTCGCCGCGCGTCCCGCACGGATGACGGCGCGGCGGTTCTGGGTGCGTCACGCCGCCGAGACCCGGGGCCGACTCACCGTCGACGACGGCGCCGTCGCGGCCATCGCGCGGCGTGCGTCGCTCCTGCCCGCCGGTGTGGTGGCCACCGACGGCGGGTTCGCGGCGGGGGACGTCGTGGAGATCGTCGGCGTCGACGGGACGCTGCACGCCCGCGGCGTCACCGCCTACGACGCCGAGGAGGTCGCCCAGATGATCGGGCGGTCGACCTCGTCGTTGCCGGAGGGCCTACGACGCGCCGTGGTGCATGCCGACGACCTCGTCGCCGCTCGCTGACCCGTCGACGCGCCGGACCAGCGACGCGAGGACGTCGGCGCACCGGTGGTCGATCTTCACCGTCGCGCAGTCGTCGCCGCGTGTGGCGCCCCTGTTCACGATCACGACCGGGATCCCGCGTCGGCGTGCACGGCGGACGAACCGCAGACCCGACATCACGGTGAGGCTCGATCCCAGGACCAGCAGCGCGTCGGCGGCGTCGACCATCGCGTAGGCCTCCTCGACGACGGTGCGGGGCACGCTCTCGCCGAAGTAGACGATCGCGGGCTTGAGGGGCCCGCCGCACTCCGGACAGTCGATCATCCGGAAGTCGCGGGTGTCGTCCACGGCGACGTCGGCGTCGGGTGCGACGTCGAGAGCGCCGCGGGAGCGGACGCGGGCCGTGAACTCGACGTTGAGCGGGTCGAGGACGCTCGCCAGACGATGTCGGGAGATCTGCCAGCCGCAGTCGAGGCAACAGACCCGTCCGTAGCACCCATGGAGTTCGAGGACCGGACGAGTCCCGGCCTTGGTGTGCAGCATGTCGATGTTCTGGGTGATCACCCCACTGACCAGTCCGCGACGCTGCAGGGTGGTCACCGCGCGATGCCCGGCGTTGGGTGTCGCGGCGTCGAGGTGCCGCCAACCGAGATGGTTGCGAGCCCAGTAGTGGCGACGGAACTCGGCCGACGCCAGGAATGCGTCGATGGTCATCGGTGTACGCGGTGGCGCGTCGGGGCTGCGGTAGTCCGGGATCCCGGAGTCGGTCGAGATGCCCGCACCGGTGAGCACGACGGTCGACCGGCCGTCGAGGAGGGCATGCACCTGCTCCACCCGTCCGTCGAGATCGTCGTCGACGCGGGTCGGTTCACCCGGTGTCCAGGCGACCTGTAGCCGTGTGCGCATCGGTCTCCAGGCTACCGACGCCCGGCCCGGCGCCGGCGCGGTCGGATTCTGTAGTCCAAAGAGGGGATTTACGGCAGCGGATCGGGGGTGGGTTCGTCGGCACGAGGTCCGGGATGATCTGCTGTCGGGTGGGACGGGGAAGTTCCACCGAGAAGAGTGCAGTGCGGAAGACGACGTACGCGACCGTCGCCGCGTACCGGTCCACCGACCGGACGTGGTGGGTCGGGCGGGTGGATCCCGCCGTCCTGGGCGATGCAGCACGTGAGAACGAGGCCCTTCAGGCGGATTGGCGACGACGCGCGATCCCGGTGTCGGCGGACGACGTCCGTCCGCCGCTGCTCGTCATCCGCGACCCCCGGGGCCGATTCCGACCCGGGTGCTCGACGAACTCGCATTTCGACGCATATGACCGCGCCCACACCGACCCGCATGCGGACTGCGCCCACGGCCGGGCGCTGGAGCGGATCGTGTCGGTGTTGCACTGATCGTGGCTGCACCGACAGTGCCTGCACCGACAGTGCCGACGGAGGTCAGTACCGGGCGTCGGGCCGAACCGTCGAGAGCAGGTCCTCGCCCGCCCGGAACCGCCGGAGGTTCTCGGCGATCCACGGGGCCAACGTCCTGGTCAACCCGGACGACGGGTTGGCGACGTGCGGCGTCACGATGACGCGTGGCTCGTGCACGACGGGATCGTCGGCCGCCGGGGGCTCCGGGTCGGTGACGTCGAGCGCGGCGCCGGCTATCGACCCGGACCGGACGGCAGCCAGGAGTGCGGTCTGATCGACGAGGGTGCCGCGGGCGACGTTGACGACCCACGCGTGCGACGGCAGTGCGGCGAGAGCCGTCGCGTCGATCAGATGGTGCGTCTCGGCTGTCGACGGCGCGGCGACGACGACGTGGTCGACCTGCGACCACACCTCGCCGAGCCGATCGGACGGCAGCGTCCGCACCGCGCCGTCGACGGGACGACCGGAGTGGTTGACGGCGACGACCTGCGCGCCGCAGGCCCGGAGACGGGGGATGAGCGCCCGCCCGATCCCGCCCGCGCCGACCAGCCCCACCGTCGAGCCGTGCAACGAGCGGACCGCGGTGTCGATGCGGTCCTTGTCCCATCCGTCACGCACGGCGTCCGGGACACGGCGTAGCCCGGCGAGCAGAAGCGTCAGGGCGTGCTCGGCGACGTTCTCGGCGTAGAAGCCCGAGGCGTTGGTCCACGTGCGGCGATCGTCGATGATGCCGGCGTCGATGAACTCCTCGATCCCCGCCAGCCGGAGGGCGACCCACGCGACGTGGTCGGGGAGGGACGTCGGGAAGTCGGCGTGTCCGCCGAGCCAGACGAGGACCTGCGCCTCGTCGAGATCGACGAGACGACCACCGGCCGACCGCACCGATGCCGCGATGTGCTCGTCGGCGTGGGGTGCGATCGCGACCGGGGTGTCCGCGCTCATCGCAGATCCGCTCAGTCGTCGACGGTGACCAGCGGGTAGACACCGTTCTCGTCATGCGTCTCGCTGCCGACGACCGGCGGGTTGAACACGCAGTACATGCGCAGTTCGGTGTCGGCGAAGACCGTGTGCCGATCGTGCTTGTCCAGCAGGTACATCGTGCCGGGGGCCAGCGGGTACTCCTCGCCGGTCTCGCGGTCCAGGAGCCGTCCGGTGCCCGAGATCAGCCACACCGCCTCGATGTGGTTGGCGTAGTGGAACTCGTTCTCGGTCCCGGCCTTGATGACGGTCTCGTGGTAGGAGAACCCGACCTTGTCACCGCCCAGGATGATCCGCTTCGACCGCCAGTTGCCGTTCTCGGCGACGATGTCGCGGTCGGTGTCGGTGATCTCGTCGATGGTGCGGACGATCACGGATGTACTCCTTCGGTCGGGGACGGGGGTGCTGCGGTCGAGCTGGTGTGTGTCAGACGACCTTCGCGGTCGCCTCGGCGAGGATCGTCAGACCCTGATCGAGCTCGTCGTCGGTCATCGTGAGCGGCGGGAGCAGCTTGACGACCTGATCCTGCGGGCCGGACGTCTCGGCGAGCAGGTGGCGATCGAAGGCGAGCTGGCACACCTTGCTCGCGTGTTCGGGGGTCTCGAAGACGAGCCCCTGCGCCATCCCGCGGCCGCGGGTGGAGACACCCTCGTGCTCGTCGGAGAGGCGGGCGAACACGTCGTGGATCTTCTGGCCCTTGCGCAGGACGTCCTTCTCCAGGGTGTCGTCGCTCCAGAAGTGGTCGACGGCGGCCTTCGCGGTCACGAACGAGGGGTTGTTGCCACGGAAGGTGCCGTTGTGCTCGGCCGGGCCCCACACGTCGTGCTCGCGCTTGAAGAGCGTGAGCGCCATCGGCAGGCCGTAGCCGCCGATCGACTTGGACAGCGTCACGATGTCGGGGGTGATACCCGCCATCTCGAACGAGAAGAACGGACCGGTCCGGCCGACGCCCATCTGGACGTCGTCCACGATGAGCAGCATGTCGTGACGCGTGCAGAGGTCGGCGAGTCCGCGCAGCCACTCGGGGCGCGCGACGTTGACGCCGCCCTCGCCCTGGACCGTCTCGACGATCACGGCCGCCGGCTTGTTGAAACCACTGCCGGAGTCGGACAGGACCCGCTCGAACCAGCTGAAGTCCTCGACGACACCGCTGAAGTAGTCGTCGTAGGGCATCGGGGTCGTGTGCACGAGCGGCACGCCGGCGCCGGCACGCTTCATCGAGTTGCCCGTCACGGACAGGGCGCCGAGCGTCATGCCGTGGAAGGCGTTGGTGAAGTTGATGATGGCTTCGCGCCCGGTGACCTTGCGGGCCAGTTTGAGCGCCGCCTCGACGGTGTTGGTGCCCGTCGGGCCGGGGAACATCACCTTGTAGTCCAGGCCGCGCGGCGTGAGGATCTTCTCGGTGAAGCTCTGCAGGAACTCGCCCTTGGCGACCGTCATCATGTCGAGGCCGTGGGTGATCCCGTCACGCGAGATGTACTCCAGCAGAGCCTCTTTGAGGACAGGGTGGTTGTGCCCGTAGTTGAGGGCACCCGCGCCGGCGAAGAAGTCGAGGTAGCGCGTGCCGTCCCGGTCGGTCAGCCACGACCCCGAGGCGGTGTCGAAGAGGGCGGGCCACCCGCGGCTGTAGCTGCGGACCTCCGACTCGCGGTCGGAGAAGATGTCGTCGGGAAAACTCATCGGGGGTTCCTCACTGGTGGGGGACTCGGGCATGGTGAACCGATCGGGCGGACGTCACATTCCCGTCAGGCTGTCCGGGAAGGCGCGGACACGCGGCATCGCATGCGTGCATCGACGCATGGCGCCACCTGCGCCCGCACACGACGGCGGACGCGGTCACCGATCGGTCCTCAGCCGCGCGGTGCGATGGTGTAGAGGTCTTCGGGCTCGTGCGAGTCCGGGAAGTCCTCCGGCGCGAAGTAGTCGCGCCGCGTGATCGTCATGTCACGCTTGTCGGCGAACGAGGTGAACAGCTTCTGCGACGCCTCGTTGTCCGGGCTGATCGTGGTCTGCATCCGGGTGATCGCATCCTCTTCGACGCGATCCATCAGAGCGTTGAGCATGCGACCGGCGAGGCCGAGGCCGCGCTGGTCGGCGTCGACCGCGACCTGCCACACCATGACCGTGTCGGGCGCCTGAGGCCGGACGTAGCCGGTGACGAAGCCGACCACACGTCCGTCGACCTCGGAGACGACCGAGGTACGGGCGTAGTCCTGGCACCACAGCACGTATGCGTAGCTGGAGTTCAGGTCGAGGACCTGGGAGTCGCGTGCGATCTCCCAGAGCCGCACCCCGTCGGATACGTCGGGGAGGCGAAACGTGACTTCCGGTGTCGTGGTCAGTGTCGCGCCCATCTGTGCGGTAGTCATGGCACCAGTAAAGTTAACAACGGGTCACAGAGATGTCACCCGAGCGGCGGGCGATGCCGTCGGTCCTGCCGGTAAAGGGGCAGTATATCGGGTGACTGTGAGACGCGTCACGGTAGCGGGTCCGCCACCTGCGGAGACGTGTCGTCGACAGGGGTGAATCGGACGCATGAGGATCATCGCGGGCGTCGCGGGGGGTCGGCTCATCGCCGCTCCGCCGGCCGGCACCCGGCCCACCACCGACCGTGTGCGCGAGTCGGTCTTCGCGATGCTCGACTCCCGTCGTGACCTCCAGGGGGCCACGGTCCTGGACCTGTACGCGGGGTCGGGTGCGTTGGGTCTCGAGGCCCTGTCCCGCGGCGCCCGCCACGCGACTCTCGTCGACGCCGACGCACGCGCGGTGGCGGTCATCCGGGCCAACGCGTCGGCCATCGGTGCCGGGGCCGATTCCGTGACCGCGGTCCGGCGCCGCGTCGAGACGTTCCTGCGGTCGTCGCCCGCGGTACCCGTCGACGTCGTGTTCTGCGACCCGCCGTACGACGTGCCCGCCGACGTCGTCGACGGGCACATGTCGGTCCTGGTGGCCGGGGGATGGCTCGCGCCCGAGGCGACCGTCGTCGTGGAACGCTCTGCGCGCTCGCCGGCCACGACATGGCCCGCAGGTCTGTGCACCGACGGCGACCGTCGCTACGGCGACACCCGCGTGGAGTTCGCGCTGCTAGCGTGACCGGCCATGACGACAGCGGTCTGCCCCGGCTCGTTCGACCCCATCACCAGCGGACACCTGTTCGTGGTGGAGCGCGCGGCGGAGCGCTTCGACGAGGTGGTGGTGCTGGTGACCGTCAACCCGTCGAAGAAGGGCATGTTCGGCGTCGACGAGCGTGTCGCCCTCATCGAGGCGTCGACCGCGCACATCCCCGGGGTCACCGTCGACCGGTGGGAGGGACTCCTGGTCGACTACTGCGTGCACCGGGACCTCACGACCATGGTGAAGGGGCTGCGTGGTCCCGTCGACTTCCAGTACGAGACGCCGATGGCGCAGATGAACCGCGAGCTCGCCGGGGTCGAGACCCTGTTCCTCCTCGGCGACCCCCGGCACGCACACGTGTCGAGTTCGCTGGTGAAGGAGGTCGCACGGCTGGGCGGCGACGTCACGCCCTACGTACCCGCCCCGGTGGCCGACGCGATCGCCTCCGCCCTCACCTGATCCACGATCACCCGATCCGACACACCGATCGCCTCCCACGGAACTCCAGTCACAGACGGCACACTGTTCACACAGTCACCACCCATCCCATCCGGTGGTGCGTCGACAGCCCGAACGAAGTGAGGTAGCCGTGTACCGCGTGTTCGAAGCTCTGGACGAACTGGGCGCCATCGTCGAGGAGGCACGCGGCGTCCCGATGACCGCAGGATGCGTCGTCCCCCGAGGCGACGTGCTCGAACTCCTCGACGACGTCAAGGACGCCATCCCCGCCGAACTCGACGACGCTCAGGACGTGCTCGACCAGCGCGACAAGCTGGTCGGCGACGCCCGGGCGCACGCCGACACCGCGATCGCCGAGGCGACGTCGCAGGCCGACGCGATGGTGTCGCACGCCCGCGCCGAGGCCGATCGGATCCTGTCCGAGGCCAAGTCGCACGCCGATCGCATGGTCGGCGAGGCGCAGTCGCATGCCTCCGACCTGATGGCGGACGCGACCGAGGAGGCCGAGCGCACCGCCGCCGGCGCCGCCCGCGAGTTCGAGGCCGTCACCGGACGTGCGCGCGCCGAGGCGGCCCGCATGATCGAGTCGGGCAACGCCTCCTACGAGAAGTCCGTCGCCGACGGCATCGCCGAGCAGCAGCGACTGGTGTCCGAGACCGAGGTCGTCGCGGCCGCGAAGTCCGAGGCCGACCGCATCATCGACGCGGCGCACGCAGAGTCCGACCGACTGCGCGGCGAGTGCGACGTCTACGTCGACAACAAGCTCGCCGACTTCGAGGAGGCCCTCACCGCCACGATGCGGTCGGTGAGCCGCGGCCGGCAGCAGCTGCGGACCGGCGCCGGCGTGCACGACTACTCCGACCACCCCGTCGACCTGCACGATCGCGAGTTCCCGCACGGGGTCGCGGTCTGAGCGACACCGCGCTGTCGCCCTTCGTCGCCCGCGGGTGAGGACGGCCGACGTGGCGGGTGGGACGAATCGCCCAGTTCACGTATCGTCTCGCGCGTGTCCGACCAGCGAAACAGTTCGACGATGTCCCCCTTCGTCCTCGACATCCGTTCCCTCGGGCGGCGTGCCGGGACGATGACCCAGGTGCACCGCACGGTGTCCTGCGACCACGCCATCGGTCTGGACCTGATCGGCATCCCCGCCGACAGCGACATCGATCTCGACCTCAAGCTCGAGGCGGTGACCGAGGGGGTGCTCGTCACCGGCACGGTCAGCGGCGAGACAGCCGGTCAGTGCGCACGCTGTCTGGAACCCCTCGGCGACACCGTCACCGTCTTCCTCACCGAGCTGTACGCGTACCCGCAGAGCACCACCGACCAGACCTCGGACGCGGACGACGTGCATCGGATCGACGATGACCACATCGACCTCGAGCAGGCCGTGATCGACGCGATCGCGCTCGACCTGCCGATGGCGCCGCTGTGTCGACCCGACTGCGCCGGACTGTGTGCGGAGTGCGGTGTCCGGCTCGACGCCGCCGGCCCCGATCACGGACACGAGGTGATCGACCCGCGCTGGGCCGCCCTGAAGGACATCGCGACGACCGCCGACGAGCCGTCGGATGCCGGGTCGGCGTCGGGGGACGGGTCGGTGGGGGACGGGTCGGGGAGTCCGCGATGAGCGACGAGGCGTCCGTGGCCGATCGCCCGGGCGACCTGCCTGCGCTCCTGACCGATCCGGCGCCGTTGCTCGACGCGCTCGGCGTCGTGATCTCGCAGCAGTTGCTGACCCTGGCGCTGACGCACCGGTCCTACGCCTATGAGAACGGTGGTCTGCCGACGAACGAGCGCCTGGAGTTCCTGGGGGACTCGGTGCTCGGCGTCGTCGTCACCGAGCAGCTGTACCTGACCCATCCCGACCGCCCCGAGGGTGAGCTCGCCAAGATCCGGGCCAGCGTCGTGAACATGTACGCCCTCGCCGACATCGCGCGCGGGTTGGGTGAGGGCGGCCTCGGCCGACACATCCTGCTGGGGCGCGGTGAGGAGATGACCGGGGGCCGGGACAAGGCGAGCATCCTCGCCGACGGGATGGAGTCGATCCTCGGCGCGCTCTATCTCGACCACGGCTTCGAGGTGGCGCGGACCGTGATCCGCGCTCTGTTCGCCGACTCCCTGGACCGGGCCGCGGTGGCCGGCGCCGGACTCGACTGGAAGACCTCCCTGCAGGAGCTGACGGCCGCCCGGGGACTCGGCGTCCCGCAGTACCGGATCACCTCGACCGGCCCCGACCACGACAAGGTGTTCTCGGCGGTCGCACTCGTGGGCGGGGAGGGGCACGGCGAGGGCTCCGGACGCACGAAGAAGGAAGCCGAGCAGAAGGCGGCCTCGGCCGCCTACGCCACCCTGACCGCCGCCGCGGCGTCCACGACGGACGCGTCGTCGACCGCCGACTTCCCGACTCCCGCGACGCCTGCCGGCTGAGGTGCCCGAACTCCCCGAGGTCGAGGTCGTCCGCCGCGGGCTCGACGCGCACGTCGTCGGTCAGGTGATCGAGGCGGTCCGCGTCGGGCACCCTCGTGCCGTCCGACGTCACGTCGGGGGTGCGCGCGATCTCGCCGACGCCCTGACCGGCACGCGGGTCGTCGCCGCACGGCGACGGGGCAAGTACCTGTGGCTCGACGTCGCCGGGGCGCGGAGTCCCCTCGACACACCCCCCGACCTCGCCGTGGTCGTCCACCTCGGCATGAGCGGACAGATGCTGGTGTGCGACGCCGAGACACCCGACCAGAAACACCTGCACATCCGGGTGGGTCTCGCCGACGGACGCGAACTGCGGTTCGTCGACCAGCGCACGTTCGGTGGCTGGTTCCTCGACGAGCTCGTGACTCCCACCGACGGCGGCGTGGACACCGTTCCCGCCTCGATCGCCCACATCGCGCGGGACCCGTTCGACCCCGCCTTCGACCGGCGCCGGGTCGTGACGACATGGCGCGGCAAGCACACCGAGATCAAACGGGCCCTGCTCGACCAGACCGTGGTGAGCGGCGTCGGCAACATCTACGCCGACGAGTCACTGTGGCGCAGCAGGATCCACGGCGCTCGGATGACGGACGCACTCGGGCCGCGGGTGCTGGGCCGCCTGCTCGACGCCGCTCGCGAGGTGATGGAGCAGGCCCTGGCGCAGGGCGGAACCTCGTTCGACGCGCTCTACGTGAACGTCAACGGCGCGTCGGGCTACTTCGACCGCTCGCTGGACGCCTACGGGCGTGAGGGGCGGCCGTGTCACCGCTGCGGCACCCCGATCCGGCGCGAACAGTTCATGAACCGCAGCTCCTTCAGCTGCCCGCGGTGCCAGACGCGCCCGCGCGGCGTCCCCGCCTGACCCGCCCACGTCGTCTCGCGTCGCGAAGGACGGCGTGCCGGGCATCTCGGCGGGCGTAAGGATCCCGTCAAGGCTCTAGGTCAGGGCGTCGAAAGGTCGTTAACGGCGACGATCCACCCCGACATGAGCGGCAGCATCACCGATGCGAGCCGCCCGACCCGGGTGGCGCTGTCCTCAGGAGTGACCGACGTGGCGGACTTCGCCTTCGTGGCAATGATCCTCGTGCTGTTCGCGCTGTGCGCGCTGACCCTGCGGGCCGTCGCGTCCCGGGTGTCGCGGTGACGCTCACCGGCACCATCACCGTGGTGGTGCTCGTCGTCGCGGCTGCGTTGGTTCTGTACCTCGTCACCGCACTCGTGTTCCCGGAGAGGTTCTGACGCCGACGTGGATCCCGCTCTCGCCGCCACCCTCCAGATCGGGGTGGTGGTCGTCGTCCTCGCCCTCGCCTACGTCCCGCTCGGCGACTACATCGCGCATGCCCTGACCTCGCCGCGGCACCTACGGGTGGAGCGGGGGCTGTACCGGCTGGTGCGCGTGGACGCCGCGCGTCCGCAGACCTGGGTCGGCTACGCCGCGGCCGTCCTCGGCTTCTCGCTCGTCGGTGTGCTGTTCCTCTATGCGCTGCAACGTCTCCAGGGCGTCCTGCCGATGTCCGGAGGTCGCCCCGCGGTCCCCGGTGCGATGGCGTTCAACACCGCCGTCTCGTTCGTCACCAACACCAACTGGCAGTCCTACAGCCCCGAGGCGGTGATGGGAAACCTCGTGCAGGCCGGTGGTCTCGCGGTCCAGAACTTCCTGTCCGCCGCGGTCGGGATCGCGGTCGCGGTCGCGCTGATCCGCGGGATCGTCGCGACGACGGGCGCCGGCGAACTCGGCAACTTCTGGGTCGACCTCGTGCGCGCGACCGTGCGGATCCTTCTCCCGCTCTCACTGGTGTTCGCGCTCCTGCTCCTCACCCAGGGTGTGGTGCAGTCGTTCCACGCCGGGTTCGACTTCACGAACCTGGACGGGTCGCACGGTCATGCGGTTGTCGGTCCCTACGCCTCGCAGGAGGCCATCAAGGAGCTGGGCACCAACGGCGGAGGGTCGCTGGGCACGAACTCTGCGCACCCGTTCGAGAACCCGACGCCGCTGAGCAACATCGCCCAGATCATCGCGCTCCTGCTCATCCCGGTCTGTCTCACCCGCACCTACTCGACCATGGTTCGCGATCGCCGTCAGGGGCTGACCGTCCTCGGGGTCATGGCGACGCTGTTCGCGGTGATCGTCGCGATCACCTCGTATTTCGAGCAGCACACCACCGGCGTCGCCGCGCGTGCGGCCGGCGCCATGATGGAGGGCAAGGAGCAACGGTTCGGGATCCCCGCGTCGGTGCTCTACGCGGTCGCGACCACCGGGACCTCGACGGGTGCGGTCAACTCCCAGCACGACAGCTTCTCGGCGGCCGGTGGCGGCGCACTGCTGTGGAACATGCTGCTCGGTGAGGTCGCTCCCGGCGGCGTCGGCACGGGGCTCTACGGGATCCTCGTCCTCGCGGTCATCGCGGTGTTCGTCGGCGGCCTCCTGGTCGGCCGCACACCGACGTTCCTCGGCAAGAAGATCGGGCAACGCGAGATCACCGTCGCGGCACTGTCGATCCTGGTGATGCCGGCGTTGGTGCTCATCGGCACCGGGATCACGATGGCGCTGTCGTCCACGACCGGGTTCCAGGGCAACAGCGGGCCCCCGGGTTCGCCGCAGTCGGTCCACGGCTTCTCGGAGGTGTTGTACGCCTTCGCATCCGCGTCGAACAACAACGGCAGCGCATTCGGCGGACTCACCGTCACCAGCGACTGGTTCCAGGCGGCGCTCGGAACGGCGATGCTGCTCGGCCGCTTCCTGCCCATCGTGTTCACCCTCGCGCTCGCCGGACTCCTCGCTCGGCAACGCCCGGCCGAGTCGTCCACGGCGACCCTGCCCACCCACGGGCTCCTGTTCGGCGGACTGCTCTTCGGCACGGTGGTGCTCGTCGCCGGACTGACCTTCTTCCCGGCCCTCGCGCTGGGACCGATCGCGGAGGCGATGCAGTGACGGCCCCCATCTCCGTCGAGACCGACACCCCCGACGCGTCGTCGGCGGCCCCGGCCGATCTGGCCGGCCGCGGCTCGTTCTCGCCGCGGTCGCTGGTGACCGCGCTCCCGGACGCCGTCCGAGCGCTCACCCCACGCCAGCAGGTCCGCAACCCGGTCATGTTCGTGGTGTTCGTCGGGTCGATCGTCACGACGATCCTGGCGATCGTGCGGCCCTCGGTGTTCGCGTGGGGTATCGCGTTCTGGCTGTGGTTCACGGTCGTGTTCGCCAACCTGGCCACGGCGGTGGCCGAGGGGCGGGGCAAGGCGCAGGCCGAGAGTCTGCGGAAGGTCACGCGCGACACGACCGCCCGTCTGCTCCGGGACGACGGTTCGGTGGTCGAGGTGGCGGGCTCGGACCTGACCGTGGGCGACCGGATCGTCGTCGAGGCCGGCGAGACCATCGCGGGCGACGGTGACGTCGTCGAGGGGATCGCGACCGTCGACGAGTCCGCGATCACCGGTGAATCCGCCCCCGTGGTGCGGGAATCCGGGGGTGACCGCTGCGCGGTGACCGGTGGGACCGTCGTGCTGTCGGACCGCATCGTCGTGCAGATCACCACCCGGCCGGGGGAGTCGTTCGTCGACCGGATGATCGCGCTCGTGGAGGGCGCCTCGCGCACGAAGACGCCCAACGAGATCGCCCTGGACATCCTGCTCGCGAGTCTGACGATCATCTTCCTGCTCGCCGTGGTCGCGATCGGCCCGGTGCAGCAGTACGGCGGGTCGACCCCCGACCCGATCAAGCTCATCGCCCTGCTCGTCTGCCTCATCCCGACGACCATCGGCGCCCTCCTGTCGTCGATCGGCATCGCGGGCATGGACAGGCTGGTGCAGCGCAACGTCCTCGCGATGTCGGGGCGCGCGGTGGAGGCGGCCGGCGACATCGACACGCTCCTGATGGACAAGACCGGCACCATCACCTTCGGCAACCGCCGGGCCACGGCGGTGATCCCCGCGCCGGGCGTCTCCGTCGACGAGATCGCCCTCGCCGCATGTCGATCGAGCCTCGGCGACGACACCCCCGAGGGACGCAGCATCGTCGAGTTCTGCGCGGCCACACACGGGGTCGACGTCGAGGCGGTGCGTCCGGGACCCGGCACGGCGACCCTCGTCCCGTTCACCGCGCAGACCCGGATGAGCGGACTCGATCTCCTCCGGACGCGCAGCGGTCCGGCCGATGTCACCGACGGACTCGCCCTGCGCAAGGGCGCCGCCGACGCGGTGATCTCCTGGGCCCGGTCGACCGGGGCGTCGGTCGAGACGCAGGTGTCCGACACCGTCGAGGAGATCGCCGCCGGCGGAGGCACACCCCTGGTGGTCGGCGATCGCCACGGCGACGGGCCGGTCCGTGTGCTGGGTGTGATCGCTCTGTCCGACATCGTCAAACCCGGTATGGCCGAGCGCTTCGCGCAGCTGCGGGCGATGGGCATCCGCACGGTGATGGTCACCGGTGACAACCCCCGGACCGCGGCGGCGATCGCGGCGCAGGCCGGCGTCGACGACGTCGTCTCCGAGGCGACACCCGAGGACAAGCTCGAGGTCATCCGGTCCGAGCAGGCCGCGGGGAAACTCGTCGCGATGACCGGCGACGGCACCAACGACGCGCCCGCGCTCGCACAGGCCGACGTGGGCCTGGCGATGAACACCGGCACGTCGGCCGCGAAGGAGGCCGGCAACATGGTCGACCTCGACTCGGATCCGACGAAGCTCATCGACGTGGTGGCGATCGGCAAACAGTTGCTCATCACCCGCGGCGCGCTGACGACGTTCTCCCTCGCGAACGACCTCGCCAAGTACTTCGCGATCCTGCCCGCTCTGTTCAGCGGGATCTATCCGCAGCTCGACGGACTGAACATCATGCGGCTGCACTCGGCGCAGTCGGCGATCACCTCGGCCGTCATCTTCAACGCGCTCATCATCATCGCGTTGATCCCGTTGTCGCTGCGCGGTGTCGCCTACCGACCGTCGTCGGCGTCGCGACTGCTCGGGCGCAACCTGCTCGTCTACGGCGTCGGCGGCGTCATCTCACCGTTCGTGGGCATCTGGCTCATCGATCTCGTCGTCCGATTCATCCCGGGAATGGGGTAGTGGTGCTCGTCCTCAGGCAGGTGCTCCGGCAGGCCGTCGTGGGTCTCGCGGTCCTCGTCGCGCTGACCGTCGTCGTCGGCGTCGCCTATCCGGCTGTCGTGTGGGGTGTCTCGCGCATCGCACCGGGCGGCCCGGAGGGATCGCGGGTCACCGATCGTGCGGGCTGCGTCGTCGGATCGGCGCAGCTCGGCATCGACCAGCGGCCGGCTCCGGGTGCGCCCGACCCCTATCTGCACGCGCGGGTCGTCGGATCCGACGACGACCCGTTCGCACCCGGCGACCCGTCGGCGTCCGCTGCGAGCCAGCAGGGCCCGTCCAGCGGAAAGCTCGCCCGGTGGATCACCGAACGCCGTGCCGCGATCGCAGCGCGCGAGGGCGTCGCACCCGATCGGGTCCCGGTCGACGCGGTCACCGGATCCGGCTCCGGCCTCGACCCCGACATCAGTCCCGCCTATGCGGCCATCCAGGTCGACCGGATCGCGCGCGTCACGGGCAGGACACCCGCCGAGGTGCGTGCCGTGATCGCCGCGAACACCTCCGGCCGCCAGCTGGGGTTCCTCGGCCAACCGGTCGTCAACGTGCTGGGCGTGAACCGCGGACTCGGTCTGACCGCGAGCGGGTGCGGGTAGCGCGGCATGACCCCCACAGCGGAAGATCAGGCGGTGTCCGCACCGTCCCCTCGGCATCGCGACGATCCGACCGGTGATCGTCGGGGGACCCTGCAGATCTTCCTCGGCTGCGCACCCGGCGTGGGCAAGACCTACGAGATGCTCGCGCAGGCCAGGACACTGCTCGCCGAGGGATCCGACGTCGTCGCCGCGATCGTCGAGACACACGGCCGCGACGCCACCGCGCAGATGGCGGACGGTCTCGAGACCCTCCCGACGCGGGCCGTCCCGCACCGCGGCACGGTGCTGCACGAACTCGACGTCGACGTGGTCCTCGCCCGTCGTCCCGACGTCGTGCTCGTCGACGAACTGGCGCACACCAACGCCCCGGGTCTGCGCAACACCAAACGGTGGGAGGACATCCGCGACCTGCTGGACGCAGGCATCGACGTGCTCTCGACGGTGAACATCCAACACCTGGAGAGCCTCAACGACGTCGTCGCGGAGATCACTGGCGTCACCCAGCGTGAGACGGTCCCCGACGAGGTGGTGCGGGCGGCGGACTCCATCGAACTCGTCGACATCGCGCCGGAGGCGCTGCGTCGGCGACTGGCCGCGGGAAAGGTGTACCGCGGCGATCGCATCCAGGGCGCCCTGGCCAACTACTTCCGGCAGGGGAACCTGACCGCGCTGCGCGAGTTGGCGCTTCTCTGGCTGGCCGACCGCGTCGACGACGCCCTGGCCGACTACCGCGCGCAGAACGCGATCACGGCCACCTGGGAGACGCGGGAGCGTGTCGTCGTCGCGGTGACCGGGGGACCGGAGTCGGCCACCCTGCTGCGCCGCGCGAGTCGCATCGCGTCGCGGTCCAGCGCCGAACTGATCGCGGTGCACGTCGTCCGCGGCGACGGACTGCTGGACCGACTCTCCGGTGAGCTGCCCTCGCTGTCCGACCTCGCCGAGGGGTTCGGCGCGCGCATCCACACCGCCGTCGGCGACGACATCGCCGAGACCCTGCTCGACTTCGCGCGCGGGGTGAACGCGACGCAGCTCGTGCTCGGGACCTCGCGCCGATCCCGCTGGGAGCGGTTGGTCGCCGAGGGCACCGGGGCGGCCGTCGTCCGCATGTCGGGCAAGATCGACGTCCACATGGTGACCCACGAACAGACCCCTCGCCGCAATCCCCTCGACATCCGACGGAGCCCGTTCCGTCGTCCGCTGACCTGGGTGTTCGCCGTGCTCGTGCCCTCCGTTGCCGCGGCGGTGATGATCTGGGCCGACCGGTGGATGGGGTTGGCCACCGAGACCGCGGTGTTCTTCCTCGTGGTGCTCGCGATCTCGCTGCTGGGCGGTATCGCGCCGGCGGCGCTGACCGCGATCGTCTCCGGTCTGCTGCTCAACTACTTCTTCACCGCCCCCCGCCACAGCTTCACCATCGACAACACCGAGAACGCGTCGACGATCATCGTGCTGCTGGTGGTGGCGGTCGCGGTGGCGGCACTGGTCGACTCGGCCGCGCGCCGACGCCGGGAGGCGTCCCGCGCAGCGGCCGAGGCCGAACTGCTCACCACCTTCGCCGGCGCCGTGCTCAGCGGCACCAGTCCGGGCACGTTGCTCGAGTTGGTGCGCGACACCTTCGACCAGACCGCGGTCTCGGTGGTGCGGCTGGCCGGCGACTCCGTCCCGATCGTCGAGAACGCGGTCGGCACCGATCCCGCGACCCGTCCCGGCGAGGCCGACACCGTCTGCACCGTCGCCTCGGGTGAGTACGCGCTGCTGCTCCGCGGGCCGTCCCCGACAGCGCGCGATCGGCGCGTGCTCACCGCCGTCGCCACGCAGGCGGCCGGGGTCGTCGAACGACGCCGACTCGCCGAGGCGGCATCGGAGGCCCGTGCCCTGGCCGAGACCGACAAACTGCGACGCGCGCTGCTCTCGGCGGTCAGTCACGACCTGCGCACACCGCTCGCCGCGGTGAAGGCGGCGGCGTCGAGCCTGCGCAGCACAGACGTCTCGTTCTCGCCCGAGGACACCGCCGAACTGTTGGCCACGATCGAGGAGTCGACCGACCACCTCACAGCGATCGTCGGCAACCTGCTCGACTCGTCGCGTCTCGCCGCCGGTGTGGTGCGCCCGCAGATGCGTCACGTCTACCTCGGTGAGGTCGTCGGCCGGGTGCTCGTCGGGATGGCCAGTTATGCGACGACCGCGACCGAGCGGGTGCGCGTCGACGGTGGGCACGTCCTGGTCTGGGCGGATCCGGTGCTGCTCGAACGGGTCCTGGCCAACCTCGTCGACAACGCGCTACGTCACTCGGGGGATGCGGCTGTCACCGTGCGCGCCGAACCGCACGAACCCGACGACGACACCGCGACCAGCGCATCCGGCCGGGTCCGGGTGCTCGTCGTCGACCACGGCATCGGGATCGCCGAGGCCGATCGGTCCGTGGTGTTGTCGGCGTTCCACCGGCTGGGCGACCAGAACTCCAGTTCCGGTGTGGGACTGGGCCTGTCGGTGGCCTCCGGGTTCACCGAGGCGATGGGTGGCCACCTCGAGGTGGTGGAGACGCCGGGCGGGGGCTCGACCACGGTGGTCGACCTGCCCGCCGACGGGACGACCGACGGGGACGAGGCCGACGGGGACGGGTCGGACAGGGACGGGTCGGACGGGGACGGGGCCCCACGGGGAGAGGATGTGCGCGGTGTCGCAACCACCGGCACCTGAGTCGGTCCGCGTGCTCGTCGTCGACGACGAGCCGCAGATCCTGCGGGCGCTGCGGATCAACCTGCGGGCCCGCGGATTCGAGGTGACCACCGCGTCGACCGGGGCCGGGGCGCTACGGGCCGCGGCGCAGACCGATCCCCAGGTCGTCATCCTCGACCTCGGTCTCCCGGACATGGACGGGATGTCGGTGCTCTCGGGTCTCCGGGGCTGGACCACCGTGCCCGTGATCGTGCTGTCGGCCCGGGTGGACTCGGCCGACAAGGTCGACGCGCTCGACGCCGGCGCCGACGACTACGTGACGAAGCCGTTCGGCATGGAGGAGCTGCTGGCACGACTGCGGGCGGCGGTACGGCGGGCCGAGGCGCCCACACCCGGCGCCGAGGTGCCGGTCGTCGACGCGGGCTCGTTCGTGGTCGACCTCACGGCGAAGATCGTCACCCGCGACGGCGAACCGGTGCACCTGACCCCGACCGAATGGGGTGTGCTGGAGATGCTGGTCCGCAACGAGGGCAAGCTCGTGGGCCAACGGGAGCTGCTGCACGAGGTGTGGGGACCGTCGTACCACTCCCAGACCCATTATCTGCGTGTGTATCTCGCCGGACTGCGGCGCAAGCTCGAACCCGAACCCGCGCACCCGCGCCATCTGCTCACCGAGGCCGGGATGGGGTACCGGTTCGTGCGGTGACGCAGGTGCGCCGGATGGGCCGGAATCCGCACCGTCAGGGGCGTGTTGACTGCTGGCATGACCGCTGAGAACACCCCTGCCGCCTCCACCGACCTCTGGGTCGAGCGGACCGGGACCCGCCGGTACGTCGGCCACAGTTCCCGAGGGGCCACCGTCGAGGTCGGATCCGTCGACGTCGAGGGGGTCTTCACACCCGGTGAGCTGCTCAAGATCGCCCTCGCCGCCTGCACCGGTATGAGTTCGGACGCCACCCTCGCGCGCCGTCTCGGCGACGACTACGCCGCGACCGTGCGTGTCTCCGGTGACGCCGACCGGGACGAGGAGGTGTACCCGCACCTGCAGGAGTCACTGGAACTCGACCTGACCGGGATGGATCCCGCCGCGCTGGAGCGGCTGCTCACCGTCGTGCGCCGATCGGTCGACGCGAGCTGCACCGTCGGCCGCACGCTGAAGGCCGGGACCACCGTCGACCTCGACATCCCGACCGGGGATCCGGTGTCGTGACCGACGACACCGTCCGGCTGACAGCCTGGGTGCACGGGCACGTCCAGGGAGTCGGATTCCGCTGGTGGACGCGGTCCCGGGCGCTGGAACTCGGCCTCACCGGGTACGCCGCGAACCAGGCCGACGGGCGGGTGCTCGTCGTGGCCGAGGGCGCCGCCGAGGCCACCGCCGCCCTGCTCGGTTGGCTGCGCGGTGGACAGACACCGGGGCGCGTCGACCTCGTCGTCGAGGACACGGGTCCGGCGACGGGGGAGTACACCGGCTTCGTCGAACGCTGAGCCCCGGGGCGATCCGCGGTCGCGCCCACGCCCGGGGCGGTTGTTCACCCGGTGGTCGCCGACGCGATGGGTACTCTCTACCGTCGTGCACCTCAAGAGCCTGACGTTGAAGGGATTCAAGTCCTTCGCGTCGGCCACCACCCTGCGCTTCGAGCCGGGGATCACCTGTGTCGTCGGACCGAACGGCTCGGGCAAGTCGAATGTCGTCGACGCGCTCAGCTGGGTGATGGGGGAGCAGGGCGCCAAGGCGCTGCGCGGCGGGAAGATGGAGGACGTCATCTTCGCCGGCACATCCGGACGGGCGCCGCTCGGACGCGCCGAGGTGACGCTCACCATCGACAACGCCGACGGCGCGCTGCCCATCGACTACTCCGAGGTGTCGGTGACGCGGCGGATGTTCCGTGACGGCGCGGGCGAGTACGAGATCAACGGCAGCACCTGTCGTCTCATGGACGTGCAGGAACTGCTCAGCGACTCCGGCATCGGTCGCGAGATGCACGTGATCGTCGGCCAGGGCAGGCTCTCGGCGATCCTCGAGTCCCGGCCGGAGGATCGTCGCGCCTTCATCGAGGAGGCCGCCGGCGTCCTCAAGCACCGCAAACGCAAAGAGAAGGCCGTCCGCAAGCTCGAGTCGATGCAGGCGAACCTGGCCCGCCTCACCGACCTC
The DNA here is from genome assembly GCF_054332755.1 of Williamsia sp. SKLECPSW1. Lineage (NCBI taxonomy): Bacteria > Bacillati > Actinomycetota > Actinomycetes > Mycobacteriales > Nocardiaceae > Williamsia > Williamsia sp. SKLECPSW1. Next base: position 640,798 of record NZ_JBTGLI010000002.1, on the reverse strand, counting down.
ACCGACGAACTCCGTCGGCAGCTCAAGCCCCTGGGGCGACAGGCCGAGGTGGCGCGACGGGCCCAGACCGTGCAGGCCGACCTGCGCGACGCCCGACTGCGACTCGCCGCCGACGACCTGGTGACGCTGCGTGCGTCCCGGGCCGACCGGGACGCGGTCGAGGCGGGGATCCGGGAACGCTCCGACGCCGTCGCCGCCGCGCTCGACGCGGCGACCGCGGAGATGGCCGCGCACGAGGAACAGGTCGCCGCGATCGCTCCGGCCGCGCAGTCCGCGGGGGCGACGTGGTTCCGTCTGTCCGCACTGGCCGAACGCATCGACGCCACCCGTCGCGTGGCGGCCGAGCGCTCGCGCCACCTCGCCGAACCCGTGGCGGTCGAGACCGGCCGCGATCCGGAGGAACTCGAGGCCGCCGCGGAGGCCGCCGCCGAGGACGAGGCCATCCGCGCGGAGGCCGTCGAGGTCGCCCAGGACACCCTCGAGAGTGCTCGCGCCGCGCTGCAGGCCGCCGAGTCCGTCGCCTCGGAGGCCGATCGCGCCCACATGGCGGCGGTGCGTGCGGTCGCCGACCGGCGGGAGGGACTCGTCCGCCTCGAGGGACAGGTGACCACACTCGCCGCGCGCGTGGAGTCCGCCGAGGCCGAGGACACGCGGCTGTCGGAGGCGATCGTCGAGGCCGGCCAACGCGCCGACGAGGCGCAGCGTGAGTTCGACGCCGTCCAGGAGCGGGTCCCCGAACTCGACGCCACCGAACGCGGACTCGACGAACACCACGAGCGCACCGTCGCCGCCCTCGACGCCGCGAACGACCGGGTCACCGAGCTGCAGGCCGCCGAACGCGCCGCCGAACAGCAGATCGCGTCGCTGACGGCACGCATCGACGCGCTGTCCACCGGCCTGAGCCGTCGCGACGGTGGTGCATGGCTGCTGTCGGAGGCCGACAACGGCGTCGACGGACTGCGCGGCGCACTCGCCGACGTGCTGCGGGTCGAGCCCGGTTTCGAGACCGCCGTCGCCGCCGCGCTCGGCCCCGCCGAGGACGCGGTCGCGACCACCGATCACGCCGCCGCCCACACCGCGCTCCGGCGGCTCAAGGACGCCGACGCGGGCCGGGCGGCCCTCGTCGTCGGTGGACTCCCGCGTCACCGTGCAGCGCGCGCGGTGACACTGCCGGCCGGCGCCCGCTGGATCGCCGACCTCGTCCACGCCCCCGACGACCTGCAGGGCGCGATGGACCTCGTGCTCGCACAGACCGTCGTCGCCGACGACCTCGACATCGCGGGACGGGTCGCGAGCGACGCCGCCGACGGGGGCGAACGACTGGTCGTCGTGACCCGCGACGGCGACGTGGTGGGCCCGGGATGGCTGACCGGCGGCTCGGACCGCCGCCCGTCGGCGCTGGAGCTGCAGGCCGAGATCGATTCGGCCGAGGCCGATCTCGTGATCGCACGACACCGGTGTGAGGAGCTGTCGGCGGCGCTGTCCGGTGCCCTGGCCGACCAGGAGGCCCGTCGGCGGGCGGCCGACGACGCGGTCACCGCGTTGCACGAGTCCGACGCCGCGGTCGGGGCCGTCTACGAGCAGCTCGCGCGCCTGGGGCAGGCCGTCCGCGCCGCCCACGGTGAGGCCGAACGCCTCAGCGTGCGCCGGGCCGCGGTGGAGTCCAACCGCGCCACGGCCGTCGCCGAGCTGGCCGAGATGGAACGACGCCTGCAGGCCGCCCGCGTCGACCCCGACGACCACGTCACCGACACCGGCGCCGACGCCGAACGCGCCGCAGCCGCCTCGGCTGTCGCCGACGCCCGGTCGGAGGAGACCGACGCACGCCTCGCACTGCGCACGGCCGAGGAGCGGCTCGCGTCGATCCGGGGTCGTGCCGATCAGCTGCGCCGTTCGGCGGCCGCCGAACGCGAGTCCCGCGCCCGTGCCGAGCGGCAGAACCGCTCACGCATCCAGGCCGCCGAGGTGGCCACCGCGGTGGTCGCGGCCTGCGACGAGATCGACCGTCGGCTCCGGGTGTCCGTCGCCGCGGCGCAGTCCGTCCGCGACCGGCTCGAGGCAGCGCGGACGCACCGCTCGGCGCAGCTCGACGCCGTCCGGCGTCGCGTCGCCGAGCTCACCGCGGAACTGTCCACGCTGCGCGAGGAACTGCACGCCGACGAGGTCGCCGGCGCCCAGCTCGCGCTCCGCGTCGAACAACTCGAGGCGCAGATCCTCGAGACGTGGTCGATCGGACCCGACGACCTCGTCGCCGAGTACGGACCCGACGTGCCGTTGCCGCCGAGCGCTCTGGAGATCGCCGAGTACGAGCAGGCGAAGGAACGGGGCGAGATCGTCGTCGCGCCCGCGCCGATGCCCTACGACCGCGCCACACAGGAACGTCGGGCGAAGGCGGCGCAGAAGGACCTCACCGCGCTGGGCAAGGTGAACCCGCTCGCGCTCGAGGAGTTCGCGGCGCTCGAGGAGCGCTACACCTTCCTGTCCACACAGCTCGAGGACGTCCGCAGCGCCCGTCGGGACCTGCTCGACGTGGTCGCCGATGTCGACGAGACCATCCTGCGGGTGTTCACCGAGGCCTACGCCGACGTCGAGCGTGAGTTCGTCGAGGTGTTCCGGACGTTGTTCCCCGGCGGCGAGGGTCGTCTCGTCCTCACCGACCCCGGCGACATGCTCGCGACCGGCATCGAGGTCGAGGCGCGCCCACCCGGCAAGAAGGTCAAGCGTCTCTCGCTGCTGTCCGGTGGCGAGAAGTCGCTCACCGCGATCGCCATGCTGGTGGCCATCTTCCGGGCCCGGCCGTCGCCCTTCTACGTGATGGACGAGGTCGAGGCCGCCCTGGACGACACCAACCTGCGTCGCCTGATCCGACTGTTCGAGCAGCTCCGCGAACGATCGCAGCTCATCGTCATCACCCACCAGAAGCCGACGATGGAGATCGCCGACGCGCTCTACGGCGTGAGCATGCAGGGGGACGGGATCACCACGGTGATCTCGCAGCGGCTGCGCGGTGTCGACACGGGTGTCGCGGCTCGGTGACGGACACCGGCGTGCCCGCCCGCCGACCCCGACCACCGGTCGCGGTTGACACAATGGGTCGGTGAGCACCGAACTGATCGTCGTCATCGTCGTCGCGGTCGTCGCGGTCCTGCTGATCGCCCTCGTCGCCGGCCTGGTGATCGGTCGACGACGCCGCGTGTCGCTGCGCGAGGCCGACACGGACCCGACACCGCGTGAGGTCGACCGGTCGGGTTCCTACACGGCCGGCGGGGGGTTCTCCTTCACCCACGGCGGCGGGGACACGGCGACCGTGGAACCGCCCGTCCTGCCCGAACGCACCGACACCGACGGACAGCCGGGCGTCGGCGACGACGCCGCGGTCCCGCGCGACTCACCCCGCCGTTCCTTCACGGACCTGTCGCTGCCGGAGACCGACGTCCCCCCGGCGGGGCCGACGGATCCCGAGATCGCCCGGCCGCTCCCGGAGACCCCGCCGGTCGTCGAACGCCCGTCGGCACTCGACGAGACCGTCGCGGTCCCCGACGACGCGGCGACCATCGACGAGCAGATCCCGCGCCACGACGTCATCGAACCCGTCGAGGGACGTCTGACCCGCCTGCGCGGGCGCCTGGCGCGCTCACAGTCCACGTTCGGCAAGGGGATGCTCGGTCTCCTCGGCGGTGGCGACCTCGACGAGGAGTCGTGGGAGGAGGTGGAGGACCTGCTGCTCTCCGCCGACCTCGGCGCCGCCACCACCACCGCCATCGTCGACCGCCTGCGCACCGGCCTCGCCGAGTCGTCGGTGCGGACGTCGGCGGGTGCCCGCGAGGTCCTGCGCACCGTGCTGATCGACGAGCTGCTGCCCGAGATGGACCGGTCCATCCGCGCACTTCCGCACGCGGGGAACCCGGCGGTTCTCCTCGTGGTCGGAGTCAACGGCACCGGCAAGACCACCACCGTGGGCAAGCTCGCCCGGGTCCTCGTCGCCGACGGTCGCCGCGTGCTCCTCGGGGCGGCCGACACCTTCCGCGCTGCGGCGGCCGATCAGTTGCAGACCTGGGGGGAGCGCGTCGGCGCGACCACGGTGCGCGGCAAGGAGGGTGCCGACCCCGCGTCGGTGGCCTTCGAGGCCGTCGCCGACGGTGTCGCCGACGGCGTCGACGTCGTCGTGGTGGACACCGCCGGGCGTCTGCACACCAAGACCGGCCTCATGGACGAGCTCGGCAAGGTCAAGCGCGTCGTCGAGAAGAAGACGGTCGTCGACGAGGTGCTCCTCGTGCTCGACGCCACGACCGGTCAGAACGGGCTCACCCAGGCGAAGGTGTTCGGCGAGGTCGTCGACATCACCGGCGTGGTCCTGACCAAGCTCGACGGCACCGCCAAGGGCGGCATCGTCTTCCGCGTGCAGCGCGAACTCGGCGTCCCGGTGAAGCTGGTGGGGCTCGGCGAGGGCGCCGACGATCTGGCGCCGTTCGAGCCCGCCGCGTTCGTCGACGCACTCCTCGGCTGACACCCGTCGGCGGGTGCCCGAACCCGCTGCTTAGCCGCACAAATGGGTTGATGACCTGCGGCGATACATGGATGTCATCTACGGGCCCGTCCCGTTCACACCGGGGAAACATGGCATAGCCATCGACGAAACATGGGAATAGCAACCTCGTCGCAGATCGAAGCCGGACGGCCAACGTCGTGCCGTGTGGTGTGACACGAGGAGGAATTGGTGGCTTACCCCGTAATGGGTGTCCCGGATACCGGAGACACCGCCTGGATGCTCGCGAGCGCCGCGCTCGTGTTGCTCATGACCCCAGGGCTCGCGTTCTTCTACGGCGGCATGGTGCGCGCCAAGAACGTCCTCAACATGATCATGATGAGCGTCTCCTCCATGGGCATCGTCACCGTCCTGTGGGCCCTCTACGGCTTCTCCTTCGCCTTCGGTGAGGACAAGGGCGGCGTCATCGGCGACCCCGGCCAGTACTTCGGCCTCAAGGGCGTCATCAGTGGCAACGGTGCGGCGGCGGTCGCCGCCGACGCGGCCACCGGCACCGAGGCCTCGGACGCGATGAACATCCCGCTGTTCGGCACGATCCCGCTCTCGGTGTTCGTGATGTTCCAGCTGATGTTCGCCATCATCACCGTGGCGCTCGTGTCCGGCGCCGTCGCCGACCGCATGAAGTTCAGCGCCTGGGCGGCCTTCACCGTGCTGTGGTCGAGCATCGTGTACTTCCCGGTCGCGCACTGGGTGTTCGACTTCGACGGCTACACCGGTGAGACGGGCGGCTGGATCGCGAACAAGCTCAAGGCGATCGACTTCGCCGGTGGTACCGCGGTCCACATCAACGCCGGTGTCGCGGGCCTGGTCCTCGCGATCCTCCTCGGCAAGCGTCGCGGCTGGCCGCAGACGCCCATGCGTCCGCACAACCTCCCGTTCGTCATGCTCGGCGCCGGTCTGCTGTGGTTCGGCTGGTACGGCTTCAACGCGGGGTCTGCGGTCTCGTCGAACGGCATCGCGGGCTCCACCTTCCTCGCCACCACCGTCGCCACCGCCGCCGCGATGCTCGCGTGGCTCGTGGTCGAGATCATCCGCGACGGCAAGGCCACCTCACTCGGTGGCGCGTCGGGCATCGTGGCCGGTCTGGTCGCCATCACCCCGTCCTGTTCGTCGGTCAACGTCCTCGGTGCGCTCGTCATCGGCGTGGTCGCCGGTGCGCTCTGTGCCCTGGCGGTCGGTCTGAAGTTCAAGCTCGGCTTCGACGATTCGCTCGACGTCGTCGGTGTCCACCTCGTCGGTGGTCTCATCGGCACCCTGCTGGTCGGACTGGTCGCCACCCACCAGGCGCCGGCCGCGGTCGACGGCCTGTTCTACGGCGGCGGATTCGACCAACTGTGGCGTCAGGCAGTCGGCGCGTTCTCCGTGCTCGCGTACTCGGCGGTCGCAACTGCCATAATCGGACTGATCATCAAGTTCACCATCGGCCTTCGGATCGATCCCGAGGGTGAGGCCGAGGGAGCCGACGAGTCGCAGCACGCAGAATCCGCCTACGACTTCGCGGCGCTCGGCGGGAGCTCCGGTAGCAGCGCATTGAGCCAGAGCGGCGTCGCTCTCGGCAAGGAGGGATGAGCAAGTGAAACTCGTCACAGCAATCGTCAAGCCGTTCACACTCGAGGACGTCAAGACGGGACTCGAGCAGGCCGGTGTGTTGGGCATGACGGTGAGCGAGGTCCAGGGCTACGGCCGCCAGAAGGGTCACACCGAGGTCTACCGCGGTGCGGAGTACTCGGTCGACTTCGTCCCGAAGGTCCGCGTCGAGGTGGTCGTCGACGACGCCGCCGTCGACAAGGTCGTCGACGTGATCGTCGAGGCCGCTCGGACCGGCAAGATCGGTGACGGCAAGGTGTGGGTGTCCCCGGTCGACTCGGTCGTGCGTGTGCGCACGGGCGAGCGCGGCGCAGACGCGCTGTAGGAGGACCCGACCACAGTGCCGTTCGTCACCTCCGGTGGCGCCGGGTCGCACGGCGACGACGCGACAGGCCCCGACCCCGGCCCCGTGCCGGGAACGGGGCCTGTCCCGTCCGCAGCCGCCGCCGATCTCGTCGACGCCCGCCGTCAACTCCTCACCCGCACCGACTCGGGTCAGCGCGCCGATGCCCCCGGCCTGCGTCAGGTGCTCGTGGACCTGCACGACTTCTGGCTCACGACGAAGGGTGCGGAACTCGGGATCCGGCCCGACAGCGGCTTCGCGATCGTGGCGGTGGGCGGCCTGGGACGGCAGGAACTCCTGCCGCACTCCGACCTCGACCTGATCCTGCTGCACGACGACATGGATCCCGCCCGGGTCTCGGAGGTCGCCGACGGCCTCTGGTACCCGTTGTGGGACGCCCACATCAAGCTCGACCACAGTGTGCGGACCGTCCCGCAGGCGTTGCAGGTCGCCGCCCAGGACATGAGTGCTGCTCTCGGCCTGCTCGAGGCCCGACACATCGCCGGTGACGAGGCGCTCACGACGTTGTTGATCAGCGGTGTCCGTCGCCAGTGGCGTTCGGACATCCGCGACCGCTTCCCGCAGTTCGTCGACTCCGCCCGCGACCGCTGGCGGCGCAGCGGCGACATCGCCCACCGGGCGGAGCCGGACCTCAAGAACGGGCGGGGCGGTCTGCGTGACGTGCAGATGCTCGGTGCGCTGGCCACCGCGCAACTCACCGACGGGATGGGCACACTGCGCCCGGACTCGCCCGGCGCCGGCCTGCAGACGGCATACGGCCGCCTCCTCGACATCCGTACCGAACTGCACCGGATCGCCGGACGACCGCGGGAGCAACTGCGCGCCCAGGACGCCGACGAGATCGGCGCCGCGCTGCGCATCGGAGACCGATTCGACCTCGCGCGGGTGATCAGTGACAGTGCCCGCACCATCAGCTACTCGGTCGACGTCGGCCTGCGCACCGCGGGCAACGCACTTCCCCGCCGGGGCCTGGCCAAGCTGCGGCGCTCGCCGGTGCGGCGTCCGCTCGACGAGGGTGTCGTCGAACACGCCGGTGAGGTGGTGCTGGCACGTAATGCCCTGCCCAGCAAGGACCCCGGGCTGATCCTGCGGGTCGCCGCCGCGTCGGCCCGCACCGGGTTGCCGATCAGCGCCTCGACGCTGACTCGTCTGGCAGATCACGCCCCGGAGCTCCGGGAACCGTGGCCGACCGAGGCGCTCAGCGACCTGCTCGTGCTCCTGGGAACGGGGCGCCACATGGTCGCTCCGATCGAGGCGCTCGACCGCACCGGACTGTGGGGTCGGCTGCTGCCCGAGTGGGGTGCCGTCCGCGACCTGCCGCCCCGCGACGCGATCCACACCTGGACCGTCGACCGCCATCTCGTCGAGACGGCCGCGTACGCGTCGACGATGACGACGCGTGTGTCGCGGCCCGACCTGCTGGTCCTCGGTGCCCTCCTGCACGACCTCGGCAAGGGACGCGGCGCCGACCACAGCGTCGTCGGGGCCGAGCTCGCCACCCAGATCGGCAACCGGTTCGGTCTGTGGCCCCAGGACGTCGCCATCCTGTCGGCGATGGTGCGCCACCACCTGCTGCTGCCCGCCACGGCGACCCGCCGCGACCCCGACGACCCCGCCACCACCCAGTACGTCGTCGACACGCTCGGCGGCGACCGGGTCCTGCTCGAACTCCTCGCCGCGCTGGCCGAGGCGGACTCCCGCGCCACCGGGCCCGGGGTGTGGGGCGACTGGAAGGCGTCGCTCATCACCGAACTCGTGCGACGGTGCCTGAAGGTGATGGACGGCGAGGAACTCCACCGGCCCGCGCCGCTCACCGACGAGCAGCGTGCCAGGGCGGAGGCCGGAGGTGTCCACGTCGACATCGCCGCCGTACCCGGCTCGCACACACGGGTCGTCACCGTGATCGCCCCCGACGGTCCGGGGCTGCTCTCGACGACGTCGGGTGTGCTCGCGCTCAACGGGCTCCGCTGTCACGCCGCCACAGTGCAGTCGCACGCCGGCAGCGTCGTCAACACGTTCCGGGTGATCCCGGCGTTCGGCGATCCCCCCGACCCCGGGCTGGTGCGTCAGCAGGTGCTGCAGGCCACGGCGGGCACACTCGACGTGATCCGGCGCCTCGACGCCCGGGAGGCGGAGTCGCCGGTGCCCGTCGCGTCACCACCCGAGGACGGCACGCCCGTCGCGGTGCCCGCGCTGTTCGCCCTCGCCCCGCCGCGCGTGCTGTGGGTCTCCGACGACGACGGGTCCGCGACCGGCCCGGTGCTGGAGCTGCGGGCGGCGGATCGTCTGGGTCTGCTGAGCCGCGTCTCCGCCGTCCTCGAGGCACACCACGTGGACGTGGTGTGGGCGACGGTCGAGACACTCGGGGGCACGGTGGTCGACACCTTCTGTCTGCGCATCCCCGACGACTCACCGCAGCGGCGGTCCGAGCTGGCCGATGCGGTCGTCGCGGTGGTCCCGCCGGCCGAGCCGGTCCGCGAGGCCGACCCCGCACCACCGCCCGCTGACAGCGCCCGGGGCGGGGTCCCCGGCGCCTGAGTCCGGCGCCTGGGACGAAGCCGGGGCCCGGGTCGAATACGCTGGTGCTCATGTTCGATTCCCTGTCCGACCGGTTGACCGGCGCCCTCAAGGACCTGCGCGGCAAGGGCAAGCTGTCCGACGCCGACATCGACCGGACCTGTCGGGAGATCCGGCTGGCCCTCCTCGACGCCGACGTCTCGCTGCAGGTGGTGCGCGGGTTCATCGCACGCGTCAAGGAACGGGCCAAGGGCTCCGAGGTCTCCGGGGCGCTCAACCCCGCACAGCAGATCGTCAAGATCGTCAACGAGGAACTGGTCGCCGTCCTCGGTGGCGAGACACGGCGGATCGCGTTCGCCAAGACCCCGCCGACGGTCATCATGCTCGCCGGCCTCCAGGGCGCCGGCAAGACGACCCTCGCGGGCAAGCTCGCCGCATGGCTGCTCAAGCAGGGGCACACACCGCTACTGGTGGCCTGTGACCTCCAGCGCCCCGGCGCCGTCGAACAGCTGAAGGTCGTCGGCCAGCGGGCCGGCGTCCCCGTGTTCGCGCCGCATCCCGGCACGTCGGTCGGGGGAGAGGGCGTCCTCGGGGTCAGTGCGGCCGACCCGATCGCGGTCGCGCGTGACGGCATCGACAACGCCCGCGCCCGCCAGCACGACGTCGTCATCGTCGACACGGCCGGTCGTCTCGGCATCGACGCCGAGCTGATGGCCCAGGCCAAGGGGATCCGCGACGCCGTCTCACCCGACGAGGTGCTGTTCGTCGTCGACGCGATGATCGGTCAGGACGCGGTCACCACGGCCGAGGCGTTCGCCGAGGGCGTCGACTTCACGGGTGTCGTGCTCACCAAGCTCGACGGCGACGCCCGCGGTGGCGCCGCGCTGTCGGTCCGTGAGATCACCGGCCGCCCCATCATGTTCGCGTCGTCCGGCGAGAAGCTCGAGGACTTCGACGTCTTCCACCCCGACCGGATGGCCGGCCGCATCCTCGGCATGGGCGACGTGCTCTCGCTGATCGAGCAGGCCGAGGAGCACTGGGACACCCAGCAGGCCGAGGCCGCCGCCGCGAAGATCACCCAGGGTGACCTGACCCTGGAGGACTTCCTCGAGCAGATGCTGATGATCCGCAAGATGGGTCCGATCGGGAACCTGCTCGGGATGCTCCCCGGCGCGGGACAGATGAAGGACGCGCTGAGTCAGGTCGACGACAAGCAGCTCGACCGGGTGCAGGCGATCATCCGCGGCATGACACCCGCCGAGCGCGACAACCCGAAGATCATCAACGCCTCCCGCCGGCTGCGCATCGCCACCGGTTCCGGCGTCACCGTCAGCGACGTCAACCAGCTGGTCGACCGGTTCTTCGAGGCGCGGAAGATGATGGCGCAGATGTCGGGCCGGATGGGCATGCCCGGCGGCAACCGGCGCACCAACCGCAAGAAGGGCGGCAAGAAGGGAAAGAAGGGCAACAACCGGGGGCCGACACCGCCGAAGGTGCGTGGCGGCATGCCCGGCATGCCCCCCGGCTTCCCGGACCTGTCGACCATGCCCGCCGGTCTCGACGAGCTGCCCCCGGGCCTCGAGGGCATCGACCTGTCGGCCCTGCAGCCCAAGAAGCGCTGAGCCACCGCGGCGTGACCCGTCCGGACTGCCCGCCGCTGCACCTTCGCGGCCATGACGCCCTGACGGGTGAGCCCGTCGAACTGTGGACCGACGGCGGCGTGATCCGCCACGATGCGGTGCCCGGTGCGGTGACCGTCGCCGACGACGCCTGGGTCCTCCCAGGCCTGGTCGACGCGCACAACCACGTCGGCATCGCACCGGGGTTGGGTGTCACCATCGCCCAGGCGCGGGGGTTCGCCCTCGCCGACGCGCGCGCCGGGGCGCTGCTGATCCGTGAGGTGGGTTCGCCGCTCGACACCCACCCGCTCGACGACGACCCGCGATGCCCGCGATTCCTGCGTGCCGGCAAGCACATCGCGCGGCCCAAGCGGTACCTGCGTGACTACGGGGTCGAACTCGACGATCCCGACTCCCTCGCCGACGAGGTCCGTCGGCAGGCGCGCGCCGGCGACGGCTGGGTCAAGCTCGTCGGCGACTGGATCGACCGCGAGGTCGGTGACCTCGCTCCGCTCTGGACCGACGAGCAGGTGGCGGCCGCGGTGCGCGCAGCCCACGACGAGGGTGCCCGCATCACCGCGCACGTGTTCGGCACCGACGCGCTGCACGGGCTCATCGCGGCCGGTGTCGACTGCATCGAACACGGCACCGGTCTCACCGACGACCTCGTCGCGCAGATGGCCGAGCAGCGGATCGCGTTGGTGCCCACCCTCATCCAGGTCGACAACTTCCCCGGGATCGCCGACTCCGCCGACCGGTTCCCGACCTACGCCGCCCACATGCGGTCGCTGCACGCCGGGGCGCCCCACGTGGTCGCCGCCGCCGTCGAGGCCGGAGTGCCGGTGTTCACCGGCACCGACGCGGGCGGTTTCGTCGAGCACGGCCGCATCGTCGACGAACTCGTCGCGCTCACGGGTGTCGGCCTGCCGCCCGAGCGTGTGCTGGCGGCCGCGACCGTCGAGGCGAGGGACTGGCTGTCGGCGGGTGCGCTGCGTGACGGCGACCGCGCCGACCTGCTGGTCCTGGCGGCCGACCCCCGCAGGGACCTCGAGACGCTGCGCGCACCCGCGGCCGTCGTCGTGGGCGGCGCCGTCCTCTGAGGGCGGGACGCACGATTTCGGGGGTGGGCGAGCCCTCTGGCACAATGGCGCGCTGGTACGTCGGATCCGGTCATGCGCCGCCCGACGGTCACGCCACACCAACCGCGAAACCGGGCCCACCACACCGGGTGGGTCGCTGAATCGCGCTGTGACCCGACGAAGAGAGAACTCATGGCAGTCAAGATCAAGCTCACGCGCCTCGGCAAGATCCGCAACCCGCAGTACCGGGTGATCGTCGCCGACGCCCGCACCCGCCGGGACGGCCGCGCCATCGAGACGATCGGCAAGTACCACCCCAAGGAAGAGCCGAGCCTGATCGAGATCGACTCCGAGCGCGTGCAGTACTGGCTCGGCGTGGGCGCCCAGCCCACCGAGCCCGTCCAGGCGCTGCTGAAGATCACCGGCGACTGGCAGAAGTTCAAGGGCCTGCCGGGCGCCGAGGGCACCCTCAAGGTGAAGGAGTCCAAGCCGAGCAAGCTCGACCTGTTCAACGCGGCGCTCGCCTCCGCCGACAGCGAGCCCGCCGGCGAGGCCACCACGCCGAAGAAGCGCGCGCCGAAGAAGGCCGACACCGCCGACGAGACCCCGGCCGAGGCCACCGACTCCGCCGGGACCGCCGAGTGAGTGCTGTCGTCGCCGACGCCGTCGAACACCTCGTCCGCGGGATCGTCTCCAACCCCGACGACGTGCGCGTGGAGTACATCACCGGTCGTCGCGGCCGGATGGTGGAGGTCCACGTCAACCCCGAGGATCTCGGCAAGGTGATCGGCCGTGGCGGTCGCACCGCGACCGCCCTGCGGACCCTGGTCGGCGGGATCGGCGGGCGTGGCGTCCGTCTGGACATCGTCGACACCGATCGCTGACACCGCGCCGCCGATGGATCTCGCGGTCGGCCGGATCGTCAAGTCACACGGGGTGCGCGGCGAGGTCGTCGTCGACGTCCGCACCGACGACCCCGACGCGCGCTTCGCGCCCGACACCGAGCTGCGTGGACGTCTCCCACGGGGCGGCGGTGAACGACGCCTGACCGTGGTGTCCGCCCGCGAGCACGGTGATCGCCTGCTGGTCCGCCTCGACGGGGTGGACGACCGGTCCGCCGCCGACGACCTCCGCGGCACGGTGCTCGTGGTCGACACCGACTCGGTCTCCTCCGGCGACGACCCCGACGAGTTCTACGACCACGAACTGATCGGTGTCACGGTGCGCACCGTGACCGGCGAGGACGTCGGCACGGTCGCCGACGTCCTGCACCTCCCCGGCGGTGACACCCTCGTCGTCGCGGTCGGTGAGGGCGACGCGCGTCGCGAGGTGCTGGTCCCGTTCGTCACCGAGATCGTCCCGACCGTCGGCACCGACCTCGTCGAGATCGACCCGCCCGACGGACTTCTCGACCTGTGACGGCGACGGCCGGCCCCCGGATGCGGATCGACGTCGTCTCGATCTTCCCCGACTACCTCGAACCGCTGCGGTTGTCGCTGTTGGGGCGCGCAGCCGAGCGCGGCATCGTCTCGCTGTCGGTGCACGACCTCCGGGACTGGACGCACGACGTGCACCGCGCCGTCGACGACTCGCCCTACGGCGGCGGCCCGGGGATGGTCATGAAGCCCGAGATCTGGGGTCCATGCCTCGACGAGGTGTGCCCCGACGACGCGATCCTCGTGGTGCCGACACCGGCGGGGGTCCCGTTCACGCAGGCGATCGCAGAGGAACTCTCCGCGGCGTCGCACGTGGTGTTCGCGTGCGGCCGGTACGAGGGGATCGACCAGCGGGTCGTCGACGACGCCGCCCGCCGCGTCCGTGTGCTGGAACTGTCGATCGGTGACTACGTCCTCATCGGGGGAGAGGTCGCGACGATCGTCATCGTCGAGGCCGTGGTCCGGCTGATCGACGGTGTCCTGGGCAACGCGGAATCGCATCGGCAGGACTCCTTCTCCGACGGACTCCTCGAGGCGCCCGCCTACACCCGGCCGGCGACCTGGCGCGGTCTGGCGGTGCCGGAGGTGTTGCGCGGCGGCGACCACGCCGCCATCACCGCGTGGCGTCGGGAACAGTCGCTGGAACGCACGCGGGAACGGCGACCCGACCTGCTGCCCGACGAACCGGACACGGCGCCGGACCGGCGGGGATAATCTCTGCTGGTGCACCACTGGTACACCCACGACATCGTCGCCGGCGGGAAGCTGCCGCTGCTGCTGTTCTTCGCGGGCTTCGTCGGTGGGTTCGTCGTCACCCGCGTCAGCGTCCGGCTCATCCGCGCCGACGTCCGGTGGTGGTTCCGCAACGTCAGCGCCGGACAGACCCACGTCCACCACATGGTGTTCGGCGTCGTGCTGTCGTTGGTGTCCGGGGTGTGGTTGATCGCCGTCTCGCCGACGGCGACGCAGGCGCAGTTGTCCTGGCTGGCGTGTGCGTTCGGCGTGGGCGCCGCCCTCGTCCTCGACGAGTTCGCGCTGATCTTCTATCTGCGCGACGTCTACTGGGCGGAGGAGGGACGTACCTCGGTCGACGCCGTCTTCGCGATGGTGGGCGCCACCGGTATGGCGCTCCTCGGGTTCCGGCCACTCGAACTGATCAGCGTGTCCGACGCCTTCGACGACACCTGGACCGAGACCCTGCTGACGGTGGCGTTCGGGCTCGCCGGGCTGCTCGTCGCGGCGGTCGTCGTCGCCAAGGGCAAACCGTGGACCGCGCTCATCGGGATCTTCGTGTTCCCGGTGCTGCTCGTCGGCGCCATCCGGTTGGCCGACCCGTCGTCGCCCTGGGCCCGCTGGCGCTACACCGCGCGGCCGAAGCGGATGGCGCGCGCGGTCCGCCGGGAACGGCGTCAACGGCGCCCGCTGGTGCGGGCGAAGATCTTCCTGCAGGACCTGATGGCGGGGCGACCCGACGTCTCGCACGCGATCGAGGCCGCCGAGACGGAACTCGACCGCGTCGTGCACCCCGCACCGGCCCCGGATCCCGCCGGCCCCCGGGGCCTGCGGCGGATTTCGTCACCGCAGGGGGGCTCTGGCACAATGGTCGGGTTGCCGCTCGACGGTCGCATGCCGGTGTCCACCGTGACACCCGCGCCGGGTGTCCCATCCGGGTCGTCGAGAAGCGAACCAACGACTGGAGCATGAACCGGCGTCGGAGCCCATCGGAGACGATGAGCGCGCCGGGTCCTCTGTTCACGCCTCGTACTCAGATTGGACACGACCGATGAACACCCTGGACTCCCTCGACCAGAAGTCGCTGCGCGACGACATCCCCGACTTCCGCCCCGGTGACACGCTCGACGTGCACGTCAAGGTCATCGAGGGATCCAAGGAGCGTGTCCAGGTCTTCAAGGGCGTCGTGATCCGTCGTCAGGGTGGCGGCATCCGCGAGACGTTCACCGTCCGCAAGGTCTCGTTCGGCGTCGGTGTCGAGCGCACCTTCCCGGTGCACAGCCCCACCATCGCCAAGATCGACGTCGTCACCCGCGGTGACGTGCGTCGCGCCAAGCTCTACTACCTCCGCGATCTGCGCGGCAAGGCCGCCAAGATCAAGGAGAAGCGCTGACGGCAGGCGTCGTCGGCGCTCGGCTAGGCTGACGGCCGTGTCCGACACCCCTCGCCACCAGCGCCCCGACCCCGGGTCCGGTCCCGACGACGGCGTCGACCCCGATCGCGTCGATCCCGATCGCGGGGACGACGCGGATGCGACGGACGAGAAGCCCTGGCAGACCACGCCTCCGAAGAAGGAGGGACGCGGTCGGTCGGCGTTGCGGGAGACCGCGATCATCATCGTCAGCGTCCTGGTGCTGACGTGGGTGTTGCAGACGTTCGTCGGCCGGCAGTACGTGATCCCGTCGGAGTCGATGGAGAACACGCTGCACGGGTGCACCGGGTGCACCAACGACCGCATCGTCATCGACAAGCTGACCTACCGCTTCGGTGATCCCACGCCCGGCGACGTCGTGGTGTTCAAGGCCCCGACGTCGTCGTGGGACGAGGGGTGGAGTTCACCCCGGTCGAGCAACACGATCGTCCGCGGACTCGAGGACGCGCTGTCGTGGTTCGGATTCGCGCCGCCCGACGAGAACGATCTCGTCAAGCGCGTCATCGCCACCGGCGGGCAGACGGTGCAGTGCCGCAACGCGGACAAGAAGGGCGTCACCGTCAACGGGAAGCCGTTGACCGAGCCGTACATCGACATGGCCCTGCAACGGCAGGACGCCACCATCAACCCCGGCCTCGACGCCGGCGGCAACGGCACCCTGTCGAGTTGTCTCGGACCGGATTTCGGACCGGTGACCGTCCCGCAGGGCAACGTCTGGGTGATGGGTGACAACCGCGGCAACTCCGCGGACTCGCGCTACCACATCACCGATCGGCTGCACGGAACCGTCCCGATCTCCGACATCCGGGGCAAGGTGCGCTTCATCATCTATCCGTTCTCCCGGATGGGCGGTGTCGGCTCCTTCGATCCGCAGAGGTGAGCGGCGCGGTCGGAGGCGTGCGATCACGCAGGTGGCCACCTCGGCCCTCGGTCCGTCGGGCCGCGAGCCTGCGCACCTACGAGTTCGTCCTGAACAACAGCGGTCTGGGGCCCGTCGCCGGTGTCGACGAGGCGGGACGCGGTGCGTGTGCGGGCCCGCTCGTGGTGGCCGCGTGCATACTCAAGCCCACCCAGCCGGTGTCGCTCGCCGAACTCGACGACTCCAAGAAGCACACCGCCGCGATGCGGGAGACGTTGTACCGCTCGGTGATCCGGCACGCCGTCGCGAGCAGTGTGGTGGTGATCGACTCCGCCGAGGTCGACCGCATGGGCATCCACGTCGCGAACATCGAGGGG
This sequence comes from Williamsia sp. SKLECPSW1, assembly GCF_054332755.1. NCBI lineage: Bacteria > Bacillati > Actinomycetota > Actinomycetes > Mycobacteriales > Nocardiaceae > Williamsia > Williamsia sp. SKLECPSW1. The sequence goes on along the minus strand of NZ_JBTGLI010000002.1, from coordinate 624,250 downwards.
ATGCGACGGGCGATCGCCACGCTGTCCGTCCGCCCCGGCTACGTCCTCTCCGACGGCTTCCGGGTCCCCGGCCTGACGGTGCCGTCGCTGCCGGTGATCGGTGGTGACGGCGCCGCGGCCTGCATCGCCGCGGCGAGCATCCTGGCGAAGGTGACACGCGATCGCATCATGGTCGCGATGGACGCCGACGTGCCCGGCTACGAGTTCGCCGTACACAAGGGGTACAGCACCGAACTGCACATGGCGTGCATCGATCGGCTCGGTCCGTCGCCGCAGCACCGGATGTCCTATCGCAACGTCCGTGAACGCTCCCGGCCGGGAGCGGGGTCGGCGTCGGACGCCACTGGCTAGGCTGAGCGCATGAGTGCGGAGGATCTCGAGAAGTACGAGACAGAGATGGAGCTGTCGCTGTACCGCGAGTACAAGGACGTGGTCGGCCAGTTCACCTATGTCGTCGAGACCGAACGGCGCTTCTACCTCGCCAACACCGTGGAGATGGTGCCGCGCAACGCCGACGGCGAGGTCTACTTCGAGGTGCGGATGTCCGACGCGTGGGTCTGGGACATGTACCGTCCCGCGCGGTTCGTCAAGCAGGTCCGGGTCATCACGTTCAAGGACGTGAACATCGAGGAACTCGAGTCCTCCGAACTCAGACTGCCGGAGGACGGGGCCCTGCCGACCTGATCGGCCCCGGGGTGGCCCGGCCGAGGGCCAGGCACGCCGCCGAGAGCACCGCCGCGATCGCGGCGATCGTCCACAGGGTGACCACGAACGCCGACAGGAACGCCCGCGCCGCGGCATCGTGTGCCGCCTCCCGCAACGCCGGGGCCGCCGCGGCCAGCACGCGGGCCCGCGGCCCGGACCCCGCGTCAGCGGCGGTGGAGCACCCGGGTGGGGCCACCTCGGGACGAGGTGAGGACAGTTGACGTCGCGCGCAGTCGGCGAACGACCCGGCGACGAACGGGGCCACCTCCGCCGGGACCGTCGTCGCCCGCAGTGCCGTCGTGAGGCGCTGCGTCGACTGCTCGGTGGCGGTCGGCGCGGCCGCCGCGAGTTGCGCGAAGAAGAAGACGCCCACCACCGCGAGGCCGACGGAGGCGCCGATCTGCTGGACGGTGGGCACCATCCCCGACGCCGAGCCGACGGTGTCGTCGGTGGTTCCCGAGACGATCGTCGCCTGCAGGGGCGCGACGAACAGCCCGACACCCACCCCGCCGAGAACGAGGGCGGGGACGAGCGGCGCGAGGTCGAACGCCCCCGACGACGGGTCGAGCACAGCCGCGGTCCACGCGACGGATGCCGCGAACACGACCATGCCGAGCGCGAGGGTGCGCGCGTGCAGCACACGGACCACCCAGGACGAGCCCACCGACCCGAGCGCGGCGCCGATCGCGAACGGCAGCGTGATCACGCCCGTTCGCAGAGCGGAGTACCCGAGCCCGAACTGTGCTGTCACCGACATCGCGAAGAAGAACGCTCCGAACACACCGAAGAACGCGACCGACAGCAGGCACCCGACGGCGAAGGCGCGGCTGCGGAAGAGATCGACCCGCATCAGCGGGTCCCCGCCGCGGGCCAACAGCGCGCGTTCGTGGACGACGAACCCGGCCAGCACGACCACCGCGACGCCGATGAGGACCCACGTCCACGTGGGCCAGCCCTTCTCACGTCCGACGGCCAGCGGATAGATGAGGGCGAAGAGCCCCACCGAGGACAGGCCGACGCCGGCGGGGTCGAACCGGACGGTCCGGGCGGTGCGCATCACCGGCAGGCACCGCCACGCGATCACGCAGGCCACCACCCCGAACGGCAGGTTGACCAGGAAGATGCTGCGCCACCCCAGCCCGGCGACGTCGGCCGAGATGAGGGCGCCGCCGACCACCGGCCCGCAGATGGCCGCGACACCGGCGGTCGCCCCGTAGACGCCGAAGACGAGGGCGTGCCGTGCCCTGGGGAACATCGCGGCGATCACGGCGATCGTCTGCGCCGAGGCGCAGGCCGCGCTCACGCCCTGCACACCACGCAGCACGATGAGCTCCGTCGGACCGGTCGCGGTGCCGCACAGGACCGACGACAGGGTGAAGGCGGCGAGAGCACCGACGAACACGCGGTGACGGCCGACGCGCTCGCCGATCCGCGAGCCGGTCATCAGTGTGCAGGCGAACGCGAGGGTGTAGACGGTCAGCACGAGCAGCTGATCCGACGACGTCGCTCCCAGGTCCCGGGCGAGGTCGGGCAGCGCGATGTTGACGATCGTGGTGTCGACCATCTGCATGAACACCGCGATCAGACACGCCGCGAACGCCGCCCACGCCGCAGCCGGACCGGGCTGCTGCCACGGCGGTGCGACAGCCCCCTCGCCGTCGGCGCCGGTGCTGGGCGAGTCGACGGCCGGCAGGTCCGCCATCGGACTCAGTGGGTGAGCGAGGTCGACGACGGGACGTGGTCGCCGACCGCGGCGATGTCGGCGAAAATCTCGGTGAACCGCTCGACGTAGCGGTCGATCGACTCCGCCGCGGTGACCGTGTCGGGGTAGAGCAGTGTCAGCACCGTGTAGTCGGGGAACCGGTTGACCCACATGTAGACCTCCTCGGAGGACCCGCGGTTGCCGTAGACACCCCCGTTGATGTGGTCGAACATCTGCGCTCCCGGCAGCTTCCGCACGTCGATGAAGCTGACCATCGGCACCACCCAGCCGTCGGGGACCTCGATGCCGGAGTCGGCCGGGATGAGCTCGACGACCCGGTGCAGCGACACCTCGGACAGCGTCTTGCCGGCGTCGAACGACCGCTGCGTCGGACCCACGAGCGACGTGAAACTGCTGTCCTCGGCGAAGTCGGTCGTGACGGGGATCAGGTTGGTGAACCAGCCGACCGAGTTGAACTCCTCGGGCGTGGTGCGCGTGTTCTTCGGGGTGAAGCCGAGGTAGCGAGAGGTCCCGGTGATCTCGTGCGCGAGGATCCCGGCGGCGGTCAGCACGCCGGCGGTGAACCCGGCGCCGTTGGCGCGGCAGACCGCCTCGACGCGATCGGACGCCGGGCCGTCGAGGAGCGGCACCGTCCGGACGCGACTGCGGGTGTAGCCGTCCTCGGCGACGCCGAGGTCGAGGGGGAACCGGGGGAGGGTGCCGCCGTTCGCCGACAGCAGCGACAACCACCGTCCGACGCGCTCGTCGGAGAGGTCGAGCGCGGCCCCGGTGGTCCGCTCACGGGTGCAGTAGTCGAGGTAGCTGCCGGCCGGCGCCACCGCCGGCGTCGTGTTCGACACGAACGCGCCGTACAACGCGATGAGGTCGACGCAGGCGAGTGCCTGGGACACGCCGTCGGAGTTGAGGTGATCGACGGCGAAGTAGACGGTGAAGTCGTTCTCGTGCTCGATGACCCCGACACTCATGCAGTCCCAGTCGAACGGGCCGGGTGTCGTGTGCTGGACGTGGGTGAGGATCGCAGCGCTGTCGGGGAGGTCGCCGTGGTCGGTGGGTGCGAAGTCGACGTCGTCGGCGTCGAGGACATGCCGGGTGACGCTGCCGTCGGTGTCGATGTCGAACCAGCTCAGGAACGTGTCGTGCCGACGCAGGAAGGCGTTGACCGTACGGGTCATGGCCTCGACGTCGAGGCGTCCGCCGATGTCGAACGAGATCAGGCACAGTCGGGAGAAGCGGAAACCGGAGGCCTCGTTGCGGCGTGCCGCGCGCAGATACGACTGCTGCTGGTAGGACGGCGGGACGGGATGGGGCGGGGCCGCCGCGGCGGCGGCGACCGCTGCCGGCGTCGCCCGCCACGTCGTGACCCGGCCGGGGGTCGGTGTCCACTCGTCGATGAGCCCGAAATCGATCATGTCCGACATCCCTCCGGCGCGACGACGCGCGCCCGTACCCACGACCACACCCCACCCGCGCCGGTGGGTGTACACGTGCCTGCGCCCACCTCGAATCGGGTGATGCGTGACCAGCGGGAGTCCTTGTGCCACAACGAGCGTTGAGACGTGACGGGCCCCACCCCGCGGCGACGGTAACGCGCACGCATGAGCGGGGGCAACTCGCGCGAGTCGCCGGACGGTGCTGTGACCTGCATTACCGTCAGGTATGGTCGCCTGCGCACCGTGGCGATGGGGGTCGTCCGGTTCGTGTTCGGACAGCCCGGTCGACGACTGCGCGGGTTCCGGCAGGTCGACGAGGGGATGAGGGGTGTGAGAGTTCGACGCGCGATTCCGGCGGTGTTGGTCTCCGTCGTGACGGTTCTGACGGCCGGCCTGCTGGCCGCCGCCCCGACGGCGTCGGCGGAGCCCGCCGCGACCGTCCTGTCCGAGAGGCCCGGGCCGCCGGGGACCCTCTCGCTCACCGTCTCGTCACCGGCGATGCGCGCCGACATGCGTGTCGACGTCATCCCGCCCCGGGACCCTTCCGCGCCGCATCCGACCGTGTACCTGCTGAACGGCGCGCAGGGCGGCCTGAACGGCAGCAGTTGGCTCGACCAGACCGATGTCGTGCGGTTCTTCGCCGACAAGAACGCCACCGTGGTCATCCCGCTCGGCGGGGCGGCGAGCTACTTCGCCGACTGGCGCGCCGACGATCCCGTGCTCGGACACCAGAAGTGGGCCACCTTCCTGACGCGGGAACTCCCGCCGGTGATGGACTCCCGGTTCGGCGGCGACGGCCGCAACGCACTGGCCGGGATCTCGATGGCGGGGACGTCGGTCCTGCAGCTGGCCATCGACGCGCCCGGGCTGTACCGCGCTGTCGGGTCCTACAGCGGGTGCGCACAGACGTCCGACCTCGTCGGGCAGGCCTATGTCCGGTTGACCGTCGCCCGCGGAGGCGGCAACGCCGACAACATGTGGGGTCCCGTCGGCGATCCGGACTGGGTGCGCAACGACCCGTACGTCAACGCCGAGAAGCTGCGCGGCACCGCGCTCTACATCTCTGCGGCGACAGGTGCGCCGGGCCCGTACGACCGGATCGACGGGCCCGGGATCGACGGGAACGTCGCCGAACTGGTCTCGCGGATCGGCGTGGGGGCTGTCATCGAGAGCTCGGTGCGACGGTGCACCGTCGCACTGCAGGCCAAGCTCGACCGGCTGGGGATCCCCGCGACCTTCTCGTTGCCGCCGGCGGGGACCCACAGCTGGCCCTACTGGCAGGACAGCCTGCACCGCTCGTGGCCGCTCTTCGCCCGCGCACTCGCCGTCGACTGACCATCCCCAGTTCCCGGCACCCTCACAGGACGTCGGGTCCGCGGTGGTCTGATCCGCCCCGGCGACGGCGGCGGGCGACACAGTTGCCGTCGTGGAGGACAGCCGACGGCCACCGAGCCGACAACTGATCGGACGTCGTGGCGAGGACGCCGCGACGGAACACCTCGTGCGGCAGGGCTATTCGGTGCTCGCGCGCAACTGGCGATGCCGCTGGGGAGAGCTCGACATCGTCGCGTGCGAGGATTCGACGCTCGTCGTCGTCGAGGTGAAGACCCGCACGGGGACACGCTTCGGCACGCCGGCGGAGGCGGTGACCGCGGCGAAGCACCGGCGACTGCGTCGACTCACCGGCCTGTGGCTGGACACGCAGGCGCGGGGGTTCGCCGCGATCCGCGTCGACGTCATCGCCGTCCTGCTGGACCTCCGGACCGACGCCGTGGCCGTCGAGCACATCCGGGGGATCTCGTGAGCGGCCTGGGTCGGGCGCGATCGGCCGCGGTCGTGGGGGTGTCGGGCAGCCCCGTCGAGATCGAGGCATTCGTCAACCAGGGCCTCCCGGGGGTCGCCCTGGTGGGACTCGCCGACGCCTCGTTGCGGGAGGCGAAGGACCGGGTGCGGGCGGCCGTGACGAACTCGGGGTGCAAATGGCCCGACGGCCGGGTGGTGCTGAGCCTGTCGCCGGCCACGATGCCGAAGAGCGGTTCCGCCTACGACGTCGCCATCGCGGTCGCCGTTCTGGCGGCGAGCGAGAAGGTGCCACCACATCTGCTCGACGAATGCCTGTTCCTCGGCGAACTCGCCCTCGACGGGCGGATCCGACCTGTGCACGGTGTGCTGCCGTCGGTGATGGCCGCGGTGGCCGAGGGGCTCACCCGGGTCGTCGTCCCGCGTCGCAACGCCGCCGAGGCCGCGCTCGTCCCCGGTGTCGAGATCGGCGCCGCCGACCACCTCCGTGACGTCATCGCATGGTTGGCCGGTGAGCGCGCGCTCGACTCGGTCGACACGACCGACCCCGTCGCCGTGGCGCCGTCCCGCGGCGACGCCGTCGACATGGCCGACGTCGTCGGACAGGACGAGGCCCGCCGTGCGCTCGAGATCGCCGCGGCCGGCGCGCATCACGTGTTCATGACGGGCCCGCCGGGTATCGGCAAGACCATGCTTGCCCGGCGACTCCCGGGGATCCTGCCGCCGCTGACCGAGTCCGAGGCGTTGGAGGCCACCGTGATCCACTCCGTTGCGGGCACGCTCCCGCCCGGTGGTCCGCTCCTGACGGAGCCGCCGTTCATCGCGCCGCACCACTCCACCTCGCACACCGCGCTGGTCGGGGGTGGCACCGGGATGGCTCGCCCCGGCGCGGTGTCCCGCGCGCACCGCGGGGTGCTGTTCCTCGACGAGTGCGCAGAGATGGGGGTGAAAGCCCTCGAATCGTTGCGGACCCCCCTCGAGGACGGACAGACGCGCGTCTGGCGCCGCGACGGCGTCGCGACGCTGCCCGCCCGGTTCCTGCTGGTGCTCGCGGCCAATCCCTGTCCGTGTGCCCCCGCGCACGACGTCGACTGCGTCTGCACCTCCCAGGCGCGGCGTCGCTACCTGGGCAGGTTGTCCGGCCCGCTGATGGATCGGGTCGACCTCCGCGTCCGGATGGACCCGCCGGGGACGGCGGCGCTCACCGGTGGTGTCGGTGAGTCGAGCGCCGACATCCGGCTCCGGGTGATCGCCGCCCGCAGCGCTGCCCGCGAGCGGTGGTCCGACAACGGGTGGACGAGCAACGCCGAGGTGCCGGGGTCCGCCCTGCGCACACGGTTCGCGTTGCCGTCGGTGGTGACACGGCCCATCGGGCTGTACCTGCGCGACGGCCGCGTCACCGCACGCGGTGCGGACCGGGCCCTGCGTCTGGCCTGGACGTTGTGCGATCTGCGCGGCGGTGTCACGCCCTCGCAGGACGAGGTGGCGCAGGCGTTGATGTTCCGTGATCGGGAGCGGGTGTGAGCGCCCCGCCGTCCGGCCCCGACACCCGCCGCCTCCGGGCGTGGGCCTATCTGTCCCGGGTGGCCGAGCCGCCGTCGGCGGCACTGGGCCGACTCGTCGACGACATCGGGGTCGAGGAGGCGGCCCGGGCGGTCCGGGCGCGATCGGTGCCGCCGGCTCACAGCGGTGTGCTGCGGTCGACGGCGGCGCGGTGCGAGACGGACTCCGCCGCAGACGATCTGCGCACCCTCGACCGGCTCGCCGGCCGACTGCTGACCCCCGACGACGACGAGTGGCCGGGGTGGGCACTGCATGCGTTGCAGACCGCCGACACCGCCTCCCGCGGTGGACCGCCGCTGGCGCTGTGGGTCCGCGGTCCTGCACGCCTCGCAGACATCGCAGACGCGGCGGTGGCGGTCGTCGGCTCGCGGGCGGCGACGTCGTACGGGACGCGGATGGCCTCGGTGGTGGCCGGAGGTCTCGTCGAGCGGGATCGCGCGGTGGTCTCCGGCGGCGCCTACGGCATCGACGGCGCGGCGCACCGCCGGGCTCTCGCCGACGGCGGTGTGACGGTGGCGGTGACCGCGTGTGGTCTCGACATCGACTACCCCGTCGACCACGGTGCGTTGTTCGCCGAGATCGCCCGGACCGGTGCGGTGGTCACCGAGTACGCGCCGGGGACGACCGCTGCCCGCCACCGGTTCCTGGCGCGCAACCGGCTGGTGGTGGCGCTCACGGGAGCGGTCGTCGTGGTGGAGGCGGGTCGACGCAGCGGAGCGAACAACACCGCCGCGTGGGCGCGTGTCGTCGGTCGACCGATCGGCGCGGTACCCGGTCCGGCCACATCGGCGATGTCGGTGGGGTGTCACGCGCTCATCGCCGACGGGTACGCCCAACTCGTCGACGGGCCGGCGGCGGTGGAGCGTCTGGTCGCCCCCGACGGCGGGGGAGCGACCGCGAACCCCCGCACGGTCGTCGACGGGCTGGATCCGACCGTGGCCCGTGTGCGGGAGGCGGTCCCCGCCTCCGGGGGATCCACCGTCGCCGAGATCGCCTTCTCCGCCGGCGTCGACGTCGCCACGACGCGAGCGGCTCTGGCCACCCTCGACATGCTCGGCCTCGTCGACGGCGACGGCGCCACATGGGCATTGCGACGAGCCGCGGCGAGCCGGGGGAACGGGGGTGGGCAGGCGCCGAGACTCCTGTGACGGGGACGTGTCCGAAGTGTCTGGTTAGGCTTACCTAACGTCGGGTGTAGGCTCTGGTGCATGGCCAAGCGACTGAACACGATGGAGGTCCGCCGCACGGAGTGGATCACCCCGCACATGGTGCGCGTGCATCTCGGCGGCCCCGGTTTCGCCGACTTCGCACGGACCGACGACACGGACGCATATGTGAAGTTCGTGTTCGGTGCGCCGGGCGTCACCTACCCCGAGCCGTTCGACCTCGACCGCATCCGCGCGGACTTCGCTGCGGAGGACCAGCCGGTGCTCCGGACCTACACGGTGCGGTCCGTCGACACCGAACGCGGCGAGATCGCCGTCGACTTCGTCGTCCACGGGGACGTCGGTGTGGCGGGGCCCTGGGCCGCCTCGGTGCAGCCGGGGGAGGTCGTCCGCTTTCTCGGGCCGGGAAGCGGCTATCGCCCCGATCCCACCGCGCCGTGGCACCTGCTGGCCTCGGACGAGGCGGGCCTCCCTGCGCTCGCCGCCGCCCTCGCCGCCCTGCCGCCGGATGCGACGGCGCAGGCATTCATCGAGGTCGCGGGCCCCGAGGACGAGATCGCCCTCGACGCCCCGCACCGGGCGACCATCACCTGGGTCCACCGTGGTGCCTGTTCCGACGCCGCCGACGACTCGGTCGCCGGCGACAACGCCCCGCTCGTCGAGGCGGTTCGCACCGCGCGATGGCTCCCCGGGGAGCCGCAGGTGTTCATCCACGGTGAGGCCCAGGCGGTCATGCACAACCTGAGGTCCTACGTGCGCAAGGAACGCGGTGTCCCCGCGGCGAAGGCGTCCATCTCCGGGTACTGGCGCCGTGGCCGTACCGAGGAGGGCTTCCGACAGTGGAAGGCCGAGCTCCGGCGGGCCGAGGAGTCGGTCCCCGCGAGCTGACCCGACGCATCGCTTCGGTCACGACGGGGCGCGTCGCGTGTCCGTCGGTTCGCGCGCGGGTGAGGCTGGGTCCATGCACGACACCGGGCGCCTGGCCGATTTCGAGGCGTACCTGCGCCACGAGAAGGGGCACAGCGAACACACCGTGCGCGCCTACTGCGCCGACGTGCGGTCGCTGGTGGCCTTCGCCGGGTCCCGGGAGATCGCTCTCGCCGACATCGATCTCGACCTGCTGCGCGCCTGGCTCGCCCAGACGGCGCGTCGCGGCGCGGCGCGGACCACCGTCGCCCGCCACGTCTCGTCGGCGAAGACGTTCTGCGCGTGGGCTGTCCGCGAGGGCGTCCTGGCGGGGGACCCGTCGGCACGTCTGCAGGCGCCGCGCGCGCACCGGACGCTGCCGCCGGTGCTCACCGCAGACCAGGCCGCGGCCGCGGCCCGATCCGCACCCGGTCCCGACGAGGGATCGCCGCTCGCCCTGCGTGACACCGCCCTCGTGGAGATCCTCTACGGCACCGGCATCCGCGTCGGCGAGCTCTGCGGTCTCGACCTCGACGACGTCGACGACGACCGCCGCGTGCTGCGGGTGGTCGGCAAGGGCGACAAGGAGCGCAGCGTCCCGTTCGGTGTCCCGGCCGCGCGTGCTCTCGACGGGTGGCGGCGGCGCGGTCGTCCGGAACTGGCCGTGTCCGCGTCGGGTAGAGCGCTGTTCCTCGGGGTCCGCGGCCGACGACTCGACCAGCGCGCAGCACGCCGGGTGGTGCACGCCGCGGTCGCCGCGGTCGACGGCGCACCCGACATCGGCCCGCACGGTCTGCGGCACTCCGCGGCGACACACCTCCTCGAGGGCGGCGCCGACCTCCGCGTGGTCCAGGAACTGCTCGGGCACTCCTCGCTCGCCACGACGCAGCTGTACACCCACGTCGGCGTCGACCGCCTGCGCGCGGTACACCGTCAGGCCCACCCGCGGGCCTGACGAGGTCATCCGGTCGCGAGGGGCAACAGCCGGACCCGTACCGCCCCCACGAGTGCGCGGGGATCGAGGTAGGTGGCCGACCGTCCGGTGCCGCGGCGCGCACCCCAGTGCAGACACGGTGTCGCGCAGCCCGGGTGCCCGGCGATGAGGACCCCGATCGGCGACCCGCGGGCGACCGCCGCGCCCGCGGACACCGTCGGCTCCACCGGTTCGTAGGTGGTGACGATGCCGTCGGCGTGCAGGATCGACACCACCTCCTTGCCGCCCACGGCACCGGCGAACCGGACCGTCCCCGCCCCGGCCGCCAGCACCGGCCCGATGCCGACGAGATCGACGCCTCGGTGTCCGGCGAGCCATCGCTGCGCCGGTGGGTCGAATCCGCGCGCCACGGTCGGTCGGGGGAGCAGGGGCCACCCGTAGCCGCCCGGGATGCGTCCGTGCGCGGGCCCCGTCTCGCCGAGTGCGACGCAGATCGCGATGGCGACGACGATCACGATCCGCCCCACCGACGTCGTCGGCCCGCCGTGAGTCCCCATGTCCATGGGACGCAGCCCGGACCCGATCGGTTCCGCGGGATTTCGTCCGCCCGGCGGGCGCGGCTACACTGGCCGACGCACTCCACCTCCGGGTGGGGTGACTTCGCACGCCTGGACACGGTGAGCACCCCGGAGGGGCTCGGTCATCGGACACATCCCGGTCAGGCGGTCCCGGAACGCACGCGCGTGCCGGGTTCTGACCGGAGCAGGCGTCAGGGTCGGCCGCACCCGCGGTCGACGTCGAACTGCACACGAGAGAAGACACGACATGGCTGTCGTCACCATGAAACAGCTGCTGGACAGCGGCGCCCACTTCGGCCACCAGACACGACGGTGGAACCCGAAGATGAAGCGGTTCATCTTCACCGACCGCAACGGCATCTACATCATCGATCTGCAGCAGACGCTGACCTACATCGATCGCGCCTACGAGTTCGTCAAGGAGACGGTCGCCCACGGCGGCACGATCCTCTTCGTCGGCACCAAGAAGCAGGCTCAGGAGTCCATCGCCAGCGAGGCGACGCGCGTGGGGATGCCCTACGTCAACCAGCGCTGGCTGGGCGGCATGCTGACCAACTTCTCCACCGTCCACAAGCGTCTCCAGCGCCTCAAGGAGCTCGAGACCATGGAGCAGACCGGTGGCTTCGAGGGTCGCACCAAGAAGGAAATCCTCATGCTGACGCGTGAGATGACCAAGCTCGACCGGACCCTCGGTGGTATCCGGGACATGGGCAAGGTGCCGTCGGCCATCTGGGTGGTGGACACCAACAAGGAGCACATCGCCGTGGGTGAGGCGCGCAAGCTCAACATCCCGGTCATCGCCATCCTCGACACCAACTGCGATCCCGATCTCGTCGACTACCCGATCCCGGGCAACGACGACGCGATCCGCAGCGCCGCGCTGCTGACCCGTGTGGTCGCCTCCGCCGTCGCCGAGGGCGTCCAGGCACGCGCCGGCCAGTCGGGCGACGCCGACGCCAAGCCCGAGGCGGGTGGCGGCGAGCCGCTGGCCGAGTGGGAGCAGGAGCTGCTCACGCAGGCCTCCGCGCCCGCGGGCGACGCCCCGGCCGCCCCTGCGGGTGACGCCCCGGCCGCGCAGGCCTGATCGTCTCTGCTGCACAGGCCCGATCGACCCGGCCGTTCTCGGCCGACCGCCGATCGACACATCACCGCGCTGCCCGTCCCGCCCCGAGTCGTCCTCGGCGGTGGGGCGGGCGTCGCACCATCTGAGAAGGAGGCTCGCCACCGATGGCGAACTACACCGCCGCCGACGTGAAGCGGCTCCGTGAGCTGACCGGCTCGGGGATGCTGGACTGCAAGAACGCCCTGGCCAACAACGACGGCGACTTCGACAAGGCCGTCGAGGAGCTGCGTATCAAGGGCGCCAAGGACGTCGGCAAGCGTGCCGAGCGGTCCACCGCCGAAGGGCTCGTCGCCGCACGCGACGGGGTCATGGTCGAGATCAACAGCGAGACCGACTTCGTCGCGAAGAACGCGGAGTTCCAGGCGCTCGCCGACTCGATCGTCGACGCCGCCATCACCTCGAAGGCCACCGACCTCGACTCGCTGGCGGCCGCCGAGATCGACGGCCAGACCGTCGCCGACGCCGTCGCCGCGCTGTCGGCGAAGATCGGCGAGAAGCTCGAGCTGCGCCGCATCGCTGCGTTCGACGGCAGCGTGGCCAGCTACCTGCACAAGCGGGCCTCGGACCTGCCGCCCGCGGTGGGTGTGCTCGTCGAGTACACCGGCGACGGCCCGGATGCGGCCGAGGCCGCCCGCGGTGCCGCGATGCAGGTCGCCGCGCTCAAGGCCCGCTACGCCACCCGCGAGGAGGTGCCCGCCGACATCGTCGAGAACGAGCGGCGCATCGCCGAGCAGACCGCCCGCGAGGAGGGCAAGCCCGAGCAGGCGCTGCCGAAGATCGTCGAGGGTCGCGTCAACGGCTTCTACAAGGACGTCGTGCTGCTCGACCAGTCGTCGGTGCAGGACTCCAAGAAGACGGTGAAGGCCCTCCTCGACGAGGCCGGCGTCACCATCACCCGCTTCGCACGGTTCGAGGTCGGGCAGGCCTGACCCGCCGCCTCGCACCACCAGACGCCGACCCCGGGGCCATCGCCCCGGGGTCGGCGTCTGCCGTCGGGGCGGGGGAGCCGACGGTGACCACATAGGATTGTCCGCGGCGAGGCCCGTCGGCCCGCCGATCTCGACATCCACGACCCTGAGGAGCGCTGGTGACCGACGGTTCTGTCCAGACACCCGAGGCGACCGACACCCCGGCGCGGCACGGCTTCTCCCGTGTCGTGCTGAAGCTGGGCGGCGAGATGTTCGGGGGCGGCAAGGTCGGCCTCGACCCCGACGTCGTGTCGACCGTCGCCGCGCAGATCGCCGAGGTCGTGCGGACCGGCGTGCAGGTCGCCGTCGTCATCGGCGGCGGCAACTTCTTCCGCGGCGCGGAACTGCAGCAGCGCGGTCTCGAACGGTCCCGCTCGGACTACATGGGCATGCTCGGAACGGTCATGAACTGCCTTGCGCTGCAGGACTTCCTGGAGAAGGAAGGAATCGTCACCCGCGTGCAGACAGCGATCACCATGGGGCAGGTGGCCGAGCCCTACATCCCGCTGCGGGCGCAGCGCCACCTCGAGAAGGGGCGGGTGGTCATCTTCGGCGCCGGCATGGGCATGCCCTACTTCTCGACCGACACGACGGCGGCGCAGCGAGCGCTGGAGATCAAGGCGGAGGTCGTCCTCATGGCCAAGGCGGTCGACGGGGTCTACAGCGCCGACCCCCGCAGCGACCCCGACGCCACGCTGTACCGCGAGGTCAGCCACCGCGAGGTGCTCGAGAAGGGCCTGGCCGTCGCGGACTCGACGGCGTTCAGTCTCTGCATGGACAACGACATGCCCATCCTGGTCTTCAACCTGCTGCAGGAGGGCAACATCGCCCGCGCCGTCGCGGGTGAGAAGATCGGCACACTGGTCATGTGAGTTGTCCGACCGCTTCCCCCTCGGACGCGGCACGACCCACCAACGACGATCGACGACGAAGGGCGAGACCGTGATCGATGAAGCACTCTTCGACGCCGAGGAGAAGATGGAGAAGGCGGTGAGCGTCGCGCGCGACGACATGGGGTCGGTGCGCACCGGGCGCGCGAACCCCTCGATGTTCAACCGCATCGTCATCGACTACTACGGCGCCACCACGCCGATCACGCAGCTGTCCTCCATCAGCACCCCGGAGGCCCGGCTCGTCGTCATCAAGCCGTACGAGGCGTCGTCGCTCGGCGCGATCGAGACCGCGATCCGCAACTCCGACCTCGGCGTGAACCCGACCAACGACGGCTCGATCATCCGGGTGGCGGTCCCACAGCTCACCGAGGAGCGGCGTCGTGAGCTGGTCAAGCAGGTCAAGTCCAAGGGCGAGGACGCGAAGATCTCCATCCGCAACGTCCGCCGCAAGGCCCTCGACGAGCTCAAGCGCATCCAGAAGGACGGCGAGGCGGGCGAGGACGAGGTGACCCGCGCGGAGAAGGACCTGGACAAGACGACGTCCGGCTACGTCGCCCAGGTCGACGACCTGGTGAAGAACAAGGAAAGCGAGCTGCTGGAGGTGTGAGAGCCGGCGGCGAGGGTGTGCAGATGACGGAGAAGTCGGGGGCCGAGCCGTCCGGGGTGGGCGGAGCGCAGGAGCCCGCGAAGAAGACGTCGCGTGCGGGTCGGGACCTCCCGGCCGCGTTCGCCGTCGGGGGTTCCCTCGGCGTCGGTGTCATCCTCGTGCTCGTCTTCGCGCCGCTGGTCTGGATCCCGGTCGTCGCGGTGTCGATCGCGGTCGCGACGTGGGAGGTCGCCAAGCGTGTCCGCGACGGCGGATACGCCGTCGGGATCATCCCGCTGATGGTCGGTGGGCAGGCCATCATGTGGTCGGCGTGGCCGTGGGGCCCGACGGGGGCGCTCGTCGCCTTCGCCGCGACCGTGCTCGTCGCGATGGTGTGGAAGCTGCTGAGCGGCGGCCGGACCGAGGCCCCGGTGAACTATCTGCAGGATCTGGCGGTGACGGTCCTGGTGCTCGCCTGGCTGCCGCTGTTCGCGTCCTTCGCCATCATGATGGTGACCCAGGATCACGGCTGGGCGCGGGTGCTGACGCTCATGATCGTCGTGGTCTGCTCCGACGTCGGCGGCTACACCGCCGGCGTCCTTTTCGGACGCCACCCGATGGTGCCGGCCATCAGCCCGAAGAAGTCGTGGGAGGGCATGGCCGGATCCCTGGTCTTCGGGACGGTCGGTTCCGTTCTGCTCGCCTTGTTCCTGCTCGACGCGCACTGGTGGATCGGGCTGGCCCTCGGCCCGGTGCTCGTGATCTGCGCGACCCTGGGCGATCTCGTCGAGTCGCAGGTCAAGCGCGACCTCGGCATCAAGGACATGGGGACGCTGCTGCCGGGACACGGCGGGATCATGGACCGGCTGGACTCGATCCTGCCGTGCGCCTTCGTGGTGTGGGCGATCCTCGGCGCACTGCTCTGAGACGACGCCCGCCGTACCCGCGGCGGGTACGGCGGGATCCGCCGATCAGGCCTTGCGCACCGCGCGTCGCACCTGGAACATCCGTGCACCGCCCACGACGGCGGTGATGAGCGCACCGGCGATCGCGGCGATCAGGAGGCTGACACCCTGCGGCAGGTTCACCTGCCAGAAGAAGAGCTGGATCTCCTGCTTGTCCAGGTTCTGGACGATGAACACCAGCAGCAGGATCAGCACGATCGCCCCGACGATGAGACCGACCCACGCCGACTTGGTGCGCGTGTGCCGTACGTCGGCGAGTGCCCGCTTCACCGAGTCGGGCTGTGCACCCGACGAGTGGGCCGCCGGTGGGCCGTCGTGGTGGACCGGACCGTCGTCATGGACCGGGTCGTGATCCGATGCGTCTGTGGACTCGGGATTCGTCATGCGGGTCATCATCCACCGTCACGCCCACGCACGCGGCGACTCGCGGGGGAGTGAGGACCGATCGTGACCGGGTGCCCCGAGTCGGTGACGATTGGATTTCCGGCGGCGGGTGCGGGACCGTTGTCGCATGCCCGGTCCCGACCTGCCTCTGGTGTTCGACGCGCCCAAGCGCGGCCGGCCGCCGACGCATCTGGCCGACCTCGACCGTGCCGGTCGTCGTGCCGCGGTCGAGGCGCTCGGGCTGCCCGGATTCCGCGCCGACCAGCTCGCCCGTCAGTACTACGGACGTCTGTGTGCCGATCCCGCCGAGATGACCGACCTCCCCGCGGCGCTGCGGTCGACGGTGGCGGAGTCGCTGTTCCCGACCCTCATGACACCGGTGCGCCACATCGCCTGTGACGACGGCACCACCCGCAAGACGCTGTGGCGTCTGCACGACGGCACCATGCTCGAGTCGGTGCTGATGGGATACGCCGACCGCACCACCGTGTGCGTCTCGAGTCAGGCGGGGTGCGGCATGGCATGTCCGTTCTGCGCCACCGGTCAAGGCGGACTCGACCGCAACCTGTCCACGGCGGAGATCGTCGACCAGGTCCGGGCCGCCGCGCGTGCCGTCGCCGACGGCGAGCTCGCCGGGGCGCGTCGACTCTCCAACGTCGTGTTCATGGGGATGGGTGAGCCGCTGGCGAACTACACCCGCGTGCGGGATGCCGTGCACCGCATCACCGCCCCCGCGCCGGAGGGGCTGGGCATCTCGCAGCGCTCGGTGACGGTGTCGACGGTCGGGCTGGCCCCGGCGATCCGCCGCCTCGCCGACGAGCGGATGCAGGTCCGGCTCGCGGTGTCCCTGCACACCCCCGACGACGAACTGCGCGACACCCTCGTGCCGGTCAACAACCGGTGGTCCGTGGAGGAGGTGCTCTCCGCGGCGCGGTACTACGCCGACGTGTCCGGGCGACGTGTCTCCATCGAGTACGCCCTGATCCGCGACGTCAACGACCAGCCGTGGCGTGCGGATCTGCTGGCCAAGCGGCTCCGCGCGCACCTCGGGCATCTCGCGCACGTCAACGTCATCCCGCTCAACCCCACCCCGGGCAGCGAGTGGGATGCCGCCCCCAAGGCGGTGGAACGTGAGTTCGTCCGGCGGGTCAACGACGGCGGGGTGCCCTGCACCGTGCGTGACACCCGCGGACAGGAGATCGCCGCGGCCTGCGGTCAACTCGCCGCCGAGGGCTGAGCCCGTGCCCGACGGCACCGACCACGACGTGGTGGTCGTCGGCGCGGGGGTGTCCGGTCTCGTCGCGGCACGCGACCTCCGTCGATCCGGGGTCGACGTCGTCGTGCTGGAAGCGTCGTCGCGCTGCGGCGGACGGACGCTCACCGTCACCTCGTCGCTCGGCTCTGCGATCGACCTCGGCGGGCAGTGGATCGGGTACGACCACCACCGGTTCCGCGCTCTCGCAGACGATCTCGGTGCCGCGCGATTCCCGATGCGCACCGCCCCCATGCCGACGATCGTCGCGGGCGGTCGACCACGTTCGGCCCTCTCACCCGTCACGCTCCTGGCCGCCGCCCTGCTCGGGCTGATCGAGATCGGTCGCCGCCGACACCCGCCGCGACGGTGGTCGGACCGCTCGATCGCCGATCTGCTGCACAAGATCCCTGCCGCGCCCCGTCGTGTGCTGGAGGTGACCGCGGCCATCTCCTGGACGGCCGACCCGCACCGGATCTCGATGCGCACCGCCGCGCAGATGATGGCCGGACAGGGTGGGCTGGCGACGATGCTGGCGACGAGGGGCGGGGCGCAACACGAGTTGCTGGTCGACGGTACCGGCGCGCTGGTCGACGCCCTGGCCGCCGAGCTGGGTGACGCGATCCGCCTCGACACGCCGGTCACGACGCTCGACCGCGACGACCTGGGTGTCACGGTCCATGACGCCTCGGGTGTGCGTCGGGCCCGGGCGGTGGTGATCGCGGTCCCGCCCCCGGTGGCCGCGCGGATCACACACAGGCCGTCGTTGCCGACGGCGCGCGCGGTCGTCGAGCAGGGCATGGAGATGGGTTCGGTGTTCAAGGCGATCGCCGTCTACCCGACGCCGTTCTGGAGAGGGCACACGAGCGGCGAGCTGCTCGTCCTGGACCGTCCCGGATGTGCGGTGTACGACACGTCGGCACCCGGGGGTCCGGGACACCTCTGCCTGCTCGTCGGGGGGCCGGAGGCGCGCGATCTCGACGCACTGTCGCCCCGGGCGCGGCGAGACCTGCTGTTGTCCCGGCTGGTCGGTCGTCTCGGGCCGCAGGTGTCGACGCCGGCGGACTGGCACGAGAAGTCGTGGCACACCGACGCGATCGTCGGTGGCGGGTACGGCGCGCTACCCGTCCTGGGTGGAGGCGTCGACCTCCCGCTGCCGACCCGACCTGTCGGGCGGGTGCACTTCGCGGGCTCGGAGACGGCCCGCGATCACCCGGGGTACATCGACGGGGCGATCGAGGCCGGTGAGCGGGCGGCGCGTGAGGTCCTCGCCGCGGACCTCAGGTGAGCGTCAGTTCTTCCACTTGCCGCGGGACAGGACGAGATCACGGATGAGGACGAGCCACAGCGCGGCGGTGAAGCCGACCAACCACCAGTCCTCGACGTGACCCTTGTGGTTGCCGATGATCATCGCCAGCAGGATCAGGCCGGAGATCCATCCGCTGACACGCATGGTGGTCTTCGACTCGCCGTGCCACCCGAATCGCGCCGACGGGGCGTCGGTCGGCTCGCGACGCCACCCGGTGTCGGCGACCTCCAGGTCGTGCGAGTGGTCGTCGGTCTTGGCGATCTCGGTGTCGGCCACGGATCCTCCTGGCTCGGCGCACCGGCCACGCGGGCAGGGCGTCAACGATGGCGTGTAGTAGCGACAGCATATCGGGGGGCACAATGACCGTCGTGCCATCACCCCCGCGCCCGGACGACCGCCCGGACCCCGCCCCCGGTGACAACGGCCGCACGCGGGTCGCCGTCCTCGGTTCCACCGGGTCGATCGGGGTCCAGGCACTCGAGGTGATCGCCGAGCACCCGGACCGCTTCGAGGTGGTGTCGCTCGCCGCCGGCGGAGCCGACCCGCACGCGGTCGCCGAGCAGATGGCGGCGGTGGGTCTGACGTCCGACCGGGTCGCCCTGGCCGACCCGCTCTCCGCGCGACGTCTCGACGACCTGATCGCGGACGGTCCCCACGCGGCGGGGCCGGTCCGCTCCGGCGACGACGCGCTCGTCGACCTCGTCACGTCGGTGGAGGCCGACGTGGTCCTCAACGGCGTCGTCGGGTCGCGCGGACTGCGACCGACACTCGCCGCGCTCGGCACCGGCGCGCGCCTGGCCCTGGCGAACAAGGAGTCCCTCGTCGCCGGGGGCGCGCTGGTCCTCGCCGCCGCGTCACCGGGACAGATCGTCCCCGTCGACTCCGAACACTCCGCGATCGCGCAGTGCCTGCGCGGGGGCACCGCGGCCGAGGTCGACCGGCTGGTCCTGACCGCCTCCGGCGGGCCGTTCCGCGGCTGGACGGCCGACGAGGTCGCGACCGTCACCCCCGAGCAGGCGGGCAAGCACCCGACGTGGTCGATGGGACCGATGATCACCCTGAACTCGGCGACGCTGGTGAACAAGGCGCTGGAGGTCATCGAGGCGCACCTGCTGTTCGGCGTGCCCTACGACCGCATCGACGTCACGGTGCACCCGCAGTCGATCGTCCACTCGATGGTCACCTTCGTCGACGGGGCGACCATCGCCAAGGCGTCACCGCCGTCGATGAAGCTGCCCATCGCGCTCGCCCTCGGCTGGCCCGACCGCGTCCCCGGCTCGTCGACCGCCTGTGACTTCTCCACCGCGTCGCGGTGGACCTTCGAACCCGTCGACGGCGACGTCTTCCCGGCCATCGACGTCGCCCGCGCGGCCGGCTCCCGCGGCGGCTCGCTGACCTGCGTGTTCAACGCGGCCAACGAGATCGCGGCGCAGGCGTTCCTCGACGGCGCGATCCCGTTCCCGAGGATCGTCGGCATCGTGTCGGACGTGCTGGCGCGAGCAGACGAGTGGTCGGCGCAACCGGGTACCGTGGACGACGTCCTCGCAGCCGACGCATGGGCTCGGCGCAGCGCAGAGGACCTGGTGTCGGCGCAGTCGCGCTGACCACATCTCACGGCGACCCCGGGTAGGAGGACACGGTCAGGTGGGCTTCATCATCGGCGTCCTCGTGTTCGCGCTCGGGCTGTTGCTGTCGATCGCGTGGCACGAGTGCGGGCACATGTGGGCCGCCCAGCGCACCGGCATGGCGGTCCGTCGCTACTTCGTCGGGTTCGGACCCACCCTGTGGTCGACCCGCCGCAACGGCACCGAGTACGGCGTGAAGGCGATCCCGCTCGGCGGATTCTGCGACATCGCCGGGATGACCACCTACGACGAGATCGCCCCGGAGCACGCCGATCGCGCGATGTTCCGGCAGAAGCCGTGGAAGCGGTTCGTGGTGCTGCTCGCCGGTCCCGCCCAGAACTTCATCCTCGGGTTCGTGCTGGTCGTGATCCTGGCGATCGGTTGGGGGCTGCCGAACCTGAACCCCGCCCCGCCACCGGCGAAGGTCGGTGACACGGACTGCGTGTCGACGACGATCGCCGGGGACGGGACCGCGTCGCCGTGCAGCGGCTCGGGCCCCGCGGCCGCCGCCGGACTGCGTCCCGGCGATCGGATCCTGTCCGTCAACGGCGCGAACGTCAGCACGGCCGAGCAGATGACCCCGCTGATCCGGTACACCTCGGGTCCGCTGGACCTGCGTGTGCTGCGCGACGGCGTGGTCCGGCAGGTCGTCGTCACCCCGCAACTCGCCACCTACGAGCCCGGGAAGGCCACCGATCTCGACGAACCGCTGACCGTGCGGCAGATCGGCATCACGTACCCGCAGGACACGCACAAGGACTTCACCCTCGCGGGTGCCGTCCCCGGTGCGGTGGTCTTCACCGGACAGTTGGCGCACGCCACGTGGGATGCGCTGATCTCGTTGCCACAGAAGGTGGGAGCGTTGTGGACCGCGGTCACCGGGGGACCGCGCGCCGCCGACACGCCGGTCAGCGTCTACGGCGCGACGGTGATCGGCGGTGACGCCGCCGAGGCCGGGCAGTGGCAGACCTTCGTGTTGCTGCTGGTGAGCATCAACTTCTTCCTGGGTCTGTTCAACCTGGTGCCGCTGCTCCCGCTCGACGGCGGCCACATGGCGATCGTCGGCTACGAGAAGCTGCGGGACGTCATCCGTCGGCGTCTCGGCAAGTCGCGTGCCGGACCCGTCGACTACCTCAAGCTCATGCCCGCCACCTACGCCGTGCTCGCGGTGATGGGCTGCTACATGGTCCTCACGCTCACCGCCGACATCGTCAACCCGCTGAAGTTCTTCTAGAAGGTGACCAGATGACCTCCGAATCCTCCGCTCCCACGGTCGGTCTCGGCATGCCCGCCCCGCCGGTCCCCGTCCTCGCGCCGCGCCGGAAGACGCGGCAGATCATGGTCGGATCCGTCGGCGTCGGCAGCGACCACCCGATCTCGGTGCAGTCGATGACCACCACGAAGACCCACGACATCAACGCGACGCTCCAGCAGATCGCGCAGCTCACCGCGAGCGGATGCGACATCGTGCGCGTCGCGTGCCCCCGGCAGGAGGACGCCGACGCCCTCGCGACGATCGCGTCGAAGAGCCAGATCCCGGTCATCGCCGACATCCACTTCCAGCCGCGGTACATCTTCGCCGCGATCGAGGCGGGATGCGCCGCCGTCCGTGTGAACCCCGGCAACATCAAGGAGTTCGACGGCCGCGTCAAGGACGTCGCGCTCGCGGCGAAGGACGCGGGCATCCCCATCCGTATCGGCGTGAACGCCGGGTCGCTCGACCCGCGTCTGCTCGCCAAGTACGGTCGTGCGACCCCCGAGGCGCTGGTCGAGTCGGCGCTGTGGGAGGCGAGCCTGTTCGAGGAGCACGGCTACGGCGACATCAAGATCTCGGTCAAGCACAACGACCCCGTCATCATGGTCGAGGCGTACCGGCAGCTGGCCGCGCAGAGCGACTACCCGCTGCACCTGGGCGTCACCGAGGCGGGACCGGCCTTCCAGGGGACCATCAAGTCCGCCGTCGCCTTCGGGTCGCTGCTCGCCGACGGGATCGGGGACACCATCCGCGTGTCGTTGTCCGCGCCGCCCGCGGAGGAGGTGAAGGTCGGTGACCAGATCCTGCAGTCGCTGAACCTGCGCCCCCGCAAGCTCGAGATCGTGTCCTGCCCGTCGTGCGGCCGCGCACAGGTCGACGTCTACTCGCTGGCCGATCAGGTCACCGCGGGCCTCGAGGGCATGGACGTGCCGCTGCGCGTCGCGGTCATGGGATGCGTCGTGAACGGGCCCGGCGAGGCGCGTGACGCCGACCTCGGGGTCGCCTCCGGCAACGGCAAGGGACAGATCTTCGTCAAGGGTGAGGTCATCAAGACCGTCCCCGAGGCGCAGATCGTGGAGACCCTGATCGAGGAAGCACTTCGCATCGCCGAGGAAACAGGGGACACTGGCGAGGGGACCACCAGCGGGTCGCCGGTCGTCAGCGTCGGATAACCGACGCCGGCTCCTCGCGACCGCTGCGCCGTCCTCCTCCGCCCCGCCGACCGGCAGGACGGCCCCTCCGATGCCGCGCCAGGAGAGACGGTGCTGAAGCTCGTGGGCGACAAGCCGCTCGGTGCGCGTGACGCGCAGGCGGTGAGCCGTGCGCTCGAGTCGGATCCCGTCGCGATGTGCATGGTCGCGGCGCGGGTCGAGGAACACGGCATGTCGCCGCGACTGCTCGGCGGGGAGCTGTGGACCGCCGGTGACCCCGCCACGTCGCTGTGCTTCTCCGGTGCCAACCTGATCCCCCTGCTCGGCGATGCCGCCGACATGGCAGGGTTCGCGGCCCGCGCCACCCGCGCGCCGCGGCACTGCTCGTCGATCGTCGGACGTGCCGAGCGCGTGCTGCCGTTCTGGGAGCACGCCCAGGAGCAGTGGGGCCCGGCTCGCGAGGTGCGTGACCACCAACCACTGCTGGCGATGTCGGGTCCACCGACGATCGCCCCCGACCCCCGCGTCCGGCGGGTGCGCCTGCCCGAGATCGACGCCTACCTCCCCGCCGCCATCGAGATGTTCCGCGGCGAGGTGGGGGTCGATCCCTGCGCCGGGGACGGCGGCCGGTCGTATCGACGGCGGATCGCGGCCCTGATCTCCGCGGGACGTGCCTTCGCCCGATTCGAGGACGGCGAGGTCGTGTTCAAGGCCGAGATCGGGTCGATGTCCTCCCGCGTCGGGCAGATCCAGGGCGTCTGGGTGGCCGAGCACAAGCGCGGCCGCGGGCTCGGTGCAGCGGGGACGGCCGCCGTCGTGGCGGCTATCTGCGCCCAGGGGCGGATGTCGAGTCTGTACGTCAACGACTTCAACTCACCCGCACGCGAGGTCTATCGCCGGGTCGGACTGGCCGAGGTCGGGTCGTTCGCCACGATCCTCGTCGACTGACCCGCCGTCGCACACCTCACACCGAGTTCACAGGTCCGCGCACTGCGTGGCACCCGCATCCCGGATGGTGCGCGCCCTAGCATCGCAGGCGCGATGTGGAGAACTGGGTGTCGAGGCGGCCGACGACGTGTGCTCGTCGTGCTGGTGGCCGCAGGTCTGTCCGTGCCGCTCGCCGTCGCCTGCAGTTCGGCCGACGACGGGCCGCGGGCGGCGGCGACGTCGTTCCTCTCGGTGGTCGCCGAACGACACCTCGACGAC
Source organism: Williamsia sp. SKLECPSW1 (assembly GCF_054332755.1). Taxonomy (NCBI): domain Bacteria; kingdom Bacillati; phylum Actinomycetota; class Actinomycetes; order Mycobacteriales; family Nocardiaceae; genus Williamsia; species Williamsia sp. SKLECPSW1. The sequence continues at coordinate 600,728 of NZ_JBTGLI010000002.1, read as the reverse complement.
GCCGCGGGACGCACCGACTCGCCCGGCCGGGCCCGGACCGACCTCGACGCCGCATGGAGCGGACTGCAGGCGACGGGGCTGCGGACCGAGGTCGGCCGCAGCCGGATCGACGCGGACACCGCGACCGTGGACGTGCGATGGTCGTGGCAGCTGCCCCGAGCGCAGACGTGGACCTACGACGGGCGCCTGGACATGTCGCGCACCGACAGCGGGTGGCGCGTGCGGTGGACCTCCACCGACATCCATCCCGATCTCGGATCGACACAACGGATGTCGCTGCAGGCTCTGCCGGCGCCGGTCGCGTCGGTCAACGAAGCGGACGGGTCGTCGGTGCTCGTCCCGGGCTCGGTCTACCGAGTCGGGTTGAACGCGCAGGAGGCGGCACAGACGGGGTCTGCGGCCTACTCCGCCACCCAGCTCGCCGACGTCCTGCGGCGCTTCGACCCGACCGTCGACCCGCAGGCGATCGCCGAGGAGTCGACCGCGACGCCAGGGGTCTACGCGGTGATGACGCTGCGCCGCGACCAGTACGACCAGGTCAGCGACCTGCTCGCGGCGATCCCGGGTGTCAGCACCGCCGATCTGGCCGATCTGGTCCCCACCGATCCCACCTTCGCGCCCGAGCTGATGTCGCAGATCAAGAAACAGGTCGCCTCCGACCTCGACGGCAAGGCCGGGTGGCGTGTGGTGGCGCTCAACCCGAACGGCGCCACGGCCGGCGTGTTGGCCGAGGTGGATCCCGCCCCGGCGCCGTCGGTGTCGGTCAGCCTGTCGCGGGCGGTGCAGACCGCCGCCCAGCGTGCTGTCGACACCGCGTCGCGGTTCAAGACGATGATGGTCGTGATCCAGCCGTCCACCGGTCGGATCCTCGCAATCGCGCAGAACCCGTTGGCCGACAAGGACGGACCGCTGGCGACCATCGGTCTCTACCCGCCGGGGTCGACGTTCAAGATGGTCACCTCCGCAGCCGCGATCGGCACCGGGCTGGCGAAGCCGTCGACGATGCTCGGGTGTCCGGGAACGGTGACGATCGGTCCGCGCACCATCCCCAACTACGACGAGTTCGCGCTGGGGACCGTACCCATGCAGACGGCCTTCGCACGGTCGTGCAACACGACGTTCGCCAAGCTCGCCAGCGAGATGGGGCCGTCGGACCTGGCCGCGGCCGCCGCGAAGATGGGGATCGGGCCGCACTACGACGTCCCGGGGATCCCCGTCGACTCGGGATCGGTGCCCATCGCCCCGGACCTCGTCCAGCGCACCGAGGACGGGTTCGGCCAGGGCAAGGTGCTGACCAGCCCCTTCGGCCTGGCCATGGTGGCCGCGACCGTCGCACACGGTTCCACCCCGGTCCCGCAGCTGATCCTCGACCGCGCCACCACCGTCACCGGCCCACATCCCACGATCGATCCCGCCGTCGTCCGGCAGCTGCGTCCGATGATGCGGGCCGTGGTCGTCGACGGCACCGCCGACCGCATCAAGGACCAGGGGCAGGTCTACGGCAAGACCGGTGAGGCGGAGGTCCCCGGCGGATCGCACGCCTGGTTCGCCGGCTACCGCGGCGACCTGGCGTTCGCGACGCTGGTCGTGTTGGGCGCGAGTTCCGACAACGCCGTCGCGGTGACACGGGACTTCTTCGAGGACCTCCCGACGGATTTCCTCGCCGACCCCCGCTGACCGCCGAGGGGGCGGAAACCCGCCGCCGAACGGGCGGAAACCCGCCGCCGAGCGTGCACGAAAACGTCTGCTGAGCGCCCGCGATAGGCTGGACGACATGTCCGTCCGCACCGCACTCGCGCCCGGCGTGGTCTCGCCGACCCTGCCGGTCCCGTCGTCGATCCCGCGTCCGGAGTACGCGTGGCGGCCCACGGTGAACGAGGGCAGCGAGCCCTGGGTGCAGACACCGGAGACCATCGAGAAGATGCGCGTGGCGGGCCGGATCGCCGCAGACGCCCTCGCCGAGGCGGGCCGGGCGGTGGCGCCCGGGGTGACCACCGATCACCTCGACCGGATCGCCCACGACTACATGATCGACCACGGTGCCTATCCGTCCACCCTCGGTTACCGCGGATTCCCCAAGTCCTGCTGCACCTCGCTCAACGAGGTGATCTGCCACGGCATCCCGGACTCGACGGTGATCGAGGACGGCGACATCGTCAACATCGACGTGACCGCCTACATCGACGGCGTCCACGGGGACACCAACGCGACGTTCCTCGCCGGCGACGTCAGCCAGGAACACCGCGACCTGGTGGAGCGCACCCACACCGCGACCATGCGGGCCATCAAGGCGGTCCGGGCGGGACGCGAGCTCAACGTGGTCGGTCGTGTCATCGAGTCCTACGCGAACCGCTTCGGCTACAGCGTCGTCCGCGACTTCACCGGACACGGGATCGGCGAGACGTTCCACAACGGTCTCGTCGTCCTGCACTACGACCAGCCCAACGTCGACACCGTCCTCGAACCGGGGATGGTCTTCACCATCGAACCGATGATCAACCTCGGGACGCTGCCGTACGAGATCTGGGAGGACGGCTGGACCGTCGTCACCCGCGACCGGAAGTGGACCGCCCAGTTCGAGCACACGCTCGTCGTCACCGAGGACGGCGCGGAGATCCTGACGCTGCCGTCGGAGTAGTCCGGGCGTGCGGGGAGCGCTGCTCGTCGGCGGCACCACATCCGACGCGGGCAAGAGTCTCGTCGTCGCGGGTCTGTGTCGATCTCTGGCCCGACGGGGCGTCTCGGTGGCCCCGTTCAAGGCGCAGAACATGTCGAACAACTCGGTCGTCACCGCCGACGGCGGGGAGATCGGTCGCGCGCAGGGCATGCAGGCGCAGGCGTGCGGACTCGAGCCGTCCACCCGCTTCAATCCGGTCCTGCTCAAACCCGGCAGCGACCGGCGCTCGGCGGTGATCGTGCGGGGCCGCCCCGACGGATGGATCGGCGCGGCCGACTACCACGAGCGACGGGCCGCGCTGGCGAGGATCGTGAACGACGAACTCGCGGCGCTGCGTGCCGATTTCGACGTGGTGGTGTGCGAGGGCGCGGGATCGGTCGCCGAGATCAACCTGCGCGACACCGACATCGCGAACATGGGTCTCGCCGCGGCCGCGGACATCGGGGTCGTGGTGGTCGGTGACATCGACCGCGGCGGGGTGCTCGCCCACCTCATCGGCACGATGGCGTCGCTGTCCGACGACGACCAGCGACGGGTCGCGGGCTTCGTGGTCAACAAGTTCCGCGGCGCCCGCTCGATCCTGCAGCCCGGACTCGCCGCACTCGCGCAGCGGACCGGGCGCCCCACGCTCGGCGTCCTGCCGTACATCGACGACCTGTGGCTCGATGCCGAGGACTCGCTGTCCTCACCGATCGGGCGTCCGGTCGGCCCGTCGACCCCGGCACTGGGCGACGACCGCTTGTCCGTCGCGGCGATCCGCCTGCCGCGGTTGTCGAATTCCACCGACCTCGAGGCACTGGCCTGCGAGCCCGGCGTCGACGTCCGCTGGGTCGACGACATCGCGAGCGTCGCGGCCGCCGACCTCGTCGTGGTGCCCGGCACACGTGCCACCGTCGACGACCTCGACTGGCTCAGGGCGCGCGGCCTCGGCGACGCGCTGCGCGACCGCGCGCGGGCCCGTCGGCCGATCGTCGGGATCTGCGGGGGCTATCAGATGCTCGGCGAGACCATCGTCGACGGCGTCGAGGCGGCACGGTCGGGAAGCGGTGCCCGCGTCGTCGACGGACTCGGGATCCTGGATCTCACCGTCCGGTTCGAGGTGGAGAAGACGGTCCGCCCCGTGACCGGAACGTGGGGTCCACATCCGGTGCAGGGCTACGAGATCCACCACGGACGTGTCGTCGACAACGGTCACCGTCCGTTGCTCGTCGACCACGTCCACGGGCCCGAGGGCAGTGTGGGGGAGGCGGTCTGGGGTACGCATTGGCACGGTCTGCTCGCCAACGACGCCGCGCGTCGGGCCCTGCTGGACGAGGTCGCCGTCGCGGCCGGGCGTGCGGACTTCCGCGTCGCGCCCGACACCGATGTCGAGGCCGCGCGGGTGTCCCAGCTCGATCGACTCGCCGACGCCGTCGACGAACACCTCGACCTGGCCGCGATCGAGGCGATCATCACCGACGGTCCGCCGACGTCGGCATCGGTCGTCCGTACCACCGTCGCGCCGAGCGCGACGTAGGCTGACCGCGATGGACGTACAGACCCAGACCGTCGCTGTCGGCGACCTCGAGTTCACCGTCCGCACCGGTGGCCCGGCGACCGGACCCGCGGTGCTCCTCCTGCACGGATTCCCCAACGACGGAACGTGTTACGACGGCGTCGTCGCGCGCCTGCACGATTCCGGGCTGCGCACGATCGTCCCCGACCAGCGTGGGTACTCGCCCGGCGCACGCCCCGCCGAGGTCGACGCCTACCGGATCGAGCACCTCGTCGCCGACGCGATCGGTGTACTCGACGCGCTCGGTGTGCACCACGCGCTCGCCGTCGGCCACGACTGGGGTGCACTGGTCGCCTGGCATCTCGCCGGCCGGCACTCCGACCGACTCACAGGCCTTGTCGTGGCGAGCGTGGGCCACCCGTCGGCGATCGCGGGGTCGCTCGCCGAGGACGACGACCAGCGGGAGCGGTCGTCCTACATCCCGGGATTCATCGACCCGTCCGCCGAGGACAGGCTGCTCGCCGACGACGGCGCCACGCTGCGGGCACTCGTCCCCGACGACTCGGTGCTGCCGCTGCTGGAACGGTCGGCGCTCACCGGCGCGCTGAACTGGTACCGCGCGAACTTCACCGGCGACATCGCCGGCAATCTCGCCTGCCCGCCCATCGAGGTGCCGACCACGATGGTGTGGAGCGACGGCGACCCCGCCCTGGGTCGGGCACAGGCCGAGGCGAGCGGCCGCTTCGTCTACTCCGACTACCGGTTCTCCGAACTCCACGGTGTCGATCACTGGGTGCCGCAGAACGCCGCCGCGTCGCTCGCGAGCGAGATCGCCCTGCGGTCGTCGACGTGGTGAAAATCGCCCGATCGGTCGTGGCGGCTCGCCCGTGACCGCATCCGACGCGGTCGACACCCGGGTCGTCACGACGCCGGCGGGTCGGTTCCGTGTCCGTGTCGCCGACGGTGTCCTGCACGCGGCCGGCATCCGGTACGCGCGTGCCGACCGGTTCGCGCCGTGCCGCCGCCTCCCACCGGCGGACGACGTCGTCGATGCGACACGTCCCGGACCCGCCTGCCCGCAGACCGCCGCCCGGGTGGAATCGGTGACCGGCCCCGTCGGCGACGAACTCGAGCAGTCCGAGGACTGTCTGGTGCTGTCGGTGTTCGCGCCGGACGGAGCCGACGAAGGCTCTCTGCCGGTGCTCGTCTGGATCCACGGTGGTGCCTACGTGTCCGGCGGGGGAGAGGCGGCCGTCCACGACTTCACGACCATGGCCGCCGAGCAGGATGTCGTCGTCGTGTCGGTCACCTACCGCCTCGGGATCCTGGGGTTCCTGCCGATCGACGGCATCGCCCCGGCGAATCTCGGCCTCGGCGACCAGATCGCCGCGCTGGAGTGGGTGCGCGACACCATCGCGCCGTTCGGAGGTGACCCCACCCGCATCACCGCGATGGGACATTCGGCCGGGGCCGACGCCATCCACGCCCTGCTCGGCGTCGAGGAGGTCACCGAGCTCCTCGCGGGGGTGGTGCTGCAGAGCGGACCGTTCGAGTTGCGGCGTGACGTGGAGGCGATGACCGCGGCGATGTCACGCGCCGCGTCGGAGGGCCTCGGCGACGATCCGCGCGGGATGCCGGTCGACGACGTGCTGCAGGTCCACGTCGCCGCGCTCGCCGCGGCCCAGGGGCACAGCGGCGCCGGCGTCGCCTTCGGTCCGCTGTACGGTCACTCGCCGCTGCCGTCGCCGGAGAAGGCCGCCGCGACCCGTGCGCGGGTGGCCGCGCGGATCCCGATGCTCGTGGGGTGGGCCGCCGACGACGGGTCGCCGTATGTCGACCTCGTGCCACCGCTCGCCCGGATCGCGGGACTGCCCGTGGTCGGGGGAATCGCCCGCGCCGTCATCGTCCGGGCCATCACCCGTCGGGTGTTCTCCGGCCCGGCCCGGCGCGTCGCATCCGAGCACCGTCGTGCCGGCGGCCGGGTGCAGACCTATCGGTTCACCTGGCGGGCACCGGGGTTCGTCGAGGGCGCCTGCCACAGCATCGAGCTGCCCTTCCTGATGGGGCGTCACGGTTCCTGGTCGCGGGCGCCCATGCTGGGGTCGGAGGGGGAGTCGGCGATCGCCGAACACGGCCCGACGATGCGCCGACGGTGGGCGGCCGTCGCCCGGGACGGGATCGATCCCGGCGAACCCGACCACCTCGAACTGCCCTGACCGCACCACGCGATCCCCGCGGTCTCAGATGTCGAGGCCGAGCAACGCGTTCTCGAGGACCTCGGGCATGGCGGGGTGGATCCAGTACTGACCGCGCGCCATGGTGTTCGCGTCGAGGCCGAACGACATCGCCTGGATGACCGGCTGGATGACGGTCGGCGCCTGCGGGCCGAGGATGTGGCACCCGACGATGCGCCCGGTCCCGCGCTCGGCGATCACCTTGCACAGTCCGGTGGTGTCCTCCATGGCCCAGCCGTAGGCGACGTCGCCGTAGGCCTGGACCTTGACGGTCACGTCGATGCCCTCGTCGCGCGCCTGCTGCTCGGTGAGACCGACGGACGCGATCTGGGGGTGGGTGAAGACGGCGGACGGGACGACATCGTGGGGGAAGGTCTGCAGGTCCTCGGAGTCCCAGCCGCGCAGCAGGTTCGCCTGGACGACCCGCGCCTCGGCGTTGGCGACGTGCTTGAGCTGGTAGGGCGAGCTGACGTCACCGAGCGTCCACACGTCGCGAGCCGCGGTGCGTCCGTGACGATCGCACTCGACCCGGCCCGCGTCGTCGAGGTCCACCCCGATGGTGTCCAGCGCGAGCCTGTCACCGTTGGGGGCGCGCCCGGTGGCGACGAGGATCGCGTCGCCGGTGACCGAACTGCCGTCGGAGAGTTCGAGGATCACCGCGCCCTCGTCGCCGAGGCGCGCCCGCGTGACCTCGACGCCCGTGCGGACGTCGTGCCGGTCGCGGGCGATCTCGGTGAAGCGGGCGGCGATGTCGGCGTCGTGGGAGCGCAGCAGCTCGTCGCCGCGGACGATCATGGTGACCTTCGTGCCGAGCGAACCGAAGACGTGTGCCATCTCGGCGGCGATGTACCCACCGCCGATCACGAGGAGATGGTCGGGCAGGTTCGCCAGACGCATGATGTCGTCGTTGGTGTGGTAGGGCACACCGGAATCCGCGATCGCGGGCGGGATGACGGGTCGCGACCCCGCCGCGATCACGACACGGCGCGCGATGATCTCGGTGCCCCCGTCGGAGTCGGTCCCTGAGCTCCCGTCGGCGAGCAGTCGGTACCCCTCGTCGGTCCGTCCGGCGAACCGGACGTGCGATCGGACGACGGTGACGTTGTCGCAGCGGTTCTCGCGATAGTCGAGGCCACCCTGCGAGATGGGGTCGATGCGACCGAACACCCGGGTGACGATGTCGCGCCATCGGACGCCGTCGACGTGGCCGTCCACCCCGTACTGCGACGCCTCCGCGATGGTGGTGGCGACCTCACCGGCGTAGACGAACGTCTTCGACGGGATGCAGCCGACGTTCAGGCAGGTGCCGCCGAAGACGCCCTGGTCGGCGATGACCACCGACCAGTCGTCGAAGTTCTCGTCGACGATGGAGTTGCCGCTCCCGGAACCGATCACGGCGAGGTCGACGACGGTCATGTGTGTTCTCCTGAGGGGGTCTCGGATCCGACTGTCGGCGCCTGCACCGAACGTCGGGTGGACAGGGTGGGTGTCGCCGAGGTGAGCCACTGCGACAACTCGGCATAGGCGTGATCACGCGCCGGGGTACGCGAGAGGAACACGTCGTGGCGGGCGCCCGGGATCGGCACCACGGTGACACGGTTGCCGAGGCATCCGCTCCACCGCGCGATCTGGTCCACGTCGAGAACGGCGTCGGCCGTGTCGATCTCGGACCGGTACGGGCCGCCGAGGACGGATCGATCCGACCGCAGCACCAGCGACGGCACACCGACGTCGACACCGCGGTGGAGCGCGGCGTGGCCCCGGCGGACGGCGGACAGGAACCCGAACGTCACCGGGAACCCGCCGAGCGGCTTCAGGTCGAGGTCGTACTCCCACTCACCGTGCGCCGAGCGGTGCAGGCTCTCGCCGTATCCGCCGGGGAGCCGTTGGGGCAACACGCGGGTCGGCGCCACGGCCGCGACGGCGTGCACCAGCACCGTCCCGTACGACCGCAGCGCCGGAGGCCCCTGCAGGTCGAACCACGGGCTGTTCAACGCCAGCCCGGTGACGCGGTCGTGGCGGACGGGGTCGGTACGGCGCAGGCGATCGAGCCACAGCGGGGTGATCAGCCCGCCGGTCGAGTGCGCGGCCACGACGACGGCCGCGCCGCCGGTGGCCTCGTCGACGATGTCGAGCGCCGCGTCGAGTTCGGCGTCGTAGGCGGTGAGGTCGGTGATGTGGTGCGGGGTGTGGCCGGGACGCCGTGACCGCCCGCACTTGCGCAGGTCGAGGGCGAAGAAGTCGAAGCCGGCGGCCGCGAACGCCTCGGCGAGCGGAACCTGGAAGAAGTAGTCGGTGAACCCGTGGACGTAGAGCACGGCCGCCCGCTGCTCGCCGGGCGGTGGTGCGTCGGGACGATGGCGGACCAGCGTCGCCACGATCGGGGCCTCGCCGTCGGGGTCGGCACCGAGGTCGATGGTGGTGCAGGTGAAGCCGTCCCCGAGGAGGTCGGGGGACCAGTCGACACCGGATGCGGCGGACAGGTCGCGATCGCTGCGGGGCACGACGCCGACTGTAGTCGGCGGCTCCCCGGCCCCCGGGCGCCGCGGCGGGGGTGACCCATCCCACCTGCGGGATGTGCCACACCGGCTTTGGCCGACACCGGGTCGGAGGTGGACAATGAGTTCACGACCGTCCCGACCGGGGGCGGGAGCCGACCGCCGTCGGACGCCGGGACGACCCCGGACGACACGCGGTGGGACTCGAACGACGCAGGACGGCACACAGGGGTGTCGTCCGAGAAGGCGACAGGGGTATTCCAGTGGCTGGCGACACCGCAGGATCTGCGACCACGACGACCGACGTCGTCCTCATCGGGGCGGGCATCATGAGCGCGACGCTCGGCGCGCTCATCCGTCAGCTGCAGCCGGACTGGTCGATCGAGGTCTACGAGCGCCTCGACGCGGCGGCCGCGGAGAGCAGCGACCCGTGGAACAACGCCGGCACCGGCCACTCGGCGCTGTGCGAGTTGAACTACACCCCGCAGAACGCCGACGGCGGCGTGGACATCGCCAAGGCGCTGACCATCAACGAGCAGTTCCAGGTGTCGCGGCAGTTCTGGGCGCACTCCGTCGAGAAGGGTCTGCTCCACACACCCGCCGAGTTCATCAACCCCATCCCGCACGTCAGCTTCTGCCACGGCGCCGACGGGGTCGACTACCTGCGCAAGCGGTACGACGCGCTCGCCGCGCAGCCGCTGTTCGCCGACATGGAGTACATCGACGACGACGCCGAGTTCTCCCGTCGTCTGCCGCTGATGTCGGCGGGCCGTGACTTCTCCGACCCGGTCGCGCTCAACTGGTACCAGAACGGCACCGACGTGGACTTCGGCGCGCTCACCCAGAAGCTGCTCAACATCGTCGCCGAGGGCGGCACGGTCAACTTCGGTCACCAGGTGACCAACCTCAAGCAGCAGTCGGACGGCAGCTGGGTGGTGAAGGCGCAGAACCTGCGGACCAAGCGCAAGACGTCGGTCCGGGCGAAGTTCGTGTTCGTCGGCGCCGGTGGCGGTGCGCTGCACCTGCTGCAGAAGTCGGGCATCCCCGAGGCGCGTCAGTTCGGCGGCTTCCCGGTCTCCGGCGCGTTCTTCCGCTGCACGAACGCCGACCTCGTCGACGAACACCAGGCGAAGGTCTACGGCCGCGCCGCCGTCGGTGCGCCCCCGATGTCGGTGCCGCACCTCGACACCCGCGTCATCAACCACAAGCCCGGCCTCCTGTTCGGGCCGTACGCGGGGTGGTCGCCCAAGTTCCTCAAGGAGGGACGCAACACCGATCTGCTGACCTCGGTGACGCCGTTCAACGCGTTCCCGATGGCCAGCATCGCGCCGAAGGAGTTCGGCCTGCTGAAGTACCTGATCAGCGAGCTCGCGGCCGGACCGGCCGACCGCGTCGACACGCTGAAGGAGTTCGTGCCGCGCGCCGTCGGCAGCGACTGGGAACTGATCACCGCCGGCCAGCGTGTCCAGGTGATCCGCAAGAAGAGTGCGTTCAACGGCGCACTCGAGTTCGGCACCGCGGTCGTCAACTCCGCCGACGGCACCATCGCCGGCCTGCTGGGTGCCTCGCCGGGCGCCTCGACGGCCGTGCCGGCGATGCTCGACGTCCTCGAACGGTGCTTCCCGTCGCAGTTCGACGCCTGGAAGCCGCGACTGACCGACATGATCCCGTCCTTCGGGAAGAAGCTGAACACCGAGCCGGGTCTGTTCCGCGAGGTGTTCGAGTGGAGCTCCCGCGTCCTGGAACTGGCCGAGACGCCCGCCGACGACTCCGTCAGCCGGGGTGATCACCGGATGGCGGCGCCCTCGGCCGTGTGATAGCCATGGGACCCATGACCGCCTCCGCGTCCCTGCACCGCAGTTGGGCCCTCGACCTCGACACGGCCACGCTGTACAAGATCCTGAAGCTGCGGGTCGACGTCTTCGTCGTCGAGCAGTCCTGTCCCTACGCGGAACTCGACGGCCGTGATCTCTCCCAGGAGACACGTCACCTGTGGCTGGAGGAGGACGGTCAGGTGGTGTGCACCCTGCGTCTGCTCGAGGAGCACGACGACGGCAAGTCGTTCCGCATCGGTCGCCTGTGCACCGAGCGCGCCCACCGGGGACAGGGTCACACAACGCGACTGTTGCGGACCGCTCTGGCCGAGGTCGGCTCGCACGCCTGCCGCATCGACGCGCAGACCTACCTCGTCGACATGTACGCCAAGCACGGGTTCGCGCCCGAGGGCCCGGAGTACCTCCTCGACGGCATCCCGCACGTGCCGATGCGGCGCGGCGGCGGGGAGCCCTGGCAGCCGGCGTGACGTCGACCGACACCGCACCGGACGACCGACCCGCACAGTTCCCGTTCGGTGCCGTCGTCGGTCAGGACCGCCTCAAGCTCGCACTCGTCCTGTGTGCGGTCGCGCCCGAGATCGGCGGGGTGCTGATCCGCGGGGAGAAGGGCACCGCCAAGTCGACCGTCGTCCGGGCGCTGGCACCGCTTCTCCCCGTCGACGCGGCCTCGGGACGCGAGGGCCGTGTGGTGGAACTCCCGATCGGTGCGACCGACGACCGCGTCGTCGGGTCGCTCGACGTGCAGAAGATCCTCGGTGAGGGTCGGACCGCGTTCACACCGGGCCTCCTCGCCGACGCCGACGGCGGTGTCCTCTACATCGACGAGGTCAACCTCCTCGCCGACCACCTCGTCGACCTCCTCCTCGACGCCGCCGCAATGGGACGGGTCACGGTGGAACGCGACGCCGTCTCCCGCTCGTACCGCTCGCGGTTCGTGCTCGTCGGCACCATGAACCCGGAGGAGGGTGAGCTGCGACCGCAGCTGCTGGACCGCTTCGGGCTCGCCGTGTCCGTCGCGGCGTCGCGGGATGTCGACGAGCGCGTCGAGGTCATCACGCGCCGCATGGACTACGACGCGGACCCCGCCGCGTTCGCCGACCGGTGGCGTTCGGCGGACGAGGCTGTGGCGCAGTCGATCCGCGACGCGCGAAAGGTGTTGCCCGATGTGCGCACGCCGCACTCGGAGCTGCGGCGGATCGCCGCCGCGTGCACCGCGCTCGGTGTCGACGGTCTGCGCGCCGACATCGTCGTCGCCCGTACCGCCCGGGCACACGCCGCGTGGCGTGGCGCGCGGGAGGTCACGGCCGACGACATCCGTGTCGCCCTCGAGCTGGCCGCGCCGCACCGCCGTCGACGCGACCCGTTCGACGACGCGGACCTGTCCGACGACGACCTCGACGCGGCGCTGCAGGCCGGGGACGACGCCGCCGACGGCACCCCACCGCCCGCCGCCGATCAACCGCATGACGCCGACGACCCCACCACCGGTGACGGGCCGCAGACCGGGTCCGGTCGGGCCGCCCCCGACAACGGCCCGGGTGACGACGGTCCGGACGGAGGTCGCCCGGACGACGGTGGCCCGGGTGACGACGGTCCGGACGGCGGTGGCCCCGACGACGGTGGCGGCCCCGACGGCCCGGGATCCGGTGGTACCGACCCCGCCTCACCGCCGCCCACGCGGTCGTCCTCGACGCCGCCGACACGGACCGGGCCGCTGTTCGTCGACACCGGATCGGCGACGGTACGGCCCGCGGTCTCGCGGACCGTGCGGGCGACCGGCATCGGTGACGGGGACCCCGGTCGACGGTCCGCGGCGTGGAGCCGGCGCGGGGCCTCCGTGGGGAGCACGGCCTACGACGGCACCGGTGTGCACGTCGGCGCGACGGTGCTCGCCGCCGTGGCCGACACGTCGTCCCGCACCGACGGCCCCGGCACCGCGACAGGGGTCGCCGTCCGGCCGGATCACCTGCGCTCGCCCGTGCGGGTCGGCCGCGAGGGCAACCTCGTCGTGTTCTGCGTCGACCTCTCCGGATCGATGACCGCCCGCCGCCGTCTCGACGCCGTCGGCTCCGCGTGCGCCTCGCTGTTGCGTGACTCCTACCAGCGTCGTGACCGGGTGGCGGTCGTCGCCGCACGCGGTGACGACGCCGAGGTCGTCGTGCCACCGACACGGTCTGCCCACATCGCCGCCCGTCGGCTCTCCGGCGCGCGCACCGGCGGCCGCACACCGCTCGCCGAGGGTCTCCTGGCCTCGCTGGCGGTCGTCGACCGCGCCCGTCACACCGACGCCCGCCGTCGACCACTGCTCGTCGTCGTCACCGACGGCCGCGCCACCGCAGGGGCCGACGCACCCGGGCGGGCGTGGGACGCGGCCGCACGGGTCCGGACGCGCGGCATCGACGCCGTGGTGGTCGACTGCGAGTCCGGCATGGTGCGACTCGGACTCGCCCGCACACTCGCCGGTCACCTCGACGCCACCTGGATGCCCCTGGCGGAGATCACCGGGGACGCGATGGCCGGTATCGTCCGCTCGGCCGCCTGAGCGGACAGAAGGAGAGAGATGCCGCAGGGAGTCCCCGCCACCGTCCCCGACGACGGCCTGACGACGCGTCAGCGTCGCAACACCGCCGTGCTCGCCGTCCACACCGGTGACGGGAAGGGCAAGTCGACCGCGGCGTTCGGGATGGCGATGCGCGCGTGGAACGCCGGGATGGACATCGGTGTCTTCCAGTTCGTCAAGAACGCGAAGTGGCGCGTCGGCGAGGAGACCGCGTTGCGGGCGCTCGGTGACGTGCACGCCGGCACCGGCACAGGTGGCCCCGTCGAGTGGCAGAAGATGGGATCGGGCTGGTCGTGGATCCGCCGGGACGAGGCGGAGACCGACCACGCCGAGCAGGCGCGCGCCGGGTGGGCCGAGATCGCGCGAAGGATCGCCGACCAACGCCACGACTTCTACGTGCTCGACGAGTTCACCTACCCGCTCGGCTGGGGGTGGATCGACGTCGACGAGGTCCTCGAGGTCCTCCACGACCGACCGGGGAAGCAGCATGTGGTGATCACCGGGCGACGGGCACCGGCGGCGCTCGTCGAGGCCGCCGACCTCGTCACCGAGATGGTGAAGACCAAGCACCCGATGGACGCCGGGCGCAAGGGCCAGAGGGGCATCGAATGGTGAGCACACCCGCGATCGTCATCGCCGCGCCGGCGTCCGGCAGCGGGAAGACCACGGTCGCAACCGGTCTCATCGGGGCGCTCGCCGCGGCGGGCCACCGGGTCGCCCCGTTCAAGGTCGGACCGGACTTCATCGACCCCGGCTACCACGCCGTGGCCGCCGGACGTCCCGGCCGCAACCTCGACCCCAACCTCGTCGGTGCCGATCGCGTGCCGGCTCTGTTCGCCGCGGGCTGCGCGGGTGCCGACATCGCCGTGGTCGAGGGCGTCATGGGCCTCTTCGACGGCCGCATCTCCGACGACCCCGACGCCGTCGAGCCCGACGAGATCGCGCACGGCTCCACCGCGCACGTCGCGGCACTCCTCGGCGCGCCGGTCGTCGTCGTGATCGACGCGGGCGGCCACGGTCAGACGCTCGCCGCGATCCTGCACGGCTTGCGGGGCTTCGATCCCCGCGTCGACATCTGCGGGGTGGTGCTCAACCGCGTCGGGTCGGCCCGACACGAGCAGGTCCTGCGCGCGGCGTGCCGTCGCGTCGGGTTGCCCGTGTTCGCGGTGTTGCGCCGAGCGCCCGAACTCGCCGTGCCCTCACGGCATCTCGGTCTCATCCCCGCCGTCGAACACGGTCACGCCGCCCACCTCGCGGTGGAGCGGATGGCGGAGCTGCTGACCGTCGACGCCGACCTCCCGGCGATCGTCGCCGCCGCGCGCGGGCGGGGCATGCCCGACGCGAGCCCCTGGTCGGCGGTCGACGAGATCGCCGCCGCGCGTGCACGTCCCGATCAGCCCGCGCCCGAGGGGCGGCCTGTCGTCGCCGTGGCCGGGGGAGCGGCGTTCACGTTCGGGTACGCCGAACACGCCGAGATGCTCGCCGCGGCCGGGGCCACGGTCTGCACCGTCGACCCTCTCCACGACACCGACCTCCCGCGCGACACCGCGGCCCTCGTCGTCGGCGGCGGGTTCCCCGAGGAGCACGTCCACGAACTCGCCGCGAACACCGGCCTGCTGGACGCGGTCCGCGCCCACGCCCGCGCCGGCCGCCCCATCGCGGCCGAATGTGCCGGCCTGCTGTACCTCGCCCGCGACCTCGACGGCCACCGCATGGCCGACGTCGTGCCGGTGTCCGGCCACTTCGGGCCGACGCTGACACTGGGGTACCGCGACGCGCTCGCCCCGACCGACTCGGTCCTGCATGCGCTCGGGGACCGCGTGACCGGACACGAGTTCCACCGCAGCACCGTCACCCCGATCGGCGACATCACGCCCGCGTGGCGGTGGCGGAAGGGGGACATCGCGGTCGCCGACGGCGTCGTCACCGGCTCCGTGCACGCCTCCTACCTGCACACCCACCCCGCCGCCGTCCCGGCCGCGATCGCCCGCCTCGTCGACCGGGCGGCCGCGACCGCCCGACCCGCCGGGACGCGCCGATGACGGGCGCGGGCACCGGCGAGGAGCGGGGCACCCCGCGCGGCGGCGACGCGCACTACCTCGTCGGACTGGATCTGCGCGGACGCAAGGTGGTTCTCGTCGGAGGCGGCTCGGTGGTGTCCCGACGCCTGGGCACGCTCGCCGCGGCCGGCGCCGACATCCATGTCGTCGCGACGGAGACCACGCCGACGGTCGAGTCCTTCCCCGGCATCACCGTGACGACCCGGCCCTACCGCGACGGCGACCTCGACGGGGCGTGGTACGCGCTGGCCTGCACCGACGACCCGCAGGTCAACGCCGCCGTGGTCGCCGAGGCGGAGGCACGGCACATCTTCTGCGTCCGCGCCGACGACGCCAGTCGCGGATCCGCGGCGACACCGGCGACGGTGCACCACGACCAGCTCACCGTCGGCGTCCTGGCCTCCGGCGACCACCGGCGTTCGGCCCGGATCCGTGGGGAGATCGCCGACGGACTGCTCGACGGGACGCTCGGCACGCCCAGCCGGGGCGCACATCCTGCCGGTGTGGCGCTGGTCGGCGGCGGCCCCGGCGACCCCGACCTCATCACCGTCCGAGGACGACGACTCCTCGCCGCCGCGGACGTCGTCGTCGCCGATCGACTCGCGCCGCCGGCGCTCCTCGCCGAACTCGCCCCCTGGGTGCAGATCGTCGACGCCGCCAAGGTGCCGTACGGCCGCGCCATGAAGCAGGAGGCCATCAACGCCGCACTGGTGGAGCACGCGAGTGCCGGCAAGTTCGTCGTACGTCTCAAGGGCGGGGACCCCTACGTCTACGGACGCGGCTTCGAGGAGGTCGTCGCCTGCGTCGAGGCCGGTATCCCCGTCACCGTCGTACCGGGGGTGTCGAGCCCGCTCGCGGCGCCCGCGGCGGCAGGGATCCCGGTCACCCACCGGGGTGTGACGCACGAGGTCGTGATCGTGTCCGGGCACATCCCGCCGGATCATCCCGACTCGCTCGTCGACTGGGACGCGCTCGGCCGACTCCGCGGGACGATCGTGCTGATGATGGCGGTCGAGCGGCTCGAGGTGTTCGCCGACGCCCTCGTCACGGGTGGACGGGACCCGAGCACGCCGGTCTCCGTCGTCGAGAACGGGTCCATGCCCGGCCAGCGCCGTCTCACCGGTGACCTCGCGTCGATCGGCGAGGTCGCGCGGGCCGCGGGTGTACGGCCCCCGGCGATCGTGGTGATCGGTGAGGTCGCCGCCTTCGACGCGCTGTCGGGCTCGCTGGGCCGCGTGTCCTCGTGACCCGCGTCGCGCCCCGAGGATTACGCCCCGGGGTCACGGCCCGGTAGCGTCGAGCAGCGTGTCCACCCTTTCCCCGACGTCGGCGGCCGCAGGCGGAGCAACACGCGTGTTCGGGTGGCCGATATTCGTGCTCGGTGGCATGCAGCTGCTGGTCGTGCTCGACGGCACGGTCGCGGCGCTCGCGCTGCCGCGGATCCGCGACGCACTCGACCTGACCGAGGCCGGCAGCAACTGGATCATCACCGCGTACGTCATCGCGTTCGGCGGCCTCATGCTGCTCGGTGGACGACTCGGCGACGCGTTCGGCCGCAAGAAGATGTTCGTCTTCGGCGTCGCCGCGTTCACGCTCACCTCGCTGCTCTGTGGCCTGGCCTGGGACGAGTCCAGCCTCGTCATCGGGCGTGCGTTGCAGGGGGCGTCCGCGGCCGTCGCCGCTCCCACCGCGATGGCCCTGGTCACCACCACCTATGCGCCCGGGCAGCCGCGCAGTCGCGCCTTCGCCGTGTGGGCCGCCATGAGCGCCGTCGGATCGGTCGCGGGTCTCATCGCCGGTGGTGCACTGACCGAGATCTCCTGGCGTCTGGTGTTCCTCATCAACGTGCCCATCGGCGTCGTCATCGTGGTCGGCGCGCTGGCGGTGTTGGGCGAGTCGCAGGGCGATCGCCTGCCGCTCGACGTCCCCGGCGCCGTCTCCGCCACGCTCGGCGCGTCGCTGCTCGTCTTCGCCGTCAACGAGGGCCCGGGCGGATGGGGCCGGCCGGTGGTGTGGATCCCGGCGCTGCTCGCGGTCATCGCCTGGGTGACGTTCGTCGTCGTCGAGCGCCGCGCCCAGCACCCGATCGTGCCGTTCAGTCTGTTCCGTAACCTCAGCCGCGTCGCCGCGCTGGTGTCCATCCTGCTCGCGGGCGCGATCCTCATGTGCATGGCGGTCTACATCGCACTGTTCCTGCAGGGGATCATCCGGTACTCACCGCTGCAGAGCGGGCTCGCCGTGGTCCCCTTCGCGTTCGGGCTGGGGTTCGCGGCGCTCGTCGCGTCCAAGGCCGCGCAGTGGGTGCAGTGCCGCTGGCTGGTCATGGTCGGCGGTGTCTGCATCATCGCCGGCTGCCTCTGGGCCGCGCACATCGCGACCGCCTCACCGTCCTACTTCCCGGCGATCTTCCTGCCGGTCATCGTCATCGGGTTCGGCGTCGGTGCCGCGTCGGTGCCGTTGACACTCGGCGCGGTCGCCGGGGTCGGACCGAACGAGGTCGGTCCGATCACCGCGATGGTCCAGGTCGCCCAGAACCTCGGTGGCGGCATCGGACTGGTCGTCGTCGGTGCCTTCGTGACCTCGCGGACCCTGTCCGAGGGGGGTGTCACCGGGCCGGTCGAGGACATGACGCCGCCCCAGATCGACGCCCTCGCCAGCGGATACGGGCTGGCGTTCCTGTGCGCGGCCGGGATCGCGGTCGTCACCGGCATCGTCGTGTTCTTCATGCGGTTCACTCCCCAGGAGGTGGCCGAGGGACAGCTGGCGCAGAAGGCCGCCAACGAGGGCGACCCCGTGGTGGAACCGAGCCTCTGAGGTCCGCGCCGGCCGTCGACCGTCGTCGGGCCGTCAGTCGGTGACGACCGTGAGCGCCGTGGGGGAGTCCACCTCGACGCGCTGACCGCCGTCTGCGATCACCGCGGCGACACCCTCGACGTCGCGGACCGCCCGTCGCGTGGTCACGAGGCTGCGTGCCGCCAGCCCCTTGTGGTGCTTGTTGAAGTGGCTCACCACCGACCGTGAGCCGTCCGCGGCCTCGTGCACCACGTCGACCCGCACGGCGTCGGCGATCGGCCCCAGGGCGCGGTATCCACCCGATCTCAGGTCGACGACCACGTCGTCCTCGAGTGCGGCGAGCGCGGGTGTGAGCACCGGTTTCCAGACGGATGCGAGCGTCCCCGTGCCGGGCAGCTTCGACGACGCGGAGAGCCGGTAGGCGGGGATCGGGTCGTCGGCGCGCACCACGCCGAACAGCGCCGAGCCGACGGCAAGACGCTCCGAGGCCTTCCGCTTGCCGGCCCGCGTGAGCCCACCGTGGTCGAGCGCGTCGTAGAGGACGCCGGTGTAGCGCTCGACGGCCGGACGGGTCGGTGAGGTGAACAGCGCGGCGTTGCGATCGATCTCGTCGAGTTGTGACCTGCCGATGCCGAGCGCCGCGACGCTGGCCTCGGTGTCGGCCGCCAGCGCGACGAGAGCCTCGGCGATCCGCCGACGCACGTCGGTCAACTCGCGGAAGGAGAGGGCATCGAGATCCAGGGGTGCTCCTGACCCGCCGTCGGACTTGGTCTCGGAGGGCGGCAGCACGATCAGCACGAGGGCCCACGCTAACAACCCGGCGACGACCCACCCGCGCCTGCGGTGCCCGCCGCCGGGCCCCACTAGGCTGGCCGATCGTGATCACCCGCATGTCGAGCCTGTTCCTGCGCACCCTCCGCGACGACCCGGCCGACGCCGAGGTCCCGAGCCACCGGCTCCTCGTCCGCGCCGGCTACGTGCGCCGCGTGGCGCCGGGTGTCTACAGCTGGCTGCCGCTGGGGTTGCGGGTCCTCCGCCGCGTCGAGCAGATCGTGCGCGAGGAGATGGACGCCATCGGCGGCCAGGAGATCCTCCTGCCCGCGTTGCTGCCGAAGGAGGCCTACGAGGCCACCGGGCGGTGGACCGACTACGGCCCGAACATGTTTCGGCTCACCGACCGCAAGGGTGTGCAGATGGGACTCGGTCCCACGCACGAGGAGTTCTTCGCCCAGCTGGTGAAGAGCGAGTACTCGTCGTACAAGGACCTGCCGGTCACGCTCTACCAGATCCAGACCAAGTACCGCGACGAGGAACGGCCGCGCGCCGGCATCCTCCGGGGCCGCGAGTTCGTCATGAAGGACTCCTACAGCTTCGACCTCGACGACGCGGGCGCGAAGGCGTCCTACGCCGCCCACCGCGAGGCCTACCAGCGGATCTTCGGCCGGCTCGGTGTGCGGTACGTGATCGTCGCGGCCACCTCCGGCGCGATGGGCGGCTCCGCCTCGGAGGAGTTCCTGGCCGAGAGCGAGATCGGCGAGGACACGTTCGTGCGGTGTCCCGAGTCGGGTTACGCGGCCAACGTCGAGGCGGTGGTGACCCCGGCGCCGCCGGCCCGTCCGATCGACGGACTGCCCGAGGCGGTGGTGCACGACACCGAGAACACCCCGACGATCGCGACCCTGGTCGACTGGGCGAACCGAACCCTCGATCGCACCGTCACCGCGGCCGAGACCCTGAAGAACGTGATGGTCAAGGTCACCGAACCCGGGGCGCGGCCGCAGATCGTCGGGATCGGGCTTCCCGGCGACCGCGAGGTCGACATGAAGCGTCTGGAGGCGTCGTTCGAGCCGAGCGTCGTCGATCTCCTCGACGACGCCGACTTCGCCGCCAACCCGTTCCTGGTGAAGGGGTACATCGGTCCGCGGGGGCTGCAGGCCAACGGGATCCGCTACCTCGTCGACCCCCGTGTCGTCGACGGCACGGCCTGGATCACCGGCGCCGACGAGCCGGGTCGCCACGTGGTCGACCTCGTCGCCGGCCGCGACTTCACCCCCGACGGCACCGTCGAGGCCGCCGAGGTCCGTGACGGTGACACCTCCCCGGACGGGATGGGGACCCTCGTCAGCGCACGCGGCATCGAGATCGGCCACATCTTCGCGCTCGGGCAGAAGTACACCGACGCGTTCGAGGTCGACGTGCTCGGTGAGAACGGTGCGCCCGTCCGCCTCATCCAGGGCTCCTACGGGATCGGGGTGTCGCGCATGGTCGCCGTGATCGCCGAGCAGACCCACGACGAGAAGGGGCTGAGCTGGCCGGCGGCCATCGCGCCGTTCGACGTGCACGTCGTCATCGCCAACGCCAAGGACGCCGCGCTCGTCGACGGCGCGGGACTCGTGGCCGCAGCTCTGGAGGCATCCGGTCGGAGCGTCCTGCTCGACGACCGCAAGGCGTCGCCGGGCGTGAAGTTCAAGGACGCCGAACTGCTCGGGATGCCCGCGATCGTCGTGGTCGGTCGCGGCTATGCCGGCGGACTCGTCGAGGTGCGTGATCGCGCCTCGGGTGAGGTCGCCGAGGTCGCCGTCGAGGACCTCGTCGCCGCGCTCGACGCGCGACGCGGACAGCTGTAGCTGCTCAGGTCGTGACGCCGGGCAGGGCGACGGTCGACGGGGACACCTGCAGGACCAGCCGCCACCGTGCGGCCCGGACCGCTGCGTCCGACAGTGCGTCGACGCCGACCCTGCGGACCGACTCGCCGTCGGCCTTCTCCAGCAGCACACGGTAGGCGCGGGTGCAGTCCTCCTCCGCGACGAGCATCGCCCGGACGGCCGTCGCCGGATCCGTCACGGCGACCGGCAGCACGTAGCCCACGGCAGCCTCCGGTGCCGTGGCCCCCGCTGTCGTCATGAGGCGGGTCAACTCCGCGCGACGGGCCCGGTGGTCGGCGGTGTACTCGGCCACCGTCTCCTGACGGGTCGACGCCGCGTAGGCGGCGGCGATGCCGTAGGCGAAGATCGCCGCGTTCTCCGCGTCGACGGCGGATCCCAGGGCATCGGTCGTCGTGCTCATCCGAGCTGCACCTCGACGAGCCCGGCCAGGGACGCCGTGATCGATCCGAGCAGTCCCGCGCGATAGCCGTCGGAGGACACGGCGAGCGTGCCGGTCGCGGTCCGCGCACCGGACAGCCGGGTGCGCAGGGCGTCGACCGTGGTGACCACCGGCGGGGTCGCGGCGGACGGAGCCGCCGACGACGTCGGGGACGCGCTGGGCACGAGATCCGCCGACAGCCGGCTGATCTCGTCGGTGAGCGCGCGCAGGTGCACGGTCCGTTCGTCGGCGATCACCCGCAGCGCGGCGGCACGGTCGGGGACCTGTGCGGACAGCGCGCGGGCGGCGACCGCGTCCTCGCCGGCGGCGCGGGCGAGAGGGACCAACTGCTGCGCGGTACGGGTCGCCGCATCCGGACCCGACGAGGTGGAACACCCCGCCGCGACCCCGACCCCGCCCAGGAGGCCGGCCACCGCGACGCCCCGCGCCAGCGCGACGCGACGGGTCATCCCCGCGGTCCGGTGCGGGGAGATCGGGGAGAGAAGGGTCACGTCGGACGTCTCGCGCAGGGCCACGGTCGACCATCGTGCCAGGTGCCCGGACCCACGGCGCGCTGCCGCGCACCGTGTCGGGGGTGGTGCGGGACCGGGGCGGTCTCGGGTGGCGGAGACGCGTGGTGCGGGAGGGTAAACTCCGTCGAGCACATCGCCCGCCGACGCCGTGCGATCCACACAGGACGGTCGGTGACGGGAGCGGCGACGCGGGTCGACAACTGCAGACGAGGAGGCACCGGTGATGGCGGGCGACGGTCGGTCGGGACACGGGACGCACTCCTCGGGCGCAGGATCCCCGGGCCACGGGGATCGGGCCGGGGCGGGGGGACCGGGCGATCTGTTCGCCGCGGTCGTCGGTCCCCACGTTCGGGCCCGCGGCCTCGACCTCGAGGCTGTCGAACTCTCCGGTGCAGGCGACGCCACCGTCGTCCGTGTCGTCGTCGACGCGGATGCCGGGACGGTTCTCGACGACCTGGCCGACCTGAGCCGCGAACTCTCCGACGTCCTCGACGCCGCCGACCCCGATCCACTCGGCGACCGGCAGTACACGCTCGAGGTCACCTCGCCCGGCGTCGACCGGCCGCTCACCGAACCCCGCCACTGGAGGCGCGCACAGGGGCGGAAGGTCACCGCGTCACTCCGCGACGACGGCTCGTCACGGGATGAGCAGATCGTCGCCCGGGTGGGGCGGCTCGACGAGGCCGCGGGCACCGTCGAGGTCGTCGTCACCACCCGCCGGTCCGCGCCCGAGGTCCGCACCATCGCACTGGCCGACGTGGTCACGGCGGTCGTCGGTGTGGACTTCTCGCCGCCCGGCCCGGCCGAACTCGAACTCTGTGGACTCGACGGCGCGGATGCGCGCCGGGAAGGCAACCGATGAACATCGACATCGGCGCTCTGCGCATGATCGAGGCGGACAAGGGCATCCCGACCGACACGGTCATCACCGCGATCGAGACGGCCCTGCTCACCGCCTACCGGCACACCGACGGGTTCGCGCCGCATGCGCGGATCGACGTCAACCGGAAGACCGGTCTCGTCCGGGTGATGGCCCAGACGCTCGACGAGGACGGCACCGTCATCAGCGAGTGGGACGACACCCCCGAGGGCTTCGGGCGCATCGCGGCCACCACCGCGCGTCAGGTCATCCTGCAGCGTCTGCGCGACGCCGAGAACGAGAAGAGCTTCGGCGAGTACGTCACCCACGAGGGGGAGATCGTCGGCGGTGTCGTCCAGCAGGACTCGCGGGCGAACGCGCGTGGCCTCATCGTCGTGCGGATCGGCAGCGAGTCGACCGGTGCGGAGGGCATCCTCCCGCCGGCCGAGCAGGTCCCCGGCGAGACGTACCGCCACGGCGACCGCATCAAGTGCTACGTCGTCGGGGTCACCCGCGGCACCCGCGGACCGCAGATCACGCTGAGCCGCACCCATCCCAACCTCGTACGCAAGCTGTTCTCCCTCGAGGTGCCCGAGATCGGCGACGGGTCCGTCGAGATCGTCGCGGTCGCCCGCGAGGCAGGTCACCGCTCCAAGATCGCGGTGCACACCGGCGTCGCCGGACTGAACGCGAAGGGCGCGTGCATCGGCCCGATGGGGCAGCGCGTCCGCAACGTGATGAGCGAGCTGGCGGGGGAGAAGATCGACATCATCGACTACAGCACCGACCCGGCGGTGTTCGTCGGCAACGCGCTCTCGCCGTCGAAGGTGGTCTCGGTGACCGTCGTCGACCTCGCCACCAAGGCGGCGCGCGTGGTGGTCCCCGACTACCAGCTGTCGTTGGCCATCGGCAAGGAGGGCCAGAACGCGCGTCTCGCGGCGCGCCTGACCGGGTGGCGCATCGACATCCGCTCCGACGCCGAGACCCACGAGACCGACGGTGCCGACGATCCCGCGGCGTCCACCCCGTCGAGTGGCGGGTGACGACACGCGGTGGTGTCCGGCTCGGTCGGACACATCGGATTTGCGACGGGCGGTAGACTGCTCGATGGTTGACAGAGCGCTGGCGACCACCGGCCCCGTGCGAACGTGTGTCGGGTGCCGACAGCGCGCCGCGGTCACCGAACTCATTCGGTTCGCTGCGGTGGTGTCCGCAGATCCGACGACCGAGTCCGTCCCCGCGAGGGTGACACTGGACCGCACGTCGGATCTCGCAGGACGAGGTGCCTGGCTTCATCCCGACCGCGGTTGTCTGCGGTCGGCGGTGCGGCGCAGGGTCTTCGCCCACGCACTGCGGACACCCGACGTGCGAGTGGACGAGTCGGTCCTCGGAGACGAGATCGACGCGCTGCTCGCAGACCGCGAGGGACGACCGGCCACCGACGGTGGCCGGGGAGCGTCGAGGGCAACCCAGCCCACGACAGGACAGGTAGCAGAAGACATGAGCACACCGTGAAGTTCCCACGATGAGCACGTTTCGGACGTAATCCGAGGCCGTAGCGGGCAGCCCGCTCGGCCTCACCAGTGAGGAGAGCAGTGGCAGGCAAGGCCCGCGTGCACGAGTTGGCCAAAGAACTCGGTGTCACCAGCAAGGAAGTCCTGGCTCGTCTGAGCGAGCAGGGCGAATTCGTCAAATCGGCGTCGTCGACGGTGGAGGCCCCCGTCGCCCGACGCCTCCGGGAGTCCTTCCCGGCCGCCGGCGACGGCGGCAAGTCCGGTGGTTCGAACGGCAACGGCGCGGCGCGCAACGGCGGCACCCCGTCGTCCACCGCCCCCAAGCCGGGTGCGACCCCCGGTCCTACGCCGGGTGCGTCGCAGTCCGGCGCCCCCAAGCCCGGTGCGCCCAAGCCCGCGGCTCCCGCCGCCCCGACCCCGGCGGCCCCGGCTGCGCCCACCCCGGCCGCCGCGTCGGCACCGGCTCCGGCCGCACCGACGCCGTCGGCTCCCGCCGACGCGCAGCCCAGTGCCCCGGCGTCCACGGATGCGCCGGGCGGGACACCGCCCGCCGCCGGTGGCGCCTCGGCACCCCCGCAGGCCCCCGGCCCGCGTCCGGCCCGTCCCGGTCCCAAGCCGGGCCCGCGGACCCCGCGTGTCGGGAACAACCCGTTCTCGTCGACCCCGGCGCCGCGTCCGGCGGCCCGCCCGGCCCCGGGTCAGCAGCCCGGCGGTGCGGCTCGTCCCGGTGCCCGCCCCGCGGCTGGTCCGGGCGGACCTCGCCCGGCCCCCGGCCAGGGTGGTCCCCGCCCGAGCCCCGGCAGCATGCCTCCCCGCCCGAACCCCGGTGCCATGCCGGCCCGCGCGGCGCGTCCCGGCCCCGGTGGAGCGGCCGGTCGCGGTCGTCCCGGCGGACCCGGTGGTCGTCCCGGTGGTGGCGGCGGTGGATACCGCGGTGGCGGTGCCCCGACGGCGTCGCCGGGGGGTCCTCCCGGTGGCTTCCGCGGTCGCGGTGGCGGCGGTGGCCGTGGTCGCGGCGGTGCCGCGGGTGCGTTCGGTCGTCCCGGTGGCGCCCCGCGTCGTGGGCGCAAGTCGAAGCGGGCGAAGCGCGCCGAATACGAATCGATGCAGGCACCCGCCGTCGGCGGCGTCCGTCTGCCCCGCGGCAACGGTGAGACGATCCGTCTCGCCCGCGGCGCGTCCCTGGTCGACTTCGCCGACAAGATCGACGCCAACCCGGCAGCCCTGGTGCAGGCGTTGTTCAACCTCGGCGAGATGGTCACGGCGACCGAGTCGGTCAACGACGAGACGCTGGAGCTGCTCGGCGGCGAGATGAACTACGTCGTCCAGGTCGTCAGCCCGGAGGACGAGGACCGCGAGCTGCTCGACAGCTTCGACCTCACCTACGGCGAGGACGAGGGCGGCGAGGAGGACCTCGAGCAGCGTCCGCCCGTGGTCACCGTCATGGGTCACGTCGATCACGGCAAGACCCGACTGCTGGACACGATCCGCAAGGCCAACGTCCGCGAGGGCGAGGCCGGTGGCATCACCCAGCACATCGGCGCCTACCAGGTCGACACCGATCTCAACGGCGAGCACCGTCTCATCACGTTCATCGACACCCCGGGTCACGAGGCGTTCACCGCCATGCGTGCCCGTGGTGCGAAGGCGACCGACATCGCGATCCTCGTGGTCGCGGCGGACGACGGCGTCATGCCGCAGACGGTGGAGGCGCTCAACCACGCGCAGGCGGCCGAGGTGCCGATCGTCGTGGCGGTCAACAAGATCGACAAGGAAGGTGCCGACCCGGCCAAGATCCGTGGTCAGCTCACCGAGTACGGGCTGATCCCCGAGGAGTACGGCGGCGAGAGCATGTTCGTCGACATCTCCGCGCGGGAGGGCACGAACATCGACGCCCTGCTCGAGGCCGTCCTGCTCACCGCGGACGCCTCGCTCGACCTGCGCGCCAACCCGGACATGGACGCCCAGGGTGTGGCCATCGAGGCCCACCTCGACCGTGGCCGCGGCCCGGTGGCGACCGTGCTCGTCCAGCGCGGCACGCTCAAGGTCGGCGACTCGATCGTCGCGGGCGACGCCTACGGGCGTGTGCGCCGCATGGTCGACGAGCACGGTGACGACGTGGCCGAGGCGACCCCGTCGCGGCCCGTGCAGGTCATCGGGTTCACCTCGGTGCCCGGCGCCGGCGACAACCTGCTCGTCGTCGACGAGGACCGGATCGCCAGACAGATCGCCGACCGTCGCAACGCGCGCAAGCGCAACGCGATGGCCGCGCGCAGCCGCAAGCGCATCAGCCTCGACGACCTCGACGCCGCGCTGAAGGAGACGTCGCAGCTCAACCTGATCCTCAAGGGCGACAACTCCGGCACCGTGGAGGCCCTCGAGGAGGCGTTGCTCAACATCGACATCGGCGACGAGGTGCAACTGCGCGTCATCGACCGCGGTGTCGGCGGCGTCACCGAGACCAACGTCAACCTGGCGACGGCCTCCGATGCGATCATCGTCGGCTTCAACGTCCGTGCGGAGGGCAAGGCCACCGAGCTGGCCAACCGCGAGGGCGTCGACATCCGGTACTACACGGTGATCTACCAGGCGATCGAGGAGATCGAGAACGCCCTCAAGGGCATGCTCAAGCCGATCTACGAAGAGGTCGAGCTCGGGCGGGCGGAGATCCGCGCGATCTTCCGGTCCTCGAAGGTCGGCAACATCGCCGGTTGCCTCGTCCAGTCGGGCATCATGCGCCGCAACGCCAAGGCGCGGCTCCTGCGCGACAACGTGGTGGTGGCCGACAACCTCACCATCTCGTCGCTCAAGCGGGAGAAGGACGACGCGACCGAGGTCCGCGAGGGCTACGAATGCGGTCTCACGCTGACGTACGGCGACATCAAGGTCGACGACGTCATCGAGACCTACGAACTGCAGGAGAAGGCCCGCACGTAGCGGACCCACCAGGCAGAGAAGTTCCACCACACCCCGCGCCCGGGCACCCGAGAGATCAGGTGCCCGGGCGTCGGGCCCTCCCGGGCAGGGAGATGAGAGGAGTGCCACCATGGCCGATCCGGCTCGCGCGCAGCGACTCGCCAAGCGCATCTCGTCGATCGTCGCGTCGGCGATCGGCGGGGAGATCAAGGACCCGCGACTGGCGTACGTGACCATCACCGACACGACGGTCACCGCGGACCTGCACGAGGCGACCATCTACTACACCGTGATGGGTGAGTCGATCGACGCCGAACCCGACTACGAGGCCGCCGCGGCAGGTCTCGCCCGTGCCACCGGCATCCTGCGCTCGAAGGTGGGGGCGGGGACCGGGGTGCGGTTCACCCCGACCCTGCGTTTCGTCCTGGACACCGTTCCCGACACGGCCCGCGAGATGGAAGAACTCGTCGCTCGTGCGCGGGCGCAGGACGAGTTGGTCGCCCGGCGTGCCGCCGCGGCCGTCCCGGCCGGCGACGCCGACCCGTATCGCAGCGATGCGGACGAGTCGGACGACGACGGCGGAGATGCCGAAGCGGGGCCACCGCGGGGATACGATGGGCCCGGTTCGTCGGCCCGGTGACCGACATGGACCCCGAGGCGGTCATCCGCCGGGTCGACGGGACACGACGTGAGCGGAGGTGGCGGTGACAGACGGCGCCGCAGCACGGGACCGCATCGTCGACGTCCTGTGTGACGCCCGCGCGGTCACC
The DNA here is from genome assembly GCF_054332755.1 of Williamsia sp. SKLECPSW1. Lineage (NCBI taxonomy): Bacteria > Bacillati > Actinomycetota > Actinomycetes > Mycobacteriales > Nocardiaceae > Williamsia > Williamsia sp. SKLECPSW1. The sequence continues at coordinate 572,900 of NZ_JBTGLI010000002.1, read as the reverse complement.
CTCATCACGCATGTCCGCCCGGACGCCGACACCGTCGGCTCCGCGCTCGCGTTGGCGGTGGCGCTGGACCGGTCCGGTGTCGAGGTCGAGGTCGCCGTACCCGGTGCCCTGCCTCTGCCCGACGTCCTGGGTCGTCTCCCCGGGGCGAAGCTGATCGTCCCCGCTGCGCAGGTCGTCGGCCACCGCGTCGCGGTCGCCCTCGACTGCGCGAGCGCCGGTCGCCTCGACGACCTGCACGACGTCTTCGCGGCGGCCGACACCCGGATCGTCGTCGACCACCACGCGTCGAACCCGGGCTTCGGCGACATCGACCTGGTCGACGCCGAGGCCGACTGCACCGCAGAGCTCGTGCTCGCCGTCCTCGACGGTCTCGGCGCCGAGATCGACGCCGACGTGGCGACCTGCCTCTACGCGGGCCTCGTCACCGACACCGGTTCGTTCCGGTGGGCGCGGCCGGGGTCGCACGCCATCGCCGCCCGACTGCTCGCCGCCGGGGTCGACGGCCCCGCCTGGACCCGCGCGCTGCTCGACACCCATGGGTTCGGGTGGCTCGCGATGGTCGCCGACGCACTGCGGTCGGCGGTCCTCGTACCCGACGCCTTCGGCGGCAACGGTCTGGTCTACGCCCGCGTCGACCACACGTGGCGCGACGCGATCGGCTGGGACGAGGCCGAGAGCGTCATCGACCTGGTCCGCACCGTCGGCGACGCCGACGTGGCCGTCGTGTTCAAGGAGTCGGAGCCCGGACGGTGGACGGTGTCCATGCGGTCGCGGTCGGCGACCGACCTGGTCCCGATCGCCCGTGCACACGGGGGCGGAGGACACCCGCACGCCGCGGGATTCGGGTTCACCGGGTCCGTCGAGGACGTCGTGGCCGACTTCCTCACCGCGTGAGCGAGACCGACACCTCGTACCCCTCGATCGGCCGACTGGCCCTGTCCGCGCTGGTCGTCCTGATCGCCGAGCCGCTGTATCTGATGGAAGACCTCGCCGTCGTCGGCCGGCTCGGCACCGAACCGCTCGCCGCGCTCGGTGTCGGCACGGTGATCCTCGGGGTGGTCAGCACGCAGCTCACCTTCCTGTCGTATGGCACCACCGCCCGATCGGCCCGGTGGTTCGGCCGTGGTGACCGCTCGGCCGCCGTGGGGGAGGGTGTGTCGGCGTCGTGGCTGGCGGTCGGGGTCGGCCTCGTCATCGCGGTGGTCGTCGCGTCGCTCGCCGGGCCGATCGTCGGGCTCATCGCGCCCGACGGCGACGTCTCCGGCGAGGCGGCGGGCTGGCTGCGGATCGCTGTCTGCGGTGTCCCGTTGATCCTGCTGAGCATGGCGGGCAACGGCTGGATGCGTGGTGTCCGTGACACCCGTCGACCGGTGGTCTACGTCGCCACCGGTCTCGGGCTCAGCGCCGTCCTGTGTCCGGTGCTCGTCCACGGTCTGCTCGGCGCACCGCATCTCGGGCTGCACGGCAGCGCGGTGGCGAACGTCGTCGGACAGTCGCTGGCGGGTCTGCTGTTCGCGCTGCGCCTGATCCGCGAGAGCCGTGATCAGGCGGCGGGGATCTCTCCGTGGCCGGTCGGGTCCGTCGTCCGCGCGCAGCTGACCCTGGCCCGCGACCTCGTCGTCCGCAGTCTGTCCTTCCAGGTGTGCTTTCTGTCCGCCGCGGCGGTGGCCGCCCGGTTCGGCGTCGCCGCGCTGGCGGCTCACCAGGTGGTCCTGCAGCTGTGGAACTTCCTGTCGCTGCTGCTCGACGCGCTCGCCATCGCAGCGCAGGCGCTGGTCGGGGCGGCGCTGGGTGCGGGGACCGCGGTGGGCGCACGACTCGTCGCGCGACGGGTGACGATCGTGTCGGTCGGGGTCGCCGCCGTCGCCCTCGCAATCCTCGCGCTCGCGCGGACACCCATCGCGGGCATCTTCACCGACGATCCCGAGGTGCTCGCCGCGTCCGCGACCCCGTGGTGGTTCCTCGTCGGGATGCTGCCGATCGCCGGCGTCGTCTTCGCCCTCGACGGTGTGCTGCTCGGCTCCGGTGACGCCGCCTACCTCCGCACCACGACGGTCGGCAGCGCGCTGGTGGGATTCCTGCCGCTCATCTGGGCGTCTCTCGTCTTCGACTGGGGTCTCGCCGGGATCTGGACCGGATTGGCCGCGTTCATGGTGCTCCGGCTGGTCGCGGTCACCGCGCGGCTCACGTCGGGCCGGTGGACGCGGATCGAGTTGCGCTGAGCGCGGGTCGATAGCATCGACCGAATGGCCACCCTCTGGGCGATCAGTGATCTGCACGTCAGCCACCGCAGCAACGACGAGATCCTCGACCGCATCCGACCGGAGTCGCCGGACGACTGGCTCATCGTCGCCGGTGACGTCGCCGAGCGGACCGACGACATCGCCGACACCCTGCGGCGCCTGCGGACACGTTTCGGCACCGTGGTGTGGGTGCCGGGCAACCACGAGCTCTACACCACGGCGAAGGACCCGCTGCAGATCCACGGGGTGGCCCGCTACGACTACCTCGTCCAGGTGTGTCGCGACATGGGGGTGGTGACCCCCGAGGACATCTACCCGCTGTTCGATCCCGGGGACGGCACGCCGCCGGTCCGGGTCGTGCCGATGTTCCTGCTGTACGACTACACGTTCCGGCCCCCGGGCACACACACCGCGCTCGCCGCCCTCGCGGTCGCGCGGGAGAACAACGTCGTCGCCACCGACGAGTTCCTGTTGTCGCCGGAGCCGTACGGGACACGCGACGCGTGGGGTCGCGCCCGCATGGCATCCACCCGCGAACGGCTCGATGCGCTCGACCCGAGCGAACGCACCATCCTGATCAACCACTGGCCGCTGCGTCGTGAACCGACCGACGCACTGATGTACCCCGAGTTCGCGCTGTGGTGCGGCAGCGAGGTCACCGCGGACTGGCACACCCGCTACAACGCCGCATGCTGCGTCTACGGCCACCTCCACATCCCGCGGACCACGTGGTACGACGACATCCGCTTCGAGGAGGTCTCGGTCGGTTATCCGCGGGAGTGGAAGAGGCGGGGACTGCCGAAGCCGCTGCTGCGTCGGATCACTCCCGACGACGGCACCGGACCCGACGACCTGCCCGAGCACGGGGCCCGGTTCGACCTCCCGCCGGACTACGCCGAGCGGGCCAAGGAGTTCACCGAGCGCGTCGCCCGCCAGCGCGAGTTGCGGGCCCAGGCGCGCGCCGCACGTGAGGAGGGGACCCGATGATCGAGGAGGTGACCGGCCCGGGTGTGGTGTGCGCCGAGGCGTTCGCCGACCCGGCGGACGCGGCCCTGATGCCGGGGGAGGAGTCGCTCGTCGCGCGCGCCGTGGACAAGCGGCGATCGGAGTTCACGACGGTGCGCACGCTCGCGCGGCAGGCCTTGACCCACCTCGGCGAGGAGCCGGTGCCGATCCTGCGCGGCGAGAAGGGGGAACCGTTGTGGCCCCGCGGCATCGTCGGCAGCCTCACCCACTGCGACGGTTACCGGGCCGCGGTGGTCGCCCACAAGCTGCGCATCCGGACCGTGGGGATCGATGCCGAGCCGCACGGCCCTCTGCCCGAGGGTGTCCTGGACCATGTGAGCCTGCCCGAGGAGCGTGAGGTCCTCGCCGGCCGTGACGACACCCTGCACTGGGACCGACTCCTGTTCTGCGCCAAGGAGGCGACGTACAAGGCGTGGTTCCCGCTGACCGGTCGGTGGTTGGGGTTCGAGGACGCCCGCATCGAGTTCGAGCGCACCGACGACCGATCGGGATCGTTCACGTCCCGACTGCTCGTCGACGGATCGGTCACCGACGGGGGGCCACCGCTCGCGGGCTTCGAGGGCTCGTGGCGGGTCGACAACGGACTCATCGTCACCTCGATCACGCTGTGAACGCCGGGAACACGCGCGCCGACGCGGGCGCGGTCACCGCGGCCGGACTCGTCCTCGTCGACAAGCCCGCCGGCATCACCAGCCACGACGTCGTCGCGCGCTGCCGAAAAGCGTTCTCCACCCGCAAGGTCGGCCACGCGGGCACCCTCGACCCGATGGCCACCGGCGTACTCGTCGTCGGCGTGGAACGGGCGACCAAGCTGCTCGGCCTGCTGTCGCTCACGACGAAGTCCTACACAGCGACGATCCGTCTCGGGGCGGGCAGCGACACCGACGACGCCGACGGCACGCTCGGTGACCGCGTCGACGTCACCCACCTCGACCTCGACGTCGTGCGTTCCGCGAGCGAGCAGTTCGTCGGTGACATCGACCAGGTCCCGGCGAGCGTCAGCGCCATCAAGGTCGACGGGAGGCGGGCACACGCGTTGATGCGCGACGGGGTCGAGGTGAGTCTGCCCGCACGACAGGTCACGGTCTCGCGCTTCGACGTCGTCGACGCCCTCGAGCGCGACGGCTGGTTCGACGTCGACGTCGAGGTCGATTGTTCGTCGGGGACCTACATCCGTTCCCTCGCACGCGATCTCGGGGCAGTCCTGGAGGTCGGCGGGCATCTCACCGCGTTGCGGCGGACCGCTGTCGGTCCGTTCACCATCGACGACGCCGCACCGTTGGAGGCACTCGAGGCCGATCCGCGGATGTCGCTGCCCATCGACGCGGCGATCGCGACGGCCTTCCCGCACCGGATCATCGACGACGCGCAGGCGGAGTCGATCAGCCAGGGGCGGTGGCTCGAGCCGGTCGGGATGTCCGGGGTCTACGCCGCGGTCACGCCCGACGGGCGGGTGATCGCCCTGCTGCAGGAGAAGGGCCGTCGTGCCGCCTCGGTGATGGTGGTCCGACCGGCCACACTGCGTTAGTCCGGCTCGGTCTCCAGCCAGATCGCGCGCGTCGCGATGTCACCGAGGTCGATCGGATCGCCCCCGTCGACCCGCACGGCCACCGTGCCGGCGAACGGCCGCTGCTCGACGATCACGATGCTGCAGTCGAGCGCGATCCCGACGGAGTCGAAGTACCGGAGCATCGCAGGATCGGTGTCCGCGATGCGGGCGACCCGCCCACCTGCGTCGGGTCCGAGGTCCGCGAGCCTGTGGGCCGCGGTGTGCGGCAGTTCGCCGTCGGCGCCGGGGATCGGGTCGCCGTGCGGATCTCGGACGGGGTGGCCGAGTTTCACGTCGAGCCGGTCGATCATGCGGTCGGACATGGCGTGTTCGAGGATCTCGGCCTCGTCGTGCACCTCGTCCCAGGCATAACCGAGTTCGTGTACGAGGAAGGTCTCGATGAGTCGGTGCCGGCGGACCATCAGCACCGCCGCCGCGCGGCCGCGTTCGGTGAGTGTCACCGCCCCGTAGCGTTCGTGCGACACCAGGTCCTGGTCGGCGAGCTTCCGCACGGCCTCCGACACCGTCGACGGCGAGACGGCGAGCTTCTCGGCCAGCAGCTTGGTGGTCACCTTCGCCTCGGACCACTCCTGCGCGGTCCAGATGACCTTGAGGTAGTCCTGGGCCACGGTCGAGAGCTCTGCCACGGGGACGTCCGCATGGGTCCCGGGGCTGCCGCCTGTCTCTGCGCGGCCGTCGGTCGAGGGCACGCGACGAGCCTATTGCACTCGCCTTCGTTCCCGATGGCACACGCACCCGGCGCGGGTGTTCGACACACGGCGTCGGGTCGTAGGCTTGGGGCGTGCTGCGATGGCGAGGGTTGGATGACATCCCTGCGGGGTGGGGCCGCTGCGTCGTCACCATCGGGGTGTTCGACGGCGTACACCGTGGCCACGCCCAGCTCATCGCGACCGCGACGGCCGCGGCCCGCAGACGCGGTGTTCCGGCGGTGCTCATGACGTTCGACCCGCACCCCGCCGAGGTGGTCCGTCCCGGTACACACCCCCCGCAGCTGTCGACACTGACCCGACGCGCAGAACTGGCCGAGGAACTCGGCATCGACGTGTTCTGCGTGATGCCGTTCACGCCGGTGCTCGCGGCGCAGTCGCCGAAGGACTTCGCCCACGAGGTCCTGGTGGAGGGGCTGCACGCCGCGGACGTCGTGGTCGGGTCGAACTTCACGTTCGGCCACAAGGCGACCGGCACCGTCGAGGTGCTGGCCGACCTCGGTCGCACGTTCGGGTTCGAGGTCCAGGCCGTCTCGCTGCTCGGTGACGGCGCCGGCGAATCGTCGCGCCCGGCGGTCACGTTCTCCTCGACCTACATCCGGTCCTGCGTCGCCGCCGGCGACGTCGAGGCCGCGGCGGAGGCGCTCGGACGGCCCCACCGCGTCGAGGGTGTCGTCGTCCGCGGTGACGGCCGTGGACGCGAGATGGGTTATCCGACAGCCAATGTCGCCCCGCCGATGTACTCGGCCATCCCGGCCGACGGCGTGTACGCGGCGTGGTTCACGGTGCTCGGGGCCGGACCCGTGGTCGGCCAGGTGGTGCCCGGCGAGAGCTATCAGGCCGCCGTGTCGGTCGGGTCCAACCCGACGTTCTCCGGCCGCACCCGCACCGTGGAGGCGTTCGTCCTCGACACCCATGCCGACCTGTACGGCCAACACGTCGCCGTCGACTTCGTCCGTCGCATCCGCGGAATGGAGAAGTTCGACTCGATGGAGTCGCTCATCGTCCAGATGGACCGGGACGTCGAGGTGGCGCGCGAGGCCCTCGCTCCCTGACGGTTCGTGCCGCCTTCTCGCCACTGAGCAGGGGATTCGGACGTATCGGGCAACCTGGGTAAGGTTTGGCTACCCAATCCGGCGAATCCGCGCCGGTTCGTGCGTCGAGGAGTCGGATGCGACAGCGAGTCGGTCGTGCAGTGAGCGCGGCCCTGGTCCTGATGTGCGTTGCGGCGACCGCCGCATGCGGCGAGTCGGAGGCGATCGACGAGCAACCGGCCGCTCGCGGCGAGTCGTCGACCACGTTCCCGCTGACCATGGACAACTGCGGGCAGCAGATCACGATCGACTCCGTGCCGACGCGTGTGGTGTCCCTCGACCAGGGATCCACGGAGATCCTCCTGTCCCTCGGCCTCGCGGACCGGATGGTCGGGACCGCCTCGTGGACCGATCCGGTGAAGCCCGACCTCGCGGACGAGAACGCACGCGTCCCGCGTCTGGCCGACAACGCCCCGAGTTACGAAGCGGTGATGGCGACCGAACCGACCCTGGTGACGGCGTCCTTCGGTCGCCATCTGCGGGAGAAGGGGGGCGTCGCATCGCGCGAGCGGTTCGCGACCAGCGGCGTGCCCACATACCTCTCACCGACGGACTGCGACGCCGATCGCAGTGTGAACGCCGGCGCGAAGCGCTCCACCCCCCAGTCCCTGGACTCGCTGTATCGCGAGATCACCGAACTCGCCGCCGTGTTCGACGTCCCCGCCCGCGGCGCCGCACTCGTCGACAGCCTCCGCACCCGGGTGGAGCGGGCACGCGCGTCGGTGGCGGCGTCGTCCACCTCGATCGGGTTCTGGTTCGCCGACACACGCACCCCCTACTTCGCGGCAGGGCTGGGTTCGGGGAACATCCTGGCGTCGCAGGTGAAGGCGCGCAACGTGTTCGCCGACGTCCGCGACGACTGGCCCGCCACCAGCTGGGAGAGCGTCGTCGACCGGGATCCGGAGGTGATCGTGCTCGGCGACCTCACCCGCAACCGCTTCCCGGGTGATCGGCTGGAGGACAAGAAGACGTTCCTCGCGAGTGATCCGGTCACGCGGACGATGCCCGCGGTGCGGGAACAGCGGTACATCGCACTGCACGGCGCGGAGATGAACGCGTCCATCCAACTCGTCGACGGCATCGAGAAGCTCGCCGCGGGCATGCGGCGTCTGTCCCGCGGGTGAGCGCCGTCGTCGACTCCCGGGTCGCGACGGTCGTGCGCCGTCGACCCGCGGTGGCCGGTGCGGCCCTGATCGTCCTGGGCCTCGTCGCCTGCGTGGTGTCGGTCATGGTCGCGATCACCCTGGGAACCGCGGACATCTCGCTGGTGAACGTGCGCGACATCGTCCTCAACCACCTCGGTGTCACCGACGTCCCGGTCCGGGCGTCCGAGGACGCGATCGTGTGGCAGGACCGCCTGCCGCGGTCACTCGTCGCGGCATCCTCCGGCGCGGGGCTGGCCATCTGCGGTGTCGTGTTGCAGTCGCTGCTCCGCAACCCGCTCGCGGATCCGTTCCTGCTCGGGATCTCGTCGGGCGCGTCCACCGGCGCCGTGGTCCTCGGGATCCTCGGGCTCGGGGCCGGTGCGGCGGGACTGTCGGGCGGCGCCTTCGTCGGCGCGCTCGTCGCGTTCGCCCTCGTCCTGCTCTTGGCGCGCCTGTCCGGAGGAACCACCGATCGGCTCGTGCTCGCCGGGATCGCGGTGACGCAACTGTTCTCGGCCCTCACCTCGCTGATCATCTTCGCCTTCGCCGACGCCGACGAGACCCGCGGTGTCATGTTCTGGCTGCTCGGTTCCCTCGAGGGGGTCCGATGGGCCGACGTCCGGCTGGCCGCCGGCGTGGCGATCCTCGGCGGCGCGGTGTGCTGGGCGCTCGCCCATGTGCTCGACGCGTTCACCTTCGGCGACGACGTCGCGTCGTCGCTGGGCATCCCGGTCGGGGCGGTGCGGTCGCTGCTCCTGGTGCTGACCGCACTGGTGACGGCGGCGCTCGTCAGCGTCACCGGCGCGATCGGCTTCGTCGGGCTGGTGTTGCCGCACGCCGCGCGCTTCCTCGTCGGGCCCGGGCACGGGCGGCTCGTGCCGGTGAGCGCGGTGGTGGGGGCGCTGTTCATGGTCTGGGTCGACGCGATCTCGCGAGTCGCGTTCTCACCCACCCCGCTGCCGGTCGGCGTGGCGACGGCGCTGATCGGCGTCCCGGCGTTCGTGGCGTTGATGTTCCGGAGCGGGGCGCGGTCATGACGCTGCGCGCCCAGGACGTGTCCTGGCGACGTGGCGGTGCCGTCGTGGTGGACGGCATCACGCTCGAGCCGGCGGAGGGGGAGACCATCGGTCTGCTCGGGCCGAACGGGTCGGGGAAGTCGTCGCTGTTGCGGTTGCTCGCCGGCTTCGACCGACCCACCGCGGGTGTCGTACGCCTCGGCGACACCGATCTGCGATCGGTGCGCCGCCGTGACCTGGCGCGGTCGCTGGCGGTCGTCACCCAGGAGTCGACGACCGAGGTGGCGATCCGTGTACGCGATGTCGTCGCGCTCGGCCGCATCGCGCATCGCGGTGCGTTCGGTCCCGACCATCGCGCAGATCGGATCGCCGTCGACAAGGCCCTCACGCAGACCGGTCTGCAGGACAAGGCCGACCGTCTGTGGCACGAGCTGTCGGGTGGGGAGCGACAACGGGTGCAGATCGCGCGTGCACTCGCGCAGGAGCCCTCGCATCTGCTGCTCGACGAGCCCACGAACCACCTCGACATCCGCCATCAACTCGACCTGCTCGGCCTCGTCGCACGCCTTCCCGTCACCGCGGTCGTCGCGCTGCACGACCTGAACCTCGCGGCGATGTTCTGCGACCGCCTCGTCGTCCTGAGCGCCGGACGCGTGGTCGCAGCGGGCGATCCGGGGACCGTGCTCACACCCGACCTGATCGCCGACGTCTACGAGGTCGACGCCGAGGTCGTCCGTGACCACGACGGCGGGCTCACCATCCGGTACGGGCGTCCCCGGGTCGCCTCGGCGGGATGACGCTCGCGACGTCGTGGGCGCCGCTGGACGGTTTCGTCCGTGCGTCGCCGGCCGTTCGGTTGCTGGTCGCCACGCAGCTGGTGTTCAACACCGGCTTCTTCATGGTCCTGCCCTTCCTCGCGGTCCATCTCACCGAGGGCGTCGGCCAGGGTGCGGCGGTGGTCGGCGCGGTGCTCGGGGTCCGCACGCTGACCCAGCAGGGTCTGTTCGTCGTCGGCGGCGCGATCGCGGACCGACTCGGCGGCCGGCCGGTCGTGGTGGCCGGCTGCCTGTGCCGGGTGGCGGGTCTCCTCACCCTCGGGTGGGCGACCTCCGTCCCGGTGATCGCCATCGGCGTCTGCCTCACCGGAGTGGCCGGCGCGCTCTTCTCACCTGCCGTCGACGCCGCTCTGGCGCGCGCCGCCACCACCGGCGACCGGCCGGCGCACGCCGCCCGACTCGAGGCGTTCGCGATGCTCAACCTGTACGGACAGGTGGGCGCCGTCCTGGGGCCGTTGATCGGCGCCGCACTGCTCACCGTCGACTTCCGCGTCGTGAGTGTCTGCTCCGCGAGCGTGTTCGCCGTCATGGCGCTCGTCCATCTGCGGTCGTTCCCGCGGGAGGTCACGTCGCCTCGCGCCGACGGGGCGGGGGACCGACCGCGACTTCCGCGCGACCCCGTCTTCCTCGCCTTCGCCGTCGTCGTCGGCGTGCAGGTGGTCGTCTACAACCAGCTGTATTTCCTGCTGCCCGACGCCGTCGACCGCGCGTGGGGGTCGCAGACGCCCATGGGGATCCTCTTCGCACTGGCCGCACTCACCGTGGTGGCGAGCCAGATGCCGCTCGCGGCGCGCGTCGCCGACCACCCGCCGGGACGGGTTCTGGCGCTGGGCCTCGGCGTCGTGGCGTCGGGGCCGCTCATCGCGGCGTCGGGGCCGATGTTCGGTCTCCGTGGTCTGCCCGCGCTCGCGGTGTTCACGGTCTTCGTCTTCTCCGTGATCGTGGGACAGATGATCGTCGGACCCGCGATCCGGGCCGTCATCCCGGTGTTCGCCCGCGGCGAGCGCCTCGGTACCCACTACGGCCTCTGCGCGTCGGTGGGAGGGGTGATGGTGCTCCCGGCCTCGGCGGCGATCGGGGCCCTGGTGGATCACCTGCCCGGACAGGGGCCGGCTGCGGGACTGCCATGGGTGCTGCTCGCGGTGTGGGCCGGGACTGCGGCGCTGGTGTGTCGGCGCTGGTCGGTTCTCGCAGGCACACGCGGGTGACCGCCGGTCGCGATTTGGGAGGCGGGTCGGCTCGCGGGTAGCGTGACCCGTCGGTGTTGCTGCAGTCCGCGGTGGCGCACCACCCGAGTTCGCCCCGGTGGGCGAGGCGGGAGCACACGTTCGCGGTACCCGATCCGGAGGAACGACCCCATGGCTCTGACGACCGAGCAGAAGAAGACCATCCTGGCCGAGTACGGCCTGCACGAGACCGACACCGGCTCGCCCGAGGCACAGATCGCGATGCTCACCAAGCGCATCAGCGACCTCACCGAGCACCTCAAGCAGCACAAGCACGACCACCACAGCCGTCGCGGCCTCCTGCTGCTGGTCGGTCGCCGTCGTCGTCTGCTGAAGTACGTCGCCCAGGTCGACGTGCAGCGCTACCGCTCGCTCATCGAGCGCCTCGGCCTGCGCCGCTGACGTCACGCGCCCCGCACCACGCGGGGTGATCGTGCACGAACTCTCGGGTCCCCGGTGGTAGTCTCACCGGGGACCCGATCTCGTGAGGGGTCGTCCACGCGGTACACGTACGGGCGATCGGTCTTCGGTAGTGGCTGCCGGAACATCTCTGCTCCGGCTGCTTCGATCGACGGCCGTCGCCACGTGACCCGCCCCGACAGCCGTCCGGTGCACACGCACCCCGGTCATCGGACCCGTCCACTCGACGGAGTCCGCCAGCAGCGTCGGGGTTCCGCTCGCCGTCTCCTCGCACCCATCGGACCCACGTCGTCTGCCGTCACGGCAACGGCGTCACCGTCGCGCGCCGCGCTCCCGGAGCTGCCGCGCGCACCTCGATCGAGAGGATCTCCACCACCCATGACAGACGTCACCACCGCCCCGGCCGACGACCTCGAGTACGACGACGAGATCACCGAGGCGACCGCCGTCATCGACAACGGCGAGTTCGGCACCCGTACCGTCCGCTTCGAGACCGGGCGCCTCGCCCAGCAGGCCGCCGGCGCCGTCGTCGCCTACCTCGACGACGAGAACATGCTGTTGTCGGCCACCAGCGCGGGCAAGCATCCCAAGGACAACTTCGACTTCTTCCCCCTGACGATCGACGTCGAGGAGCGGATGTACGCCGCCGGCCGCATCCCGGGATCGTTCTTCCGTCGCGAGGGGCGCCCGTCCACCGACGCCATCCTGACCTGCCGTCTCATCGACCGGCCGCTGCGTCCGTCCTTCGTCGACGGCCTGCGCAACGAGATCCAGGTCGTCATCACCGTCCTGAGCCTCGACCCCAACGACCTCTACGACGTCGTCGCCATCAACGCCGCCTCGGCGTCCACCCAGCTCGCGGGCCTGCCGTTCTCCGGCCCCGTCGGTGGCGTGCGCGTCGCGCTCATCCCGACCGAGTCCAACCGCGCCGGCCAGTGGGTCGCGTTCCCGACCGTCGAGCAGCTCGAGGGCGCCGTGTTCGACATGGTGGTCGCGGGCCGCATCGTCGGTGAGGACGTCGCGATCATGATGGTCGAGGCCGAGGCCACCGACAACGTCATCGAGCTCGTCGAGGGCGGCGCCCAGGCACCGACCGAGGCGATCGTCGCCGAGGGCCTCGAGGCCGCGAAGCCGTTCATCCGCTCCCTGTGCGAGGCGCAGCGCCAGCTCGCCGCGCAGGCCGCGAAGGCGACCGGTGAGTTCCCGCTGTTCCCCGCCTACCAGTCCGACGTCTACGACGCCGTCGAGTCGGCGGGCAAGGATCGTCTGTCGGAGATCCTGACCATCGCGGGCAAGACCGAGCGCGACGACAAGACCGACGAGCTCAAGGGCGACATCCTCGCCTCGCTCGGCGAGCAGTTCGCCGGACGCGAGAAGGAGATCGGCGCTGCCTACCGCTCGCTGACCAAGAAGCTCGTGCGCCAGCGCATCCTGACCGACCACTTCCGAATCGACGGTCGCGGCATCACCGACATCCGGTCGCTCTCGGCCGAGGTCGCGCTGATCCCGCGTGCCCACGGCAGCGCCCTGTTCGAGCGTGGCGAGACCCAGATCATGGGTGTCACCACCCTCGACATGGTCAAGATGGCCCAGCAGATCGACTCGCTGGGACCCGAGACCTCCAAGCGCTACATGCACCACTACAACTTCCCGCCGTACTCGACCGGTGAGACCGGTCGCGTCGGGTCGCCGAAGCGTCGCGAGATCGGCCACGGAGCGCTCGCCGAGCGCGCGCTCATGCCGGTGCTCCCGAGCGTCGACGAGTTCCCCTACGCGATCCGCCAGGTGTCCGAGGCGTTGAGCTCCAACGGCTCGACGTCGATGGGATCGGTCTGCGCGTCGACCATGTCGCTGCTCAACGCCGGTGTGCCGCTGAAGGCCCCGGTCGCCGGCATCGCCATGGGCCTCGTCTCCGACGAGGTCGATGGGGAGACCCGCTACGTCGCGCTCACCGACATCCTCGGTGCCGAGGACGCATTCGGCGACATGGACTTCAAGGTCGCAGGCACCAAGGACTTCGTGACCGCGCTGCAGCTCGACACCAAGCTCGACGGCATCCCGTCGGCCGTGCTGGCCGGTGCGCTGAGTCAGGCCAAGGATGCACGGACCACCATCCTCGAGGTGATGGCCGAGGCGATCGACGAGCCCGACGAGATGAGCCCGTACGCCCCGCGCGTCACCACCGTGAAGGTCCCGGTCGACAAGATCGGTGAGCTGATCGGCCCCAAGGGCAAGAACATCAACGCCATCACCGAGGAGACCGGCGCCAACATCTCCATCGAGGACGACGGCACGGTGTTCGTCGGCGCCACCGACGGTCTCAAGGCGCAGGCGGCGATCGACCGCATCAACGCGATCGCCAACCCGCAGCTGCCCAAGGTCGGCGAGCGGTTCCTGGGCACGGTCGTGAAGACGACGGCGTTCGGCGCGTTCGTGTCGCTGCTCCCGGGTCGCGACGGTCTGGTGCACATCTCGAAGCTCGGCCAGGGCAAGCGTGTCAACAAGGTCGAGGACGTGGTGAACGTCGGCAGCAAGATCCGCGTCGAGATCGCCGACATCGACGATCGCGGCAAGATCAGCCTGGTCCCCGTCGCCGACGCCTCCGCCGAGGGTGCCGACGCACCCGCGGACGCCGGCTGACGCTGACCGGAACCCGTACCCCGCAGCCCACCGGGGCCGCTGTCTCGCGCAGCGTGCTCCCCGGTGGGCTGCGGGTCGTCACGGAGCATGTGCCCGGCGTCCGATCGGTGTCGATCGGGGTGTGGGTGGGCGTCGGATCCCGCGACGAGACACCGGGTCTCGCCGGCGCGGCGCACTTCCTCGAACACCTGCTGTTCAAGAAGACCCCGACACGGACCGCCGCTTCGATCGCCCGCGAACTCGATGCGGTCGGGGGAGAGCTCAACGCCTTCACCAGCAAGGAACACACCTGCTTCTACGCGCACGTCCTCGACGACCACGCGCCGCTGGCGGTCGACGTCCTGGCCGACGTCGTCGTGCGTGGTGAGTGCGCTGCCGACGACGTCGAGGTCGAACGCGAGGTGGTCCTCGAGGAGATGGCCATGCGCGACGACGACCACGAGGACCTGCTGGCCGACGCGTTCATGACCGCCGTCTACGGTGACGCACCCATCGGGCGTCCGGTCATCGGCACACCCGAGATCATCGGATCGCTGTCGGCACAACAGATCCGCGGGTTCCACCGGCGGCGCTACACGACCGACCGCATGGTCGTCGCGATCGCCGGGAACATCACCCATCGTGAGGCCGTGGCACTCGTACGACGGTCTTTCGGTGCGCATCTGCGCCCCGGCACACCTGCTGCCCCGCCGCGGCATCGGAATCGCCCACCCCGCGTGTCGGGTGCACCTCAGATCGTCGACCGCGACAGCGAACAGGCCCACCTGATGATCGGCGTGCCGACCCGAGGTGTCGACGACCCGGATCTGCCGGCGCTGTCCGTGCTCAACGCCGCAGTCGGCGGTGGCCTGAGTTCTCGGCTGTTCCAACAGATCCGCGAAGAGCGCGGTCTGGCGTACTCGGTGTACTCGTCGCTGGACACGTTCAGCGACGTCGGCACGTTCTCGGTCTACGCGGGGTGCAATCCCGAAAGGGTCGGTGAGGTCGCCGAGGTCGTCACCGCGATCCTCGACGACGTCGCGGAGAACGGCATCGATCGCGACGAGATCGTCCGGGCCCAGGGGTCACTGCGGGGATCGATGTTGTTGGGGCTCGAGGACACCGGTTCTCGCATGCACCGACTGGGCCTGGCCGAGATCGACCACGGCCGCTACCGGACGGTGGCGTCGTCGTTGCGTCGGATCGAATCCGTCCGCCCGGCCCACGTCTCGCGGGTCGCCCGCGAGGTGCTCGCGGCCCGGCCCTCCGTCGCGGTCGTCGGGCCCTACCGCCGACGCCGCGACCTCCCGACACCGATCCGCACTCTCCTCGGCTGAGTCACGCGTCTCGGAGTCGGCGGGCGAGGTCGCGCCGGGCGAACGTGACGTATTCGCGAGCCGAGAACGCTTCTGTCCGAGCCGCTCCCACGGTGTCGCTGCGGTGCGACCGCGAGACAGCGGCGAATGCCGCACCCACAGCCGGGAAGTGTGTGCCGTTGTCGGCGCCGACGTCGCGTGCCTCGAGCCAGACCCTCTCGCCGGCCACGAGATAGGGGAACCGTCGCACCCAGTGGCGACGTGTCGCGGCGTCGAGCAGTGACTCCACATGATGGAGCATCGAACTGCGGTTGTGGCCGACACCGAGCAACACGATGGTCGCGTCCAGGTCCACGACTCGTGAGAACGGTGACTCGGAGCCGAGCGCGAAGGACAACGGCTGGCCGCCGCAGATGAACTCGGAGTGTCGACCGATCGCCGCCACGGAGTCCTGCGGGTGGGAACTCCGGCGTCGGTCCGGCGCGGAGAGTACCGCGGTCGGTATGGCGCCGGCGTCGGTCGGTGTTGTCACCGGATCGAACAACGGCACGGCGTCACGAGCGGCCCACAGCGTTGGATCTGTCGACCCCGGAGCGGCCTCGCGATGTGTGTCGCGCACGGAGCCGGAGAACGCCGGTGTGACAAGCGTTCCCTCGTCGCCCAGAACCCGGCGGAACGCAGCGATCACGGCGGCGGCCCCGCCGTCGACCCGTCCGATGCTGGACAGCGACGAGTGCAGCAGTACGACGTCTCCGGTTGCAAGGCCGAGCCGTGTCAGATCGTCGGCGAGCGCTTCTGTCGAGACCAGTCCCATGGCTGCAGGTTAGCCACGCTAACCGACAACCCGCCGACACTCAGCCCAGTGTGCGGGCGGCGTGTTCGCGCTCGGCCTCGGCCCACGCAGGACCGATCCGACCCTTCGTGTGGTCGACGACGTTGCCACGGATGCAGAACCACCCCAGCGTCAGTGCGGCCGCGATGAGGGGGATCCCGACGACCACCACCCAGAAGTCGACCCGCCCACCCGATTTGTCGAGCCAGCCGGAGATCCCCAGCGCCACGATGACCGCCACGAGGAACACGAGCCCGAACACCGAGGTGTACGGGTAGCCGGGCGCCTGGAACTTGCCCTTGGGGATGATCCCCTTGTTCACGAGCGACCGCAGTTTGAGCTGACAGGCGAAGATCGTGCCCCAGGTGAACGTGATGCCGATGGACGAGGCCTCCAGCGCGATGTCGAAGGCGCGACCTGGGACGAGGACGTTGAGCACGACGCCCAGGACGTAGACGACGGTCGTCAACGCGATCCCGGCCCACGGCACCCCGCCGGTGCTCATCCTCGTGGTGAAACCGGGGGCCTGCTTGCTCATCCCGAGGCTGCGCAGCACACGCCCGGTGGAGTACAGGCCCGAGTTCAGGCTCGACATCGCCGCCACGATGAGGACCACCTGGATGACGTCGCCCATCCATCCGAAGCCGAGCTTCTGGAAGACGGTCACGAACGGACTGGTGTCCGCCGTGTAGGACGTCGTGGGGAGCATCGCGCACATCAGGAGGATCGACCCGATGTAGAACACCGCGATACGGAAGATGACCGCGTTGACCGCGCGCGGCACCTCGGTCTCGGCGTCCTCCATCTCCCCGGCGGCCACACCCACCATCTCGATCGCGGCGTAGGCGAACACCACCCCGGACATCACGAGGATCGGGCCGTACCAGTTGTAGGCACCGCTGGTCGGCCAGAAACCGCCCGGGTTGTCCCACAGATTCGAGAAGCCGGCCTGATGATCACCGACGTGCACGGCGCCCAGCACCACGACGAGTCCGACGACGAGGAACAGCACGATCGCCCCGACCTTGAGGATCGACGCCCAGAACTCGAACTCGCCGAACGCCTTCGCGCTCAACAGGTTGACCCCGAGGACCACACCGAGGGCGATCAGCGCCGACAACCAGTTCGGCATGGACTCGAACTTGTCGTGGACGTACACCCCGACGGCGGACAGCTCGGCCACGCCGGTCAGGGCCCAGTTCAACCAGTACATCCAGCCGGTGACGTACGCGGCCTTCTCGCCGAAGAACTCGCGCATGTACGAGACGAAAGCGCCACTCGTCGAGCGGTGCAGCACGAGCTCGCCGAGTGCGCGCATGAGGAAGTAGGCGACGAGCCCCGCGAACGCGTAGCTCACCAGCAGCGCCGGCCCGTTGCTGTTGAGGCGCGACGCGGAACCCAGGAACAGGCCGGTGCCGATGGCTCCGCCGATCGCGATCATCTGCACCTGCCGCCGGCCGAGTGACTGCTTGTAGCCGACCGTCTCCGCATCGAGATGCGCTGTCGGTGAGGACGTGTCCGAGGTCATGAGCGGAAACTATGCGCAGCGGAGGTTTCCCGAGTGTTTCCGGAGTGGGCGTGCGATGTTGCCCTGTCGGACAATTCGCCGAAGTCGGACAGGAGGATGCGACGCGGTGGCTGCGGCCGTGTGCCACGATCGGGCGATGACCGATGTCGCGGACTTCCTCCGGCGGCACCCTCCGTTCGACGCGGTCCCCGTCGATCAGCTCGAACGCCTGGCCGCAGCTGTCACGCGGCGTCGGTATGCGGCGGGGGAGGTGATCGTCGACGGCTTCACCGAGCGGATCGAGGTGTTGACGGTCGTCGTCTCCGGCGAGGTGGGACTGTGGAACCGTGAGGTCGACGCGCCGCACGGACTGCCCGACGAGGACCCCGACGAGATCCTGGGCGTCGGAGGGGTGTTCGGATATCTCTCGCTGCTCACCCAGGGGACCTCGGGCCCACGTGCGGTGGCGCTGCGTGACAGCACGGTCGCGACCCTGCCCAGTGAGTCGGTGCAGGCCGTCTTCTCGACGATGGCCGGGGCGCGCTTCCTGGCCGGTCAGTTGCAGACGCCGCGACGGATCGTCAGCACACCGGTCCGTGCGGGCACCGTCGACGAACTGATCCGCACCGCGCCGGTCGTGGGGACCCCCGAGATGACCGTCGCCGAGGCGGCACGCGTGATGACCGACCGACGTCGCGACCACATCGTCGTGCCCGGGACCGACGGCACGTTGGGAATCCTCACCGATGCGACCATCCGGTCCCGGCTGGTGGCGCGGGGCCTGTCGGCGGAGACCCCCGTCGCTGCGGTGATGACGCCGCGGGCGCGCAGCGTCGTGACGGGTACACCGGCGACCGAGGGCCTCCTGCAGATCCTCGAACACGACCTCACCTGCCTGCCCGTCGTCGATCCCTCCGGTCGGTTGCTGGGCGTCGTCGGCCCGGGTGACTTCGTCGCGGCGCCCGGTGGCGCGACGGTCGGGCTGCGCGCGGAGATCTCGCGGGCGACGTCGGTCGCCGAGTTGGCCGACCATGCCCGCCGGACACCGTGGGTCCTGGCCGATCTCGTCCGGCGCGGTCAACCCTCACACGAGGTGACGGCGGTGTTGTCGCTGGTGCACGACGCGATGGTCCGTCGGGCACTGGAGATCGCGCTGGGCGAATGCCCCGCCCTCGACGGCGATCGGCTGACATGGCTGTCGCTGGGCTCGAACGCACGTCGTGAGGCCGTGCTCAGCTCCGACGTGGACAGCGCTGTGGCGTTCGACGACACCGTCACCGAGGCCGAGGAGAACGCCGCCTACCGACGGGTCTTCGCGCGCGTCGACGACATCCTGCGTGAATGCGGTCTCACGATCGACACCAACGGTGCTGTCGCGTCCGCACCGCTGTTCGCTCGGACCCACGCGCAGTGGCGGTCCGCGGCGGGTGAATGGCTGCGGGCGCCCCTGGAGAACAAGGGCATGATCATGACCTCGCTGATGCTCGACGGCCGCCCGATCTGGGGTGACCGTGGCCTGTCGGAGGTGACTCAGGTGTTCTCCGACCTGCGGTCGCATCCGTCGACGCTGCGGCTGCTGTTGGCGGAGTCGTTGTCGCACAAGGCGAGGATCCGCTCCACGCGCGACGTGCTCGCCCGCCGGGCGGGGACGTTCGACATCAAGACCCACGCACTCACACCGTTGGTGAACATCGCGCGGTGGGCGGCCTTGTCGGTGGAGTCCACCGAGCTGGACACCCGATCACGGCTCCGGGCGGCGGCAGGGAGCCAGATGCTCACCGACGACAACTCCCGCACACTCGTCGAGGTGTTCGACGTGCTGCAGAAGGTGCGGATCTCCTACCAGGTCGCTCAGATGGACCGTGCCGAACACGTCGGCGACATCATCACCATGCGACGTCTGTCGCCGCTGGATCGGGGTCTCGTCGGCCAGGCCGTCCGCGAGATCGCGGGCATCCAGCGGCGCATGGCCAACATGGCCCACTACGCACCGCTGGTGCCCGAGGACTGACCTGTCAGACCGGCGACGCGGCCACCGGCAGGTCCAGCGCCTCGCCGACCGAGGCCGAGAACAGCTGTCCCTCATGTGTCGACAGGCCTGCCGCGAGCCCGGGGTTCGTGGCCACGGCTGCTTCCCAACCCTTCTCGGCGAGTGCGATGACGTGGGGGAGCGTCGCGCCGGTGAGCGCCGAGGTGGATGTGCGGGCCACCGATCCGGGCATGTTCGCCACGCAGTAGAAGACCGAGTCGTGGACGGTGAAGATGGGGTCGTCGTGGGTGGTGGGGCGGGAGTCCTCGAAGCACCCGCCCTGATCGATGGCGATGTCGACGAGTACCGAGCCCGGCTTCATCTGTGCGACGAGGGAATTCGGCACCACCACCGGCGCCTTGGCGCCGGGGACGAGGACCGCTCCGATGACGAGGTCGGCTCGGACGACGGCCTCTTGCAGGGCGAGAGCGGTGCTGTAGCGGGTGTGGACGCGACCGCCGAAACGGGCGTCGATCGCGCGGAGCTTGGTGATGTCGAGATCGAAGACGGTCACCTGCGCGCCCATGCCCATCGCGATCGTCGCGGCGTTCACACCGCTGACGCCGCCACCGATGACGACGACGTCGGCGGGCTCGGTGCCGGGGACACCACCCATGAGGACTCCGCGACCGCCTGCGGACCGCATCAGGTGGTAGGCGCCCACCTGCGGGGCGAGCCGGCCGGCGACCTCGCTCATCGGCGCGAGGAGGGGCAGGCTGCCGTCGGGGGCGGTGACCGTCTCGTAGGCGATCGAGGTGATGCCCGACGACAGCAGCGCGTCGGTGCAGGGACGGCTCGCCGCGAGGTGCAGGTAGGTGAACAGCGTCTGCCCGGACCGCATCCGGTGGTACTCCTCGGCGATGGGCTCCTTGACCTTGAGGACGAGGTCGGACTGCTCCCAGACGGCGTCGGCGCCGGCGATGATCTGCGCGCCGGCCTCCTTGAAGTCCACGTCGTGGATCGAGGATCCCTCGCCCGCTCCGGCCTCGACGACGACCTCGTGGCCGCGCCGGGTGAGTTCCGTGACGCCTGCGGGGGTGATCGCCACCCGGTACTCGTTGTTCTTCACCTCACGGGGGATGCCCACGCGCATGGTCCGCCTCCTTCAGCCGGTCGTCGGGTCGCCGCGAGTCAGCGATCCAGTGCACCAAGCGTGAAGGGTCTTCGGCCAGGCGGCAACGCTACTGAAGGTTATTCTTGTGCATCGTGTAATGCGGTACGAAGTTCGGTATCGTCGATCTCCATGAGCACCTCGCCGAACGATCTTCGACCGGCCGGAGCGGTCGACCTCGACGACGTCGACCGCGCCCTGGTGCGGTTGCTCCGCAGCGACGGTCGCATGGCCAACCGGGAGTTGGCCGAACGGGTGGGGATCGCCCCGTCGACCTGTCACGGACGCGTTCGGCGACTCGTCGACCTGGGCGTGATCCGCGGGTTCTTCGCCGACATCGACCCGGCTGCCGTGGGCCGGACGCTGCGCGCGATGGTCGCGGTGAGCCTGCAGTCCGATGCCCGGGGTCAGATCCGCCATTTCGTCGGCCAGATCCGCGGGCGGGACGAGATCATCGACGTCTTCTTCCTCGCGGGCACCGACGACTACCTCCTGCATGTCGCGGTGCCCGACACCCTGGCGCTGCGTGAGTTCGTCGAGACGTTGAACGCGCGGCCCGAGGTCGCGGGCACCACGACGTCACTGGTCTTCGAGCACGTCCGGGCCGACGCACCCGTCTTCTGACACCGGAACCGCCGGGATCGGGTGGGTGGCGGCGTCAGACCCGGGCGACGGCGCGCTGACGGTCCATCGTCTTGCGCAGGCGGGTGAACTGTCGGGGCATGTCCACCGCGATCACCGCGGCCGGTGCCTCCGGGTCGCCGGCGACCGCCACGAACGCGTCCTCGGCGAGTGAACCCTCGACGACCACGGGATCGGCGTCTGCGGGCACCGCCCCGCAGATCTGGATGCGATGCCCGTGTTGATCGCTCCACACGTAGGGCGTCCTGGGCGCCGGCGGCTCGACCCCGGCGACGGAATGTGCGACCACGCGCGCGGATTCGATGGCGGCCGACCAGTGTTGACGGCGCACAGACGCCCCGGACACCGGGTCCACGATCCGGGCGCAGTCGCCTGCCGCCCAGATGCCGGACACAGACGTAGCGCCCGTCTGATCGGTGAGGAAGCCGTCGTCGACCGCCACCGACGACCCGGCCGCCCACGCGGTCTCGGGTACGGCACCCACGCCGACCACGACGACGTCGGCGGGCAGGAGGCGGCCGTCACCCAGGCGGACACCGCAGACGGCACCGTCGTCGCCGACGAAGCCGTCCACCCGGGTGTCGAGGTGCACGCCGATCCCGGCGCGGCGGTGCAGATCCAGTGCCCAGTCGGACAGTTGTCGGCCGAAGATGGCCACGCCCGGTTCGGCCGAGGTCTCGACCATCGACACGGTGCGTCCCTGGGCGCAGACGGTGGACGCGATCTCGGCGCCGATGAACCCCGCGCCGATGACGACCACGTGCTGAGCCGACGCGAGGTCGGTCGCGAGTCGGCGCGCGTCGTCGAGGGTGCGTACCGCGTGCACCCCGGCCAGGTCGTCGCCCGGCAGACGACGCGCCCGTGCGCCGGTCGCGAGGACGACGGCACGCGAGGGAACGTCGCCGGCGCCGGTGTGGATGGTCGCACCGTCCTCCGTCGACGAGACTCCTGTCGCGGAGACGCCGAGGCGCCATCCGAACTCATCGGCCTCACCGGGGGCGAGGAGGCTCACCCACCCGGGATCCGGTGCCGGGGGTGCGCCTGCGCCTGCCGCGAGCATCTCCTTCGACAGCGGTGGGCGGTCGTAGGGGAGCCAGGGCTCGGCGCCGACGAGGGTGATCGGGTCGGTGACACCGAGTGTCCGGAGGGTGCGCGCGACGGTGAGTCCCGCCAGCGATGCGCCGACGATGCCGATCACGCGGCGTCGGTCGCCCTCTGCGCGTCCGCGAGCCACACGCTCACCAGGCCGTCGACGACCTGAACCGGATGCGTCGCGATCGGCCGGGTGGCCGGCGGGCCCATCGCCGCTCCGGTCCGCAGGTCGAAACACGCTTCGTGCAGAGGGCACTCGACAGCGCAGTCCTCGACCCACCCCGCGGAGAGCGACGTGTCCTGGTGTGAGCAGGTGTCGTCGACGGCGAACACGCCGTCGACGGTGCGTACCACCATGATCGGTGCACGGCCGACGATGTCGACGCGCACCGGGGTGTCGAGGCTCAGGTCGTCGAGGGCGGCGACTGCGAGGTGGCCTCCGCCGATCCCCTCGGGCGCGGCGTCAGCAGTTGTCGGGTGTGCGTCGGCGGTTGTCGGGTGTGCGGCGTACTCGCTCAGCGGCATGAGCGTTTCTCCCATCGTGTTGCGTTTCACGCAACGCTGCGCGTATTGCGCAACACTGTGACAGCGGGCGGGTGGCGCGTCAAGTGCGGGCCCGGCGAGTCCCGCGATCTACAGTGACGAGGACATGACGAAACGCGACGTACCGCCCGCATCCGTCCAGTCGGTCGACCGGGCCCTGGAGGTCCTGGAGATCCTCGGCCGCGACGGCGAGGGCGGCGTGTCGGACATCGCCGATGCGCTCGGGGTCCACAAGTCCACGGTGTCGCGGCTGGTCTCGGTGCTGGAATCCCGGGGGTTCGTCGAGCAGGTCAGTGATCGCGGCAAGTACCGACTGGGCTTCACCGTGGTCCGGCTCGCCGGCGCCACCATGTCCCGCCGCGACCTCGGGCGCGAGAGCCGTGACGTCTGCGAACCCCTGGCCGACGAGGTGGGCGAGACCGTCAACCTCGCCGTCCTCGACGACGACCGCGCGGTCAACGTGACCGAGGCGAACGGTGGGGCGGGTATCGCACTGCGCACATTCGTCGGACAGAGCAGTCCGGCGCACGCCACGTCGAGCGGGAAGGTCCTGCTCTCGGGGTTGTCCGAGACCCGCCTCACGCAGGTGCTGCCCGCCGACCTCGAGCGGTTCACCGCGGCGACGATCGTGACCGTCGCGCAGCTCCGGGTCGAGCTCGAGACGATCCGCGAGCAGGGATGGGGCGCGGCGCGTGACGAACTGGAGGAGGGTCTGACCGCGGTGGCGGCTCCGGTCCGAGACCACACCGGCGAGGTCATCGCCGCCCTGAGCATCTCCGGTCCCACCTTCCGGATGGGTGCGGAGCGGATACCGGAACTGTCGCGCGAGGCGGTCGCCGCCGCCGGGGCGGTCAGCGCTCGTCTGGGTCACACCGTCTGATCCGCGCGTCCGATTGACGCGCAGCCCCGTGGACCGCATCCTGTTGCGTGTTGAGCAACCAGTTGCGACATGAGCAACTGGCTCCCGGCGCGATTCGATCAGGTGGTGACCCATGGGTGTCGACGGACAACACGGTCCGCGGGTGGTGGTGATCGGTGCGGGGATCGTCGGCACCTCGCTCGCCGACGAACTCTGCCTGCGTGGAGTGCACGACGTCACCGTCGTCGACCGCGGACCGCTGCCGGCGGCGGGGGGTTCCAGCAGTCACGCACCCGGCCTGGTCTTCTCGACGAACGCATCCCGCGCCCTGTCGGACCTCGCCGCCGCGACGGTCGGCAAGTTCCGCGACCTGTCGACGCCGGATGCGCTGTGCTTCAACCCCGTCGGTGGGCTCGAGATCGCGACCACCCCGGAGCGCCTCGCCGAACTCCATCGCAAGGCAGGGTGGGCGGCGTCCTGGGGGAGGACGGCGCAGGTCGTCGACCCCGACGAGTGCATCCGCCTGCACCCCCTGCTGGATCACGCCGCCGTGCTGGGTGGACTCCACACCCCCGACGACGGACTCGCCGACGCGCTCACCTGCATCGCCGTGCAGCGCGCTCGGGCCGAGGCCGCGGGGGCGCGCTTCCTCGCCGACACCCGCGTCCTGGACGTCCTCACGAAGGGTGATCGTGTGGTGGGGGTACGCACCGATCGTGGCGTGCTGGACGCCGACGTGGTGGTCTCGTGCGGCGGATTCTGGGGTGTCGAACTCGGTGAGATGGTGGGGCTGAGCGTTCCGCTCGTGCCGATGGGACACGAATACGTCACCACCACAGCGGTTCCCGCGGGCCGCCCGTTCGCGGACCCGCGTGCCGCTCACGCGGCCGCGACGCTGCCGATCCTGCGCCACCAGGACGCCGACCTGTACTACCGCCAGCACGGTGAGAGCATCGGCATCGGGTACTACGGCCACGATCCCGTCGTCGTCGACATGGCGTCCCTCTACACCGACACCGCCGACCAGCCGATGCCGTCGATGCTCCCGTTCTCGACAGACGGGTTCCGTACGGCGTGGGACGAGTCGCGGCGCGTGCTCCCCGGTCTCCGCGACGCCGAGATCGCCGACGGGTTCACCGGTGTCTTCTCGTTCACCCCCGACGGCGGACCGATGCTCGGACCACACCCCGGTCTCGACGGGTTCTGGGTGGCCGAGGCGATCTGGGTGACGCAGTCGGCGGGCGCCGCCGCCGCGATCGCCGACTGGATGACGTCGGGTTCGCCCGGCGTCGACGTGTCGGGGTGCGACGTCACACGGTTCGCGCCGGCAGAACTCGATCGCGACGCCGTCGTGGCGCGCTCGTCGCGGGCGTTCGTCGAGGTCTACGACATCATCCATCCGCGGGCGTTGCCGGCCGACGCGCGGGAACTACGCACGTCGGCACTCCACGACGACCACCTCGCCCGAGGTGCGTCGTTCGGCGTCTCGCACGGGTTCGAACGGCCACTGTGGTTCTCTGTCGATTCTCCGCTGACGCAACGGTTCCCGGTCGAGGTCCCCGACCTGCCGGAGTGGTACACCCGCGGATGGTCACCGATCGTCCTCGCGGAAGCCGTCGCCACGCGTGAGGTCGCAGGGCTCTACGACATGAGTTCGCTGACGCGTGTGGAGATCACCGGACCCGACGCCGTCGCGATGCTCGCGCCGCTCGTGACGCGCGACCCCGACAGGCCCGTCGGGTCGGTGGTGTACGCGCTGATGCTCGACGAGACCGGCGGGATACTCAGCGACGTCACGGTCGCTCGGGTCGGGCCCGAGCGCGTGGTCGTCGGCCTGAACGGGCCCCTCGACGTCGCACGCCTGACCACGGCCGCACGTCGGGCGCGAGCGACCGGCGCCCACGTGGACGTTCGCGAGATCACCGACGACACATGCTGTGTCGCCGTGTGGGGGCCACGAGCGCTCGACATCGTCGCGCCGCTCACCGACCTCGGCGTCTCGCCGTCGGGTCTGCGGTACTACCGCTGCGCGGAGACGACCGTCGCCGACGTGCCCGCACTGCTGACCCGGGTGTCGTACGTCGGTGAGTTCGGCTGGGAGATCACCACGAGCGCGGCAGACGGTCGGCGTCTGGCCGCGGCGCTCGGCGAGAACGCCGAAGCCGTCGGAGCGGTGTGGGGCGGTCGTGCGGCGATGGACTGCCTGCGCATCGAGAAGGGGTACCGGTCCTGGGGTGCCGACATGACACGCACCGACTCGCCGCACGAAGCCGGCGTCGCCTTCGCCGTGGCGAAGGACCACGAGTTCGTCGGGCGAGCGGCCGTCGCGGAACGCCCTGTCCTGCGGCGGTTGCACACGCTCGTCGCCGACGATCCGGACACCGTCCTGCTCGGTTCGGAACCTCTGCGACACAACGGTTCCGACAGTGGCTACATCACATCCGCCGCGTGGTCACCCACGGTGGGTGCCACCGTCGCCCATGCGTGGGGGCCCGCCGATCTGCGCCCCGGGGATGCCGTGACGGCCGAGTGGTTCGGTCGACAGCGATCGCTGCGCGTCGTGCCGCCCGTCGTCGTCGACCCCGAGAACCTCCGACTGAAAGGTGACTACCGATGAGCGAGAAGGTCATCGTCATCGGGCTCGGTGGGATGGGGTCGGCTGCGGCCCACCACCTCGCCGAGCGGGGTGCGTCCGTCGTCGGACTGGAACGCTTCCGACCCGCCCACGATCGCGGGTCGTCGCACGGCGGGTCGCGCATCATCCGCCAGGCCTACTTCGAGGACCCGGCCTACGTGCCGCTCCTGCTGCGCTCCTACGAGTTGTGGGAACGACTCGGTGTCGACAGCGGTCGCGAGGTGCACCGCATCACCGGCGGTGTCTTCGCCGGCCCGGCGGAGTCGACCACGGTCGCGGGATCGCTCCGGGCGGCCCGCGACTACGGACTCGGCCACGAGGTGCTCACCGCCGACGAGATCGCCACGCGATTCCCCGGTTTCGCACCGGCTCCCGACCACATCGGCGTGTACGAGCACCTCGCGGGATTCGCCCGACCGGAGGTGACGGTGCGCGCTCACATCGATCTGGCGCAGGCGGCGGGCGCTGATCTGCGCTTCGGGGTGGAGGTGCTCGACTGGGCCGACACCGGCGACGCGGTGCGGGTGACGACCGATCAGGGCGTCCTGCACGCGGACCGACTCGTCGTCTGCCCGGGGGCGTGGGCACCGGAACTCCTCGCCGATCTCGACGCGGGGATCCGGATCGAGCGACAGGTCATGTACTGGTTCGATCTCGCCCCGGGTGCCCCGGCGATGGTCGACGCACCCATCTACATCCACGAGACCGACCGCGGTGAACAGATATACGGGTTCCCGGCGATCGACGGGCCCGACGGCGGCATCAAGACGGCCTTCTTCCGGAAGGGGATCGACTGCTCCCCGGACACCGTCGACCGCGTCGTACACCCCGACGAGGCGCAGGCCATGCTCGACCGTCTCCGACTGCTCATCCCCGGCGCCGGATCCGACGACGACGCGTCGACGAGCATGCTGCACGCCGCGACCTGCATGTACTCGACCACACCCGACCACGATTTCGTCATCGCGCATCATCCGCGTCATCCCCGCGTCGCGGTCGCGTGCGGGTTCTCCGGCCACGGGTTCAAGTTCGTACCGGTGGTCGGGGAGATCCTCGCCGACCTCGTCCTCGACGGCGGGACCAGCCACCCGATCGGCATCTTCGACCCGCACCGGCCCGCCTTGGCCGGCGACACGGCAGGAGTGGGCATCCCGTGAGCGCAGAAGCAGTGACCCCGGGAGCAGCGCCCCCGGAAGACGTCGCGCACGAGGGGGGCGAGACCCTCGTGCCCACCCTGCCCGGGTCTGCCTACACCGATCCGGCCGTGTTCACCCGCGAGACCGAGCGCATCTTCGGGCGGCGGTGGATGTGCGCCGTCCGGGTGGCCGACGTCCCGGCGACCGGTCGCTTCGCGACCGTCGAGATCGGCGGCGAGAGCATCCTGGTCGTCCGTGGGCGGGACCAGGTGCTGCGCGCGTTCCTCAACGCCTGCCGGCACCGTGGTGCCCTGGTGTGCACGGAGGAATCCGGTGCCGTTCGACGAACCCTGCAGTGCCCGTATCACGCATGGACCTATGGGCTGGACGGCGCGCTCGTGGCAGCGCCGAATCTCAGCAGCCTCGGCGACATCGACCGCACGAGGTACGGACTGGTCCCGGTGCAGTCGCGCGAATGGCTGGGATACCTGTGGGTGTGTCTCGCCGACGATCCGCCGTCGTTCGCCGACACGGTGATCGGCGCCGTCACCGATCGGCTCGGGGACCCGGCGATGATCGACCGGTGGGACGTGGGCGGTCTCGCCCTGGCCCACCGCGAGACCTATGAGGTGGGGTCCAACTGGAAGCTCATCGTCGAGAACTTCATGGAGTGCTATCACTGCGCCACCATCCACCCGGAGCTGACCGAGGTGTTGCCCGAGTTCGCCGACGGTCTCGCAGCGCAGTACTACGTCGGACACGGTGCCGAGTTCGCCTCCACGGTGGACGGTTTCACCGTCGACGGATCGGCCGGGGCGGCGGCACTGCCCGATCTCACCCCCGACCACGACCGGCGTTACTACGCGATCACCGTCAACCCCACGGTCTTCGTGAACCTCGTCCCCGATCACGTGATCGTCCATCGGATGTTCCCGCGCGCCGTGGACCGCACGACCGTCGTGTGCGACTGGCTGTACGCACCGGACGTCGTGGCCGCCGGACACGACACCTCCGCCGGGGTCGAGCTCTTCCACCGCGTCAACCTGCAGGACTTCGAGGCGTGCGAGCGTACGCAACCGGGGATGTCCTCGCGCGCGTACCGGCACGGGGGCGTCCTGGTCCCGGCCGAACACCACATCGCGCAATTCCACGATTGGGTGAGCGGGATGTGCGCCTAGGGGCAAAGATCGGTTCGTGGACGATCTGTACATCGACGGGGTCTGGCGCGCGGCCGCATCGGGGCGTACGCGGGCGGTGATCGACCCGGCCGACGGCAGCACCATCACCGAGGTGGCCGAGGCCGACCCGTCGGACGTCCGGGACGCGATCGTCGCCGCTCGTCGTGCCTTCGACACCTCGCCGTGGCCGGCGACACCGGTCGCCGAACGGTCCGCGCTGCTGCGTCGCGTCGCCGATCTGCTGCAGCGAGACCGCGAGAGCCTCGCCGAGACCGAGACCCGCGACACCGGCAAGACGCTCGCGGAGAGCCGGATCGACATCGACGACGTCACCGCCGTCTTCCGTTACTACGCCGACCTCGTCACCACCGTCGCCGACCGCGTCGTCGACGTGGGGGACCCGGCCGTGATCAGCCGCGTCGTGCGCGAGCCGATCGGCGTCTGTGTGCTGATCGCCCCATGGAACTATCCGTTGCTGCAGATCTCCTGGAAGGTGGCGCCTGCTCTCGCCGCGGGAGCGACGATGGTGGTCAAGCCCAGCGAGGTCACACCACTGACCACCATCGCGTTCACCCGGCTTCTCGTCGAGGCCGGGACACCCGCCGGCGTCGTCAACCTCGTGCTCGGTGCGGGCAGCGACCTCTCCGACGCGCTGAACGACGATCCCGACGTCGATCTCATCTCGTTCACCGGCGGACTCGCGACCGGGCAGGTGATCGCCGCGACCGCGGCGAGACACGTGACGCGCGTCCTCGTCGAACTCGGCGGGAAGAACCCCCACGTCGTCTTCGCCGACGCCTGCGGCACCGACGATCAGTTCGCGGCGACGGTGGACCAGGTGGTCACCGGTGTCTTCCTGCACTCCGGTCAGGTCTGTTCGGCGGGAACGCGCCTCATCGTGGAGGAGTCCGTCGCCGACCGACTGGTCGCCGCGGTCGCGACGCGTGCCGAGCGCATCGCGGTCGGGCCCGGGCGCGACCCCGAGAGCCGCACGGGTCCGCTCGTCTCCCAGCAGCAGCTCGACAAGATCGTGGACCATGTCGCGTCCGGGACGGCCGAGGGTGCGCGACTGGTGACCGGGGGACGTCGTCTCGACGACCCGGCCCGTGACGATCCACGACTGGCGGCGGGATACTTCTACGCGCCCACCGTGTTCGACCACTGCGATCGGTCCATGCGGATCGTCCAGGACGAGACGTTCGGGCCCATCCTCACCGTGGAGCGGTTCACCACCGAGGCGCAGGCCCTGGAACTGGCGAACGACACGCGGTACGGCCTCGCGGGCGGTGTCCGTACGGCCGATCCCGCACGCGCGGAGCGGTTCGCCCGGGGGATGCGCCACGGGACGGTGTGGATCAACGACTTCGGCTATTACACGCCGGCCGCCGAGTGGGGTGGATACGGGCGATCCGGGAACGGTCGCGAGCTCGGTCCGTCGGGATTGGCGGAATACCAGGAGACGAAACACATCTGGAACAACACGGCGGCGCCGACGGCAGGTTGGTTCGAACCATGACACAGACCGCGCCCGACACCGGCATGGAGCACTTCGGGTACAAGGAGAGTCTCGACCGGAGCATCGGCAAGTTCGCCAGCTTCGCTGCGGGTGTCAGCTACATCTCGATCCTGACCGGCACGTTCCAGCTGTTCTATTTCGGTTTCTCCACGGCGGGCGCCGCCTACCTGTGGTCGTGGCCGATCGTCTTCGTCGGTCAGCTGGCCGTCGCGCTGTGCTTCATGGAACTCGCGGCGAAGTACCCGATCGCCGGATCGGTGTACAACTGGGCGAAGATCCTCGGCACCAGGGCCATCGGGTGGTTCTCGGGCTGGATGATGCTCACCGCCTCCATCGTCACCATCTCCGCCGTCGTGCTGGCCGTCGACGCCACCCTGCCGCGGATCTGGAGCGGGTTCCGCATCGTCGGGAGCAGCGATCTCACCCAGGTGTCGCCGGAGAACGCGGTCTTTCTCGGCTCGATCCTGGTGCTCGCCACCACGGTGATCAACGCGTTCGGTGTGCGACTGATGTCGATCATCAACAGCACCGGGGTGTTCATCGAGCTCATCGCGGCCGTCCTCATCGCGGTGATCCTGGCGTTCAACATCAAGCGCACGCCGGCCGTGTTCTTCTCCGACAACGGTTACGGCGCAGGGGCCTCCGGCGGGTTCCTCGGTGCGTTCCTCGTCGCCTCACTGGCGTCGGGGTATGTGATGTACGGCTTCGACACCGCGTCGTCGCTGGGGGAGGAGACCACCGAGCCGCGCAAGACCGCGCCCACGGCGATCCTGCGGGCCATCCTCGCGTCGTTCGTCATCGGTGGCGCGATCCTGGTGTTCGCCGTGCTCGCCGCACCCGATCTGAACGACCCGGAGATCGGTGTGAAGTCCGGTGGCCTGCAGTACATCGTCGAGAAGGTGATGGTCTCGCCGCTCGGCACCATCTTCCTGATCTGCATCGTGATCGCGGTGTTCGTGTGCACGCTCGCTGTGCACACCGCCGCGATCCGCCTGACGTTCGCGATGGCCCGCGACAACGCGTTGCCCTTCGGTGAGCGGCTCGCCAAGGTCCACCCGCGCCTGAAGACCCCGGTCGTGCCGGCGGTGACCATCGGCGTCCTCGCCGTGCTCATCCTCGTGGTGAACATCAACTCGCCGCAGATCTTCACGGTCCTCACCTCGATCGCGATCATCATGATCTACATCGCCTATCTCATGGTGACCGCGCCGTTGCTGGTGAAGCGGTTCCGGGGTGAGTGGCCGCCGGAGGACCTGGCGGCAGGGCGCTACTTCTGCATGGGACGCTGGGGGCTCCCGGTCAACATCGTCGCCGTCGTGTGGGGGATCGCGATGGCCCTGAACCTGGCCTGGCCACGTGAGTCGGTCTACGGGCCGGGGTGGTACAACGCGTGGGGGGCGTTCATCTACATCGGGATCATCGCGGCGGCGGGATTCCTCTGGTACGCGACGGTCGGAGGTCGCGGCATCGGCACCCTGCGATCACACGCCGCGAGCAGCGTCGACGAGACACCCGCCGTCGGCACGACCGAGGAGGACACGTGGCCGACCCGTTGACCGACACCGCCGTCACCGCCGGGGAGTTCGACTACGTGATCCTCGGCGGTGGGACCGCCGGCTGCGTTCTCGCCGCACGTCTTTCGGAGGACCCGTCGGTGTCGGTGTGCCTCCTCGAGGCGGGGCCCAGTGATGTCGACGACCCGTCGGTGCTCGTCCTCACCGACTGGATGCACCTGCTCGACTCCGGATACGACTGGGACTACCCGATCGAGCCGCAGGGGCGTGGCAACAGCTTCATGCGGCATGCGCGGGCGAAGGTTCTCGGTGGATGTTCGTCGCACAACTCGTGTATCGCGTTCTGGCCACCGGCCGAGTATCTCGACGAGTGGGAACAGATGGGGCTCACCGGATGGGGCTCGGCTCAGGTCCATCCGCTGACGCGACGGCTGGAGAACAACGACGCCCCCGGCGACCACGGACACGACGGCCCCGTACGGTTGCGCGACGTCCCACCGCTGGATCCCTGCGGGACTGCGCTTCTCGAGGCGGCCGCGGCGGTCGGGCTGCCGACCGTCGGGTTCAACCGCGGTGAGACGGTGCGCAACGGGGCCGGGTGGTTCCAGATCAACGCCGGCGAGGACGGCACGCGCATGTCGACCTCGCATGCCTATCTGCACCCGATCATGGGACGTCGGCCGAATCTCGAGGTCCGCACCGGGTGTTGGGTCCAGGAGATCCTGTTCGACGGCACCACCGCGACCGGCGCGCGGTATCAGCGTCCCGACCTCACCGGCTTCGACGTCGTGGGCGCCCGCCGTGAGGTGATCGTGACCGCCGGTGCGATCGACACCCCGAAGCTGTTGATGCTGTCCGGGATCGGGCCCGCGGAGCAGCTGCGGGAGTTCGGCATCGATGTGCGCGTCGACTCACCGGGTGTGGGGGAGAATCTCGACGACCACGTCGAGGGCCTCGTGTTCTGGGAGGCCGCCAGGCCGATGGTCACCAGCTCCAGCCAGTGGTGGGAGATCGGCGTGTTCGCCACCACCGACCCTCACCTGTCGCTGCCGGACGTGATGATGCACTACGGCAGCGTCCCGTTCGACATGAACACGCTGCGGTGGGGATACCCCACCACCGACAACGGCTTCTGCCTCACCCCGAACGTCACCCAGGGCCGATCACGAGGCACGGTGAGGCTGCGCAGCCGGGACTTCCGGGACAGGGCCCGGGTCGATCCGAGGTACTTCACCGACCCCGATCACCACGACGAACGCGTGATGACCGCGGGGATCCGACTGGCCAGGACGATCGCCGAGCAGGATGCGTTGCGCGGGTGGGTCGCCCGCGAGCTCGCGCCCGGCCCGGACGCCGTGTCCGACGACGATCTCGTCGACTACATGCACAAGACGCACAACACCGTCTACCACCCGGCCGCGACCGCACGGATGGGCGCCGACGGTGACCCGATGGCGGTGCTCGACCCGCAACTGCGCGTGCGCGGGACGCAGCGCCTACGTGTCGTCGACGCCTCGGCGATGCCGAAGCTCCCCACGGTGAACCCGAACATCACGGTCATGACGATGGCCGAGAAGTGCGCGGACCTGATCCGGGGCGGCTGAACGCACGGGCGTGGCCTGGCGTCGGGGCCGTGGGGGATCATGGACCCATGAGTGAGCGAATCCGCGTCGGTGTGTTCGGCAGCGACGGCAAGGTGGGGCAGGCCGTCGTCGAGGCGGTCGGTGCGGCCGACGACCTCGAGTTCACGGTCGGCATCGACAAGGGTGACGACCGGTCGGCGCTCGTCGAGTCGGGCACGCAGGTCGTCGTCGACTTCACCCACCCGTCGGTCGTCATGGACAACCTCGAGTTCCTGATCGACAACGGCATCCATGCCGTCGTCGGCACCACCGGCTTCGACGACGATCGCCTCGCACAGGTGCGCCAGTGGCTCGACGACTCGCCGGGTACCGGAGTGCTGATCGCCCCCAACTTCGCCATCGGGGCGGTTCTGTCCATGCGGTTCGCCGCGGCCGCCGCCCGCTTCTACGACTCCGTGGAGGTGATCGAACTCCACCACCCGCACAAGGCCGATGCGCCGTCGGGGACCGCCTACCGCACGGCCCGGATGATCGCCGCCGCCCGTGCCGAGGCCGGCAGCCCGGCCATGCCCGACGCGACATCGGAGGAACTCGACGGCGCCCGTGGAGCCGACGTCGAGGGCGTACGGGTCCACTCGGTGCGGGTTGCCGGACTGGTCGCCCACCAGGAGGTGCTCCTGGGCACGCAGGGTGAGACGCTCACGATCCGACACGACTCGATCGACCGCTCGTCGTTCGCGCCCGGCGTGCTCCTCGGTGTGCGACAGATCGGAACCCGGCCCGGGCTCACCGTCGGCCTCGACGACCTGCTCGACCTCTGATCCCGATGGCCCGCAGGGATTTCTACACCCGCGACTCGCGTCCGATCGTCCTGACGATCCTGGTGATCCTCGTCCTGCTCGCGGTGTACATCGTGCTGCTCGGCGTGCGCGGCGTCCAGCTGATCGAGGACGGTGGCGTCGTCGGCGTGGGCCTCGGGATCGGTGTGCTCCTGTTGCCGCTGCTGGGCATCTGGATGGCCGTCACGACGGTGCGCGCAGGGATCACGCACCAGCAACTCGCTCGGCGTGCCCGCGAGGAGGGCCGCGAGCTCGACGTCTCCGCGCTGCCGCGGCGTCCGTCGGGTCGGATCGAACGTGACGCCGCCGACGACCTGTTCGCGCAGGTGCGGGTCGAATGGGAGGCCGACCCGGAGAACTGGCGGAACACCTATCGGATCGCACGCGCCTACGACTACGCGGGTGACCGCACCAGAGCACGCCAGATGATGAAACGTGCTGTCGCGCAGGAGAAGACAGAGCGGGAGGGATCGGTGTGAGCCGTCTGCTCATCGTGCACCACACGCCGTCCCCGCACTGCCAGGCGATGTTCGAGGCCGTCGTCTCCGGTGCGACCGACGACGAGATCACCGGGGTCGAGGTCATCCGGCGCCCGGCGCTGACCGTCTCGCCCGTCGAGTGGCTCGAGGCCGACGCCTGTGTGCTCGGTACACCGGCGAACCTCGGTTACATCTCCGGGGCTCTCAAACACGCCTTCGACGTCAGCTACTACCAGCTCCTCGATGCGACCCGCGGTCGGCCGTTCGGGCTCTACCTCCACGGCAACGAGGGGACCGAGGGCGCCGAACGCGCGGTCGACTCGATCACCACGGGACTCGGCTGGACGCGGGTGGCGCAGACGGTCGTCGCCTCCGGCGCGCCGGACAAGGCCGATCTCGAGGCGTGCTGGGAACTCGGTGCGACCGTGGCGGCCCAGATCATGGATTCATAGCTCCGCTACAGCGAAGTGCACATTTGTTCAGATCGGCCCTTGACGTCTGAACGGTACACGGTAGAGTCGAATGTATGTTCGATTCCGTGGTGGAGGCGGCTGATCGCCTTGCTGATGCCGTCCGCGAGTGTGGTGACACTCCCGCCGATGATGACGTGCTGGTGGCAGGGCTGCGGGCGGCGGTCGCGGCACGTAACGCTGCCGATGGCCTGCTGGTGCGGGTGACCGGGGAGATCGAGTGCCGCGGTACCGCGAAGCGATTCGGGATGTCGGTGCGCGAACTGCTGCGCCGCCACGGATGTGTTCCGGTGGTGGCGTCGCGGGCGATCCGGCTCGGGCGGGCGATCGTGCATCTGCCGGTGGTGGCTCGGCATGTGCGGGACGGGTCGCTGTCGGCGGAGTCCGCCGACGCGATCGCCCGCGGGGTACGCCACGTGGCGGTGCGAGCACGGTCGCCGTTGGGGTCCGGGCTGGCGGTGGAGACCGAGGCGGTGTTGATCGGGCACGCCCTTGCGGGACGGTCGCCGGTGGAGATCGCGGACCGTGCGCGGGCCATCGCACTCGAGCACGAACCCGAGACAGAGGAGTCGGAGGAGCCGGTGACGCCGGTCGCTGAGGACGCCGCATTGAATGAGGTGTCGTGGGTGCAGCGTGAGGATGGCCGGTTGGCGGGGTCGTTCGATCTGGACGTCGTGACCGGGGAGCGGTTGATCTCGTGTGTCGACACCGCATCCCGCCCGAAGCCACTCCCGGACGGGACGCCGGATCTGCGGTCGGCGGCGCAGCGGCGAGCCGATGCGTTCGTTCAAGTGGTCGAAGCCGCCTCCCGGGCCCTCGGTGATGGCGGCCTGGTGGCGCCGGCGCGCACGGAGATCCTGCTGACCGTCCCGGCGACGACCGACGAATGCTGTGGGGTGACACCCGCGGGCCCGGCGCATCTGCAGTGGATGGGCTCGGTGACCGATCAGGCGGTGTCGCTGCTGGCGTGCGACGCCTCGGTCACCCGCATCGCGGTCGATGTCGACGCCGCACCGGTCGACATCTCACCCGCGGCGCGACTGTTCACCGGCCGCACCCGCAAGGCGATCGTCGCCCGCGACGAGTGCTGCATCAAGTGCGGTGATCCGGCGTCGTGGACCGACGTCCACCACATCGTCTACCACTCCCAGGGTGGGCCGACCACCTGTGACAACGGGTGTCTGCTGTGCCGGACCTGCCACGTCGCGGTGCATCAGCAGGGGTGGGAGATCGTGATGGGCCCCGACCGTCACCCCTGGATCCGACCACCTGCGTCGGTGGACCCGCGCCGCGAACTCCACCCCGCCTACAACCGACGCACACTGCGGCTCGACAGGATCGCCGCCTGACCAGCCGGCACTTCCCAGCACCTGCGGGTGAGCAGGACCGCATCGGTACCTTGACAACTTCACAGTGTGAGGCGGCGCGCCCTCGAGGGCTCCCGCCAGGGCTGATGGCCCTCTCGTAGGATGAACGCGATGATCGCGACCCCGTACGAGGACCTCCTGCGCGACGTGCTGTCGTCCGGCACGCCCAAGTCCGACCGGACCGGCACCGGGACCCGCAGCGTGTTCGGACGGCAGATGCGCTGGGACCTCGCCGAGGGTTTCCCGTTGATCACCACCAAGCGGGTTCACCTGAAGTCGATCGTCTACGAATTGCTGTGGTTCCTGCGCGGCGACTCCAACGTGCGCTGGCTCCAGGAACGCGGTGTCACCATCTGGGACGAGTGGGCTGACGCGAACGGCGAACTCGGGCCGGTCTACGGCGTCCAGTGGCGGAGCTGGCCGACCCCGTCGGGCGACCACGTCGACCAGATCACCGCGGCGCTCGAGCTCCTGCGCAGCGATCCCGACTCCCGTCGCAACATCGTGTCGGCGTGGAACGTGGGGGAGATCCCGCAGATGGCCCTACCGCCGTGCCACGCGTTCTTCCAGTTCTACGTGGCCGACGGGAAGCTCTCCTGCCAGCTCTACCAGCGGTCCGCCGACCTCTTCCTCGGCGTCCCGTTCAACATCGCGTCCTACGCGCTGCTCACCCACATGATGGCGGCGCAGGCCGGACTCGAGGTGGGTGACTTCGTGTGGACCGGCGGGGACTGCCACATCTACGACAACCACGTCGATCAGGTCACCGAGCAGCTCTCCCGCGACCCGTACCCGTACCCGACACTGCGACTCGCTCCCCGGGATTCGTTGTTCGCCTACACCTTCGACGACATCCAGGTCGTCGACTACCAGCACCACCCGGCCATCAAGGCACCCGTCGCGGTATGACCATCGCGCTGATCTGGGCGGCCGACCGCGCCGGGGCGATCGGGAGCGACAACACCATCCCGTGGCGGGTCCCCGAGGACCAGAGACGGTTCCGCGAACTCACCACCGGCCACCCGGTCATCATGGGTCGACGCACCTGGGACTCGCTACCGCCGAGGTTTCGACCGCTGCCGCACCGCCACAACATCGTCGTGACCCGGGACGAGGCATGGTCGGCCGAGGGCGCGACCACCGCGGGTGACCTCGACCGCGCACTGGGGACGGCCCGCGGCGAGGACGAGACAGTGGTGGTCCTCGGGGGTGCCCAGATCTACGCGCTGGCGATGCCGCACGCGGACACACTCTGGATCACCGACATCGACGTGACCATCGACGCCCCCGACGCGTTCGCCCCGCCGGTGGACGAGGCCGACTGGGACACCGTCGCCGACCACGGGTGGCAGACGTCGACCACGGGGATCCGCTACCGCTACCGCGACCTGGCCCGCCGCGGATGACGGCGTCCCCGCAGCCGCAGCGCACCCTGACCCTCGCCGCGGCCCGTCGAACAGCGCTCGCAGCACAGGGTTTCGCCGACGCCGCACCGACCGGGCCCGCGACACGTCGTCATCTCCGTCGCGTCGTCGACCGCCTGGGACTGCTGCAGATGGACTCGGTGAACGTCGCGGTGCGCGCGCACTACATGCCGGTGTTCAGCAGGCTCGGGCCGTATGACACCGGACTCCTCGACGAGGCGGCCTGGCGGTCGACGGCCCGCCGTCCGCGGATGCTCACCGAGTACTGGGCACACGAGGCCGCCCTCATCGACGTCGACGACTGGCCGCTGTTCGGGTGGCGGATGGCGGACTACCGATTCGGCCGCTACTCGCGCGCGGAGACGGAGAGCCCCTCGCAGACGCGGCTGCGCGCAGAGGTCCGGGCCGCGGTTGCCGACCTCGGCCCCGCCACCGGCGGGATGCTCGAAGAAGCCCTCGGCCGCCGACGCGAAGGACCCCGACGCGGATCCTGGTGGGACCGCAGCGAGGTGAAGCACACCTGCGAGGTGATGCTCGCCGCCGGCGAACTCACCGCCGTCCGTGACGAGACGTTCGCCCGCCACTACGACCTCGCCGAGCGGATCGTGGGGGAGGAGCGGGTCGCCCGGCAGGTGCCTCGCGACGAGGCCGTCGATGCCCTCGTCCGACGGGCGGCCGCAGCCCTCGGCGTGGCCACCGAGGTCGATCTGCGGGACTACTTCCGGCTACCCGTGTCCGACGCCCGAGAATCCGTGGCACGACTCGTCGAAACCGGCGACCTGATCCCGGTGACAGTCCGCGGATGGGATGCGATCGCCTACCTCGACCCCGCTGCGCGCACCCCACGACGGGTGACGGCGTCGGCGCTCCTCGCGCCCTTCGACCCGCTGGTCTTCTTCCGGCCCCGCCTGGCTCGACTGTTCGGGATGGACTACCGCATCGAGATCTATGTCCCGGAACCGAGACGAGTCCACGGATACTACGTCTTCCCCTACCTCTGGAACGAGACCGTGGGCGCCCGTGTCGATCTCAAACACGACCGCGCCGATCGTGTGCTCCGCGTGCAGGCATCCCACGCGGAGGACGACGTCGACCGCGGTGCGCTCTCACAAGCGCTGGCGGTCGATTTGCGGACCATGGCCGGATGGCTCGGCGCCGACGACGTCGTGGTCGCCGACCGCGGCGACCTCGCGCGCCAACTCGACCACGCCCTTCGCTGAGCGGGCGTCCGTCCGTGCATTCAGGCCAGCAGGGCGCCCCGTAGCTGCGCGAGGACCGCGTCGTCGAGGCCGAGGCCACGGTGGACATAGCCGTCCATGCCGCCGTATCGCGAGTCGACCAATCGCCACGACGTCCGGAGCAGGCCGAGGTTCACACCGTTGATGCCGTCGCGCGGCGAGGCGTGGCGATAGGTGTTGCTGGCGAGGTAATCCGACTCGATGGTCCCGCGCCCGACACCCAGGATCTCGAGCAGCACAGCCGACACCCACCCGGTCCGGTCCTTCCCGGCGGTGCAGTGGATGAGCACCCGGTGTCCGGCCGCCGTGACCGCGGCGACGTCCCGGAGCGTCGCGGCGATCTGTGCTCGCGCCCCCGGGTCCGTCACCAAGGCGCGGTACGACGCGGGCAGGTCGATCAGCGTGGTGACCGGTGTGCGTCCCAACACGTCCCGATCGCGGACTGCCGCGCCGGGAACCGGTCGGTCCGGCTGCAGAGCGCGCTCGACACCGGTCCGCAGGTCGACGATCACCTCGACGTCCCGCCGCTGCAGCACGCCGACATCGGCCGCCGTGAGCTGCGACAGGTTGTCACTGCGGATCACCTGGTCGTCGACGACGCGTCCGCCGGTGCCGACGTACCCCGCAAGGGTCCGCGCGTTCGGTGCCCCCGTCAGGTGCAACGAACGGTCCACCGTCGGCGCGGGTGCCGCATCGGCCGCTGCGGCACCGAGGACGCCGAGGACCAGCGCCACCGCGACGAGCACGGCAGTCGTGGTCGTCCGGATCGGTCGAGCGATCATCGCCATCCCTTTCGTCGTCGCCACCTCGCGATCGAGTGTGCACCGTCGGCGGCAGTGTGTGTCCACGTGAGGGCGGATGTCCGTCGCAGAGGGGTCTCGGGGGACAATCGACGTCGTCGCGAGAGGCGCGAGCGAGGAGTGTGACGGTGTCGGAGATGGTCGGTCTGTCCGTGCGACTGGTGGCCCACAGCGAGTTCCACCCGCCCGCCGACGTCGACTGGGAGACCGATGCCGCCGCCGGTGAGGCGCTCGTGGAGTTCGCCGGCCGCGCCTGCTACCAGAGCTGGGACAAGCCGAACCCGCGGACCGCGACCAACGCCGGCTATCTGCGCCACATCCTCGAGGTCGGGCACCTGTCGCTGCTCGAACACGCGACGGTGACCTTCTACATCACCGGCATCTCCCGGTCGTGCACCCACGAGCTGATCCGCCACCGCCACTTCTCCTACTCGCAGCTCTCGCAGCGCTTCGTCCCCGAACACGACTCGAACGTGGTGGCCCCGCCCGCGATCGCCGGCGACCCCGAGCTCGAGGCGCTGTTCACCGCCGCCACCGACGCCTCCCGCGCCGCCTACACCGAGCTGCTGGGAGCGCTCGAGGCGAAGTTCGCCGACGTCCCGAACGCCATCCTGCGACGTAAACAGGCACGTCAGGCGGCGCGATCGGTGCTGCCGAACGCGACCGAGACCAAGATCGTCGTGACCGGCAACTACCGGGCGTGGCGGCACTTCGTCGGCATGCGCGCGACCGAACACGCCGACGTCGAGATCCGACACCTCGCGGTGGAATGCCTCCGCCAGCTCGTCACCCTCGCACCCACGGTCTTCGGTGACTTCGAGATCGGGACGCTCGCCGACGGCACCGAGGTCGCCACCTCGCCCTACGTCGTCGACGCGTGAGCGATGGACCCGGCGCACGGACCCGCAGCTCGACGCGCCGGTCGGCGGGTGGGCTGTTCGTGGACGAGCGCCCGCGGGCGGTAGCCTTTCCCACCATGAACAGCGCCCCTGCCCTGCACGGGCCGCACCCGTTCGGAACGGTGGGTGTGGCGATGGTGACGCCGTTCCATCCCGACGGTTCCCTGGACATCCCGCGGTCCGTCGAGCTGGCCGAACACCTCGTCTCGCGGGGCGTGGACGGTCTCGTCATCTCGGGCACGACAGGGGAGTCGCCGACCACCACCGTCGACGAGAAGCTGGACCTGCTGTCGGCCGTCGTCGAGGCGGTCGGGGACCGCGCCCGCATCACCCAGGGCGCGGGCAGCTACGACACGGCCGAGAGCATCCGCTTCTCCGTGGAGGCCCACAAGCGTGGCGCCCACGGTCTGCTGGTCGTGACGCCGTACTACTCGCGGCCACCGCAGACCGGCCTGCTGGCGCACTTCACCGCCATCGCCGACGCGACGCCACTGCCGGTGCTGCTCTACGACATCCCGCCGCGATCGGTGATCCCGATCGAGCACCGCACCCTGCTCGAGCTGGCCCGCCATCCGAACATCGTCGGAGTCAAGGACGCCAAGGGCGATCTCAACTCCGCGGCATCGCTCATCGCCGACGCCGGACTGGAGTACCTGTCCGGCGAGGACGCACTCAACCTGCCGTGGCTGGCCGTCGGCGCCAGCGGATTCGTCTCGGTCATCGGGCACCTCGTCCCCGACCGCCTGCGCGATCTCCTCGACGCGGTCACGAAGGGAGACATGGTCACCGCACGAGAGCTGAACATCTCGATGATCCCGCTCGTCAACGCCATGGGACGCCTCGGTGGCGTGACGATGGTGAAGGCGGCACTGCGGATCCTCGGCATCGACGTCGGCGACCCCCGTCTCCCGCAGGTACCTGCCACCGGGCCCCAGATCGAGCAGCTCATCGCCGATCTGCGTGCCGCGCAGGTGCTCTCGTGACCCATCCGCCCAACCGTCGTCGCAAGCGCGCCAGCCGTCCCACCGGTCCGCCCGCACCCGAGCCGACGCAGCCCACCGCCCCGCCGGAACCGGCGCAGGCCGCCACGCCGCCGGAGACCGCAGCCGCCGACCCAGCACCGGAGAAGGCGCAGAAGGCCGAGAAGTCCGCGGGCGCACCGTCCGCGCGCACACCGAAGAACTCCGGCCCCCGTCGCCGCCAGCCACGCCCGGCCTCGGTCGAACCGTCCCGCGACCGCGCCCCGCGTCCCGCGTCGCAGCCTGTCGGTGACGCCATGGACCGACTCGGCACACCACGCAAGCTGCCTCGTCGCGGTCTGCGTGTCGTCGCCCTCGGCGGCATCGGTGAGATCGGCCGCAACATGACCGTCTTCGAGTACGACGGCAAGCTGCTGATCGTCGACTGCGGTGTCCTCTTCCCCGAGGACCAGCAGCCCGGCGTCGACCTGATCCTCCCGGACTTCCGGTACATCGAGGACCGCATGGACGACGTCGAGGCGATCATCCTCACGCACGGTCACGAGGACCACATCGGTGCCGTGCCGTTCCTGCTGCGGCTGCGCGGCGACATCCCGGTCGTGGGTTCACGATTCACCCTCGCGCTCCTCGCCGCGAAATGCCGCGAGCACCGTCAGCGGCCGACGCTCGTGCAGATCGCCGAGGGCGACAGCACGAACCACGGTCCGTTCGAGTGCGAGTACTTCGCGGTCAACCACTCGATCCCCGACGCGATCGCCGTGGCCATCCGGACCCCGGCGGGCGTCGTGCTGCACACCGGCGACATCAAGCTCGACCAGCTGCCGCTCGACGGTCGCCTCACCGACCTGGCCGGTTTCAGCCGTCTCGGCGACGAGGGTGTCGACCTGTTCCTCGTCGACTCCACCAACGCCGAGGTGCCCGGGTTCGTCACCCCGGAACGCAACATCGGCGGCGTCCTGGACACCGTCATCGGCAAGGCCCGTCAGCGGGTCATCGTCGCGTCCTTCGCGAGC
The DNA here is from genome assembly GCF_054332755.1 of Williamsia sp. SKLECPSW1. Classification (NCBI taxonomy): domain Bacteria; kingdom Bacillati; phylum Actinomycetota; class Actinomycetes; order Mycobacteriales; family Nocardiaceae; genus Williamsia; species Williamsia sp. SKLECPSW1. Next base: position 529,996 of record NZ_JBTGLI010000002.1, on the reverse strand, counting down.
CACGTGCACCGCATCCAGCAGGTCGTCGACGTCGCCGCGGCCCACGACCGGCGGATCTGTTTCGTCGGGCGGTCGATGGTCCGCAACATGCAGATCGCACAGGACCTCGGTTACCTCTCCGTACCCGACGGCGTCGTCGTCGACATGGACACGGCGGCAACGCTTCCCGATCACCGCGTCGTCCTCGTCTCCACGGGCTCGCAGGGTGAACCGCTGTCCGCGCTGTCGCGCATGGCCCGCGGCGAGCACCGCCAGATCAACATCCACGCCGACGACCTGGTCGTCCTGGCGTCGTCGCTGATCCCGGGCAACGAGAACTCGGTGTTCACCGTCGTGAACGGTCTCGCCAAGCGGGGTGCGACGGTCGTGACGCAGGCCAGCGCGAAGGTCCACGTGTCCGGTCACGCCTCGGCCGGCGAGCTGTTGTACCTGTACAACGCGGTGCGTCCCCGCAACGCGATGCCGGTGCACGGCGAGTGGCGACACCTGCGCGCCAACGCGGCGCTCGCCGAGGCCACAGGGGTGGACCCCGAACGCGTCGTCCTCGCCGAGGACGGTGTCGTCGTCGACCTCGTCGACGGGGTGGCGACCATCGTCGGCCGCGTCCCGGTCGGCCACGTCTACGTCGACGGACTCTCCGTCGGCGACGTGGGGGAGTCGACGCTCTCCGAACGTCTGGTGCTCGGCGAAGGCGGATTCATCGCGATCACCGTCGTCATCGACTCCACCGACGGCCACCTCGTCAGCACCCCCGAGGTGTCGGGTCGCGGCTTCTCCGACGATCCGACCGCGCTCAAGGATGCGGCGGCGCTGGTGCACTCCGCGCTCGCCGACCTCGCCGCCGAGCGCGTCACCGACACCCACCGCATCGCCCAGTCGATCCGACGGACCGTCGGGCGGTGGGTCGGCGACACCTACCGCCGGCGGCCGATGATCGTCCCGACCGTGCTGAGCGTGTCCGACCAGCGCTGATCGCCGACGGCGACGCGACGGACCGATAGTCTCGGTCCATGAGTGCCGTCGCCGACGAACGTGCAGCCCTCGCCGAGACCTTCCGTGAGACCGGTCCCGACGCGCCCACTCTGTGCTCGGGGTGGACCACCCGGGACCTCCTCGCGCACCTGGTGGTCCGGGAGAGTCGACCGGATGCGTCGCCGGGGATCCTGATCCCGTTCCTGGCCGGGTACACCGAACGCGTCCAGAACTCCTACGCCCGCGGTGACTACGACGCCCTGGTGACGCGGTTCGCCGGTGGACCGCCCGTGTGGTCGCCGTTCCGGCTGGTCGAGGGCCTGGCGAACACCGCGGAGTTCTTCGTCCACCATGAGGACGTCCGCCGTGCCGTCGCCGGCTGGGAACCCCGCACCCTGCCGACCGAGCTGCGATCGGCCCTGGTGACGACACTGCGGCGGATCGGGAAGCCGACGTTGCGGTCCGTCCCGGCCCGGGTCACCCTCGCCGACCCCGTCGAGGGTGAGTTGGTGACCACCGGGTCGGGACCCGCGGTCACCATCACCGGTGACGTGGGTGAGCTGCTCGTCTTCGCCTTCGGTCGTGACGCGGCCCGACTGGACTTCGACGGGCCCACCGACGCCGTCGACACCGTGCGCGGGGCCTCGCGCGGCATCTGACACCGAGCCACATCACGAATCAGACACACCGCCCGTGTGGCCGGTGAGGTGGACGGGGCTTCTGTGACGGATGCGGTTTATCCTGAGCGGCATGAGCCCCAAGTCGACGGCCCGCGGGTCCGCTGCGTCCACCTCGCAGTCGAAGGCCGCCTCGGGACGCCGCGCCACCGCGTCCCGCCGTGGCGGCACCACCGCCACCGCCTCCACCAGGAGCCGATCGACCACCTCCCGCGGCGCGTCGTCACGATCCTCGGCCCGGTCGGGTGCGGGCGCCCGGTCCGGGTCACGGTCCCCGGCCACACGGTCGACCTCCGCCACCCGGGCGACCTCCACCCGCCGCGGCACGGCGACGATGGTCGACGACCGCGTCGACAACGCCGCAGCCGGGCGATCGGCCGCGCGTGCGGTCGGGCGGGGAGTCGGTCGTGGACTCGGCGCCGGCTGGATGGCCATGGCCCGTGGTGTGGGGTCGATCGCACGGGTCGGGGCGCATCCCGACGCCGGCCCGGACGAGCGTGAGCTCGACCTCGCCGACGATCTCGACCCGGTCGACGACCCGTCGGAGCCGGCGGACTCCGCCACCGTCGTCACCGGCCGTCCCGCTCCCACCGGCCACCGCCGCGACGGCGTCGCCCTCGGCCTGATCGCCGCGGCGATCCTCGTCGGCGCCTCGGTGTGGCTGCACGCCGCGGGGCCGGTCGGAGCGTTCGTCGACACCCTGGTCCGCGCGATCGTCGGATCGGGTGCGGTCGTCGTCCCCGTCCTCGCCGTGGTCGCCGCGGTGGCCCTCATGCGTCGTGGGCCCAACCCGGCCGACCGCGGGCGACGGATCGGCGTGGTGCTGCTGATCGGCCTCCCGGTCCTGGGTCTGTGGCATCTCGTCGCGGGGGCGCCGATCGACTTCGACGGCCGGCTGCGCGCCGGCGGGTTCCTCGGGTTCGCCGCGGCGGGACCGCTGACGGCCGGGCTGACCGCCTGGGTCTCCGTCCCGATCCTGCTGCTGTGCATGGTGTTCGGCGTCCTGCTGGCACTGCGTATGACGGTCCGTGAGGCGATCACCCGTGCCGGGGAGTACCTCGGCATCGGTCACCGGCACCCGGCGGACGACTACGCCGACGACTGGTACGACGACGACCCGCAGGCGCTCGACGACGGACTGCCCGTCGACGAGCCCGCCGGCTACGGCGACGACCCGTACGACAACTACCCGCCCGACCCGCCTGCCGACCGCTATCGACCGGTGACCGCGAGCGAGGCCCTGACCGAACCCGTCATCGACGACTCCGCCGACGCCGCGTCGCCGGAGCAGGTCACCGAGGTCCTCCCGCGACGGCGTCGGACACCGGCGAAGAAGACCCCTGCGGCCACGCCCTCGGCCCCGCCGGCGGCAGCGGCCGTCGCCGACACCGACGAGCTGGTGGAACGCGCCGTCGACGGTGACTACCGCCTCCCGCCGGCCTCACTGCTCGTCGACGGTGACCCGCCGCGGACACGCAGCGCGTCCAACGACGACATGATCGACCGCATCAGCGCGGTGCTCGACCAGTTCAAGATCGACGCCGCCGTCACCGGCTTCACCCGCGGCCCGACGGTCACCCGCTACGAGGTCGAGCTCGGGCCCGGTGTGAAGGTCGAGAAGATCACCGCGCTGGCCCGCAACATCGCCTACGCCGCCGCCACCGACAACGTCCGGCTGCTCGCGCCCATCCCCGGCAAGTCGGCCGTGGGCATCGAGGTGCCCAACACCGACCGCGAGATGGTGCGCCTCGCCGACGTGCTCAAGGCGCCCACCACGCGCAAGGACAAGCACCCGCTGGTCATCGGCCTCGGCAAGGACATCGAGGGCGACTTCGTCTCGGCCAACCTCGCGAAGATGCCGCACCTGCTCGTCGCCGGGTCCACCGGCTCGGGCAAGTCGAGCTTCGTCAACTCCATGCTCGTGTCGTTGCTGACCCGCGCGACCCCCGACGACGTGCGGATGATCCTCATCGACCCGAAGATGGTCGAGCTCACGCCGTACGAGGGCATCCCGCACCTGATCACGCCGATCATCACCCAGCCGAAGAAGGCCGCCGCAGCGCTGGCGTGGCTGGTCGAGGAGATGGAGCAGCGCTACCAGGACATGAAGGCGTCGCGCGTCCGGCACATCGACGACTTCAACGCCAAGGTGCGGTCGGGCGAGATCACCACGCCGCTCGGGTCGCAGCGCGTGTACCGCCCCTATCCCTACATCCTCGCGATCGTCGACGAGCTCGCCGACCTGATGATGACGGCCCCGAAGGACGTCGAGGACGCGATCGTCCGGATCACGCAGAAGGCGCGCGCCGCCGGCATCCACCTGGTCCTGGCCACCCAGCGTCCGTCGGTCGACGTGGTGACCGGTCTCATCAAGACCAACGTCCCGTCGCGACTGGCGTTCGCGACTTCGTCGCTGACGGACTCGCGGGTCATCCTCGACCAGCCCGGCGCCGAGAAGCTCATCGGTATGGGTGACGGACTGTTCATCCCGATGGGGGCGAACCGGCCGATCCGCATGCAGGGTGCGTTCATCACCGACGAGGAGATCGCGGCGGTCGTCGACTTCGCCAAGGAGCAGGCGCAGCCGCAGTACGACGAGGGTGTCACCACACAGAAGGCGTCCGACGCCAAGGACATCGACGCCGACATCGGCGGGGACCTCGACGACCTGCTGCAGGCCATCGAACTCGTCGTGTCCAGCCAGTTCGGGTCGACGTCGATGCTGCAGCGCAAACTGCGCGTCGGCTTCGCCAAGGCGGGCCGCCTGATGGACCTGATGGAGACCCGCGGTGTCGTCGGACCCAGTGAGGGATCGAAGGCCCGCGAGGTGCTCGTCAAGCCCGAGGACCTGGCCGGTGTGATGGCCTCGATCCGTGGTGGCGTCGCGGGCGACGAGGACGAATGACGGCATCGTCCGAATCCGCTCACCTCTGACCTGCGACGATGCACGCGTGACCAACCAAAGGTAAAGTGGTCTTTGCTTTCGAGGGGAGTATCCCTGTCGCGGCAGTCTCGTCAATACGTTCACGGGTGTACCCGGTGCCGATCACCGGAGAACGCGCGTGTTCCGGGATGTCGGCCCGATCGATGATCGGGTGGGAGAGACCTCTGGCGCCCTTGCATGGAGAGCTGGAGGAATCCTGTCGTGAACGTGTCCCTGACCGTCTGGCTGGTCACCATCGTGGTGATCGCCGGACTGTTCGTCTTCGACTTCTTCGCCCACGTCCGCACACCACACGCACCGTCGCTCAAGGAGTCCGGTGCCTGGTCCGCGGTCTACATCACCATCGCGCTGATCTTCGGCGGTTTCGTGTGGTGGCAGTGGGGCGGCACCTACGGCGGTGAGTACTACGCCGGCTTCATCACCGAGAAGGCCCTCTCGGTGGACAACCTCTTCGTCTTCGTCATCATCATGGCGAAGTTCGCGGTGCCCCGGGAGTACCAGCAGAAGGTCCTCCTGCTCGGCATCGTCATGGCGCTGGTGATGCGCGGCGCGTTCATCGCCGTCGGTGCGGCTGCCATCAACGCCTACAGCTGGGTCTTCTACCTCTTCGGCGCCTTCCTCATCTACACCGCGGTCAAGCTGATCCGGGAGGCGACGTCGTCGGAGGACGAGGACGTCGAGGCCGACAGCGCCATCATGAAGTTCGTCAAGAAGTACCTGCGCACCACCGACGAGTACAACCGCGACAAGCTGTTCACCAAGATCAACGGCAAGCGTCTCGCCACCCCGATGCTCATGGTGCTCATCGTCATCGGCTTCACCGACGTGCTCTTCGCGCTCGACTCCATCCCCGCCATCTACGGTCTCACCACCGAGCCGTACATCGTGTTCACCGCCAACGCCTTCGCCCTGATGGGCCTGCGGCAGCTGTTCTTCCTGCTCGACGGACTGCTCGACAAGCTCGTGTTCCTGTCGTGGGGACTGTCGATCATCCTCGGCTTCATCGGCGTGAAGCTGGTGCTGCACGCCCTGCACGAGAACACCCTGCCGTTCCTCAACGGCGGCGAGGCGATCACGGTCCCCGAGTTCTCGACGGGCCTGTCGCTGACCATCATCGTCGGCGTCCTGGTGGTCACCACCGTGGCGAGCCTCCTCAAGTCCCGATCGGACTCGCGGCGCGACGGCGACGGACCCACCCCGCCCTCGGATCCGCACGTCCCGACCTCGACCGCGCCGTCGGGTCGCGACGCCTGACAGGTCCACGGACGGCGACGACGCCCGTGGTGCTCGCGCCCCTCAGTCGAGGGTCGCGAGCATCCGGGTGTTGCCGAGGGTGTTCGGTTTGACGTAGCTGAGATCGAGGAACTCCGCGACACCCGCGTCGTAGGAGCGGCACATCTCCTCGTAGACCTCCGCGGTCACCGGGGTGCCGTCGATCTCGACGAAGCCGTGACGGCCGAAGAACTCGGTCTCGAAGGTCAGGACGAACACGCGCGTCAACTGCAGGTCCCGCGCGGAGGCCAGCAGACGGTCGACGATGCGATGGCCGATGCCGTGGCCGACGCAGGCGGTGTCGACGGCCACCGTGCGGACCTCGCCGAGATCGGCCCAGAGGACGTGCAGTGCGCCGCACCCCACGACGACCCCGCCGACCTCGGCGACCCAGAACTCCTGCACCGCCTCGTAGAGGGTCACCAGGTTCTTCTCGAGCAGGATCCGACCGGCGTACATGTCGATGATCTCTTTGACACGACCCACATCCGACGTGCGCGCGCGGCGGATGACCACGTCGCCGGGTCGCGACATCGACGGGTCCGACACGACCGGGTGCGGGTCGTCTGCCATGCGCGACACAGTAATCGGTGACCTGCGCGGTACCGGGGCTCGACCGGCCGATAGGGTCGTCCCCGTGGGTGACGCGCGACACGGGACGATCGACGGTGATCGTGGACTGTGCCCGACACTCTCCGCGCCCGGCTCGGGTGAGGCCCCGGCACCCCGACCGGCCCCCGTCCCGGGACACCGGCGATGACCGACCGCCTGCGCAACTCGATGCGGGCCCGCCACGACGACCCCATCTCCGATCCGGTCAGTGACGTCCCCGTCGTCAACCTCGCCAACGCGCTCACCGTCTTCCGCATCGTGCTGGTGCCGGTGTTCCTGGTGACGCTGTTCGTCGACGGCGGACACGACCCGGTGTGGCGGGTCGTCGCCTGGGTGGTGTTCGCGGTGGCGGCGGTCACCGACCAGATCGACGGCCGGATCGCACGCAGCCGCGGCCTGGTCACCGACTTCGGCAAGATGGCCGACCCGATCGCCGACAAGGCACTGATCGGTGCGGCACTCGTCGGGCTGTCGCTGCTCGCCGATCTCGCCTGGTGGGTCACCGTGCTGATCATCGTGCGCGAGCTCGGCGTCACGGCCCTGCGGTTCTGGGTCCTGCGACACGCGATCATCCCGGCCAGTCGCGGTGGCAAGCTCAAGACGCTCCTGCAGGCCGTGGCCATCGGCCTCTACATCCTCCCGCTGCCCGAGCCGGTGCACTGGGCGGCGGTCGTGGTGATGGCTGCCGCGATCGTCATGACCGTCGTGACCGGCATGGACTACGTGTGGCGCGCGGTCCGCGTCCGCGCCGACGGGCGCCGCCGACAGGCGTGAGCGCACACGTCCGGCGGCGTCGGATCGCCCCGACTAGAGTCGTCCGAACCTCCCGGGAACGCATCGCGGGCATCGAGCGTTCCACCGGGTGAGGTCGGAGGAGGACCGCACATGGCAGCGTTGTTACGCGAGGCACTCGGCGACAGTCTTCGCCGTGTCCGCATCGACCAGGGCCGCACCCTGCGTCAGGTCTCGACCGACGCCCGCGTGAGCCTGGGCTATCTGTCGGAGATCGAGCGCGGCCAGAAGGAGGCGTCCAGCGAACTGCTGGCGTCGATCTGCGGTGCCCTGCGCGTCGAGATCGGTGACGTCGTGAGCGACGCCGGGGCCGCGATGCGCCGTGCCGCCGTCGGCTCGGACTCGCGTATCGATCCCGTCACCAAGGTCGTCATCCCGGCGCCCGCCGAGTCGGGGGCACTCACCGCCGCGTGATCACCGCGGTGCGTCCCACGCACCGTTCGTGTGGTCACCGTCGCCACGCCCGCTAGATTGGAGGGCACGATGCGGCGCGGGCCCGCGAGGTCCGCCGACCGCGGCTCATCGAGGACAGGGGCATCCATGCCGAACCCATTCGTCAAGGCCTGGCGATACATGATGGCCTACGGGAACGCCACCATCGACGAGAAGGCCGACCCGAAGATCCAGATCCAGCAGGCCATCGAGGACGCGCAGCGTCAGCACCAGGCGCTCTCGCAGCAGGCTGCCAACGTCATCGGCAACCAGCGCCAGTTGGAGATGAAGCTCAACCGTCAGCTCGAGGACGTCGAGAAGCTCAACGCCAACACCCGCCAGGCGTTGACCCTCGCCGATCAGGCGACCGCCTCCGGCGACCCGGCGAAGGCCGCCGAGTACACCAACGCCGCCGAGGCCTTCGCGGCGCAGCTCGTCACCGCCGAGCAGGGTGTGGAGGACCTCAAGACCCTGCACGACCAGTCGCTGCAGGCGGCCGCGCAGGCCAAGCAGGCCGTCGAGCAGAACTCGGCGCGGCTGCAGCAGAAGCTCGCCGAGCGCACGAAGCTCCTCTCGCAGCTCGAGCAGGCGAAGATGCAGGAGCAGGTGTCGACCTCGTTGCAGCAGATGAGCGAGCTCTCCGCGCCGGGCAACACCCCCAGCCTCGAGCAGGTCCGCGACAAGATCGAACGCCGCTACGCGACCGCCCTCGGGTCCGCCGAGTTGTCCCGCAACACCGTCGGCGGCCGCATGGCGGAGGTGCAGCAGGCGTCCGTGCAGATGGCCGGCCACTCCCGCCTGGAGCAGATCCGGGCGAACATGAAGGGCGAGCTGCCGTCCGGCTCCGGTGGGTCGTCCACGCCCGGCATCGAGAACGGCCGTACGGACCTGACGAAGGGCCCCGAGAACGCCTGATCGCGACGCCGGGGGACGTCTCGGGGGAGTCCCCGATCTTTCCCCCGGATCCCGCACACACCGGTGACATCGCGTCGGCCGGGCGGGAGTCTGGGTGCACGGACCGGCGAGCGTCGCCGGGCGTGACCTGGAGGAGCACCGTCATGTGGTGGAAGATCGCACTGGCCGTGGTGGCCGTCTGGCTGCTGTTCGGACTCGTCGTGGCGTTGGTGAAAGGTGCCGCCGCGCTGGCTGTTCTCGCTCTCGTCGTGATCGGGGCCCTCACCGTGTACCGCTGGGCGACCCGCTCGTCGGGCGGTGCCGCGAAGGCCGACGACCCGCTCGTCTGAGAGTTCCCGGCCCGGCAGGAGGGCCGTCCCCGGCAGGAGGATGCACGATGCGCGTCGCTGTGGTCGCGGGACCCGATGCGGGACACGCGATCCCGGCGACAGCCCTCGCTCGGCGCCTCGCCGCCGCCGGCGACGACGTCGTGGTGTTCACTGGGACGGAGTGGTCGGCGCGGTGGCGGACGCGGACCGAGGCCGACCGCAGGGTGTCGCTCCTGCCGCTGCCCGGACTGCACCGCACGGACGGCGACGACCTCGACGCCGGCGCCCGGCTCAGCGTCCGGGCCGCCACGATGACGACCGACCTGCTCGGCCCCCTCGCCGAGGTGGACGCGGATCTCGTGGTCGGCGACGTCATCACCGTGTGCGGCGGATGGGCCGCCGAGACACTCGGCATCCCGTGGGTGGAGCTCTCCCCGCACCCGTTGTACGAGCCCTCGCGGGGTCTGCCGCCGATCGGCAGCGGCCTGGCCCCCGGGACAGGGCTCCGCGGACGCGTACGGGACACGATCATGCGCACCCTCACCGCCCGCTCCCGGGCGGTGGGTGAGCGGCAGCGCGGCGAGGCACGGGCCACCATCGGGTTGCCACCCGAGGCGCCCGGACCCGCCGCCCGGCTCGTCGCCACCCTCCCGGTGCTCGAGGTCCCGCGTCCCGACTGGCCGCCGCGCACCCACGTCGTCGGCCCGTTGCTGTGGGAGCCGACCGACGAGGTGTTCGCGCCACCGCCGGGTGACGGTCGGATCGTCGTCGTCGCGCCCTCCACCGCGGCCACCGGCGTCCCGGACCTGGTGGTCACCGCACTCGCGGCGCTCGACCCCGACGTGACGGGAACGGATGTGCGGGTGGTGATCTCGGCACTGGAGGTGGAAGTCGGCGCGCTACCGGACTGGGCGGTCGCCGGGACCGCTCGACAGGACGAGTTGCTGACGCACGCGGACATGGTCGTGTGCGGCGGAGGGCACGGGATGCTGGCGAAGAGCCTCTCGGCCGGTGTGCCCGTCGTCGCGGTCCCCGGTGGCGGGGATCAGTGGGAGCTGGCCAACCGGGTCCGCCGGGCCGGCGTCGGGGCCTGCGTGCGGCCCCTCGGTGTCGAGACCCTCCGTGCGGCCTGTCTCGACGTGCTCGCCGACCCGGCGATCGCCGATGCCGCCCGTCGGGCCGCGGACGGGCTCGATCGCGTCGAGGATCCGGTCGCCGTGTGCCATGCGGTGATCGCCGCCCGCCGGAGGTGATTAGGCTCGGGAGACGATGCGTCTCACCGAGTTCACCGAGCTGATGTACACCGAGTTCGGCACCATCGCCGCGGAGTCCATGCTGCGCGACCACGTGTTCGTCGAGTTCGACGGCCGCACCGGTGCCCGCGCGCTGGACGACGGCGTCGACCCCAAGGCTGTCTGGCTGGCCTACTGCCGCGAGTTCGACGTCCCCCGCGACCGCTGGTGACGGCGACACGCCCCGCGTGTCGCACCCACAGCTCGAACGCGTGTTCGGATATCGTGGTCTCTGTTCGGTCCCGACACCGACCGCGGTCATCCACAGATGGTCGTGGTCCACAGCCCGGACCGCCGCCGACGGCGAGATTGTCGGTGGTCGGTCCTAGCGTGACCCACAACAGCAGGACGACCGGCTCGTAGACGGGCCGCACGAGACCCGAGGAGCATCATGGCAACCGCACCGCAGGACCGCGAGAAGGCCCTCGATCTGGCGCTGGCCCAGATCGACAAGAACTTCGGCAAGGGATCGGTGATGCGCCTCGGGGACGAGGTGCGCCCGCCGATCGAGGTCATCCCGACCGGGTCCATCGCGCTCGACGTCGCGCTGGGCATCGGCGGTCTGCCCCGTGGCCGTGTCGTGGAGATCTACGGGCCGGAGTCGTCGGGCAAGACGACGGTCGCCCTGCACGCGGTGGCCAACGCCCAGGCCAACGGCGGTATCGCCGCCTTCGTCGACGCCGAGCACGCCCTCGACCCCGACTACGCCGCGAAGCTCGGTGTCGACACCGACGCCCTGCTGGTGTCCCAGCCGGACACCGGTGAGCAGGCGCTCGAGATCGCCGACATGCTGATCCGCTCGGGTGCGCTCGACATCCTCGTCATCGACTCGGTCGCCGCTCTGGTGCCGCGTGCGGAGATCGAGGGCGAGATGGGTGACAGCCACGTCGGTCTGCAGGCCCGCCTGATGAGTCAGGCGCTGCGCAAGATGACCGGTGCGATGAACAACTCGAAGACCACGGTCATCTTCATCAACCAGCTGCGCGAGAAGATCGGCGTGATGTTCGGCTCGCCCGAGACCACCACCGGCGGCAAGGCGTTGAAGTTCTACGCCTCGGTGCGCCTGGACATCCGTCGTATCGAGACACTCAAGGACGGCACGGACGCGGTCGGCAGCCGCACCCGCGTCAAGGTGGTCAAGAACAAGGTGTCCCCGCCGTTCAAGCAGGCCGAGTTCGACATCCTCTACGGCCACGGCATCAGCCGCGAGGGCTCGCTCATCGATCTCGGTGTGGCCGAGGGATTCATCCGCAAGTCCGGCTCGTGGTTCACCTACGAGGGTGACCAGCTCGGGCAGGGCAAGGAGAACGCCCGCAAGTTCCTGATCGAGAACGTCGACATCCGCGAGGAGATCGAGAAGAAGATCAAGGAGAAGCTGGGTATCGGAGCCGTCCTCGACGCCGACGAGATCGCCCCGGCGCCCGTCGACTTCTGACCTCCTGCCGCCGGAGCGACATGGTGGATCCACACGCCATCGACCACCTGCGGTCGGCGACCGAGGAGATCGTCGCCAGACCCCGTGTCGACCCGTCCGGGTCGGCGCGGGGTCCCGGCGAGAAGGACCGTGACGGTCCGTCTGCGTGGGACAGTGCGCTGCGTCCGCTCGGAGTGCGGGCGCGGTCGTGCTCGGAGATGCGGACCCGGTTGCTGGACAAGGATTTCCCGCCTGCCGAGGTCGAGCGAACCCTCACCCGTCTGACCGCCACGGGTCTCCTCGACGACGCCGATTTCGCACGGCAGTGGGTCGAATCGCGACACCGCAACAACGGACGAGGACGCATCGCCTTGCGCGACGAGTTGCGCACCAAGGGCGTGGACCCTGCCGTCGCGGAGAACGCGTTGTCGCTCGTCGACGACGACGACGAACGTGCACGCGCGAAAGAACTCCTCGCCCGCAAGGTGGGCTCGTTGTCCGCCGCCGACGTGGCGGACCGCGCTGACCGCGATCGGCACACCCGTCGCCTGGTGGCGATGCTGGCCCGGCGCGGCTACCCGGCGACCATCGCGTTCGATCTGGTGCGCGCGGCCCTCGCCGACCTGGGGTGACGTCGGCGCTCAGCCGGCGAGGCGACCGGCGCGGGAGCCCTTCCATGCCTCGCGGCGGGCGATCCTGCTACTGGGACTACGCACACTCGTTCGGGCGCAGGCCGTTTCGCACCGTGATCTGTCTGTCGCCGGACGACGCGGTGCTGCACGGTCGCCCACGCGACCAGATCCTCCGAGACGGTGACGTGCTCACCCTGGACGCGGGCGGCCATGGGCTCGGACGCACCATGCACGAGGGTCCGCACGTCTCGAACCGGGGCCGCGCAGGGAAGGGCCTGCGCCTGCGTCCCGGGATGACCCTGGCCCTTGAACCGTGGTGGTCGCGGGGTGGACCCGACCTCGTCGTCGATGCCGACGGGCGGACGCTGCGCGCTGCCGACGGATCGATGACCGCGCACAGCGAACACACCATCGCGGTCACCGACGACGGGACCCCGCGTGCTGACCGAACGCGCCGCCTGACTCCTTCTCAGGCGCCCGCCGTGCCCACCTGCGACCGGGTCTCGTCCGCGGGAACCGCTGTCTCCTTGCGCCGTCCGGTCCGGATGCGGCGCTCGACCGTCGTGGCCAACTGCGACAGCCCCGAGTTGATGATGATCATGACCACCGCGACGACCACGAGAGCCGGCAGGTAGTTGCCGTAGAACGACGCCGACTGGATACCGGACCGCACCACCTCGATGTAGCCGATCGCATACCCGAGCGCACTGTCCTTCAGGGCGATGACCATCTGCGAGATGAGCGCGGGCAGCATCGCTGTCACCGCCTGCGGCAACAGGATCAGCCGCATCACCTGACCCGGTCGCAGGCCCAACGCCTGTGCCGCCTCCGACTGGCCCGAGGGCAGCGACTGGATGCCCGACCGGATGATCTCGGCGATGACCGACCCGTTGTAGAGGGTCAGACCCGTGACCACGGCCGCGAACGACAGCTGCAGCGACGGGAACACCGCGTACTTCGCGTACAGGTAGTAGGTGAAGATCATCAGGATCAGCACCGGGATGGCGCGGAAGGTCTCGACCAGGATGCCGGACACGACGCGGACCCACCGATGTTCGGAGAGTCGCCCCACACCGAGAACACCGCCGAGGACGAGTGCGAGCACGATGGACAGCGCCGCTGCCTTCAACGTTCCCCAGAGCCCCGGCAGCAGGTACGTCGTCCATGTCGTCGCGGTGATGAACGGCTTCCACTTCTGCGCGGTCAGCTGATCGTTCCCCGCGAGGGTGAGGATGACGAACACCGCGAGCGCGACGAGGACGAGTCCGAAGACCACCGCGATGATCGCGTTGCGCCGCCGCGCCTTCGGGCCGGGGGAGTCGTAGAGAACTGTCGCGCCGCTCATCGTCGCACCGCCAGTCGTCGTGCCATCCAGCCGAACACGTAGCCCTCCGCGAGCGTGATGATCATGAAGCCGATCGCGATGATCGCGAAGATCGCGACGATCTGGTCGGCGTGGTTCTCGATCTGCTCCTTCATGAGCAGCGACGCCTCGGCGACACCGATCGCCGAGGCGATCGTGGTGTTCTTCGTCAGGGCGATGAGCACGCTACCCATCGGCCCGATGACCGATCGGGCGGCCTGGGGGAGCACGACGAGTCCGAAGACGCGACTGAACCCCAGGCCGAGTGACCGCGCGGCCTCGGCCTGCCCGAGGGGGACGGTGTTGAACCCGGAACGCAGCGTCTCGCACACGAAAGTCGAGGTGTAGAGCACGAACCCGAGCACCGCGAGCCAGAAGTTGTTGTTCTCGACGAAGTTCTCGTTCTCCGGCGCGAGGGTGAGTCCCAGGTTCTGGTACAGCCCGATCGAGCAGAAGATGACGATCAACGTCAGCGGCGTGTTGCGGACGATGGTCACGTACCCGGTCCCGAAGGCCCGCATCACCGGAACCGGTGACACCCGGAACGCCGCGAGCACGGTGCCCCACACGAGTGACCCGATCGCCGCGAAGAACGTGAGCTTCAGCGTCGTCCAGTACGCGGGCCACAGCTGCGGACCCATGTCCGACCACAACTCGTTCACGACATACCCGCCGGGCACGGGGTCGACGTGGAGTCGAGGAAGGACAGGTCGCCGGGCTTCGGCATGAAGGTGAACGGCGAGTCCGGGGCCTGCGCCCGGTCCATCAGCTTGTCCACCTCGGTGTCACCGATCGACGATCGCAGCGCCCGTTCCCACGGGGAGCTCCCCGATCCGTCGGGGGTGAGCATCTCCACCAGGGCCTTGTTCACCGCCTCCACCGCCGCGGGGTAGTTCTTCGCCATCCCGATGCCGTAGCGCTCGGTGGAGAACGGTGTGCCCGCCTTGCGGAGGACCTTCTTGCCCGACGACGTCACGCAGGCGTTCTTCGGATAGGTCATGTCGACGACCCGGAAATCTCCCTTGTAGATGTCGAAATCGGCGAAGCCCGCCAGGATGACCTCGTCGGTCGTGAGCGCGTCGACCTTGCCCTGCCGCAACGCCTCGACGCATCCGGAGTAGGAGTCGTACTCCTGCAACTGGACTCGGGGCAGCTGCGCCTTCACGTTCTGGGCCGGCGTCGATCCCGTCACCGAACAGAGCTTCTTGCCCTTGTCGAGGTCGGTGAGCGTCTGGATCCCGGTGTCGTCGCGGCGTACCAGGAGTCCCTGGTAGTTCACGAGATACGGACCGGCGAACGCGACCCGCTTCGAGCGGGAGGCGTTGATCGAGTAGGTCGCGGCGATCATGTCGACCTCACCGTTCTCGATGAGCGTCTCGCGCTGGGCCGACGGTGTCTCGCGCCAGGTGATCTTCGGTCGGTCGACGCCCAGTTGGCGGGAGACGGCGTCGACGACGTAGCGGGACACGAGGGTGTCGAAACCGGTGAAGTCCCTGTCGGGTTCACGCAGACCCAGTCCCGGCTGGTCGTACTTCGTGCCGAGGATCACCGATCCGTCGCGGACCGATGCGAGCAGGTCGCGGGGATTGCTGTTGCCGCAGGCGGCGAGACCTGCAGCAGACAGCGCGCACACGACGAACACCAGCGCGGCCGCGCGTGCCCGGGGGAGTCGGGGGGTCGGCCGCATCAGTGGCCCAGGATCTTGCCGAGGAAGTCCTTCGCCCGGTCCGACGACGGCGCGGAGAAGAAGCTCTCGGGGTCGGTGTCCTCGACGATCGCCCCGTCGGCCATGAACACCACCCGGTCCGCGGCCCGGCGGGCGAAGCCCATCTCGTGGGTCACCACCACCATCGTCATGCCCTCCCGGGCGAGCGACACCATGACGTCGAGCACCTCGTTGACCATCTCCGGGTCGAGGGCGGAGGTCGGCTCGTCGAAGAGCATCACCTTCGGCTCCATCGCCAACGACCGCGCGATCGCGACGCGTTGCTGCTGCCCGCCGGACAGCTGCGCCGGGTACTTGTCCTTCTGCTCCGAGATGCCGACACGCTCGAGCAGCTTCTCGGCGTGCTCGCGTGCCTCGGCCTTGCCCTTCTTGCGCACCTTGGTCGGCGCCAGGGTCACGTTGTCCAGGATCGTCTTGTGCGCGAACAGGTTGAACGACTGGAAGACCATGCCGACGTCCGTGCGCAACCGTGCGAGTTCCTTGCCCTCCGAGGGCAGGAGCGTCCCGTCGACCCGGATCTCGCCGGAGTCGATCGGCTCGAGCCTGTTGATGGTGCGGCACAGCGTCGACTTTCCCGAGCCCGACGGACCGAGCACCACGACGACCTGGCCCCGTGGGATCTCGAGGTCGATCGAGTCGAGGACGTGCAGGTCACCGAAGTACTTCTCGACCCCCCGGAGGGAGATCATCGGTGGTGCCTGCCCGGTCTCCGGTGTCGCCGGGCCGGTCTGCGAAACGGTCATGGATTGCCAACCTCGTGGTTCGACGGTGCTCTCCCGCGGCGGGGTGTGCCGTTGGGTAATGGGGACTTTACTGTCGAGGCGGCCCGTCCGTCGGACTTCGCCGCGGCGGGCGGGGCCGGGTGAGCGGGCGCGACTGGGGTGTCGCGGCGCGGCGGACGTACCCTGGTCGGCGATGAACGCCCCGGTCACACACCCCCCGAGCCCCGCGCCGGCCGGCCCGCGCCGCTACCAGGTGCGGACCTACGGCTGCCAGATGAACGTCCACGATTCCGAGCGCATCCGCGGCGTGTTGGAGGAGGCGGGGTACGAGCGCGCCACCTCCGAGGACGACGCGGACCTCGTCGTGTTCAACACCTGCGCGGTCCGGGAGAACGCGGACAACAAGCTGTACGGGAACCTGTCGCATCTGGCGCCGGTCAAGGCGGACCGGCCCGGGATGCAGATCGCGGTCGGCGGGTGCCTGGCACAGAAGGACCGGTCGACCGTGGTCGACAAGGCGCCATGGGTCGACGTCGTGTTCGGTACCCACAACCTCGGGTCGCTGCCGGCCCTGCTCGACCGCGCGCGACACAACGACGCGGCGCAGGTCGAGATCGAGGAGTCGCTGACGGCGTTCCCGTCGACCCTCCCCGCGCGCCGGGAGTCGGCCTACGCGGGATGGGTGTCGATCTCCGTCGGGTGCAACAACACCTGCACCTTCTGCATCGTGCCGTCGCTGCGCGGCAAGGAGGTCGATCGCCGCCCCGGCGACGTCCTGGCCGAGGTGGAGGCGCTCGTCGAGCAGGGTGTGCTCGAGGTGACGCTGCTCGGGCAGAACGTCAACGCCTACGGCATGTCCTTCGCCGACCCGGAGACCCCGCGAGACCGGTCCGCCTTCGCCGACCTGTTGCGGACGGTCGGGTCGGTCGACGGTCTCGAACGTCTGCGGTTCACCTCGCCGCATCCGGCGGAGTTCTCCTCCGACGTCATCGCCGCGATGGCCGAGACCCCCACGGTCTGCCCGCAACTGCACATGCCCCTGCAGTCGGGTTCGGACCGCGTACTGCGTGCGATGCGCCGCAGCTATCGGCGTGACCGCTTCCTGCGCATCCTCGACGAGGTGCGGGAGGCGATGCCGCACGCGGCGATCACCACCGACATCATCGTCGGCTTCCCCGGGGAGACCGACGAGGACTTCGCGGCCACCCTCGACCTCGTCGCCCGCGCCCGGTTCAGCTCGGCGTTCACCTTCCAGTACTCGCCGCGCCCCGGGACCCCGGCCGCCGATCTTCCCGACCAGGTGCCCGCCGACGTCGTGCGGGAGCGGTACCTGCGTCTGACCACCCTCCAGGACGAGATCTGCCTGCAGGAGAACCGTCGACTGGTGGGGACACCGGTCGAGCTCCTCGTCGTCGCCGAGACCGGCCGGAAGGGGGCGACGACGGGCCGCCGCACCGGCCGCGCCCGCGACGGACGTCTCGTCCACTTCCTCGCCGACGACCGCGGGATCCGCGCCGGCGACGTCGTTCAGACCGTCGTCACCGAGGCCGCACCCCACCACCTCGTCGCCGACGGCGCGGTGACCTCGCACCGACGCACCCGCGCCGGTGACGCCTGGGAGGCGGGTCGCACCCCTGCGACACCGCCGATCGGCGTGGGCCTGGGGATGCCGGTCGTCGGCGCCCCAGTCGTGACGGAGGCCGCGGTCCCCGCGGCGTCTGCGTGTTCGGAAGGATGTTCCTCATGAGCGACGGTCAGCACGGCACCGGATCGGGTGCCCCGGCAGGACTCGAGCAGCTCGAGGGTGATCTGCGTCGAGCGGAACGGCGCATCGCCGGCGAGATCGACCCGGGCATGCGTGCTGTCGTGGTGGCCACGGCGGTACTCGTCGCGATGGTCTCGATGGTCCTGCCGCACACGGGTGCGGCCAACGGCATCGACGTCCTGACGTTCTCGGCGCATGCGCATGACGAACGCGTCACCATCACCTCCCGTGTGTTCGTGTACCTGCTGGTGATCTTCGGCATCGGCTTCTCGATGCTCGCCCTGGTGACCCGTCGGTGGGCGGTCGCGTTCATCGCTCTCTGCGGCAGCGCCGTCGGATGCGTCGCGGGGATGTTGGCGTGGTGGTCGCGGAACACCCCCGGCGTGAGCGGTGCGACACCCCCGCACGGTGTCGGTGCCGGTCTGGTGCTGGGGTGGCTCGCCCTGATCGTGATCGTCTTCCACTGGTCCCGGGTGGTGTGGGCGCGCACGTCCTATCACCTCGCGTTGGAGGCGCAGCGTCGCGAGGAGGCAGCAGCCGCCGAGGAACGTGCACGGTCGTTGCAGAGGTCGGCGGGGTCCACCGATCATCCCGCCGGGTCCGATCGCGACCCGGGCGAGGGTTCGAGCTCCTAGACGCTCAGCGGTCGCCGACGGCGTTGTCCGCCGCTGTGGCCCATTCACGCCACTGCTGGGCCTGCGCCCGCAGGTCGGCGGCGTCCTTGTCTTTGCCTCGGGCCGCGGCCTTCTCGGCCTGCTCCTCGAGTTGCGCGACCCGGGACCGGAACTGCTCGGCGCGCGCCGCGACCTCCGGGTCCGTGCGCTGCCAGTGGGTGTCCTCGGCGTCGCGTACACGCTTCTCGATCGCACGGATGCCGCGCTCGAGGGGTTGCATGCGGTCGCGCGGCACCTTGCCGATCGCGTCCCACCGCTCGCGGATGTCACGGAACGCCTTGCGAGCGGTCTCCAGGTCGGCGGATGGGTCGACGGTCTTCTCGGCCTCGTCGAGCAGGGCCTGCTTGGCGTCGGCGTTCGCGGCGAACTCCTCGTCCCGCTCGGACTGCGCGGCGTTGCGTGCGGCGAAGAAGACGTCCTGGGCCGCCTTGAAGCGCTCCCACAGGGCGTCATCGGAGTCGCGGGGTGCGCGACCGGCGGCCTTCCAGTCCGCGAGCAGGTCGCGGAAGCGGCCGGCGGTCGGACCCCAGTCCGTCGACGACGACAACGACTCCGCCTCGACGATGATCTCCTCCTTGCGCGCACGTGCGCCCGCGCGCTCCCGGTCCAGTTCGGCGAAATGCGCGCCGCGGCGACGGTTGAACGCGTCGCGGGCCTTGGCGTACCGGCGCCACAGGACGTCGTCGGATTTGCGGTCGACGCCTTTGATGGTCTTCCACTCGTCGAGGATCGCGCGGAGACGGTCGCCCGCGTGCTTCCACTGTGTGCTCTCGGCTCCGATGGTCTCGGCCTCGGCGCAGAGTTCCTCTTTACGGGCGATCGCCGCCGCCCGCGCGGACTCCCGTGCACGGGTGCGCTCGACGGCGACCCCGTCCGCGCCGTCGATGACAGTGGTGAGCCGGGTACGGAGGGCGGCGACGTCGCCGATCACCGCGGCGTCGTCGAGGGTGTCCCGCAGCGCGAGCGCCGACGCCTTCGTCTTGCGGGGGTCGCCGGTTCCCGCGGTCAGACGCTCCTCGAGGAGTTCGATCTCGGTGGCCAGGTCGTCGAAGCGACGCCCGTAGTGGGCGAGCCCCTCGGCCGGGGTCCCCGCCTGCCAGGATCCGATGACGCGTTCCGCGCCGCCCTCGATCAACCAGACGGTGCCGTCGTCGTCGACGCGGCCGAAGGCCGACGGATCCGACGCCGGGCGCACATGCGACGGCTCCGGATGCGCCCCGACGGTCGGGCGAGGACCGGTCGACGGTCGAGGACCCGGCCGGGGGCCGGGGCGCGGTCCGGGCTTCGGCGCCGAGGACGGGGTCGAGGCGGGCGCCACGGGCGCGGACGTCTCGGGGGCTGAGGTCTCCGGGGCTGACGTCGCGGGGACGGGGGTCTCCGAGGGTGTGACCACCGACCCTGCGACGGCGACGTGCTCGGTGGTGTCGCTGTCGACTGGTCCGGTCTCCTGGGGGGCCACGCGGGCCGGGTCCTCGCTCATCGTCTGATCCCTCGTCCTGCCGCGCGTCACGGCTGCCGTCCTCGTGCCGCGCGCCGCGCGGCGAGCCCGCGCAGGGGCGCGGTGCAGACCATTCAAACAGGTGCCGTCCGATTTCGTGCGCACTCCTCGCCCCGGGGCCCGACAGCTCGGGGCGGGGGTGTGACCGCCCTCGGGTGGAGTCGGTGATCGGTAGCGTGTGCAGGCGTGCTCGTTGCCGTCGCGATCGTTCCCGGGTCGCCGTCGCTCGTCCCCGCGCTCACCGGTCCGGCCGTACCGGAGCTCACCGACCTCCGCGCCGCAGCGCGGGACGCGGTGATGCGACTGGCCGCGGCGGCGCCCACCCGGTGGATCGCATTGTCTGCCGCCGACGCCCACGACCCCATCGGTGTCGGCGAGACGGGTTTCCGTCGCGGCGATCTGCCGGTCGACGGGACGTACGCCGGTTTCGGCGTGGACGAGCGCGTCCGACTGGTGCCGGGCGAGGCGCCCGCGAATGCCGACGACTCGATGCCGACGACGATGCTCGCGGCGGCGTGGCTGCGTACGCGCCACGCGCCGGCGGCCACCGCGGATCCGGTACTCCTCGACGCCGCGATCACCGGCCCCCGGTTGGCGGCGGCCGCCGACGCGGTCACAGCGATGGTCGACCGGACAGAGCCGGTCGGGCTGCTCGTGGTCGCCGACGGGTCGACCGGCCTGACCTCGAAGGCGCCCGCCGGCCTCGTCGACGGAGCGGAGATCGTTCAGGGCCGTCTCGACGCGGCGATCGCCGCGGCCGACCTCGACGCCGTCGACGCGCTCGACCCCGCCGAGTGCACCCGTGTGCACCTCGACGGTCGAGCCGTCGTCCAGGTCGCCGCCCGAGTCTGGCGGGCCGGCGTCGTCACGGCCCCGGTGGGTGAATCCCTCTGGACCGGTGCGCCGTTCGGCGTCGGTGGGCACGTCGCGTGGTGGCGTCGGGATGCGGACGTCACCGATGGCTGAGCGGCCGGTGGCGATCGTCGGGCCGACGGGCACGGGCAAGTCCGACCTCGCGCTCGACCTCGCCGAGCGGTGGGACGGTGAGATCGTGAACATCGACGCGATGCAGCAGTACCGCGGGATGGACGTCGGCACGGCCAAGGTGCCGCCGCGGGAGCGTCGCGGCATACCGCACCACCAGCTCGACGTCCTCGACGTCACCGAGGTGGCGACCGTCGCCCGGTATCAGTCGGCTGCCGGAGCCGATGTCGAGGACATCCTCGCGCGCGGCCGTCGACCCGTCATCGTGGGCGGGTCGATGATGTACGTCCAGTCCCTGCTGGACGACTGGTCCTTCCCGGCCACCGACGACGCGGTGCGAACGCGGCTGGAATCGGAGCTCTCGCAGGTCGGCGTCGCCGCGATGCACGAGCGGCTGCGCGAGGCCGACCCGGACGCGGCGGGGTCGATCCTGCCGACCGACGCGCGGCGCGTCGTCCGTGCCCTCGAGGTCGTGGAACTCACCGGCCGCCCGTTCGCCGCGTCGGCGCCGACCATCGGCGAACCGCGCTGGTCGACACTCGTCGTCGCCCTCGACCGCGACACCGCCGAGCTCGACGACCGGTTGCGGACCCGCACCGAGACGATGTTCGCCGACGGTCTCCTCGCCGAGGTCACGGGCCTCGTCGAGCACGGTCTGCGAACCGGGAGGACGGCGTCCCGCGCGATCGGGTACGCCCAGGCACTCGCAGTGCTGGACGGCACGACCGATCTCCCCGCGGCGATCGAGTCGACGTTCGTCGGCACCCGCAGGTACGTGCGGCGTCAACGGTCGTGGTTCCGGCGCGACCCGCGGCTGCACTGGTTCGACGCGGGACGCCCGGATCTCCTCGAGGCCGTCGCGGCCCTGCTCGACCAGGGATGACCGCGCCACGCGTCTACCCTGAGGGGATGGCCGACGTCGACACCGCGCTCCCGTTCGTCAAGGGACACGGGACCGAGAACGACTTCGTGCTGCTCCCGGACCACCACGCACGGCTCTCGCTCACCCCGGACCTCGTCGCCGCGCTCTGCGACCGCCGTGCCGGTGTCGGCGGCGACGGCCTGCTGCGGGTCGCCCGCACCGACGCCCTCTGCATCGCCGGTGTCCTCGACGAGATCCCCGCCGATGTCGCGACCACGGACTGGTTCATGGACTACCGCAACGCCGACGGTTCGGTGGCCGAGATGTGTGGCAACGGGGTCCGGGTGTTCGCCCACCACCTCGTCGCCGCCGGGCTCGTCGACGGACCCGAGTTCACCGTCGGCAGCCGCGCCGGCGGGCGGCGTGTCCATGTGCACACCGCCGACGACATCGATGCCGACGTCACCGTCGAGATGGGCCCCGTCCGTCTCGGTCCGGCCGGCAGCGCGACCCTGGGCCGACACCTCGACGGTGTGGCCGTCGACGTCGGCAACCCGCATCTGGCCTGCGTCGTCGACGACCTGACACCGACAGGCCTCGCCGCGCTCGATTTCTCGGCCGGAGCCGTCGTCGACGCCGACGCGTTCCCCCACGGTGTCAACATCGAGGTGCTCACACCCGTCCGCGACGGCGCGGTCCACATGCGTGTGCTCGAACGCGGGGTGGGTGAGACGCGCAGCTGCGGCACGGGGACGGTCGCGGCGGCGGCCGCCGCACTGCTCGCCGCGAACGGGAAGCCTCAGGGCACCCTCGACGTTCACATACCCGGCGGGACCGTCACCGTGACCGTCTCCGACGACGGCGCGACCCTGCGGGGACCGTCACGACTCGTCGCCGTCGGCACCACCACGATGCCCTCGACGCGGTCGTCCGCCCGAGAAAACGGGATGCACACCGCACCGGCGGTGTGAGATCACTGATGGCGGCACCCGAGCACGACCCCGCTCCCGACCACGACCCCGCCCCAGATCACGACCCCGCCCCAGATCACGACCCCGGTCGCCCTTCCGACAAGGAGAGAACCTTCTTCACCGAACACACCTCCGACGTGGCCGTCGCCGACGCCACCGCCGACAGCCGAGATCAGCTCGACACCGCCGACGCCTCGAAAAGTTTCCTGCCGCGGCGTTCGCCGACCACCGGTGAACTGCAGCTCGACGAGCGGTCGTCGCTGCAGCGCGTACCCGGCCTGTCCACCGAGCTCACCGACATCACCGAGGTCGAGTACCGCCAGCTGCGGCTCGAGCGGGTCGTCCTCGTCGGGGTCTGGACCGAGGGCTCGCAGCAGGCCGTCGCGGGCCGGATGGCCGAGCTCGCAGCCCTGGCCGAGACGGCCGGATCCGAGGTCCTCGACGGCGTCGTCCAGCGACGCGACCGCCCCGACCCCGCCACCTACATCGGGTCGGGCAAGGCCCACGAACTCCGCGAGGTGGTTCTCGCCACCGGCGCGGACACCGTCGTCTGTGACGGTGAGCTGACCCCTGCCCAGCTGACCGCCCTCGAGAAGGTGGTCAAGGTGAAGGTCATCGACCGCACCGCCCTGATCCTCGACATCTTCGCCCAGCACGCCACGTCCCGGGAGGGCAAGGCGCAGGTCGCGCTCGCCCAGATGGAGTACATGCTCCCGCGTCTGCGCGGATGGGGTGAGTCGATGTCGCGGCAGGCCGGTGGCCGGGCCGGCAGCAACGGCGGCGTGGGTCTGCGTGGTCCCGGTGAGACGAAGATCGAGACCGACCGCCGTCGCATCCGCGAGCGGATGGCCAAGTTGCGGCGCGAGATCCGCGGTATGAAGACCGCCCGGACGGTCAGCCGCACACGTCGGCGTACGTCGGTGATCCCGACCATCACGATCGCCGGCTACACCAACGCCGGGAAGTCGAGTCTCATCAACGCGATGACCGGGTCCGGCGTCCTGGTCCAGGACGCGCTGTTCGCCACGCTCGACCCGACGACCCGACGGGCCACCCTCGACGACGGGCGCGAGGTGACGTTCACCGACACGGTCGGATTCGTGCGACATCTCCCGACGCAGCTCATCGAGGCGTTCCGATCGACCCTGGAGGAGGTCGTCGACGCCGACCTCGTCCTGCACGTCGTGGACGCGTCGGATCCCATGCCGATGGACCAGATCTCCACCGTGCGTCGGGTCATCGCCGACGTCGTCGCCGAGGAGGATGCCACGGCGCCGCCGGAGATCCTCGTGATCAACAAGATCGACCGCGCCGATCCGCTCGTCCTCGCGGCGTTGCGCGGGGAGTTCCCCGACGCGGTGTTCGTCTCCGCGGTCACCGGAGAGGGTCTCGACGAGCTGTTCACCCGGGTGCGGGACGTGGCCGGGCGCGACGACGTCGACATGACGATCCTCGTGCCGTACTCCCGCGGAGACGTGGTGTCGCGCATCCACGCCCACGGCGACGTCCTCGAGACCGAACATGTCGCCGACGGCACACGGCTGCACGTCCGTGTCCCGTCCGCGATCGCGGGCGAACTGACGGACATGGCTGTCTGATACGCCGACGACACGGCCCCCGATGCGTACGCATCGGGGGCCGTGTCGTCCGTGGGGGTCCTGTCGAGACGCCCCACGGCGGGGTCGGTCACTCGGCGTCGAGGTCCTTCGCGACGAGATCGGCGATCGAGTCGAGCGTGGGCTGATCGTCGGCCGTGACGACGATCTGGGTGCCCTTCTCGGCGCCGAGCGTCATGATCATCAGCGCCGAGCCGGCGTCGACCGGCTCGCCGCCCTCGACGGCGAGGGTCACGGCCGACCCGGCGGAGGCGACGGCCTCGGCGATGATGGTCGCGGGGCGGGCGTGCAGACCGACGGCGGAGCCGACGGCGACGGTGGTGCTGGGCATGGATGGTGTCCCTTCTGGGTCGGTGGTGACGGTGTGATCGGTGCCGGGTTTCGCCGTGACGGCGATCGGGTCGGGCTCAGGCTGCCACGGGCGCGCCCGCGGTGGCGGGAGCCACGACCTCGGTCTTCGAGGTGCGTGCCCGCATCTCCTTGAGCGCGACGACGACCGCTGCGGCCACGACGGTGCCCGCGGCGAGCGCGATGAGGAATCCGAGGACGTTGCTCATCGCGAAGAACACGAAGATGCCGCCGTGCGGGGCCCGGAGGCCGACGTCGAACGCCATCGTGAGCGCGCCGGTGACCGCGCCACCGGCCATCATCGAGGGGATGACCCGCAGGGGATCGGCCGCCGCGAACGGGATGGCGCCCTCGGAGATGAACGACGCACCCAGAAGCCATGCGGCCTTGCCGTTCTCACGCTCGGGCTCGGTGAAGAGCCGCGGACGCACCAGCGTCGCCAGCGCCATCGCCAGCGGCGGGACCATACCCGCCGCCATCACCGTCGCCATGATGCGCAGGTCCGGGGCTGCGCCGACGGCGAGTCCCTGGACCGCGAACGCGTAGGCCGCCTTGTTGACCGGGCCGCCGAGGTCGAAGCACATCATGAGGCCGAGGATGATGCCCAGGATGATCACCGAGCTGCCGGACATGTTCGACAGCGCGTCCTGCAGTTCGCGGGTGACCCACGCCAGCGGACGACCGAGCACCATGAACATCAGTGCGCCGGTGATCAGGGTGGCCAGCAGCGGGATGATCACGACCGGCATGAGGCCACGGGCCCACTGCGGCAGCGGGATCCGGCCGATGTACAGCGCCACGAAGCCGGCGATGAGGCCGCCGACGAGACCGCCGATGAAGCCGGCGCCGACCGTTGCGGCGATGTAGCCCGCGGTGAAACCCGGTGCCAGACCGGGACGATCGGCGATCGCGAAGGCGATGTACCCGGCCAGCGCGGGCACGAGGAAGAAGAACGCCAGAGAGCCGATCTCGAAGAACACACCACCGAGGTACTGGGCGAATCCACCCGAGGGCAGGTTGGTGAGGCTGTTGCTCAGCGCGATCGTCGCACCGAGGGGATCGGTGGCGCCGTTGGGCTTGAGGGCCATCTCGTAGCCGCCGAGCAGGAAGCCCAGGGCGATGAGGAGACCGCCGGCGGCGACGAACGGGATCATGTAGCTCACGCCGGTGAGCAGGATCTGCCGCAGGCGGACACCCCAGCTCAGCTCGCCGGTCGACGCCGCGGCCGCGCCGCCGGCGGCTGCCGCCGTGCCGGCGACGCGCGCGGCGGACGGGTTGCCGGCCGCGGCGACCGCGTCGGCGATCATGCCGTCGGGGTCGTTGATCGCGCGCTTCGTGCCCGACTCGACCACGGGCTTGCCGGCGAAACGCTCCCGACCCTTGACGCCCACGTCGGTGGCGAAGATGACGGCGTCGGCCGCCGCGATCACGGCCGGGTCGGCGGGGGTGGACTTCGACGAGCCCTGGGTCTCGACGACGAAGTCGACACCGGCGCGCTCGGCGGCATAGGTCAGCGAGTCCGCGGCCATGTAGGTGTGCGCGATCCCGGTGGGGCAGGCGGTGATCGCGACGATGGAGGTGCGACGCCCGGCGGCCGCGGTGTCCGTCGGTCCGCTCGCCGTGGGCGCGGTCGCCGTGACGGCGGGCGCCTCGGTGGTGGCGGGAGTCGTGGTCGACGGCCTCGGGGCGACGACGTCGCCGACCAGGTCGACGACGGTCGCCGCGTCGGGCGCCGACCGCAGCGACTCGACGAAGTCGGGCCGGACCAGTGCGCGGGCGAGCGAGCTGAGCAGCTTCATGTGCTCGGACCCGCCGGATGCGGGGGCGGCGATGAGGAACACGATGTCCGCCGGGCCGTCGGAGGCGCCGAAGTCGACCTTCGGGGCGAGACGGGCGAAGGCGAGGCTCGCACGGGTGACACCGTCGGTGCGGCAGTGCGGGATCGCGATCCCGCCGGGGAGTCCGGTCGGGGACTGCGCCTCGCGGGCGAGCGCGGCCTCGACGAGTCCCTCGGCAGCGGTGGCGCGGCCGGTCGCGACCAGCAGTCCGGCGAGGTGGGTGATGACCGCGGTCGTGTCGGTTCCGGCGTCGACGTCGAGGGCGACGGTGGCCGGCTCGATGATCGCGTCCGACCCGGGGTCGGAGCCCGGGGTCACCGGGCCGGGATGGATGGTGGACATGGCGCTCTCTTCTGTTCGCTGGGCTGATGATCGGTGATTCGTGTCGTGCGGTTGCCGTGTGTGCGCCGCCGGTGGTTGGCGGGGTCTGCGTGTCAGACGAATGGTGTGGACACCTCGCTCACCCGCACCGCATGCGGTGCGAGATCCCCGGGGGTCGGCGGCTGGGTACCGGGCAGGGCGGCCGCGGCGGAACCGTGGGCGACCGCCGAGCGGAGCGCGTCCGCCGGACCGGCGCCTGCGAGCGAGGCGAGGAGGTAGCCGGCGAGCGTCGCATCGCCCGCGCCGACGGTGCTGACCGGGACGATCGGCGGGGGAGACGCCTGCCAGGCGCCCTCGGTCGTCACCAGCAGCGCGCCGGCCGCGCCGAGCGTGGCCAGCACCGCACACCCGGCGGACCCGACCACCGACCGCGCCGCCTCCAGGGTGGGACCGAAATCGCCTGCGGCGGCCGCGGAGTCCAGACTGCCCGCGTCGTCGCCGGTGATCTCGCAGAGCTCCTCGGTGTTGGGCTTGATCAGGTCGACGGAGCCGTCGGCGAGCGCGGGCACGAGGGCCGCCAGCGGTGCGCCCGAGGTGTCCACGGCGACGCGGCTGCGGGTTGCGGACAGCGCGCCTGCGATCCGGCGGTACAGATCGGCGGGGACGCCGGGCGGCAGGGAACCGCACAGCGCGACCCACGCCGCGTCGGCGGCAGCGTCGAGGATGAGGGCGGTCAGAGCGTCGACCTGCGCCGCGTCGAGCGCGGAGCCGGGGAGGTTCAGCTTGGTCGTCGTGCCGTCGGGCTCGGTGACGGTGATGTTGGTGCGCACCTCGTCCGCGACGTCGACGGCGCGGTAGGGCAGACCGACGCCGTCGAGTGCGACCAGCAGCGGGTCCCCGACGGGTGCCGGGAGGATCGCGGTGGTCGGGACACCCGCGACCTGGGCGACGCGGGACACGTTGATCCCCTTGCCGCCCGGTTCGCTGCGGCTGCCGAGCGCGCGGGCGACCGCCCCGCGCTCGAGCGGACCGGGCAGCACCACGGTGCGGTCCAGGCTGGGATTGGCCGTGACGGTGACGATCATGCGATCACGACCTCGACACCCAGGGCGGACAGCCGAGCGGAGAACTCGGGGTCGATGCCGTCGTCGGTGATGAGTACGTCGATGGCGTGGATCGGGGCGAAGCTGCGGAGGTCCTCGCGACCGATCTTGGTGGAATCGGCGAGGACGACGACCCGCTGTGCGGCGGCGATCATCGCGGACTTGACCGCGGCCTCCTCGAGATCCGGCGTCGACAGTCCGTGGTCCTCGGTCAGTCCGTTCGTACCGATCATCGCGACGTCCACGCGGAGGCCGGCGAGCGTGGTGAGCGGGGCTGACCCGACCGCCGCCTGGGTGATCCCGCGAACCCGGCCGCCCAGGAAGTACAGGTCGGCCCCGGGGTGCTCGGCGACCGCCGACGCCACCGACAAGGAGTTGGTGAACACGGTGAGGTCGCGGTCGCGGGGGAGGCGGGTCGCGGCCTGGACGGTGGTGGTCCCCGCGTCGATGACGAGACTCCCTCCGTCGGAGGGGATGAAGCGGCACGCCGCCGCCCCGATGCGGAGCTTCTCGTCGGGTCGGGAGTCGGCGCGCTCGGCGACGTCGAGTTCGGTGAGCCGGATGGCGTCGACGGTCACCGCGCCACCGTGGACACGGCGCAGGGCGCCGGCTCGCTCGAGCGCGGCGAGGTCGCGGCGCACCGTCTCGCTGGTGACGGCGAACTCGCGTGCGAGCGCGGTCACCGACGCGCGGCCGTTGCTCGCCACCTGGTCGGCGATGGCCTGCTGTCGCTCCTCGGCGTACACCGTGGCTCCTGTCGTCATTGACACCCGTGTCGAGATCCGATGTGGATTTCTGTGGGTACTGCGTGTTGGTTCGCTTCTGTTTACGCTTGACTGTGTTGACAAGTCAAGCATTTCTTGTAATTTGAATCACAGCAACCGGCCGCTCAGGCCGGGGACACTGTCGACAACAGGCGTCCGCCCCAGCACGCCCGCCAGCCAGAGGTGAATCCCATGACCGCGTACAGCACCGCCACCACGTCCCCGGACGCCGACACCACGCTCGTGGGCACCCCCGTCGTCGCGGGCGTCGCGTACGCGCCGGTGATGTGGCCCGGTGCGCGACCGGAGTTGCCCGGACCGGGGACGCCGCCGGCCGA
Organism: Williamsia sp. SKLECPSW1; assembly: GCF_054332755.1. Taxonomy (NCBI): domain Bacteria; kingdom Bacillati; phylum Actinomycetota; class Actinomycetes; order Mycobacteriales; family Nocardiaceae; genus Williamsia; species Williamsia sp. SKLECPSW1. The sequence continues at coordinate 500,841 of NZ_JBTGLI010000002.1, read as the reverse complement.
CGTCGACGCCGAGTGCGCGCGTTTCGTCGCGGCCGCGGCCACTGTCGCCGACCGCCTGCGTGCCCGCGCGTCCGCGGCGACGGGGGTCGCCTCCGAGGTGCTGTCGGCGACTGCGGCGCTCGCCGAGGACCGGGGGTGGCTGGGTGCCGCGCAGCAGGCGATCCGTGCGGGTGAGCCCGCCCCGAACGCAGCGGTGGCGGCGACCGAGCAGTTCGCGGCCGTCTTCACCAAGCTCGGTGGGCTGATGGCCGAGCGGGTCACCGACCTGCACGACGTCCGGGACCGGGTGCTCGCGGAACTGGCGGGCGAGCCGGAGCCGGGTATCGCCCGCCCCGACCACCCCGTCGTCCTGTGTGCCGACGATCTCGCTCCCGCCGACACCTCCGGCCTCGATCCCGCGGTGGTGACGGCACTGGTCACACGGCTCGGCGGTCCCACCAGCCACACGGCGATCATCGCCCGGCAACTCGGGATCCCCTGCGTCGTGGCCGTGTCCGGCCTCGAGGGTGTCGCGGCGGGATCGACGGTCCTCGTCGACGGTGCGACCGGACGCATCACGGTCTCGCCCGACGACGCCACGGCGGCAGCGGCCGTCGAGGACTCCCGTCGTGTCGCCGCCGAGATCGCGCGGTGGAGCGGCCCCGGTCGAACCGCGGACGGCACCGAGGTCGCGATCCTCGCCAATGTCCAGGACGGCGCATCCGCGCGTTCGGCCACCGACCACCCGGTCACCGGCGTCGGCCTGTTCCGTACCGAACTCGCCTTCCTCGACCGCGCGTCGGAGCCCACCGTCGAGGAACAGACCGCGCTCTACGGCGAGGTCATCGATGCGTTCGCGACCGCGGCGGAGCCGGCGAAGATCGTCATCCGAACGCTGGACGCCGGGTCCGACAAGCCACTGGCGTTCGTCGACTCCGGCACGGAGGCCAACCCGGCGCTCGGGGTGCGGGGCCTACGGGTCGGTCGGCTGCACCCGGCCCTGCTCGACAACCAGCTCGACGCGATCGCCGAGGCCGCGCGTCGATCGGGCACGACACCCTGGGTGATGGCCCCCATGGTCGCCACCGCCGCCGAGGCACGCGCGTTCGCCGCGCAGGTCCGCGAGCGCGGTCTCGTCGCGGGCGTGATGATCGAGGTCCCGTCGGCGGCCCTGCTCGCCCCGGCGATCCTCGCCGAGGTCGACTTCGTGTCGATCGGTACGAACGACCTGACGCAGTACACGATGGCCGCGGACCGCATGTCCGCCGATCTGGCGACGCTGACCGACCCGTGGCAGCCCGCCGTGCTGACCCTCATCGACCGGGTGGCCGCCGCCGGCGCAGCGGTCGGCAAGCCGGTCGGGGTGTGCGGCGAGGCGGCCGCGGATCCGCTGCTCGCCTGCGTCCTCGTCGGGATGGGCGTCACGTCGCTGTCGAGTGCCCCGACGGCCGCGGCCGCGGTCGGTGCGGCTCTCGGGCGGGTGACACTGGAGACCTGCCGAGCAGCGGCCCGGGCCGTGCTGGCCACCGCCGATCCGGCCGACGCGCGCGCCGCGGCGACAACTGCGCTCGAGGGCTGACCCGCGACTCAGCGGTGAGACCGTACGCGCCCCGACCGGTTCTCGACCTGGGCCACCAGTGCGGACAACGTCGTGTCGCGCGCGAGCAGTGCGTCGGACACCGGGTTGACGACACCCCGCAGCGCCGAGACGCCGATCCACCGGCGCGGCACCTGGATCCGTGGCGCCCTGCTCTCGATGCCCGCGGCGACGGCGGTCGCCACGCGATCGGGATCGATCGGGCGCCGTAGCGGACCCGGGAACGCGCGGGCGACGAGATCTGTTGCCAGCGAGTCCTTCCCGAACGCCACATCGGCGATCGGCGTCCGAACCCACCCCGGATACAACACCCCGGCAGTGGCCCCGTGATGCCTCAGTTCGACGCGCAGGGCGCGTCCGATCTGCTCGACGGCTGCCTTCGTCGCGGCGTAGGGCGCGTTCACCATGCCGTTCAGGTAGGCGTAGGTCGAGGAGGTGACGAGCACGTGTCCACGCGCCTCGATCACCGCGGGGAGCGCCGCACGCACCGTGTTCCACACCCCGGTGAGGTTCACGGCGATCACCCGCTCGAACGTGCCGTCGGCGACGCTCGCCACGGTGTCGGCGGTGTCCCCGCTCGAGATGCCGGCGTTGGCGAATGCGACGTCGAGCCGACCCCATCGTGCGATCGCCGCGGCGACCGCCTCGTCCAGGTCGGACCGGACCGTGACGTCGCCGGAGCGGGAGACGACCCTGGAGTCGTCCATGCCTCGCGCGGCGTCCTGCACGGCCGTGAGCTCCAGGTCCACGAGGACCAGTCGGGCGCCGCGGTCGTACAGGGCCCGGGCGGTGGCGCGTCCGATGCCTCCCGCCGCACCGGTGACGAGCACGACTGCGCCGTCGAGGCTCAGCGGAGGTGTGCGGGCGGGGAGGGGCGCCATGTCGGTGTCCGATCTGCTGTGTGTCGACGGACCGGTCTCGGGCCCGCGCAGCATTCTGACATGCGGTCGGGTCAGATCCTCCGCATGACGGTCACGACCTTGCCCAGGATCACCGCGTCGTCACCGGGGATGGGGTCGAACTGCGGGTTGTGCGGCATCAGCCAGACGTGGCCGTCGGCGCGCTTGAAGGTCTTCACCGTCGCCTCGCCGTCGATCATGGCCGCGACGATCTCACCGTTGTCGGCGACGTTCTGCTGACGGACGACGACCCAGTCGCCGTCGCAGATGGCGGCCTCGATCATGGACTCACCGACCACGCGCAGCAGGAACAACGCTCCGTCGCCGACGAGTTCGCGGGGGAGGGGGAAGACGTCCTCGACGGCCTCCTCGGCCAGGATCGGCCCGCCGGCCGCGATCCGACCCAGGACGGGGACGAAGGTCGGCGTCGGCAACGGGGTGGCCCCGCTGTCGCCGCCGTCGCCGGGATCGTTCTCCTGGACGTTCACCGCCCGTGGGCGGTTGTGGTCCCGCTTGAGGAACCCCTTGCGTTCCAGGGTGCGCAGCTGGTGGGCGACCGACGAGGTCGAGGTCAGTCCGACGGCGTCGCCGATCTCACGGATGCTCGGCGGATACCCCCGCTCACGGACCGACTCACGGATGACGCGCAGCACCTCGAGCTGTCGCTCGGTCAGTGCGCTCTCGGCGGGGGCGGTCGTCTCGCCGGGGGTGATGGTCGTGTCGGACACGGTGTCCTCTCCTTCGCAGTGGCGGCGCATCACGGCGGTGTGCTCGTGTCGCGTCCGTGCATCTGTCCTGCTCGTAGCCCGACCGTAGTGCACCGGGTCACGACTTTCAAACATTTGTTCGACGGTGTGTCGACCCTGTCGGAGTGCCGTGGTAGAACTCGAACACACGTTCTTTCGAACGCCTGATCGAGAAGGAGATCGCGATGAGCCCGACCCTCATGGCCCCCGATGTCACCTCTGCCCGCGGGTCCGCCCGCGTCGCACCCGCCGGCCCCCGCACCGCCCGTCGGCACCCGGCGGATCCCCGGTCCCACCGCGGTGGTCGCGTCGCCGCCGTGGCACCGGCCGCACCGGCGGTCCGCCCGTCCACGGCGCGTCCGCACCGCCGGACCCCGGTCTCCGCGCGTCCGGTCGGCACCCCGTGCCGCGACGGGTCGGGCCGTGGCGGCACCGTCCGTCCCGCCCACGTCGGGTGGGGTGCCGCGCTCCTCGCCGGTCTCGCCCTCGCCGTGGCGGTGTGGGCCGTCGTGGTCGGCGGGTCGATGATCACCGCGGAGCACACGCCCGACGTGGTCGGCAGCAGCGTGGTCCACGTCCGCGGCGGCGAGTCGCTCAGCGCGCTGGCCGCACGCACCGTGCCGGATGCCCCGGTCTCGCAGGTCGTCGCCGACATCCGTGAGCTGAACCACCTGGGGGGATCGGCGCTCACGCCGGGACAACCGCTGCTCGCACCCCGCTACGCCCACTGACACCTCCGTCCCCCTCGGTCGGTGACGATGTACGCACTGCTCGGGTCGACGGTCGAGTGGCCTCTCCTGCTGCCCGACGCGGCCCCGACCACGTCGGCGTCCGCCCGGCCCCCGGTATCCTCGGCCGGTACGGATCATCCCGGTCCGCCCGGCACCGTGGCACCTGCTCACGCCGCCGGCCCGCCGACTTCCGAGGACGTCGCGATGCACTGCCCGTTCTGTCGCCACGAGGACACGCGTGTCGTGGACTCCCGTGTGGCCGACGAGGGTCAGGCCATCCGTCGGCGCCGCTCATGCTCCCAGTGCGGCCGCCGCTTCACCACCGTCGAGAGCGCCGTGCTCGCCGTGGTCAAGCGCAACGGGGTCACCGAGCCGTTCTCCCGGGAGAAGGTCATGCGCGGCGTGCGCCGCGCCTGCCAGGGACGCGCCGTCGACGAGGACCGTCTCGCACTCCTCGCACAACAGGTCGAGGACGCCGTGCGGGCGTCGGGCTCGGCCGAGATCCCCAGCAACGAGGTGGGACTGGCGATCCTCACACCTCTCCGCGAACTCGACGAGGTCGCCTACCTGCGCTTCGCCTCGGTCTACCGCTCCTTCGAGTCCGTCGAGGACTTCCAGCGCGAGATCGACGATCTGCGCGCGGCCGGCCACGTCGGTGCGAGCAGCGGCTCAGGCGGCCAGGGCGTCGATCGCCCGTAGGACCCGTTTCTCCGACACCGGGAACGCCGTCCCGATCCGCTCTGCGAACACACCCACGCGCAACTCCTCGACGAGCCAGTGCGCCTGCTCGTTCACCGCGTCCCGCCGTGTCGGTGAACACCGCGCGACTGTCACCGCCCAGTGGTCGACGACCCTCTCGACGATGTCGATGCCGCGATCGTCCTTCGCCGCCGACGCGGGGAGCCGTTGGAGGCGGACGACGACCGCGTCGAGGTATGCGCTCAGCCGCGGGCGGTGGTCGGCCGGCGTGTCGACGACGAACCCCGGGTGGACGAGCTCGGCAAGCTGCTCGCGGACGTCACGGGTCGCGCGGGTGTCGCCCAGGCGGGCGAGTTCGGCATGGATCGTCGGCAGACGCGTCATCGCATCCGCGGTGGAGGCGAGGATGGTGCGCGCGTCCCGGCCCGCGACGCCGGCGACCCGTGCGCGCAGGGCGGCGTAGGCATCCGGATCCCGGATGTCGTCGACGGATCCCGCCGCGTCGACGATGGCCGCGAGGGTGCAGTCGGCGAGCAGCGCGTCCAGCGTGGCGTAGGGACTCTGCGACAGGGCGAGGCGATGCGCCACCGGCAGATCCGTTGTCGCGGACTGCTTGAGCGGCGGGATGGACAGCTGGAGGAGGCGGAGTATCGCCCGACGGGTCGACGCGCGGGCCGCAGCGCGTGTCGTCTCGAGGACTGTCGTGACGCCACCGTCGACGACCCGCAGCGCCGGGTGACTGGTGACGGTCTGTCCCGCGACGACCTCGGTCACCTCGGGCGCGAGGACCCCGATCGTCTGCGCCGTCCAGGTGGATACGGTCGGCGCGGCCGGTGTGCGGGCGGTGGCGCCGGGCGTGCCGCCCGGGCGTCGTGGCGGGGTCGTCGTCTCGCGGAGCGCGGCGAGTGATGCGGCCTCGGTCAGGATGGCGCCGTCGTCGTCGACGGTGGCGAACCGCACCGCGAGGTGCGGTGGCAGCGCAGACGGGTCGAAGTCGTCCGCGGCGACGGGAACTCCGGTCAGGCGCGTGATCTCGCGCGCCAGTCCGGACGCGACCGGCTCGCTCCGCGGCGTCAGCGCCGCCATCGCCCTCGGGCCGACGTCTGCAGCGGGTCCGAGGCGCCGACGCACCGACTTCGGCAGGGTGCGGACCAGGGCGACCGCGAGGTCGTCGCGCAGTCCCGGTACCAGCCAGTCGAATCCGGCGGGGCGGATCCGGGGGAGCAGCTCTCGGGGGATCAGCACGGTGATGCCGTCGTGGGTGCTGCCGGGGGAGAACCGGTAGACCAGCCGCAACCGCGCCTCGCCCTGTTGCCAGACGTCGGGGAACTCCCCGGCCGACACCGCTGATGTGTCCGTGACGTCGTCACGGGTGAGGTCGAGCTGCGTCGGGTCGTCCCGGCGGGCGCGCTTCCACCAGGTGTCGAAGTGGGCCGCCGAGACGACCTCGGCCGGGATGCGTGCGTCGTAGAAGTCGTAGAGCTGGTCGTCACCGATCACGAGATCACCGCGCCGTGCGCGATCCTCGAGCTCGCGCGCCTCGTCGAGCAGATCGCGGTTGTGGGCGAAGAACTCGTGGCGGGTCCGCCAGTCGCCCTCGACGAGCGCCCGGCGGATGAACAGGTCACGAGAGGTCTCGGGATCGATCCGGCCGTAGGGGACCGCGCGGCGCGTCACGAGCGGTACCCCGTAGAGGGTGACACGCTCCCAGGCCATCGCCGATCCCCGTTTGGCAGACCAGTGCGGCTCGCTGTACTGCCGCTTCACGAGGTCCCCGGCCAGCCGCTCGGCCCATTCCGGTTCGATCCCCGCGACGGTGCGGGCGAACAACCGTGACGTCTCGACCACCTCACCGGCCATGACGAACCGGGGTGGCTTCTTCGCCAGTCCCGAGCCGGGGAAGACGACGAACTTCGTCCCCCGCGCGCCCAGGAACTCGCGGGTGTCACCCTCCCGTACCCCGATCTGCCCGAGCAGACCCGCCAACACCGACTGGTGCACGGCTGCCGGCGAGGGCTCGGCGTCGTGGTCACCGGACGGATGCGTCACCGTCCAGCCCTTCTCGGTGACGATGCGCTCGAGTTGCCCGACGAGGTCCCGCCACTCCCGGATCCGCAGCCAGTGCAGGAACTCCCTGGCGCACTGCCGTCGGAACTGATTGCCCGACAACTCCCGTCGTTGCTCCTCGAGGTGGCGCCACAGCGCGAGGATCGACAGGAAGTCCGATCCGGCCACGGTGAACCGCGCGTGCATCTCGTCGGCGGCCTGCCGGTGCTCCGCGGGGCGCTCACGCACGTCCGGCAACGACAGCGCCGCGACGATGACCAGCACCTCGTAGAGGACACCCTGCTCGTGTGCGGCGACGACCATCCGCGCCCATCGGGGTTCGATGGGCAGGCTCGCGATGTCGCGACCGACGGGGGTGAGGGTGCGGTCGTCGCCGCGCCCGCGCAGCGCGCCGAGCTCCTCGAGCAGCCCGACACCATCGCGGATGGCGCGGGTGTCAGGAGGATCGATGAAGGGGAACCGCGCCACGTCCCCCAGGTCGAGGTCGGCCATGGTGAGGATGACCGAGGCCAGGTTGGTACGCAGGATCTCCGGGTCGGTGAACGCCGGGCGCGCCTCGAAGTCGTCCTCGGAGTACAGCCGGATGCAGATGCCGTCGGCGACGCGGCCGCATCGACCGGAACGCTGTCGCGCCGACGCCTGCGAGACGGGTTCGACCGGGAGGCGTTGGACCTTGGTGCGGGTCGAGTACCGCGAGATGCGGGCGGTGCCGACGTCGACGACGTAGCGGATGCCGGGGACGGTCAACGATGTCTCGGCGACGTTGGTGGACAACACGATCCGCCGTCCCGAGCTACGCGAGAACACGCGGTTCTGTTCACCGGTCGACAGACGCGAGTAGAGGGGGAGCACCTCCTCGTCGGGATGGGATCGGCGCAGTGCGTCCGCGGTGTCACGGATCTCGCGCTCGGTGGCGAGGAAGACGAGGACGTCACCGGGGCCCTCGCGGCGCAGCTCACTCACCGCGGCCGTGATGCCCTGGATCTGGTCGAGATCGAGATGGTCGGGTCCGTCGCCGTTCGACCCGTCCCCGTCGGACTCGACCACGAGCGGGCGGTAGCGCACCTCGACGGGGAAGGTGCGCCCGGACACCGAGATCACCGGAACCGGGGCGTCGTCGGTGGCGAAGTGCTCGGCGAAACGGCCGGGATCGATCGTCGCGGAGGTGATGATGACCTTCAGGTCGGGTCGACGCGGCAGCAGTTGCTTGAGGTAGCCGAGGATGAAGTCGATGGTGAGGCTGCGTTCGTGCGCCTCGTCGACGATGATCGTGTCGTAGGCGCGGAGCAGCCGGTCCCGGGACAGTTCGGCGAGCAGGATGCCGTCGGTCATCACCTTCACGAGCGTGTCCGCAGTCGCGCGGTCGTCGAAACGTACCGCGTAGCCCACGGCCGCACCGAGTTCGGTACCGGTCTCCTCGGCGATGCGCGCAGCGACCGACCGTGCTGCGATGCGGCGTGGTTGGGTGTGGCCGATCGAGCCCCGCACACCCCGCCCGAGTTCGAGGCAGATCTTCGGCAACTGGGTCGTCTTCCCGGATCCGGTCTCGCCGGCGACGACCACCACCTGGTGCGCCGCGATGGCGTCCCGCAGTTCGTCGCGCGCCGCGGACACGGGCAGTTCCGGGGGGTACGTGATCGCCGGGACCAGGGAACGTCGTCGGGTCAGTCGCTCGACGGCGCGGTCGGCGTCACGCTGCAACCGGGCGCGGTCGTCGTCGGTGCGGGCGCGCCGGGCGCGGTGTCGGAGCCGATGGGCGTCGACGATCGTCACGTCGTCGTCGGCGACGGGGACGGGGACGATCGTCACGTCGTCGTCGGCGACGGGGAGGGGTACGGCGTCGGGGTCGGGTCGGCCCGGGGCCGCATCGCGGTCACCCCGGGGTCGACCACGGCCGCGTCGCGAACGGCGCGCCGGACGTGCGGACTGCTCGGGCATGGTCTCCTCAGGATATTCGCCCCCGGTCGATGGCCTCCGCCCCGGCGGGCATGATGAGTCCATGACGTCGACTCTGTGGCACGGTTTCGCCGACATGGGCGCGGTCGGCGAGAGCGGGCCCTTCGCCATCGCGAGCGGTTCGGGCACCCGCATCACCGACACCCACGGGCGTGAGTACATCGACGCCACCGCCGGTCTGTGGTTCACCAATGTCGGTCACGGGCGTGCCGCGATCGCGGATGCGGTCGCCGCGCAGTTGCGGACGGTGGCGCACGTGTCGGGATTCGGTGACGTGATGCCCGCGGTCACCATCGATCTCGCCGACCGACTCGGCGGCCTCGCGCCGATCCCGGGCAGCAAGGTCTTCTTCACCTCCGGCGGCAGCGATTCGGTCGACTCGGCCGCGAAGCTGGCGCGGCGGTACTGGCACGAGATGGGTCGGGCCGAGAAGACGATCATCGTCGGCCGGACGAAGGCGTACCACGGCATGCACGTCGCAGGGACCGCGCTGTCGGGCCTGCCGCCGAACCGCGAGGGTTACGGCACGTTGATGAGCGACGCCGCCACGGTCGACTTCGACGACGCCAAGAGCCTGCTGGGACTGATCGAGCGCGTCGGTGCCGAGTCGATCGCGGCCTTCTTCTGCGAGCCGGTCATCGGAGCGGGTGGGATCTACCCGCCGCCCCCCGGGTACCTGCAGGAGGTCCGGGACATCTGTCGCGAGCACGACGTCCTCTTCGTGGCCGACGAGGTGGTCACCGGGTTCGGGAGGATCGGTGGCTCGTGGTTCGCCTCGGCGAGGTTCGAGCTCGAGCCCGACATGATGACGACCGCGAAGGGCCTGACGTCGGGCTATGTGCCGATGGGGGCACTGTTCGTCGCGCCGCACGTCGCCGAGCCGTTCTTCTCCGGCGGCGTGTGGTGGCGCCACGGCTACACCTACGGCGGGCACGCGGGTGCGGCAGCGGCCGCCATGGCGAACCTGGACATCGTCGAGTCGGAGGGTCTCCTCGACGAGGCGCTGCGGCTCCAGGACGACCTCCACGCGGCGTTCGGCCACCTTGCGGACCTGCCCGCGGTGTCGGAGGTGCGCAGCGGCGTGGGGGCCGTGGCGGGTGTCCAGCTCGCCGACCCGTCCGCAGGACCGCGGGCCGTCGCCGCCCTGCGGCGGCACGGGGTCTCCACCCGCGTGGCCGGGGCAGGTGCCCTCCAGGTGTCGCCCGCGTTGATCATGACGACCGAGCAGGTCGGGGAGATGGCGTCGCGGTTCCACGCCGCGCTCTCCGAGATCGGCGACTGAACATCGGGCGTCAGCCGGCGACGATCTCGACGTCCACCACCCGGGGCAATGCATCGGGGTCGTCGGCCGGTGGTTGCTCGACACGGCCGGTGACGGCCCACCCGTGGTCGGCGCGCGGGTCGTCGAGGGTCTGCCGGACGGTCCACGGGTCGACGGTGTCGTCGACGGTGAACAGGTGCGGGCTCCGGGCCTGCGGACCGGTCCCGATGTCGTCGTACTCGTCGAAGTAGTCGTCGAGCGCCGTCGGCCAGTCGACCTCGGGGTGCATCCGCGCCAGCGTCGCCTCGTCCTCGCGCGCGAAGGCGGTGACGATCGCGAACATGTGGTTGCGCAGGTGGACCCGCCACGCGCGACGATCGGGTCCGGGTGGGGCCGGCGGTGGCGTGGTGGGGGACAACGGATCCCCCGAGGTGAGCTGCTCCCACTCGTCGATGAGGCTCGAGTCGGTGGAACGCACCACGTGGCCGAGCCAGGTCACGACGTCGTCGAACTCGTCGGTGTGACGGTCCGGCGGCACCCCGTGACGCGCGATCCGATAGACGTCGGTGAGGTACCGCAGCAGCACACCTTCGCTGCGTGCGAGCGACAGACGGGCGACGACATCGCCGAAACCGTCGGCGTGGTCGAGCATCTCGCGCACCACCGACTTCGGTGACGGTCGGGTGTCGGCCACCCAGGGGTGCCCCCGCAGGTAGATCTCGTAGGCGCCCTCGAGGAGCTCGTCGAGGGGTCTCGGGTGAGTGATCTCCTCGACCCGCGCCACCCGTTCCTCGTAGTCGAGGCCGTCGGCCTTCATCTCCGCGACGGCTGCCGCGCGGGCGACGTTCTGCTGGGCCCGCAGCACCGGGCGCGGGTCCTCGACGATCGACTCGATCACCGACAGCGCGTCGCGCGTGTAGTCGGGGTTGTCGACGTCGAGCAGTTCGAGCGCGGCGATCGCGAACGACGACAACGGGTTCGACAGTGCGAAGTCGGCCGGCAGCTCGGCCGTCAGACGGACGGTGGCGCCGCTGGGGTCGGGATCGGTGGTCTCCACGAGGCCGGCCGTCCGCAACCCCCGGTAGATGTCGATCGCCCGCAGGATGTGCCTGCGCTGCCGGACGCGCGGTTCGTGGTTGTCCTCCAGCAGGTGACGCATGGCCGGGAAGCACGGCCCGGGCCGGGCGATGACGTCGACGAGCATCGCGGTGCTCACCCGGAAGTGGGACCGCAGCGGCTCGGGTGCCGCGCCGACGAGCCGGTCGAACGTCGGCTGCCCCCAGGAGACGAACCCGTCCGGTGGCTTCTTGCGCTGGATCTTCTTCAGCTTCTTGGGATCGTCGCCGGCCTTCGCGAGCAGGCGCGCGTTCTCGACCTCGTGATCGGGCGCCTGGACCACGACGTAGCCGCGGTCGTCGTATCCGGCGCGTCCGGCTCGTCCGGCGATCTGGTGGAACTCGCGAGCCTGCAGATGACGGGTGCGCGTGCCGTCGTATTTCGTGAGCCCGGTGAACAGGACCGTGCGGATGGGGACGTTGATCCCGACGCCCAGGGTGTCCGTGCCGGCGACGACCCGCAGCACACCCTGCTGTGCCAGTCGCTCCACGAGACGTCGGTAGCGGGGGAGCATCCCCGCGTGGTGCACCCCGATGCCCGCGCGCAGCAGCTTCGACAGCGTCGACCCGAAGCCGGACGCGAATCGGAAGTCACCGAGCGCCTCTGCGACCGCATCCTTGCCCGCGCGGTCGAGGAGTGTCGCCGACAGCAGTGCCTGCGCCCGCTCCACCGCCGACGCCTGGGTGAAGTGCACGACGTAGACCGGTGCGCGGCCTCGTTCGATGAGCGCCTCGATCGTGTCGTGCACCGGCGTCACGACGTAGGAGAACTCCAGCGGCACCGGGCGTTGGGTCCCGGTGACCGACGCGGTGGGGCGGCCGGTGCGGCGGGTGAGGTCGTCGACGAAGAAGTCGATCTCACCGAGTGTGGCCGACATGAGGAGGAACTGGGTCCGCGGCAACTCGATGAGCGGGACCTGCCACGCCCACCCGCGGTCGGGGTCGCCGTAGTAGTGGAACTCGTCCATCACGACGAGACCGATGTCGGCGTCGGCGCCGTGTCGGAGTGCGAGGTTCGCGACGATCTCGGCCGTCGCGCACACGATCGGGGCACCGGCGTTGACGGTGGCGTCGCCGGTCATCATGCCGACGTTCTCCGCGCCGAACACCGCGCACAGGTCGAAGAACTTCTCGCTGACGAGGGCCTTGATCGGCGCGGTGTAGAAGGTGCGCTCGCCGCGGGTGCGGGCGAACTGGGCGGCGCCGGTCGCCACCAACGACTTCCCCGACCCCGTCGGCGTCGAGAGGATGACGTGGGCGCCACCGACGAGCTCCAGCAACGCCTCCTCCTGCGCGGGGTACAACGAGAGACCCCGCGACACCACCCACTCCGTGACGGAGTCGAACGCGTCGTCGGGGCCGTCGGGCAGGCGCGACAGGGGCGCCGTCGAGGCGGCGGTGGTGGTCACCTAGGGCCGGTCGTCACCCGCCGAGGGGTCCTCGTCCGACCCGTCGTCGGGTGTGTCGTCCTGGGACGCGGCGCTCGCGTCGCCACCGGCGGCCGCCTGGGCGAGGAACTCCTCCAGCTCGGCCCCGAGTTCGTCTCCGCTGGGCAGCGACTCGTCGGACGCGAGCAGCGACGGCGCCTGTTCGGCGCGACCGGTGACCGCGTCGTACTGGGTCTCCAACGCCGACACGACGGCCTCCACCTCGGCGTTCCCCGAGACCTCAGCGTCGATCTGCGTGCGGACGGTCGACGCCGCGTTCTCCAGGGCGCCGACGGGGAGGTCGAGCCCTGTGACCGTGGCCAGCGACTCGATGAGCGTCGCCGATGCGGCGGGGTACTTCGCCTGCGACAGGTAGTGCGGCACGTGCACCGACAGGCCGGCCGTCGCGTACCCGTGCTGGGCCATCCGCAGCTCGATGAGCATCGACGCGCTGCCCGGGATCTTCAGCGGACTGCCCCACCGTGGCAGGTCACCGAGCATCTCCGGGGCGGAACCGTGTGCGGTCACCGTCGGCGGTCGGGTGTGCGGGATCGCCATCGGGATCGCGTTCAGTCCCACCACCGACGAGACCTGGAAGTGGTCCGACAGGCGGCGGACCGCCTCGACGAAGTGGTCCCAGCGCAGATCGGGTTCGGCCCCCGCCAGGAGCAGGAACGGACGCCCGGCGTTGTCGCGGACGGCATGGATGGTCAGCGCCGGCATCTCGACGTCGGTGAACTCCTGTCCGGAGAACACCATCGTCGGCCGACGCGACCGGTAGTCGATCAGCTCGTCGGAGGAGAACGTCGCCACCAGTTCCGAGTCGAGGCTGTCGCGGAGATGCTCGGCCGCCAGGGCCACCGCGTGCCCGGCGTCGGCGAAGCCCTCCAGGGCGTGCACCAGCACCGGCCCGTCACCCTCGTCGCCGTTGACGTGGGGTACGGGGAACTCCAACTCGTAGAGCGTGGATTCCTCGTCCATCACCACTCCTCATTCGTCGTCTCGGGAGTTACAACGATCCCACCCTCCCCAGGTGTTCCGGGCGGCGAGGGGGCAACCCGGCCCACATGCAGTGACACGGCTCACCCGCTGTGGCGATCCCCGCGGTGACGCATGGAAGGATCGACATGTGCGCATACGCGCGCCGTAGACCCGAACCGAGAGGACGCCGGAGAGCATGCCGCAGCAGGTACGAGGTGTCGTGTCCCTGTCGACGAAAGAGCCGACGCAGGTGGTGACCGTGGTCATCCCCGACCCCGGACCCCGCGACGTCGTGGTGCGGATCCAGGCCTGCGGTGTGTGCCACACCGACCTCGCCTACCGCGACGGCGGGATCAACGACGAGTACCCGTTCCTCCTGGGCCACGAGGCCGCCGGTGTCGTCGAGCAGATCGGCGAGGAGGTCACCCACGTCGCCGAGGGTGACTTCGTCGTCCTCAACTGGCGCGCCGTCTGCGGACAGTGCAGGGCATGCAAGCGCGGCCGTCCCTGGTACTGCTTCGACACCCACAACGCGAGCGTCCCCATGACGCTCGAGGACGGCACCGAGCTGACCCCGGCGCTCGGGATCGGCGCCTTCGCGGAGAAGACCCTGGTCCACGAGGGCCAGTGCACCAAGGTCGCACCCGACGCCGATCCGGCCGTCGCGGGCCTGCTCGGCTGCGGTGTGATGGCCGGCCTCGGTGCCGCCATGAACACCGGCGCGGTCGGACGCGGCGACAGTGTCGCCGTCATCGGGTGCGGTGGTGTCGGCGACGCGGCGATCGCCGGTGCACGTCTGGCGGGTGCGTCGACGATCATCGCCGTCGATCGCGACCCCCGGAAGCTGGCGTGGGCGACCGATCTCGGCGCGACCCACACCATCGACGGGTCCCAGGTCGACGACGTCGTCGCCGCCGTCCAGGAGCTCACCGACGGCAACGGCGCCGATGTCGTCATCGACGCGGTCGGCCGGCCGGAGACCTACGAGACCGCGTTCTACGCTCGGGATCTCGCCGGCACCGTGGTCCTCGTCGGCGTCCCCACCCCTGAGATGCGTCTCGAGATGCCTCTGGTCGACTTCTTCTCCCGCGGTGGGGCGCTGAAGTCGTCCTGGTACGGCGACTGCCTGCCCGAGCGGGACTTCCCGATGCTCGTCGACCTGCACCAGCAGGGGCGGCTGCCGCTGGACAAGTTCGTCTCCGAGCGGATCTCGCTCGACGACGTCGAGTCCGCCTTCCACAAGATGGAGGCCGGCGAGGTGCTCCGGTCGGTGGTGATCCTGTGAGCATCCGGGTCGATCACGTCGTCACCTCCGGGACGTTCGAACTCGACGGCGGCAGTTGGGACGTCGACAACAACATCTGGATCGTCGGCGACGACGACGAGGTGATCGTGATCGACGCCGCGCACGCGGCCGACCCGATCGTCGAGAAGGTCGACGGCCGCAGGGTGCGGGCGATCGTGGCCACGCACGGACACAACGACCACGTCACGGTCGCGCCGGAGCTGTCGCAGCGTCTCGACGCCCCGGTGCTGCTGCATCCCGGTGACGACATGCTCTGGCGCGACACCCACCCCGACGCCGACCACGTCGACCTCTCCGACGGACAGCGCATCGCCGTCGCGGGCACCGAACTCGTCGTCATCAACACCCCGGGACACTCGCCGGGGTCGTGCTGCCTGTACCTGCCGGAGGCGGGGATCCTGTTCAGCGGCGACACGTTGTTCTCCGGTGGACCGGGCGCGACGGGACGCTCCTTCTCGAGCTTCCCCACGATCATCGAGTCGATCCGCGACAAGATCTTCACCCTCGACCCGGCCACCGAGGTGCGCACCGGTCACGGCGACTCGACGTCGGTGGGCGAGGAGGCCCCCCACCTCGAGGAGTGGATCGCCCGGGGCAGCTGAGCGGGTGTCGGTCGAGCGACCGGGGGGCCGGCGGTGGCAGAGTGGCCCGTGTGATCGTGCCTCGTCCTGCTCGTGCGTTGCTCGCCACCGTCGCCGTCGCGCTGGTGGCCGCAGGGTGCGCGCAGAGCATCGACGGTGACCCCGTGGCCGCGCCGTCGTCCTCGTCGTCGGTGGACATCGACCGCCTCGCCATCCGGCCGGAGCAGTTCCCGGCCGGATACCCCGCGACGCGACTGACGTCGGAGCAGGCCGCCACCGCACTCGCCGACCTGTCCGGTCGCCCGAACGGCGGAACCGTCACACCGGCGTCCTGCATGCCGCCGCAACTGGTCACCGACCTCGCGTCGACGGTCGTGGTCACAGGGCAGTCGTCCGACGGCGGCAACCTCACCGTGGTGGTCACCCGCGCGCAGAGTCCGCTCGCCGACATCGCCGACGCCGTGTCCCGCTGCGGGAGCTACACGGTCGACATGGGTGCGGTGCGGTCGACGGTGCGGGCCGAGATCCTCCCGGCGTCCCCGATCGACTCCCAGCAGTCGACGGCCTTCCGTCGTACCTCGACGTCGGGGCGTGCCCCGGTGACCCTGTCGCAGACCACGACGATCCTCGCCGCCCAGAACGACGGCGTCCGCGTCTACGCGGCCTATGTGTCGTTCAGCGGTGCCCGTGTCGACGGGACCGCGCTCGACCAGGTGTTCACGACCGCGGTCCAGCGGTCACGCGGTCGCTGACGGACGACGACCCCACCGACACCGGGGCCGACGCGCGGGCCGTCGCGGCCGACTCCTATTGACCCGAGTCGTCCTGTGCACAGCCGGTGCCTCGGGGGGTCGGTGCGACCCGTCGGGTCGGCGCGGTGCCGGAGTCTTCGGGGCATGGACATCGACCACCACACCCTCACACTCCGCGATCCGGGTGATCTCATCGCCGCGATCCCACCCATGCTCGGTTTCGTCCCCGCCCGCTCGCTCGTCCTCGTCTGCTTCAGCGGCCCCGGTTCGCGTCTCGGCATCACCATGCGCCATGACCTCGTCCTCGACGGCGACGGAGGCCCCGCCGCGGTGATGTGCGACGTCGTCGACCACCTCGTGACCGTCGCGGCCCGTGAACGCGCGTCGAGCGTCGCCGTCATCGTCGTGGACGACCGGGTCCCCGCCGACGACCCCCGGTGGGAGGCGCTCGTCGCCGACATCGACACACGCCTGGGCCACATCGACCTGGGCGTGGCGCTCGCCGTCGACGAGATCCGATGCGGCGCACGGTGGTATGTGATCGGTGCTGCCGGCCGCGGCGCCTGGACCGGGGTGCTGCCGGACCCGGCGTCGACACCGACAGCAGTCGCGCGGGCCGTCACGGCCGGCACCACCGTCCACGCCCGACGGGAGGACATGGCCGCGGCGCTGGATCCCGCACCGCCGTGCACCGACGTGGGCTGCCGTCACCACCGCACGTCCGACGTCGCGGGCCGCAACGGGTCACGACGTGCCGACGCCACCCGTCTGCGATCGGTGCTCGCGATGCTGGGTGCGCGCGAGATCACCTGTGCCCACGTCGAGTTCCTCGCCTCCGCGATCGCGGTCCCGCGTGTCCGCGACGCGTTGCTGGCGCTCTCGGTCTCCGTGCACGCCGAGGAGGCCGGGGCGTTGTGGACCGAACTGACCCGACGATGCCGAGGACGGTCGCGTGCCGACGCCGCGACACTGCTGGCGCACTGGTACTACGCGCGCGGGGAGGGCGCGTTCGCCGGCATCGCGCTCGACGCGGCGCTCGCGGCGTTCCCGAGCCACTCCATGGCCGGTCTGCTCGACCAGTCGCTGCAGGCGGGGCTGCCGCCGTCGATGCTGACCGGGCTGCTGCAGACGTCGCTCGGGGTCGCCGACGATCTCGGGGTGGTGATGCCGCCCTCGCTGCCGGACCTGCTGGAACCCGGTGCCTGACCGATCCGGGCGAGCGGTCAGCCCGCCGCGGAGTGGGCGCGGTCGCCGAGCGTACGGGTGAACTCCCAGGCGTCGGTGACGATGGTGGGCAGCGCGGTGTCGACCGGCTGCCAGCCCAACTCGTCGATCGCCTTGTCGCTCGAGGCGATCAGCACCGCGGGATCGCCGGCGCGGCGCGGCGCCTCCTCGACGGGGATGTCGATGCCCGTGATCTCGCGGCACGTCTCGATGACCTGACGCACGGAGAACCCGGCGCCGCTGCCGAGGTTGTAGACGGCGTGGCGGCCCGCCACCGCGGCCTCGAGCGCGAGCGCATGTGCCTGCGCGAGGTCGTGGACGTGGATGTAGTCGCGGACCGCGGTGCCGTCGTCGGTGTGGTAGTCGGTGCCGAAGATCTTCACCGCGCCGCGGTGGCCGAGCGCGGCCTGCAGCACTATCGGGATGAGGTGGGTCTCGACGCGTCGGTTCTCCCCGGCGCCGCCGTAGGCCCCGGCGACGTTGAAGTAGCGCAGGCTGATCGCCGCGAGACCGTGGGCGACGGTGTACGAGCTGATCGCGTGGTCGATCGCCAACTTGGTGGCGCCGTACGGATTGGTCGGACGCGTCGGCGCCGACTCGACGATCGGCACGGCGTCCGGCTCCCCGTAGGTGGCCGCCGTCGAGGAGAAGACCAGGCGCGGGGTCCCGGTGCGGCGCATCGCCTCGAGGAGGGCGAGCGACTCGACGACGTTGCCGTACCAGTACTTCTCGGGCGCCTCGACGGACTCGCCGACGAGCGACTGCGCCGCGAAGTGCAGGACCCCGTCGACATCGCCGTCGGCCAGGACGCCCTCGGCGACCGCGCTCACGTCACCCTCGACGAACCGTGCGCCGTCCGGGACGGCGTCGCGGTTGCCGGTCGTCAGGTTGTCCACGACGGTGACGTCGTGCCCTGCCTCGACCAGCACGCGGGCGCAGACACTCCCGACGTAGCCGGCACCGCCGGTGACGAGCAGTCTCACCCGGCTCAGACCTTCTCGACCTGGACCGAGTGCGCCATCTCCGCCGACAGGCGCAGTCCTTCGTGGCCGGGGGTGTTGATGGTGACCGCCCCGTGTTCGTTGGTCACCGTCACCCGCGCGTCGGGCACGACGCCGGCCTCGCGCAACCGTGCGATGAGTTCCGGATCCTCCTGGGCGTGCTCGGAGAGTCGCTGGACGATGACCGCGACCGGCTCGCCCTCGGGGAGGTCGGACAGGCGCGTCGCGACAGCGGCGTGTCCCGTCGTCTCGACGCCCAGCAGTTCGAGGCCGGGGATGGGGTTGCCGTACGGCGAGGTGGTGGGGTGGTCGAGCACCTCGAGCAGGCGCCGCTCGACGTTCTCGCTCATCACGTGCTCCCAGCGGCAGGCCTCGGCGTGCACGTCCTCCCACGGCATCCCGATGACGTCGACGAGCAACCGTTCGGCGAGACGGTGCTTGCGCATCACCGAGATCGCCAGGGTGCGGCCGCGGTCGGTCAACTCCAGCTGCCGGTCGCCGGCGACGCGCAACAGGCCGTCCCGTTCCATTCGGGCGACGGTCTGCGAGACCGTTGGGCCGCTCTGCTCGAGTCGCTCGGCGATCCGGGCGCGCAGCGGGACGATGCCCTCTTCCTCGAGGTCGTAGATCGTGCGCAGGTACATCTCGGTGGTGTCCACCAGGTCGTTCACGATGCTTGTTCCTCCGTCGCAGTCCCTGCGCCGCGGTTGTCGGGTGCGGCGGGTTCTCGCACGACAGGCTACCGTCTCGACCTCCGCGGAGGAGGGCCGCCGAGCCCGGGCACGCCGTTAGGCTGGGACCATGACGACCGGAGCCGGCGCGCGCCGCGGTACGGCCGGGCGCGTCGAGGACACCCTCGTCGTGTGGGGTGACGATCTCCTGGCCTACCGGTGGACCCCCACGCACCCGATGAACCCCATCCGGCTGGCGTTGACGATGGGTCTCGCACGGGGTCTCGGACTGCTCGACGACGTCACGACCCACGCGCCGAGCATCGCCGACGACTCGCTGCTGCGGACCGTGCACCGGGCCGAGTACATCACCGCGGTCCGCGAGGCCGGACTGGTCGCTGCCGGGCAGGCCGTCCCCGGCTGGTCGCCGCAGGTGGCGGAGCGGATCTTCGGTCTCGGCTCCACCGACAACCCGGTCTTCGGCTCGATGCACGACGCGGCCGCGCTCATCGTGGGTGGGACCGTCGCGGCGGCCGACGCGATCGCGCGGGGCGACGTACGGCGTGCGGTGAACATCGGCGGCGGGATGCACCATGCCCTCCCGGCACGTGCGTCGGGGTTCTGCATCTACAACGACTGCGCCGTCGCCATCGGCAGACTGCTCGACGCCGGGTTCGACCGCATCGCCTACATCGACGTCGACGCCCACCACGGCGACGGGGTACAGCGACGGTTCGCCGCCGATCCACGCGTGTTGACGGTGTCGGTGCATCAGCACCCGGCCACGCTGTTCCCCGGCACGGGCTACCCCGAGGAGGTCGGTGACGGCGACGCGAGCGGGACGTCGGTCAACCTGGCCCTGCCGCCAGCGACACCGGACCGGTTGTGGCTCAGAGCCTTCCATGCCGTCGTCCCGTCGATGGTCGCCGACTTCGCGCCGCAGGTGATCGTCTCCCAGTGCGGCGTCGACAGTCACCGTGCGGACCCGCTGACCGACCTGCACCTGACGGTCGACGGTCAGCGCGCCGCGATGCAGGCGATGCGGGACCTCGCCGACGAACACTGCGACGGTCGGTGGCTGGCGGTCGGCGGCGGGGGGTACGGCGTCGTCGACGTGGTTCCCCGTAGCTGGACCCATCTCCTGGCGGTCGCCCTCGATCGCGACATCGACCCGGCCACCGCGACGCCCGACGCCTGGCGGGAGTCCGCGGCGCAGGCGGCGGCGACCGTCGCTGCCGACTTCGCCACCGACGTACCCGTCGACACCATGGGCGACGGTGGCTCGACCGCATACGACCGCTGGGAGGGCAACTGGGGTCAGAAGGCACCCGAGGGTGTGTCCGCACACCTGCAGCAGGCGACCGACGCGGCGATCATGGCCACCCGTTCGGCGGTGTTCCCGCTGCGGGGACTCGACGCGGGGGACCCCCGTGACTGAGTCGCCGGACGACGACGACGGCGGCAGCGGCAGCGGCGGCGGGGGCGACGGGCGCGCACCCTCGCGTCGTTCCGACAGCGGTGCTCCCTTCCCGCGGCACTGGAGCGCCGACGTGCTGGCCTCCGACGGGGGGACGGTGCACCTGCGGCCCATCTCGCCGTCCGACGGCGACCGCGTCGTCGCGTTCCACGCCGGGTTGTCCGAGCGCACCCGGTACATGCGGTGGTTCGGGCCGTATCCGCAGATGTCGGCGCGCGACGTCGCCCACATGACCGGCGTCGACCACCACGATCGGGTGGCGCTCGTGGCGGTGCTCGGCGGACGCATCATCGCCGTCGGCATCTACGAGGGTCTCGCCGCGGCGGGTCGTCCCCGTGCCGCCGAGGTCGCGTTCGTCGTGGCCGACGACCACCAGGGTCGCGGCCTGGGGACGGTGCTGCTCGAGCACCTCGCGGGGGCCGCCGCGGAGAACGGGTTCACGTTGTTCGAGGCCGAGGTGCTCGCCGAGAACCGGGCGATGCTGTCGGTCTTCCGGGACGCGGGCTACCAGCTCAGCCGCAGCTTCGACGGGTCGACGGTCCACGTCGAGTTCGCCATCGACCCGACCGACGCGTTGCTCGCGGTCCGCAACGCCCGCGAACTCGGTTCCGAGGCGCGCAGTGTCGCCAACCTGCTGCGCCCGGGGTCGGTCGCGATCATCGGGGCCTCGACCGATCCGAGCAAGGTCGGCAACGCCCTGTTGGCCAATGTCCTCGCCGGCGGCTTCGTCGGGCCGGTGTTCCCGGTCAACGCCGAGGCCCGGGCCGTGCGCGGCATCCGCAGCTACCCATCGGTACGCGACATCCCCGATCCCGTCGACCTGGCGATCGTCGCGGTGCCCGCCGAGACGGTCGCCGACGTCCTCCAGGACTGTCTGGCGAAGAACGTCAAGACGATGGTGGTGGTGTCGGCCGGATTCGCCGAGTCCGGTGCGGCCGGTGCGGTCGCGCAACGCACCCTCGTCCACGAGATCCGTGCGCACGGTATGCGACTCGTCGGGCCCAACGCCCTCGGCGTCATCAACACCGACCCCGACGTGGCGTTGAACGCCACCCTCGCGCCGCGCGTGCCGGGCCGGGGTCGGGTCGGGTTCTTCTGCCAGTCCGGGGCACTGGGCATCGCCATACTCGACACCGCCGCCCGCCGCCAACTGGGGTTGTCGACCTTCGTCTCCGCGGGCAACCGCGCCGACCTGTCCGGCAACGACCTGTTGCAGTACTGGGACGCCGACGACGCGACCGACGTGATCCTGCTGTACCTGGAGAGCTTCGGTAACCCGCGCAAGTTCTCCCGACTGGCGCGACGGGTGTCGCGCAACAAGCCGATCGTCGCCGTGAAGGCCGGTCGCACCGCGGTCGCCCCCTCCCAGATCCGCAGCGACTCCGGCATCGACGACGAGAGCGCGCGTGCCGTCCTCGAGCAGTCCGGTGTGATCCAGGTCGACACGATCGCCGACCTCTTCGACTGCGCGACGGTGCTCGCCCACCAGCCGCTGCCCGCCGGACCGCGCGTCGCGGTGGTCGGGAACTCCACGGTCCTGGGTGTGCTCGCAGCGAGCGCGGGGGAGCCGTTCGGGCTCACCGTGGTCGCGCAGACCGACCTCGGGCCCGGTGCCGGCGTCGACGAGTTCGGCGCGGCCGTCCGTGCGGCCACCGGCGACGACGGCGTCGACGCGGTGATCGCGGTGTTCGTCCCGCCTGTCGCGGTCGGTGCCGAGAGCTACGCCCGTGCGCTGGTCGGCGCCGCCCGCGACTGCGGGAAGACCGTCGTGTCGACGTTCCTCGGCGTCGAGGGGATCCCCGACGCGCTCACCGTCTTCGACGACGGCGTCGCGGGACGGGGGTCGGTGCCGTCCTACCCGGGCCCGGAGCGGGCCGCGGCCGCGGTCGGACGTGCCTGGCGGTACTCGCGATGGCGCGCCCGGCCCGAGACCGAGGTGGCGCGACCGGACGACCTCGACATCGACCGTGCGCGCGCTGTCGTCGCGGCCGAATGGGGGGACTCGGTGGGACACGGCGACGACGACCGCGTCCTCGACGACGCGACCGCCGCGGATCTGTTGGGGTGCTACGGGGTGGTCGTGGCCCCGTTCCGTCCGGTCGACAGTGCCGAGGAGGCGGTCCGCGCGGCGGACGAGATCGGGTACCCGGTGGTCGTCAAAGCCGTCTCGGAGACGTGGCGGGGCCGTCTCGACGGTGAGGGCGCCCGCCTGGACCTCCCCGGCCCGGACGCCGTTCGCGCCGCGTTCGCGGATCTGTGCGCCCTCACCGGCGAACGGGTGCTCCACGTGCAGCAGATGGCCCCGCGCGGAGTCCCGGTGGTGGTGCGGGTCCGCGACGACCCGTCACTGGGCTCGCTCATCTCGTTCGGTCTCGCCGGACCGACGTTCGAACTGCTCGGCGACCACGCCCACCGCGCGGTACCGCTGACCACCGTCGACGCCGACGAGTTGTTGTCAGCTCCGCGGGCGGCGCCGCTGCTGACGGGATACCGGGGTCAGGTCGCGGCTGATCGCACTGCGCTGCGCGATCTGCTGGTCCGGGTGTCGGCGCTCGCCGACGACCTGCCGGAGGTGCGGGAACTCGTCCTCGACCCGGTCCTCGCCGCGCACGACGGTGCAACGGTCGTCTGGGGCCGGATACGACTCGGCCCGGTGCCGTCGAGGACGGACACCGGGCCGAGACGTCTGAGTTGATCGGAGTGGGTCAGCTGGCGTAGGCGCGCAGACGGTCGGCGCGGTCGCCCTGGCGGAGCTTCACCATGACCTCACGCTCGATCTGACGGACGCGCTCGCGTGACAGGCCGAACAGCCGGCCGATCTGGTCGAGTGTGCGCGGCTGGCCGTCGTCGAGACCGAACCGCAGGCGGATCACCTGCTGCTCGCGCTCGTCGAGCGTCGACAGCACCGACCGGACGTCGGTGTGCAGCAGACCGGCGATCACGGCGCTCTCGGCCGACGTGGCCTCGGCGTCCTCGATGAAGTCGCCCAGCGGCGCCTCCTCGTCGGATCCGACCGGCATGTCCAGGCTCACCGGGTCGCGGCTGTGGTCGAGCAGATCGGCGATCTTCTCGGCCGGGATGCCGGACTCTGCGGCGAGCTCGTCATCGGTGGCCTCACGTCCGAGCTGCTGGTGCAGCTCGCGCTTGATCCGGGCCAGCTTGTTCACCTGTTCCACGAGGTGGACGGGCAGGCGGATGGTGCGGCTCTGATCGGCCATGCCGCGGGTGATCGCCTGCCGGATCCACCAGGTCGCGTAGGTCGAGAACTTGAAGCCCTTGGCGTAGTCGAACTTCTCCATCGCGCGGATCAAGCCGAGGTTGCCCTCCTGGATGAGGTCCAGCAGCGGCATGCCGCGCCCGGTGTAGCGCTTCGCCAGCGACACGACGAGACGCAGGTTGGCCTCGAGCAGGTGCGCGCGGGCGGACTCGCCCTCGCGGACGAGCTGGGCCAGGTCACGCTTCTTGGTCGCCGACAGCCGCTTCTTGGTCGCCAACACGTGCTTGGCGTACAGGCCCACCTCGATGGCCTTGGCCAGTTCCACCTCCTGCTCGGCGTTGAGCAGGGCCGTGCGGCCGATCCCGTTCAGGTAGACACGGACCAGGTCGGCGGCGGGGCTCTGCGCGTCGAGGTCGGCGTCGGTCATCTGCGGGCGCGGCGTGTCCGACGGGCGGATCGGAGCGGTGGTGCTGGGCATTGCGGCCTCCTCGCGAGCGTGGCGTCTACACCCGGTACAACGGCGACCGCCCCGGTATTAGTTCCCGGAGAGTTTGTTCACTTACTCGGCGAGAGGTGCGCTGACCTGCGCAGATCCCACGGTCGATCTGAGAAGTTGATAAGAGAGCTCGCCGCGCGGCACTCAGGCCGGGACGAGGAGCCCGTGACGGACGAGGCCGGCGACGACATCGGCGACCGAGGCGGGGTCGATCTCCTCGCCCCGTGCGGCGCCGAGGAGATCGACGACATCGGCGACGGGGAGCCCGTCGCGGCGCAGTCCGGCGACCAGGGCGGCCACCCGGTCGTCGACGTCGTGGGACCACCGCGGGCCGCCGGTGCGGACGAGTCGGGTCGCGACCTCGATCCACGGGTCACCGTCGGTCGAGGCCGGCGGGGTCCAGACACGGTCGAGAGCGACGTCGGGCGCGGCGGTCAGGCGCGCGGCGAGCACATCGTGGTCGCGGAGCCACGCGACGCGGTGCAGGTATGCCAGCGCCTCGTCGCCCAGGGGGTCGTCGAGCGCGTGCGACAGTTCCTCGGCCAGGAGGTCGGTGGCCTCGCCGGTGGCCCGCATGAAGACGAAGCCGAACCCGATGCCCCGGACCCCCGACCGTTCGAGGTGGTCGAGCCAGTCGGAGGCCATCGCCGCGCCGCGGCCGGTCCTCGGGTCGTGCCCGGCGTCGCGCAGCCAGGTGCCCACGTAGAGGGCGGGATCGGCGACGTCGCGTTGGACGACCCAGGCGTCGACCCCGTGATCGGGGACCCAGGACGCGACGCGGTCGCGCCAGTCGTCGCCGGTCACGACCCAGGAGGCGAGCATGCAGGCGATGCCGTCGTCGGCGAGGTGCTCGGCGACACCGGAGACCATGATCTCGCTCGCGCCGTCCAGGTCGAGTCCGGAGTCGCGGTAGCTGTGGGTGACCGTCGGCGGTCCGACGACGAACGGCGGGTTGGCGACGACACGGTCGAACCGTCGGCCCGCCACGGGCGTGAACCAGGAGCCCCGCAGCAGATCCACCCGGTCGTCGCCGAACTCGTTGAGCGCCATGGTCGCGCGCGCCATCGCGAGGGAACGGTCGGTGATGTCGGTGGCGGTGACGTGGTCGGCACCTGCGAGGGCGTGCACCGCCTGCACCCCGCATCCCGTGCCGACGTCGAGCACGGTCCCGTGGGCGGGGACGGTGGCGCGCAGCAGCGACAGGGAGGCGTGTCCGACGCCGAGGACGTGGTCGGTGGCGATGTCGACCGGGCGCATGGAGCCGTCGATGTCGGAGGCCATCCACCGGGTCCCGTGCCCGGCGTCCAGTGGTCGGATGTCGACGGCGGCGCGCACGTCGTCGCCGTCGACGTCGAGGAGTCCTGCGGCGACGGCCTCGTCCGGGTCGACGCCGAGCGCGGAACGGGCCTCGCCTCGCCCGATCGCGTCGTGGACGAGGAACAGTCGGACCAGGGTCCCCAGTTCGCCGGCGTCCGAGCAGGCACGACGCACGGGAACGGGTTCACCGCGACCCAGCGCCGCGTGGACGTCGGCGCCGAGCAGGTCGAGAACGCCGTCGGCGTCGAACCGATGTGCCAGGAACGACGTGCGCAGCCTCGGGGCGAGCGCGGTCAGACCGTCGATCGGCGTGACGGCCGGGCCGGTGGGGGTCACCGGGCGTCGTCGGTGTGCCCGCGGGTGGTCCGCGTCCTCCGGGTGTCGAAGTCGGCGTCGTCGACGTGTGCGGTGCCGAAGTCGGGGGAGTCGAACTCGCTCGTCTCGTGGGTCCGCAGTTCACGGTGGTGCGAGGCGGAGAGCGCGGGATCGTCCCGATCGCCGGACCACTTGTACCGCCGCACCTCTCCCTTCTCGCGCGGGGGCCGGTCGTTGGCGATGAGGACCGCGACCCATGGGAGCGGGATCGACAGCGCGATGACGGCCAGTGCCAGCAGCCCGTTCGACGTGGCGCCGTAGACGATGCCTGCGATGACGAGCGCCGGTACGCGGAAGGCCATCAGGCTCAGGTAGCGACGTACCCGCGCCCGTTGCTGGTCCTCCTGGGACGGCTGCGCCTGGGTGATCAGGATCGCTTCGCGTGCCTCGTCATGTGCCACGTACTCCACTGTTGCACTTTCCGTTCACCAGCGCATCGTCGCTGATGGCACGCCCCGCGCAGCGAATCCGATCCGGTCGCCACGACAGTGCTGCCGTGGCGTCGCGATCAGGCACAATGTCCTTCATGGGAACCCAGACGATCGAACGCCCGGACGTCGACACCGAGGAGACCACCGACGACGACGCGCCGAAGTTCTTCCACTACGTCAAGAAGAACAAGATCGCCGAGAGCGCCGTCATGGGGACCCACGTCGTCGCGCTGTGCGGTGAGACGTTCCCGGTGACCAAGTCGCCGAAGCCCGGGTCCCCGGTGTGCCCGAAGTGCAAGAAGATCTACGAGAAGATGAAGAAGGACTGACCTCGGGGTCGGTCCCACGCTGCTGCGTCAGTCGGGATCGTCGGGACGCGACGACCGTCGTATGGGCCCGGTCGCGAACTTCTTCGGCACCGCCCGCAGCTGATCGGTGATGTCGGTCGTCTGCTGGGTGACCCACTCCCGCATCTGCTCGATGTGCGTGGGCCCGTCCACGGGCCAGATCGACTGGATCGCCGCGTTGAACTGTGCGCCGATGACGATCGCGAAACCGAGGAAGAACGTGAAGAGCAGGAACGCGATCGGGGTCGCGAGCGCACCGTAGGAGTACCCGGTCTTGGTGATCGACCCGAGGTAGATCCGCAGACCTGCCGATGCGAGCCAGAACACGACCGCAGCCAACACCGCCCCGGCGACCAGACGGTGCCAGGGCAGGGGTTTCGGCAGCGACACCCGGTACAGCGTGGTCAGCCCGAGGATGAGCAGCACGCCGACCGCGGGGTAGTAGCCGATGTGGATGATCTGCCCGCTGAACGGTTGCCACGAGTCCGGTGCGATCTCGGAGGCGTAGGTGGGTCCGAGGGCCACCAGCGGCAGGATGAACGTCGACAACACGAGGAACCCGATGTAGAGGTTGAGCGCGAAGATCCGCTGCCACACCGCGTGCCGGACGTTGTGCTGGTCGTGGGCCTTGTTGATGGAGTCGACGAAGCTCGACATCGCCGACGACCCCGACCACAGGGACAGCACGAAGCCCAGGGAGATGAGTTCACCGCGCCCCCGGGCGAGGACGTCGTTGACCGTCGGCGTGATGATCTCGCTGACCACGTTGTCGCTGAACGTGCGCCCCGCGAAGCTGATGATCCGGCTCCGGATCATGTCGGTGGTACCCGGACCGAACCAGTCGCCGACGTATCCGATGCTGCCGAGGACCCCGAGCAGCAACGGCGGGAGCGACAACGTCTGCCAGAACGCGGCCTGGGCGGACATCCCGAAGATCGAGTCGTCCCACGCCTTGACGATGGTCCGCCACACCAGTCGCGGGATGGTGCGCACCACCGGGGGACCGCCGGACCCACGACCGACCTCCCGCGACACGGGAGGTGCCGGGGTCGGGGTGTGGGTGCGGTCGGTGGCGGCGATGTTTCCAGCATCCCCGATGTCGGCGCATCCGCCGCGGATGCCCCCTCTGCCGTGTCGTGCCCGATCGGCCGCGGCCGGTACGATCGACCGCGGCCGCCACCGGGTGGGAGTGGCAGGCGGGCCCGAGCCGCCGTCATCGTCGTCGCGAGCACGCAGGAGTCTTGAGATTTCGCAGAGCAAGGTCTTCGACACCGCTGGGTCGCTGCGAACGTGGCAGCGGCGGGCGCTGACGAAATACCTGGCCACCAAGCCACGCGACTTCCTCGCCGTCGCGACCCCCGGGGCCGGCAAGACCACGTTCGGTCTCCGGGTCGCCTGCGAGCTGTTGGCCGATCGGACCGTCGAGACGGTCACCATCGTCGCCCCCACCGAGCACCTGAAATATCAGTGGGCGCAGGCGGCGTCGCGGATCGGACTGGCCCTCGACCCGCGCTTCAGCAACACGACCGGCGTCACCAGTTCCGACTTCGACGGCGTGGTCGTCACCTACGCCCAGGTCGCGGCGCATCCCAGCCGCCATCGTGTGCGCACGGAGAACCGCCGCACGTTGGTCATCCTCGACGAGATCCACCACGGCGGCGACGCGAAGACGTGGGGTGACGCGATCCGTGAGGCGTTCTCCGACGCGACCCGCCGGCTCGCGCTGACCGGGACACCGTTCCGGTCCGACGACTCGCAGATCCCGTTCGTCACCTATGAGCCCGACGGCGCCGGTGCGCTGCGCTCCAAGGCCGACCACAGCTACGGCTACTCCGACGCACTCGCCGACGGTGTGGTGCGGCCGGTGGTGTTCCTGGCCTACTCGGGCGAGGCCAGTTGGCGGACCAACGCGGGGGAGGAGTTCACGGCGCGTCTCGGCGAACCGCTCTCGGCCGAACACACGGCACGGGCGTGGCGAACCGCCTTGGACCCGCACGGCGACTGGATCGCCGCGGTCCTGCGCGCCGCGGACACCCGGCTCGGTCAGCTCCGGGCGTCGGGTGTCCCGGACGCCGGCGGTCTGGTGATCGCGGGGGACCAGAAGACCGCCCGGGACTATGCCGAGCTCGTGGAGGCGATCTCGGGTACCGCTCCCGCCGTGGTGCTCTCCGACGACCCGTCGTCGTCGTCCCGGATCGAGGAGTTCGCCACCTCGGACGCGCGATGGATGGTGGCGGTCCGGATGGTGTCGGAGGGTGTCGACGTCCCCCGACTGGCCGTCGGCGTCTACGCGACCAGCGCGTCGACACCGCTGTACTTCGCGCAGGCGATCGGACGGTTCGTGCGGTCGCGGCGCCCCGGCGAGACGGCGAGTGTGTTCCTGCCCTCGGTCCCGGTGCTGCTGCGCCTCGCGAGCGAACTCGAGGCACAGCGAGACCACGTGCTCGGCAAGCCCCATCGGGAGTCGACGGGTCTCGACGACGACCTGATCGTGGCGGCGAACAAGCAGGAGGACGAGCCCGGCGACGACGATCCCGCGTTCGTCTCGCTGCACGCCGACGCCGAACTCGACCAGGTGATCTTCGACGGCTCGTCCTTCGGGACGGCGACGTTCGCGGGCAGCGACGAGGAGTCGGACTATCTGGGTCTGCCCGGGCTGCTCAACGCCGACCAGGTCCGCGACCTGCTACGGACACGTCAGAGCGAGCAGGTGGCCGCCCGGTCGGCGGCGACCACGAACGAGCCGACGCCCGAGGCTCGACCCGCCGCGACGACCGGCGCCCAGCTGACCGCCCTGCGCAAGGAGTTGAACAGCCTGGTCGCGATGCACCATCACCGCACGGGCAAGCCCCACGGGGTCGTGCACAACGAGTTGCGCTCGAAGCTCGGAGGCCCACCGACCGCGATGGCCACCGCCGAGCAGCTGCAGGAACGGATCAGCACCCTACGACAGTGGCGGTGACCGTGCTGAGCACGATCACCGCCACCGTCGGGAGCTGGGGGACTGGGGTCAGACCAGTTCCTCCGAGTCGGAGGACACCGTGGCGCCGAGATCGGCGAGACGGGCCTCGTGCTCGTTGTAGTGGTGACGGCAGAACAGGAGCTCTCCGCCGGCGGGCAGTACGGCGCGGACGCGAGCCGCTGCACTGCAGCGGTCGCACCGATCGGCAGCGGTGAGGGGCATCGAGATCGTGGGCGTGGTGATGACGTCTGACATGATTCCTCCGTCCCGGGCCAGCGCGAGCGCTCCCCTTCGCGAACTCCTCCACCTGGAGTGGTGGGGTGTTTCCACTCTGTCAGACGTTTCGGCGCCTCGTATTGTTCCCGCGCCCGACACGGCCACACGTCATCCACACGTAACACGGGTCGAGCGATCGTTCGGGTCGGCCGGCGGGCCGCGGTGACGTGGTCGACGGGTCTCGCGCGGCGGGTCCGGCGGCCACCTGTGTGGCCCGCGTTCGTGGCCGGCGCCGTGACCCAGTACCTCGGTGCCGCGGTCGCCGTCGGGCTGTTCGCCACGACGCCACCGGCAGTCGTCGGGTGGCTGCGCACGCTCGCGGGAGGGCTCGTGGTCGTCGTCCTGACGCGACCCGCCTGGCTCCTCGGCGAGCCCCGACGGGTTGCCCGTGCCGGCGCGCTGGGTGCGGTCACCCTGGCGATGAATGTCGTCTTCTACGAAGCGATCTCGCGTGTCGACCTGGGTGTGGCGGTCGCGGTCGAGTTCGTCGGACCGGTCGCCGTCGCGGCGCTGGGCGCCCGGGGTCTGCGCGGCGCGGCGTCGCTGGTCGCGGTGGCGGCGGGAGTCGTCCTGGTCTCCGGAGCGCTCGACGGCACAGTCACGGCCGGGGCTCTGTGGGCGCTCGGCGCGGGTGCCGCGTGGGGTGGGTACATCGTGCTCGGCGCCCGGGTGTCCGCGTCGCATGCGCGCCTCGACGGGCGGGGCCGACGGGGCATCGAGGACCTCGGAGTCGGGCTCACCGCGGCGGCGATCGTCGCGGCCCCGATCGTGATCGGTGTGAGTGCGATCACGGGCGTGTCGGCGCCCGACCCGGGCGTCGTCGGACTGTGCGTCGTGGTCGGCGTGCTGTCGAGCGCGATCCCGTATGTGCTCGACCAGATGGTGCTGACGCGGATCGGCCGTGCCCGCTTCGCCATGCTGCTGGCGTTGCTGCCCGTCACCGCGGCGCTCGTGGGGGCGGCCACGTTGCGGCAGGCGCCGACGCCGACCGAGATCGCGGGCATCGCGGCGGTCGTGGTCGCGATCCTCACGGCACCGCCCGAGACGGTCGCGCACAGCGCCCGACAGGCCGCCGAACCGGCCGGGCGTCCGCGGCGCATGTGGCACCGTGGACGGTGATGTCGACGCCGCCGAGTTCACCGTCCGGACCGTTGGTCCATCTCTGCCCCCGTCAGGAGTGGCTCGCCGCCCACACCCTGGGTCGACTCGAGCCGGACTCGCTCCACGACGTCGGCTTCGTCCACCTGTCGGCGCTGTCACAGGTGCACGTGCCCGCCGCTGCGGTGTACGCCGGGCGTGACGACCTCGTCCTGCTGGAGATCGACCCGCAGCGTGTGCCGGCCGAGATCCGGTGGGAGGACGGCGACCCGCCACATCCCGACGGTTGGCAGTTCCCGCATCTCTACGGCCCGTTGCCGGTGACCGCGGTCGTCGCGGTGCACGACTACCGACCCGATGCCGACGGGGGCTTCGCGCCGCGCACGTCCCTCTGAGTCGTCTCGACGGTCCCGGCCTGCCGAGCGACGATCGCGGCCTGTACCCGTGACCGCACATCGAGTTTCGTGAGGATGTGCGACACGTGGGTCTTCACGGTCGTCGGGCTGACGACGAGGTGTGCGGCGATCTCTGCGTTCGACAGGCCGTCGCCGACGCAGGTGAGCACCTCGCGCTCGCGACGGGTCAGCACACTCAGGTCCGCCGACGCCGTCGCGTCCGGTGTCGGGCGGGGTGGCGCGGCGGCGACGGCGTCGACCACCCGCCGCGTCACCTGCTGAGCGAGCACGGCGTCGCCCCGGGCGACGGCATCGATCGCCTCGACGATCGTGTCGGCGTCCGCGGTCTTCAGCAGGAACCCGTCGGCCCCGGCGCGCAGCGCGTCGAGGACGACGTCGTCGACGTCGAACGACGTGAGCACCAGGACCGCTGCATGTCCGGCGCGCGTGATCGCGGATGTGGCGGCGATGCCGTCGGTGCCCGGCATCCGGATGTCCATGAGGACGACCTCGGGCCGCAACCGGTCGGCGGCGGCGATCGCCTCGTCCCCGTCCCGGGCCTGACCCACCACCTCGACACCGTCGGCGTGCTCGAGCAGCATCGCCAGGCCGACCCGGATGGCGGCGTGGTCGTCGGCGATCACGACGCGCACCGTCATCGCGGGCCCGCCGGCGTTCCGATCGGGCACGCGGGCGCGTCCAGACGCACGGGGAGGGTCGCGGTCACCACCCAGTCGTCACCGTCGCGGCCGGCAGAACAGAGTCCGCCGGCCGACTCGGCGCGCGTCGTCATGTTGACCAGTCCGTGGCCCCGCGACGGCCGGTCGGGCCCGGGGGCCCCACCGGGGACGCGGTTGCGCATCGTCACCGTCAGTCGGGTGTCGTCGGTGTCGACATGGAGCGAGATCGGTTGTGCCGGTGCATGTCTCGTCGCGTTGGCGAGCCCCTCGGACACGATGCGATGAGCGCAGACATCGACCGCAGGTGGTAGGTCGGGCACCGGGTCGCCTGTCACGGTCACCGGGGAGCCGGTGGCACGGGCCGCCGTCACGAGGTGATCCAGACGTCGCAGCGAGGCGGTGGTGCGAGGTCCCGGAGCGTCCCCCGACCGCGTGTCCGGCGAGGAGTCCCCGCCACCGAGGGCGTCGATCATGACGCGCATCTCACCGAGCGCCTCCACGCTGGCTGCGCGCACCGAGGCCAGCACCTCCGCGGACACCGGCGAGGCGGGTCCCGCGCGTAGCGCCGCCGCGGACTGCAACGCGATGCCCGACAGATGTCCCGCGATGACGTCGTGCAGATCGCGGGCCAGGGCGCGCCGTTCGGCGGCGACCGCGTCCGCACGATCCCGCGCGGCGAGTTCGGCCACGGCGAGCGCCCTCTCCCGTTCGCTCTGCGCGGCCGATCGGTGTTCGGCGATCGCCCGGCCGTACCCGATCGGCGACACCACCAGGGCGAGCAGCCAGAGGGTGATCAGGACCACCACGCGCCAGTCGTCGGACACCGCGAGGGTGCCGACGACCACCACCGCACCGATCCCGCCCATCGTCGCGTACATCACGTGGACCGTCCGTCGACCTGCGTACAGAGCCACCGCGTAGAGCACGTCGGACAGCACGAGCCACACCGAGATCGACTGTGCAACCAGGGCATCGATCCCCACGACGGCCAGGCAGAGCGTCAGGCACAGGCCGGGGCGGGTCGATCGGAGTGTCTGCGCGGCGCATGCTGCCGCGAGCGTGAGGAGGGCGACCCACCCGGGGAGGGCGAACGGTCCACCCTCGGACCCGCCGACGGCCGTCAGACCCGAGACGTGGAGGACGACGCCGAGCACGCCGAACGCGGCGGCCACGCCGAGGTCACGCAGACGTGGATGCGCGGACAACGAACCCCACATGGCGCACCTCCTCGCACGGCAGATCCATCCCATCACGGTCCGGTCGAGTGCGGATCGTCCGAAATGATGATCGACCGACACCCGATCTCGTGCCGGCGGCCGACGCGCGAGAGGGGTGACGCGCATCAGGCTGGGCACATGGACTCACCGGTGCTGTACGTCATCGTCGGCTGCGAGATCGGCTTCTGGGCCCTCGTCGCCGTGGGACTCGCGGTGCGGTACGGACTGCGTGCCCGACGAGCGTCGACGGTCGTGCTCCGCGCGGTACCCGTCCTCGACGTCGTGCTCCTGGTGGCAGTGGCGATCGACCTGCACGACGGTGCGCACGTCGGACAGGTCCACCGCATCGCGGGCATCTATCTCGGGGTGACCGTCGCCTTCGGTCATTCGATGATCCGGTGGGCCGACGTCCGCTGCGCGCACTGGTTCGCCGATGGTCCGCCGCCGCCCGCGCGGGTCCAGAAGGGTCCGATGGCCGTCCGTCGCGAGGTCACCGAGTTCGGGCGCTGGTTGGTCGCGGCGGCCGTCGCCGCCCTCTGCATCCTCGTGCTGGCGGTCACCGTCGCCGACGGCGATCAGACACGGGCGCTGTTCGGGATCTTCCCGCTGCTGGGCATCATCACGGTCATCTGGCTGGTGACCGGCCCGGTGTGGGCCGTCCTCGACCAGGGCCGGCGCGCCCGCTCCTGAGACCCGACAGACGAATCGGCCGCCTGCGGAGATCTCCGCAGGCGGCCGATTCGTCTGGGACGGGGGCGACTAGTCGAGGTAGTCGCGCAGGACCTGCGACCGCGAGGGGTGGCGCAGCTTCGACATCGTCTTCGACTCGATCTGGCGGATGCGCTCACGCGTCACGCCGTAGACCTGGCCGATCTCGTCGAGGGTACGGGGCTGACCGTCGGTGAGTCCGAAGCGCAGCCGGACCACGCCCGCCTCACGTTCGGACAGCGTCTCCAGCACCGACTGCAGCTGATCCTGCAGGAGCGTGAACGACACGGCGTCGACGGCGACGACGGCCTCGGAGTCCTCGATGAAGTCACCGAGCTGGCTGTCGCCCTCGTCGCCGATGGTCTGGTCGAGCGAGATCGGCTCCCGGGCGTACTGCTGGATCTCCAGCACCTTCTCCGGGGTGATGTCCATCTCCTTGGCGAGCTCCTCGGGGGTGGGCTCGCGGCCCAGGTCCTGCAGGAGTTCGCGCTGGATGCGGCCGAGCTTGTTGATGACCTCGACCATGTGCACCGGGATGCGGATCGTGCGGGCCTGGTCGGCCATCGCGCGGGTGATGGCCTGACGGATCCACCAGGTGGCGTAGGTCGAGAACTTGTAGCCCTTGGTGTAGTCGAACTTCTCGACCGCGCGGATCAGGCCGAGGTTGCCCTCCTGGATGAGATCCAGGAACGCCATGCCGCGGCCGGTGTAGCGCTTGGCCAGCGAGACGACGAGACGCAGGTTGGCCTCGAGCAGGTGGTTCTTGGCCCGGTTGCCGTCGCGGGAGACCCAGCTCAGGTCCCGTCGCTGTGCGACCGTCAACTTCTCGCCGGCGTCGGCCATGCGCTTCATGCGTTCGGTGGCGAACAGGCCGGCCTCGATGCGCTTGGCCAGCTCGACCTCCTCTTCGGCGTTGAGGAGGGCGACCTTGCCGATCTGCTTGAGGTAGGCGCGGACCGAGTCGGCGGAGGCGGTGAGCTCGGCGTCCTTGCGCGCCTGCCGCAACGCCTCGGACTCGTCCTCGTCCCAGACGAAGTCGCCGGACTTCTTGTCCTCCTCGGAGGGCTCCTCGATCTCGTCCTCGCCGGCCTTGGCGGGGCGGGTCACCTTGGCCGCGGGTTCGCCCTCGGAGTCGTCGGCGTCGACGTCGTCGACCACGATCACGTCGGTGGCGTCGTCGTCACCGACAGCGTCCGGACCGTCGATGTCGTCGATCGACGCCGGAGAGTCGTCGACGACGTCCTCCGCGGATCCGGCGACGGCCTTGCCGGCAGCCTTGCGGGGAGCCTTCTTGGCCGCGGCCTTCTTCGCGGGGGCCTTCTTCGCCGCCGTCTTGCGTGCCGTCTTCTTCGCGGCGCGCGGAGCGGTCACCTCGGCGTCGTCTGCCGCGGTGTCCTGCTGACGGGTTTTGGTGGCTGCCACGTACGACCTTTCGAGACGTCGTCCTAGAAGCGCAACACCGAGGTCGTCCTCGGCGGCGCGGGGTCTGTGTGCGGCCGGCGCAGAGGCCGACCCGAGTCATTGTAGGCGATGGCGAGGCACCCACCCGCCGACCTGCGCCGACGCGTGCACCGGGACGTCAGGGTCGCAGACCCGCCGTCACCGCCATCGCGGCGCCGACGATACCCGCGGTGTTCTGCAGTGTCGCGGGGACGACCCGGGTGCGCGTCGTCAGATGCGGGATCCACTTGTCGGCCTTGCGGCTGATCCCACCACCGACGACGAACAGGTCCGGCCAGAACAGGTCCTCGTAGGCGTTGAGCACGGTCGACACGTGCTTGGCCCACTTCTCGTAGGACATCTCCTTGTCGTCCTTGACCTTCGACGACGCCTGGTGCTCGGCCTCCTTGCCGCCGACCTCCATGTGACCGAGCTCGGTGTTCGGGACCAGCTTCCCGTGGAAGAGGATCGCCGATCCGATGCCGGTGCCGAACGTGAGAAGCATGACCAGGCCCGACTGGTCGCGTCCCGCGCCGTAGCTGTCCTCCGCCATCCCGGCCGCGTCGGCGTCGTTGAGGACGCAGTAGGTGCGGTCGCCCAGGGCCGAGGTGAGCAGTGCATACGGGTCGGTGCCGATCCATGCCTTGTCGATGTTCGCCGCGGTCCGCACCACCCCGCCGGACACGACGCTGGGCAGGGTGACCCCGACGGGCCCCGTCCATCCGAAGTGATCGACCACCTCGGCGATCCCGCCCGCCACGGCCCGCGGCGTCGACGGTTGCGGCGTCAGCACCTTGAACCGCTCACCGACCAACTCGCCGGTGGCGAGGTCGACCACACCACCCTTGATCCCGGATCCACCCACGTCGATCCCGAACGCGTGATCGGGGGTGGCCCCGTCGGTGGTGTCGGTCGCCATGGGCGTCT
Organism: Williamsia sp. SKLECPSW1; assembly: GCF_054332755.1. Classification (NCBI taxonomy): domain Bacteria; kingdom Bacillati; phylum Actinomycetota; class Actinomycetes; order Mycobacteriales; family Nocardiaceae; genus Williamsia; species Williamsia sp. SKLECPSW1. The sequence goes on along the minus strand of NZ_JBTGLI010000002.1, from coordinate 464,485 downwards.
CCTGGTTCTCTGCGCTGGGGGCGGGAGGGTCGGCAGGACGTCGACGCCGACGGCGCCAGGTCACTCCGGTTCGCGCTCAAGGCTAGTCACGACGGGGTCGGGGTGTCCTGCGGTCGGCGCCACGACGCGCGCCCACCGGTGCCCGGTGTGCTGACATAGGGGGGTGACGACTGCCCAGGAGCTCGCCGAGATCGCCGTCCGCGTCGCCCGAACCGCCGCCGACCATGTGCGCACCCGCCGCTCGGAGCTCATCGAGGGCGCGGCGTCACCGTTGCGTTCGGATGCGGTGACGACCAAGAGCACCCCGACCGACCCGGTCACGGTGGTCGACACCGAGGCCGAGGACCTGCTGCGGCGGGAGCTGGCACGCCTCCGCCCCGACGACGCCGTGCTCGGCGAGGAGGACGGGGGATCGCTCGACGTCCCCGAGGGTGTGCGGTGGGTCGTCGACCCCATCGACGGGACCGTCAACTTCCTCTACGGCCTTCCCGCGTACGCGATCTCGGTCGGCGCGCAGGTGGCGGGGGAGTCGGTGGCGGGTGCCGTGGTCGACGTCGCGCGCGGGCGGGTCTACTCCGCCGCACGGGGTGCGGGCGCCTGGCTCGACAGCGGTGACGGCTCCGATCCCGTGCGTCTCCGGTCGACCGGCGTCGACGACGTCTCGCTCGCCCTGGTGGCCACCGGGTTCGGCTACGACCCCCGTCGTCGCGCGGCGCAGGGTGCCGTGATCGCTCGCCTGTTGCCCCGGGTGCGCGACATCCGCCGCGTGGGGTCGGCGGCGCTGGATCTCTGCATGGTGGCGGCGGGCATGGTCGACGCCCACGTCGAACACGGTCTCAACCCGTGGGACTGGGCGGCCGGTGCGGTGATCGCGAGCGAGGCCGGGGCGGTGGTCCACACGCCCGGGTCCACGTCCCGGGGGGCCGACGGGTTCCCGACGATCGCGGTCGCCCCGGGCATCGCCGACGAGTTCATGGCCCTTCTGGAGGAGATCGGCGGACTCGAGCAGCTCTGACGCGTCGGTCAGCAGGCGCCGGTGTGCACGGCGCGCACCAGCGACTGGTCGGCGCCGGTGGTCGCACCGCCGGTGCGACCCGAGGTGTCGGTCGTCCGCAGCGCCTCGAGCACGGCCTGCTGGTCCTGGCTCTGCTCCCGACTCGTGAAGTCCTGACCCAGGGCCAGGTCGACGACGGTGCCGGAACGCCCGTCGTCGACGAGTTCCGCGCACGGCACCGCCACCCACACGGCGGCCGCCGCCGCCCGCCCGGCGGGGCCGAACCGGATCTGGCCCACACAGGCCAGGTTCTGGTCGGGGTAGAGGGAGTCGTCGGCGTACGGGGTGTCGGTGGCGGGTGTGAAGCCCTGCCCGGTGAGGTCGTCGAGGACACTGCGGGCCTCGCCGCGGCGCGCCGAGGCGTTGAGCACGCGTACCTGGAACGACGACAGCGCCGCGGGTGCGACATCGACGAACTGGTTCGCCGCGACGGTCGTCGGCGGTGCCGCCGAGGCGGGCGCGCCCGGACCGGAGGCAGAGGCAGAGGAGGCCGGGGTCGTGGTCGGCGGGTTGCAGGTGGTGGCCAACGGGTCCGACGACCCCTTGCTCAGCGCGCTCACCCAGACGACCGTCGCGAGCAGCAACAGCACGACCACGGCGATGAGGAACGGGATCCAACGACGCCGTTTGAACGGGCGCCCCCGGTCGTCCGTGGGGTAGCCCACGGTGATCTGTGACACCACGCTGCGCCGTCTCCTTCTGCGCTGTTACCTGCGGGACACGTCGCCGGACTCCGCGGGCGGCGCGCGTCACACAGTAGACGGCCGAACCCGTCGGCACGCCGCCACGCGCCGGGTGTTGACCCGGGCGGCTCGGCGAGCTAACCTCTGGCCGCCTTCGCGATGTGGAGATGTTGGACTGTTCGTCCGACAGTGGTGGCGAACATCACACTCGTGGACACCCGCGACGGCAAACGAATTCGGCAGAGATGTCGTTGCGACATGAGCACTCCGCAGTGGCGGAGTCCGACCGGAGCAGCAAGGTCGGCGACACCTCGGCACCCCATCCACCGCGAGCCCCGCGTGGGAGAGGTGTCAGTCGAACGGATGGAGTGAAGGCGACACATGGCTACTGATTACGACGCTCCTCGCCGTACGGAGACCGAGGACCTGGGCGAGGACTCGCTCGAGGAACTGAAGGCTCGACGTAGCGAGGCGCAGGCCGCGTCGGTCGACGTGGACGACAGCGACACCGCGGAATCGTTCGAGCTCCCCGGGGCCGACCTCTCCGGTGAGGAACTGTCCGTGCGCGTCGTGCCGAAGCAGGCCGACGAGTTCACCTGTACGAGTTGCTTCCTCGTGTACCACCGCAGCCGTCTGGCCCGTGAGAACGGCGCCTCGCGGATCTGCGTCGACTGCGCGTAGGACGCATCCGTCCGGTCCCACCGTGCGTGGGGTCGGGCCACGACGACCGACGGCGCCGCACCCGATCACGGGTGCGGCGCCGTCGTCGTGTCCGGGGCGAGGGTCAGTCGGTCGGAGGCGTCGCGGAGGCGTCCGACAGTCCCAGGGCGGTGATCAGGTCGGCCGGGCGGCGCGTGCTCACCAACCAGTAGGGCGTGGGGTCGTCGGGGTCGTCCAACACGACGAGCACCATCGTCTTCACCCACGCGCGGTGCATGAGGTAGGCGGCCGGGTCGAGCTGTCGACCCAGGGCCGCGCTCTTGGCGGTGGCCGGGATGGTCGCGGCCCGCGCGATCACCGAGTAGGGCAGGTGGGCCTTGTCGGCCCACAGCTCTCCGTCGGCGACGACGCGGACCCGGGTGCGCCCCATCGACCACAGGATCCACGCCCCGAGGAGGGCCAACAACGGGTACGCGATCGCCGACACCGCGGCGTGTCGCGCGGCCAGCTGGATCTCGTAGCCGAGGACACCGACGACGACGGCCGCGGCCGCCCACCACCACAGCGGCACGGTGAGGCGTTCGTCGAACCTGTCCTGCGCCGCGGACGGGGTCGACGTCGGCCGAGGTGTCGGGTGTGGGTCACTCATGGGTCCTGCCGGGGGTTCATCGGGTCTCGCGGATCGTCTCGGGGGCTGCCTGCTGTGAGCGCGCCGGTGCCCCAGGGTGTCCCGGGTCGGCCGTCGGCGCCAGCGTAGTCTTCTCCCGTGGCAGTCGACGCGCAGGTCAGCACGGTTGCGTTCCGGCGACTCGATCCCGACCTCCCCCCGCCCCGTCGCGCGCACCCCGACGACGCAGGGGTCGACCTGTGCAGTGCGATCTCCACCACCATCGGACCCGGGAAGCGGGAACTGGTGCCCACGGGCATCGCGATCGCCCTCCCGGCGGGCACGGTCGGGCTGATCCATCCGCGATCGGGTCTCGCCGCGCGCGCCGGTCTGTCGATCGTCAACACGCCGGGCACGATCGATGCGGGGTACCGCGGGGAGATCAAGGTGTGCCTGATCAACCACGACCCCCGGGAGTCGATCACGGTCGATCGCGGGGACCGGATCGCGCAGCTGCTGGTGCAGCGGGTGGAGCTGCCGGATTTCGTGGAGGTCGAGTCGCTGGACGAGACCAGCCGCGGTACAGGTGGACACGGGTCGAGCGGAGGCCACGGCCTGCTCGACGGCGGTACGAGCTGAGAGGGCGACGATGACCGACGCGACACACGGGGGACCGCAGATCGGCAGCGGTGCCGGCCCGTACGACATCGAGGAGCTCGATGCCGAACTCGGCCTGGACAACTCGCACCTCGATCTCGGCTCCGTGCTCGTGCCCGTCGTCGAGGGGGGTCAGGTGACGGTCGAGATGACCGCCGACCACCAGCCGCAGGCCGTCTACCTCGTCACCCCGCACGGCCGCATCAGCGTCGCCGCGTTCGCCGCCCCACGGTCGCCGGGTCTGTGGGCGGAGGTGGTCGGTGAACTCGTCGAGTCGTTGCGCGCCGACGGGGCGACCGCGACCACGGAGGCCGGCTACTGGGGCCGCGAGGTCGTCGGCACGGTCGAGGGTGCCGTCCACCGGTTCATCGGTGTCGACGGTCCCCGCTGGATGGTCCGCTGCGTCGCCAGCGCCGCACCCGAGACGGCCGACGACCTGACGCTCGTGGCGCGGGCCGTGCTCAGCGAGACCGTCGTGCGCCGCGGCGGCGATCCCTTCCCGCCGCGGGAACCGCTGCCCGTCCTCCTGCCGCCGGTCCTGGCCGAGCAGGTCGCCGCGGCGCAACAGCAGATGGCCGACCAGGGTGCGTTCGCCGAGAACGGGATGATCGCCCCGCAGGACCCCGACGCCGACGTCTCCGCGCCCGACCCGTCGGATCCGCAGTCCGGGACGGTGGAGGGTGCGCCGGCGCAGATCGCCCGGGCGCAGGTGGTGTCCGAGGACGGCCTGCCCGTCGCGGAGGTCGACGGCGACTCCGATCCGGCAGCCGAGGGCGACGCGCCGACACCGCAGGGGAAGAAGCGGTCGTCGGGATCGGCGCTGCAGCGTCTGCGTCGCCGCCAGGGTCGCTGACCCGGTTCAGGCCTCGGCCACGCCGAACAGTCGCGCGGCCGCACGGCCGATCGTCCCGGGATCGGCGGCCCACACGTCGAACGGGACGACCGCGGGTGCCGCCACCGACATCTCCCTCGCCCAGTCGGCGCCGACCTGTGCCGGGTGGATCGGGTCGTCGGCGACGGTGACCACCGCGACGGGAACGGTCGGGGACCGTAGATCGTCGACCGACGGCAGCGTCGTGGTGGCCGCCTCGCGTAGATGTGCCGCCAGGTGCGTGCGCAGCGCAGTCCACGATCGCCCCAGTTCGGCACCCAGCCAGTCGGGGCTCGACGCCCGCATCCTCGCCACCGCCGCGTCGACGCCGTTCGCCTCGATGTCGGCGACGGTCGCCAGGGCCGCGGCGGCGGCGGGGGAGGGCCCGACGTCGGAGCCGCCGGCGGGCCACGGCGGGCTCGCCGCGACGACGCCCGCGCAGGACACACCCGCCGTCGCCGCCCAGTGCACCGCCACGCACGCCCCGATCGAGACGCCGGCCGCGAGGACGGGGCCGTCGGCGGCGGCTTCGTCGAGCGCCGCGAGATACGACGCGACCACCCCCGACGGGCCCGGGTCGACCGCGATCAACGGCACGCCGAGAGCGTCGGCCAGCGGTGCGAACGCCCGCGCCGCATAGTGCCCGTCCGACCCCGCTCCGGGCATCGCCACCAGCGACGATGCGATCGGCACGGCGAGGCCGCGGCCTCGGGTGGGTCGACTCACCCGACGATGGTCCCCCGGCGTGTGGTGCACACCCCGACGTGGGTCTACCCTGAGGATCCGACCAACGGCAGACAGCCGTCGTCGACGAGTTCCGGCGGACCGCCGGCGGGGCATGAGAAGGGTGATGATGATCGGTGGCCGGAGGCCCGCAATGATCGTTCCCGTCACACACACCGGGGTTCTCTCGTGACCGCCGCCGGTTACCTCAAGCGGCTGGGCAAGCGACTGACCGCCGATCTCGAGGAACTCGACGCGGAACAGATCTCCGAACAGTCCCAGGCGACCGGCGCGCAACGCGCCTGCGACTGCGGACAGGGTGAGGAGGTCACCATCCTCGGTGAGCTCCGGTCGGTGCAGACCTGTTCCAAGGCCGCCAAGACCGGGGTCGTCGCGGAGTTCTTCGACGGCACCGACGTCGTGGTGCTCAAGTGGATCGGCCGCAACCGGATCCCCGGTATCGAACCGGGCCGCAAACTCACCGTGCGCGGCCGTCTCGGGGTGAAGGACGGCGTCAAGGTCGTCTACAACCCCTACTACGAGCTCCTCGGTGACGACTGACGGCTCCCGGCCGGACGCGCACGAGGACGCTGCCGACGCCCCGGCGGTCCCCACCCTGCTCGAGCAGATGGGTGGCGTCTGGGGTCTGATCTACTCCACGGTCCCGATCGTCGTGTTCGTCGCGGTCAACGCGCTGTCGTCGTTGACGCCGGCGATCGTGGCCGCGATCGGCGTCTCGGTGGCCATCGCGATCCTGCGCCTCGCGCGGCGCGAGCCGGTGCAGCCGGCCATCTCGGGTCTGTTCGGCGTCGCGATCTGTGCGTTCATCGCCTATCGCACCGGCGACGCCAAGGGCTTCTTCCTGTTCGGCATCTGGAGCACGCTCGTCTACGCGGGGGCGTTCGCTCTGTCGATCGTGGTGCGCTGGCCGCTGGTCGGCGTCATCTGGAACGTGGTGAACGCCAACGGCACAGCATGGCGCAAGGACCGCCGGACCCTGCTGGCCTACGATCTCGCGACTGCGGTGTGGGCCGTGCTGTTCGGTGTCCGCTACCTCGTCCAGTCGTTCCTCTACGACTCCGATCAGACCGGGTGGCTCGCCGCCGCGCGGATCGGGATGGGCTGGCCGCTGACGGCGGTGGCGGCGCTGGCGACCGTCCTACTCGTGCGGTGGGCCGAACGCACCTCCGAGGCGTCCGACGCGTCGTCCGCGGAGATCGCCGACGACGACCCCGCGACGGAGTCCGCGCGCTGAGAGTCCGTCCGGCCCGGAACGCGGTCGACGACGTGCCGGCCCGACTAACGGGGCCGTCAGGACTGCAGGATCGCGGCCTGCAGATCGTCCTCGACCTCGGCGGGTGCGATGAACACCAGTTCGTCGCCACCCTCCACCGGGTCGTCGGGCTGCGGGACGATGACCCGCCCGCCGCGCAGGATCGCCACCAGCGCGGCGTCACGCGGCAGGAGCAGCTTGCGCACCGGCTTGCCGGCGAACGACGTGTCCTGCGGGAGGGTGATCTCCACGAGGTTCGCCTGACCCTGTCGGAACGTCATGAGACGCACCAGGTCACCGACGGAGACGGCTTCCTCGACCAGGGAGGCCAGGATGCGTGGGGTCGACACCGCGACGTCGACGCCCCAGTCCTCGCCGAACAGCCACTCGTTGCGCGGATCGTTGACACGGGCGACGACGCGGTTCACGGCGAACTCGGTCTTGGCCAGGAGGCTCACCACCAGGTTGGCCTTGTCGTCACCGGTGGCCGCGACGACGACGTCGAAGGTCTGCAGTCGCGCCTGTTCGAGGTTGTCGAGCTCGCAGGCATCCGCGTGCACCCACGTCGCCCCGGGCACGGCCTCGGCGTCGATGCTCTCGCGACGCCGCTCGAGCAGGACCACCTCGTGATTGCCGCCGATGAGTTCCCGTGCGATGGAGCGGCCGACGGCACCTGCGCCGGCGATGGCGACCTTCATTCCCCGCCCTCCCGCTGTGCCCCGGCGATGGCGAACGCCTCGTCACGGTGGTCACGCAACACCGCGACGAACACCGAGTCGTCCTGTTGCAGCACCGTCCGCGCCTCGGGCAGCAGCGACGTGCCCACGCGACTGATGAACGCGATGCGGGCGCCGGTCTCCTCCTGGAACACCTTGACGGTCTGCCCGATCCAGCTCTCGTGGACGGTGATCTGGGTGACCAGCACCGATCCCGACGGATCGCGCCATGCCGTCGCCGAGTCGCCGACACCGAGCGCGGCGACGAACCGCTGCGTCGTCCACGGCACGGTCGCGACGGTCGGGATGCCCAGACGTTCGTACACCGCGGCGCGCTTCGCGTCGTAGATACGGGCGACGACCCGCTCGACGCCGAACGTCTCCCGGGCCACACGCGCGGCGATGATGTTGGAGTTGTCGCCGGAGGACACCGCGGCGAACGCGTCGGCGTCGGCGATCCCGGCGGCTTGCAGGACGTCCCGGTCGAATCCCACACCGCGGACGGTGGTCCCGCCGAACGACGGGCTCAGACGTCCGAAAGCGGCGTCCTCGCGATCGACGATCGCGACCGTGTGGCCCTTGCTGTCGAGGGCGTGCGCGAGCGACGACCCGACGCGCCCGCAGCCCATGATCACTACCCGCACCGTGTGTGTGCTCCTCATCCGGCGACGATCGCTCCTCGTCGCGGGCGCTCGACGCGACCCGCCATTGCGGCGAACGCTACCGCCCGCCGTCGCCGTCCGTGTGCCCGCGTCTAAGGTTGCCTGGTGTCCAGGGTGTCCACCGTCTCGGTCGCGGCGAAACGCCTGCTGCTCGGCCGTCCGTTCCGCAGCGACACGCTCGGGCACACCCTGTTGCCCAAGCGCATCGCCCTGCCGGTGTTCGCCTCCGACGCCATGTCGTCGGTGGCCTATGCACCGCAGGAGATCTTCCTCGTGCTGTCCGTCGCGGGCCTCTCGGCCTACTCGTACACACCGTGGATCGGTCTCGCCGTGGCCGTCGTCATGGCTGTCGTCGTCGCCAGCTACCGGCAGAACGTGCACGCCTACCCGTCGGGAGGCGGCGACTACGAGGTCGCCACGGTCAATCTCGGGCCCAAGGCCGGTCTGACGGTCGGCAGTGCTCTCCTGGTCGACTACGTCCTCACCGTGGCGGTGTCCATCTCGTCGGCCGCGGAGAACATCGGATCGGCGATCCCCTTCGTCGAGCAGCACCGCGTGCTGTTCTGTGTGGTGGCGATCGTGCTGCTGACGAGTGTGAACCTCCGTGGGATCCGCGAGTCCGGGACCGCGTTCGCGATCCCCACATATGCGTTCATCGCCGGCATGGTCGTCATGCTCGTCTGGGGATTCGTCCAGATCTTCATCCTCGGCGACTCGGTGCGGTCGGAGACCGCCGACTTCACCGTGAAGGCGGAGAACAGTCACCTCGTCGGCATCGCGTTCGTGTTCCTCATCGCCCGGGCGTTCTCCTCCGGCTGTGCCGCGCTGACCGGTGTCGAGGCGATCAGCAACGGGGTGCCCGCGTTCCGGAAGCCCAAGTCCCGTAACGCGGCGACCACACTGCTGCTGCTCGGCAGCATCGCGGTCGCGTTGCTGATGGGCATCATCCTGCTGGCCCGCAAGATCGGGGCGAAGTACGTCGAGAACCCGGGCAACGATCTCGTCGGGGCGCCCGACGGCTATCAGCAGAAGTCGCTGGTGGCCCAGCTCGCCCACGCGGTCTTCGCCGACTTCACGCCGGGCTTCTACTTCGTCACCACCGTGACCGCCCTGATCCTGGTGTTGGCGGCGAACACCGCCTTCAACGGGTTCCCGGTGCTCGGATCGGTGCTCGCACAGGACCGCTACCTGCCGCGGCAGCTGCACACCCGCGGCGACCGGCTGGCGTTCAGCAACGGCATCCTCTTCCTGGCCATCGCCGCGATCGCGTTCGTGGTGGCGTTCGGGGCGCAGGTCACCGCGCTCATCCAGCTCTACATCGTGGGTGTCTTCGTCTCGTTCACGCTGTCGCAGATCGGCATGGTCCGGCACTGGACCCGCCACCTGCGCACCGAGTCCGACCCCCAGGCCCGTGGCCGGATGCAGCGCTCGCGGGTGGTCAACTCGATCGGCCTGCTCATGACGGGCAGCGTGCTGATCATCGTGCTCATCACGAAGTTCCTCGCCGGCGCCTGGATCGCCATCGTGGCCATGGTCGCGATCTTCGGCCTCATGCAGCTCATCCACCGCCACTACGCGTCGGTCCAGCGGGAGTTGGAGTCGACAGAGGACGACGGCGTGCTCCCCAGCCGGACCCACTCGGTGGTGCTGGTGTCCAAGCTGCATCTGCCGACGAAGCGTGCCCTCGGCTATGCCCGCGCGACCCGACCGGACACCCTGGAGGCCATCACGGTCAACGTCGACGACCGGGACACGCGTCGTCTCGTCGCCGAATGGGAGTCCAGCGAGCTGACGGTCCCGCTGAAGGTGATCGCGTCGCCCTACCGCGAGGTGACGCGACCGGTCATCGACTACGTCCGCCGGATCCGGCGGGAGTCGCCGCGGGACGTCATCACCGTGTTCATCCCCGAGTACGTGGTCGGCCACTGGTGGGAGCAGATCCTGCACAACCAGTCCGCGCTGCGGCTGAAGGGGCGTCTGCTGTTCGAGCCCAACGTCATGGTCACATCGGTCCCGTGGCAGCTGTCGTCGTCCGATCGCCGCAAGGACCGCGACGGTGACTACAACGCCCCCGGCGACATGCGACGCGGTGTGGTCGACATCCCGCCGGCCGCGATGTCCACCGACGACAGGACGTCGTGACCGTCGGCGACCGCGATTCGTCGTCGGGCTCACCCGGCGTCGGGGACCTGGTGGAGGTGGACGGCCTGCGCGCGGGCAACGGCGGTGTGATGGTCGGCCGGCACGACGGGCGGGTGGTGTTCGTCCGCGGAGCGCTCCCCGACGAACGGGTACGCGTCCGGATCACCGACGACCGGAAGGCCTCCTATCTCACCGCGTCTGTCGTCGACGTCGTCGACGCGTCGCCGCATCGTGTCGGGGATCGTTGTCCCGCGGCGGCGTCCGGTGCGGGCTGTTGCGACCTGGCCCATGCCGATGACGCGGGCGCCCTGGCGGTGAAGTCGCGCGCCGTGGGCGACGTACTGAGCCGCATCGGCCATCTCCCCGACGCGGTGATCGACGGGATCGAGCTCCGACAACTGACACCGACCGCCGGATACCGCACCCGCGTCCGCCTGGCCGTCGACGCCGACGGTGTCGCCGGCAACCACGTCCGCGCCGGCGACGCGGTGGTGACCGCGGCATCCTGCGCCCAGCCCGTCCCGGAGATCACCGACGCGGTCGTCTCCCGTACATGGACACCCGGCTCGGAGGTCGTCGCCGTCCGCGGCGACGACGGCACCGTGCACCTCGCCGAGCGTGCGCCCGACACGCGACGATCGGGGACCACCCGGGCCCGGTCGCAGCGGTCGCGGTCGCGACGGACCCAGGAGCCGCCGCGGGTGGTGGCCGGCAGCGGGTCGGTCGTGCGACGTGTCGGTGCCCGCGAGTGGGCGATGCCGATGGCGGGCTTCTGGCAGGCCCACACCGCCGGCGCCGAGGCATACGCAGGGCTCGTGGGGGAGATGGTGCGCGACGCCGCCCCGGAGGCGTCCGGGGCCTGGGACCTCTACGGCGGTGCCGGAGTGTTCGCGGGCGTTCTCGCCGACGTGCTGCCGGCACTCGACCACGTGACGATCGTCGAATCCGATCCGGACGCGATCGCCGCCGCCCGCCTCACCTTCGCCGACGACGCGCGGGTGGCCGCCTACCGCGGACCCGTCGGACCGGCGCTCGGCTCGTTGCCTCGTCCCGATGTCGTCGTCGCCGACCCGCCGCGGTCGGGTCTGGGTGCCGACGTGGTCGCCGGGATCGCGGCCGCCCGCCCGCGCGTGGTGGTGCACGTCGGGTGCGACCCGGCCGCGGCTGCTCGTGACCTGGGTCTGTTCACCGGACACGGCTACACGGTGGAGCGGCTGGTCGCGATCGACGCGTTCGGTCTGACGCATCACGTCGAGGTGGTCGCGGCCCTGGTTTCCGTAGACTGACCGACACGTCCGAGTGGATGTGCGGACACGGAGAGGAGCGTCGACGCCGATGGGTGTGTTGGAGCGTGTGGGGTCACCGCGAGACCTGCGAGCCCTGACCGGTGACGAGCTCGGCGAGCTCGCCTCGGAGATCCGCACCTTCCTCATCGACAAGGTGTCGGCCGTGGGCGGCCACCTCGGCCCCAATCTCGGCGTCGTCGAGCTCACCCTCGCGGTGCACCGCGTCTTCGACTCGCCGCGGGACGCCGTCATCTTCGACACCGGACACCAGTCCTACGTCCACAAGATCGTGACCGGTCGTCGCGACGGATTCGACACCCTGCGCCAGCGCGGTGGTCTCACCGGCTACCAGGAGCGGGCGGAGAGCGAACACGACTGGGTCGAGTCGTCTCACGCCTCGGCGGCGCTGTCCTACGCCGACGGGTTGAGCAAGGCCTTCGAACTCGACCACGAGGATCGTCACGTGGTGGCCATCGTCGGGGACGGCGCGCTCACCGGTGGGATGTGCTGGGAAGCCCTGAACAACATCACCGCCGGCGACCGGCCCGTCGTGATCGTGGTGAACGACAACGGGCGCTCCTACGCCCCGACGATCGGTGGTTTCGCGAAGAACCTCGCCGCTCTGCGACTGCAGCCCGGATACGAGAAGGCGCTCACCGAGGCCCGCAAGGTGCTCACCGGGGTGCCCGTCGTCGGCTCGCTCGCCTACGCGGTCCTGCACGGCATGAAGAGCGGGATGAAGGACTTCCTCGCCCCGCAGGCGATGTTCACCGACCTCGGCATCAAGTACGTCGGCCCGGTCGACGGACACGACCTCGCCGCGATGGAGAACGCGTTGGCCCACGCCAAGGCGTTCGGTGGCCCGGTCATCGTGCACGCGGTCACCCGTAAAGGCATGGGATACGCACCGGCCGAGAACGACGAGGCCGACCAGATGCACGGCATCGGCATCATCGACCCCCGGACCGGGCGCGCGACAAGCGTTCCGCCGCAGGACTGGAGTTCGGTGTTCTCGGCGGCCCTCGTCGAGGCGGCAGCGCGCCGCGAGGACATCGTCGCCGTCGTGGCAGCGATGGCGGGCCCGACGGGGCTCGCGCCGTTCGCCGAGCGCTTCCCGGACCGCATCTTCGACGTCGGTATCGCCGAGCAACATGCGCTGACGTCGGCGGCCGGACTCGCACTCGGCGGCAAGCACCCGGTGGTCGCGATCTACTCGACGTTCCTCAACCGCGCGTTCGACCAGTTGCTCATGGACGTCGCGCTGCTGAAGCAGCCGGTCACCCTCGTCCTCGACCGCGCCGGCGTCACGGGCCCGGACGGCCCCAGCCACCACGGCATGTGGGACCTGTCGCTGATGGCGATCGTTCCCGGCATGCGGGTGGCCGCCCCGCGCGACGCGCTGCGTCTGCGGGAGGAGCTCGGTGAGGCACTCGACACCGACGCCGGGCCGACGGCGCTCCGCTACTCGAAGGGCGCTGTGCCCGAGGACATCCGGGCCGTCGAACGTCTCGACGACGGCGTCGACGTCCTCTACCGTTCGCCCGGGTCGGATCCGGTCGACGTGCTCGTCGTCGGGGTGGGCGCCTTCTGCACCCTCGCTGTCGACACCGCGGAACGACTGGGGAAGCAGGGTATCCGCGCCACCGTCGTCGACCCTCGGTGGGTGCTGCCGGTACCGGACAGCATCGTGGCCTTGGCGCGTGCGCACCGACTCGTGGTGACCGTGGAGGACTCGGGGGTGCACGGCGGTGTCGGGTCCGCGGTCGCCTCGCGGTTGCACGCCGAGAACGTCGACGTCACCATCGCGCAGCACGGGATCCCGCAGCAGTTCCTCGAGCACGCCTCGCGGGGGGAGATCCTCACCGACCTCGGCCTGACGGCACAGGACATCGCCCGCGGGATCACCGCGACGGTCGCGACGATGCAGTCGGTTCCCCTCACCGACGACGTCTCCGCGCGCTGAGCCGCCGTCAGCCGTTAGGGGTGGTCTCCTCCGGCGGTTCGGTCTCGACGGCCTTTCGCATGGCCCCGGCGATCACCGGCCCGCACAGTTCGGCCTGCCATGGTCGGGCACCGAGCGACCGCAACCGATCTCCCACGGCGTCGTCGGTCGCGGGATCGACTCCGTCCCAACAGATCTGACGGAGCAGGTCGGGCTGGAGCAGGTTCTCGACGGGGGTGGACACCGTCTCGGAGAGAGCGGCCATCGCCGGCCGCACCGCAGCGATCCGGTCGGCGGCAGCGGGGTTCCGATGCGACCACCGGTTGACGGCGGGCAGGCCCACGCTCCGAGCGGTCCGGGGCGGCAGTTCGGAGTCCGGGAGGCGACGCGCGCGGTCGAGTGCGTCGAACCATCGTCGCGCAGAACGGCGTTGGCGGTGTCCCCCGAACACCGGCAGCGCGACCAGCTCGTCGACCGAGGTGGGCGCGGCGGTGGCGGCGGCGACGATCGCCGAGTCCGGCAGCACCCGACCGGGCGCGATGTCGCGGTTCGCCGCGACCTCCTCGCGAGCTGTCCACAACTCGCGCACCGCGGCCAGGGTGCGCGGCGACTTCACGGTGTGCAGACCCGAGGTGCGTCGCCACCGGTCCGGACGGGGCGCAGGATCCGGTTTGGTCCGCACGTGGTCGAACTCCTCGGCGGCCCAACGGGTCTTGCCCGACTCCTCGAGGGCGGCCGCCACGGCGTCACGCAGTTCGACGAGCACCTCGACGTCGAGCGCGGCGTAGTTCAGCCAGTCGTCCGGGAGCGGCCGCTTGGACCAGTCCGCCGCACCGTGCCCCTTGGCCAGACCCAGTTCGAGGAAATGCGCCACCATCGCGGCCAAGTTGACGCGCGGCAGCCCCAGCAACCGGCCGGCGAGTTCGGTGTCGAAGAGATCGGCGCAGACGAAGTCGAGCTCTCGCAGGCAGGGCAGATCCTGGTCGGCGGCGTGCAGCACCCATTGGGGCCCGTCGAGCGCCTCGATCAGCGGCCCGAGGGCATCCGGGTGGTCGATCGGGTCGACGAGAAAGCTGCCCGCGTCGGTCCGCTTGATCTGGATCAGATACGCACGGTTGGAGTACCGGAAGCCGGAGGCGCGCTCGGTGTCGAGGGCGATCGGACCGTGACCGGCCGCGATCCGTCGGGCGGCGTCGGCGAACTCCTCCGGCGACGACAACACCGGCGGCACACCGTCGGCGGGATGCGCCAACGGGACGACTGTCGGTTCGGCGTCGGCCGGTGTGGCATCGGACTCGCCGGGGTCGGGTGCGTTGTCGGGCGGTGGCGTCATCCGTGTCAGGTGACGCGGTCGCCGACACCGAGCGTCGTGACACCGCTCGGCGGCAGACCGGCGGCCAGGGACAGGACGTCGCAGAACGCCTCGACGTGGGCCGCGAGGTCGACACTGAGTGCCGTCCACGACGCCCGTAGTTCGAGTTGGTGCGCGCGGGGCGGACCGGAGATGTCGCCGTAGCGAACCGACGTCGTCGAGGTCACGGTGCCGCCGAGCGCGGTCACGGTGGTGTCCGACAACGGCTCACCCGACAACGCGTCGACGAGCCAGCTCCACGCCACCTCCGGCAGCAGGGGATCGGTGGCCAGTGCGGCCTCCACCTCGGCCTGGATGAACGCGACGAGACGCATGGTGCCGTTCCAGGCGTCTTGGCCCTCGGGGTCGTACAACAGGATCAGACGCCCGAACGCGCTGCCGTCGGAGTCGGTGGGGATCTGCGAGGAGTCGGGGTCGATGGTGCGGACCTCCGCCCCGATCGCATGGCTGAAGGGGGCGAGTCGCTGGGGCGGACGAATACTGCCGACCTCGATGTCGGGTCGGATACGCGCAGCGTGCATCGAGTCGACCGCGCTACGGAAATCGTCGGGCTCCGTGCGAGCCCCGGATGAGGTCACCTGAGCACGGTAGGCACAGGAGGGGCTCGTACGCAGGAGGCGCGCCGGGCGACGGACTGCCCGGCGGAGCGGCGAGCAGGGGGACGGGAGAGCGCGGGACAGGGGAGCACGGGGCGCGTGGGACCATGGGGCGGTGATGAGCCAGCAGACGCCGGGCCCCGTACGCCGTATGCCCCTGATCGCGGCCGCGACCGGCGCGACCCCGTCGCGGCGTCCGGTGTGGTTCATGCGGCAGGCGGGACGATCGCTGCCGGAGTACCGGGCGATCCGCGCCGACCGCGGGATGCTGGAGTCCTGCTTCGACGCCGACCTGCTCGCCGAGATCACGCTCCAGCCCGTCCGCAGGCACGGGGTCGACGCGGCGATCCTCTTCTCGGACATCGTCGTGCCGCTGCGCGCGGCGGGCATCGACCTCGACATCGTCAGCGGTACCGGCCCGGTCATCGCCTCGCCGGTGCGCGACCGCGCCGCCGTCGACGCACTCCCGCGACTCGTCCCGGGTGAGGTGGGGTCGATCGCCAAGGGGATCGGGGCGATCCTCGCCGACCTGCCCGACGCCACCGCGTTGATCGGGTTCGCCGGTGCCCCCTTCACCCTCGCGTCCTACCTCGTCGAGGGCGGTCCGAGCCGGAACTACGAGCGCACCAAGGCGCTCATGCACGGTGAGCCGCAGACCTGGGAGCGTCTGCTCGCGGCGCTCGCCGACATCACCATCACGTTCCTGCGTGTCCAACTCGACGCCGGTGTCCACGCGGTCCAGCTGTTCGACTCCTGGGCCGGCGCTCTGTCACTGGCCGACTACCAGCGGTTCGTCGCGCCGCAGACACGCCGTGTGCTGGCCGAGGTCGCCGACTACGGCCGCCCCCGGATCCACTTCGGCGTCAACACCGGCGAGCTGCTGCACGAGATGGGTGCGGTCGGCGCCGACGTCGTCGGGGTCGACTGGCGGATCCCGCTGGATGTCGCCGCTCGACGGATCGGGCCCGGCAAGGCGGTCCAGGGCAACATCGACCCCTCGGTGCTGTCGGCGCCGTGGGAGGTCGTCGAGGCCGAGGTGCGCCGGGTGCTCGCCGAGGGTGAGGCCGCCGTCGCCGCCGGCGCGACCGGCCACATCGTCAACCTCGGTCACGGTGTGCTGCCGTCCACCGATCCCGACGTGCTCACCCGGATCGTCGAGCTCGTCCACTCGGCGTGACCGGTCCGGTCCGCGTCGCGGTCGTCGGTGCCGGCGTGTCCGGCCTGACCGCCGCGCTCACGCTGCGGGATGCGCTCGATCCGGATGCACAGATCGACGTGCTGGAGGCGTCGTCGCGCCCCGGTGGGCTCCTCACGTCACGCACCGTGGCCGGGGTCGATGTCGACGCCGGCGCGGAGTCGTTCATCGTCCGACGCCCCGAGGCGCTCGCCCTCGTCGACCGGCTCGGACTGTCCGAGCACGTCGTGACGCCGACCGGACGCCGGCCCGCCGTGCTCGCCCGCGGAACGCTGCAGCCCCTGCCACGGCCCACGGTGATGGGCATCCCGGCCACACCCGACGCGGTCGTCGCCGTCGCCGACGACTCGGATCTCGCCCTGATGGCCGACGAACCCGACCGTGCGTTCCGGTGGACGCCGGGCGACGACGTGGCGATCGGAGCTCTCGTCGGGGAGCGGTTCGGCCGGTCGGTCGTCGACCGCAGCGTCGACCCGATGCTGTCGGGGGTGTACTCCGCCCGCGCCGACGACATCGGGCTGCGCGCGGCACTGCCGCAGATCGCGGCCCGGCTCGACGCGGGTGCGGGAAGTCTCACCGCGGCGATCGGGGCCGTGCTCCCGCCTCCGTCCGACACCCCGGTCTTCGGCGCACTGCGCGGCGGGTACCGCACGCTCGTCGACGCCCTGATCGACGCCGCCGGCGTGACTCCCCGCTACGACGCCCCGGTCACCGCGATGGGCAGGGACGGCGACCGGTGGGTGCTCGGCGTCGGTGACGGACCCGACCTGCCCTGCGACGCGGTGGTCCTCGCCACCCCGGCGCCCGCGGCGGCGCGGCTGTTGAGCGGCGATGCGGCGCAACGGCAGTCGCCCCTCGGCCAGGTGCAGGTGGCCGGCTCGGCACTCGTGCTGCTGGCCCTCGGCGAGACGGTGGACCTGCCCGACCACTCCGGTGTCCTCATGGCGACGGGGGAGGCCACGACCGCGAAGGCGATCACCCTCAGCTCGCAGAAGTGGCCGCATCTCGGTGCGGGCCCGCGGCTGGTCCGCGTCTCGTTCGGACGACTCGGGGACCCGGTCGACGACGTCGACGACGCCCATCTCGTCCGGGCGGCGATCGCCGACCTCGGTCTCGTGTGTGACCTCGCAGGGGCGCGTGCACCCCGCGACACCGACGTCCTCGACACCGCGGTCCAGCGCTGGCCGATCGGGTTGCCGCGTTATGCACCCGGTCACGGGAACCTCGTCGCCGCCGCCGACGCAGCTCTGCCCACCGGCGTCGCCACATGCGGCGCCACCTACGCGGGTGTGGGGGTCCCTGCGTGCATCGCGCGCGCCCGGGTCGCCGCCGACCGGATCGTCGCGCATCTCACGGCCGATCGCCCCGAGCACGGTGGCACGATGGGCGCATGACCCGTCTCGACTACGCCGCTCTGAACTCCACCGTCCGTTACCTGATGTTCTCGGTGTTCTCGGTGCGTCCGGGTGAACTCCCGGCCGACCGCACCGATGTCATCGCCGAGACCCGCGAGTTCGTCGAGAAGCTGGAGACCACGGGCGTCGTCGTCCGCGGCCTGTACGACGTCGCCGGGATGCGCGCCGACGCCGACTTCATGATCTGGTGGCACGCCGAGCACATCGAGGATCTCCAGCGCGCCTACGCCGACTTCCGGCGCACCACCACCCTCGGGCGGGCGAGCACGGCGGTGTGGAGCAACGCGGCGTTGCACCGTCCCGCGGAGTTCAACAAGAGCCATGTCCCTGCGTTCCTCGCGGGTGAGGAGGCGGGCGCCTACATCTGCGTCTACCCGTTCGTCCGCAGCTACGAGTGGTACCTGCTTCCTGACGCGGAGCGCCGGACGATGCTCGCCGACCACGGCAAGGCCGCCCGCGAGTACAAGGACGTCCGCGCGAACACCGTCGCGTCGTTCGCGCTTGGCGACTACGAGTGGATCCTGGCGTTCGAGGCCCCCGAGCTGCACCGCATCGTCGACCTCATGCGCGATCTGCGGGCGACCGAGGCCCGCCTGCACGTCCGCGAGGAGGTCCCGTTCTACACCGGACCCCGCGTCGAGGTCGACCAGCTCGTCGCCGCGTTGCCCTGACGTGTCGGGCGCCCAGGCGCAGCGGCCTCAGGCCTCCTCGAGGCGCATCGACACACTGTTGATGCAGTAGCGCAGGTCGGTGGGGGTGTCGTAGCCCTCGCCGGCGAAGACATGGCCGAGGTGGCTGCCGCAGTTCGCGCAGAGGACCTCGGTGCGGAGCATGCCCATCGAGCGGTCCTCGTGTTCGATGATCGCGTCGCCGGCCAGCGGGCTGAAGAACGACGGCCACCCGCAGTGCGAGTCGAACTTCTGCTCGCTGCGGAACAGCTCGGCGTCGCAGGCGCGGCAGCGGTAGACACCGACGGTCTTGGTGTCGGTGTACTCACCGACGAAGGGTGCCTCGGTGCCCGCCTGACGCAGGACCCGGTACTCCTCGGGGGTCAGCTGCGCGCGCCATTCCTCGTCGGTCTTCTGGACGGGGGGAGTGGTGCCGGTGCGATCGACGCTCATGCCTCCACGGTAGCGCGCGGGCTGTCGACACCCGGGGTCTCGCGCTGGGCGCGCAGATCGAGCCACCGGAACAGCAGCACACAGAAGATCGCGATCAGGAGCAGCGACCATCCCCAGGTGACCTTGTTGTACTCGAGGATCCGGCCGAACGCGGCCCATCGCTTCGACAGGAACGAGTCGAACGTCATGCATCCGACGACTCCGAGCCAGGCGGGCCAGTTGCGCATCACCGACCCCGGCCGGACGACCGTCATGAGGAGCGGGAACAGCAACATCGAGTAGTAGCCCTGGCCGAGCGAGGACACCAGGAACGACGTGACCAGCAGGACGCCGCTGGAGGTGGCAGCCCACATCAGTTCGTCGGTGCGCCGGTAGTGCCGGTAGAGGAACCACAGGCAGAAGACGGCCATCAGCACGCACGCGATCCGCAGCCCGTAGAGCAGCCACGGCTGTACCCCGAAGTAGGCGCCGTTGCCCACGATCGAACTGTTGTAGTAGTCGCGCGCCTCACCGAGATAGGGCACGGTGCGCTTGATGAACTCGACGGGATCCGCCGACAGCGGCCACGCGAGTGCGGTGAGCACCAGCGGGATCCCCACCGCGCCGGCGAACACCCGCCATTGCCGGTTGAGCAACGGCAACAGCAGCAGTGGCGCGAGGACGGGCTTGACCGCCAGGGTGATCCCGATCGGTACGCCTGCCCACCAGTCCCGGCGGCGCAGCATCAGCATCAGGAACGCGATCTCACCCAGCAGCACGAACGAGTTGAAGTTCGTGAAGATCAGTGTGTGCGCGACGGTCTCGGTGCAGAAGAAGAAGAACAGCACCACCGGGAACGCGACGGAGCGGCCGTCGAACCCGAACATCCGCACCAGCAGATACGCCGACACGATGAGCGCGACAACGGAGATCGCGATGAAGATCCAGCGTGCCCGTTCGGGGTCGATGTAGGCCATCGGCGACATCAGCAGGGTGCCCGACGGTGGGTACAGATAGTGCGGGTCCACGGTGTCGTAGTTCTCGCCGTAGACGGCGCGACCGTTGAGGAACGCCAGCGCGGCCTCGTACACGGGCCGGAAGTCGTCGGTTCGATCTCCGTTGACGCCCATGATGATCGAGCGCTGCAGGACGAGCACGACGGTGATCGGCCACAGGATCAGCGCGACGATCCGATCGGTCGGGATCGCCGGGAAGAGACGGGCATCGCTGCGCGCAGAGAGGTCAAGCGGCACCCGCGAACCGTACTACGCCGCGGTCCCCGCTCATCCGAGGCGCCGCTGGGCGCACGGCGTCGGGGGTCAGGACGGACATGCCCCTGACGGGGGGACGTCGCCCGAACGGGCGTAGCGGGTGACGATGTCGGCGGCGCAGTCGGAGTGTGCGGCGACCGAGAACCCCGGCCCGTCGTAGGTGATCGTCGACGCCGTCCCGCCGGCGGTGAGGATGAGCGGTGTCAGCGCCCCAGCCCCGGTACCGCCGTTGATGGTGTCGAAACCGCTGGTCAGGATGAGGATGGGCACGTCGAAACCGAGTGGGCGGGGCGCCGCGGGGCCGGCGGGCCAACCGGCGCAGCGCAGCAGCGACAACGCCGTCTGTGAGCCGGTGTACGGGTAGCGGTCCCGCCATGCCTGTTCCAGCGCGGTGACGTCGGTCTGCCCGATGGAACTGCTGGCGTCGTTGCACCGGGAGAGCAACTGGCCGTCGGTGCCCCGCAGAGCCCGTGCACGGTCGACCGCCGCGGTCAGGGCGGGCGAGTCACCCGAGGCGAGCAATCCGGCGACGCGGGCGATCGTGGAGGCGCGGTCGGTGGTGGTGAGCGCGATCTCCGTGGTCAGTGCGGCCAGCACGTCGGAGTCGGAGAGATCGCCGAGACGGCCCTGGGCCCCTTGCGCCACGAGCGATCGGATGGCGGCACCGGGGTCGGCCCCGAGCGGACACCCCTGCGATGCGCAGTCGGAGGCGAATCCGGCGATGGCGGCGTCGGTGCCCGCGGCGACCTGCTGGGCACGGTCGCGGACCGACGCACCGTAGAGGGCCGGGGTGTCCAGGACGAGGCGCCCCACCCGATCGCGGTAGAGCCCGGCGTAGGCGAGCGCCACGTCCGCCCCGGAGCCGACACCGATGAGTCCGATGCGGTCGACACCCCAGGTCCGTCGGAGTTGTTCGAGGTCCCCGGCTGCGTTCGCCGCGGTGTACGCCAGCTGATACGGGCTGAGGGTCTCGGTGCAGGCGTCGGCTGCCTCGGCGGCGGTGGTTGCCAGCAGGTTCTCGCGCGCGTCGGCGGTCCGGGTGGTCGGTGTCAGCCCGTTGTCCAGGACGATCGACCGTTCCGACCGGGTGAAGCAGTCCAGCGGGGCGCTCGACCCCGTCCCGCGCCGGTCGATGGCGACGAGCGGGTGATCGGCCAGCAGGGCGCGGCCGGGGCCGTCGGCCATGAGGATCCCCACCACCGACGACGGCATGTCGGTCCCGGCCGTGACGACGAGGGGAGCGCCCGAGGTCGGCGTGGAGGTGAGGCGGATGCGGACGGCGGAGATCTCGACGGTGTCGCGCGTCGCGACGCCGGGGGTGATCGTCGCGTCGTAGCTCGCGCAGTCGAGCCGGACGTCGCCGGCGGGTGCGGGGAGGCCGAACCGGGAGGCGAGGTCGCTCGGGCAGGGACGCCAGTTGAGGTCGTTGCGGGGTGCGGCCAGTGTCGGGGGCTGCGCGGGGACCGAGGTCGGGGCGCCCACCCCGCCACCGTCGTCGACGATGAGCGGGGGACCGGTGTCGGGCCCGATCGCGCAGGCCGCGACCGTGGCGGCGACGAGCAGGAGGGTCAGCACGCCGAACAGGTGACGACGCGGTCGTCGCGGGGAGGCTGTCCGCGGCGTCGTGGTCGGGCGCATGTCGGCGACTGTAGTCAGGTCCCCCGCGGTGCCCGTCGTGCCGCAGGTCGGTGCGGCGTCGGGCGGACTCAGCGGTCCCCGGCGGCGCGCGACCACCGTGTGAAGAGGAATCCCTCGTCGTCGGCCAGGACGTGATCGCGGGTCATCGTGCGCGGATCGATGTCACCGTCGCTGTGGCCGATCCGACCGGCCGACCCGGCGAGCAGGCTGGGGCCGATGGTGAGGCAGAGCTCGTCGACCAGGTCGGCGGCGGTGAGACGTCCGAGCAGCCCGGGGCCGCCCTCGCTGAGCACCCGCCACCGCCCGCGGGAGGCCAGATGGGCCAGGGCGCGTGTGAGGTCCACGCCGTCGGTGCCGCAGTCGACCAGCGTCGCCCCGGCGTCGACCAGGCGCCTGCGACGATCCTCGGGGGCGGAGACGCAGGTGAGGACGGTGGTCTGGGGTGCCGTGACGGCTGGGGAATCGGCGTTCAGGTTCAGCGATCCGGAGACGATGGCCAGCGTCGGCAGGGTGGCGTCGCGCGGGTCGGGGTCGATCGGCCCGTAGTCCTCACCGGTGACGGTGCCCGACCCGACGAGGACCACGTCGGCGAGGTCGCGCAGGACTCCGAATATCTGCTTGTCGCCGTCACCGCCGAGTCCGGCGGACGCCCCGTCGCGTGTCGCGGCGCCGTCGAGGGAGGTGACCATGTTGACCCGGACATGGCATCGGGGATCGGGATGTCCGGGTTCCGGATAGGCGTACAGCCGGCGCAGTTCGGCGTCGTCGACTGTGACCTGGGTCGCCTTCTGGACGAGGTACATCCGTTCATTGTCCATGTCGTCGCTACTGTCAGCGGATGACCGCACGTCTTGTCGACCGCACGCCACAGGTGGCGCCGGAGGCTCTGGTGGACCAGATGGTGCCGCCGCCGATGTTCGACGACGTCAGCTTCGAGTCCTACATCCCCGATCCGGACGAGCCCTCGCAGGCGGCGGCGGTCGAGGCCGGTCGGGACTTCGTGGCCCGGGCTCAGGCGGCGCGCACGGGCAAGCGGAGTCTGTTCGGCAAACGCACTCCGGGCCAGGGCGTCGGCCTCTATCTCGACGGCGGGTTCGGCGTCGGCAAGACCCACCTGCTGGCGTCGATCTACCACGAGATGCCCGAGCCGAAGGCGTTCGCGACCTTCGTCGAGCTGACCCACGTCGTCGGGGCACTCGGGTTCACGGCGTCGGTGGAGCGCCTCTCGCAGCACAGCGTCATCTGCATCGACGAGTTCGAACTCGACGACCCCGGCGACACGATGCTCGTCTCGCGCCTGCTGACCGAGCTGACCGCGAAGGGCGTGTCCATCGCCGCGACGTCCAACACCCTGCCCGGCCAGTTGGGGGAGGGGCGGTTCGCCGCGCAGGACTTCCTGCGGGAGATCCGGAAGCTGGCGGGTGTCTTCGACACCGTGCGGGTCGACGGACCCGACTACCGCCACCGCGATCTGCCGCCGGCACCGGATCCGCACACCGATGCCGAACTGGCCGACCTCGCCGAGCGCACCGAGGGTGCGACGCTCGACGAGTTCGACGCGCTCTGCAAGCACCTCGGCACCCTGCACCCGTCGAAGTACAAGGCGCTCGTCGAGGGGGTCACGCTCGCATGCGTCTCCGGGGTGCACGCCGCCCCGGACCAGACCGTCGCCCTGCGCCTCGTCGTGCTGGCCGACCGTCTCTACGACTCCGGGATCCCACTGATGGTGTCCGGCGGGAAGATCGACGAACTCTTCACCGAGGAGATGCTCGCCGGCGGGTACCGCAAGAAGTACCTGCGCGCGACGTCACGACTGCTGGCGTTGTCGCGGTTCGCCGAGTCGGCCAACTAGACCGACGGCGTCGTCTCGCCGAGTTCGCGGAGCATCACGTAGTCACGCTCCTCGATCCCGCCGAGCCAGAACGACTTCCGGCCGACGATGCGGAATCCTGCCTTCGTGTAGAAGCGTTGGGCGCGGAGGTTGACGTTGCTGACCCCGAGCCAGGCTGCGACGCTGCCGCGCCGGGCGGCGCGGTCGAGTGAGGTCGCGACCAGGGCCTGCGCGATTCCCGATCCGTGCGCGGACTCCAGGACGTACACCTTCGACACCTCGGTGACGGGACGGACCGGGATCGCCTCGCACACCTCGGGATCCGACGGCTCGGAGTGGACGATGAGCGTGTAGCCGACGATCGCCCCACCCGTGTCCCGAGCGACGAGGACGTCGCGGTCGGGTGCGGTGATGTGCTCGGCGAAGTGCGACGGGGTGAGGGTGGCCGCGATGAACGCGTCGGTGGACTCCGATGTCGTCCCGGGCGGGCAGGCGAGCGGGAACGTCACCGCCGCAACCGATGCCACGGCGGCGGCCTCGGCTACGTCGGTCACGGTCTCGATCTGCGGGGACGCCATGGACACATCTCAGCACAGGAGATCGTGTCCACGGCGCGCCGGTCAAGCCATCTGTCCACACCTGGGCCGCCTGTGGACAGGCCGATTGTCAGCTGACGGTCGGAACGCCAGGGTGCCGAGTATGACCATCGACGACCCGATCCCGCCCATCGAGACCGCAGAGAACCCGTTCACATCTCCCGAGGAGCTCCGACAGCGTTGGTGCGCTCTGATGGGGCCGCTCGGCTTCTCGGAGTCTCTTGTGTGGGTTGCGCCGGTCCACTTCGACAGCACGCTCCACAAGGTTGTCTTCCAGGTGGAGCGAACGCCCGTGCCGGACCCGTACCTCGCCGACGTGCTGATGCTGCGGTTGTCCGAGATGATCCACGGTAGCGAGGATCACGTCCACGGGTTCGCCCTGTTGCTGACGCGACCCGGCCGCAACGGCGTCTCTCCTTGGGACGTCGGGTGGGCCCGTCTGCTGGCGAACACAGCCCGGGCCCTCGACGTCCCGATCGAACCGATCTTCCGTGCGAACGGTCGCGACATCAGGGAGGTGTCACTCGCGGCGGACGAGGACTCCGCCGCCTGATCAGTGAGCGTGGGTGCTGATCGGCGCCCACGGCGGGAGGGGGTCGTCGAAGAGCTGCCACGACGACGGTCCGCCGGCCATCTCGGCGTCGGTCAACAGGGCGGGGTCCAGGAGACGACCCGGCGCCGAACGGTCCAGGTGCACACCGATGAACACGATCTCCTGTCCGGGTTGCTCATGGGGGATCGACGACCATGCCGCGGCCGGCTCCAGTGTCAGGTTCGGCCCCGCCTGGGACCAGATGGCGACGATGTCCGGTCGGGATGCCACCCAGCAGAATCCCTTGCTGCGCAGGATGCCTCGCAGTTCACCGAGCGCCTCGGCGAGTCGACGCGGGTGGAACGGTCGGTCGGCGCGATAGGTGGTGGAGGAAATCCCGTACTCCTCGGTCTCGGGGGTGTGCCCCTCGGCGATCTCGGTGGCCCAGTCCGGGTGTTCGGCGGCGACATCGGGGCTGTAGCGGCCGGTCTCGAGGACGGTGGCGAGGTCGACCTCCCCGGCGACCGTGTGCACCAGCTCTGCTCGTGGATTCAGGCGACGCAGCATCGCGGTCACCGCTCCGGCGGTCGCGGCGGAGACGAGATCGGTCTTGTTCACGACGATCACGTCGGCGAACTCGACCTGGTCGACGAGGAGATCGGAGATGGTGCGGGCGTCGCCCTCCGCGGCCTGCAGATCGCGCTCGGCCAGTGTCGCTCCGCGCGCCACCTCGCCGAGGAAGGTGGACGCGTCGACCACGGTGACCATCGTGTCGAGGCGGGCGACCTGCCCGAGACTGGTGCCGTCCTCGAACTCCCACTCGAAGGTGGCGGCGACCGGCATCGGCTCCGAGATGCCGGTGGACTCGATGATCATCTGGTCGAAGCGTCCCTCGCGGGCCAGTGCGCCGACCGACTCCATCAGGTCCTCGCGCAGGGTGCAGCAGATGCATCCGTTGGTCAGCTCGACGAGCTTCTCCTCCGTGCGGTCCAGGGCGCTCCGTCCCCGGGGTCCGTCGACCAGCGCCGCGTCGATGTTCACCTCGCTCATGTCGTTGACGATCACCGCCACGCGGCGGCCTTCGCGGTTGGCGAGCACGTGGTTGAGCAGGGTCGTCTTCCCGGCGCCGAGGAAGCCGGACAGGACTGTGACGGGTACGCGTGCCGTTGGGGTCATACTTAACGATAACCGTTGTCATTAACGGTGCCGCGTGAACCCCCGGCCACGCCCAAGAAATTTCGTTAATCGAACACGCGCTTTGTCAGTGAGGATTTACTGTCCCGTTACCGGGCGCACGGAGCGTCCGATTCGGGAAAGGATCGACCATGGGCTCTTCAGATCTCGGCACGTTGCTCGGACTGCTTCTGACGGGAAGCTCCGGTGGCGACAGCGGCGGCGCCGGCACCGGCCTCGGTGGGCTGCTGGGTGGACTGCTGGGTGGACTCTTCGGCTGAGCCACATTCGAACGACGCCCCCGGAGCTCGGCTCCGGGGGCGTCGTCGTGTTCTGGGGTGGTGTGGATGCGGGCACTGACTTCTGCCGAGACCTATCGTCTGTGCGTGACCGACACGACCGCCCACGACGCACGGGGGGCTCGTGGCCACGACTCCGGTCTGGAGGCCGACGCGCACCGCGCCCACATCGACGTTCTTCTCGCGCTGGTCGCGCCGCCGGGAGACGGCGGCATCGCAGATGTCGACTGGGGTGCATTCCAGGAGGAACTGGGCTGGGAGGCACCCGCTGACTACCGGGGGATCGTCACCCGTCACGGGGTTGGCCAATTCTCGGGGGAGTTCTTCGTCTTCGCTCCCGGCGGCGACGAAGGGCAGGACATCTACACCGAGACGCCGACGTTCCTGGACATCATCACCGACCCGTCATGGCAGGAGTACTTACACCGACCTGGCCTCGGTCCGGCTCTACGACCGGGCCGGCTTGGCGTCGTTCCTCGTGTCGGCGCTGACGGGCCGTTTCCCCGGAGACAAGGTCCACCCATCGGTCTCGGAGGCAGCGGCGTTCACCCGCTTCCGAGATCACCCCTGACAAACTCGATCGGCGGGAGGTAGCGGCCGATGCACGCGGGCCGGAGGCATTCCGCTCGAGAAGACACGAGCAGGTCATGAAACACGTCAGCCCCGGTGCGGAACCGGGGCTGACGTGATGGAACTCTGGTGCGCGATACTGGGATTGAACCAGCTATATCGGACACCGCAGATCGGTCCCTCCACCTGCGAGAACATGGGCCTCACCAGCGGGTAAGCAAAACAGTATCAGCGCGATCTAGTGCAGACTAGAGCGACGAATGTAGGTTCTTATTACATACTTACGGCAGCGCCGGACGCGATACTGGCGCGAAACAGGAGCGCGCCCGTGGCAACGATCGCCCGGTACTCGACGTCTCGAGGCGAGCCTCGTTGGCGCGTTCGTTACTCGCAGGACGGCGCGTCGACGAGCCGGTCGGGATTCGAGACAGAGGCGGACGCGCGCGAGTTCGCCGAGTCGCTCATCGGCGACGCCGTGACCACGCCGCGACGTCGTCGCGAGTTCGGCGCGATCCGGCCGAGCGGCAAGCGGCAAGCGGTGGAAGGCCACTTATCGCGGGCCCGACGGCCGCACGCACTCCGCACCGTCGCCGTTCGGGAGCCGAGTCGACGCCGAGGTGTGGCTCGGCGACCGGCGCCGGGAGATCGACCGCGGATTGTGGAACCCGGCCGCAGCCGAGCGCGAGGCGACGCCCGCACCGACGCTCGCCGAGTTCGGCGACGACTGGCTGGCGACGCGGACCGTGCGCGGGCGCCCGATCAAGGACCGCACTCGCGAGCACTACCGCAAGCTGCTCGACGAGCGGATCCTGCCGACGCTCGGCGACCACCGCGTCGACTCGATCACCGCCGACGACGTTCGGCGCTGGCACGCCGCGCTCGCCCCCGGCCGCGACACGATCCGCGCACACTCGTACTCGCTGCTCAAAACGATCATGACGAGCGCCGTCAACCGCGACCTCGTCGCCGCGAACCCGTGTCGCGTCGAGGGTGCCGCGACCGCACGTCGAAAGTCGCGCACCGTGCCCGCCACGCTCGCCGAGCTCGACACGATCGTCGTCGAGATGCCCGACCGACTGCGGCTCATGGTGCTGCTCGCGGCGTGGGGCGCAATGCGGCAGGGCGAGCTCGTCGAGCTCCGCAGATCCGACGTCGACCTCGAGGCGGCGACCGTCTCGATCACCCGCGCCGCTGTGCGCGTCGGCGGCGTCTACTCGAT
The DNA here is from genome assembly GCF_054332755.1 of Williamsia sp. SKLECPSW1. Classification (NCBI taxonomy): domain Bacteria; kingdom Bacillati; phylum Actinomycetota; class Actinomycetes; order Mycobacteriales; family Nocardiaceae; genus Williamsia; species Williamsia sp. SKLECPSW1. The sequence continues at coordinate 436,402 of NZ_JBTGLI010000002.1, read as the reverse complement.
CGGCACGCCGAAGTCTGACGCTGGTGTCCGCGTCGTCGACCTACCGCCGCACCTCATGCCGCTCGTCGCCGAGCACCTCGAGCGGCACGTCGGGCCCCGCCTCTCGGATTTGCTGTTCCCGAACGACAGCGGCGAGCACCTACAGCCCTCGACGCTCTACCGGCACTTCTACCGAGCTCGGGCCGCGGCCGGTCGACCGGATCTCCGATTCCACGACCTGCGGCACACCGGCGCGACGCTCGCCGCCGTCTCGGGTGCCACTCTCGCCGAGCTCATGGACCGGCTCGGGCACACCACACCGGCCGCGGCGCTCCGCTACCAGCACGCCCCGCAGGTTCGCGGACGGCAGATCGCGGCCCGGTTGTCCGCGCTCGCCGAATCCGGCGATCTGTAGACGTCGTTATTGAATCGTGACATTGCGTTGTGACACGCCGAATGACCGCGACAGGACGCGACGCTGCGCGACACACGATCTAACGACACGCCACGAAAGCCGTTGCGCTGCAATGCTTTAAGTCGCTTGACGTCTCTGCACGTGGCTACCGTCTGCCTCACAACACGAGGAAGGGTCGGGACAGTGGCACGTAGGGCAGCGAGGGGCGGAGGCGCCGAGCTCATCGAGCGCGCCCGCTCGCGTCGGTGGGCGAATCGACAGACGACGGCGAAGTACATCGGGTGTTCGATCCGCACGCTGAGTGACTGGGAAGCGGCCGGGATTGTGAAGGGCTACCGGGCGGCGAACCGGATCGTCCGGTACGACCTCAACGAGATCGACGACGCATTCGAGTCCGGCGGGGCGGCATGAGCGGGCCCGTCTCGTCGCAGGAGGCTCGAGATCGACTCGAGGACAACGTGCACGACAGCCGCGCGGATCGCGTCGGCGAGGACACAGACGATGACGCCCGGCCGACCCGCCGCTCGTGACGACGGGACGACCGGACATGGGCGACTCATCCCTCCGCGAGGCTACGGCGATGATCCGACATGACGGCCGCGCAGCACGACGACAAGCTCGTCGGTCGGTTCGTTTGGGAGCAGGCGGTGCGCTCGATGCCGATGCACCCGACGCACAAGCTTGTCGGTCTACTTCTCGCCACCTACGGCGATGCTGCTGGTGGATCCATTTTCCCGTCGGTGGAGCGGCTCGCGGCCGACATCGGTCGATCAGAACGAACGGTCAATCGAGCTATGGACGATCTCCGCGAGCGCGGTCTCATCGTGGTCGTGAAGCGGAGCAATCAGTACGCGGCTGAACCGTCACAGCGGACGACTCATTATCGGCTCGCGCTGCCCGAGGGGTTGTGGTTCATGCCGCCTCGAAGCGACACCGATGTCGTGTCGAGTACTGCACAGCACGTTGTGGACAACCCAAACTCCAAGCGACACCCGTGACGCCTCGTGATCGGCGCCGGGAGAACTCGAGACGACATCTATGACAGACGAGACGACAACCTTGACGAGTCGAGGCGAAACCGGTGTCGCCCTACCAAGGTATTACCACCTCTACCAAAGAATCGAGTTGCGTCCGAACGTAACTCACTACCGCACGAACCCATCGCCACCGAGAGGAATCCCTGCATGAACCCCAACGAACTCGACGACGCGCGTCGTATCGAGCGCGCCGGTGACCGGCTCGCTCACGCTGTCGCCGCCGTCTGCACGTCACCCGAGGCGATTGGCGCCGTCATCACCGGCGCACTCGACGAGCACGGCATCGACGGGCCCGCAGTCGTTGGCGTAGCGTTCCGCACCCTCGCCCGCGGTCCTCTGCGCATGGCCGTCGAAATGTGCGACCGCCTCGCCCCCGACAACGTCATGCGCGGCGTCTGGTCGGACACCGCCGCCGGTATCGCCGACGGCGACGATCCGCGATGAGAGACGAGGATCGTGCTGAAATCGGCACCGCAGCAACAGAAACGACACGCCGGGCCCCATTGTGGCCGTCGCGGAGCTGGGCTAGCGTCAGTCGCGAGGCGATCAGTACCGGGTGACGCTCCGCGGCCCGAGAACCTCCCTCCACGTCGGCAGACCCGACCACCGTCGCGACACTCTCCGAGTGACGACACCGGTTCGGACGCAGCCACAGTCACCAGTCGTCGAGCACTGCCCGCGATGAGGGCAACACGCCGCGACACCAGCACCTACCGGGAGAAACCCGAGTGAATCAGCACATCGCCAAGCTGCGACGACTCACCCTCGATGAGCGCGGACTCGTCGACGCGGTACGGCGCGACACCGGATTCGAGTCGAGCTACCGCGGAAACGCGTTCGAGTACCTACAGGATCTCCGCGGCGGGCTCGACGAGGCGCTGCGCATGGCTCGCGGCTCCACGACGACCGGGCTCACGGCGTCCGATCAGCGAGTCGTCGACTCTGCGCTCGAGTATCAGCGACTGCTCGACTCATGGATGCCCGAGTTCGAGGCGCAGGCGGCTCGGTGGGAAGCCGAGGACCGCGCCGAACGACAGCGCGCCGACGACGCCGCACGCGCCCGTACCGGCAATACCGCCGACCCCCACGACCAGAACGGACGATCTGCCATGACCAGCGTGACCGAACCCGACATGTACCGCCGCGACAATCAGCGTCAGGTCTCGTTCCTGCGCGACCTCGCCCGCGCCCGCCTCGCCGGTGACTACGCCGCCGCCGACCGGCTGCGCGCCCACGACGAGCACGTCCGCGAGACACCCGCACTCGGCAACACCGGCGCCGTCGGCGGATCCGGCGGCGAGTTCGCGCCGCCGCAGTGGCTCGTCGACGAGTTCGTCGCGCTCGCCCGGCCCGGTCGCGTCACCGCGGACCTGTTCGCTCACGAGATCCTGCCTGACGGCGTGTCGTCAGTGAACCTGCCGAAGGTCGCGACCGGCACGAGCGTCGCACCGCAGACCACGCAGAACACCGCGCTCTCACAGACCGACCTCACCACGACGTCGCTCTCGAGCGGGATCGTCACGATCGGCGGCAAGCAACTCGTGTCGCGACAGCTGCTCGACCAGAGCGGTACGAATTTCGACGAGGTGATCGGCGCCGACCTGTCCGCCGCCTACGCGACGCAGATCGGGTCGCAGGCGATCAACGGCACCGGCACCGGTGGCACGCTGCGCGGCTACCTCACTGTCACCGCGGGCCCGACGCAGACGTGGTCCCCGGCCGGCACTCCGACCGCCGGCGGATTCGTCGGGCAGATCGGCGCGCTCACCGGTGCGATCGCGGGTGGGCGGTTCCTCCAGGCCGACACGATCGTCATGCACCCGCGGCGGTGGGCGTGGATCGCCTCGAGCCTCGACAGCACCGGCCGACCGCTCGTCGACCTGTCGGGCGACGGATCCGGGGTCAACTCGATCGCCGACGGCGAGCTCGCCGCGCAGGGTGCGGTCGGCAAGTTGCAGGGGATCCCGGTCTACATCGACCCGAACATCCCGACGAACCTCGGCGCCAACACGAACCAGGACGTCGTGCTCGTGTTCCGACGCAACGACATTCGGCTATGGGAGAGCGACCTGCGGTTCGAGGCATTCGAGGCGACATACGCCGACACCGCCGGTGTCCTGTTCCGTGCGATGGGCTATAGCGCCATGATCCCCGAGCGGTACGTCACCTCGGTCGGCCGGATCACCGGCACCGGGCTCGTCCCGCCGACGTACACAGCGTGACCGACACCCGCACGACCGACGCTGCGCGCATGGCCGCGTCGGTCGCCCATCCGTCGGTCTGCTCGGCGTCGCACTCGTCGTCGTCGGCGTCGGGCTCACCACCGGATCGTGGGGCGCCGCCGTGCTCGCCGCCGGTGTGCTGCTCATCGTCGACCGGGTATCCGAGAGCGTCAGCCCGACTCGGTGAAGTCCTGCGGCCGGGTGAGTGTGGGCGTCCTCTCCGCTCACCCGGCCGCGCTCCACCGCGCCCGGTACGGCGCGCAGACCGACAAGGGCGCGAGCCGCGCTCGGATCCGATGCTGGCCGCGCGGGACCGTCCGCCCCGCAGGACGTAACGCCGATTTTTGGAGGCGCACACCATGACCGCCACGCGCAGCCACAATTTCCGACCAGGCTCGAAACATTTCGGAGGAGTTTCGGTGATTTCGGTCGCTGAACAGGCGAAACCGCGGGAATGCGTCTCATGCGGAAGATCATTTCCTGCGACTACTCGCCGGGTGACGTGCTCGGCGTCGTGTGCCCGGGTGCTCGCGCAGCGGGCCCGTGACGCCGGGGGAGTCGGGGTGACTCGGGACCGGTGCTCGAGGTGTTCGGCGCCGGTCGACCGCAGTGCGGCGTCGGCCTCGGCGATCGTCTGTCAGCAGTGCCGCGCCGACGCCCGCGCTGCACGTCGCCACACGTGCCCGGCGTGCGGTGACGAGTTCACGGCGCCGCGATCGCGGTCCCGGTTCTGCTCGAGGCGGTGCGCGGCGTCAAACGCGGTGGGCACCAGAGCGCGGGGCTCGCGGAGTGACCTCACGAATCTACGTCGAACAGATATTCGATAAACTAAGGTGGCAAAATGGCGGATAGGTCGGCGATCGAGTGGACCGAAGCGACGTGGAACCCGGTAACTGGCTGTGATCGGGTCTCGGCTGGCTGCGATCACTGTTATGCAATGGCGCTTGCCAAGCGACTAAAAGCGATGGGCTCCAGCAAGTATCAGAACGACGGGGACCCGCAGACGTCCGGTCCCGGGTTTGACGTGACTGTGCATCCGCAGGCTCTAGATGAGCCGAAACGTTGGCGCGCACCGCGCACCGTATTCGTGAACTCCATGTCGGACCTGTTTCACGCACGAGTGCCAACTGATTTCGTGAGAGACGTATTCGACGTGATGCGCGAGACGCCGCAACACACCTACCAGGTGCTTACAAAGCGGAGTTTGCGTCTCACGCGGGTGGCGGACCAACTCGATTGGCCCGACAACCTTTGGATGGGCGTGTCAGTCGAGAGCTCTAACGAGTTCTATCGCATTGACCACCTCCGCGACACACCGCCAGCCGTTCGGTTTCTATCCTGCGAGCCAATGCTGGGTCCGCTCACAAACATCGACCTCGAGAGTATCGATTGGGTCATTGCCGGCGGCGAGTCTGGTCCGAACGCCCGCCCAATGGAGGTCAGCTGGGCGCGCGAGATTCGCGATTCGTGCGCCGAGGCCGGCGTCGCATTCTTCTTTAAGCAATGGGGCGGTCGGACGCCCAAAGCTCTTGGCCGAACGCTAGACGAACGCACTTGGGACGAAATGCCAACCTCCTCACGCGAACCGGTGCCACCAGTCGCGATCTGACGGATCCCAAGTAGCTGAGGGCTTCCACAAAGCCTGACCTGCTTTCGCTGGCTCATTGTCGCCCACCTCGAGCTCAATATCGTCGAAAAACGAGAACTGGCCCGTTGCAGCAATTTGAGCGTCTCGGGCCGCTTGCCGCATGCGCGGCTCGCGTTCCGCAGCCTTGTTGTAGAGATTCCGCATAATGCGGTCACCGGCGGGGTGATCGGTCGCGAACACCATGTCGAAAATTTGAACGCTGTTCCGAAGCATCTTCATCGGGATCCGGTGCGTAAATTTATAACCGAGATCGCTCTCGAGCCGAAACCGCATCAGGTTCACCATCGCATCGCGATACTCAGCCGCCGAAATGGAATTGCTCTCACGTGCGCGTTGAATCCGCAGCCAACGATCGTCTCCGTATAGCCGCGACACCCTCTCCCGGTACTCAGGTGACTTAGCCTCACGCACGATCATGGCAGGCGACATGAGAATCCATAACTCCGACTTCCACCCCGACTTGTTCCTCCGAAAGCGAGCAAGTTTTTCGATCGTGGGCCATTCGATCTCGGCCGCCTGCTGATCCAAAAACGCGAAAGTGGGTGCCCACCGATAGGCACTCAGATCTGCAAGTACCTCGTCAATGGTCGTGTTGCAGTCACCCTTTACGACACGGAACCGGTCGTCGCCGGGGAAGTGCTCGTGTAGATAACTCTCGAGGCGGTCAGCCCTTACGCCGAGCTCGCCGAAACGTAGCCTCGTAAAGGGTGGGTTGCTTCTCAGGGCTAACAGAGGTGAACCGTCAAAGCGTTGCTTCGTGTCTCGATCGATATTCAGTGGCTGGCCGGCCATGAGGTCGAGGTAGATGCGCTCGCTAGACTTTTTACTCGCGTTGTTGAACAGCGGAGCGTAGTCGGCGAGGATCTGAAGCTTGTTGCGTGTCCAGTAGGACCACTCCCGCGCTGACTCGTCCGCGCTAGCCATTCGATACCGCCCCGATCGACGAATGATGGTGAGTGGTCGCGCCGAAGCGCCCACAATGCATTTCGGCATTCACCCCGACCATCGGGACATTGTGCGCGACAAATGCGGGTGTCGTACCGATGTATCAACCTCGGCGTGTCGCAAGATTGCTGGGCAGCGGAGCCGATCGCGAAATGCACTGCGTCAAATGGGAAAGTGAACGACTCGACGCATTCGCTGCTCCGATCCTCTCAGTCGTGCTATCGGGCACCGTCAATTGGACGATCTTCGACCGCCGGAAGATCCCCGCGGTAGGTGATGGTGTCGCACTGATGGCAGATCCACGTCCGGCACGGCACCGCCCGCGTGTTGCTCCACCCCACGAGGTGCGAGCGGCGGGACCGCCAATCGGCGCTGCATGTCGGGCAGCGCCGAGGTTTCCACTCGATGACTCGCGACACGTCGCGCTGACCTCCCTCGGCCCGCGACGAGTGCTGTCGACCCTACGGTCGATGCACGACAAATTTCTCTCGACGGGCCTCGCGAGCGCCCCCGGCTGCCTCTAGCCTCGCGGCATGTCAAACGACGGCGTTGGTGCACGACCGCGGGACTGGTCTGCGCCGGACGAGTTTCAACAGCGGATTGAGCGTGACCGGCTCGACGAGCAGGTGTCATTCCTACTCGGCGAATCGATGGAACGCTCGGCGCTCAACCTCATCGGCGCCTACGAGAATGTCTATGTGCGCGTGCAGTATCTGCGGTCTGCACTCGCATCGCGCGGCGCAGATCTCGAGATGAAGGACAGCGAGGGGATCCCGCGCATTCTCAACGCAATTGCTGCGCACTCGTCGATTGCTTGGCCGCACGACGAGTTCTCGACGATGTTCGATCGAGCGCGGACGGTCCGCAACAAGCTCGCTCACATGTGGTGGATCCACGCAGTCGAAGGGGATGAGCCAAACCGCGTCATGACCGTCGTCGTGCCGACCAAGCAAGGGTGGAAAGACACCACGTGGAGCACGCCGATGTACTCGCTACAGGAAGTCCGCGAGTCGGAGCTCGAGCGGGCGCTCGAGTCGCTGGGGCGCATGCGTCGGTACGTGCACGCGCTGCAACGCATGGCGAACATCTTCCCCGGTATGCCCGAGACGCCGGGCGACCACTTGTACTCGCGATGGATGTTGCCGCTGCCGTGGTGGCTCGACGACTGGGGTCCCGAGTCAGATCACGTCCGAGCGGACCAAATCCGCACGGATCGGAGATCCGGCGAGGATCTAGACGAAGACTGCGCCGACGAGCGTCGCGGCCGTGTTGGCGAGGATGCCGATTGCAAGTAGGACGTAATCGACACGCGAGGATCGCGGAATCTCGCCGTCGCCGGGTGACTCGAGCGCAATAGCCTCGGCAAGCTGACCGACCAAAGCGGCTGCCTGTTCCTCGTAATTCGCCGCCCCGGCTACCGCTCCGGCCGGACCCAGCTCGCTTAGCTCGGCGGAACGACGTTCACGTGCGGACCTCGCGCGGTCGGCTCGTCTCTGCGCTGTTGCGACGCGATAAAGGCCGAGCGCTGCCGACACCGCACCGACGAGCGCCAAGATCGTGACAAACCACCGCGCAGTATTCACCCCGCGATCGTCGCATCCCCACTCACGCGATCCGACGCGTGTGAACGCGGACGCACTGTCCGCGGCGTCCGTTGGCCTCGTGTCCTAGTTCCCTCGAGACCGCATCTCGTGACGGTGGTCGATCAACGCCAACTCGACCATGAACTGAAAATCCACGTCGGAGAGGTCCTCGTCGAGTAGCTCGCGGAACCGGTGTGAGAGCGGGACCAGGTTGCGGTGCAGGTTGTCCTCGTGGTCCATCGGATCGGTCCTCTCCGGTCGTCGTCACTTGACAGACCGACACGCCGCTGTCGTGCGCTAATACGTACCTACGACAGAAACGAGTCAGCCCCGGTTCGAAAACCGGGGCTGACCTGGTATAACACTGGTGCGCGATACTGGGATTGAACCAGTGACCTCTTCCGTGTCAGGGAAGCGCTCTCCCACTGAGCTAATCGCGCGAGTATTGAGTTGACGATCTGGAGGCGGCGACGGGAATCGAACCCGTGTGCACGGCTTTGCAGGCCGTTGCCTCACCACTCGGCCACACCGCCACGGTGAAAATTCTTCCTCCGAGCGGATGACGGGATTCGAACCCGCGACCCTCACCTTGGCAAGGTGATGCGCTACCAGCTGCGCTACATCCGCGTGCCTCGCGTGGCCTTGTGGGCCTCGCGGTGCGAAGACGAACACTATCCGAGCCCCGGACGGCTTACAAATCGCCTGGTGAGCGCGTTTTCGCTTGCCGCGCCTGCGCGAGTCGGCGCACCGCCGGGCGATGCGGGGACAGTCGAATCACCGTGATAGTGTTCTGCACCTGTCGGAGCGTCTCGCCGTTCCGCGCGGTCCCGTGGCTCAGTGGAAGAGCGTCCCGTTCACACCGGGGAGGTCGCTGGTTCGATCCCAGCCGGGACCACCCATCCCATCCGTGCACCCCCTCCTTTCGGCGGTCCCGCCGGTATGTCCGATTACGTAGGCTGTGACCCGACCCAGTCACCGACGCGAGGACGCCAGAGATGACCGACCAGAGCGACGCAACGGTGACGCGCCCACACGACGAGGATCCGGTCGACGAGCCCGGCAGCCTTCTTCCCGACGGTCTGCAGCGGCGTCGGCAAGCGCTGGCGAAGCGTCCCGCTCTGGAACTCGCCTACCGGACCGGCGTCGGGGTGGTCGGCACCGCGGTGCTGATCGTCGGCATCATCCTCATCCCGTATCCCGGTCCCGGCTGGCTCGTCGTCTTCACCGGCCTCGGGATCCTCGCCACCGAGTTCACGTGGGCGCACCGTCTGCTGCGATTCGCGCGCGGCCGGTACGACGCATTCGCCGACTGGCTGAAGGCCCAGCACTGGTCGGTGCAGCTGCTCTTCGGTCTGTTCACCTTCGCGGTCGTCGTCGCCACCCTGTGGATCCTCGGTGCGCTGAAACTCGGTGCGGGGTGGGTGGGCATCCACTGGTCGTGGTTGGCCAGCCCGCTGTTCTGACACCTACCGACGTCGACGGCCCGAGGGTCGCCGGTCCACGGCCGATACGATCTATGCGGCCGACACCGGATGGGTGTCGGCCGTCCCGACATCTGCGAGGAGCCACCGCCGTGCCCGAGAACGTCCTGCCCGCATCCGTCCGCGTGCCGGCCGGGACCACGGCGGGGACCGCTCTGCGCGAGGCGGGCGCACCGAACAAGGGACCCGACGCGATCGTCGTCGTCCGCGACGCCGAGGGGAACCTGCGGGATCTGTCCTGGGCGCCCGACGCGGACACCGACGTCGAACCGGTCCGGGCCGACTCCGAGGCGGGTCGCTCGGTGATCCGTCACTCGACCGCACACGTCCTCGCGCAGGCGGTCCAGGAGCTGTTCCCGGACGCCAAGCTCGGCATCGGGCCGCCCATCACCGACGGCTTCTACTACGACTTCGACGTCGCCGAACCCTTCACCCCCGAGGACCTCACCGCCCTCGAGAAGAAGATGAAGCAGATCATCAAGAGCGGCCAGCGGTTCTCGCGTCGTGTCTACGACTCCCTCGACGAGGCGAAGGCAGAACTCGCCTCCGAGCCCTACAAGCTCGAGCTCGTCGACGACAAGGGATCTGCCGACGATCCCGAGGTGATGGAGGTCGGCGGGGGAGAGCTCACCGCCTACGACAACCTCAACCCCCGCACCGGCGAACGCATATGGGGTGATCTGTGCCGTGGTCCGCACGTGCCGACCACCAAGTACATCCCGGCCTTCAAGGTCACCCGCAGCTCGGCGGCCTACTGGCGCGGCGACCAGTCGAAGGCCGGCCTGCAGCGGATCTACGGCACCGCGTGGGAGTCGCAGGAGGCGCTCGACACCCACCTCGAACGCCTCGCCGAGGCCGAACGCCGCGACCACCGACGCCTCGGCGCCGAACTCGACCTGTTCAGCTTCCCCGACGAGATCGGTTCGGGCCTGCCGGTGTTCCACCCCAAGGGCGGCATCATCCGCAAGGAACTCGAGGACTACTCGCGGCTGCGACACGCACAGGCCGGCTACGAGTTCGTCTACTCGCCGCATGCGACGAAGGGCTCGTTGTTCGAGCTGTCGGGCCACCTCGACTGGTACTCGGAGGGCATGTACCCCCCGATGCAGCTCGACGAGGAGCGCAACCCGGACGGGACCATCCGCAAGCCGTCGGTGGACTACTACCTCAAGCCGATGAACTGCCCGATGCACAACCTCATCTACCGCTCCCGCGGCCGGTCCTACCGGGAACTGCCCTTGCGGCTCTTCGAGTTCGGCACGGTCTACCGGTACGAGAAGTCGGGTGTGGTGCACGGTCTGACGCGCGCCCGCGGCTTCACCCAGGACGACGCGCACATCTACTGCACCCGCGAACAGATGGGCGACGAGGTGCGGTCGCTGCTGCAGTTCGTGCTCGACCTGCTGCGCGACTACGGCCTCGACGACTTCTACCTGGAGCTGTCGACGCGGAACCCGGAGAAGTCGATCGGCTCGGACGAGGCGTGGGCCGAGGCCACCGAGGTCCTGCGCGACGCGGCGTCGAGCTTCGGTCTCGACCTCGTCGACGATCCGGGCGGCGCCGCGTTCTACGCGCCGAAGATCTCGGTGCAGGCCCGGGACGCGATCGGCCGCACCTGGCAGATGTCGACCATCCAGGTCGACCTGATGCTGCCCGACCGCTTCGAGCTCGAGTACACCGGCAACGACGGTGCCAAGCACCGCCCGGTGATGATCCACCGCGCCCTGTTCGGCTCCATCGAACGGTTCTTCGGTGTCCTCACCGAGCACTACGCCGGCGCGTTCCCCGCGTGGTTGTCGCCGGTCCAGGTGGTCGGCATCCCGGTCGCGGAGGAGTACGTAGGACATCTGCAGACCGTCGTCGACGCGCTGCGCGAGCACGGGATCCGCGCCGAGGTGGACGCCTCCGAGGACCGGATGCAGAAGAAGATCCGCAACCACACCACGGGTAAGGTCCCGTTCATGATGCTCGCCGGCGACCGCGATCAGCAGGCGGGCGCCGTCAGCTTCCGGTTCCGGGACGGCACGCAGGTCAACGGTGTCCCGGTGTCCTCGGCGGTCGACGCGATCGTCGACTGGGTCCGTGCGCGGCGCAACGCCTCACCGACCGCGGCACTGTTCGAGCAGTTGGGCCCGGACGCGACGTGACCGACGAGACGATCCGCGACGAGGGCGCCGGCGAACCCGACCGGTTGACCCGGCTGTGGAGCCCGCACCGGATGTCCTACATCACGGGATCCATCAAGGCGCCCGCCGGTGGGTCGGCGGCGTCGAGCCACCCGTTCCTCGACATCCCGTTGATGTCCGACGAGGACGGGCTCGTCGTCGCACGCGGCGAGAGCGTCTACTGCGTGCTCAACCTCTACCCGTACAACCCGGGCCACTCGATGATCGTGCCGTACCGGCAGGTCGCCGACCTCGAGGATCTGACGACGGCCGAGAGCACCGAGCTGATGGCGTTCACCCAGCGGCTCATCCGGGCGATCAAGTCGGTGTCGAGGCCGCACGCGTTCAACGTCGGCCTCAACCTCGGTGCCGCGGCGGGCGGATCACTCGCCGAGCACCTGCACATGCACGTCGTCCCGCGGTGGGGCGGCGACGCCAACTTCATCACGGTCATCGGCGAGACCAAGGTCATGCCGCAGCTGTTGCGCGACACCCGCGCACTCCTGGCGCAGGCGTGGACCGCCGTCGGGCACTGACATGGCGAGGTTCCTCAGCATCCGTGGACGCGCGGGCATGGGCAGGATCACCGAGCCCATCGCACGGGTGCTCCTCAAGGCGGGACTCTCGCCCGACTCGATGACCGTCATCGGCACCGTCGCGTCCGTCGCCTCCGCCGTCGCGCTGTTCCCGACCGGGCACCTCCTGATCGGTGCGCTGCTCATCTGGCTGTTCGTCATGTTCGACATGCTCGACGGCGCCATGGCTCGCGCCCGGGGTGGCGGGACGCGGTTCGGGGCCGTCCTCGACGCCACCTGCGATCGCATCGCCGACGGGGCCATCTTCGCCGCGCTCGGCTGGTGGAGTCTCGCCCACCAGGACAACCGGGTCCTGTTCGTGGGCCTGATGATCTGCCTGGTCACCTCGCAGGTGATCTCGTACGCCAAGGCACGTGCGGAGGCGAGCGGCCTGAACGGCAACGGGGGTCTGATCGAGCGTCCGGAACGGTTGATCATCATCCTGGTCGGTGCCGGGGTCACCGGGATGGGACTGCCGTGGGCGATCGACGTCGCGGTGTGGGTGCTCGCGGTCGGCAGTGTCGTCACCGTCGGCCAGCGGATGCAGTCGATCTCGCGCTCGCCGGGCGCACGCGACCTTCTCCCGCTGGACACCGCGACTCCCGAGCCGACCGGAGAGCAGGGCCCGACCCGGTGAGTCTCGCCGAACGCGCCGCCGACCTCGGCTACGGCGCCGGGTGGTCGCTGATCCGTCGTCTGCCCGAACCGTGGGTGCGTGCGGCGTTCGACGCCGCCGGCAGCCGCGCGGGCGGCAACGGCGGGCCGGAGCAGTTGCGTCGCAACCTGTCCCGTGTGCTGGGGGTCGACCCGACCGACGTCCCCGACGACCTCATGCGCGCCTCGACCCGCTCGTACGCCCGGTACTGGCGCGAGGCGTTCCGTCTGCCGTCGATGGACTTCGCGACCGCGGCGTCGCGGGTCCATGTCGCGCCCGCGGACCTCGCGAACTTCGAACAGGCCCACGCCCGGGGCAAGGGTGTCGTGTTCGCCCTGCCGCACAGCGGCAACTGGGACATGGCCGGCGTGTGGCTGGTGAACCGGATCGGCGGGTTCTCGACCGTCGCCGAGAGGCTGCGGCCGGAGTCGCTGTTCGAACGCTTCGTCGCCTACCGCGAGAGCCTCGGTTTCGAGATCTTCCCGCTCAGTGGCGGCGAGACGCCGCCCTTCGCGCTGCTCGCGGAACGACTGCGCGCGGGCAAGGTGGTGTGTCTGCTGGCCGAACGCGACCTCGCCGAACACGGTGTACCGGTGACGTTCTTCGGGGAACCGACCCGCATGCCCGCCGGGCCGGCCAAGCTCGCGATGGAGACCGGTGCGGCTCTGCTGCCGGTCCACCACTGGTTCACCGACACCCACGGTTCGCAGATCTCCTGCGACCCTCCCGTCGACGTCAGCGGCGGCGTGCAGGCCGCCACGCAGGCGATGGCCGACGTGTTCGCCCGCAACATCGCGGCCCACCCCGCGGACTGGCACATGCTGCAGCCGCTGTGGGAGGCCGACTGGTCGCAGCGCCGTCGGGAGCGACTCGGGGCCGGTGACGACCCGCGCGGCACCGGGAGCGGGGGTGACCGATGAGGATCGGGATGATCTGTCCGTACGCCTTCGACACACCGGGCGGTGTGCAGGCGCACGTGGTCGAACTCGCCCAGGTGTTCATCGAGCGCGGACACACCGTCAGCGTGCTCGCACCCGCGGGGGACGAGGTCGCCCTGCCCGACTACGTCGTGTCCGTCGGTCCGGCGTTGTCCATCCCGTACAACGGGTCGGTCTCGCGGGTCGCGTTCGGACCTGACGCCTACCGGCGGCTGCGCACGTGGTTGCGCGACGGGCGGTTCGACGTGCTCCACGTCCACGAGCCCAACGCGCCCAGCATCTCCATGCTGTCGCTGATGGTGGCCCAGGGGCCGATCGTCACCACCTTCCACACGTCGACGACGAAATCGTTGTGGCTGAGCATCTTCCAGGGGATCCTGCGGCCGTACCACGAACGGATCGTCGGCAAGATCGCCGTCTCGGAGCTGGCCCGTCGCTGGCAGATGGAGTCCCTCGGTTCCGACGCGGTGGAGATCCCCAACGGCATCCACGTCTCGGCGTTCGCCGATGCGCGTCCGCTGGAGGGCCACGGCCGACGCGGCCGCACCATCCTGTTCCTCGGTCGCTACGACGAACCCCGCAAGGGCATCGACGTGCTCATGCGCGCGCTGCCGTCGATCGTCGCCGCGGTCCCCGACGTGTCGGTCCTCGTCGTCGGCACCGGTCACGAGCGTGCGCTGCGGCGGCGCGCCGGATCGCTCTCCGACCACCTGGTGTTCCTCGGACAGGTCGACGACGCGACCAAGGCCAGGGCGCTCGCCTCGGCCGACGTCTATGTCGCCCCGAATCTCGGTGGCGAGAGCTTCGGCATCGTGCTCGTGGAGGCGATGGCCTCCGGGGCGGCGGTGGTCGCGAGCGACCTCGACGCCTTCCGGCGTGTCCTCGACGACGGTCGGGCCGGACGCCTCGTGCGCGCCGGTGAGCCCGCCGCGTTGTCGTCGGCCGTCGTCGACCTCCTCCGCGACGAGGACGCCCGCGCCGCGCTGGTGGCCACGGCGCACGAGGTGGCGATGCGGTACGACTGGTCCCGCATCGCCGACCGGATCCTGCAGGTGTACGAGACCGTCGTCGTCGGCGCCGAACCGGTGTTCGTCAGCGACTGATCCGCCCGACTGTTCGCCCGCACACCCCACCAGGAGGCAATCCATGACGGTGTCCGCTCTGACCGTCCTCGTCATCGCGATCGTGCTCGTCGTGATCGGTGTCGGGGTGGGCTGGGTGTACAAGACCGCCAACCGTCTCGACCGGCTGCACGTCCGTGTCGACCTCGCGTGGCAGGCGCTCGACTCCGCGCTCGCACGGCGGGCGGTGGTGGCGCGTGCGATCGGCGCCGGTCTCGGCCCCGACGGTCGCGAGTTGATCACCTGCGCCGATCGCGCCGAACGCGCGGACCGGGAGAACCGGGAGGCCGCGGAGAACGCCGTGTCGGCGCATCTGGCCCAGGTCGACCACTCGACGCTGCGGGCGCAGCTGGTCTCGGAGCTCGCCGACGCCGAGACGCGGGTGATGATCTCGCGGCGGTTCTACAACGACGCGGTCCGTGACACCCTCGCGCTGCGCGATCGACGACCGGTCCGCTGGCTGCAACTCGGCGGCACGGCCGCCGAGCCGCGCTACCTCGAGATCGTCGAGCGCGTGACGTCCTGAACACCTCGTCCGGCATCACCTCGGAGGAGCCTCGCACTCCGCATGGGTGGCGGAGAGGGACCTACGCCTAAACTCGATGCACACCATCTGCACGAACTCGATGGTGGGCAGACATCAGCGCACGTCAGGAGACGAGAGACACGATGACCACCGCCAACGGACACGGGGCCGAGCAGACCGAGGGCACCGAACCGACGGGAGCGGGCACCGCGCGCGTCAAGCGCGGCATGGCCGAGATGCTCAAGGGCGGCGTGATCATGGACGTCGTCACCCCCGAGCAGGCGAAGATCGCCGAGGACGCCGGCGCGGTCGCCGTGATGGCCCTCGAACGCGTCCCGGCCGACATCCGCGCCGAGGGCGGAGTGTCGCGGATGAGCGACCCCGACATGATCGACGGCATCATCTCCACCGTCTCCATCCCGGTGATGGCCAAGGCGCGTATCGGCCACTTCGTCGAGGCGCAGATCCTGCAGAGCCTCGGCGTGGACTACATCGACGAGTCCGAGGTGCTCACCCCGGCCGACTACACCCACCACATCGACAAGTTCGCCTTCACGGTGCCCTTCGTCTGCGGCGCGACCAACCTGGGTGAGGCGCTGCGTCGCATCACCGAGGGTGCGGCGATGATCCGGTCGAAGGGTGAGGCGGGCACCGGTGACGTCTCGAACGCCACCACCCACATGCGGACCATCGGCGGCGAGATCCGTCGGCTGACGTCGTTGCAGCCCGACGAGCTCTACCGCGCCGCGAAGGACCTGCAGGCGCCGTACGAGCTGGTCGTCGAGGTCGCCCGCCTCGGACGTCTGCCCGTCACGATGTTCACCGCCGGCGGTATCGCCACCCCGGCCGACGCCGCGATGATGATGCAGCTCGGCGCGGACGGTGTGTTCGTCGGCTCCGGCATCTTCAAGTCCGGCAACCCCGCCGAGCGGGCCGCGGCGATCGTGCAGGCCACCACGTTCCACGACGACCCCGACGTGCTCGCGAAGGTCTCGCGGGGGCTGGGCGAGGCGATGGTAGGGATCAACGTCGAGCAGCTCCCCGCTCCGCACCGTCTCGCCGAGCGCGGCTGGTAGGGACCACGGCCATGGGTCGGGGGACCTCCATCGTCGACGACGTGGCGCGACCGCGGGCGGCGTCCCGATGAGCGCGACGGGAACGCCCATCCGCGACGCCACCGTCGCCGGCGTGCAGCACCGGGGCGAGCTCGACCTCCTGTGGTCGGCCGTCAGCGACGTCGGTCTGGTCCGCGAGACGAACGAGGACGCCGCACTCGTGGCCGACGGTCGGTTCCTGCTCGCCGACGGGATGGGCGGCCACGACCGTGGCGAGGTCGCCAGCGAGAACGCTCTGACCGCCCTGGCCGAGGTGGAACTCGGCGCGATGGCGGACACGCGCGCCGGAGTCGTCGCCGCGCTCGACTCCGCGCAGCAGACGATCGCCGACATCTCGTCCCGCAGTGAACGCCGCGCCGGCACCACGGTCACCGGTGCCGTGCTCGTCACCTACGAGGACGCCGATCAGTGGCTCGTCCTCAACATCGGGGACTCCCGCACCTACCGCTGGTCGGACGGCACGCTCGACCAGGTGACGGCGGATCACTCCCAGGTGCAGGAACTCGTCGACGCGGGCTACCTCACCCCGGACGAGGCGCGTGTGGACCCACGCCGCAACGTCATCACCCGCGCGCTCGGGGCGGGTATGGACGCCGAGGCCGACTTCTTCCTGTTCCCGGTCGTGCGCGGTGACGTCCTGCTGGTCTGTTCCGACGGTCTGACCGGCGAACTGCCCGACGGTGAGATCGCCGCCATCGTCGCCGACCACGCCGCGGCCCAGACCCCGGACCCCCAGGCGCTGGCCACCGAACTCGTCCAGGCCACGCTCTCACTCGGGGCACGTGACAACGTCACCGTCGTCATCGTGATGGTGCGCTGACACACACCCCGCGCCGTGGATGCCCGTTCCGGGCGCCGCGGATGAGAAGATCGGTCCCCGTGACCAGCGACACCCGGGCGGAGCACTGATGGCGACCATCGAGGAGATCCTCGAGCTCGAACGGATCGACGACGACATCTATCGGGGCAAGGCGCACACCAGCCAACTGCAGCGCACCTTCGGCGGTCAGGTGGCGGGTCAGGCGCTGGTGTCGGCGACCCACACCGTCGACGACGCCTACCGCGTGCACTCTCTGCACGGGTACTTCCTGCGGCCGGGCAACCCCGACGCGCCGACGATCTTCCTCGTCGACCGCATCCGGGACGGACGGTCGTTCTGCACCCGCCGGGTGACCGGCGTCCAGGACGGCGAGGCCATCTTCACCATGTCGGCGTCGTTCGGGGTCCCCTCGGAGGGGCTGACGCATCAGGACCGGATGCCGCAGGCACCCGAGCCCGACGAACTGCCCGACCAGTCGGCCACCATGACCGAGGCGCAGCGGTCGGTCTTCCGCGAGTGGGAGAACTTCGACCTGCGGATCGTGCCGCGCGAGCAGCTGGTGACGCACCCGAATTTCGCGTCGCAGCAACGGGTCTGGTTCAAATATCGGCATCCGTTGCCGGACGACCAGGTGTTCCACGTGTGCACGCTGGCGTACATGAGTGACATGACGTTGCTCGGTTCGGCGAAGGCGGTGCACCCCGACGAGAACCCGCAGAGCGCCTCGCTCGACCACGCGATGTGGTTCCTGCGCCCCTTCCGCGCCGACGACTGGCTGCTCTACGACCAGACCTCACCGTCGGCCGAGGACGGTCGGGCACTGACCCAGGGCCGCATCTTCGACCGCGACGGTCGGATGGTCGCCGCCGTCACGCAGGAGGGACTGGCACGCACCGGCCGCCCGATGCCGGTCGACCAACACGCCCGACGCCCCGGTCAGGAGCAGTGACCGTCCGGATCGGGGTCCTCGCACTCCAGGGCGACGTCCGCGAGCACGTGGCGGCACTGGCCGAGGCCGGCGCCGTCGGCGTGCCGATCCGGCGACCTGCGGAACTCGCCGGGATCGACGGCATCGTCCTCCCCGGCGGCGAGTCGACGACGATGAGCAGGCTGCTCGGCGTCGTCGGGCTGTACGACCCGTTGCGCGAGGCGATCGCGACCGGCCTGCCCGCCTACGGGTCCTGCGCCGGGATGATCCTGCTGGCGTCGGAGGTGCTCGACACCCGTCCCGACGCGCGGCATCTCGACGCCCTCGACATCACCGTGCGCCGCAACGCCTTCGGGCGACAGGTGCAGTCGTTCGAGACCGACCTGCCCGTCGGTGGTGTGGACGGTGGCCCGGTGCGGGCGGTGTTCATCCGCGCCCCGTGGGTGGAGGCGACCGGTCCCGACGTCGAGGTCCTCGCCCGCGTACCTGACGGCCCGGCGGCGGGTCGGGTGGTGGCGGTTCGGCAGGGCTCGGTGCTCGCGACGTCGTTCCATCCGGAGGTCACCGGCGACCACCGGGTGCACCGGCTCTTCGTGGACATGGTGTCGGCGACCGGCTGAGGCCGTGTGACGTGCGGGTAGACTCGATCCGCTGACCAGTAGAGCGTGCGCGCACCCCCGTCCGGCGGACGAAACGGAGTCCCCGACGTCGCGGTGGGTGCGAGGAAAGGGGCATGTGCGATGAGCGGCCACTCCAAATGGGCCACCACCAAGCACAAGAAGGCGGTGATCGACGCCAAGCGCGGCAAGATGTTCGCCAAGCTGATCAAGAACATCGAGGTCGCCGCGCGGACGGGCGGTGGTGACCCGGCGGGCAACCCCACGCTGTACGACGCGATCCAGAAGGCCAAGAAGTCGTCTGTCCCGAACGACAACATCGAACGCGCACGCAAGCGCGGCGGTGGGGAAGAGGGCGGCGGCGCCGACTGGCAGACCATCACCTATGAGGGCTACGGACCCAACGGCGTCGCGATCCTCATCGAGTGCCTCACCGACAACCGCAACCGCGCCGCGGGTGAGGTGCGCACCGCCATGACCCGCAACGGCGGCACCATGGCCGACCCCGGCTCGGTCGCCTACCTCTTCACCCGCAAGGGTGTCGTGACGCTGGAGAAGGCCGGACAGAGCGAGGACGACGTGCTCGCCGCCGTCCTCGACGCCGGTGCCGAGGAGATCACCGACCTCGGTGAGGCGTTCGAGATCCTCAGTGAACCGACCGATCTCGTCGCCGTCCGCTCCGCGCTGCAGGAGTCGGGCATCGACTACGACTCCGCCGACGCCAGTTTCCGCGCCTCGGTCGAGGTCCCCGTCGACGCCGACGGGGCACGCAAGGTGTTCAAGCTCATCGACGCACTCGAGGACTGCGACGACGTCCAGGAGGTCTACTCCAACGTCGACGTCTCCGACGACGTCCTCGCCGAGATCGACGCCTGACCCCTGCGGGTCACGCCTCCCGCACCGCCGGCCGATCGGGGTGGTCCCAGCGGACCTCCACGTCGGCGGCGGGCGCGTCGGCCGCATCGTCGAGAAGAGGTGCGATCGTCCAGTGCTCGTCCTCGGGGGTGCGGCGGCGCAGAGACGCCTCGGACATCGTCAACGCCACGGTCAGGTCGAACCGCAGTCCGCTGCCGAGCAGCATCGGCCCGGTCACGATCACGACCTGCGACGGCCCCGCTGGAACGACGTCGTCGCGAAATGATCTGTCCCGCTGGGCATCCCACAGGCGTGGCAGCCAGCGTCCGTCGTCCCGCAGGGCGTCGAGCACCTCGCGTCGCAGCGCGGCGTGATCGAACCACGCCGTCCGATAGCTGTGTGCGTCGGTGCGTCCCCATTCCATCCGCAGCGACGCCGCCCGCACCCAGTGGCGGGTCTCGACGACGTCGGCGGCTCGTCCGCGGGCCCGCAACGCCGCGGCGAGTCGACCGGCGATCGCGGCGGGATCCGCCGCGTCGGCGCCGTCGACGGCGATCACCCGGCGACCCGGCATCGCCTCCACCCGCGAGGCACACTCCTCGACGAGGCGGTCGGGACTGACGGATCGGTAGCGCATCCGATCCATCCTCGCGCGCCGGTGGGGCGGGGGTCGTGTCGGTCCCCGGTGCCGTCGCCCGTGCCCGCTACCATCTCGAACAACTGTTCGTCTCGTCGATGATGCGCGGAGGTCGGGTGTGCGGGTGATGGGTGTCGATCCCGGGTTGACGCGGTGCGGTATCGCACTGGTCGAGTCCGGGGCGGGCCGCGCGGTGACCGCGCTCGACGTCGACGTGGTCCGGACGCCGAGCACGATGGACCTCGCCGAGCGATTGCTGGCCATCCACACCGCGGCCGTCCACTGGCTCGACACCCACCACCCGGACGTGGTCGCCGTCGAGCGGGTGTTCGCGCAGAACCAGGTCAGCACCGCGATGGGCACCGCGCAGGCCGGCGGGGTCATCGCCCTGGCCGCCGCGCAGCGGGGCGTCCCGGTGCGATTCCACACCCCCAGCGAGGTGAAGGCCGCCGTCACCGGCAGTGGTCGCGCCGACAAGGCGCAGGTCACCGCAATGGTCACGCGCATCCTCGGGATGCAGACGAAACCGAAACCCGCGGACGCGGCCGACGCGCTGGCGTTGGCGATCTGTCACTGCTGGCGCGGCCCGATGGCCGAACGTCTCGCCGCCGCCCAGGCACGGGCCGTCGGTGCCGCGGGCAGCCGGACCTCGTGGGTGCCGCGATGATCGCGTCGTTGCGCGGACCGGTCCTGCACATCGCACTCGACCACCTCGTCATCGAGTGCGCCGGCGTCGGCTATCGGGTGTTGGCGACGCCGTCGACGCTCGCGGGTGTCCAGCGCGGCGCCGAGACGACGTTGCTCACGGCGATGATCGTCCGCGAGGACTCCATGACGCTGTACGGCTTCACCGAGCCCGACGCCCGAGACCTGTTCGCACTGCTGCAGACGGTCACCGGTGTCGGCCCCCGCCTGGCCATGGCGACCCTGGCGGTGCTGGAACCGTCGGCCCTGCGCGCGGCGCTCGCCGACTCCGACGTGAAGGCGTTGTGCACCGTGCCCGGGGTGGGCAAGCGGGTCGCCGAGCGTCTCGTGGTGGAACTGCGCGACAAGGTGGACCGCCCGCAGTCCGGCCCGGGTGACGGCACGGGTGTCGGGGCCGTCACGTCGATGAGTGTGCGTGACCAGGTCGTCGAGGCGCTCGCCGGGCTCGGGTTCCCCGTGCCCGCCGCGGAGAAGGCCGTCGCGGCCGTCCTCGCCGACGACCCCGACGCCGACTCCGCCCGTGCCCTGCGCGCCGGTCTGGCCCTGCTGGGGAAGACGACGCGATGAGCGATGTGTTCGACCAGCCGACGGGGGACGGGTCCGAGGACGGCGAGGATCGCACCGTCAGTCCGTTCACGGTCGCCTCCGACGGTGACCTCGACGCGGGCCTGCGACCGAAGTCGTTGGCGGACTTCATCGGTCAGCCGCGGGTGTGTGAACAGCTCGAACTGGTGCTCGCCGGGGCACGCGGCCGCGGCGGGACACCCGACCACATCCTGCTGTCCGGCCCGCCGGGTCTGGGCAAGACGTCGCTGGCGATGATCATCGCGGGCGAGATGGGGTCGGCGATCCGCGTGACCTCCGGGCCCGCGCTGGAGCGGGCCGGTGACCTCGCGGCGATGCTGTCCAACCTCGTCGAAGGTGACGTCCTCTTCATCGACGAGATCCATCGGATCGCCCGCCCGGCCGAGGAGATGCTGTACCTCGCCATGGAGGACTACCGCGTCGACGTGGTGGTGGGAAAGGGACCGGGTGCGACGTCGATCCCGCTCGACGTCGCACCGTTCACGCTCGTCGGGGCGACCACGCGGTCGGGATCGCTGACCGGACCGCTGCGCGACCGTTTCGGGTTCACCGCGCACATGGAGTTCTACGAGCCGTCGGAACTGGTGCGGGTGCTGGAACGCTCTGCCGGGATCCTCGGCGTCCGCATGGTGTCCGACGCGGCGATCGAGATCGCGGGACGCTCGCGGGGGACGCCGCGCATCGCCAACCGACTGCTGCGCCGCGTCCGTGACTACGCCGAGGTCCGGGGTGACGGCACGGTCACCCTCGCGGTGGCCCGCGCGGCGCTCGCCGTCTACGACGTCGACGAACTCGGGTTCGACCGCCTCGACCGCGCCGTGCTCGACGCGTTGGTCCGCGGGTTCGGTGGGGGACCGGTCGGGGTGTCGACGCTCGCCGTCGCGGTCGGTGAGGAGCCGACCACCGTCGAGGAGGTCTGCGAGCCGTTCCTGGTGCGTGCCGGGATGATCGCGCGCACCCCGCGCGGTCGGGTCGCCACCGCGGCCGCCTGGCACCACCTGGACCTGACACCGCCGGCCGGTGCGATGACCGGCGCCTACGGTGTGCGCACCCGCGACCTGCAGAGCGAGGCGCTCTTCGATCCGGGCGAGGGCACCCCGGGCGGCTGATCAGGCGGAGAGGGCGTGTGATGCCCGGAACGTCCGATTCTTGCGCGAGGTGGCACACTGGTCTGCGTCCCGGCACGCTGCGGCGTCGCCCACCCGAGTTCGTCACGAGGTTCGTCACCCCATGGAATTCCTCTTCCCGGTCATCCTTCTCGTCCTGGTCGGCTTCATGCTGCTCACCGCTCGCCGTCAGAAGAAGGCGCAGGCGCAGACCCAGCAGATGCAGGACTCGCTGTCGATCGGCGACCGCGTGCAGACCACGTCCGGCGTCTACGGAACGGTGACCGGCGTCGACGACGGCGTCGTCGACCTCGAGCTCGCCACCGGGTACGTCACCCGCTGGAACCGTCTCGCCGTGCGCGAGATCGTCCACGACGAGGACCTCGCCGCCTCGTACCCGGGTGCGCCGACCTCGGCCGTCCCCTCCGACGACACCGAGGGCGGGGACGACCGCCCCGTCGCGCTCGAGAAGGACTCCGAGCGGGAGCGCTGACCAGGCGCTGCGCCCCGCGCGCACCTCGGCGGTCGCCTGACGGCGACGGCCGATGATGCCGTGCGCGGAGGCCACGTAGCCTGTCTGCGGACCGTCGGCACCCCGGCGGCGTCCCCCGCTTCACCCGAGGAGTCGTTGCACTCGTGGCACCGTCGAAACGCGAGACCCCGCCCATGGTCATCGTGGGCGCTTTTGTGGCGCTCGTGCTCATCGTCTACGCGCTCGTCTTCTTCACGGGCGGCGGCGGCGCGAAACCCAAGCTCGGCATCGACCTGCAGGGCGGTACCCGCGTCACACTGACCGCGCGCACCCCCGACGGCAGCGCTCCCGCCAAGGACCAGCTCGACCGCGCGAAGCAGATCATCGAGCAGCGCGTCAACGGCCTGGGCGTCTCGGGTTCCGAGGTGATCATCGACGGCAACAACCTCGTCATCACCGTGCCGGGCACCGACGGACGTCAGGCGCGCACCCTCGGTCAGACGGCGCGGCTCTATGTGCGGCCGGTCGTCGACGTGAAGCCGGCCACCCCGATGCAGCCGGTGCAGCAGCCGGCCGGCGAGACCTCCGAGCAGGCCATCGCGGCGGCCAAGGCGCAACGCCAGGCCCCGGCGAACGCCAACACCACGCAGCTCGAGAGCCGTCTGGCTCAGACGAACTGCAACCCGCGGTCCAACGACCCGCTGCAGGGCAACGACGACCCGAACCAGTACCTCATCGCGTGTTCTCAGGACGGCAGTCAGGTCTATCTCCTGGGTCCGGAGATCATCGACGGCCGCGACATCGACAACGCGACCGCGACCACCAACCCGCAGACCGGGGCGTGGATCGTCCAGGTCGGATTCAAGGGTGCCGCCCGCGACTTCTGGCCGAAGTACACCGGCGAGAACGTGGGCAAGCAGACCGCGTTCACCCTCGACTCGAAGGTGGTCAGCGCACCATCGATCAACGGCGCGATCACCACGCCGACCACCGAGATCAGTGGCAACTTCACCCAGTCGGCCGCGAATGACCTCGCAAACGTCCTGAAGTACGGCTCCCTCCCGCTGTCGTTCAAGTCCTCCGACGCCGAGACCGTCTCGGCCACACTGGGTCTGGCGTCCCTGCGTGCGGGCTTGATCGCCGGCGCGATCGGGCTCGCCGCTGTGCTCGTCTACGCCCTGCTCTACTACCGGATGCTCGGGTTCCTCACCATGCTGTCGCTGGTCGCGTCGGGCGTGATGGTGTACGGCATCCTCGTGCTGCTCGGGCGGTACATCAACTTCACCCTCGACCTGTCGGGCATCGCCGGTCTCATCATCGGTATCGGCATGACCGCGGACTCGTTCGTCGTCTACTTCGAACGCATCAAGGACGAGATGCGGGAGGGCAGGAGTTTCCGATCCGCGGTACCGCGCGGCTGGGCCCGCGCCCGCCGCACCATCTGGTCGGGCAACGCGGTGAGTTTCATCGCCGCGGCCGCGATCTACTTCCTCGCCATCGGTGAGGTCCGCGGCTTCGCGTTCACCCTCGGCCTGACCACCATCCTCGACATCGTCGTGGTGTTCCTCGTGACCCACCCGCTGGTCGTGCTGGCCAGCCGCTCGACGTTCCTGTCGAAGCCGTCGGTCAACGGACTCGGCGCCGTCACCCAGGTCGCCCGGGAGCGACGAGCCGCGGCGAACACACAGACCCGCAAGGAAGAGGCGGTCCGATGAGCCGGGACACCGGCATCGTCATCGACGACGACGCCACCGAGGCGCGGAACCGGGGCGTCGCACAGAAGCACTCGCTGCTGTCGCGGCTCTACACCGGTACCGGTGCGTTCGAGATCGTCGGCCGTCGCCGCATGTGGTTCATCATCACGGCCGCGATCGTCGCGATCTGCCTGCTGTCGATCGTGTTCCGCGGTTTCACCCTGGGCATCGACTTCGAGGGCGGCACCCAGATCTCGTTCAAGAACACCTCGCAGACCTCGACGTCGGCGGTGGAGAAGGTCTTCTCCGACGCCCTCGGTCGCGACGCGGAGACGGTGCAGACCGCCGGGTCCGGGTCGAGTGCGACGGTGCAGGTGCGCACCTCGACGTTGACGCAGGCGGAGACCGAGAAGATCACCTCCGCGCTGGCGGAGCGGTTCGGCCCGACCCTGACCGCCGACGACATCAACTCGTCCGACGTGAGTTCGACGTGGGGAGGGGAGGTCACCGAGAAGGCGCTCATCGCTCTCGCGGTGTTCCTCGTGATCGTCCTGGTCTACATCGCGGTCCGTTTCGACAAGGAGATGTCCGCCGCGGCGATGGCCACGATGTTCTTCGACATCATCGTGACCGCGGGCGTCTACTCGATCGTCGGCTTCGAGGTGACACCGGCGACGGTCATCGGTCTGCTGACCATCCTCGGCTTCTCGCTCTACGACACGGTGGTGGTGTTCGACAAGGTCGAGGAGAACGTCCGCGGTGTCCTGCACACCACCCGACGTACGTACGCCGAGCAGGCGAACCTCGCCGTCAACCAGACACTCATGCGGTCGATCAACACCACCGTCATCTCGGTGTTGCCCATCATCGCGCTGATGGTCATCGCGGTGTGGCTGCTGGGCGTCGGGACGCTCAAGGACCTCGGTCTGATCCAGCTCGTCGGCGTCGTGGTCGGCACCTTCTCCTCCGTCGCCTTCGCGACACCGCTGTTGGTGACGTTCAAGGAGCGCCGCAAGGACATCGGTGAGCACACCCGCAAGGTCCTCGCCCGCCGTGCCGGCGTCGACGCGTCGGAGACCGAGACGGTCGCCGGGGCAGGGCGCCGGACGTCGCTGACGAAGGCCACCGCCGGGACGCAGACCACCGCCGCAGCAGGTGAACGCCCGTCGGGGAAGCGGAACCGGCGCCGATGACCGCCACACAGACCGGCGACGCGGCGGCCCGTGCCCGACAGGCCATCGCGACCCACATCCGACTCGTCCCCGACTTCCCGGAGCCGGGGGTCCAGTTCAAGGACCTGACCCCGGTCCTCGCCGACCCCGAAGGCCTCGCGGCGGTCACCGCAGCGCTGGCCGAGGCGGCCGGTCCGGCGGATCTCGTCGCCGGTATCGACGCCCGCGGATTCCTGCTCGGCGGCGCGATCGCGCTGCATCTCGGTGTGGGTGTCGTCGCCGTGCGCAAGGCGGGCAAGCTGCCACCGCCGGTCCATGCCGAGAGCTACGACCTCGAATACGGCTCGGCCTGCCTGGAGATCCCGGCCGACGGGGTGGCGCTGGCCGGGCGGCGCGTGTTCGTCGTCGACGACGTGCTGGCCACCGGCGGGACGCTCAACGCCGCCATCGCGCTGCTCGCCGCCGCCGGCGCGCGCGTGGAGGCCGCCGCGGTCGTCATGGAGATCGAGGGACTGCCGGGCCGGGACGCGGTGGGTGCCGCGCATCCCGACCTCGTGCTGACGGGTCTGACCACCGGGTGAGGACTACCATCGCCACCGAGGAGGTGTAGATGGCAGACGACACCACCGCGGGTCCGCGCGATGCGTCCACAGACGCCGCAACGCATGCGGGTGAGTCCGTGCCCGACACCGGCGACACCACGGCCGGTCGGACCACCGCACCGACGGTGACCGACCCGGCCCCCAGTTCTTCTCCAGCCGCCCCGACCTCCGCTCCCACCGCGGCCGAGTCCGTCGCGCAGACGTCGGGCTCGTCGGCCTCCCGACGCGTCCGCGCCCGACTGGCCCGCCGCATGACGGCCACGCGAAACCCGATCCGCCCGGTCCTCGAGCCGCTCGTCGCGTTGCACCGCGACCTGTACCCCAAGGCCGACGTCGTACTCCTGCAGCGCGCCTACGACGTCGCCGACCGTCACCACGACGGACAGTTCCGCAAGTCCGGTGACCCGTACATCACCCATCCGCTCGCCGTCGCGACGATCCTCGCCGACCTCGGGATGGACACCACCACGCTCGTCGCGGCGCTGCTGCACGACACCGTCGAGGACACCGGGTACAGCCTCGACGCGCTCGCCGCCGACTTCGGCGAGGAGGTCGCACACCTCGTCGACGGTGTGACCAAGCTGGACAAGGTGGCCCTCGGGCACGCCGCCGAGGCGGAGACCATCCGCAAGATGATCATCGCGATGGCCCGTGACCCGCGGGTGTTGGTCATCAAGGTCGCCGACCGCCTGCACAACATGCGCACCATGCGGTTCCTGCCGCCGGAGAAGCAGGCCCGCAAGGCCCGCGAGACGCTCGAGGTGATCGCACCGCTGGCACACCGCCTCGGGATGGCCACGGTGAAGTGGGAACTCGAGGACCTCGCGTTCGCGATCCTGCACCCCAAGCGGTACGAGGAGATCGTGCGCCTCGTCGCCGACCGGGCACCGTCGCGCGACACCTACCTGGCTAAGGTCCGCACCGAGATCACGGCGTCGCTGAACGCCGCGCGCATCACCGCGACCGTCGAGGGTCGCCCCAAGCACTACTGGTCGATCTACCAGAAGATGATCGTCAAGGGGCGTGAGTTCGACGACATCCACGACCTCGTCGGGATGCGCATCCTGTGCGACCAGATCCGCGACTGCTACGCCGCGGTCGGCGTCGTGCACTCGCTGTGGCAGCCGATGGCCGGGCGGTTCAAGGACTACATCGCGCAGCCCAGATTCGGTGTCTACCAGTCGTTGCACACCACCGTCGTCGGGCCGGAGGGCAAGCCGCTGGAGGTGCAGATCCGCACCCGCGACATGCACCGCACCGCCGAGTTCGGCATCGCCGCGCACTGGCGGTACAAGGAGACCCGCGGTCGCAACGGCGCCAAGGGCGACGATGCCGCCGAGATCGACGACATGGCGTGGATGCGTCAGCTCCTCGACTGGCAGCGGGAGGCGGCCGACCCGGGCGAGTTCCTCGAGTCGCTGCGGTACGACCTCGCGGTCAAGGAGATATTCGTCTTCACCCCGAAGGGTGACGTCATCACGTTGCCCGCGGGATCGACCCCGGTCGACTTCGCCTACGCGGTGCACACCGAGGTGGGCCACCGCTGTATCGGCGCACGCGTCAACGGTCGGCTCGTCGCGCTGGAGCGGACGCTGGAGAACGGCGAGGTCGTCGAGGTGTTCACCTCGAAGGCGCCCAATGCCGGCCCGTCGCGGGACTGGCAGGGGTTCGTCGTCTCACCCCGCGCCAAGGCGAAGATCCGGCAGTGGTTCGCCAAGGAGCGTCGCGAGGAGGCGCTCGAGGCCGGCAAGGACGCCATCGCGAAGGAGGTCCGTCGCGGCGGATTGCCGTTGCAGCGCTTGATGAACGGCGAGTCGATGGCCGCCATCGCCGCAGAGTTGCGCTACGTCGACGTCTCCGCGCTGTACACGGCGATCGGGGAGGGACACGTCTCCGCCCGGCATGTCGTGAGTCGGCTCGTCGCCGCGCTCGGCGGCATGGACGACGCGGAGGAGGAACTCGCCGAGCGGTCCACCCCGTCGACGATGCCGTCACGGCCGCAACGGAACACCGATGCCGGCGTCGTGATCCCCGGCGCCGACGGGGTGCTCGCGAAGCTCGCGAAGTGCTGCACCCCGGTGCCCGGCGACGAGATCCTCGGCTTCGTGACCCGCGGCGGCGGGATCAGCGTGCACCGCACCGACTGCACGAATGCCGAAGCGCTGCACGAGCAGTCGGAGCGCATCATCGAGGTGAAGTGGGCGCCGTCGCCGTCGTCGGTGTTCCTGGTGGCGATCCAGGTGGAGGCCCTCGACCGGCACCGGCTGCTCTCGGACGTGACGAAGGTGCTCGCCGACGAACGGGTCAACATCCTGTCCGCGTCGGTGAACACGAGCCGTGACCGCGTCGCCATCAGCAAGTTCACGTTCGAGATGGGTGACCCGAAGCACCTCGGTCACGTGCTCAACGTCGTCCGCAACGTGGAGGGCGTCTACGACGTCTACCGGGTGACGTCAGCCGCGTGAATCGCATCTGCCCGGTCGGCGGTGGGGTGGGGTGTGGCCCGATCGGCCGAGGGACCGTCAGGAGACGGTGGCCTTCTCGATCGTCGTGGTGAGCTTCGGTGTGCCGTCACCCGGTGTCGGGGCGTAGGTGACTGCCCCGGTGTTGGGATCCTGCGACGGCCGGATGCTCGGGGTGATGCCGCCCTTGGAGATCTTGTCCAGGATGGGCAGACCGGCGGGGTCGATCGACCCGACGACGCTGTAGTTCGGCGGCAACTGGCTGTCGTTGATGGCGATGAACAGCTGCGACGAGCCGGTGTTCTGGCCCTGCGCCTGGCCGCCCTGCCCGGTCTGATAGCTGTTCGCGATCGCTACGGTGCCGCGGGGATAGACCACCGAGCTCGGGACGCCGAGAGCCGCGAGCTGGGGGTCCTGCGGGACCGCCTTGAGGTTGGTGGGGAACTCGTCGGGGCTGGTCCATCCGGGACCGGACGCACCGGTGCCGGTGGGGTCACCGCACTGCAGGACCGCGATCTTCCCCGCGCCGCCCTCGGTGAGGCGGTGACAGGTCGTGTCGTTGTAGTAGCCGTCCTTGATGAGCGACACGACGGCGCCGACGTTGCAGGGCGCGTCCGAACGCTTCAGCGTCACCGGCAGCGTGCCCTGGGTCGTGGTGAGCGTGGCCTGGAGCTCGCCCTTGCGCAGCTGGCGACTGTCCGGCAGCGGTGCCGTGCGCTGCTTGGCCTTTCCGGCCACGAACTGGTCGCGGAACTGCTCGGCCAGCGCCCGCTGCTGGGGCGACAGGTTCGGGGGGATGGTCGGCGGGTCGTTGAACGGGTTCTGGTCCGCCGGGGTGGGGGTGTAGGCGCAGGAGATGTACTTCGCCTTCTCGCGGTCGTCGAGGACCTTCTTCACGATCAGGGTGCCGCCTGTGGCGACCACGGCGACGACGACCACGATCGAGGTGGCCAGGATGATCCGCTTGCGACGACGCGCTGCGGCCTCCTGAGCCCCCAGACGCTGTTCGAGCTTCCGCTTCGCCTCGGCGCGTCGCTGCTCGTTGCTGAGCTGCTCGCCGCTGTCCGGGACGTCCTCGCCGGGATGCTCGGTGTTCGGCACAGCTCTCCTGACCTCGATCGATTGACGGTGGCCCGACTCCGGGTCGCGGCCTGCACAGCGGCTGCGGTGCGCCCACGACGACTGCCCCGAGGCACACCGCCGGAGCAGGGTCGCCGGTGAGAGTGTGCCAGCACAGCCTGTGAATCGTCCCGACCGGGTCGCGACGACACGGACCTCACGGCCCGGTTTGCCATGATGGAGGTTCCGACCACGACAGGAGAGTCATGTTGATCACGGGGTTCGCCGCGGGCGTGTTCGCGACGAACTGTTATGTCGTCGCCGACGGTCCGGGCGCCGACGCGGTGATCGTCGACCCGGGCCAGGACGCGGCTCCGGCCGTCTCGGACCTGCTCGACGAGCACGGGTTGACCCCGGTCGCCGTGCTGCTGACGCACGGCCACCTCGACCACACCTGGGACGCGGCGGCGCTGTGCGAGAAGTACTCGATTCCCGCCTACATCCACCCGGCCGACCGGCCCATGCTCTCCGACCCGGCGTCCGGGATCGGGCCCGCGTTGTCCTCGCTCATCGGCGACCTGAGCTTCGCCGAGCCGGAGACGGTGGTCGACTTCGTCGACGGGCAGGCGGTCGACCTGGCCGGCATCCGGTTCGACGTCGTCGCGGCCCCCGGACACACCCGCGGATCGGTGCTGCTCACCACCACCGTGCCCGTCGAGGACGCCGAGGTGGATGTCTGTTTCTCGGGCGACGTACTCTTTGCGGGTTCCATCGGCCGGACGGATCTGCCGGGTGGCGACCACCAGCAACTGCTGAACAGCATCGCGACCACGCTGCTCACCCGTTCCGACGACACCCAGGTGCTGCCCGGTCACGGGTCGCAGACATCGGTGGGACGCGAACGCGCCACCAACCCCTTCCTGGCGGATCTGCCGGGCGGCGGGCCGGATGCCGCCTCGTACCCCCGGAAAGGACGACACGGACTGTGAGCGCCGAAGCGCCCGGCTCGACCCCGACCCCGTCGACCCCTCCGCCGTCGGCGTTCCAGGCGCCGCGCGGGATCCCCGACTACCTGCCCCCGACGTCGGCGACCTTCCTCGCCGTCCGGGACGAACTGACCCGCGCGGCGCGCCTGGCCGGCTACTCCCACGTCGAGTTGCCGGTGTTCGAGGACACGGCGCTGTTCGCGCGCGGCGTGGGGGAGTCCACGGACGTGGTGTCGAAGGAGATGTACACCTTCGCCGACCGCGGTGACCGCTCGGTGACGCTGCGTCCGGAGGGCACCGCCGGTGTGATGCGCGCGGTGATCCAGCACGGGCTCGACCGGGGTCAGCTGCCGGTCAAACTCAGCTACCACGGACCGTTCTTCCGCTACGAGAAGCCGCAGACCGGGCGATACCGACAACTACAGCAGGTCGGGGTGGAGGCGATCGGGGTCGACGACCCCGCCCTCGACGCCGAGGTGATCGCGATCGCCGACGAGGGGTTCCGCCGGCTCGGGCTCACGGGCTATCGCCTCGAACTCACCTCACTCGGGGACGACACCTGCCGGCCGCAGTACCGCGAGGCGCTGCAGCAGTTCCTGTTCGGACTCGACCTCGACGAGGACACCCGGCGGCGCGCGGAGATCAACCCGCTGCGCGTCCTGGACGACAAGCGGCCGGAGATCAAGGCCGCCACGGCCGACGCACCGCTCATGCTGGACCACCTGTCCGACTCGGTGGCCGAGCACTTCGCCGCGGTGCGACGGCATCTCGATGCCCTCGGCGTGGCCTACGAGATCAACCCCCGCCTGGTGCGCGGGCTCGACTACTACACCAAGACCACCTTCGAGTTCGTCCACGACGGTCTCGGCGCCCAGTCGGGCATCGGGGGCGGGGGACGCTACGACGGCCTCATGCGTCACCTCGGCGGCAAGCAGGAACTCTCGGGCATCGGGTACGGCCTCGGCGTCGATCGCACGGTCCTCGCGCTCGAGGCCGAGCAGGTCGCCGCGACCACCGGTGGGCGGTGCACCGTGTTCGGCGTCGCCCTGGGCGACGCGGCCCGTGACCGCATGGTGGCACTGGCCGGCGCGTTCCGCGCACGCGGTGTCGCCGTCGACATCGCCTACGGCGGCCGGGGACTGAAAGGCGCGATGAAGGCGGCCGACCGGTCCGGCGCACGGTGGGCGCTGGTCCTCGGGGACCGTGAGCTCGAGGCGGGACAGGTGGAGGTCAAGGACCTCACCGACGGGTCGCAGCGCACGGCGTCCCTCGACGCCGTGGTCGGCGAGATCGTCGCACTCCCCGCCTGACGCGCCCTCAGACCAGGCTGTCGTCGAGACGGCCGGCGTCCATCGTCCAGCGTCGGGTGGCGCGCACGGTGTCGAGCATGCGGCGGTCGTGCGTGACCAGCACCAGGGTGCCGTCGAAGGTGTCCAACGCCGACTCGAGTTGCTCGATGGCGGGCAGGTCGAGGTGGTTGGTGGGTTCGTCGAGGACCAACAGGTTGACCCCGCGCGCCTGGAGCAGCGCGAGTCCGGCCCGGGTGCGTTCCCCGGGCGACAGGTCGTCCGCGCGGCGGAGCGCGTCGTCGCCGCGCAGACCGAACTTCGCGAGGAGTGTGCGGACGTCGGCATCGGTCCAGTCGGGCACCTGCGCCCAGAAGGCCTCCGAGAGCGACTGCGGTCCGGTGAACGCCCCACGCGCCTGGTCGATCTCGCCGACCTCGACACCCGACCCGGTGGTGACCGATCCCCGGTCGGGGGCCGTGCGTCCCAGCAGCACCGACAACAGTGTCGACTTCCCCGAACCGTTCGGCCCGGTCAGCAGGATCCGGTCGCCGGCATCGACGGCGGTGTTGACGGGCCCGAGGGTGAAGCGCCCCCGGGCGACGACGACGTCGTGCAGGGTGGCGACGACACCGCCGCCGCGGGGGGCGCGGGCGATCTCCATCCGCAGCTCCCACTCCTTGCGTGGCTCCTCGACCACCTCGAGTCGTTCGATGCGGCGTTGGGTCTGCCGCGCCTTGGCCGCCTGCTTCTCGGTCGACTCCGCGCGATGCTTGCGGGAGACGGTGTCGTTGTCGGTCGCCTTGCGCCGGGCGTTGCGGACCCCGTGTTCCATCCAGTTGCGTTGCGTCCGAGCGCGTTCCTCCAGGGAACTGCGCGTGTCGGCGTACTCCTCGAACCGCTCCCGCGCATGACGCCGCGCGACCGCGCGCTCGGCGAGGTACGCCTCGTATCCACCGGAGTAGGCGGCGATGGTCTGCTGCGCGCGGTCGAGTTCGACGATGCCGGTGGCGCAGCGGGCGAGGAACTCGCGGTCGTGGCTGACGACCACCATCGCCGCGGTCGAGTCCTGCACGAACCGTTCGAGCCGGGCGAGTCCCGCGAGGTCGAGGTCGTTGGTGGGCTCGTCGAGCAGCAGGACGTCGAAGCGGGACAACAGGATCGCGGCGAGACCGGCGCGCGCGGCCTGACCGCCGGACAACGCGGTCATGGCCGTGTCGACGGGCACGTCGAGTCCGACGTCCGCGACGACCCCGGCGACGCGGTCGTCGAGGTCGGCGCCGCCGAGCGCCAGCCACCGCTCCAGCGCCGGCGTGTAGGGGTCGTCGTCGCCGGAGACGTCGGCCAGCGATGCGGCGGCGGCGTCCATCGCCTCCTGCGCGGCGGTCACACCGGTCCGGCGGGCGAGGAAATCGCGCACGGCCTCACCGGGGAGTCGGTCGACCTCCTGGCTCAGCAGGCCGATCGTCGCGTCGGGTGGGGTGACGGACACGGTGCCGGTGCGGTCGAGGTCGGCGCGGCCGGCGATGATGTCGAGCAACGTCGACTTGCCGGCACCGTTCGCCCCGACGAGTCCCACCACGTCACCCGGCGCCACGACGAGATCGAGGCCGTCGAACAGCACGCGGTTGCCGCGGGATGCGCCGACGTCGACGAGGTGCAGGACCGCGGTCACGCCCCGATCAGTTCCGCGCGCAACACGTCGAGACTGACGCCGCCGAGACGCAGTGCGCGCGTGTGGAACTCCTTGAGTGATCCGCCCGGGTGGGTGGCGCGGAACTCGTCGCGGGCCTGCTCCCACACCCGCTGGCCGAGTGCGTACGACGGCGCCTGACCGGGCCATCCCAGGTAGCGGTTGCGCTCGAAACGCAGCACCGAACGGTCCATCGCCACCGCCTCGGACAGGAACGTCCACGCCTTGTCGGCGTCCCACACCCCGCCGCCGACGGAGTCGGGGGCGCGCAGGCCGCAGTGCACCCCGATGTCGACGACGACCCGCGCCGCGCGCAGCCGCTGCGAGTCCAGCATGCCCATCCGGTCGCCGTCGTCGTCGAGCCAGCCGAGGTCGGCCATGAGGCGTTCGGCGTAGAGGGCCCATCCCTCGCCGTGGCCCGAGGTGAAGGAGGCCAGCTTGCGCCACCGGTTGAGTTCCGGGCTCACCATCGCCGACCCGATCTGCAGGTGGTGGCCCGGCACACCCTCGTGGAAGACGGTGGTCGTCTCCTGCCAGGTGTGGAACACGTCCTGCTCCGGCGGCACCGACCACCACATGCGGCCGGGACGGCGCATGTCCTCGCTGGGCGCGGTGTAGTAGATGATCCCGGTGGCCGACGGTGCGAGCATGCACTGCAGTGCCGTCAGGTTGTCGGGAATCTCGAAGTGGGTGTCGCGCACCGCGTCCAGCGACCGGTCGGAGAGTTCCTGCATCCACCCGACGAACGCGTCGCGGTCGGTGACGCGGTACCGCGGGTCGTCGTCGAGGGCCGCGAGCGCACCGGCGACACCCGCACCCGGCGCGATGCGCTCGGCGAGGGTCTCCTGTTCGGCGACGATCTCGGCGAGGTGGTCCAGTCCCCAGGCGTAGGCCTCGTCGGGATCGATGTCGGTGCCGACGAACTCGGCGGAATGCAGGCGGTACCGGTCCCGCCCGACCGCGTCGGCCGAGTCCGCGCGGCCGGCGACGTCCTCGCGCAGATGACGCTGCAGTCGTGCGAACGCCTCGGCGGCCGCGGCGAGCGACAGATCGAGGTGTCGGCCCATCGAGGGGTCGGCGGCGGTGACCCGGTCGACGGTGGCCCGCACCGCGTCGGCAGCTGTCTCGCACTGGTCTGCCACGAGCTCGACCTGGCGGCGGGCGATCGACGGTCCGGCGGACACCCGGTGATCGAGACCGGCGATCACCGTGTCGATCGCGGTGGGGATGGCGGTCACCCGCGCGAGGACGGCACCGCGTGCGGCCTCGTCGTCCACCGGCATCAGGTCGAACACGTCGCGGATGGACTGCAGTGGCGAGGCGATGACGTTGATCTCGCCGACCCGCAGCCCGGCCTCGTCGACGGCGACACCCCGTCGGAGTTGGTCGGTCATCGAGGCGATCGTGACCCGGTCGACGTCGTCGACGGGTGTCACCTGCGCCAGCCGGCGCAGGGTGTCCCGCGCGATCTCGGTGCGGTCGGCCACCGCCGCCGGCGAGAAGTCGGTGAGCAGCGAGTCGTGCCCGGGGACGCCGAGATCGGTCGCGGTGATGGGGTCCGCGGCGCAGACACGTGCGAGGTGGTCCTCGGCGACCGCGTCCACCTCGGTCGGGGTGCGGGTGGGCGTGCTCACGGCGGAGCTCCTCCTCGAGGTCGGGGATCGGTGGTCGGGTGCGGGTTGGCCTACAGGGTGCGGGCGGCGAACGTGTCGCACGCGGCGGGGTCGCCGGAGCGGTAGCCGGTCGTGAACCAGCGGACACGCTGCGCGGCCGATCCGTGCGTCCACCCCTCGGAGTCGTTTCGTCCCGACAGGGTGTCGTCGCCGATGGCCTTGGCGGTCTGGATGACCTCCGAGATCTGTTCCTGACTGATCGGAGCGAGCATGGCGTCCGGGCCCTTGTCCGCGTGATCAGCCCACACCCCGGCGTAACAGTCGGCTTGCAGTTCGAGGCGGACCGACCCCGAGGTGGGCCCGCGCGATCCGAGACGCTGGGCCTGCGCCATGGTGCCCATGAGGTTCTGCACGTGGTGGCCGAACTCGTGCGCCACCACGTACTCCTGGGCCAGCGGGCCGTTGCTGCCGCCGAGCTGATCGGACAGCGTGGTGAAGAAGGTGGGGTCGAAGTAGGCGGTGCGGTCGCCCGGGCAGTAGAACGGTCCGACCGACGACGTCGCCGAACCGCACCCGTCGGTGGAGACGGCGTCGGCGAAGATGACGGTCGCCGGTTTCGTGTAGCCGCGCACCAGGGTCGGCCACACCTCGTCGAGGCTGTTGGTGGTCGCGACGATGCGACAGATGGTGTCGGAGTTGGCCTTCGCGATGGTGCAGCTGTCGATCCGCTGCTGGATCGCCTGGTTCGTGGTGCCCTGACCGGGTGTGGACGAGCCGCCGTCGCCGCCGAGGATGTCGCCGGGGTTCACCCCGAATAGCACCGCGACGATGGCGACGATCAACCCCGCGCCGCCGCCGAGCGCGATCCGGCCACGTCCTCCGCCGCCACCGCCGGACACGCCGCTCGTGTCGAGCGGGCCGTCTCCCTGGAATGTCATGCCACCCCTTCACCGGATGTGCCCGACCACCCCGCGTGGCCGACGGCCGTCGAGTCGGACATCTGATCGTACGTAGGATGAGCGGCGCCGTGGGGCCGACCGCCGCTGCCCCGGGACAATCTCGAGAGAGGACGCACGTGCTGCGCACCCATTCCGCCGGATCCCTCCGCGCCGCCGACGCCGGGGGCTCGGTGACGGTCGTCGGCTGGGTGGCACGTCGCCGCGACCACGGTGGCGTGGTGTTCATCGATCTGCGGGACAGCACCGGCCTGGTCCAAGTCGTCTTCCGCGACGAGGCCGTCGCCGAGGCGGCCCACCGTCTGCGCGCAGAGTTCTGCGTCCGTGTGGTCGGCGACGTCGAGGTCCGACCCGAGGGCAGCGAGAACGCATCGCTCGACTCCGGAGCGATCGAGATCAACGCCACCGAGCTCGAGGTGCTCAACGCCTCGGCGCCGCTGCCGTTCCAACTCGACGAGACACCGGGCGAGGAGGCGCGGCTGCGCTACCGCTACCTCGACCTGCGTCGTGACGGTCCCGGGAACGCCCTGCGTCTGCGGTCGAAGGTGAACGCCGCGGCTCGTGGTGTCCTCGCCGACCACGACTTCGTGGAGATCGAGACCCCCACCCTGACCCGCTCGACGCCGGAGGGTGCCCGCGACTTCCTGGTCCCCGCGCGGCTGCGTCCGGGGTCCTTCTACGCGCTCCCGCAGAGCCCGCAGTTGTTCAAGCAGCTGCTGATGGTGGCCGGGATGGAGCGGTACTACCAGATCGCGCGGTGCTACCGCGACGAGGATTTCCGCGCGGACCGTCAGCCCGAGTTCACGCAGCTCGACGTCGAGATGAGCTTCGTCGACCAGGACGACGTGATCGCCCTCGCCGAGGAGATCCTCGTCGCGCTGTGGTCGCTGATCGGCGTGACGGTGTCGACGCCGATCCCGCGCATGACCTACGCCGAGGCGATGCGGCGCTACGGCAGCGACAAGCCCGACCTGCGGTTCGACCTCGAACTCGTCGAGTGCACGGACTTCTTCGCCGACACCCCGTTCCGGGTGTTCCAGGCGCCCTACGTCGGTGCCGTCGTCATGCCGGGGGGCGCGAGCCAACCGCGCCGGACACTCGACGCGTGGCAGGACTGGGCCAAACAGCGCGGCGCCAAGGGTCTGGCGTACGTCCTCGTCGCCGAGGACGGCACCCTCGGTGGGCCTGTCGCGAAGAACCTGTCCGACGCCGAGCGTGAGGGTCTGGCCGCTCATGTGGGCGCGAAGCCCGGGGACTGTGTCTTCTTCGCCGCCGGCCCGGCGAAGGCGCAACGTGCGCTGCTCGGAGCGGCTCGCGGGGAGATCGCCGCACGCCTGGGCCTCATCGATCCCGACGCCTGGGCGTTCACCTGGATCGTCGACGCACCGCTGTTCGAGCCCACCGCCGATGCGACCGCGGGCGGCGACGTCGCGGTCGGGTCGGGTGCCTGGACGGCGGTGCACCACGCCTTCACCTCGCCCAAGCCCGAGTCCCTCGACAGCCTCGAGGA
Source organism: Williamsia sp. SKLECPSW1 (assembly GCF_054332755.1). Taxonomy (NCBI): domain Bacteria; kingdom Bacillati; phylum Actinomycetota; class Actinomycetes; order Mycobacteriales; family Nocardiaceae; genus Williamsia; species Williamsia sp. SKLECPSW1. Next base: position 398,239 of record NZ_JBTGLI010000002.1, on the reverse strand, counting down.
CGATCCGGGATCGGCGCTCGCCTACGCCTACGACATCGTCTGCAACGGCAACGAGATCGGTGGCGGCAGCATCCGTATCCATCGCAGGGACGTGCAGGAGCGTGTCTTCGCGATCATGGGGATCGGCGCCGAGGAGGCGCAGGAGAAGTTCGGCTTCCTGCTCGACGCGTTCTCCTTCGGCGCCCCGCCGCACGGCGGCATCGCGTTCGGGTGGGACCGCATCACCGCGCTGCTGGCGGGGGAGTCGTCGATCCGCGAGGTCATCGCCTTCCCCAAGTCCGGTGGCGGCGTCGACCCGCTCACCGACGCTCCCGCACCCATCACGCCGGCGCAGCGCAAGGAGTCGGGCATCGACGCCGCGCCCGCGCCGCGCGGTGGCACCGAGGCGACGCCCTCCGCGCCGACCCAGGGCTGAGCAGCCCGGGGCATGCTCCACCTGCGGGTGATCGTCCCCACCGACGAGTCCGACGGTGTCGTCGACTTCCTGCGAACGGCGCTGGGCGTGACCCATCTCGTCGTGAGCCCCGGTGTCGCGGTGGAGCCCGCCGGTGACCTGATCGAGGCGGACGTCACCCGCGAGGCGGCCGACGTCGTCCTGGGCGAGCTGACCGACCGCGGTGTCGACCGTCGGGGCGCGGTCACGATGGAGCCGATCGACACGGTCCTCTCCGACTCCGCCTCGCGCGCCGAGCGGGAGGCTCCGGGCGACCCCGACGACGCGATCGTGTGGGACGAGCTGACCGAACGCACCCGGGACGACGCGACCCTGAACGTCACGTTCGTCTCGTTCCTCATCATCGCCTGCCTGCTCGCCGCGGTCGGCGTGGTCACCGACTCGCCGGTCACCATCGTCGGCGCCATGGTGGTGGGCCCCGAGTTCGGGCCGCTGGCCGGGATCGCCGTCGGGGTGGTCGCAGGGCAGTCGCGGCTGGCCCGCCGGTCGGCGATCGCCCTCCTGGTCGGGTTCCCGCTCGCGATGGTGGTGACCGGTCTCGCGGCCGCGCTCGGCGAGGTGACCGGGTTGGTCGACCTCGGCGACATCACCTCCGCCCACCAGGTCGACTTCGTCTACCGGGTCGGTGTGTTCTCCTTCGTCGTCGCCCTGCTCGCCGGTGCGGCCGGGATGCTGTCGCTCGTGTCGTCGAAGTCGGCGGCACTCGTCGGGGTGTTCATCTCGGTCACCACGGTCCCGGCCGCGGGGTACGCGGTGATCGCGGCGACCCTCGGGCAGTGGTCGGTCGCAGGGCAGTCCGCGGCCCAGCTCGCGGTGAACATGGTGGGGATCGTGGTGGCGGGCATCGCCGTCCTGTGGATGCACCGCGCAGCCGCCCGCCGTCGTGCGGCGCGAAACACCCACGGCGAGCGCGCCACCCACAGGTGACGCCACAGCACCTCGACCGGTGACCGGGCCGATTCTGTGGTGGGATCGATGACACCGCCGGAGGTGGGACAGACGTATCCGGCGCCGGGAAGGACTGCTGACCGTGACGATCAAGGTCGCCCTCGAACACCGCACGAGCTACGCCTTCGACCGGGCGGTCACCATCCACCCGCATGTGGTCCGGCTGCGCCCGGCGCCGCACTCCCGGACGCCGATCGAGGCGTACTCGCTGCGCGTCGAGCCCGACGACCACTTCGTCAACTGGCAGCAGGACGCCTTCAGCAACTACCAGGCACGATTGGTGTTCCCGACGCCGGCGACGTCGCTGACGATCACCGTCGACCTCGTCGCCGACCTCACCGCGGTCAACCCGTTCGACTTCTTCGTCGAGGAGAGCGCGGAGGAGGTCGGGTTCACCTACTCCGACGCCCTGCGCGCCGACCTCGAGCCGTACCTGCGGGAGGCGGATCCCGCAGGCCGACACGCGGAGAGGTCGACGGACTCGACGCTGCTCGAGGACTGGGTCGCCGCACACCGATCGGCGCCGGGCACCCGCATCATCGACCACCTCGTCGCGGTGAACCGCGCCGTGCGCGACGACATCGGGTACACCGTCCGCCTCGAGGCCGGTGTGCAGTCACCCGAGTACACGTTGTCGTCGGCGATCGGGTCGTGCCGTGACTCCGCGTGGCTCCTCGTCGCCATCCTCCGGCGGATGGGTCTCGCGGCGCGTTTCGTGTCCGGGTACCTGGTGCAGCTCACCTCCGACATCCCGGCCGTCGACGGCCCGTCGGGGCCGGCCGCCGACTTCACCGACCTGCACGCCTGGACCGAGGTGTACCTGCCCGGCGCGGGGTGGGTCGGGATGGACCCCACGTCCGGGTTGTTCGCCGGCGAGGGACACATCCCGCTGGCGGCGACGCCCGCGCCCGGAGGCGCCGCCCCCATCACCGGCGCGACCGGGCCGTGTCACGCGACGATGGACTTCTCCAACACGGTCACCCGCTTCCACGAGGACCCGCGGGTCACGCTGCCCTACACCGACGACCAGTGGGAACGGGTCGTCGATCTGGGAGCGCACGTGGACTCCCTGATGGACACCTACGACGTGCAGCTGACGATGGGCGGTGAGCCGACCTTCGTCTCCGTCGACGATCAGACCTCGCCGGAGTGGACGACGGCCGCCGACGGGCCGCACAAGAGACGACGCGCCTCCGTGCTCGCCGAGAAGCTCCGCGAGGTGTATGCGCCGCAGGGGCTGGTCCAGCGCAGCCAGGGGAAGTGGTATCCGGGAGAACCGTTGCCGCGCTGGCAGATCGCGCTGATGTGGCGGACCGACGGCGAACCGCTGTGGACACGTCCGGAACTGCTCGCCGACCCGTGGTGCGACGACGACGCCACGACGAGGTCCATGTCGGCCACGAGATCGGCGCCGACCGCCGAGACCGCGGGCCGCGCCCTGGCGTTCGCCGAGGCCGTCGCCGAGGCGCTGTCCGTGCCGCGCACGGCGGTGCAGCAGGCGTTCGAGGACCCCCTGGTCGCGGTCGCCGAGGTGCTGCGCAAGCCGGTCGGCGTGCCCGTCGACGACGCCGACGACCCCCAGGCCGGTGACGACGCGCGTGCCGAGGACCTCGGCCCCGACGCCGACTCGCCGGAGCGTCGGGCCGCCCTCCTGGAGGCCCTGGACGCGCCGATCGTCGACGCGACCGCGCAGGTCCTCCCGATCGGGCGAACGGAGGACGACGCCGCGTGGCAGAGCATCCCGTGGGTCACCCGGCGGTCGCGGCTGGTGCTCACCGCGGGGACCTCCCCGGCCGGTCTGCGTCTACCCCTGGACTCGCTGTCGTGGACCGCCCCGCCGGCGGTGTTCGACACGGACCCGACCGCGCCCGCGCCGGCCTTGCGGGCTCCGGGCCCTCCCGCGGCCCCGGTCGTCGCGCAGTCCGCCGAGACCGCGCCGGCGTCCGCACCCGATAGGCCGCGCCATCTGCCGCGGACCGCCGTCGTGGTGGAGGTCCGTGACGGGGTCCTCTACGCGTTCCTCCCGCCGACCCAGGCGCTCGAGCACTTCGTCGACCTGGTGTCGGCGGTGGAGGCCGCAGCGGTGGCCACCGGGGACACGGTCGTCGTCGAGGGGTACGGGCCGCCGGCGGACTCGCGGCTGCAGTCGCTCTCGGTGACCCCGGACCCGGGTGTCATCGAGGTCAACGTGCAGCCCACCGGGTCGTTCGCCGAACAGTCGGAGCTGTTGCAGGAGTTGTACGCCCAGGCCCGACTGGCCCGACTGGGCACCGAGTCCTTCGATCTCGACGGCGGCCACGGAGGTACCGGCGGTGGCAACCACATCACCCTCGGCGGCGTGACACCGGCGCACTCGCCGTTGCTGCGCCGGCCGGACCTGCTGGTGTCGATGATCTCCTACTGGCAGCGTCATCCGTCGCTGTCGTACCTGTTCTCCGGTCGGTTCGTCGGGACCACCTCGCAGGCACCTCGCGCCGACGAGGGACGGGAGGACGCGCTCTACGAACTCGAGATCGCGTTCGCCGAGATCGACCGGCTGTCGCAGGGTGGGACCACCCCGCCCTGGATGGTGGACCGGGCGCTGCGGCACCTCCTCACCGACATCACCGGCAACACCCACCGCGCCGAGTTCTGCATCGACAAGCTCTACAGCCCCGACTCGGCCCGCGGACGCCTCGGCCTGCTCGAGCTGCGCGCCTTCGAGATGCCGCCGCACCACCGGATGGCGATGGTGCAGTCGCTGCTGGTGCGCTGCCTGGTGATCTGGTTCTGGCGGCAACCGTTCCGGGGGCGTCTCATCCGTCACGGCGCGGAGCTGCACGGCAGGCACCTCCTGCCGCACCACGTCATCGCCGACATCGCGGCGGTGGCAGCGGACCTGCGCGAGGCCGGTCTCGACTTCGACACCGCCTGGCTCGACCCCTTCACCGAGTTCCGTTTCCCCCGGCTCGGCACCGTCGCCATCCGCGGTCACGAGATCGAGCTGCGTGGGGCGATCGAACCGTGGAACACGCTGGGGGAGGAGTCGACCGGATCCGGGACCGCGCGCTACGTCGACTCGTCGGTGGAACGGGTGCAGGTCCGAGTCACCGGCAGTGACGACGACCGGTTCGTGCTGACCTGCAACGGGATCCCCGTGCCCCTGGCCGCCACCGAACGACCCGGTGAGCGGGTGGCGGGTGTGCGGTTCCGTGCGTGGCAGCCGCCGAGCGCGCTGCACCCGTCCATCACCATCGACTCCCCGCTCGTGTTCGACCTGGTCGACACCGTCTCCGGCCGGTCGGTCGGTGGCGCGACCTATCACGTGGTCCACCCCGGAGGGCGTGCCTACGAGCGACCGCCGGTCAACGCGGTCGAGGCCGAGTCGCGCCGTAACGGGCGGTTCGAGTCGATCGGACACACCCCCGGACCGGTCGACGTGGCCGCCGTGCGCGAGATGCGTGCACGGCTCGCGGTCGACGTGGGCGTGCCGGGGATCCTCGATCTGCGGCGGGCACGTACGGTCCTGAGGTGAATTCGGCCCGGACACCTGTCGACGACGCGCTGGGCGCCGGGGTCGTGGAGAGCTACCGACGCGACCGGTTCGCGCTGTTCGACGCGGACGGGGGGGTCCACCTCGACGGGCGCGGGGACGTCCCGTACGACGAGTTCGTCGACGCCGACGGCGCGATCCGTCCGCACTGGTCCGAGCTCGTCGAGGCGTACGCCCGGTCGGGAGAGTCCGGTCTGTCGCGCACCGGTACCCGGTTGTCCGCGATGATCGCCGACGAGGGGATCACCTACACGCCGGTCGGCGGGTCCCCGGGCATGCCCGCGACCCCGGTCGGGTGGCAGCTGGACAGCGTGCCCCTGGTCCTGGACGGTGACACGTGGGCCACCGTCGAAGCCGGTGTCGCACAACGCTGCCGGCTGCTCGACGCGCTGCTGGCCGACCTGTACGGACCGCAGCGGACGATCGAGTCGGGTCTCGTCGCACCGGAGATGGTGTTCGGCCACCCCGGCTGGATCCCCAAGGTCGCCGCGGGCGCCCCGGCGGGCGCGCGCTCGTTGTTCCTGCACGCCGCCGACCTCGGTCGCCTCTCCGACGGGTCGGTCGCCGTGTGGGGCGACTATGCGGGTGCGCCGTCGGGAGTCGGCTACGCGATGGCCGACCGGCGTCTCGTGTCCCGGGTGCTCGCCGGGCCGTTCGGGCGCGTGGTGCCGCGGCCCATCACCTCGTTCGCGGCCGCGATGCGGGTGGCGCTCGTCGACGCGGCGCCGACGGGTGTCGACGACCCGACGATCGTGGTGCTCAGCCCGGGGTCGTTGTCGGAGACGTACTTCGATCAGGTGGCCGTGTCCTCGCAGCTCGGGGTGCCGCTGGTGGAGGGGTCGGACCTCCTGGTGCGCAACGGGGCCCTCTACATGCGGTCACTGGGCAGCTTCAAACGCGTCGACGTCGTGCTCCGCCGCGTCGACGCCGCCTGGTGCGATCCGCTGGACCTGCGCACCGACTCCCGACTGGGTGTCGCGGGGCTCGTGGAGGCGGTCGCGCGCGGGGCTGTCACCGTCGTCAACACCCTCGGCGCCGGTGTCGTGGAGAACCCCGCGCTGCACACCGTCGCCGCCGAGCTGGCGACGGCCCTGCTGGACGAGGAGCTGATCCTGCGACCCGTCGAGACGTGGTGGGCGGGTGATCCGCTCGGGGCGTCGGAGATCCGGCGGCGGGTCGCCGATCTGGTGGTGGACAACGTCCGCACCGGCGAACGCCACATCGGTGCCGTGCTCGACGCCGCCGCCCGTGATCAGCTGTGCGCGCGCATCGACGCGGACTCGTGGCAGTGGGTGGGCCGGGCCGTCCCGGACTTCTCGGTCAGTCCCAGCTCCGTCGGATGGTCCGGACGGGGGACCTCGCGGTTGCGACCGGCGCCGGTCTCGGTGCGGACGTTCGCCGTCGCCCACGGCACGGGGTACACCGTGATGCCCGGCGGACTCGGGCAGGTCCTCGCCGACGGCGCCGCCGGGGCGGCGATGAGCTCGGTCGCCGCCAAGGACGTGTGGGTCGTCGCACCCGAACCCGCCGGCGACGCCCGGGTCACCGAGACCTCCGTCGCCGTCTCGGTGCCGAGCACCGGTGCCGCGATCGACCGGTCGGCGCTGTCACCGCGCGTGCTGGCGGACCTGTTCTGGCTCGGTCGGTACGGGGAGCGGACCGAGGCGACCGTCCGGATGGTCCGGGTCGCCTCCGAACGGCACCAGGCACAACGGTTCCGTCCGCGGGCGGAGGACACCGCGGTGGTGACGCGCTACCTCGCAGGGGTCGGCGCCGCCACGGGCACGTCGCACCTCGTCGACGGCGCCTCGGACGACCTGACGTCGGTCCTGGCCGCGATGACCACCGCCCGGACCGTCCCCGGCACGATCGCCCACGCACTCGACCGCCTCGCCTCGTCCGCCCGCGCCGTCCGCGACCAGATGTCGACGAGCACGTGGATGGTGCTCGGCACCGTGGAACGGGCGATGGCGGAGCTGCGCGAGAGCACGCCGGTCGACCTGTCCGACCTGGCACTCGGACACGAACGGATGCTGCACGGGATGCTCGCCCTCTCGGGTCTGCAGGCCGACTCGATGGTGCACGACCCGGGCTGGGTCTTCATGGATGCCGGCCGCCGACTCGAACGCATCGTCCTCGTCTGCGAACTCCTGCGGGGCATCGCCGTCGACCGCGCCGACCCCGATGTCGAACAGGGGCTCCTCGAGGCGTTCCTCGTGGCCAACGAGTCCGCGGTGATCTACCGACGACGCAACCGTGGGGTGCTGCGACTGCGATCGGTCATCATGTTGTCCGTGCTGGACGAGACCAACCCCCGGTCGGTGATCTACCAACTCGACGCGCTGCACGACGACTGGGACCGACTGCCCGACGAGGTGCGTTCGGCGGGGGTGGAGCGCACCGTCGCCGACCTGGTCGCCGACGTCCGCCGGGTCGAGGTGGCCGACCTCGTCGACACCGACGACACCGGCGTCCGCCGCGACCTCGACCGGTTGCTCTCGGGGCTCTCCGAGGGGGCGCGGTCGATGTCGGACCTGCTGGGACGTACCCGCTTCGCGCCGCCGCGGGATCTGCAACCGCTCTGGGGCGGCGCCCGATCGCAGCTGCCGTGAACCCCGACACCGCGACGGTGGTGCCGGTCGCGTCCGGCACCCGCCGATACGCCGTCACCCACCGCACGACCTACTCCTACGACGACGTCGTCAGCTCGTCGTTCGGGCGGTGCCACCTGCTGCCGCGGGACATGCCCGGACAACGTGTCCTCTCCGCCGCGGTCACCGTCGACCCCGAACCCGCCGACCGGTCGACCGGGACCGACCTGTTCGGCAACGCCGACACCTACTTCCACGTCCGCACCCCGCACCGGCGACTGGTGGTCACCGGCACCTCGCTGGTCGACGTCGACCCCGTCCCCGCCGATCTCGTCGAGCGGGGGCCCGCCCTCGAGCCGTGGGAGTCGCACCGTCCCACCCGGCACCGGATCCCGCGGGAGACCGCATTCGCCCTCGACCTCGACCCGCCGGAGATCACCGATGCGGTGCGTGCCTACGCCGCGGACGTGACGCGTCCCGGGCGGCCGTTGATCGACGTCGTCGTCGACCTGACGGCGCGCATCAACGCCGACTTCACCTACCGCTCCGGGTCGACGGCCGTCAGCACACGCGTCGCGACGGTCATGCAGCGGCGGGAGGGCGTGTGCCAGGACTTCGCGCGGGTGGCCGTCGCCTGCCTGCGCAGTCAGGGACTCGCGGCGCGGTACGTGTCGGGCTATCTCGCCACCGAGCCGCCGCCCGGGCGCGACCGCGTCGTCGGCGCCGACGCCAGCCACGCGTGGGCCGCGGTGGCGACCTCCGACGGTCGCTGGGTGGCGTTCGACCCCACCAACGACACGCTGGTCGGTGAGAGGCACGTCACAGTCGCATGGGGACGTGACTATGATGATGTTCCGCCACTGCGAGGTGTGATCTACACCGACGCGACGTCGAGCTCGATCGACGTCTCCGTCGACGTCGCCCCGCAGCCGCCGACGTCCGGGAACCGGACGGACACCCGCGCGCAAGCAGAGACGCCCGGGTCACCGCACACGTCAACTGCAACCGATCGCGACACCGTGTGAGCGGATGGGCGCGTCGGTCGCGTTGGGTAGGTTGAATGGCGATGACCGTGATCACCGAACCCCGCCTCGCCGGGGCCGTCCGGGCCGCCGAGCGAGTGCTCAGCTCCCGTGCCGGGGTGCAGGTCGGCCTGACCGATCCCGTGGACCTCGGCGGCAGCGGCCGCACCGACGTCGTCCGCGTCCGTGTCGCGCCCAACCCGGTCACGATGGACCGCTCCCTGGTGATCAAGGTCTGGGCGGCCGACGAGCCGGGTGACGCCTTCGCCCGCGAGCTCGCGTCGTACAAGTACGCGACCGCGCTGCCGACACCGTCCCGGCCGGGTCCGCACCTCATCGCCTTCGACCACCGAGCCCGGGTGATCGTGCTCAGCGACCTCGGCCACGGCAGGTCGATGGCCGAGCTGCTCGCAGGGTCCGACACCGACGCCGCGGACCGTGCGGTCAGCGCATGGGGGCAGGCGCTCGGTCGGATGCACGCCGCCACGGTCGGCGGCGAACAGGACTTCGCCGCGCTGCTCCGCCACGGACCCGCACGCAGCACGGCGCAGTCCCTCGCGGTCCACCTCGACGCGGGAGTCGCCCGTGCCCCCGAGGTCCTCGCCGACGATCTCGGCCTCGATGCGTCCCCGGAGTTCGTCGAGGTGCTGCGACGCGGCGCCGAACTGGTCCACGACGGGGAACACCGGGCGTTCAGCCCCTCAGATGTCGGTCCGCCCAACATCCTCATCAACGACGACGGTGTGCAGTTCATGGACTACGAGTGGGGCGGGTTCCGCGATGCCTCCCTCGACATCGCCTACGCCGCCCTCACCTGTGTGAGCGCCCTGGCACCGGGCCTGGCCGGCCGCCGCGACGAGCTCACCACCGCGATGATCGACGCCTGGCGGTCCGAGGTGCAGTCGATCTGGCCGTCCCTCGGCCACGACGGGGAACTGAACCGCAAGCTGGTCGTCGCCCGCACCCTGTGGGTCTGGATGTCCACCCTGTGGATGCTCCCGATCGACCTCGGCGACGACATCCACGCGCGGGGCCTCGCCCTGCGGACCGGCGACCCGACCCTCGTCGTCGGACGCTGGCACGACCTCTCCCAGGCGGCCGACCGTGCCGGCGTGCCCGAGGTCGCCGACTGCTCGGCGTCGATCGCCGACGCGCTGGACGCCGCCTGGCTGCGATGAGACCGGAGGGCCCGTGAGCGAGCCGGGGGAGCAGGGTCTGTTCGACGCCCCGCCCACCGATCACGGCTCCACCACCGTCGTCGGGAGTCCGACCCCGACGGTGCCGACGACCGGTCCGTTGGCCGTGCGGATGCGTCCCGCCACGCTCGACGAGGTCGTCGGACAGGACCATCTCCTCGCGGCCGGCTCACCCCTCCGACGGCTGGTCGAGGGCTCCGGCGCGGCATCGGTGCTGCTCTACGGCCCGCCCGGAACCGGTAAGACCACGATGGCCTCGCTCATCTCCACCGCCACCGGGCGGCGCTTCGTCGCCCTCTCGGCACTGTCGGCCGGGGTCAAGGAGGTGCGGGCCGTCATCGAGACCGCGCGCCGGGCGCTCATCGCCGGCGAGCAGACCGTCCTCTTCATCGACGAGGTCCACCGGTTCTCCAAGACGCAACAGGACGCCCTCCTCGACGCCGTCGAGAACCGCATCGTGCTGCTCGTCGCGGCGACGACCGAGAACCCGTCGTTCTCGGTGGTCGCGCCCCTGCTGTCACGGTCGCTGGTGCTGCAGCTCAACCCTCTCGACGACGACGCGGTGCGCACTCTGTTGCTGCGGGCCGTCGCCGACGCCCGGGGCCTCGGTGAACGCGTCCGCGTCGACGACGACGCGCTCGACCACATCGTCGCGCTCGCGGGCGGAGACGCCCGCCGTGCACTGACCGCCCTGGAGGTCGCGGCCGGCGCGGTCGAGGACGGGCGGCAGGCGGAGGGATCGGCGTCCGACGACCCGCCGACCGTCGGCCTCGCCGACGTGGAGACGGCGATGGACCGCGCGGCCGTCCGCTACGACCGCGACGGAGACCAGCACTACGACGTCATCAGCGCGTTCATCAAGTCGATCCGTGGCTCCGACGTCGACGCAGCAGTCCACTACCTGGCCCGCATGATCAGCGCGGGGGAGGATCCCCGGTTCATCGCGCGGCGTCTGATGATCCACGCGAGCGAGGACATCGGCATGGCCGACCCGACCGCGCTGCAGACCGCGGTCGCCGCCGCTCAGGTCGTCGCGCTGGTCGGCATGCCCGAGGCGCGGCTGGCACTCACCCAGGCGACGATCCATCTCGCGACCGCACCGAAGTCGGGGGCTGTCGTCTCGGCGATCGGTGCCGCCATGTCCGACGTCGCGGCCGGCCAGGCGGGGGCGGTGCCGCCGCACCTCCGCGACGGCCACTACGCGGGTGCGGCCGCCCTCGGCAACGCCCAGGGCTACCGGTACCCGCACGACGACCCCGACGGGGTGCTGCCCCAGCAGTACCCGCCGGACGAACTCGTCGGCACCGACTACTACGTCCCGACCGACCACGGGAACGAACGCGCGCTCGCCGCCCGGGTCGAGCGTCTGCGAACGATCGTGCGGGACACGAAGGGTCGGGACGGACGCGGCCCCCGGTAGGGTGGACTCGCTCTGTCGGACCCGATCGCGGCCCGACGCGCCCGTGCGCGCCGTCACCAGGACGGGGTGTCGACGGGCACCACCGACCAGTGAGGACGACATCAGGTGCAGACCCACGAGATCAGGAAGCGATTCCTCGATCATTTCGTCGCGGCCGGTCACACCGAGATCCCCAGTGCCTCGCTCGTCCTCGACGACCCGAACCTGCTGTTCGTGAACGCCGGCATGGTGCCCTTCAAGCCGTACTTCCTCGGTGACCGCACCCCGCCGTCACCGCGTGCCACGTCGATCCAGAAGTGCGTCCGCACCCTCGACATCGAGGAGGTGGGCATCACCACCCGCCACAACACCTTCTTCCAGATGGCGGGCAACTTCTCGTTCGGTGACTACTTCAAGCGCGAGGCCATCGCCTTCGCGTGGTCGCTGCTGACGAATCCCGTCGACGACGGCGGTTACGGCATCGACCCCACACGGCTCTGGCCGACGGTCTACCTCGACGACGACGAGGCCGAGGCGATCTGGCGTGACGAGATGGGCGTGCCCGCCGAGCGGATCCAGCGCCGGGGGATGAAGGACAACTACTGGTCGATGGGCGTGCCGGGTCCCTGCGGGCCGTGCTCGGAGATCTTCTTCGACCGCGGACCCGACTACGGCGTCGAGGGTGGCCCCGAGGCCGACGAGGACCGCTACATCGAGATCTGGAACCTCGTGTTCATGCAGAACGAACGGGGTGAGGGCACCACCAAGGACGACTACCCGATCCTCGGCCCGCTGCCCCGTCCCAACATCGACACCGGCATGGGTGTCGAGCGGGTCGCGACGATCCTGCAGGGCGTCGACAACGTCTACGAGACCGACCTGCTCAAGCCCGTCATCGACGTCGCCGCCCGACTCACCGGCCGCACCTACGGCGCCGGCGGCGACGACGACGGCCACGCCGCCGACGTGCGCTTCCGCGTCATCGCCGACCACGCGCGCACCGCGGTGATGCTCATCTCCGACGGCGTCCGGCCCGCCAACGACGGACGCGGGTACGTCCTGCGTCGACTGCTGCGCCGCATCGTGCGGTCCGCGCGTCTGCTCGGCGCCGAGCAGCCCACGTTGGGCGACTTCGTCGACACCGTCCTCGCGACCATGACGCCGTCGTATCCCGTCCTGGCCGAGCAGGCCGCGGACATCCGCGCCGCCGCGGTCGCCGAGGAGCAGGCATTCATGGGCACATTGGCAGAGGGGTCGAAGAAGTTCGAGGACGCGGCCACCACCACCCGTGGTGCCGGGCGGACGGTCATCGCGGGCAGCGACGCATTCGCTCTGCACGACACCTATGGCTTCCCCATCGACCTCACGCTGGAGATGGCGGCCGAGGCCGGGTTGTCGGTGGACGAGCAGGGATTCGCCGACCTCATGGCCGAGCAGCGTGACCGCGCCAAGGCCGATGCACTGAAGAACAAGAGCGGCCACGCCGACCTCTCGGCGTACCGCGAGTTCCTCGACCGGGGGCCGACGGAGTTCACCGGCTTCGACGAACTGGTCAGCGATGCAACAGTTCTCGGCATCGTCGCCGACAACGTCACCCAGCCCGTCGCGACGGTGGGTGCCGAGGTGGACATCGTCCTCGACCGGACCCCGCTCTACGCCGAGTCCGGTGGTCAGACCGCCGACATCGGCACCATCTCGACGTCGACCGGAGCCCGTGCGCGCGTGACCGACGTACAGAAGGTCGCGAAGTCGGTCTACCGCCACCACGTCACCGTGGAGGCGGGCGAGTTCGCCGTCGGCGACGTCGTGCTGGCCTCGGTCGACCCGAACCACCGCCGTGGTGCGACGCAGGGCCACTCCGGCACCCACCTCGTCGGTGCGGCACTCCGCCAGGTGCTGGGTTCCGGTGCGACGCAGGCTGGTTCGCTCAACCGCCCCGGGTATCTGCGGTTCGACTTCCGTTCCTCGGGACCGATGACCGAGGCCCAGCGCGGCGAGATCGAGGACATCACCAACTCCGCGGTCGAGGCCGACCACGCGGTGCACACCTTCGAGACCGGACTCGACGACGCCAAGGCGATGGGCGCGATGGCGCTCTTCGGGGAGAACTACGGCGATCGGGTGCGCGTCGTCGAGATCGGCGGGCCGTTCTCGATGGAACTCTGCGGTGGCACGCACGTCGGGTCGTCGGCGCAGGTCGGACCGGTGACGCTGCTCGGCGAGTCGTCGGTGGCGTCGGGTGTCCGCCGCGTCGAGGCCTACGTCGGGCTCGACTCCTACCGTCACCTCGCGCGCGAACGCGCCCTGCTGTCCGCGGTGTCGTCGACTCTCAAGGTCCCCGGTGAGGAGGTCCCCGACCGCGTCGCGACGCTGGTCGACCGCCTCCGGGACGCGGAGAAGAGTCTCGAGAAGCTGAAGGCCGAGGCGGCGCGGGCGTCCGCGGCGTCGGTGCTCGACGATGCCGAGCGTGTCGGCGAGACCCTCGTGGTGGCCGCCCGTCTGGCCGACGGCCTCTCCGGCGGTGACCTCCGTTCGCTGGCGACCGATCTCCGGGGTCGGCTCGGGTCGCAGGCGGGGATCGTCGCGCTGTTCTCCGTCACCGACGGCAAGGTCCCGTTCGTCGTGGCCGTGACCGGTGCCGCCCGGGACGCGGGCCTGTCGGCGGGCGCGATCGTCGGCGACGTCGCCCCGGCGATCGGCGGTCGGGGTGGCGGCAAGCCCGATCTCGCCCAGGGGTCGGGCACCGACCCCGCGGGCATCGACTCCGCACTCGCCCGGGTCCGTCAGGCGGCCGGGTGACCGGCGACGACGGCGATCCGGCCGCACCCCCGCGCCGCGGGCGCCGACTCGCCGTCGACGTCGGGAGTGTGCGCATCGGTGTGGCCGCATGTGATCCTGACGGGATGCTGGCGACACCGGTCGAGACCGTGCCCCGTGTCGGCGACGGTCGCGACCTCGCGCGCATCGCCGACCTCGTCGCCGAGTACGACGCCGTCGAGGTCATCGTCGGACTGCCGACCACGTTGCGCGGCGACCACGGCCCCGCCGCCCGCACCGCGACCGCCTTCGCCGAGCAGCTCCGTCGTCGCGTCGGGTCGGTCCCGGTCACCCTGCACGACGAGCGCTTGACGACGGCGCTGGCCGGACGCGCCTTGCGCGCCGGTGGCCGGTCGTCCCGGCAACAGCGTTCGATCATCGATCAGGCCGCGGCCGTGGAGATCCTGCAGTCCTGGTTGGACCGCCACCTGCGGCGGCCCACGGCCGTCGCGCTCGACGAGCCGGGGACGTCCCCGCGGTGAGCGACGAGAACCGGCACCGGCGCCGGGCCGGCGACGACTCGTCGCCCGAGAGGCTCTTCCGGCTGCCCACCGATCCCGATCACCACCCGCGACCCCATCGGCGTGCACGGGCCGACGACCAGCCGCCACCGGACCCGCGCACGACGGGCCCGGTCGGTCCCGGCAACGCCCGCCGCTCCGCCGTCGACCCCACCTCGGCCGGGTGGACCGAACCCCGACGCGCCCGCCCGCGGGCCATCCCACCCCGCGGTCCTGCCGGTCCCACCGGGGCGGGACGCGACCCGGGCTGGGAACGCCCGCTGCGGCGGCCCCCGTCGCCGCCGCCACCTCCACCGCCGGCCCCGCCGCGGGATCCGCGGGTCGAGGACACGCGCACGCCGACATGGGGTGCGCCCGACGACACCGGCCCCGTCGACGACGGGTTCTCCGACGTCGACGCCGCGACGGTGCCGACCCCCGCACTCACGCGGGACGCAGAGGATCGCGACACAGGGGAGGGCCGCACCCGACGACCGTCGTCGGGTCGGCGAGCGCGACGTCGGGGCACGACGGCCACCGTCCGCCGGCGGCGTCGTGTCGCTCTCGCCGGTGTGCTCGTCGTGATGGTGGTGCTGGTCTGCGGTCTGGGCTACGCCGGCCTCCGGCTGACCGGGTTCTTCGTGGACGACGACGACTTCAGCGGCGCCACCGGGAACGGCGACGTGCTCGTCCAGATCCCGAACAACGCCTCGCTCACCAAGTTCGGGCAGATCCTCACCGACCAGGGCGTCGTCGCGAGCGTGCGCGCCTTCACCGACGCAGCCGGCGACAAACCCATCTCCGCCGGCTTCTACAAACTGCGCACCCACATCTCCGCGGCGTCGGCGGTGTCGATGCTCGACGGCGACGACAACCGGGTGGGCCGGGTGGTCATCCCCGCGGGTCGGCAGCTCGACACCAAGCAGTCCGCCGACGGCTCGGCCACCACGGGCATCTTCGCCATGGTCGCGCAGGCCACCACCGTCACCATCGACGGCACACGCCGCGGCGTCACCGCCGAACAGCTCGCGCAGGCGGCGGCCACGGCCACGCCCGAGCAGCTCGGCGTGCCCTCGTGGGCGACCGCACGCGTGCAGCAGATGACCGGTGACCACCGGCGGATCGAGGGTCTGATCGCGCCCGTGGCCTGGGAGGCGATCGACCCGTCGCTGTCACCGGTCGACATGCTGCGCTACCTGATCTCGACGAGTGCGGGTTACTTCGAGCGGTGGGGCCTCACCCGAACGGGCACCAACGGACTCGACCCCTACGACACGCTGGTCGCCGCGTCGGTGGTCGAGAAGGAGGTGGCCGATCCCGACGACTACGGCAAGGTCGCCCGCGTCATCGTCAACCGTCTGGCGAAGAACCAGAAGCTCGAGATGGACTCGACCGCCAACTACACCGCGGCGGTGGTGAACATCGACGTGTCCGGGGACGCCTACACCGCGGACACGAAGTGGAACACCTATCGGGTCACCGGACTGCCGGCGACCCCGATCGGCTCGGTCGGCGAGAACGTCATCCCACCGACCGTCGACCCTCCTGCCGGCAACTGGCTGTACTTCGTCGCCGTCGACGCGCAGGGGACCACCGTCTTCACCGACGACTACCAGCAGCACCTGCGGAACCGGCAACGAGCCTGCGACAACAAGGTGCTGTCGGTCGGGTGTCGGTGACCGACCCGGCCGTCGCGTCGCGTGGTCGTCGCGCGGCGGTGCTCGGCCACCCCGTCGATCACTCCCGGTCACCGGACCTGCACCTGGCCGCCTATCGCGCGCTGGGGCTCGACGACTGGACCTACGATCGCGTCGACTGCACCGAGGATGCGCTGCCGGGCCTCGTCGGTGGCCTCGACGAGTCGTGGGTCGGGTTGTCGGTGACGATGCCCGCCAAGACGGCCGCGCTGCGGTTCGCGACCACCGTCACCGTCCGCGCTCGCCGCGTCGGGTCCGCCAACACCCTGGTCCGGACCGGCGCGGACTGGCACGCCGACTGCACCGA
The DNA here is from genome assembly GCF_054332755.1 of Williamsia sp. SKLECPSW1. NCBI lineage: Bacteria > Bacillati > Actinomycetota > Actinomycetes > Mycobacteriales > Nocardiaceae > Williamsia > Williamsia sp. SKLECPSW1. The sequence goes on along the minus strand of NZ_JBTGLI010000002.1, from coordinate 381,776 downwards.
CATCGACGGAGTCACCGGCGCACTGGGTCGGCTCGGGGCGCACGACCTCACCGGCGCATCCGCCGTCCTCCTCGGCGCCGGCGGGACCGCCCGTCCCGCCCTCGCCGCGCTGCACGCCGCAGGCACCCGCGATGTCGCGGTGGTGGTCCGCGACGCGGCACGCGCCGGCGACCTGACCGCCCTCGCCGACGACCTCGGTGTCGGGGTGACCGTCCTCCCGTTCCGCGACACCGCCGACCTGCGGTCTCGCTGTGCGGACGCCGCGGCGGTGGTCAGCACCGTCCCGGCGTCTGCGGCGGCGGCCCTCGCCGACGCGGTCGCGGGGACCGTCCGCCTCGTCGACGCCATCTACGCACCGTGGCCCACGCCTCTCGCCGAGGCCGTGGTCGCCGGGGGCGGGGCGGTCGCCGGGGGTCTGGTCATGTTGCTGCACCAGGCGTTCGCCCAGGTGGAGGCGTTCACGGGTCGCCCGGCTCCCCGCGAGGCGATGGCCGCGGCGATCGGTCTGTAGACCCACCTGTCCCCAGGTCCGGTCGTGTGCACACGCGGGCCGTCCGACGGCCGTGGGACGGCCCGGACCGGACATGCGGTCCGACGAGGATCGCGGTGTGCAGACCCCGCTCGTCGTCGCAGCGCCGATCCTCACATGGCTCCTGGTGCTCGTCGGGCACGATCTGCGTGACCGTCGTCTGCCGAACTCCCTGACCGTCCCCGGCGTGCTCGCGGTGGCCGCGATGGCCCCGACGCATCCGACCGCGGCCGCAGCCGTCGGCGTGACCGCGGTCCCGTACGTCGTCGCGACACTCACGGGCGGGTGCGGGGCGGGGGACCTCAAGCTCGCCGTGATCGTCGGCGCGCTGGCCGGCGACGTCCTACGGGCCGTGGTCGTGGTGCTGCTCGCGTCCGTGCTCACGCTGGTCGCCGCGGCGGTGGCGGCGGCACGCGGCGGCCCGACCACCGTCGCGCACGGCCCGGCCTTGGCGGCGGCCGTACTCGTGGTGGTCCTGTGACACCGCACGGTGTTCGGGGAGAGCCCAGCGATGCGGGAGCGCCGTCACCGGCGTGGGAGGATGGGCGCGTGTTGCGCTGGATCACCGCAGGAGAATCACACGGACCCGCTCTGGTCGCCCTCGTGGAGGGGATGGTCGCCGACGTGTCGGTGACCTCGGACGACGTCGCCGCACAGCTCGCGCGGCGTCGCCTCGGGTACGGGCGCGGTGCGCGGATGAAGTTCGAGGCCGACGCCGTCACGCTGCTCGGCGGTGTGCGCCACGGCCGGACGCAGGGCGGCCCGGTCGCCATCCAGATCGCGAACACCGAATGGCCAAAGTGGGAGACGGTGATGGCCGCCGATCCCGTCGACCCCGCCGAACTGGAGGGCGTCGCCCGCAACGCGCCGCTCACCCGGCCCCGCCCCGGCCACGCCGACTACGCCGGGATGCTGAAGTACGGCTTCGACGACGCCCGACCGGTCCTGGAACGGGCGAGCGCGCGCGAGACGGCCGCCCGCGTCGCCGCCGCGACGGTGGCCCGCAACTTCCTGCAGCAGGTCCTCGGTGTGGAGATCCTGTCGCACGTGGTGACCATCGGCGCCTCGGAGGCCGTCGACGCCCCGCCGCCGCGACCCGAGGATCTCGATCGCATCGACGCGAGCCCCGTGCGAGCGGCCACACCGGAGGCGGAGGCGGCCATGATCGCCGAGATCGAGGCGGCCAAGCGCGACGGGGACACCCTCGGCGGCGTCGTCGAGGTCATCGCGACCGGCCTGCCCATCGGACTCGGATCGCACGTCAGCGGCGACCAGCGCCTCGACGCACGCCTCGCCGGTGCGCTCATGGGGATTCAGGCGATGAAGGGTGTCGAGGTCGGCGACGGCTTCGCGACCGCACGTCGACGCGGCAGCCTCGCCCACGACGAGATGGTCCCGGGCAGCGACGGCGTGCTCCGCTCGACGAACCGCGCCGGCGGACTGGAGGGCGGCATGACGAACGGCGAGGACCTCCGGGTCCGGGTGGCGATGAAGCCGATCTCCACCGTCCCGCGGGCGCTGTCGACCGTCGACATGGCGACCGGTGAGCAGGCCCAGGCCATCCACCAGCGCTCCGACGTGTGCGCGGTCCCCGCCGCCGGCGTGGTCGCCGAGGCCATGGTCGCGTTGGTGCTGGCGCAGGCCGCGTTGGACAAGTTCGGCGGCGATTCCGCAGGCGAGACCGCCCAGGCGGTGGCTCGCTACCGAGCGGCGGTGGCCGAACGCACCGCGATCCTGGCTGCCGAGTCGGCCGCGCACGCGGGCCGGTGACCTCCTCGGAGACATCGTCGGACCCACAGCCGCCGGTCCGTCCGCGTGCCGTGCTCGTCGGGTTCATGGGCGCGGGCAAGTCGACGGTGGGCATGGCCCTCGCCGACCTGCTCGGCGTGGAGTTCGTCGACACCGATGCCGAGATCGTGCGGCGGGGTGGACGGACCGTGGAACAGGTCTTCGCCGAGGACGGGGAACAGGCGTTCCGGGAGCTGGAGGCGCAGGTCGTCGCCGACGTCCTCACCACCCACGCCGGCGTCGTCTCGCTCGGCGGGGGAGCGGTCACCACACCCGCGGTGCGCGAGGCCTTGGTCGGTCACACGGTGGTGCATCTCGACGTCACCCCGGAGGTCGGACACGCACGCGTCCGCGGCTCGGATCGCCCGCTGCTGCGCACCGACCCCGACTCCGCCGAGCCCGACCCTGCCGAGCGGTACCGCTCGCTGCATGCACAGCGTGCGGAGACCTATCGCGCGGTCGCCGTCCACCGCGTCGACACGACCACCGGCACCGCCGCCGAGATCGCCCGCACCGTCGCCGACATGCTCGGCTCGACGTCCGGCGACACCGCAGACCATCACCCCACCTCGACGACAGCAGGGAGTACCGACATGTCGACCCCGGAACCCGTCCGTATCCACGTGGCCACAGCGGCGCCCTACGACGTGGTGATCGGTCGCGGGTTGCTCACCGACCTCGTCGACGCGGCATCCGGGGCATCGCGGGTGGCGATCCTGTACCAGCCGACCCTCGGCCCCACCGCCGAGGCGGTCCGCTCGGCGTTGGCCGACGCCGGGCTGGATGCGCACCGGGTGGAGATCCCCGACGCGGAGACCGGCAAGGACCTGTCGGTGGCCGCCTTCTGCTGGGAGGTCTTCGGCCGCATCGGCATCACCCGCAGTGACCTCGTCGTGGGTCTCGGCGGTGGCGCCGCGACCGACCTCGCCGGCTTCGTCGCCGCCACCTGGATGCGCGGCGTCCCCGTCATCCATCTGCCCACGACCCTCTTGGGCATGGTCGACGCCGCCGTCGGCGGCAAGACCGGCATCAACACCGACGCCGGCAAGAACCTGGTCGGCGCGTTCCACGAACCGGCCGCGGTGTTCGTCGACACCGGCACCCTCGAGACCGTGCCGCCCAACGAGATCGTCGCCGGGCTCGCCGAGGTCATCAAGACCGGGTTCATCGCCGACCCCGAGATCCTCGACATGATCGAGGCCGACCCGGCGGCGGCGACCGACCCCACCGGATCGGTCCTGCCGGAGCTCATCCGCCGATCGGTGCAGGTCAAGGCCGACGTCGTCGCGGCGGATCTGAAGGAGTCGTCACTGCGCGAGATCCTCAACTACGGCCACACCCTCGGCCACGCCATCGAGCGACGCGAGAAGTACCGGTGGCGCCACGGCGCGGCCGTCGCGGTCGGCCTCGTGTACGCCGCCGAACTCGGTCGTCTCGCGGGACGTCTCGACGACGCCACCGCCGACCGGCATCGCACGATCTGTGAGCTGGTGGGCTTGCCGACCACCTACGACCCCGACGCGTTCGGCGACCTGCTGACGACCATGGGCGGCGACAAGAAGAACCGCGCCGGGGTGCTGCGGTTCGTCGTGCTCGACGGTCTGGCGAACCCGGGCCGCCTGGAGGGGCCCGATCCGGGGCTCCTGGCGGCCGCCTACTCCGCGGTCGCGGGACACGCGGCGCAGGGCTCGAGCGGGATCCTGCTCTAGAGCGGGACGGACCCGACCGTCAGGCGTCCTGCTTCTGCAGGCTCGGCCGGGTCGTCTCCGGCTGGTCACCCTGTGCGCGACGCCGCTGACGTCGGGCGAGGTACCGGCCGACGCCTGCACCGACCATGGCGGGCAGGAAGATCAGCAGTGCGGTGAACGAACCGCCGGCGAACAGTTCGATGAAGAACCCGTTCTCGCCCATCCCGTTGAACACGTAGTTGGCGAGGCCCCAGCTGATCACGGCGGAGATGACGCCGGCGAGCAGGCCCGCCTTGAGCCACCGCATGGTGAGGTCGGTGTAGTCGTCGGGGTCGTCGTGGGCGCGGGCGTCCACGATCCCGTCGATCCCGCCCCAGATCAGCGGGATGACGACGACGACCGCGACGGCGATCGTCTTCCACAACGTCCCGTGGAGGGGACTGTGCACCAGGGCCATCCCCAACAGCACACGCGCGACGATGTGGACGGCCGCCATGGGCAGGCCGCGGAGCAACCACGACAGCATGGCGCGAAGCGTAACCCACGGTGCGTCCGCGGTGTGCCGCACCACACACTCGCGTCGCATCGGCTTCGGTAGCGTGACCACGATGACCGCCCCGAGCGTGACCGACCCGACGGCGACCCACCGGGCGCGCCGTGACCGACTGCGCTCCGTGCTGACGGGTGTCGGGGCCGAGGCCATCCTCGTCTCCGATCTCGTCAACGTCCGCTACCTGTCCGGGTTCACCGGCTCGAACGCCGCACTGGTGGTCGGGTCCGAGGCCGCGCTCGACGCGATCGCCACCGACGGGCGTTACATCACGCAGGTGGGCGACCAGGTCCCCGACCTGCCGGCGGTGATCGACCGGGCCTGCGCATCCGCCCTGCTGACGCGGGTCGCCGACAACGCACCGGCGGTCGCGGTCGAGGAGCACGCGCTGACGGTGACCGCCTGGCGCGCCCTGGTCGATCTCGCCGAGACGTCCGGGACCCGTCTGGTCGCGGCGGGCCGCGTCGTGGAGGAGTTGCGATCGGTCAAGGACGAGGGGGAGATCGCGCTGCTGCGCGAGGCGTGCCTCATCGGTGACACCGCACTGGCAGCCCTCGTCGACGACGGTGTGTTGGTGCCGGGCCGCACCGAGCGTGAGGTGGCCCGCGCCCTGGAGTTCGGGATGTACGCCGCCGGGGCCGACGACATCGCGTTCGAGACGATCGTCGCCACGGGCGCCAACTCGGCGATCCCGCATCACCGCCCCACCGACGCCGTCCTCTCCTCGGGCGACTTCGTGAAGATCGACTTCGGGTCGGTGGTCGGCGGGTACCACTCGGACATGACGCGGACCTTCGTCCTGGAGCGGGCGGCCGACTGGCAGCACGAGATCTACGAGTTGGTGGCGACCGCGCAGAAGGCCGGTCGTGACGCGCTCGCACCCGACGCGCAGGCGTCGGTGGTGGACGCCGCGGCGCGCACGCTCATCGCCGACGCGGGGTACGGCGACAACTACGTGCACGGTCTCGGCCACGGCGTGGGCCTCCAGATCCACGAAGCGCCGTCGATCGGTGCGAGCGCCACGGGTACACTGCCCTGCGGTGCTGCAGTGACCGTCGAGCCCGGTGTGTACCTCCCCGGCCGAGGCGGGGTGCGTATCGAGGACACCCTGGTCGTCCGCGAGGGCGACGCAGAACTGCTGACCACCACCGACAGGACATTTCGGATCGTCTGACCCGCGCGCACCGCGCCGGGGACGATCGTGTGCCCGCACGACGGGCGAGAGGGAGCGAGGCGTCACCAGTGGCCACGACCGCGGATTTCAAGAACGGGCTCGTCCTGCGCATGGACGACCAGCTGTGGCAGATCCAGGAGTTCCAGCACGTCAAGCCGGGCAAGGGGCCCGCCTTCGTGCGCACCAAGATCAAGAACGTGCTCAGCGGCAAGATCGTCGACAAGACCTTCAACGCCGGCGTCAAGGTGGAGACCGCGACCGTCGACCGCCGCGACATGACCTACCTGTACAACGACGGGTCGGACTTCGTGTTCATGGACTCGGAGAACTACGAGCAGATCCCGGTGAGCCCGCAGACCCTCGGCGGCGGGGAGCGGTTCCTGCTGGAGAACATGAAGGTCCAGGTCGCGATGCACGACGGCAACCCGCTGTACGTGGAGCTGCCGGTCACGGTCGAGGTGCTCGTCGCGCAGACCGACCCGGGTGTGCAGGGCGACCGGTCGACCGGTGGGACCAAGCCCGCGACGCTGGAGACCGGCGCGGAGATCCAGGTCCCGCTGTTCATCAACACCGGCGACAAGCTCAAGGTCGACTCGCGGGACGGCAACTACCTCGGACGCGTCAACTCGTGACCGTCCCCGCCCGGCGGGCGGGTGGGGTCCACCCGGCCCCGCTGCGCCCGTGAAGAAGCCCGGCACCCGGCACAAGGCCCGCAAGCGTGCCGTGGACCTGCTGTTCGAGGCCGAGGCGAAGAACGTGTCCCCGGTCGACCTCGTCGCCGAACGCCGCGAACTGGTGCGTTCGGACGAGAGCATCGGCGTCGTCGCGGAGTACACCGAGCGCATCGTCGCCGGTGTCGCCGCCGATGGCCCTCAGCTCGACGCCGTGCTGACGTCGCACCTCAAGGAATGGACGCTGCCCCGGCTGCCCGCCGTCGACCGCGCGATACTGCGCCTGGCCGCCTGGGAGCTGTTCAACACCCCCGACGTGCCGCCCGTGGTGGTCGTCGACGAGGCCGTCGAACTGGCCAAGGAACTGTCCACCGACGACTCGCCCGCGTTCGTCAACGGTGTGCTCGGTCGGATGGTGCACCTCGCCCCGCAGGTCCGCGCCGCTGCCGCGGCGGAGCCGCAGGGCGAGACGCGCGACACATCCGGCTGATCACGGCTCGGCTAGCCCGCGGCACGCTGCTAGGCTTCGACCCGCCGGATGCACGTCCGGCCCGGACATCCTTTAACGATCCGTCCCGTGAGGCGGAGAAGGAGGTCTCCCTTCGGTGAGCCCGTCGCACCCCGGTCCGTCGCCGGTACCGCCCCGCGTGTTGCTCGACGCATCCGCGGTCACCCGCACGATCGCGCGCATGGCGCATCAGATCATCGAGAAGACCGCTCTCGACTCCGCCGACGCGCCTCGCGTGGTGATCATCGGAATCCCGACGCGCGGCACCATCCTGGCCCGACGCCTGGCCGACAAGATCGCCGAGTTCTCCGGTGTGCGACCGGGTGTCGGCTACCTCGACACCACCTTGTACCGCGACGACCTGCGCGGGAAGCCACATCGCCCGTTGGAGCGCACCTCGGTCCCGGCCGGTGGTGTCGACGGAGCGCTCGTCGTCCTGGTCGACGACGTCCTGTACTCCGGCCGAACGGTCCGCGCTGCGCTCGATGCGCTGCGTGACCTGGGTCGTCCCGCGGTCGTGCAGCTCGCGGTCCTCGTCGACCGGGGACACCGGGAACTGCCGATCCGCGCCGACTACGTGGGCAAGAACCTCCCGACCGCCCGGTCGGAGGACGTGGGCGTGCGGCTGGTCGAACAGGACGACGTCGACGAGGTCGTCATCACCGACGGACCCCGCCCGGCGGGCGAGGGGGAGTGATGCGACATCTGCTCGGTGTCGACGACCTCGACGCCACCACCGCCGCTGAACTCCTCGACGACGCCGAGAGATTCGAGCAGGCGCTGCTCGGTCGCGAGGTGCGCAAGCTGCCCACACTGCGTGGTCGCACGGTGATGACGGTCTTCTACGAGAACTCCACCCGCACTCGGGTGTCCTTCGAGGTGGCGGGCAAGTGGATGAGCGCCGACGTCATCAACGTGAGCGCGTCGAGTTCGTCGGCGGGCAAGGGGGAGTCGTTGCGCGACACCGCGAAGACTCTCCACGCGGCCGGCGCCGACGCGCTGATCGTCCGTCATCCCGCGTCGGGGGCGGCGCACCAGATCGCTCGCTGGACATCCGAGGACGGGCCCGGTCCGGCCGTCGTCAACGCCGGCGACGGCACCCACGAGCACCCCACCCAGGCGCTGTTGGACGCGCTGACGCTGCGGCAACGGCTCGGGACGCTGGAGGGCAAGCGCATCGGCATCGTCGGCGACGTCCTGCACTCGCGGGTCGCACGGTCCAACGCGCACCTGCTCGCCACGCTCGGGGCGAGTGTGGTCCTGGTGGCACCGCCCACGCTGCTGCCCGTCGGGGTGGAGCAGTGGCCGGTCACCGTCTCCCACCATCTCGACGCCGCGCTGCCGGCCCTGGACGCCGTGATGATGCTGCGGGTGCAGGCCGAGAGGATGAACGGTGGGTTCTTCCCGTCGGCCCGGGAGTACTCGATCCGCTACGGGCTCAACGATCGTCGGCTGGCGCTGCTGCCGGACGACGCGGTGGTCCTGCACCCGGGACCGATGTTGCGCGGCATGGAGATCGGCTTCTCCGTCGCCGACTCGCCGCGGGCGACGGTGCTGCAGCAGGTGACCAACGGTGTCCACGTCCGCATGGCGGTGCTCTTCCGGCTGCTCGTCGGGACCGACGGAGAGGTGGGCTGAGATGACCGAGCCCGGCACGACACCGGTGTCGCTGCTGCTGCGCGCCGTCCGTCCCTACGGCGAGGGCGACGCGGTGGACGTCGCGATCCGCGACGGGGTGATCACCGCGATCGGCGGCGACCTCGACGTCACCGCCGACGAGACCGTCGACGGGGGTGGGGCGATCCTGCTCCCGGGCTTCGTGGACCTGCACACCCATCTGCGCGAACCCGGCCGCGAGGACACCGAGACCATCGAGACCGGTTCGCGCGCAGCGGCGCTCGGGGGATACACCGCCGTGTTCGCGATGGCCAACACCGACCCCGTCGCCGACACCGCGGTGCTCACCGACCATGTGTGGGCGCGTGGACAGCAGGTCGGCCTCGTCGACGTGCACCCGGTCGGTGCGGTCACCGTGGGACTCGGTGGCACCCAGCTCGCCGAGATGGGCGCGATGGCCGACGGGGTCGCCGGCGTGCGGATGTTCTCCGACGACGGCAAGTGCGTCCACGACCCGCTGCTGATGCGTCGCGCGCTGGAGTACGCGCGCGGTCTGGACGTCCTCATCGCGCAACACGCGGAGGAGCCGCGGCTGACGGTCGGTGCCGTCGCGCACGAGGGTGCGGCCGCCGCGCGCCTCGGTCTCGCCGGGTGGCCCCGATCGGCCGAGGAGTCGATCGTCGCCCGCGACGCGATCCTGGCCCGCGACGCCGGTGCGCGGGTGCACATCTGCCACGCCTCGACCGCGGGCACCGTGGAGCTGCTGCGGTGGGCGAAGGCGCAGGGCATCGCCATCACCGCCGAGGTCACACCGCACCACCTGCTTCTGGACGACTCCCGGCTGCAGACCTACGACCCGGTCAACAAGGTGAACCCGCCGCTGCGCGAGTCCTCCGACTGCGCTGCCCTGCGGGCCGCCCTCGCGGAGGGGATCGTCGACTGCGTCGCCACCGACCACGCGCCGCACGCCGAGCAGGACAAGTGCTGCGAGTTCTCCGCGGCCCGACCCGGGATGCTCGGACTGCAGACCGCACTGTCGGTGGTCGTCGCGACGATGGTCGCCCCGACCGGTGGCTGCGCCACGCTGGACTGGCGTGGTGTCGCCCGGGTCATGAGCGAGCGCCCTGCCGAGATCGTCGGTCTGCCCGACCAGGGCCGCCCGATCGCGGTCGGGGAGCCGGCGAACCTCGCGGTCGTCGACCCCGAGGCGACCTGGACGGTCGACGCGCGCGGCCTCGCGAGCATCGGGACGAACTCGCCGTTCGACGGGATGGAGTTGCCCGGACGGGTCGTCGCGACCGTGCTGCGCGGCCATGTGACCGCCCGCGACGGACAGGTGCGTCCACGGTGACCAGCGCCTTGATCGTCCTCGTCGTGCTGCTCGCCTGGATCGGCGTCGTCGGGTTGATGCTGCGGGGGTGGCGCAACCGTGGTCATCGCCAGGCGGAGCAGATCGGCGCCTTCCCGGAGGTGCCCGGCACCCTGCCGGCCGCCGAACTCGGCCCGCACACGGGGCTCTACCTCGGGTCGACCATCGCCCCGAGCTGGCAGGACCGTGTCGCCGTCGGCGACTACGGCGACCGCGCCACCTGTGAGTTCTCCTGCTACCCCGACGGCGTCCTCGTCGACCGGTCGGGCGCGAACCCGATCTGGATCCCGCGGTCGTCGATCACCGCGGTCCGCACCGAGCGGGGGATCGCCGGGAAGGTGATGACCGCCGACGGGGTGCTCGTCATCCGATGGGTGCTGCCCTCGGGGACCGAGATCGACTCCGGCGTCCGCGCCGACGATAAGGGCGTCTACCCCGCATGGGTCGGCCTGGACCCGGGGCGACGCCGACCGTCCCCGCCGCCTCCCGACGAACCGGCACCACCCGACCAGTCGGCACCGGACGACCCGGTACGCCCCGACGACCCATCGACCCCACCCACCGACAGCACGACACCGGAGGACGACCGACCATGACCGCCGCCGTACTGGTCCTCGAGAACGGGCAGGTGTTCACCGGCACCGCGTTCGGTGCGACCGGCCAGACCCTCGGGGAGGCCGTGTTCTGCACCGCGATGACCGGCTACCAGGAGACACTCACCGACCCGAGCTACCACCGTCAGATCGTCGTCGCGACCGCGCCGCAGATCGGCAACACCGGCTGGAACGGCGAGGACGACGAGAGTCGCGGTGGCCGGATCTGGGTCGCCGGTTACGCCGTGCGCAATCCCGCACGGCGCGTGTCGAACTGGCGTGCCGACCGCAGCCTCGACGACGAGCTGGGCCGCCAGGGCGTCGTCGGCATCGCCGGGATCGACACCCGCGCGGTGACCCGGGTGCTGCGCGATCACGGCTCGATGCGGGCCGGCATCTTCTCCGGCGACGCCCTCGCGCAGGGCCCCGCGGGCACCGACACCGACGCGTTGCTCGACCGCGTGCGGTCGCAGCCGTCGATGGCGGGGGCGGACCTCGCCGGTGAGGTGAGCGCCGACGACGACTACGTCGTCGAGCCGCTCGGCGAGCACCGGCACACGGTGGTCGCCGTCGACCTCGGCATCAAGACCAACACGCCGCGGATGTTCGCCGAGCGCGGTATCCGGGTGCACGTGGTCCCCGCCGGCACCGACATCGCGGCGATCGAGGACATCGCACCCGACGGGGTGTTCCTGTCCAACGGCCCGGGCGACCCCGCCACCGCCGACGGGCCCGTCGGACTGACCCGCGGCGTCCTCGAGCGCGGGATCCCGCTGTTCGGGATCTGTTTCGGCAACCAGATCCTCGGGCGCGCGCTGGGCCTGGGGACCTACAAGATGCGGTTCGGGCACCGGGGCATCAACATCCCGGTGATCGACCACACCACCGGGCTGGTGTCGATCACCGCCCAGAACCACGGGTTCGCGCTCGAGGGTGAGGCGGGCGCGGAGTTCGACACCCCATACGGCCGCGCCCGGGTGAGCCACACCTGCGCCAACGACGGCACCGTGGAGGGCGTCGAGCTGATCGCCGGCGGCGCCTTCTCGGTCCAGTACCACCCGGAGGCCGCGGCCGGACCGCACGACGCGGCCTACCTCTTCGACCGATTCCTCGCACAGCTGGACGCGCGTGCCGCGCAGAAAGGCCGGGGCTGATGCCACGCCGTACCGACCTGTCCCACGTCCTCGTCATCGGATCGGGCCCGATCGTCATCGGTCAGGCCTGCGAGTTCGACTACTCCGGAACGCAGGCGTGCCGCGTCCTGCGCGCCGAGGGCCTGCGGGTGAGCCTGGTGAACTCCAACCCGGCGACGATCATGACCGATCCCGAGTTCGCCGACGCCACGTACGTCGAGCCGATCACCCCCGAGTTCATCGAGAAGGTGATCGAGGCCGAGCGCGACAACGGCCATCCGATCGACGCGGTGCTCGCCACCCTCGGTGGGCAGACCGCCCTGAACGCCGCCGTCCAACTGCACGAGCGCGGCATCCTCGCCGCACACGACATCGAGCTGATCGGCGCCGACTTCGAGGCGATCCAGCGGGGTGAGGACCGGCAGAAGTTCAAGGACATCGTCGAGAAGGTCGGCGGGTCCAGCGCCCGCAGCCGGGTCTGCTTCACGATGGACGAGGTGCGGGACACCGTCGCCGAACTCGGGTTCCCCGTGGTCGTCCGGCCGTCGTTCACCATGGGCGGTCTCGGGTCGGGCATGGCCTACGACGACGCCGACCTCGACCGGATCGCCGGTGGGGGTCTCGCCGCGTCGCCGACGGCCAACGTCCTCATCGAGGAGTCGATCCTCGGGTGGAAGGAGTACGAGCTCGAGCTGATGCGCGACGGCAACGACAACGTCGTCGTCGTGTGTTCCATCGAGAACGTCGACCCCGTGGGCGTGCACACCGGTGACTCGGTGACCGTCGCCCCGGCCATGACCCTCACCGACCGCGAGTACCAGGTGATGCGGGACCTCTCCATCGCCATCCTGCGCGAGGTCGGCGTCGACACCGGCGGGTGCAACATCCAGTTCGCGGTGGATCCCGCCGACGGCCGCATCGTCGTGATCGAGATGAACCCGCGGGTGTCGCGGTCGTCGGCGCTCGCGTCGAAGGCGACCGGGTTCCCGATCGCGAAGATCGCCGCGAAGCTCGCCGTCGGCTACCGCCTCGACGAGATCGTCAACGACATCACCGGCGAGACCCCCGCATGCTTCGAGCCGACCCTCGACTACGTCGTGGTGAAGGCGCCGCGGTTCGCGTTCGAGAAGTTCCCCGGTGCCGACGACACCCTCACCACCACCATGAAGTCGGTGGGCGAGGCGATGAGTCTGGGCCGCAGCTTCGCCGAGGCGCTGGGCAAGGTGATGCGGTCGCTGGAGACGTCGGCCGCGGGGTTCTGGACCGAGTCGCGCCCGGAGGCGACGCTCGAGGAGATCCTCACCGAGATCGCCACCCCCCGCGACGGGCGCCTCTACCGGGTGATGGCGGCGTTCGACGCCGGCGCGAGCATCGAGCAGGTCTTCGACGCGACGAAGATCGACCCGTGGTTCCTCGCCGAGATCGCCGCGGTCGGCGAGATGGGCCGCGCCGTGCGCGACGCGGACACCCTCGACGCCGACCTCCTCCGTGAGGCCAAGGGGACCGGTCTGTCCGACCGCCAGATCGCCGTGCTGCGCGACGACCTCGCCGACGAGGCCGCCGTCGCGGCGCTGCGCCTGCAGCTCGGCGTGACGCCGGTCTACAAGACCGTCGACACCTGTGCCGCCGAGTTCGAGGCGAAGACGCCCTACCACTACTCGACGTACGAGACCGATCCCGCCGCGACGAGCGAGATCGCGCCGCAGACCGAGCGCGAGAAGGTGCTCATCCTCGGGTCGGGTCCGAACCGCATCGGCCAGGGCATCGAGTTCGACTACTCGTGCGTCCACGCGGCGACGACCCTGTCCGAGGCCGGGTTCGAGACGGTGATGGTCAACTGCAACCCCGAGACCGTCTCCACCGACTACGACACCGCCGACCGCCTCTACTTCGAACCGCTGACGTTCGAGGACGTCATGGAGGTCTACCGCGCCGAGTGCGCCTCGGGCACCGTCCGCGGTGTCATCGTCCAGCTCGGCGGTCAGACCCCGCTCGGACTCGCACGGCGCCTCGAGGAGGCGGGTGTGCCGATCGTCGGCACGTCGCCGGCGGCCATCGATCTCGCCGAGGACCGGGGCGAGTTCGGCCGCGTCCTCGACGAGGCCGGTCTGCCCGCGGCCAAGTACGGCATGGCGACGAGTTTCGAGGGGGCCCGCACCATCGCCGCCGACATCGGTTACCCGGTGCTCGTCCGCCCGTCCTACGTCCTCGGCGGCCGCGGCATGGAGATCGTGTACGACGAGGCGTCACTCGAGGGCTACATCTCCCGCGCCACCGAACTGACCCCCGAGCACCCGGTCCTCGTCGACCGGTTCCTCGAGGACGCCGTCGAGATCGACGTCGACGCCCTGTGCGACGGCACCGAGGTCTACATCGGCGGCGTCATGGAGCACATCGAGGAGGCCGGGATCCACTCCGGCGACTCGGCGTGCGCACTGCCCCCGGTGGCCCTTGGGCGTACCGACGTGGCCGCGGTCCGCCGGTCCACCGAGGCGCTCGCCCGCGGTATCGGCGTCCGTGGGCTCCTCAACGTCCAGTTCGCGCTCAAGGACGACATCCTCTACGTCCTCGAGGCCAATCCCCGCGCCAGCCGGACCGTGCCGTACGTCTCGAAGGCGACCGCTGTGCAGCTCGCGAAGGCGTGCGCGCGGGTGATGCTCGGGTCGACGATCGCCGAACTGCGGGAGCAGGGGATCCTGCCCGCGACCGGCGACGGCGGAGAGCTGCCGGAGGGAGCGCCGATCGCGGTGAAGGAAGCCGTGTTGCCGTTCAACCGGTTCCGCCGGATGGACGGGTCCGGTGTGGACTCGCTGCTGAGTCCGGAGATGAAGTCGACCGGCGAGGTGATGGGCATCGACGCCGACTTCGGGCGGTCGTTCGCCAAGTCGCAGACCGCCGTGTCCGGGTCGCTCCCGACGAGCGGGGCGATCTTCGTGTCCGTGGCGAACAAGGACAAGCGCGCGCTGTTGTTCCCGGTGAAGCGGTTGGCCGACCTCGGCTTCGAGATCCTCGCCACCGAGGGCACCGCAGAGGCGTTGCGGCGCAACGGTGTCGCCTGCACCCAGGTGTACAAGCACTCCGACACCGACCTGCCCGCGGGGGAACGCACCATCGTCGAGACCATCCGGGCCGGGGAGGTGCAGATGGTCATCAACACCCCGTTCGGCAACTCCGGTCCGCGCGTCGACGGCTACGAGATCCGCAGTGCCGCCGTCTCGCAGAACATCCCGTGCATCACCACCGTGCAGGGGGCCAGTGCCGCCGTGCAGGGGATCGAGGCGGCTCTCGTCGGCGACATCGGGGTGCGGTCACTGCAGGAGCGGCACGCGGCGATGCGCGGCGAATGACCGGGAGCACCGACTTCGCCGGCCGGGTGGCGGACGCCACCCGGCGGCGCGGACGTCTCTGCGTCGGGATCGACCCGCACGCGCAACTGCTCGCGCGGTGGGGCCTGTCCGACGACGCCGCCGGTCTGCGCGTGTTCACCGAGACCGTCGTCGAGGCGATCGGGCCTCGGGTCGCCGTCGCCAAACCACAGGTCGCGTTCTACGAACGGCACGGGTCGGCCGGGATCGCCGTCCTGGAGGACGCCCTCGCGGCCCTGCGGTCGGCGGGCGTCCTCGTCGTCGCCGACGCCAAACGCGGCGACATCGGGTCGACCATGGCCGCCTACGCCGACACCTGGCTGGGGGGCGACTCGCCGCTGTGTGCCGACGCCGTCACCGTCTCGCCGTATCTCGGGGTGGGGTCCCTCGATCCCGCCGTCGACCTCGCCGACGCCCACGGCCGTGGGGTGTTCGTCCTCGCGCGCACCTCGAACCCGGAGGGTGCAGGCGTCCAGACCGCCACCGACGAGGCAGGGCGCACGGTGGCGCAGTCCGTCGTCGACGCGGCGGCCCGACACAACGCCGCCGGGCCGGCCAGCATCGGCGTCGTGGTCGGCGCCACCCGGGACCACGGACTCGATCTCGGCGCCGTCGGTGGGCCGATCCTCGCGCCCGGCCTCGGCGCACAGGGCGCGACCGCGGCGGATCTCGCCGTCGTGTTCGACGGCGTCACGCGCCTGCTGGTGCCCTCGGCGTCGCGTCAGGTCCTGGCCGCGGGCCCGGACACCGACGCCGTCGCCGACGCCGCCGAGGCGCTGCGCGACGAGGTCGAAGCCGCCCTGCGCTGACCCCGGCCGTGTCCGACCGCAGGTCAGGGACGGTGCCGACACGCGCGGGCGTGCGAGCAGATCAGGAATTCGCCGGGTCGGCACGTCCGTCACACGCGTCACAGAGCCGACGTCGTCGACATCTCCCGCACCTCGGTACGGGGAGAACTCGAACCCGTTGCCGCAGAGGAGATCTCGAGCACGGTCGAGGAACGTCGGTGCAGACCCCGCGGACCGCCCGCAGACCGGGGTCCGAAGCCCTACAACACCCTCTGTCATGCGGAAATGCCGGGGTGGGGGTCGCAAATGACGGTGTCCGTCGGTACGGTCTGGAATCGCTGTCGACGATCGGATCGATCATCGGCACGTCAAGACCCGAGCAGTGCTGCAAGACGCAGTTCTATGAGTACGGAGGAACCCGTGGCCCTTCCCCAGTTGACCGCCGAGCAGCGCGCCGCTGCTCTCGAGAAGGCAGCCGCTGCCCGTAAGGCGCGCGCCGAGCTCAAGGAGCGGCTCAAGCGTGGAGGCACCGACCTGTCGCAGGTGCTGAAGGACGCCGAGACCGACGAGATCCTCGGCAAGATGAAGGTCTCGGCCCTGCTGGAGGCGTTGCCGAAGGTGGGCAAGGTCAAGGCGCAGGAGATCATGACCGAGCTGGAGATCGCGCCGACGCGCCGTCTCCGCGGCCTCGGCGACCGGCAGCGCAAGGCGCTGCTGGCCAAGTTCGACCAGAACTGAGGCCGACGTAGAAGCACGTGGAGGCTCGGCGTCGGGGGAGACCCCCCGCCGGGCGTCCGACCGGAGGGGCCGACTGCTTGTGCTGGTCGGCCCCTCCGCCGTCGGGAAGTCCAGTGTCGTCCGGCGTCTGCGCGAGATGCTCCCGGAACTCGTCTTCAGCGTCTCCGCCACCACCCGGGCACCCCGCGTCGGCGAGGTCGACGGCGTCGACTACCACTTCGTCGGCGACGACCGGTTCGACCGGATGATCGCCGAGGGTGAGCTGCTGGAGTGGGCCGACATCCACGGTGGACTGCAGCGGTCGGGAACACCGGCCGCACCGGTCCGCGCCGCGATGGACGCCGGTGCACCGGTCCTCGTCGAGGTCGACATCGCCGGCGCCCGTGCCGTCCGGGCGGCGGTGCCGGAGTCGGTCTCGGTGTTCCTGGCCCCACCGAGCTGGGACGAACTGGTCCGCCGGCTGACCGGTCGGGGCACCGAGAACGCAGAGGTGATCGCCCGCCGGCTGCAGACCGCCCGGGAGGAGATGGCCATCGCCGACGAGTTCGACCACGTCATCGTGAACGACCAGGTCGACCGCGTGGCCCGCGAGTTGGTATCCTTACTGGTCGGACATGACTCCGGCGCCTCCGCGTCGGATCCCGCTCGTCCCTGAGACCCGATCGACACCGAGAACCGATCGGCATCGCGCCCGATCATCACCGCCGCACGGCGGCGACACCGCGCGCTGTCGCACCGACAGCCGCAGACCGTGAGGAACACATCTCGTGAGCATGCCCGTCAGCACGGACGCCACCACCCCCGCCTACGACACCCCGCTCGGCATCACCAACCCGCCGATCGACGAACTGCTCGACCGCGCATCCTCGAAGTACGCGCTGGTCATCTACGCGGCGAAGCGTGCGCGCCAGATCAACGACTACTACAACCAGCTCGGCGACGGCATCCTCGAGTACGTCGGTCCGCTGGTCGAGCCGGGTCTGCAGGAGAAGCCGCTCTCGATCGCCATGCGCGAGATCCACACCGACCTGCTCGAGCACACCGAGGGCGAGTGATCCCCTCCGCATCGGCCCCGGCACCCCGCGCCCCTCGGTGACCACACCGGCCGGCTCCCGCCGCATCGTCGTCGGTGTCGGTGGGGGTATCGCGGCCTACAAGGCGTGCTCGCTGATCCGCCACTTCACCGAGGCGGGTCACCAGGTCCGGGTGATCCCCACGCGGTCCGCGCTGGAGTTCGTCGGTGCCGCGACCTTCGAGGCGCTGTCCGGCAACCCCGTGACCCCGGAGGTCTTCGCCGACGTCGAACACGTGCCGCACGTGCGGCTCGGCCAGGACGCAGACCTCGTCGTCGTCGCGCCGGCCACCGCCGACCTGATGGCCCGCGCCGCCTCGGGCCGCGCCGACGACCTCCTCACCGCGACGCTGCTCACCGCGCGCTGCCCGGTGGTCTACGCGCCCGCGATGCACACCGAGATGTGGGAACACCCGGCCACGCAGACGAACGTCGCCACGCTGCGTTCCCATGGGGCGATCGTGCTGCGGCCGGCCTCCGGGCGGCTGACCGGTCGCGACTCCGGCGCCGGTCGGCTCCCCGAACCGGGTGAGATCGGACTCCTCGGCGACGTACTCCTCGAGCGTCCGGACGCCCTCCCGTACGACCTGTCGGGCCGCCGCGTCCTCATCAGCGCCGGCGGGACACGGGAACCGCTCGACCCGGTCCGGTTCCTAGGCAACCGCAGCTCGGGCAAACAGGGATTCGCGCTCGCGCGGGCGGCCACCCACCGCGGCGCCGACGTCACGCTCGTCACCGGTGCTGCGACCGGCCTGGAGGCACCGTCCGGCGTGGAACGCGTCGACATCACCACCGCCGCCCAGCTCGCCGAACAGATCACCGCCCGTGCCGCCGATGCCGACGTGGTGATCATGGCGGCGGCCGTCGCCGACTTCCGGCCCGTGCACGTCGCGGGATCCAAGATCAAGAAGACCCCGGGCGCTGACTCGACCCCAGCGCCCGTCGAGCTCACGACCAACCCCGACATCCTGCGCGGACTGGTCGCCGCGCGGAGCACGGGTGACGTCGCCGCGGACACCGTCATCGTCGGGTTCGCGGCCGAGACGGGCGACGATCGCGGCGGCGTCCTCGACCACGGTCGCGAGAAGCTCAGCCGCAAGGGCTGCGACCTGTTGGTGGTGAACGCCGTCGGGGAGGGCAAGGCGTTCGGTACCGACGACAACACCGGATGGCTGCTCGCCGCGAACGGAACCGAGACGGCACTGCCCCTCGGGTCGAAAACACTCATGGCGAGTCGAATACTGGACGCCGTGACAGAGCTCCTGCCCGATCCTCGGACCGACTGACACCACCGCCGCGGCGGGCGCGTGCGGGTCACCGACCAGCGGCGAGGGTGTGTAGGTTGTTCCTCTGGCAGGGGGAGAGACCACCCGGGGACGGGCCACCACCGCGGCGTGACACCTCGCTGCGACACCGCCCCACACGACGCCGACCGGCGTCGGACTTCGAGAGGACATGATGACTTCAGGCCAGAGTTCCGCAAGGACCTCGCGACTGTTCACCAGCGAGTCGGTCACCGAGGGGCACCCGGACAAGATCTGTGACGCGATCAGCGACTCGATCCTCGACGCGCTCCTCGAGCAGGACCCGGCGTCACGCGTGGCCGTGGAGACGCTGGTCACCACCGGGCAGGTGCACGTCGCCGGTGAGGTGACCACCTCGGCCTACGCCGACATCCCGAAGATCGTCCGCGAGAAGGTCCTCGAGATCGGCTACGACTCGTCCTCCAAGGGATTCGATGGCGCCACCGCCGGGGTCAACGTCGCCATCGGCGCGCAGTCGCCCGACATCGCGCAGGGTGTCGACAACGCCTACGAGGCCCGCGTCGACGGCCTGACCGACGAGATCGACAAGCAGGGTGCCGGCGACCAGGGCCTGATGTTCGGCTACGCCACCTCCGAGACCCCCGAGTTCATGCCGGTGCCGATCGCGCTGGCCCACCGCCTGTCGCGTCGCCTCACCGAGGTCCGCAAGAACGGGACGCTGCCCTACCTGCGCCCGGACGGCAAGACCCAGGTCACCATCGAGTACGACGGCGACACCCCCGTCCGCCTCGACACCGTCGTGCTCTCCACCCAGCACGCCGCCGACATCGACCTGGTCAACATGCTGACCCCCGACATCAAGACCCACGTCGTCGACGCGGTCCTCGCCGACCTCGAGCTGCCGTCGCTCGACACGTCGAACCCGCGCCTGCTCGTCAACCCCACCGGCAAGTTCGTCCTCGGTGGCCCGATGGGTGACGCCGGGCTCACCGGCCGCAAGATCATCGTCGACACCTACGGCGGCATGGCCCGCCACGGTGGTGGCGCGTTCTCCGGCAAGGACCCGTCGAAGGTCGACCGCAGCGCCGCCTACGCCATGCGCTGGGTCGCCAAGAACGCGGTCGCCGCCGGGTTCGCCAAGCGCATCGAGGTCCAGATCGCCTTCGCCATCGGCAAGGCGGCGCCGGTCGGTCTGTTCGTCGAGACCTTCGGCACCGAGACGATCGACCCGGAGACCATCCGCACGGCCATCTCCGAGGTCTTCGACCTGCGTCCGGGCGCGATCATCCGCGACCTGGACCTGCTGCGTCCGATCTACGCGCCGACGGCGGCCTACGGCCACTTCGGTCGCACCGACCTGGACCTGCCGTGGGAGCGCACCGACCGCGCCGACAAGCTGAAGGCGGCTGCGGGCATCTGAGTCCGACTGCCGTCCCCGGCCCCGCCGGGACGACCGACCACCGACGCCACCGGCGATGAGCCCGCGCGCAGCCACCACCGCGCCCGCCGCCCATCTGCCGGTGGCGTCGGTGCTCGTCATGCTGGGCTTGTCCCATCTCGATCGGCTCTTCGACTACGAGGTCGGCGCCGACCAGGACGAGGACGCCCGCCCCGGCGCGCGGGTCCGTGTCCGCTTCGCCGGTCGACTCGTCGACGGCTTCGTCGTCGAGCGGCTCGCCACCAGCGATCACCCCGGCAGGCTCGGCCGCCTCGACCGCGTCGTGTCGCCCGAACCGGTCCTGACCCCTGAGGTGTTCGCGCTGTGCCGCGCGGTGGCCGATCGGTACGCGGGCACCCTCACCGACGTGGTCCGCCTGGCGATACCGCCGCGCCACGCCCGCACCGAGGCGGCGACGGCGTCGGATCCGCCGGACCATGCGACGCCGGCACCGCCCGACGACACCGCGTGGGCGGCCTATCGGGCCGGTCCCTCGCTGCTGAGTGCACTGGCCGGCGGCGGCGCCCCACGGGGGGCGTGGCAGGCCCTGCCCGGCGAGGACTGGCCCGGCCGTATCGCCGATCTCGCCGTCGCGACGGTCGTCGGTGGGCGTGGGACGGTCGTCGTCGTGCCCGACCAGCGCGACCTGGACCGGGTCGAGGCGGCCTGCCGGGCGGTCCTCGGCGATCGGGTGGTGGCGTTGTCGGCGGGTCTGGGCCCCACCGCCCGCTACCGCCGCTGGCTGCAGGTGCTGCGCGGCCACGCCGACGTCGTGGTCGGCACCCGCAGCGCCGCCTTCGCCCCCGTACGCGACCTCGGTCTCGTCATCGTGTGGGACGACGGCGACGACAGCCTCACCGAGCCCCGGGCGCCGTATCCGCATCCCCGTGAGGTCGCCGTGCTGCGCACGTCGGCCCGCGGTGCGGGCCTCGTCGTCGGCGGGATCGCCCGGACGGCCGAGACACAGGTGCTGGTGGCCTCGGGGTGGATGCAGGACGTCGTCGCCGACCGTGCGGTCGTCCGCGAGCACGCACCCCGCGTCCGCGCCATCAGCGACGACGACCGCACCGTCGCCCGGGATCCGCTGGCGCGCGTCGCACGGTTGCCGGCGATCGCGTTCGACGCGGCTCGGGGCGCACTCGCCGACGACGCACCCGTGCTGGTCAGCGTCCCCCGGCGGGGATATCACCCGTCGCTGGCCTGCGCGCGGTGCCGCACGCGGGCCCGCTGCCGTCGGTGCCACGGCCCGCTGCGGGCGGATTCCGCCGACGCCACCCGCGATGCGGCTCCGACGGTCACCTGCAGCTGGTGCGGCCGACGAGAGGCGTTCCGATGCGTCGAGTGCGGTGACACCCACCTGAGGGCCACCAGCAGCGGCGCGCGCCGCACCGCGGAAGAACTGGGCAAGGCGTTCCCCGGCGTTCCCGTCCTCACCTCCGGCGGTGACACGATCGCCGACCGCGTCGACCCGGGCGCACGGCTCGTCGTCGCGACCCCCGGGGCGGAACCCGTGGTCGACGGCGGTTACGGCGCCGCGGTGCTGGTCGACACGTGGGCGCAGCTCGACCGCGCCGACCTGCGGGCCGGAGAGCAGACGTTCCGCCGATGGACGTCTGTGCTGGCCTCGGTACGGTCCGCTCGCCACGGGGGCACCGCCGTCGTCGTCGCCGACGCCGGGCTGCCCGTCGTGCAGGCCGCCATCCGGTGGGACCCCGTCGGGTTCGCGGCCCAGGAACTCGCCCAACGCGCCGAACTGGGGCTGCCCCCGGCCGTCACGATGGTCTCGGTCGACGGGACCGACCGGTCGGTCCCGGCCTTCGTGGACTCCCTCGATCTCCCCGACGACGCCGAGATCCTCGGGCCGGTCGATCTCCCGTCGGATGCCCGCCCGCCCGCCGGGTGGGACGGGGAGACCGAAGGTGCGCTGACCCGGGTGCTGCTGCGCATCCCACGCACCCATGGTCGCGACCTCGTGACGGCACTGAAGGTCGCGCAGGTCCACCGCGGCACGCACCACGACACCGGTCCACTGCGCATCCAGGTCGACCCCCCGACCATCGGGTGACCGTCACGGCGTCGACCTGGTGGTCCGGGCCCGACCACACAGCCGCCTAGACTCGACCCCCGGTCCCGCACACGAGGACCGGTGACGAACGGCCGTGCGGCCGGACGAGACGGAGGAGGGCGTCGGTGGCGGTGCGAGCGATCCGGTTGTTCGGCGACCCGGTGCTGCGGACGGCGACCCCGGAGATCACCGAGTTCGGCGCCGACCTGCACAGGCTGGTCGACGACATGCTCGACACCATGGACCACCACCACGGCGCGGGTCTGGCCGCACCCCAGGTCGGGGTGGGTGCACGCGTCTTCACCTACGACTGCGGCGGCCGACGCGGGCACATCGTCAACCCGGTGTGGACGGCCCTCGACGACACCACCCAGACCGGCCCCGAGGGATGTCTGTCGATCCCGGGTGTGCAGGCTGCGTGCACCCGGTCCGCACGCGTCGCCGTCACCGGCGTCGACCGCGACGGCGCACCGGTGGCGATGGAGGTCGACGGGATCCTGGCCAGGGCGGTACAGCACGAGACCGATCACCTCGACGGGGTGCTGTTCCTGCAGCGACTGTCACCGGACGCGCGGCGTGCGGCCATGCGCGTCATCCGGGACACGACGTGGTTCGGGGCGGGGGAGACCGTCACCGACGATCCGCGCACCGATCGGACGGTCTGGGTCGGCGACGGCGAGGCCGACCGCGCACCCGCCGCGAGCGCGGAGGTCCTGCGATGAGGGTCGTGTTCGCCGGGACCCCCGACGCCGCGGTGCCGTCGTTGCGGCGGCTGCTCGCCTCGCCCGACCACGAGGTGGTCGGGGTGCTCACCCGGCCGGACGCCGTCGCCGGTCGTGGACGCAAGGTCACGCGGTCACCGGTCGGCCTCGTCGCCGACGAGGTCGGGATCGAGGTGGCCACGCCCCGCAGGCTCACCGACCCCGACGCGCACGAGGTCCTCACCCGTCTCGCCCCCGACTGCTGCGCGGTCGTCGCATACGGGGCGCTGGTCCCGCGCGATCTGCTGGATCTCCCGCGACACGGGTGGATCAACCTGCACTTCTCGTTGCTCCCGGCGTGGCGGGGCGCGGCACCCGTGCAGGCCGCGATCGCCGCGGGTGACGAGTTCACCGGGGCGAGCACGTTCCGCATCGAGGAGGGGCTCGACACCGGGCCGGTCTTCGGCACGCTGACCGAACGCATCCGCCCCGACGACACGAGCGGTGTGTTGCTCGACCGCCTCGCCGACGCGGGCGCCCCACTGCTGGTGTCCACCCTCGACGGCATCGACGCGGGCGAGCTCGTAGCGGTGCCCCAACCCTCCGACGGGGTGAGCCTGGCCCCGAAGATCGAGGTCGCCGACTCCCGCGTGGTGTGGAACCGACCGGCCCACGTCGTGGACCGGCTCATCCGCTCCCGGACGCCGGATCCCGGGGCGTGGACCGTCCTGGCCGACACCCGCGTCAAGCTCGGTCCCGTCACGCCCGTGGCCGACGCCCCGCCCGATCTCGGTGAGCTCGCCCCGGGTGCGATCGCGGCGTCGAAATCGGCGGTGCTCGTCGGGACCGCGACGACCCCGGTCCGCCTCGGACTGGTGCAACCCCCGGGCAAGAAGCCGACACCGGCGGCGGACTGGGCGCGTGGCGCCCGCCTCGACGCGGACTCGGTGTTCGGATGACCCGCCCCGCGCATGTCCGCGACAAGCCCGTCGACGCCGCACGTGCGGTGGCGCGCGACGTCCTGCGTGCGGTGCGCGAACGCGACTCCTACGCCAACCTCGTGCTGCCCCGACTCCTCCGCGAGCGTCAGATCACCGGACGCGACGCCGCGTTCGCCACCGAGTTGACCTACGGGACGTGTCGCGCGACCGGAGTGCTCGACGAGATCATCGCCGCCGCGGCCCGTCGTCCGGTCGGCGAGATCGACCCGACGCTGCTCGACGTCCTCCGGCTGGGCACGTACCAGCTGCTGCGCACCCGTGTGGGCGCACACGCCGCCGTCTCGACGTCGGTCGAGCTCGTCCGGTCCGAGGCCGGGCAGGGCCCCGCCGGGTTCTGCAACGCCGTGTTGCGCAAGGTCTCCCAGCGCGACGAAGACCTGTGGACCGACGAGCTCGCCCCGTCGATCGCCGAGGACCTCGTCGGCCACCTCGCGTTCCGCTACGCCCACCCCCGGTGGATCGCCGAGGTGTTCGCCGACGCGTTGAGCACCCCCGACCGGCGTGTCGGCGCCGGCGAACTACAGGCGGCGCTCGCCGCCGACGACGACCGACCCGCCGTGCACCTCGCGGCCCGGCCCGGACTGATCACGGCCGACGAACTCGCCTCGGCGACCGGCGGGGACGTCGGACGATGGTCGCCCTACTGCGTGTACCTGCCCGGTGGCGACCCCGGCGACCTGGACGCGGTCCGCGAGCACCTCGCGGGGGTGCAGGACGAGGGATCGCAGCTCGTGGCCCGCGCGGTCTCGATGGCGCCGGTGGACGGACCGGACGGGGGCCGCTGGCTCGACCTGTGCGCCGGACCCGGTGGCAAGGCGGCCCTGCTCGGCGCGCTCGCCGACATCGACGGCGCCCACCTCGACGCCGTCGAACCGGCCGACCACCGCGCGGACCTCGTCCGCCGGTCGACCTCCGGGCTGCCCGTCACGGTGCACGTCGCCGACGGCCGTGACAGCGGACTGACCCCCGGCTACGACCGGATCCTCGTCGACGCGCCGTGCACCGGTCTCGGTTCGCTGCGCCGCCGCCCGGAGGCGCGGTGGCGGCGCACCCCCGACGACGTCGGGACGCTCGTCGACCTGCAGACCGCGCTGCTCACCGCCGCGGTCGGACTGCTCCGCCCCGGCGGTGCCCTGATCTACTCGACCTGTTCCCCGCACCCGGCCGAGACGGTCGGCGTCGTCGAGGCGGTCACCGCCGCCACGGATGCGCGGCTCGTCGACGCCCGACCGCTCGTGGCGGTCGACAGATCGGCGGGAACGCTCGAGGGCACGGTGCAGCTGTGGCCGCACCGGCACGGCACCGATGCGATGTTCCTCGCGCTGCTGACGGTCCCCGTCGACGATCACACCGATGTCCCCGCGGGTGTCGACGGCACCGCCTCATAGACTGCGCGCCATGCCTGCCGCGCGCCCCGACCAGCCGATGATCGCCCCGTCGATCCTGTCCGCCGACTTCGCCAACCTCGCCGCCGAGGCCGACGCCGTCCGCGGCAGCGACTGGCTCCACGTCGACGTGATGGACGCCCACTTCGTCCCGAACCTGACTCTCGGCCTGCCCGTCGTCGAGAGCCTGTTGCGCGCGACCGAGATCCCGATCGACTGTCACCTGATGATCGAGGACCCGGCTCGCTGGGCGCCGCCGTATGCGGAGGCCGGCGCCCACAACGTCACGTTCCACGCCGAGGCCACCGACGACCCGACCGCGGTCGCGCGCGACATCCGTGCTGCCGGCGGCAAGGCGGGCATCGGCATCAAGCCGGGGACCGCGCTCGAGCCGTACCTGGAGATCCTGCCGTCCTTCGACACGCTGCTGGTGATGAGCGTCGAACCCGGCTTCGGCGGGCAGTCGTTCATGCCCGAGGTGCTCGACAAGGTGCGCACCCTGCGGTCGCGCATCGACGCCGACGACCTGCGGATCCTCGTGGAGATCGACGGTGGCGTCAACGCCGACACCATCGAGCAGGCCGCCGAGGCGGGCGTCGACTGCTTCGTCGCGGGCTCGGCGGTGTACGGCGCGGACGACCCGGGCGCCGCCGTGTCGGCGCTGCGCGCCCAGGCCGCCCGGGCACGCGGCTGACCCGATGGGCCACGACCCGCGGGGCGAGCGCCCCGCCGACGCCTCCGCCGCGATGGTCCTGGCGCAGGCGCAGGGATTCGAGGCCTGTGGGCTGAGCACACCCAACCCACCCGTCGGAGCCGTCGTGCTCGACGCGCACGGCGTCGTCGTCGGGGCCGGACACACACAGGCGGTCGGGGGACCGCACGCCGAGGTGATGGCGTTGCGACAGGCCGGCGACGCCGCTCGCGGCGGGACGGCGGTGGTGACCCTCGAACCGTGCGACCACACCGGTCGCACCGGGCCGTGCACGCGCGCCCTGCTCGAGGCGGGCATCGCGAGGGTCGTCTACGCCGTCGACGACCCCGACCCGGTCGCCGGGGGAGGAGCGCAGACGCTGCGCGGCGCCGGCGTCACCGTCGTCGCCGGTGCGGCCGCGTCCGAGGCCGCGGCCGGTGCGCTCGCCGGATGGCTGCACCGCCGTCGTACCGGTCGACCGCGGGTGACGGCCAAGTTCGCGGCCACCCTCGACGGACGCATCGCCGCGCCCGACGGGACGAGCCGATGGATCACCGGGCCGGTCGCCCGCGAGCACGTCCACACTGACCGCGAACGACTCGACGCGGTGATCGTCGGTACCGGCACCGTCCGCGCGGACGACCCGGAACTGACCGCTCGTACCGCCGACGGATCCCTCCGGGAACGCCAACCCCGACGGATCGTGCTGGGGCACAGTCCGATCCCCGAGTCCGCCCGACTGCATCGGGTCACGCCGCCACCGATCGTCGTCGCCTCCCACGACCCCGCGGACGCGCTGGCCGCTGCCGGCGACGCGCTCGACGTCCTCGTCGAGGGCGGGTCGACCGTCCTCGGCGCGTTCTTCGCCGCCGGACTCGTCGACCGCGTCCGGGCCTACCTGGCACCCACCGTCCTCGGCGCCGGACGTGCCGCCGTGGACGACGTGACGGTCGGCACCCTCGCCGCGGCCCACCGGATGCGACGCGAGTCGGTCGCCGAACTGGGGGACGACATTCTCGTCACCCTGGTCGCAACTCGCTGACCGGCGGTTTCGAGGTGAACGCGTTCTGATCGGGGCCGATCGTTGTGCTAGCGTCGAAACAGCGAGTTCTCAGGGCGGGGTGCAATTCCCCACCGGCGGTGACGGCCACGCGGCCGAAGCCCGCGAGCGCCCGGCCTGGATCCGGGGTCAGCAGATCCGGTGTGACTCCGGAGCCGACGGTGACAGTCCGGATGAGAGAGGACTGTCGTGGTCGTCGTGACCACGGGACGTGCCGCCCTGGGTCGAGGACAGGAGGCACGGTGTTCACGGGGATCATCGAGGAACGCGGAGAGATCGTCCGACGTGACGACCTCACCGATGCGGCGCGGTTCGTGATCCGCGGTCCGCTCGTCACCAGCGACGCCGGTCACGGCGACTCCATCGCCGTCAACGGCGTCTGCCTCACCGTCGTCGATCCGCCCACCGACGGCACCTTCGCGGTCGACGTCATGGCCGAGACGCTCCGACGCAGCTCGCTGCGCTCCCTCGACGCCGGCGCCCCGGTGAACCTGGAACGCGCGATGGCCGCCGGTGGACGCTTCGGCGGACACATCGTGCAGGGCCACGTCGACGGGACGGGCACCGTCGCCGCCGTGACCCCCTCGGACCACTGGACCGTCATCCGCATCGCCGTCCCCGACGACCTCTCGCGCTATGTCGTCGAGAAGGGTTCCATCACCGTCGACGGGGTGTCGCTGACCGTCTCCGCCACCCCCGACGACCCGACCGGCGACAGCTGGTTCGAGATCTCCCTCATCCCGACCACCCTGGACGTCACCACCCTGGGGCGCCTGGCCGTCGGGGACACCGTCAACCTCGAGGTCGACGTGATCGCGAAGTACGTCGAACGGCTCGCCGTGCCGCATGCGCGGGCCCAGCAGGAGAGCGAGGCGCCGGCATGACCGACACCCACACCGACACCGACACCGACACCACCCGGGCCGTCGTCCTCGACAGCGTCGAACGCGCGATCGCCGACATCGCCGCGGGCAAGGCCGTCGTCGTCGTGGACGACGAGGATCGCGAGAACGAGGGCGACCTGATCTTCGCCGCGGAGAAGGCCACTCCCGAGCTCGTCGCCTTCATGGTGCGGTACACGTCGGGGTATCTGTGCGTCCCCCTCGACGGATCGGACTGCGACCGTCTGGGTCTGCCGCCGATGTACTCGGTGAACCAGGACAAGCACGGCACCGCCTACACCGTCACCGTCGACGCCCGCGAGGGGATCGGCACCGGCATCTCCGCCTCCGACCGCGCCGCGACCATGCGCCTGCTCGCCGACCCCACCAGCACCGCAGGCGATCTCACCCGCCCGGGACACGTCGTCCCGCTGCGGGCCAAGGAGGGCGGCGTCCTGCGTCGCCCGGGCCACACCGAGGCCGCCGTCGACCTCGCCCGCCTCGCGGGTCTCACCCCGGCCGGCGCCATCTGCGAGATCGTCTCGCAGAAGGACGAAGGTGCGATGGCGCATGCCGACGAGCTGCGCACGTTCGCCGACGAGCACGGGCTCGCACTGATCTCCATCGCCGACCTGATCGCCTGGCGTCGCCGCAACGAGAAGCACGTCGTCCGCGTCGCCGACGCCCGGATCCCCACCGCCCACGGCACTTTCCGCGCCGTCGGGTACACGAGCGTCTACGACGACGTCGAGCACGTCGCGCTCGTCCTCGGTGACATCGGCGGACCGCCGCACCGGGGTGAGGACGTGCTGGTGCGGGTGCACTCGGAATGCCTCACCGGTGACGTCTTCGGGTCACTGCGGTGTGACTGCGGCCCCCAGCTCGACGCGGCGATGGCGATGGTCGCGGCCGAGGGACGCGGCGTCGTGCTCTACATGCGTGGACACGAGGGACGCGGCATCGGTCTGATGCACAAGTTGCAGGCGTACCAGCTCCAGGACGACGGATCCGACACCGTGGACGCCAACCTGCAACTCGGTCTGCCCGCCGACGCCCGCGACTACGGGCTCGGCGCGCAGATCCTCGTCGACCTCGGCGTCCGGTCGATGCGGTTGCTCACCAACAATCCCGCGAAACGCGTCGGACTCGAGGGGTACGGACTCGAGATCGCCGAACGGGTCCCCATGCCGGTTCGGGCCACCCCGGAGAACCTCCGGTACCTGCGCACCAAGCGGGACCGGATGGGCCACGACCTCGTCGGACTCGACGACATCGGGCCCGACGACGTCACATCCGGGACGAGCGCATGAGCGGCTCCGGCGAACCGGTCGTCGAACTCGGCGCGGCGACCGGCCTCCGGTTGGCGATCGCCGCGTCCCAGTGGCACGCCCAGATCTGCACCGCACTGCTCGACGGCGCACTGCGCGTGGCGAAGGACGCCGGACTCGCCGAGCCGACGGTGGTGCGGGTGGCCGGAGCGATCGAGTTGCCGGTGATCGTGCAGGCACTGGCCCGCACCCACGACGCGGTGGTCGCGCTGGGCGTCGTGATCCGCGGGGAGACGCCGCATTTCGAGTACGTCTGTGACGCGGTGACGGCCGGTCTCACGCGGGTGTCGCTGGACGAGTCGACTCCGGTCGGCAACGGCGTGCTGACCACCCTGGACGAGGCGCAGGCACTCGCGCGAGCGGGGCTTCCCGGCTCGACGGAGGACAAGGGCGCGCAGGCGGCGACCGCCGCGCTGGCATCGGCGATCACCCTGGCGGAGTTGTCCGCCGGCTCGGCACGGTGAGCGACGAGACGTCGGGCGCCGACTGGGAGCTCGTCCACCGATCGGTGCGCACCCCGCGGATCGCGGTGGCCGTCGCCGCCGTCGTCGTCGCCATCCACGTGGTGGTCGGGGTGCTGCTGCGGGTGTCGGACACCGGGGTCGACTTCCGCGTGTCCGACCAGGTCGGTCTCGCGTTGATCGGCGTCGTGCTCGGTGGTGCGATCCTGACGTTCACCCGCCCGCGCATCCGTGCGGGTGCCCAGGGCGTCGAGATCCGCAACCTGGTGGGGGAGAAGGTCTTCGGCTGGGACATGGTCGAGGGGATCTGGTACCCGGACAAGGGTCGCTGGGCCCGCCTCGAGCTGCCCGACTACGAGAACGTCCCGGTGATGGCGATCCAGGCCGCGGACGGTGCGCTCGCCGTCGCGGCGATGGAACGCTTCCGCGAGCTGCACGCGCGCTACCACGCCGACGCCCCTTCCTGACACCCCGTCGAGTGGGCGTTTCCGGACGTCCGTTGGGCGGTAGGGCCCGTCGAGTGGGCGGGTTCGGCGGCCCCAGGAACCGCAACCGCCCAACGAACGTCTGCAACCGCCCAGTCGACGGGGTGTGACGCGGATAGGCACCGCCGAGCCGGCCGTCACCTCCGTCGTCACGTCCACCGTCACCGTCGCGACCCCCGGAGGGCTGACGCCAGCCCACCCTCGACGTCACAGGGGCGTACTAGCCTGGTCGTCGTGCCCGATCCGACCACGTACCGCCCGGCTCCGGGGAGCATCCCGACCTCGCCGGGCGTCTACAAGTTCCGGGACCCGCACGGCCGCGTGATCTACGTGGGCAAGGCCAAGAGCCTGCGTTCCCGCCTCACCTCGTATTTCGCCGATCTGTCATCGCTGCACCCACGCACCCGCCGCATGGTCACGACCGCCGGGTCCGTGGAGTGGACGGTCGTCACCACCGAGGTCGAGGCACTGCAGCTCGAATACAACTGGATCAAGCAGTTCGACCCGCGGTTCAACGTCCGCTACCGCGACGACAAGTCGTATCCGATGCTCGCGGTCACCCTGAACGAGGAGTACCCGCGCCTGTTCGTCTACCGCGGTCCGCGCCGGAAGGGTGTCCGCTACTTCGGTCCGTACGCCCACGCCTGGGCGATCCGCGAGACGCTCGACCTGTTGACCCGCGTGTTCCCGGCGCGGACGTGCTCGGCCGGGGTGTTCAAGCGGCACGGCCAGATCGACCGACCCTGCCTGCTGGGCTACATCGACAAGTGTTCCGCGCCCTGTGTGGGACGTGTCGATGCCGCCGAACACCGGCAGATCGTCGAGGACTTCTGCGATTTCCTCGCCGGTCGGACGGACCGTCTGATCCGCAACCTCGAGAACCAGATGGCGGACGCCGCAGCCGATCTCGACTTCGAGCGGGCTGCGCGTCTGCGCGACGACGTCGGCGCCCTCAAACGTGCGCTGGAGAAGCAGGCCGTCGTCCTCGGCGACGGTACCGACGCCGACGTCATCGCCATGGTCGCCGATCAGCTCGAGGTGTCGGTGCAGATGTTCCATGTCCGCGGTGGGCGCGTCCGCGGTCAGCGTGGCTGGGTCGTCGAACGCGTCGACGACCTGTCGGGTCGCGACGACGGCGACGAGCCGGATCTGTCCGAACAGGTGGCTCAGTTCCTCACGCAGTTCTACGGCGAGCAGGTCGACCAGGCGGCCACCGTCGCCGACGGGGAGGCGGGCGGCCTGGAGACCGTGCCCCGACAGGTGCTCGTGCCCGTCCTCCCGCCCGACGCCGACGAGTTCGCCGACTGGCTCTCCGGGCTGCGCGGCGCCCAGGTGAGCCTGCGCGTGCCACAGCGTGGCGACAAGAAGGCGCTCTTCGACACCGTCGAGCGCAACGCCGGCGAGGCGTTGACCCAGCACAAGCTCAAGCGCGCAGGCGATCTCACCACCCGATCGGCCGCACTGACCGAGATCCAGGAGACCCTCGGCCTCGACGACGCCCCGCTGCGCATCGAGTGCATCGACATCTCGCACGTGCAGGGGACCGACGTCGTGGCGTCGCTCGTCGTGTTCGAGGACGGATTGCCCCGCAAGTCCGACTACCGCCACTACGGGATCAAGGAGGCAGCCGGCGGCGGACGCAGCGACGACGTCGCCTCCATCGCCGAGGTCACCCGCCGTCGGTTCCTGCGGCATCGGGCCGACGCCCACCGCAGCGACCCCTCCGATCCCACCGCGACCGTGTCCTCGGCGACCGGTCCCGACACCGCTGCGGACCCCGCGCTCGGCCCCGCGTCGGACAACGGCGGCGACATGGCGCCGGAGGCGGCGATCGATCCCGCCACCGGGCGACCCCGTCGGTTCGCCTACCCGCCCAACCTGTTCGTCGTCGACGGTGGCGGCCCGCAGGTGCGTGCGGCCGCCGAGGTGCTCGACGAACTCGGCGTCACCGACGTGGCGGTCATCGGTCTCGCGAAACGTCTCGAGGAGGTGTGGACCCCCGACGACGACGAGCCGGTGATCTTCCCGCGCACCAGCGAGGCGCTGTTCCTGCTGCAGCGCGTTCGCGACGAGGCCCACCGCTTCGCGATCACCTACCACCGCAGCAAGCGCAGCAAGCGGATGACCGCCTCCGCGCTCGACGGCGTGCCCGGACTGGGCGAGACCCGTCGCAAGGCCCTCGTGACCCACTTCGGCTCCGTCGCCCGGCTGAAGAAGGCGTCGGTGGAGGAGATCGCCGGGGTCCCCGGCATCGGTCCGTCGACCGCGGCGGCGGTCCAGCGAGCACTGGGGGAGACCGCCTCATGAGCGACGACCGGCAGCACACGCACGACGGGTTGCCCGCCGAGGACGGCGCGGGCCGCGACATGGACGTCCTGCTCGTGACCGGCATGTCGGGTGCGGGCCGTGGCACGGTCGCGCGCCTGCTGGAGGACCTGGGTTGGTACGTCACCGACAACGTCCCGTCCCCGCTCATCCCGCGCACCGTCGTCGCCGCGCGCGAGGAGGTCCCCGGCACGAGTCGTGTCGCCGTGGTGATGCGTACCCCCACCGCCGCGTTCGCGGCCGGCGTCAGCGACGTGCGGTCCGGCCTCGAGTCGACCGGGGCCGCGGTCCGACTGCTCTTCCTCGACGCCGACGACGCCGCCCTCGTCCGCCGCTACGAGCAGGTCCGCCGCAGCCACCCGTTCCAGCAGAACGGCACCCTCGTCGACGCCATCGCCCGCGAGAGGTCCGCACTCGCCGGGGTGTCGGAGTCCGCGGACCTCGCGGTGGACACGTCGGGGCTGTCGGTGACCGCGTTGCGCACCATCGTCGACAACGCGTTCGCGCAGCCGGCGGGCACCGATGTCCGGATCACGGTGCAGTCCTTCGGGTTCAAGTACGGGATCCCCATCGACGCCGACCTCGTCGCCGACGTGCGGTTCCTCCCCAACCCGTACTGGGTCGCGGATCTGCGTGACCTCACCGGGCGGGACGAGCCGGTGTCACGCTACGTCCTGGGCCAGACCGGTGCCGACCCATGGCTCGACGCCTACGAGCGCATCGTGCGTCTCACCGCGGAGGGGTACACGCGGGAGGGCAAGCGCTACATGACCGTCGCGATCGGCTGCACCGGCGGCAAACACCGCAGCGTCGCCATGTCCACCGAGCTGGCGCGTCGTCTGTGCGGCCCCGCCGCCGACGGTTCCTGGTCGGGGTCGTCGGCGGCCGACCTGACGCCGTTCGACGCCCGCGCCGTCCATCGTGATCTGGGACGCGAATGACCGGCCACGGACCACGATCGGTCGTCGCCCTCGGCGGGGGCCACGGCCTCTACGCCACCGTCACCGCGTTGCGCATGGTCTGCGACCACGTCACCGCGGTCGTCACCGTCGCCGACGACGGCGGCTCGTCGGGGCGGTTGCGTTCCGAGCTGGGGGTCATCCCGCCGGGGGACCTGCGGATGGCGCTCGCGGCGCTCCTCGAGGCCGGCGCCGCAGACGCCGACGACCCGTCCGTGCGGTGGGCAACCGTGCTGCAACACCGTTTTCGCGGTCGGGGCGCACTGGCGGGACACCCGATCGGCAACCTGCTGCTCGCCGGTCTGTCCGAACACCTCGGTGACCCCGTCGCAGCGCTCGACGCACTGGTCGACCTGTTCGGCATCCGTGGCCGGGTGCTGCCGATGTCGACGGTGCCACTCGGCATCGAGGCCGACGTCTCCGGACTCGAGGACGATCCCCGCATCAGTCGGTCGATCGCAGGACAGGTCGCCGTGGCGACGACACCGGGCAAGGTCCGCCGCGTCCGTCTGCTGCCTGCCGACCCGCCTGCCTGTGACGCAGCCGTCGAGGCCATCCTCGCCGCGGATCTCGTGACCCTCGGGCCGGGGTCGTGGTTCTCCAGCGTCATCCCGCACGTGCTGGTGCCCGCCCAGCTGGCGGCCCTTCGCGACACGTCCGCGCGGCGGGTGCTGTTCGTCAACCTGGCGCCCGAACCGGGTGAGACGAGCGGATTCTCGGTCGAACGTCACCTGCACGTCCTGCATGCCCACGCCGACGACCTCCGCGTCGACGACGTCGTCATCGACGGTGCGTCGGTGCCGTCGGAGCGGGAGCGCGACCACGTGCGCCGTGCCGCGGACCGCTTCGGTGCGACCCTGCACGTGGGGGACCTGGCCCGCCCCGGCACCCACGTACACGACCCCGCGAAAGTGGCCGCCATGGTGCATACGCTGACCGGCGTCCCGCGTGGTGGCTACGCTGACGGGGCCGACCGGCAGGTCGGATCGGCCGGTGACGGTGCGCGGGAGGGCACACCGTCGACGGGGTGAGCGCCGGGTTCGACGCGGCCGCGACGCCGGCCGCCACGGGGGACGTGACGACGCGACGAGACGAGATCCGGGCCAGCCCGGGGAAGACCGACTCCGGGCACGCCCGGGCAGGAGGACGACAACCGGTGGCGATGACAGCGGCCGTCAAGGACGAGCTCAGTCGGCTCGTCGTGACCCAGACGAGTTGCCGGCGGGCCGAGGTCTCCGCGCTCCTGCGGTTCGCCGGCGGTCTGCACATCGTCGCCGGCCGGGTGATCGTGGAGGCCGAGGTCGACCTCGGCAACGTCGCCCGGCGGCTGCGCAAGGAGATCTTCGACCTCTACGGCTACAACTCCGAGGTGCACGTGTTGCGCAGCGGTGGCATCCGCAAGGGGGCGCGGTACGTCGTGCGCGTCACCAAGGACGGTGAGGCGCTCGCCCGGCAGACCGGTCTGCTCGACATGCGCGGTCGTCCTGTGCGGGGGCTGCCGGCACAGGTGGTCGGCGGCGGAGTCGCGGACGCGGAGGCCGCCTGGCGCGGCGCGTTCCTGGCCCACGGATCGCTGACCGAACCGGGACGCTCGTCGGCGCTGGAGGTCAGCTGCCCCGGCCCGGAGGCCGCTCTGGCTCTCGTCGGGGCCGCGCGCCGGCTCGGTGTCCCCGCCAAGGCGCGCGAGGTGCGTGGCGCGGACCGCGTCGTCATCCGTGACGGCGAGGCCATCGGGGCGCTGCTCACCCGCATGGGTGCCCAGGACACCCGGTTGACGTGGGAGGAACGGCGGATGCGCCGCGAGGTGCGCGCCACCGCCAACCGTCTGGCGAACTTCGACGACGCGAACTTGCGCCGCTCGGCTCGTGCCGCCGTCGCCGCGGCCGCGCGTGTGGAGCGTGCGCTGGAGATCCTCGGCGACTCCGTGCCCGGACACCTGCTGGCGGCCGGACGGCTGCGTGTCGAACACCGGCAGGCCTCGCTCGAGGAGCTCGGTCAGCTCGCCGACCCCCCGATGACGAAGGACGCCGTCGCCGGACGTATCCGGCGGCTGCTGTCGATGGCCGACAAGAAGGCGGCCGTCGACGGCATCCCCGACACCGAGTCCGCGGTGACTGCAGACCTGCTGGACGAGGCCTGAGGGTCCGCCCGAGACCGCCCGTCGCGAGCGGGAGAGGGCCCGATTAGGGTGGTCGGTGACGCGGGCAGTGTGGCTCGCACCACCGCAACTGCAGCACAAGGGAGCACAACGTGACCGTTCGGGTAGGCGTCAACGGATTCGGTCGGATCGGCCGGAACTTCTTTCGCGCCGTCGAGGCCCAGAAGGCCCTCGGCACCACCGACATCGAGATCGTCGCGGTCAACGACCTCACCGACAACGACACTCTCGCCCACCTGCTCAAGTTCGACTCCATCCTCGGCCGCCTCCCGCAGGACGTGAGCGCCTCGGGCGACACCATCACCGTGGGCGACCAGGAGATCAAGGGTCTCTCGGTCAAGGAGGGCCCGTCGGCGCTCCCGTGGGGCGATCTCGGTGTCGACGTCGTCGTCGAGTCGACCGGCATCTTCACCGCGCGCGACAAGGCCCAGGGCCACCTCGACGCCGGCGCGAAGAAGGTCATCATCTCCGCGCCCGCCTCCGACGAGGACATCACCATCGTCATGGGTGTGAACGACGACAAGTACGACGGCAGCCAGAACATCATCTCCAACGCGTCGTGCACCACCAACTGCCTGGGCCCGCTGGCCAAGGTCCTCAACGACGAGTTCGGCATCGTCAAGGGCCTGATGACGACGGTCCACGCCTACACCCAGGACCAGAACCTCCAGGACGGTCCCCACAAGGACCTGCGTCGCGCGCGTGCGGCGGCGATCAACGTGGTCCCGACCTCCACCGGCGCAGCCAAGGCGATCGGCCTGGTGCTGCCCGAACTCAAAGGCAAGCTCGACGGCTACGCACTGCGCGTGCCCATCCCGACCGGCTCGGTCACCGACCTCACCGCCCACCTCGCGAAGTCGGCGACCGTCGACGAGATCAACGCGGCGATGAAGGCCGCCGCGGAGGGACCGCTCAAGGGCATCCTCAAGTACTACGACGCGCCGATCGTCTCCTCGGACATCGTCACCGACCCGCACAGCTCGCTGTTCGACGCCGGCCTGACCAAGGTCATCGACGATCAGGCCAAGGTCGTGTCCTGGTACGACAACGAGTGGGGCTACTCGAACCGTCTGGTCGACCTCATCGGCCTCGTCGGCAAGTCCCTCTGAGCGGCGCGCACACGATGGCGCTGCAGACGCTGCAGGACCTCCTCGACGCCGGGGTGTCCGGCCGCATCGTGCTGGTGCGGTCGGACCTCAACGTCCCGCTCGACGGCTCGACGATCACCGACCCGGGCCGCATCGTGGCCTCGGCACCGACGATCGCGAAGCTGGCCGACGCGGGTGCCGCGGTGATCGTGACCGCGCACCTCGGACGGCCGAAGGGCGAACCCGACCCGAAGTACTCCCTCGCACCGGTCGCGCAGCGGCTCGGCGAAGAACTCGGTCGCAACGTCCAACTGGCCTCCGACGTCGTCGGCACCGACGCTCTGGCGCGTGCCGAGGGCCTCACCGACGGTGACGTGCTCCTGCTGGAGAACGTCCGCTTCGACGCGCGGGAGACGTCCAAGGACGCCGCCGAGCGCACGAAGCTGGCGCAGGCCCTGGCCGAACTCGTCGGCGACGACGGCGCGTTCGTCTCCGACGGCTTCGGTGTGGTGCACCGTGAGCAGGCATCGGTCTACGACGTCGCGAAGTTGTTGCCGCACTACGCCGGTGACCTCGTGCGGTCCGAGGTCGAGGTGCTCCGCAAGCTCACCGCCGAGGTCGAACGGCCCTACGCCGTCGTCCTGGGCGGGTCGAAGGTGTCGGACAAGCTCGGTGTCATCGAGGCGCTCGCGCCGAAGGTGGACACCCTCGTCATCGGCGGCGGGATGGCCTTCACCTTCCTCGCGGCGCAGGGGTACTCGGTCGGCACGTCGCTGCTGCAGGACGATCAGATCGACGTCTGCAAAGACCTGCTCGAGCGCTTCGGCGACGTCATCCACCTCCCGGTCGACGTCGTCGTCGCCGACTCCTTCTCGGCGGATGCCGAGGCGAAGACGGTCGCCTCCTCGGAGATCCCGGACGGCTGGATGGGCCTGGACATCGGCCCGGAGTCGGTCAAGCGCTTCACCGCGGTGCTCTCGGGTGCACGCACTGTCTTCTGGAACGGCCCGTCGGGGGTGTTCGAGTTCGAGAAGTTCGCGGACGGAACCCGGGGTGTCGCCGAGGCGATCGCCGCAGCGACCGCACAGGGTGCGTTCAGCGTCGTCGGCGGTGGCGACTCCGCGGCCGCCGTGCGGGCCCTGGGCCTGCCGGACTCCGACTTCTCGCACATCTCGACCGGCGGCGGCGCGTCGCTGGAGTACCTGGAGGGCAAAGAGCTCCCCGGGCTGACGGTCCTGGAGGACTGAGTGGCAACCCGCAAACCGCTCATCGCCGGCAACTGGAAGTGCAACCTGAACCACCTCGAGGCGATCGCCCTGGTGCAGAAGATCGCTTTCGCGTTGCCCGCGAAGTACTTCGACCACGTCGACGTGACGGTGATCCCACCGTTCACCGACATCCGCAGCGTGCAGACTGTCGTCGACGGCGACAAGCTGCTGATCACCTACGGGGCGCAGGACCTGTCGCAGCACGACTCGGGGGCCTACACCGGTGAGATCAGCGGCGCATTCCTCGCCAAGCTGGGTTGCTCGTACGTCGTCGTCGGGCACTCCGAGCGACGCACCCTGCACGGTGAGACCGACGAGGTGGTGCTGGCGAAGGCGACGGCCGCGCTGCGGCACGAACTCACCCCGATCGTGTGCATCGGCGAGGGCCTGGAGATCCGCGAGGCCGGTGACCACGTCGCCCACAACGTCGCGCAGCTGCGTGGATCGCTGGCCGGGTTGAGCCCCGAGCAGATCGCCCGCGTGGTGATCGCCTACGAGCCGGTGTGGGCGATCGGCACCGGTCGGGTCGCCTCGGCTGCGGACGCGCAGGAGGTGTGCGCCGCCGTACGCGCGACCGTGCGTGAGCTCGCCGGTGACGACGTCGCGGCGGCGGTCCGTGTGCTCTACGGCGGATCGGTGAACGCCAAGAACGTCGGCGAGATCGTCGGCCAGTCCGACATCGACGGGGCCCTCGTCGGGGGTGCGTCGCTCAAGTCCGACGAGTTCGCGACGCTGTCGGCGATCGCCGCGGGCGGGCCCCTTCCCTGATCACCCAGGATCGGCACGTACACTCGCACGGTGCACGGCCGGGGTCCGGTCGTGCCCACGATCGGAGAGGAATCGCGTGAAGCTCGCGCTGGACATCGGACTGGTGGTCACCAGTGTGCTGATGGTCGTCCTGGTGCTCCTGCACCGCGGCAAGGGCGGCGGCCTCTCGTCGCTGTTCGGCGGCGGCGTGCAGTCGAGTCTGTCCGGGTCGAGCGTCGTCGAGCGCAACCTCGACCGCCTGACGATCTTCGTCGGCATCATCTGGTTCATCTTCATCCTGGGCATCGGCCTGGACATCAAGCTGTCCTGACCGCCCGCGACGCGCGTGCAGCGCGCGCCCGGCGCATGCGCGGGATACTGGTGCCATGACCGACACCGGAATTGCGCCCACCGATCCCGATGCGACGTTCGCGGCTCCCTCGGATGCCCCGGTCACGTCGACGGCCACCGGCCGTACCGCCACCGAGCCGCTCCGACAGGACATCCGGCTGCTGGGCGGGCTGCTCGGGGACGTGGTCCGCGAGCACG
Organism: Williamsia sp. SKLECPSW1; assembly: GCF_054332755.1. NCBI lineage: Bacteria > Bacillati > Actinomycetota > Actinomycetes > Mycobacteriales > Nocardiaceae > Williamsia > Williamsia sp. SKLECPSW1. The sequence goes on along the minus strand of NZ_JBTGLI010000002.1, from coordinate 342,338 downwards.
CCGGCGACGAGATCTTCGACCTCGTGGAGCGCTCCCGCGTCGAGTCGTTCCGGGTGCGGCGGTCGGAGATCGATCGCGGCGAACTGGCCGACGTCCTGGCCCGGGTCGACACGGCGTCGGCCATCCCGGTCATCCGCGCCTTCTCGCATTTCGGGTTGCTGGCCAACCTCGCCGAGGACATCCACCGGGAACGCCGGCGTGCCATCCACGTCCGCGCCGGTGAGCCCCCCGTCGCCAGTTCCCTCGCCGCCACCTGGGCGAAGCTCGACGCCGCCGACCTGTCCGACGCGCGCGTGGGGGAGGCGCTGTCGTCGGCGGCCGTGATCCCGGTCATCACCGCACACCCCACGGAGACCCGCCGCCGCACCGTGTTCGAGGTGCAGCGACGCATCACCGACCTCATGCGCTACCGCGACCGCACCGACCTCACCCCGGACGAGGACGCGGAGGTGACGGAGGCGCTCCGTCGGCAGATCCTCACCCTGTGGCAGACAGCGCTCATCCGGCTCGAGCGCCTGCGGATCGAGGACGAGATCGAGGTCGGCCTCCGGTACTACGACGCATCCTTCTTCGAGGTCATCCCGTCGCTGAACGCCTCCCTCCGCGACCACCTGCGGGACCAGTACCCCGAGGCGCGTCTCCCCGAGGTGCCGATCGTGCGCATGGGGTCGTGGATCGGTGGTGACCGCGACGGCAACCCGTTCGTGAACGGTGACATCGTCTCGTTGGCGACCGGGCGTGCCGCACGCACCGCACTCGATCACCACCTCGGCGAACTGACCCTGCTCGCACAGGAACTGAGCATGTCGTCGCGGCTGGTGACGGTCACCGACGCGGTCGTCGAACTCGGTGGCGCCGACACCGGTGACGTCGCCGCGGACGAGCCGTACCGACTCGCCCTGCGGCGCATCCGGTCCCGGCTCCTCGCGACCGTCCGGGACCGCTTCGGCGACGATGCCGCCACCGCGGGACCTCTCGACGACCAGACGGCGCCGGCGTACGAGACGGCGGCGGAGTTGCTCGCCGACCTCGACGTCGTCGACGAGTCGCTCCGCGTCAACCGTGACGGCGCCCTGGCCGACGACCGGCTGCTGCGGCTGCGGGAGTCGGTGCGTACGTTCGGGTTCCACCTGTCGGGTCTGGACATGCGGCAGAACTCCGACGTGCACGAGGAGGTCGTCGCCGAGCTGCTCGCCTGGGCAGGCGCCCACGACGACTACACGTCCCTGTCGGAGGACGAGCGCGTCACGCTGCTCACCCGCGAACTGTCGCACCGGCGTCCGCTCCTGGGTCCCGGTGCAGAGCTGGGGGAGCTCGCGGCAAAGGAGATCGGCATCGTGCGGTCGGCGGCCCGCGCTGTCGCCGCGTACGGCCCGGAGTCCGTGCCCAACTACGTGATCAGCATGTGCACGTCGGTCAGCGACATGCTCGAGGCGCTGCTGCTCCTCAAGGAGGCGGGTCTGTTCGACCCCGCGGACGGTGACACCCCACGGTGCACGGTGCGCGTGGTCCCGCTCTTCGAGACCATCGAGGACCTGCATCAGGGTGCGACGACCCTGCGGGCGGTGCTCGACGTCCCGCTCTACCGCGCGCTGATCACCGCGCAGGGCGAGACCCAGGAGATCATGCTGGGCTACTCCGACTCGAACAAGGACGGCGGCTACATGGCCGCGAACTGGGCGCTCTACCGCGCCGAACTCGACCTCGTCGAGGCAGCGCGCGAAGCCGGTATCCGGCTGCGCCTCTTCCACGGTCGCGGTGGCACGGTGGGCCGTGGCGGCGGGCCGAGCTACGACGCGATCCTCGCTCAGCCACCGGGCGCGGTGCAGGGTGCGCTGCGGATCACCGAGCAGGGTGAGGTCATCGCGGCGAAGTACGCCGAACCCGTTCTGGCACGTCGGAACCTCGAGACGCTCGTCGCTGCGACACTGGAGTCGACCCTGCTCGACGTGGAGGGTCTCGGCGACGACGCGACGTCGGCCTACTCCGATCTCGACGAGATCGCCGGTCTGGCGCGGACCGCGTACTCGGCGCTGGTGCACGACACCCCGGGGTTCGTCGAGTACTTCACCACGTCGACGCCGCTGTCGGAGATCGGCGCGTTGAACATCGGCAGCCGTCCGGCCTCGCGGAAGCAGACCGAGAAGATCTCCGACCTGCGTGCGATCCCGTGGGTGCTGTCGTGGACGCAGTGCCGCGTCATGCTGCCCGGGTGGTACGGCACCGGATCGGCGTTCGAGCAGTGGATCGGCGACGACCCCGAGCGCCTCGAGACGCTCCGCCGCTACCACCGGACCTGGCCGTTCTTCTCCACGGTGCTGTCCAACATGGCGCAGGTGCTGGCCAAGTCCGATCTCGGCCTCGCAGAACGGTATTCGCACCTCGTCGCCGACGAGGACCTGCGGTCACGCGTGTTCGGGATGATCACCGAGGAGCACCGGCGGACGGTGCGGATGTACTTCGCGATCACCGAGAGCGACGATCTGTTGGCCGACAACCCCGCGTTGGCCCGGTCGGTGTTCAACCGGTTCCCCTATCTCGAGCCGCTCAACCTGCTGCAACTCGAGTTGCTGCGCCGGTTCCGTTCCGGTGACGACTCACCCCAGGTGCGTCGGGGCATCCAGCTGACGATGAACGGCCTCGCGACCGCACTCCGCAACAGCGGGTAGCCGAGCGCTCGGCGTTCGCAGCCGCCCACTCGACGTCGGCAGCCGCCCGATCGACGTCCGCAACCGCCCACTCGACGGGGACGTCGGGTGGGTGGCTGGGTGTCAGAGGTGAGAGGTCAGAGGTCGGAGGAGGCGGCGGCGTCGACGAACCAGACGGTCGCCTCCGTCCCGGCCACGGACGCACACGGCCAAGCCGACGCGTCCCCACCACCGACACCTGCGGCGACAGCCTGCGCCTTCTCCGCACCCGCGACGAGGAACCACACCTGCCGTGCCCGGTTCACCGCCGGGACCGTCAGCGTGATGCGACGCGGGGGCGGCTTCGGAGAGTCCTCCACGGCGACGACGGTCGCGTCCCGCTCGGCGAGGGCGTCGGTGTGCGGGAACAGCGAGTTGATGTGCCCCTCGCCGCCCATGCCGAGGAGATGGACGTCGAACGTCGGCGTGGGTTCGCCGTCCCCGCGCTCCCGGAGCACGCGCGCGTAGTCCTGCGCGGCCGCGGTGATGTCGTCGCCGAACTCACCGTCGCTCGGCGCCATGACGAACACCCGATCGGGGTCGACGTCGACGTGGTCCAGCAGAGCGTCGCGGGCCTGGCCGACGTTGCGCTCGTCGTCGCCCTCGCGCACGAAGCGGTCGTCACCGAACCAGATGTCCACCGACCGCCAGTCGACGTCGGATCCGTTGTCGCGCAGCCATTCCAACAGCGCGATGCCGTTGCTGCCGCCGGTGAGGACCACCGACGCCGATCCGCGGTCACGCTGAGCCGCGACCACCGTCTCCACGAGACGGCCACCTGCGGCCTGCACCAGTTCGGACGCATCGGCCACCTCGACGACCTCAGGACGAACGCTCACGCCGGGACCTCCGCTCCGGGTCGGGTCAGCCGCTGCACACCCTGCAGGGCCAGGTGATAGATCTCGTCGGGGTCGAGCCGCCGCAACTCCTCGGCGATGCACTCCCGGGTGCCGCGCGTCGACATGGCGATCCGCCCGTCGGGGCGGCCCGGGTTGCTCAGCACCGCGTTGTTGTTCTGGTCGACGGCCAGGACGAGCGGTCCCGACTCACGGTCGAGTCGGATCTCGAAGCTCCCGACACCACGGTGCACGGTCGTGCCGAGCTGCGCCTGCAACCATCCCGCCAGCAGGTCGATCGACGGCGAGTGGGCCGGGCCGGTGACGGTGGCCGAGCGCACCGGTTCGAGCGGCGGCCGGTCGAGCGATGCGGTGAGGATGGCGCGCCAGTACGTGATCTGCGACCACGCGAGGTCCGAGTCGCCGGGGGAGTAGCTCTCCAGCCGCGTCGCCAGGATCTCGTCGGGGTCGGCGGCGTGCGCGGCGTCGGTGATGCGACGGGTCGCGAGCTTGCCCAGTGGATCTCCCGCCGGGTCGGCGGGTGCCTCGCCGGGCCACCAGGTCACCACCGGGGTGTCGGGCAGCAGGAACGGTGTCACGACACTCGCCGCGTGCTGGGTCAGATCTCCGTAGAGGCGCAGCACCACCACCTCCGACGCACCCGCGTCGCCACCGACACGGATCTGCCCGTCGAGCCGGGTCGCCGCCGCCGGGTTGCCCAGCGACACCACGATCACGCGGCAGGGGTGCTCACGGCTGGCGTCGTTGGCGGCGTCGATCGCGCCCTCGGTGGGCTGCCCCTCGGCCGCACACACCACGAGCGTCAACACACGACCGAGAGTGACGGCGCCGCCCGTCTCGCGGATCGACACCAGCTTCTTGCTCACCTTCTCGGTGGTCGTTGCCGGCAGGTCGAGGATCACCGGGTGGGCTCCTTCGGTGGCTGGAACGGTGGGCGGGTGGCGCTCACGGACGACGCCAGGTGCGTCCGACGCGCGACATCATCTCGTCGGCCGATCGCGGACCCCACGTACCGGACTCGTAGGTGTCGGGACGTCCGGCCTGCGCCCAGTGCTCCAGGACGGGGTCGAGGATGCGCCACGACAACTCGACCTCGTCGTTGACGGGGAACAGGGACGGCTCACCGAGCAACACGTCGAGGATGAGCCGCTCGTAGGCCTCCGGGGAGGACTCGGTGAACGCCTGCCCGTAGCTGAAGTCCATGTTGACGTCGCGGACCTGCATGCTCGAGCCGGGCACCTTCGAGCCGAACCGCAACGTGATGCCCTCATCCGGCTGCACCCGGATGACCAGGGCGTTCTCGCCGAGCTCCTCGGTCATCGTCTTGTCGAACGGCAGGTGCGGAGCCCGTTTGAACACCAGGGCGATCTCGGTGACCCGGCGGCCCAGGCGTTTGCCGGTCCGCAGGTAGAACGGCACCCCGGCCCAGCGCCGGCTGTCGACCTCGACGGCGATCGCCGCGTAGGTCTCGGTGGTCGAGTCGGCGGCGAAGCCCTCCTCGTCGACCAGTCCGAGGACCTCGCTGCTGCCCTGCCACCCGGGCCCGTACTGGCCGCGGGCGGTGTTCAGGTCGTAGGGCAGCACGTTGCGCGTCGCGGAGAGGACCTTGATCTTCTCCGCCTGCAACTCGCGGGGCTCGAACGAGACCGGCTCCTCCATCGCCACCAGCGCCAACAGCTGCAGCAGATGGTTCTGGATGACGTCGCGGGCCGCGCCGATGCCGTCGTAGTACCCGGCCCGCCCGCCGAGACCGATGTCCTCGGCCATGGTGATCTGCACGTGGTCGACGTAGTGCGAGCTCCACAGCGGGTCGAACAACTGGTTGGCGAAGCGCAACGCCAGGATGTTCTGGACGGTCTCCTTGCCGAGGTAGTGATCGATGCGGAACACCGAGTCCTCCGGGAAAACGCGGTTGACCACCGCGTTGAGTTCCTGCGCGCTGCGCAGGTCGTGCCCGAACGGCTTCTCGATGACGACCCGACGCCAGTGCTCCTCGGTCTGCTCGGCCAGACCCGACCGCTGCAGCTGCTCGCACACCGTCGGGAACGCACCCGGCGGGATCGACAGGTAGAAGGCGTGGTTGCCGTCGGTGCCCCGCTGCTGGTCGAGCTCGGCGAGGATCGACGACAGCCGGTCGAACGCGGCGTCGTCGTCGAAGGCTCCCTGCACGAACCGGAAGCCCTCCGAGAGCCGCTCCCACACCTCCTCGCGGAACGGTGTGCGCGCGTGTTGCCGTACCGCGTCGTGCACGATCTGACCGAAGTCCTGGTCGTCCCACTCGCGTCGGGCGAACCCGACCAACGCGAAGCTGGGCGGGAGCAGGCCACGGTTGGCCAGGTCGTAGACGGCCGGCATCAACTTGCGGCGGGCCAGGTCGCCGGTCACACCGAAGATGACGAGGCTGCAGGGCCCGGCGATGCGGGGCAACCGCTTGTCGCGCGAGTCCCGCAGCGGATTCGACCACCCGGTCTCGACGGTCGCTGTCACGGGCGGATCAGCCCTTGGCTGCGTCGAGTTGCTCCTGGGTCGCGTCGAGCAGCTCACCCCAGGCCTTCTCGAACTTGTCGACGCCCTCGTTCTCCAGGGTGAGGAACACGTCGTCGAGGTCGATGCCGACCTCGGAGAGCTTCGCGAAGACCTCCTCGGACTCCGGTCCCCGGCCCACCAGCGACTCGGTGTCCACCTCGCCGTGGTCGGCGAAGGCGTCCATCGTCTTCTCCGGCATGGTGTTGACGGTGTTGGGGGCGACGAGCTCGCCGACGTACATGGTGTCGGGGTAGTCGGGGTTCTTGACGCCCGTCGACGCCCACAGCGCACGCTGGGGGAGCGCGCCCTCGGCGACGAGGCCCTGGAACCGCGACCCGACCTCGAACACCTGCTGGTAGGCGACGTAGGCCAGTCGGGCGTTGGCCAGAGCGGCCTTGCCCTTGAGTTCGACCGCGTCGGGGGTGCCGATCGCGTCGAGGCGGTTGTCGATCTCGGTGTCGACGCGCGAGACGAAGAACGACGCCACCGACAGGATGGTCGACAGGTCGTGGCCGGCGGCCTTGGCCTGCTCGATGCCGTCGAGGTAGGCGTCCATCACGGCGCGGTAGCGCTCGACGGAGAAGATCAGCGTGACGTTGACGCTGATGCCCTCGGCGAGGGTCTTGGTGATCGCCGGCAGGCCCTCCTGGGTGGCCGGGATCTTGATGAACATGTTGGGCCGGTCGACGGTCTTCCACAGGTCGATCGCCTGGGCGGCGGTCTTGTCGGCGTCGTGGGCGATGCGCGGATCGACCTCGATCGAGACGCGACCGTCGACACCGTTGGTTGCGTCGTAGACCGGACGCAGGACGTCGCAGGCGTTGCGGACGTCGTCGGTGGTCACCGTGCGAACCGTCGAGTCCACGTCTGCGCCACGGGCGGCGAGCTCACGGACCTGGTCGTCGTAGGCCGACCCGGACGACAACGCCGCCTGGAAGATCGACGGGTTGGTGGTGACGCCGACGACCGACTTGGTCTCGACGAGCTCGGCGAGGTTGCCCGACGAGATGCGCTCGCGCGACAGGTCGTCGAGCCACACCGAGACGCCGGCGTCGGAGAGGGCCTTGAGGTTCTTGTTCTGGCTCATGCGGATTGTCCCTTCACGGTCGTGATGGAGCGCTGCGCTGCTGCGACGACGGCCTCGACGGTGAAGCCGTACTCGCGGAACAGTGTCTGGTAGTCGGCGGATTCCCCGAAGTGCTCGAGGGAGATGATCTCGCCGTGTCCGCCGACGATCGGGTACCACGGCATCGCGATGCCGGCCTCGACGGAGACGCGGGCGGTCACGGTCGGCGGCAGCACCTGGTCGCGGTAGTTGCCGTCCTGGCTCATGAACCACTCGATGCACGGCATCGAGACCACGCGGGTACCGATGCCCTTCTCCTCGAGAGCGGCGGCGCCGTCGACGGCGAGCGACAGCTCCGACCCGGTGGCGACGAGGATCACCTCGGGCTCGGGTGTCGACGACTCCTTCAGGACGTAGCCGCCCTTGGAGACGCCCTCTGCCGACGTCCCCTCGAGGATCGGGATGTTCTGGCGGGTCAGTGCGAGGCCGACCGGCCCGCTGCTCGACGACCGCGCGATCACCGACTTCCACGCGAACGCGGTCTCGTTGGCGTCGCCGGGCCGGACCACCGACAGGTTCGGGATCGCCCGGAGCGCCGCGAGGTGCTCGACCGGCTGATGGGTCGGGCCGTCCTCGCCGAGGCCGATCGAGTCGTGGGTCCAGATGTAGATGGGGTCGATGTCCATCAGCGACGCCAGGCGCACCGCGGGACGCATGTAGTCGGAGAACTGCATGAACGTGCCGCCGTAGACGCGGGTCGGTCCGTGCAGCACGATGCCCGAGAGGATCGCGCCCATCGCGTGCTCGCGGACACCGAAGTGCAGGGTGCGGCCGTAGGGCTCGGCGTCCCAGTCGTCGGTCGAGATCGACGTCGGGCCGAAGGACGTCGCGCCCTCGATGGTGGTGTTGTTCGAGCCGGCGAGGTCGGCCGAACCACCCCACAGCTCGGGCAGCACCGGGCCGAGCGCACCGAGCACCGTGCCCGAGGCGGCGCGAGTCGCGACGGCCTTGTCGCCGGGGTTCCAGGTGGGCAGCACGTCGGCCCAGCCGTCGGGCAGTTCGTCCTTGGTCAGCCGGTCGAGCAGGGCGCGCCGTTCGGGGTTGGCCGACGACCACTTCTCGAACTCGTCGGACCATGCCTCGTGGGCGTGGCGTCCGCGCTCGAGGAGGCCGCGGGTGTGCGTGATCACGTCGTCGTCGACCTCGAAGGTCTTCTCCGGGTCGAAGCCGAGGATCTTCTTGACCTCGGCCACCTCGTCGTCACCGAGGGCCGCGCCGTGCGCTGCACCGGTGTTCATCTTGGTCGGTGCCGGGTAGCCGATGATGGTGCGCAGGACGATGATCGACGGCTTGTCGGTGACGGCCTTGGCCGCGTCGATGGCCTCGAGGATCCCGGTGACGTTCTCACCGCCCTCGACGTACTGCACGTGCCAGCCGTAGGCCTCGTAGCGCTTGGCGGTGTCCTCGCTCAGCGCGATGTCGGTGTTGTGCTCGATGGAGATCTTGTTGTCGTCGTAGAAGACGATGAGGTTGCCGAGCTGCTGGGTGCCCGCGAGCGACGACGCCTCGCTGGTGACGCCCTCCTCGATGTCGCCGTCCGAGGCGATCGCATAGATGTGGTGGTCGAACACGCTCTCGCCCTCGGGCGCGTCGGGATCGAAGAGACCGCGCTCCCGGCGGGCGGCCATCGCCATGCCGACCGCCGACGCCAGGCCCTGGCCGAGGGGACCGGTCGTGATCTCCACGCCTCGGGTGTGCCGGAACTCGGGGTGACCGGGGGTCTTCGACTTGAAGGTGCGCAGGGCCTCGAGATCCGACAGCTCCAGGCCGAAACCGCCGAGGTAGAGCTGGATGTAGAGGGTGAGGCTCGAATGCCCGCACGACAGCACGAAACGGTCGCGACCGAGCCAGGCGGTGTCGTTGGGGTCGTGCCGCATCACACGCTGGAACAGCGTGTAGGCGAGCGGCGCGAGGCTCATCGCGGTACCGGGGTGACCGGATCCACACTTCTGCACCGCGTCGGCCGCGAGCACACGCACGGTGTCCACGGCGCGGGTGTCCACGTCGGTCCAGTCGTCGGGGTGTGACGGTTGGGTGAGGGAACGGATCTCGTCTGTCACAGCCACGATGCGGGGGTCTCCTGGTGTCGGTGCGGTGGGGGATGGCGGTCCGGGTCGCCTGGCGGGCGCGGACCCGTTCCCAGCCTAGTCGCCACGGAGACGCCTGTGACGCCGACGCGGGTGCGGTCGCCGGGGACGCGAGGACGTGTCCGTTTGTGGCCGGGAGGGTCGCTCCGTCTACCATTCCCTGTAGTAGACACACGCGGAGGAGCCCACGGGTTCGCCGCGTCGCGTGGACCAGCCGGGTGAGTGTCGGTACGCCCCGGGTCGATCGGGACGGGTGCAGGAGAGTCAGTGGAGATCGGGCACAGCGGCGCACGCACGTCGGCCGCGACCCGTCCCGACGACGCACCGTCCTCGGGTCCTCTCACGCCTGCCCGGCGCGCACGCGATCTGCTGATGGCCTACGTCGCACTCACCAAACCTCGCGTCATCGAACTGTTGCTGGTCGCCACGGTCCCGGTGATGCTGCTGGCCGATCGCGGGTCGGTCGACATCGTGCTCATCGCGGTGACGTTGGTCGGTGGATGGTTGGGTGCCGCGAGCGCCAACACCTTGAACATGGTCGTCGACGCCGACATCGACCAGAAGATGAAGCGGACCGCCCGGCGCCCGCTGGCCCGCCACGCCGTCGGTCGCGGCCAGGCCTTCGTCTTCGGCGTCGTGCTGGGTATCGCCTCGTTCGCCGTGTTGTGGTCGTTCGCCAACCTGTTGGCCGCCCTGCTGGTGACGGCGACGATCGCCTTCTACGTCCTCGTCTACACGATGGTCCTCAAGCGTCGCACCTGGCAGAACGTGGTCTGGGGAGGCGCCGCCGGCTGCATGCCCACACTCGTCGGATGGGCCGCGGTCACCGGGTCGATCTCGTGGCAGCCGATCGTGCTGTTCCTCGTGGTGTTCTTCTGGACACCGCCGCACACCTGGGCGTTGGCGATGCGCTACAAGGACGACTACGCCGCCGCGGGCGTGCCGATGCTGCCCGTGGTCGCGACCGAGCAGCAGGTGGCCCGGCAGATGGTGTTCTACACCTGGGCCACCGTCGCGGCGACCCTCGTCCTCATCGCAGCGACCGGATGGATCTACGCCGTCGTCGCGGTGCTCGCCGGCGCCTGGTTCCTGCGCGCCGTCCACAAGCTGTACGCCGGGACCCGTCGTGGCGAGCCGATCGCCCCGCTGCGGGTCTTCCTGCAGTCGAACGAGTACCTGGCCGTCGTCTTCTGCGGCCTCGCCATCGACTCCGTCGTGCACCTGCCGACGGTGCTCTCCACCTTCTGACCGGTCCCGCTCACGGGATGAGCGCGATGGATCCCGTCGTCGTCCGCCCCTCGAGGTCGGTGTGTGCCCGCGCGGCCTGCTCGAGTGGATGGCGGTGATCGACGCGCATGGGCAGCCGGCCGTCGGCGAGGGCCGCCATCACCTCCGAGGTGCGCCACGCGAACTCGTCGGCGTCGGCGATGTGATGTGCGAGCGTCGGCCGCGTGACGAACAGTGATCCCAGACCGTTGAGACGCTGCAGGTCGAAGGGCGGGACCGGCCCGCTCGCGGCGCCGAAGAGGGCGACGGTGCCGCGCACCGCCGTCGCGGCGAGGCTCTGCTCGAAGGTGTCGGCACCCACCCCGTCGTAGGTGGCGACGACGCCCCTGCCGTCGGTGAGTTCGCGGACCTTCTCGGCGACGTCGTCGCCGTAGCGCAGGACGTGCGCCGCGCCCGCGTCGCGGGAGAGCTCCGCCTTGGCGTCGGTCGAGACGGTGGTGATCACCCGGACACCGCGCGCCGTCGCCAGTCGGGTCAGGATCAGTCCGACGCCGCCCGCACCTGCATGCATCAGGACGGTGTCCGGGCCGGCCGGGTCGTCGCCGCCACGGGGGTGGGACACACCGTCGAGCAGGTAGTGGGCGGTGCACCCCTGGAGCAGGACGGTCGCGGCGACGGCGTCCTCGACGCCGTCGGGCACCACCACCGTGCGGTGGGCGGGGACGGCGACGAGTTCGGCGTAGCTGCCCGGCGCGTCGCACCATGCGACGCGGGTCCCGACGGCGGGCTCACCGACACCGTCACCGACGGCCACGACTGTGCCCGCGCCCTCCGATCCGGGGATGTAGGGCGGTGAGGACGGGTAGTACCCCGACCGCAGATAGGTGTCGATGAAGTTGACCCCGACACCTCCCACCCGTACGAGGACCTCGCCCGGACCGGGGGTCGGGTCGTCGACGGTGACGATCTCGAGGACCTCGGGACCGCCGTGGCGGGTGACATGGACTGCACGCATGGGACCGTTCTACCGCCCGGATAGGATCGGCGGCATGGCTGACGACACCGCAACCGAATCCGCCCAGGCCACCGATGTCCGCGCGCCGAAGGCGGCCGTGGCGGCGGCGACGCGTTTCGTCCGACAGGGCGGTGGCTCGGCGAAGGCCGTCATCGAGCCGATCGGTGCCGCAGGTGTGCGGATCCTGATGGTCGCCGAGGACGGTGGCGTGATGGGGGATCAGGTCGTCCGCGACGTCGCGTCCGCCCATGCCGTCGTCGACGCGGTCGAGGGCCTCACGACCGCGGAGTGGGATCGGGAACTCACCTCCACGGCCACCCCCCGGCCGGGGCACTGGCGTCAGATGGCCGGGTGGGTCGCCAACACCTGACCCACTGCGCCGGTTCGCCGGCGGTCAGCTCTCGGCGTGCTCGCCGACCACCGTGGTGGTCCGCTCCTCCGAGGGGATCAGTCGTCGCGGCCGCAGCGAGGACCACAGTGCCGCGGTCGCGGCGACGCAGGCGGCGGCACCGGCGACGTGCAGGACCACCAGCGCCTCCGGGATGCCCGTCGCGTACTGGGTGATGCCGATCGCGGCCTGCACCACGATGAGTGCGACGACGACGTACAGCCGCCGACGGATGGCCGCGGAGGCACCGACCGCGGCGAGCCCGAAGCCGAGCGCGACGATCAGCGCGAGGTAGGCCACCATCATCTCGGCGTGGAAGTGCACGAGTGTGGTGATCGCGATGGCCAGGCGCGGGACGGGCTTCTCGATGCTGGCGTCGCCGGCGTGCGGACCGGCGCCGGTGACCATGGTCCCGGCGACGAGGACGACCGACATCAGCGCCGCCGACAGGAGCGTGAGCCCGCGCAGCGGCGCGGGGACGAGGGGGAGGGCCTCGCCGTCGTCGGGTTCGCGGACCTTCTGCAGGAGCAGCACCGACAACCAGACCATCGCCATCGAGACCAGGAGGTGGATCGCGACCGTCCACCAGAGCAGGCCGGTGAGCACGGTGATCCCACCGATGACGGCCTGCGCGACCGTCGACAGGGGCATCAACCAGGCGTAGACGCGGACCTCGCGGCGGCGGTTCGCCCGGGTCACGGCGATCACGATCGCCGCGGCGGTGAGCACGACCGCGAAGGTGAGCAGCCGGTTGCCGAACTCCACCGCCTGGTGGATGCCCGCGACCGCCTGATGGGGTTCGGGGGTGAAGCTGCCCGGGAAGCACTGCGGCCACGTGGGGCAGCCGAGACCGGACGAGGTCACCCGCACGATGGATCCGGTGACCGCGATACCCGCCTGGGTCAGGACCACCAGGACGGCGATGACGGTCTGCACCCGGAGGGAGACCGCGGGCAGGAGATTGACGAGCCGGACGAAGCCGCGTTGGAGCACGATGACGATGCTATCGCCGAGGGTCAGGTGAACCGAAAAGAGCGGACCGCGGCAACCGTCGCGACGACGCCCCAGGCGAGCAGGACGCCGAAGCCGACCCAGTCGATCGACAGGCGAGTGGCCTGGTGGAGCGCCTCGGCCAGCGCACCCGACGGCGAACACCGCGCCACCCATCGGACCGCGTCGGGGACGGACGACCCGGCGACCACGAGGCTGCCGATGCCGATGAACACGAACCACGCGATGTTCGCGACGGCGAGCACGATCTCGGCGCGCAGGGTTCCCCCCAGCAGCAGACCGAGCGCGGAGAAGGTCAGGGTGCCCACGGCGATCGCCACCGCGCCGACCAGCAGTCCGCCGACCCCGACGTCCCAGCCGAACGCCACACCGATGGCACCGAGGACGATCGCCTGCAGCACGACGACGACGGCCACGGCGATCGACTTGCCCGCGATCACACCCCACCGGGGGAGCGGTGTCGCGCCGAGCCTCTTGAGGGCCCCGTAGCGGCGGTCGAAGCCGACGGCGATGGCCTGCCCGGTGAACGCCGTGGACATGACCGCGACGGTCATGATCGCGGGCACGAACCGGTCGGCGCGGGACTCGCCGTTCGTCGAGATGGGCAGGAGACACAACCCGACGAGCATGGTCACCGGGATGAACATGGTGAGGAGCAGTTGCTCTCCGTTGCGCAGCAGGAGGACGAGTTCCATCCGTGACTGCGCCGCGAGCATCCGCAGCACGGGCGCGGGCTGCGGCCGGGGGGCGAACAGGCCGGGTGTGAACCGCGGCGGCCGTGCGGGGGCGCGGCGGGGGGTCTCGGTCATCCGCGGAGCTCCCGTCCGGTGAGGTCGAGGAAGACGTCCTCGAGGCTGCGGGTCTCGACCCGCATGTCGGTCGCGAGGACGTTGATACGGGCGCACCAGGCGGTCACGGCGGCCACCACCGCCGGGGTCACGGGCCCGGCGACCAGGTACGTGCCCGGGCTGATCTCCTCGGTCGTGTAGTCCTCGGCGAGGATCGACCGCAGCAGGTCGAGGTCGAGTCCGCGGGGTGCCCGGAATCGCAGTTCGTTCTCGGCGCCGCGACTGGTCACCTCTGCCGGTGTGCCGTGGGCGACCACACGACCCCGGTCGATGATCACCAGGTCGTCGGCGAGCTGTTCGGCCTCGTCCATGAGATGGGTGGTGAGAAGGACGCAGACCCCGTCGGCCCGCAGACGATCGATCAACTCCCACACCAGGATCCGCGCTGCGGCGTCGAGTCCCGCGGTCGGCTCGTCGAGGAAGACCAGCTCCGGTCGGCCGACCAGCGCGCACGCCAGGCCGAGCCGTTGCTGCTGGCCGCCGGAGAGCCGTCGGTACGGCGTGCGTTGCGCGTCCCGCAGTCCGAGCGTGTCGAGGAGCCAGTCGGGGTCGATGGGGTCGGCCGAGTACGCCGCGCACAGACGCAACATCTCCCCGGCACGCGCGCCCGGGTAGGCGCCGCCACCCTGGAGCATCACGCCGATGCGCGACCGCAGAGCCTCGTTGTCGGCGATCGGGTCGAGGCCGAGGACGCGGACGGATCCCTCGTCGGGTGACTGGAACCCCTCGCAGATCTCGACGGTGGTGGTCTTCCCCGCGCCGTTCGGACCGAGCAGCGCGACCACCTGACCGCGATCGGCTCGCAGGTCGATGCCGTCGATCGCGGTCGTCCCGTCGAAGCGCTTGACGAGGCCCGTGACGTCCAGCGCCGGTGCTCCGGTCGGGCTGTTCACCCGCCCAACACTAGGCGGGCGTCGGGCGGCGGCGCCGGGGGGAGTGCCGATCGCAGCGGGCTGTCGGGTCACCGGACCCGCTGGTCGGCGGCTCCGAGGGCATCCGGACCGATGATCGACGACGTCTCGTCGTACGACGTGTCGTCGGGGACGGGGACGGAGGTCTCCTCGGGGATGTCCGGATCGCGGCGGCGCCGACCCGCGGGGCGCTCGAAGAACAGTGCGGTGAGCACGGCGGTCAGCAGGATCGACGCCACGATGGCCTCGGCGAGCTGGAACCCCCGGGTACCCGCACCGGTGGGCAGGACGACGACCGCGATGACCGCCGAGACGGCGATGGCGGCCAGTCGGAACCAGCGGCCGGTCGCCCACGCGGCGAGCGGGATGATCGCCCACAGCAGGTACCACGCCTGCACGAAGGGGAAGAAGACGACGAAGGTGGCCATCGCCAGCCCCAGCGCGCCGAGCGGGTGCAGGCGGCCGGCGAGAGCGGCGAGCAGCCACCGCACGATGAAGACCGCGGCGATCACCTCGCCGATGGGGCGGGCGACGTCGAGCATCGCCTGGGTGTGGTCCCCCAGGCCCAGGACCACGCCGACACGGCCCCCGGTGACGCCGAGCAGCGTGGGCATCGACATCCAGGACCGCACCACGTCACCCGTGCTCAGCGTCTTCGTCCAGCCGAAGCCGAGGCCGGTGCCGAAGCAGATCGCGCACACCACGACCCCGGCGACCGCCAGCAGCAGCCCGGCCGCGGCGGACAGGGCGACCAGCGACTGCCGCGACCGCTCCCACCACTGCGACCGAGGCGCATGGCGTAGGGCGGGCAGGGTCGCACCCCATCGACGGGCCAGGCCGACCCCGACGAACCCGAGCGCCAGCAGCGAGGCGATCTTGATCATCGACGACGCCGCGATCACGACGACACCGGCGAGGAACAGCCACCCTGTCGGCGTCGGGATCCACGAGGGTGCCCGCCGTAGTCGGCGCGGCGAGTCGAGTGCGCGGAAGCAGAGCTCGATACCGGCCAGCATCATGCCCAGCATGAGGGCCTCGTTGTGGATGCCCCCGACCAGATGCAGGATCAGCAGCGGGTTGAGAGCGCCGAGCCACAACGCCGCGACCGGCGAGACCCCGCAGCGACGGGCCAGTCGGGGGAGTGCCCACACGACGAGTCCGACTCCGACCAGCGCGAGGACGCGATGCAGGAGGATCGCGGCGGAGAGGTTGTCGCCGGTGATGTTCGTGATGCCCTTGCCCAGCCAGAGGAAGAGCGGACCGTAGGGGGCGGGTGTGTCCCGCCACAGGTTCGGCACCGACCTGGTGAACACGTGGTCGACGCCGAGACCCCGTACCGGGCTGACGACGTAGGGGTCCATGCCCTTCGCGGCGATCGCGCTCTGGGCGAGGTAGGAGTAGATGTCCTTGCTGAGCAGCGGTGGCGCGACGACGATCGGCGCGAGCCACACCAGAAGCGTGCGGTCCGCCTGTCGCCGTGTCATGCGTCGTTCGGGGCGCTTGCCGCCGATGACCTCGACGGTGAGGCGTCCCACCGCGAACCGCCCCAGCATCAGCCAGGCGAGGACCAGCACGATGGTGCCCGCGATGGACAGGGTCAGCGCAGTCGTCCACATCCGCGAGGGGAGGGAGAGCACACGCATACCCGCGATCGGGTTCTGCAGCACGGGTACGGCCCCGGTGCCCAGGGAACCGACCAGGATGAGGATGGAGCCGACCGCCCCGAAGATCCGGATGCGGGACAGAGCGCGGTTCTCCGCGGGCAGCAGCGGACCCACCTCGGGCTCGCGGCCGTGCATCCGCGCGACGGACACGCCGTAGTCGCCCGGACGGTCGGGCGGCGGGGTCGGCCCGCGCCGTCGCAATCCGAGGTAGTCGGCGGCGGCGCGGACGCGACCGGTGATCGCGCCGCGCGGACGCGGCGACGCCGGGGGGTCTGCCACGTGTGCAGACTATCGGTCGGCGGGATCGGCGACGGCCGGACGCGGCCGCCGAGGCGAGGCCGCGAGGGGGATAGGTCACCCTTGCTGGCACCTCGTGCCGAATTAGGTGACAATCGTGTTGTGAAAACAACGTCTCCCCGTGCGCACTCTGCGGAGTCGCACGTCACGATCGGTGCGGAGGGCCAGACGCGCACTGCGGTGATCGCGTTGCTCCTCGAGCACGGACCGTGCACGGCGGGGGAGATCGGTGCGCGACTCGGCGTGAGCGCGGCCGGTGTGCGACGTCACCTCGACGCCCTCATCGCCGACGGTCAGGTCATCGCCGGCGAGGTCTCCCGCTACGCACGGCGTGGTCGAGGGCGGCCGGCGAAACAGTTCCGCCTGACACCGCTGGGCCGCGGTCGGCTGCCGCACGCCTACGACGATCTCGCCGGTGCCGCGATGCGACGCCTGCGCGAGATCGGTGGCGACGAGGCCGTCCGCTCGTTCGCCGCGGATCGCATCGACACCGTCGTCGCCGAGGTCGCGCCGACGTCGCCGGAACGGGCCGAGAGCGACCCCGCCGCCGTCGAACGCACGGCCGAGCAGATCGCCGACGCGCTCACCCGGTCCGGCTACTCGGCCGACACCCGTCGCGTGGGCAACGGGGTCCAGATCTGCCAGCACCACTGCCCGGTCGGCCACATCGCCCAGGAGTTCCCGGAACTGTGCGAGGCGGAGACCGAGCGCTTCACCGCGCTGTTGGGCACACACGTCCAGCGGCTGGCGACGATCGCCAACGGCGACTGTGCCTGCACCACCCACGTCCCCCTGTCGACACCCACGATCCCGACCCCCGGCCACGGCCGGGACCCTGTGCCACCGGCCGTCGACGCACAGCCCGCGTCGCCGACCGCACGCATCCACCGAGAGGACACCCGATGACCGTCACCGATCCCCGCACACCCGCGGCCGCAGCGGGCGCCGCACCGCTGTCGCAGGAAGAGACCATCGCCTCCCTCGGGACCTACGGCTACGGATGGTCCGACTCCGACGTCGCCGGTGCCAGCGCGCAGCGCGGCATCAACGAGGCCGTCGTCGCCGACATCTCGTCGAAGAAGAACGAACCCGAGTGGATGCTCGCCGCGCGCCTGAAGGCGCTGCAGACCTTCGACCGCAAGCCGATGCCGACCTGGGGCAGCGATCTCGACGGGATCGACTTCGACAACATCAAGTACTTCGTGCGGTCGAGCGAGAAGCAGGCGGCCACCTGGGACGACCTGCCGGCCGACATCAAGAACACCTACGACAAGCTCGGCATCCCCGAGGCGGAGAAGCAGCGTCTGGTCTCCGGTGTCGCCGCGCAGTACGAGTCCGAGGTCGTCTACCACTCGATCCGCGAGGACCTCGAGCAGCAGGGCGTCGTCTTCCTCGACACCGACACCGCGCTGCGTGAGCACGAGGACCTGTTCCGCGAGTACTTTGGCTCCGTCATCCCTGCCGGGGACAACAAGTTCTCCGCGCTGAACACCGCCGTGTGGTCGGGCGGCTCGTTCATCTACGTCCCGCCGGGTGTGCACGTCGACATCCCGCTGCAGGCGTACTTCCGCATCAACACCGAGAACATGGGCCAGTTCGAGCGGACGCTGATCATCGTCGACGAGGGTGCATACGTGCACTACGTCGAGGGCTGCACCGCCCCGATCTACAAGACCGACTCGCTGCACTCCGCGGTCGTCGAGATCATCGTGAAGAAGGGCGGCCGCTGCCGGTACACGACCATCCAGAACTGGTCGAACAACGTGTACAACCTGGTGACCAAGCGCGCGAAGGCCGAGGCCGGCGCGACGATGGAATGGGTCGACGGCAACATCGGCTCCAAGGTCACCATGAAGTACCCCGCGGTCTGGATGACCGGTGAGCACGCCAAGGGCGAGGTGCTCTCGGTCGCGTTCGCCGGGCCGGGTCAGCACCAGGACACCGGGTCGAAGATGGTGCACCTCGCACCGAACACCTCGAGCAACATCGTCTCGAAGTCGGTGGCCCGCGGTGGCGGCCGCGCCTCGTACCGCGGTCTGATCCAGATCAACCGGGGTGCGCACGGCAGTCGCTCGACGGTGAAGTGCGACGCACTGCTCGTCGACACGATCAGCCGCAGCGACACCTACCCCTATGTCGACATCCGCGAGGACGACGTGACGATGGGCCACGAGGCGACCGTCTCGAAGGTCAGCGACGACCAGCTCTTCTACCTGATGAGCCGCGGCCTCACCGAGGACGAGGCCATGGCGATGGTCGTGCGCGGGTTCGTCGAGCCCATCGCGAAGGAACTGCCCATGGAGTACGCGCTCGAGCTGAACCGTCTCATCGAGCTGCAGATGGAAGGATCGGTCGGTTGAGTTCGACGCAGGAGACACCCGCCGGGGTCGTCGGGGCGGTCGCGGGGGAGAACCCCGTGCACCCGGTCGCCAACAAGGGCGAGCTGTTCACCTCCCGCGACGTGGAGGCCTTCGAGGTCCCCTCGTCGAAGGACGAGGCATGGCGGTTCACCCCGTTCCGCCGCCTGCGCGGGCTGCACGACGGGTCCGCGACGGCGTCGGGTTCGGCGACGGTGGAGGTCACCGGTGCCGGCGACGGCGTCGGTGTCGAGACCGTCGGCCGCGACGACGACCGTCTCGGTGACGGTGGCATCCCGTTCGACCGCATCGCCGCCGCAGCGTGGTCCGGATTCGAGCAGGCCACCATCGTCTCGATCGACACCGAGGCCGAGGTCGCCGATCCCGTCACCGTGACGATCACCGGGCCGGGCGCCGACGTCGTCGCCTTCGGGCACGTCCAGATCCGTCTGGGTCGCCATGCGCGCGCCACCGTCGTCATCGACCAGGTGGGCAGCGGCACGTACGCCGAGAACATCGAGTTCGTCGTCGGTGACGGTGCCGCGCTGACCGTGGTCGACGTGCACGACTGGGCCGACGACATGGTGCATGTGGCCGCCCATCACGTCCGGCTCGGCCGTGACGCGTCGATCAGGCACTTCGCGGTCAGCCTCGGCGGCGACCTCGTCCGCATGAGCCCGCTGGTGCACTTCGACGGTCCCGGTGGCAACGCCGAGATGTGGGGCCTGTACTTCGCCGACGCCGGGCAGCACCTCGAGCAGCGACTCCTCGTCGACCACTCGCAGCCGCACTGCCGCTCGAACGTCGTCTACAAGGGCGCGTTGCAGAGCGATGTCGACGCGACCGGGCGGGCCACCGACCGGTCGAGGGAAGCCCACACCGTGTGGGTCGGCGACGTGCTCATCCGAGCCGAGGCCGAGGGCACCGACACCTTCGAGCTCAACCGCAACCTGGTTCTCACCGACGGCGCCCGCGCCGACTCGGTGCCGAACCTCGAGATCGAGACCGGCGAGATCGTCGGCGCCGGACACGCCAGTGCGACAGGGCGTTTCGACGACGAGCAGCTGTTCTACCTGCAGGCCCGCGGCATCCCGGAGGATCAGGCGCGACGTCTCGTCGTGCGCGGGTTCTTCGCCGAGATCATCGCCAAGATCGGCGTGCCGGACCTGCGTGAGCGGCTCGAGGCGGCCATCGAGGCCGAGCTCGCGACCGCCGGCGTCTGACGCCCGGATCGACCACCGCAGACGACCACCCACCGCCCGAACCACGAAGGACCACCCGTGACCACACTCGAGATCCGCGACCTGCACGTCGACGTCGCCGGCAGCGACTCCGACGCCGAGCCCATCCACATCCTCAAGGGCGTGGACCTGACGATCGCCTCGGGGCAGACCCACGCGATCATGGGGCCCAACGGCTCCGGCAAGTCGACCCTGTCCTACGCCATCGCCGGCCACCCGAAGTACACCGTGACCTCGGGGTCGATCACCCTCGACGGTGAGGACGTGCTGGAGATGAGCGTCGACGAGCGCGCCCGCGCCGGTCTGTTCCTCGCGATGCAGTACCCCGTCGAGGTACCCGGCGTCTCCATGTCCAACTTCCTGCGCACCGCGGCGACCGCGGTCCGCGGAGAGGCGCCCAAGCTGCGTCACTGGGTCAAGGAGACCAAGGAGGCGATGACCGAACTCGAGATCGACTCGTCGTTCGGTGAGCGCAGCGTGAACGAGGGGTTCTCCGGCGGCGAGAAGAAGCGCCACGAGATCCTGCAGCTCGGCCTTCTCAAGCCGAAGATCGCCATCCTCGACGAGACCGATTCCGGCCTCGACGTCGACGCACTGCGTGTCGTGTCCGCCGGCGTCAACGCCTACCGGGAGCGCGAGAACGGCGGCGTGCTGCTGATCACGCACTACACCCGCATCCTGCGTTACATCCAGCCCGAGTACGTCCACGTGTTCGTCGGCGGCCGGGTCGTCGAGTCCGGTGGACCCGAGCTCGCCGACGAGCTGGAGGAGAACGGCTACGTCCGCTTCACCGGTGCCGGCGCCTCGGCCTGACACCAGCCACGCCCACCGACCACACGAGGTGATCGCATGACCAGCACCGTGGCATCGCCCACCCTCGACGTCGAGGCGTTGCGTGCCGACTTCCCGATCCTGGGCCGCACGGTCCGGGACGGGAAACCGTTGGTGTACCTCGATTCCGGCGCGACCTCGCAGCGTCCGCTGCCTGTGCTCGACGCCGAACGGGATTTCCTGCTGCACCACAACGCCGCCGTCCACCGCGGAGCGCACCAGCTCGCGGAGGAGGCCACCGACGCCTACGAGGGTGCGCGTGGCGACATCGCGGCATTCGTCGGCGCGGCCTACGACGAGATCGTGTTCACGAAGAACGCCACCGAGGCGATCAACCTCGTCGCCTACACCCTCGGCGACGATCGCAGCGCCGACGTGCTCGGTGGCACCCGCCTCGGGCCGGGGCACACCGTGGTGGTGAGCGAGCTCGAGCACCACGCGAATCTCGTTCCCTGGCAGGAGCTCTGCCGACGGACCGGTGCCACTCTGCGCTGGTTCGGAGTCACCGACGACGGCCGCATCGATCTCGACTCGCTCACCCTCGACGAGTCGGTCGCCGTGGTCGCGGTCACCCACCAGTCCAACGTGACCGGCGCGGTGACCGACGTCGACGAGATCGTCCGCCGAGCCCGTGCGGTCGGCGCGATCGTCGTGCTCGACGCATGCCAGTCGGTGCCGCACTCCGCCGTCGACCTGCACGCGCTCGACGTCGACTTCGCCGCGTTCTCCGGCCACAAGATGTTCGGGCCGTCGGGAGTCGGTGTCCTGTACGGGAAGTCGACGCTCCTCGAGCAGTTGCCCCCGTTCATCTCGGGCGGGTCGATGATCGAGACGGTGTCGATGGAGGTGTCCACCTACGCCGCTCCGCCGCAGCGCTTCGAGGCCGGTGTGCCGATGACGTCGCAGGTCGTCGGCCTCGGTGCCGCCGTCCGCTATCTGCGTGACATCGGCATGGACGCTGTCGCGGCACACGAGCACGCTCTCACCGAGCACGCCCTCGCCCGCCTCGGCTCGATCGACGGTCTGCGCATCGTCGGACCCACCGCGGCGAGCGAGCGCGGTGGCGCGGTGTCCTTCGTCGTCGACGAGATCCACGCCCACGATCTGGGTCAGATCCTCGACGACGAGGGTGTCGCGATCCGCGTGGGGCATCACTGTGCCTGGCCGCTGCACAAGCGGTTCGGCGTCGCGGCGACCGCGCGGGCGTCCTTCGCCGCGTACAACACGCTCGCAGAGGTCGACGCACTCGCCGACGCGATCGGTACGGCCCGACGGTTCTTCAGGGTGGGGTGAGCCGACATGCGTATGGAGCAGATGTACCAGGACGTGATCCTCGACCACTACAAACACCCCCACGGCCGCGGCCTGCGTGAGCCGTTCGGGGCCGAGGTGCACCACGTCAACCCGACCTGCGGCGACGAGGTGACACTTCGTGTGGCCGTGGCCGACGGAGCGATCGCGGACATCTCGTACGACGGCCAGGGATGCTCGATATCCCAGGCATCCACCTCGGTCCTGTTCGACCAGGTCGTCGGCCTGGCCGTCCCCGCCGCACTCGACACCGTCGGGGCGTTCACCGCGATGGTGACCTCCCGTGGCGAGGTCGACGGCGACGAGGACGTCATCGGCGACGGCATCGCCTTCGCCGGGGTCGCGAAGTACCCGGCCCGGGTGAAATGCGCGCTGCTCGGGTGGATGGCGTTCAAGGACGCCCTGGGCCGCACCGACGCCACACTGACCGACGGAACCACGACTTCCAGGAGCACGACATGACCGACCAGCAGCAGACTCAACCGGTGCCCGCCGAGGTGCAGACCTCGTTGCCGAGCATCGATGACGTGGAGGAGGCGATGCGTGACGTCGTCGACCCCGAACTCGGCATCAACGTCGTCGATCTCGGCCTCGTCTACGGCATCGACGTCGACCCCGACGCCGTCGCGAAGATCGACATGACCCTCACGTCGGCGGCCTGCCCGCTGACCGACGTGATCGAGGACCAGTCGCGCGCCGCGGTCGTCACGAGCGGTCTGTGCACCGACATCGAGATCAACTGGGTCTGGCTGCCGCCGTGGGGCCCGGACAAGATCACCGACGACGGACGCGAGCAGCTCCGGGCCCTCGGGTTCACCGTCTGATCCGGCCGGGCTCGACCCAGCATAGTTGTAGGTAGCACAATCGTTGTTATGGACACAATGATTGCTGACCGGACGGTGCTGATCATCGGCGCATCGCGCGGGCTCGGGGCCGCACTCGTCGACCACTGGGCGCGCGACGGGCGCCGCGTGGTGGCGACCGTCCGAGGCGCCGACCCCACGCCTCTCCACGACATCGCCGACACGTTCCCCGACCTGGTCGAGATCGAGCATCTCGACGTGACCCGGCCCGACGAGATCGACGCGCTCCGAGCACGACTGGCGTCCCGGACGTTCGGACTGCTGTTCGTCAACGCAGGTGTCACCGACGCGGGGACGACCGTCGCGCAGGTGTCGACCGACGAGTTCGTGCGCGTCATGGTCACGAACGCGCTGAGCCCGATGTGCGTCATCGAGGCACTCGAGGACCTCGTCCCGCCCAGCGGCACCATCGGGGTGATGTCCTCGGGGCAGGGGAGCGTCGCGAACAACACCCGCGGTGGCCACGAGGTGTACCGCGGCAGCAAAGCAGCGCTCAACACCTTCGTCCGCAGCTGGGCGGCGCGCCGCACCGACACCCCTCGCCCTGTGGTGTTGATGGCGCCCGGTTGGGTCCGAACCGGACTGGGCGGCGAGGGTGCGCGTCTGACGATCGAGGAGAGCATCCCCGGTGTCGTGGCGACGCTGGACTCTCTCGCCGACGCCCCGGGTGTCCACTACGTCGACTACCTGGGCCGGACGGTCCCGTGGTGACCGGCGACGATCGCCGTGCGTGGGACCTGATGTACCAGTTCGTCGAGTCGCAGGGTCGGCGGGCGGAGCTCGCCGAGGCACTCGGGTTCCGGCTCGGGGGCGGCCGCGGAAAAGTCCTGTTCGGCCTCGCCGAGGCGCCCAAGACGTTGCGGACCATCGCCGAGGAGATCGGCACCGACGCGCCCTACGCGACCGTGGTCGTCGACAAGCTGGAGGCGCACGGTCTGGTCGAGCGACGACCGCACCCCGAGGACCGTCGGCGCAAGCTGGTCCACCTCACCACGGCCGGTGTCGAGGCGGTGCGGACCGCCGAGGCGATCCTGCACCGGCCGCCGCACGCGATGTCCCGTCTCGACGAGGACGAGCGCCGCACCCTGGTCCGGCTCATGGCCCGACTCACCGACGACGACAGGGCGTGACGCGGGTCAACGGCGAGGCGACCCCGACCACGCCGGCCGGCGGACGGCGCCGCGGGCGATCCGGACCGCCGCGGCGGGACCGACGATCGGCATGAGGGCCGCCATGGCACCCGCGACCGCCCCGAGGTCGTCGCGACCGCTCAGGTAGGCGTCGCGGCGAGCGGGTTCGAGATGGAAGAAGCCGTCGAAGAAGCCGATCGTGGCGGCGCCGTCGAGGCCCAGGAGGGTGTTCAGTCCACGACGTCGCAGTGCGTGCACCGTCCGGGCCGACGACGGCCACAGCGCGTCGGTGACGTCGGCCCCGCCGGTGAGGGCGCCGACGACCACGTCGGCCAGTGTCAACGAGGCCGCGACGCTGTACCCGGTGGCGGGGTGCATCATCCCGCCGGCCGCGCCGAACCGTGTCGGCCTGCTGTGCCAGGGCCGTTCGCCTCCGCCGTCCAGGGCGAAGCGGACCGATTCGCGCGGGGCTCCCGCGATGCGTTCGGTGTCCACACCGTGTCGGCCGAGTCGTCGCTGCAGGCGCGCGCGGAGATCCGCGACGGGGGCCGGCGGGTCCGCCGCGAGGCACGTCTCCTCCAACAGCACCGTCTCGGCGTCGACCGGGATCGCGTACAGGAAGGTCGGCGGCAGCGTCCGACCCCGGGCGTCGACCATGGGCCGATCGAGGGGGCGGCCGTCGGGATCTCGCCAGTCCATCAGCATCGCGGGGTCCTCACCGAGGATCGGTGCGGCGACGTCGGCGTCGACGAAGACCCCGGCTGCCGTCTGCGCCGGCCCCGGGCTGCCGACGCTGCCGCGGGCGTCGATCACCGTCTCACCGGCGATGACGCGTCCGTCGGCGAGACGCACCGCCGTCGCCGCGACGTCGACGACCATCGCCGCGTACTCGACGACGTCGCCGGCCATCGATCGCTGCAGGACGTCGCCGTCGAGGACGACGTACGGCCGGTCGACGACGTGACGACGCCCGGTGTGCACGGCCACCCAGGGAGCCCGCGATGCGACGACGTCGTCGGGCAGCCACGACGGGAGTTCGTCCTCCCACGCCGCATAGGTCGCCGGCCAGCGGCCCGAGGGGCGGGGGTCGACGACGGCGACGTCCATGCCTGCCGCAGCAGCCCGATGGGCCACCCCGCGACCGGCCGGGCCGGCACCGACGACGACGACCCGGTGACGGGCGTGCGGTCGCTCAGCCACCGGCGAGCAGACCGCCGTCGAGGGTGATCGTCTCGCCGGTGATCCATCCGGAGCGGTCCTCGACGAGGAATGCGACGAGCTCGGCGACGTCCTCGGGGGTACCGAGCCGCTTCATCGGGAACCGGGAGGCGACGCCCTCCTCGTCGGCGCTGTAGAGCGCCTCGGCGAATTGCGTCTTGACGATGCTCGGGGCGATCGCGTTGACGCGGATCGTCGGTCCGAGTTCCGCTGCGAGTTCGGCGGTGAGTCGGATGAGCGCCGCCTTCGACGCGCCGTACGCGGCGATCACACGGGTCGAGCGCAGTCCTGCGGTGCTGGCGAGGTTCACCACGGACCCGCCCGTGCGGCCCATCCCGGCGCGGTGGCACTCCTGGACGAAGCCCAGGGCCGCGACGACGTTCACGTCGAAGATCTTGCGGACCGCGTCGAGGTCGGCGTCCATCAGCGATCCGTAGACCGGGTTGATGCCGGTGTTGTTGACGAGGATGTCGACGGTCCCGTGACCGCGCGCGGCCTCGGCAACCGCCGCACGACGGTCGTCGGCGGAACCGGTGTTGGCGGACACCGCCCGCACGTCGGCGCCGGTCACCTGCGCGCGCACGGCGTCGACCGCGGCGGCGAGCGCATCGGGTTTGCGTCCTGTGATCGTCACGGTTGCGCCCCGGGCTGCCAGCGCGGTCGCGGTCGCGAGACCGATCCCGCGGCTGGCGCCGGTGACGAGGGCTGTACGCCCGGACAGGGTCTGTGTCACATCGGTCACATCACCGACGCTAGTCGACGACCCCTGTCGTCCGGGCAGGTCAACCCGTCGCGGCGGACAGAACCGGTTTGCACCGGTCCGTAGACTGAATCGTCGTGATCACGGCAACGGACCTCGAGGTGCGGGCAGGCGTGCGGACCCTGCTGTCCGCCCCGGGCCCTGCCCTGCGCATCCAGGCCGGCGACCGGATCGGCCTCGTGGGCCGCAACGGTGCCGGCAAGACGACGACCCTGCGGATCCTCGCCGGTGAGGGCGAGCCGTACGCCGGGAGCGTGACGCGCACCGGCGACGTCGGCTACCTCCCGCAGGATCCCAAGGAGGGCGACCTCGGCGTCCTCGCGAAGGACCGGGTGCTCTCCGCCCGCGGGCTCGACACGATGGTCCGCGACATGGAGAAGCAGCAGGCGCTGATGGCCGAGGCGGCCGACGACGACACCCGGGACAAGGCCGTGGCCCGCTACGGCCGACTCGAGGAGCGGTTCTCCTCCCTCGGCGGCTACGAGGCCGAGTCCGACGCAGCGCGCATCTGCCACAGCCTCGCCCTGCCCGATCGCGTCCTCGGTCAGCCGCTCTCGACGCTGTCCGGCGGACAGCGTCGACGCATCGAACTGGCCCGCATCCTCTTCGCGGCGTCCACCGGTGGCGGCAAGTCCAACACGACCCTGCTGCTCGACGAACCGACCAACCACCTCGACGCCGACTCCATCACCTGGTTGCGCAGCTTCCTGCAGAACCACTACGGCGGCCTCGTCGTCATCAGTCACGACGTGGAGTTGCTCGGTGACGTCGTGAACAAGGTCTGGTTCCTCGACGCCGTGCGCGGCGAGGCCGACGTCTACAACATGGGGTGGGCGAAATACCTCGACGCCCGCGCCACCGACGAGCAGCGTCGCAAACGTGAGCGCGCCAACGCCGAGAAGAAGGCGAGCGCCCTGCGGACGCAGGCGGCCAAGCTGGGGGCGAAGGCCACGAAGGCCGCCGCCGCGCAACAGATGCTCAAACGGGCCGACAAGATGATCGACGCCCTCGACGAGGAGCGCGTGGCCGACAAGACCGCGAAGATCCGTTTCCCGGATCCGACCGCATGCGGCAAGACGCCGCTGATGGCCAAGGAGCTGACGAAGACCTACGGCTCGCTGGAGATCTTCACCGGCGTCGACCTCGCCATCGACCGTGGCAGCCGAGTCGTCGTGCTCGGTCTCAACGGTGCGGGCAAGACGACCCTGCTGAAACTGTTGGCGGGCGTGGAGAAGCCGGACCTCGGTTCCATCGAGCCGGGCTACGGGCTGAAGCTGGGGTACTTCGCGCAGGAGCACGACACCATCGACGACATGGCCTCGGTGTGGGAGAACATCCGTCACGCCGCGCCGGACGCCGGCGAACAGGACCTCCGGGGACTGCTCGGTGCGTTCATGTTCACCGGCCCCCAGCTCGACCAGCCGGCCGGGACCCTGTCCGGCGGCGAGAAGACCCGCCTGGCGCTGGCCGGCCTGGTGTCGTCGGCGGCGAACGTCCTGCTGCTGGACGAGCCGACGAACAACCTGGACCCGATCTCCCGGGAGCAGGTCCTCGACGCGTTGCGCACCTACGCCGGCGCCGTCGTCCTGGTCACCCACGATCCGGGCGCCGCGGCGGCGTTGGAGCCCGAGCGCGTGATCCTCCTGCCCGACGGCACCGAGGACCACTGGTCCGCCGAGTACCAGGAGCTCATCGAGCTCGCTTGAGGGCCCTGCGCGGAGATGAGCTCCTCTGCTCTGTGACAGAGCTCATCGAGCTCGCTTGAGGGCCCTGCGCGGAGATGAGCTCCTCTGCTCTGTCAGGGAGCTCATCGAGCTCGCGTGAGTCCCGCGACAGGCACCGTCAGGCGTAGGCGGCCTTGAGCTTGCCCTTGACGAGCTTGCCGGTCGGTGTCCGCGGGAGTTCGTGGACGAAGTCGTAGCTGCGGGGCACCTTGTAGGCGGCGAGCTGCTCACGGACGAAGGCGTCGAGCTCTGCGGCGAGTTCGTCCGAGCCCGTGTACCCCTCCTCGAGCTGGACGCATGCCTTCACCTCCTCACCGAACTCGTCGTTCGGCACACCGATCACGGCGACGTCGAACACGGCGGGGTGACCGATGAGGACGTTCTCCGATTCCTGCGGGTAGACGTTGACCCCGCCCGAGATGATCATGAAGGCCTTGCGGTCGGTCAGGTACAGGTAACCGTCGGCGTCGACGTGACCGATGTCGCCGGTGGTGGCCCACAGCGGATGATCGGGATGCTCTGCCGCAGCGGTCTTCTCGGGATCGTTGTGATACTCGAACGTCTTGGTCTCCCGCTCGAAGTACACGGTCCCGGTCTCACCGACGGGCAGTTCCGTCCCCGTGTCGTCGCAGACGTGGATGACACCGAGCAGTGGCTTGCCGACCGATCCCGGGTGCGCGAGTGACTCCGCGGAGTCGATGAACGTGCCACCGATCGCCTCGGTCGACGAGTAGTACTCGTAGATCACCGGACCCCACCAGTCGATCATCGCGCGCTTGACGTGCACCGGACACGGCGCGGCGGCGTGGATGGCGGCCTTCATCGAGGAGATGTCGTAGCGGTCGCGGACCTCCTTCGGCAGCTTGAGCATCCGCACGAACATCGTCGGCACCCACTGGCTGTGGGTGACGTGATACTTCTCGACGAGGCGCAGCGCCTCCTCCGGGTCGAAGCGGTCCATCACGACGACCGTGCCACCCACCGACTGCGTCATACCGCAATACCGCAGCGGCGCAGCGTGATACAGCGGGGCGGGGGAGAGGTACACGGTGTCGGCGTCGAAGCCGTACATCCCGGAGAAGATCACGGTGTAGATGTCGGGGACCTGGTCCACCTCGCCCTCGGGCAGGGGCGGCTGGATCCCCTTGGGGCGGCCCGTGGTCCCCGACGAGTAGAGCATGTCGTGCCCGCGGGGCTGGCTGGTCGGCTTCTGCGGCGATGCTGCCGCGAGAACGTCGTCGTAGGACTCGAATCCGTCGATCCCACCCCAGGCGATGCGGTGTTCGAGGGTGGTGACCTCCGCGGCGTCGGCGACTGCGTCGGCCGACGCCGCGGAGGCGAACAGGACACGCGCACCGCAGTCGCCGAGTATGAAGTTGGTCTCGGCGGCGGTCAGGTGGTGGTTCACCGGCGTGATGTAGAGCCCNTCCTTTTCTCCTCCCCCCCCCGCGGAGGCGAACAGGACACGCGCACCGCAGTCGCCGAGTATGAAGTTGGTCTCGGCGGCGGTCAGGTGGTGGTTCACCGGCGTGATGTAGAGCCCGGACCGCAGTGCGGCCCAGTAGACCTCGAAGACACGGAGGTCGTTGGTGGACACGAGCGCGATGCAGTCGCCGCGCCGGAGCCCGAGTTCCCGGAGATGGTTCGCCAGCCGGATGGACCGCTCGTCGAGTTCGGCGTAGGTGATCTGCTCACCGGTCGCAGGGAGTACGGCTGCGGGCTTGTCGGGCGTCGTCGCCGCGAACACTCCTGGGAACATTGCGACAGGATAACCACACCTACGCCGGTAATGGAACAGAATCGCCAAACTGTCGCATTGAGGTCAGGTGCTCACCCACAGGCGGCGGTAGTAGCCGATCCGTACGGGGTCCGCCTCGATGCCGTATCCGGCGTACACCTCGTCCTCCAGGTCCGCACCGAAATTCCAACCCGCACTCATCGCCGCCACGGCCAGGTCTGCCCACCGGTCCGCCACCCCGAGCCGGCCCAGATCGACGTGGGCGACCGCGCGGCAGCAGTCGTCCACCAGGGTGTTGGGACAGCACGCGTCCCCGTGGCAGACGACACGGTCCTCGACAGGTGGCGTCTCGAGCTCCGCCGGAACACGCACCCCGCGTCGCCGCGCATCCGCGATCCGGTCGGTCGGCGACCAGCTCCAGGGGCAGTCGTCCACGGGGAGTCCCTCGTGAAATCGTCGGAGGCCCTCACCCACGGCGCGAGCGGCGGCGCGACCCCGCGACGACCATCGTGGGTCGACAGCGCTCGACGCAGGGATCGCGCGGGTGAGCAACCAGGACACCGCGGTCCCGTCGTCGAGCAGGCAGGACCCGCGATCGAGCGGTTCCGGGACCGCGACCTGTCGGACCGCCCACGCGAGCCGATCGAACTCGTCGTACGGCGAGATCGCCGGGTGATCGGGTTGCCACTTGAGATAGGCGGCGGGCGGGGTGCCGACCGCGTAGGTCACGCCGCCGGCGTCGTTGCGCCAGACGGGGACGACCGGTCTCCCGCCGACGACGGCGAGCACCGCATCGGGTGGGAGGTGGTCACCGACAGCGCCGGTCATGTCTACTCCGCGCGCGGGCGGCGGACCGACTCCTCCACGAGGTCGAGGACGGCGTGCAGATCGCGACCGCGGTGGCCGGACGCCAGTCGGGTGATGAGACCGTCGAGGATGAGATCCAGGTACTGCACGATGACCTCGGTGGGGAGGTCGTCGCGGAGTCTGCCCGCGCTGCGTTGACGTTCGAGCCGGGCCAGCGTGGCGGCTTCGAGATCGATGGAGCGGGCCACCCACTCCGACCGGAAGTCGGGGTCGGACCGCAACTTCCGCGCGATCTCCAGGCGCGTGCCGAGCCAGTCGAAGTCCTCGGGGTGGTCGAGCATGTCCCGCATGACCTGCACGAGCCCCTGCTCGGCAGCGACGTCGGCCATACGCTCGGCGTCCTCGTGGGCGAGCGCGAGGAACAGCGCCTCCTTGTCCCGGAAGTGGTGGAAGATCGCACCCCGCGACAGGCTCGTGGCGTCCTCGAGCCGCCGGACGGTGGCGCCGTCGTAGCCGTACTCGGCGAAGCAGCGTCGAGCGCCGTCGAGGATCTCCCGGCGACGCGCCGCCAGATGGTCTTCGCTCACGCGTGGCACAGCTGCGCCCCCTCTCCTCGATCGACGCGACGGCGATGGGCGCGTGCCCTGGTCCCGTGGGCGGGGCCGGGGCGCGCGGACATCGGGTGGTCCTGCTCAGTCGCCGATCATGTTGCGCAGCACGTACTGCAGGATTCCGCCGTTGCGGTAGTAGTCGGCCTCACCGGGGGTGTCGATGCGGACCTTCGCGTCGAACTCCACCGTCTCGCCGTCCTCCTTCGTGGCGGTGACGTGGACCGTCTCCGGGGTGGTGCCGTTGTTCAGCTCCTCGATCCCGGTGATGTCGAACGTCTCGGTGCCGTCGAGGCCCAACGACTTGTGCGACTCGCCCTCGGGGAACTGCAGCGGGATGACACCCATACCGATCAGGTTCGAGCGGTGGATGCGCTCGAAGCTCTCGGTGATGACGGCCCGGACACCCAGCAGGCTCGTGCCCTTCGCCGCCCAGTCGCGCGACGACCCGGTGCCGTACTCCTTGCCGCCGAGCACGACCAGCGGCGTGTTCTGCGCCGCGTAGTTCTGTGCGGCGTCGTAGATGAACGACTGCGGGCCACCGTCCTGGGTGAAGTCACGGGTGTAGCCACCCGAGACCCCGTCCAGCAGCTGGTTCTGCAGGCGGATGTTGCCGAAGGTCGACCGGATCATCACCTCGTGGTTGCCGCGACGAGCGCCCAGCGAGTTGTAGTCCTTACGCGCCACCCCGTTCTCGTCGAGGTACTGCGCCGCCGGGGTTCCCGGCTTGATCGTCGACGCGGGGGAGATGTGGTCGGTGGTGACCGAGTCGCCCAGCTTCGCCAGCACGCGTGCACCGGAGATGTCGGTGACCGGCTCGGGCTCACGCTGCATCCCGTCGAAGTACGGAGGCTTGCGCACGTAGGTCGACTTCTGGTCCCACTCGAACGTCTTGCCGTCCGGGGTGGGCAGGTTGCGCCACCGCTCGTCGCCCTTGAACACGTCGGCGTAGTCGGCCGCGTACTGCTCGGGCGAGATCGACTCGGCGATCGTCTTCTGGATCTCCTCACCGGAGGGCCAGATGTCCTTGAGGAACACGTCGTTGCCGTCGGTGTCCTGACCGAGCGGATCGGTCTCGAAGTCGAAGTCCATCGTCCCGGCCAGGGCGTAGGCGATGACCAGCGGCGGCGAGGCCAGGTAGTTCATCTTGACGTCCTGGTTGATGCGGCCCTCGAAGTTGCGGTTGCCCGACAGCACCGCGGTGGCGGTCAGGTCGTTCTCGTTGATCGCCTTCGAGATCTCCTCCGGCAGCGGGCCGGAGTTGCCGATGCAGGTGGTGCAGCCGTAGCCGACGAGGAAGAAGCCCAGCTTCTCCAGGTACGGCCACAGGCCGGCCTTCTCGTAGTACCCGGTGACGACCTGCGACCCGGGGGCCATCGACGTCTTCACCCACGGCTTGCTGGTGAGACCCTTCTCGACCGCGTTGCGGGCGAGGAGGGCGGCGCCGAGCATCACCGACGGATTGGAGGTGTTGGTGCAGCTGGTGATCGACGCGATCGTGACGATGCCGTGGTCGAGGATCATCTTCCCGCGCTCGGTCGACTCGACCGTGACGGGGTTCGACGGGCGGCCCTCGGCGTTGCGCGCCGCCGAGTGCAGCGGGGCGGAGTCGTCGTCGGCGAAGCTCAGCGTGGCCGGATCCGACGCCGGGAACGTCTCCTCGACGGCGTCGTCGAGCTTGCTCTGCTCGACGCCGTCGCCGCCGTCGACGTAGTTGTGGATGTCCTTGCGGAAGGCGTTCTTCGCGTCCCACAGCTCGATGCGGTCCTGGGGACGCTTCGGGCCGGCGATGGACGGGACGACGTCGGCGAGATCGAGTTCGAGGTACTCGGAGTACACGGGCTCCTTGTCGCCGTCGTGCCACATGCCCTGTTCCTTGGCGTAGGCCTCGACGAGGTCGAGCGTCTCCTGGCTGCGGCCGGTCAGCTTGAGGTAGCTGATGGTCTCCTCGTCGATGGGGAACATGGCGCAGGTCGAGCCGAACTCGGGGCTCATGTTGCCGATCGTGGCGCGGTTGGCCAGCGGCACCGCGGCGACACCCTTGCCGTAGAACTCGACGAACTTGCCGACAACGCCGTGCTTGCGCAGCATCTCGGTGATGGTGAGGACGACGTCCGTGGCGGTCACGCCCGGTTTGGTCTCGCCGGACAGCTTGAAGCCGACGACGCGGGGGATGAGCATCGAGATCGGCTGGCCCAGCATCGCGGCCTCGGCCTCGATGCCGCCGACGCCCCAGCCCAGGACGCCCAGGCCGTTCTCCATGGTGGTGTGCGAGTCGGTGCCGACACAGGTGTCGGGGTAGGCGACGCCGTCACGCACCATGATCGAGCGCGCGAGGTGCTCGATGTTGACCTGGTGGACGATGCCGGTACCGGGCGGGACGACCTTGAAGTCGTCGAAGGCGCCCTGGCCCCAGCGGAGGAATTGGTAGCGCTCCTCGTTGCGCTGGTACTCGATCTCGACGTTGCGCTCGAAGGCCTGGGCGTTGCCGAACGCCTCGATGATGACGGAGTGGTCGATGACCATCTCGGCGGGCGCCAGCGGGTTCACCTTGTCCGGGTCGCCGCCGAGCTCCTCGACCGCCTCACGCATGGTCGCCAGGTCGACGATGCAGGGCACGCCGGTGAAGTCCTGCATGATCACGCGCGCCGGCGTGAACTGGATCTCGATGCTCGGGTCGGCCTCGGGGTCCCATCCGGCGACGGCCTGGATGTGCTCCTTGGTGATGTTGGCGCCGTCCTCGGTGCGCAGCAGGTTCTCCGCGAGCACCTTGAGCGCGTAGGGGAGGCGGTCGACGCCCTCCACCGCGCTCAGGCGGTAGATGTCATACGAGTTGTCGCCGACCTGCAGGGTCCCCTTGGCGCCGAACGAATCAATTGACGAGCTCACGCAACACTCCACTCCTCGGTTGGTCGACGTCGCTGATACGCCGACCTCTCGTCGCCGACGGGGCTGCGCCGGCGCTGACGTGTCCTGCGCCCCGCGGGCCGGCGGGGCGCGAACGTGCACCCAGTCTAGCAGTACGGGCGTACTGGTTGGGCACAACGGGTGAACGACATCTCCCGGCGGGTGAACATCGCGGGGGCGTCGCGCTGTCGTACTGTGCATCCGTCACCCCGGGGCGCCCTCACGCGTGCCCACACCCGTCGCCAGAGGAGTCACCGGCCATGACCGTCGGCCCCATGCTCGCCGGCCCTCAGGTCGCAGGCACGCATCCCGCGGACGTCCGCGCAATCCTCTACTCGGCGCCGTCGCTCACCGTGATCCCCGACGACGTCGACCTGACCGCGATCGAGTCCGACCTGGCCGCCGACCACGTCTCCGCACCTGCTGACGACGTGGTCGGGCTCGAGAAGGTGGTGGCCGAGGCGAAGGCCAAAGGCCACGACATGTACTTCGTCGTGCTCCAGGACAGGCAGCCCGTCTTCACCTACTACCGCGACATCGCGACAGCGATCCAGAAGGAGACGGGCGGCACCGTCATCGTGTTCGGCCCGGACACCATCGGCTCGGCCTCCGACGACTTCAGCCGGGTGCAGCTCGAGCAGGCCCAGGACAACCTGACCGTCTCGCAGCCGGCGCAGGGGGCCCAGCAGATCCTCGACCGGATGACGGTCCAGACGCAGATCCCGTGGACCGTGGTGACGCTCGTGCTCGTCGCGGTCGTCGCGATCGCAGCGGTCGTCGCGCGCATCCTTCAGGTCCGTGGCCGCAGAGCCACGTCGCCGGCGACGGCGAGCGTCGCGGCGAAGTCGGACGAGGGGTCGGCGACGGCGCCGGACTCCTCGGACGGCAGCGCCTCGGGGACTCCTCCCACGCCCTGACACGCCGCACCGACGGGCTCACACCACGTCGGCGAATTAGCAATTCGCGATCACGCATCAAATGACGTCGGTGTAGTTCTCCAGATCAGACGCCGGAACGGCCTCCGGTGCGGCATTTCCGCAGGTAATCACGCCATTGTAATTTGTTACTCATGTTTCACTGGTGGCGATTGTGGCGTACGGTTCGACATGTCATTGGTGGTGTTGATGGGGAAGTTGACACCTCCCGTGGCGCACTTCGGGGGTGGGTCGACGTTCGGCAGACGCCGCTGTGTCGCCACCCGCCGATCGCATGTCCGTTCTGCGAGGGAGTCATCTGTGAGGCGACGTTCCGCATGCGGTCGTCGGGAGTCGTTCGATCCCGCCGACCCGCGCCGCCACCCCGCCGTGAGCCACGGCCCCACCCGTCCGACGGACCCCGGCGACGGGCTGCACGACCGTCCCGACCTCCCGGCCCGCGGACTGCGGGTGATGACCGCCGCGGCGGTGACACTCCTCGTGGCCGTCGGGCTGCTCGGGGTGGGCGTGGGAACGGTCTCGGCCGAGCCCGCCGCACCCGCGCCCCGCGGACCGTCGGGGATCGCGGGCCTGATCAACCAGATCGCCGACGTCGACCAGCGACTGGCCGACATCGACGCGTCCCTGGCGATCAAGCGCGAGGCGGCCAACCGGGCGCTCGTCGACCTGCAGACCTCCCGGGACCAAGAGCGACTCTCGACGCTCGCCGTGAACGGATCCACCGACGCCCTCAAGCGCGCCGACGACCAGATCGCGGCCGCGCAGAAGAACTTCGACTCGTTCGTACGGGACCTCTACCGCCAGGGCAGCAATCAGGCCTCCCTCGCGGGCGTCCTCGCCTCCGGTGACCCGGCCGCGGTCCTCGACCGGGCCGGCGTCATCGCGCAGCTCACGCGCGACCAGCAGGCGACGATCCAGAAGCTGAAGGTCTCCCGCAACGAGAAGGCCAACCGCGTCGCCACCGCGAACGCGACGCGCAAACAGGCCGCACGCGCCGCACAGGAAGCCGCGCAGCGCAAGGACGACGCGGTCGCCGCGATCGCCCAGACCGTGGCGGCCGCGAAGACCGAGAACGCCACCAAGGCGAAGTTGTCCGCTGCGCGCGACGCGGCCCAGCAGCAACTCGACGCCCTGCGTGGGCGGGTGCCCGCGGCGGCCCCGGTCCCCGCGCCCGCGGGAGCCGACGCCGGCGGCGCACCCGGCAGCACGCCGGCAGCGGCCCCCGCGCCGAGCCCCGGCGGCGTCGCGGCGGTCATCCCCGGCCGGGTGAACGCGGCGTCACCGCTCGACCCGCTGCGCGACGCGGTCGTAACCGCGGCCCAGTCCGCCTTCCAGATCGCCGCACAGGCAGCGGCGAAGCTCGCCGTCGACACCGCACAGCAGGTCGTCGCGCAGGTCATCGCCTCGATCACCGGTTCGCACACCGACATCGACGGGACCGACGGCGGATCGGGCACGTCCAGCGGCAACTCCGGTGGAGGCGGCGCCACCTCGGTGACGCCGGGCGTCACCGGTTCGGCCGCGGTCGAGATCGTCGTCAACCGGGCACTGTCACAGCTCGGCGTGCCGTACTCGTGGGGCGGCGGCAACGCCAGCGGTCCCACCAAGGGCATCCGCGACGGCGGCGTGGCCGACAGCTACGGCGACTACAACAAGGTCGGCTTCGACTGCTCGGGACTGATGATGTACGCCTTCGCGGGCATCGGGATCTCGCTGCCGCACTACACCGGCTACCAGTACACGTCCGGTCCGCACGTGCCGCTCTCGCAGATGCAACGAGGCGACATGATCTTCTACGGCCCCAACGCCAGCCAGCACGTCGCGCTCTACCTGGGCAACAACCAGATGGTCGAGGCGCCGGAGTCGGGGTCGTTCGTGAAGATCTCGCCCCTGCGGACCAGCGGCGCCATGCCGTACGTCGTCCGTCTCACCGGGTAGTCCGCCCGCGGCCCCACGCGGTGACATCTCGCGCCTCCGACGCGGTGACATCTCGCGCCTCCGACGCGGTGACATCTCGCGCCTCCGACGCGGTGACCGGGCGCAGTCCATCCGGACCGCTACCCTCGGGGACGACATGCGTCCGGCTCACACCGGACGGACCAGGCCCCAGCAGGTGAGACGACCGGTGGAGGAAGACGCGTGACCCAGACGCACGACGGTGGCGGGACCCGAACCGAGCAGGACGGGCAGGTGGGTCTGACCGACGCCGACGTGAAGCTCCTCGAGCGGACCATGTTCGAGGTCAAGCGCGTCATCGTCGGGCAGGACGCCCTGGTCGAGCGCATCCTCGTCGGGCTGCTCGCCCGAGGACACATCCTCCTCGAAGGCGTGCCCGGCGTCGCCAAGACGCTGGCCGTCGAGACGTTCGCCCGTGTCATCGGCGGGTCGTTCTCCCGTGTCCAGTTCACCCCGGACCTCGTCCCGACCGACCTCATCGGCACACGCATCTACCGCCAGGGACGCGAGACCTTCGACACCGAGCTCGGTCCGGTGGTCGCGAACTTCCTGCTCGCCGACGAGATCAACCGCGCCCCGGCGAAGGTCCAGTCGGCACTGCTGGAGGTCATGGCCGAGCGACACCTGTCGATCGGCGGCGAGACGTTCCCGATGCCCGAGCCGTTCCTGGTCATGGCGACCCAGAACCCCATCGAGAACGAGGGCGTCTACCCGCTGCCCGAGGCACAACGCGACCGCTTCCTGTTCAAGGTCCTCGTCGACTACCCGTCGGTCGAGGAGGAACGCGAGATCGTCTACCGGATGGGCAACCGGCCGCCGTCGGCCCACCAGGTCCTCGACCCGGCGGCCACCGTGCGACTGCAGCAACTGGCGTCGACGGTGTTCGTCCATCACGCGCTCGTCGACTACGTCGTCCGCGTGATCACCGCGACACGACGACCGGAGACCGTGGGCCTCACCGACGTCGCCGGCTGGCTTGCATACGGTGCGTCGCCGCGCGCCACCCTCGGCATCGTCGCCTCGGCCCGCGCGCTCGCACTGGTCCGCGGCCGCGACTACGTCATCCCCTCCGACGTCGTCGAGATCATCCCCGACGTGCTGCGCCATCGGCTCGTGCTCAGCTACGACGCCCTCGCCGACGAGGTCGACGCCGATCGGGTCATCACACGCATCCTGCAGACCGTCGGTCTGCCCCAGGTGGCGTCGCAGCCCGTCGGCGCACCCGCGGGCCCCGGTGGCCCGAACGGCCAGCCCCCTCAAGGTCCGCCCCAGCAGGGTGCACCCCAGCAGGGTCCGCCGCGCGGCCCGGGTGGCCAGCCGCCGCAGTACGGTCAGCCGCCGGTCGGTGCACAGAACCCGCCGCCCGCACCGGTCGCCGATGGCCGAGGCTGACCGCCTGCCGTCGTTCGGTGGGGGTTCACTCGACGACCCGACCCTGACCGCGGCGCTGAAGACGCTCGAGCTCACCGTCCGTCGCAAGCTCGACGGGGTGTTGCAGGGCGACCACATGGGACTCATCCCGGGCCCGGGATCCGAACCCGGTGAGGCGCGTCTGTACCAGCCCGGTGACGACGTCCGCCGGATGGACTGGTCGGTCACCGCCCGCACGACGCACCCGCATGTACGGCAGATGGTGGCCGACCGGGAACTGGAGACGTGGCTCGTCGTCGACATGTCGGCGAGCCTCGACTTCGGCACGACCGGCGGCACCAAGCGGGACCTGGCCGTGGCGGCCTGCGCCGCCGTCACCCATCTGACGCTCGGCGGCGGCAACCGCATCGGCGCGATCGTCGCCACCGGCGACCGCATCGTCCGGGTCCCGGCGCGATCGGGTCGCGCGCACGCGATGTCGCTGCTGTCGACCGTGGCCACCACCCGCCGTAGCGCCGAGGGTGTACGCGGCGACCTCGCCGGCGCCGTCGACGCGCTGCGCCGCCCCCAGCGACGACGTGGGCTCGCGGTCATCGTCAGCGACTTCCTCGGACCCATCGACTGGGATCGCCCCCTGCGTGCCGTCGGCGGCCACCACGAGGTCCTCGGCGTCGAGGTGCTCGACCCCCGCGATCTCGAGTTGCCCGCGGTCGGGGAGATCATCCTGCGCGACGCGGAGAGCGGTGCGACCCGCGAGCTGACCGTGACCGAGAAGGTCCGCTCCGACTACGCGCGCGCCGCTGCGGCGCATCAGGCCGACGTGCACCGCGTCCTGCGCACGTGCGGTGCTCCGACGATGAGCCTGCGCACGGATCGGGACTGGATCGCCGACGTCGTGCGATTCGTCGCGCGCCGTCGACGCGGGTTGCATGCGGGTGCGGTCGCGGGAGCCGCCCGATGAGCCAGCTCGCCACACCGTGGTGGCTGTTGCTGCTGGTCGTCGTCGCCGCGCTCGGCGTCGGCTACGTCTACATGCAGCGGCGTCGGCACTCCCGTGCGATCACGTTCGCCAACCTGGAACTGCTCGACACGGTGGTCCCGCCCCAGCGGAACAGGTTCAGGCATGCCCCGATCGCGCTGATGCTGGTCGGGCTGATCCTGCTCACCGTCGCGTTGGCCGGTCCGCAGGCCGATCGTCGGGTGCCGCGCAACAAGGCAACCGTGATCCTCGTGATCGACGTGTCACGGTCGATGAACTCGACCGACGTCGCACCGTCGCGCATCCGTGCCGCGCAGCAGGCGGCGAAGAAGTTCGCCGACGACCTCACCGACGGGATCAACCTCGGGTTGATCTCGTTCGCGGGGACCGCGGCGACGCTCGTCTCGCCGACACCCGATCACGACGCCACCAAGGCCGCGGTCGACAAACTGCAGCTCGCGGACAAGACGGCGACCGGCGAGGGCATCTTCGCGGCGATCGAGCAGATCAAGACACTCAACGCGGTCCTCGGTGGCGACAAGGGTGCGCCGCCGGCGCGGATCGTGCTCGAGTCCGACGGCAAGGAGACGGTCCCCGACGACCCGAACGACCCGCGGGGCGCCTTCACCGCCGCCCGCAAGGCGAAGGAGGAGAAGATCCCGATCAACACGATCTCCTTCGGCACCCTGACCGGCACCGTCGATCTGGAGGGCGACCGCATCCCGGTCCCGGTCGACGACGCGTCGCTCAACCGCATC
This sequence comes from Williamsia sp. SKLECPSW1, assembly GCF_054332755.1. Lineage (NCBI taxonomy): Bacteria > Bacillati > Actinomycetota > Actinomycetes > Mycobacteriales > Nocardiaceae > Williamsia > Williamsia sp. SKLECPSW1. The sequence continues at coordinate 302,200 of NZ_JBTGLI010000002.1, read as the reverse complement.
GCGAACCTCTCGGGCGGGGAGTTCTTCACCGCCTCGACGCTCGACGAGCTCAACCGCGTCTACGACACACTGCAGAAGCAGATCGGCTACGAGACGCAACGCGGCGACAACTCCCGGCCGTGGGTGATCGCGGGGACGATCCTCGTGCTCATCGCGGCGATCGGCGCGATCGCGATGAACCGCCGATTGCCGTGAGTGCACACCGCTCCGCCGGGGGACCGCGGTGTCGTCGGCACGGGTGTCGGACGATAGGTTGACCCGCATGGCAGAGTCCGCGTCGCAGCCCCCCGCCACCACCCGCTCCGGCGGCCCGTCCCGCTCGGTCCTGGTGACCGGTGGCAACCGGGGCATCGGCCTCGCGATCGCCCGCCGCCTCGCCGAGGACGGCCACCGTGTCGCCGTCACCCACCGGTCCTCGGGAGCCCCGGAAGGACTGTTCGGTGTGCAGTGCGACGTCACCGACTCCGAGGCCGTCACGCGGGCCTTCGCCGAGATCGAGGAGCACCAGGGGCCCGTCGAGGTGCTCGTCGCCAACGCCGGGACCACCGACGACACGCTGCTGATGCGCATGACCGAGGAGCAGTTCGAGAAGGTCGTCGACGCCAATCTGACCGGGTCGTTCCGCGTGGCGAAGGCGGCCTGTCGGTCGATGCTGCGCAAGCGTTTCGGTCGTTTCATCTTCCTCGGCTCGGCGGTCGCGACGATGGGCACGCCGGGTCAGATCAACTACGCCTCGTCGAAGGCCGGCCTGATCGGCATGGCGCGCTCGCTGACCCGCGAGCTGGGCACCCGGTCCATCACCGCCAACGTCGTCGCGCCCGGTTTCATCGACACCGACATGACCGCCGCACTTCCCGACGAGTACCGCGAGCAGGTCACCAAGATCATCCCGGCCGGGCGCACCGGCAGCGCCGAGGAGGTCGCCGCCGTCGTGAGCTGGCTCGCCTCCGAGGACTCGGCCTACGTCTCGGGTGCGGTCATCCCGGTCGACGGCGGCCTCGGCATGGGCCACTGACCGGACACACGTCGCACGATCTGCCACCACACCAGCAACGACACGAGGGGACTTCCATGAGCGGACTGCTCGCGGGCAAGACCGTACTGATCACCGGGATCATCACCGATTCCTCGATCGCGTTCCATGCCGCGGCGATGGCCCAGGAGCAGGACGCCACCGTCATCATCACGGGCATCCCCGAGCGGCTCCGCCTCATCGACCGCATCGCCAAGCGGCTGCCGAAGGAGGTGCCGCCCGCGATCGGGCTCGACATCACCGATGAGGAGAACCTCGGCGAACTCGCCGACAAGGTGCGGGAGTTGGCACCCGAGGGCGTCGACGGCGTGCTGCACTCCATCGCCATGGCCCCCAAGAACCTCATGGGACCCGACGCGGTGCCGTTCCTCGACGCGCCCGGTCCCGACGCCGCCAAGTCGTTCGAGATCTCCGCCTGGAGCTATGCGTCGCTGGCCCGTGCGGTGCTGCCGGTGATGAACGAGGGTGGCTCCATCGTCGGCATGGACTTCGACCCGCGTACCGCGATGCCGTACTACAACTGGATGGGCGTCGCGAAGGCCGCGCTCGAGTCGGTGAACCGCTATGTCGCGCGAGAAGTGGGGCAGGCCAAGCGCATCCGCTCCAACCTGGTCGCCGCGGGCCCGATCAAGACGCTGGCCGCGAAAGCCATCGCGGGCACCGCGACCGACGACGCCAAGCAGCTGAACATGCTCAACGAATACTGGGACGGGGCGTCCCCGATCGGCTGGAACGTCGACGACCCGACGGTCGTGGCGAAGTCGATCTGCGCGCTTCTCTCCGATTGGCTGCCCGGCACCACCGGGTCGATCGTGTACGTCGACGGGGGGGCCAGCCACAACACCTGGTTCCCCGAGGGATTCACCGGGTCATGACGGCCCCGCGCACCCGTGGGTTCGACGCTGTCCTGCTGTTGTCGTTCGGCGGGCCCGACGGGCCTGACGACGTCCGGCCGTTCCTGGAGAACGTCACCCGCGGGCGCGGCGTCCCGCCCGAGCGGCTCGACGCGGTGGCCGAGCACTACCTGCATTTCGGGGGCGTGTCGCCGATCAACCAGCTGAACCTCGACATCATCGCCCGGCTGCAGACGGCGTTGCAGGAGAACGGGATCGACCTGCCGGTGTTCTTCGGCAACCGCAACTGGCACCCGATGGTCGAGGACACGGTCGTCGAGATGTTCGACGCCGGGCACCGACGGGTTCTGGTCTTCCCGACGTCGGCGTGGGGTGGCTACTCCGGCTGCGCGCAGTACCACGAGGACATCGCACGCGCCCTGGCCGCGCTCGCCGAGCGCCGACCCGACGCGGCACGCGACCCCATGACCCTGCGGAAGCTGCCGCACTACTGGGACCGGCCGGAGATGGTCGACGCAGGCGCCGACGCCGTGCGCGCCGCGATCGAGCGTCTCCCGGATGCCGTGCGCGGCGGGGCCCGGATCGTGTTCACCGCGCACTCGGTGCCGACCGCGGCCGACGAGACCGCCGGCCCGCCGTCGGACGGCGGCCGTCTCTACAGCCGGCAGGTGACAGCCGCGTCCGCCGCGGTGGCCGCCGCCGTCGGTGTCGCCGACCACGACGTGGTGTGGCAGTCGCGGTCGGGACCGCCGCAGGTTCCGTGGCTCGAGCCCGACATCGTCGACCACCTCGAGGCGATCCGCGCAGACGGCGCCGCCGCGGCCGTGGTGTCGCCGATCGGGTTCGTCTCCGATCATCTCGAGGTGGTGTGGGATCTGGACACCGAGGCCGCGGACAAGGCCGAGGAACTGTCCATGCCGATGGTGCGCGCCGCGACCGTCGGCACCGATCCCCGGTACGTGCAGATGATCGTCGCCCTCGTCGAGGACCAACTCCACGGTGCGACGACGCAGAGCAGCGGGATGGGGTGCACCGACAACGGGGAACGGTGCGTGCCCGGGTGCTGCCCGCTGGTGCGCCCGAAGCGACCGACCTGACGGTCCCGGGTGGTCAGTGCCGGGGGCTGCGGTCCGATTCCGCGACGACGGCGTTGAGCGCGGTCATGCGGGCGAGACGTACCGACCGCTCCAGATCGTCGAGTGCGGCTTCTGCACGACCCTGCCCCGTGGCGGTGAGTCCTGTCCGCGGCCGGGAGGCCGCCGCGAGGTGCAGGATCGCCGCGATCTGTGCGGTCTGACCGATCACACGAGCCACCCGGTCGCCGGATTCCGGTGGTACGTCGAGGGTCTCGGCCTGCGTTCGTGCGGTGAGGCGCGCGCGGAGGTCGGTCGGTGCGCCGTCCGTGGACTCGACACCGCCGATCCGCGACAGCAGCGTCGTCGCGTCCCGGATCGCCTCGCGCATCATCAGTTCCGCCTCACCGAGGTCCCGATCGGGTAGACGCGGTACGGCGCCCACCGAGCGCACCGTCCAGGTGATCGACCCGGGCGCCACGGTCCGGGCGACCACGCCGATCGCGTCGTCGGACGCGGCCGAGAGCCACAGCACGAGAACGGAACCGGTGTCGAGAGCCGACCCGAGGGTCGACCCGGTGAGACCGAGCGTGTCGCCGGCCGCGGGCAGCAACACCCGCAAGCGTGCGGCCTGACGCACGGCACGCAACAGGGCACCGCTGCCGACCTCGGCCGCTGTCAGGTCGACGATCGCCGCGGCGTCGGGGTCGGCGGCGACCACACGGTGTGCGGGCGCGACGTCGACCAGGGCATCGACGACATCGTCCGGTGAGCAGCGGCCGGCACGCCATACCGCCCCCCAGGTCGCCAACGCGGCGACGGCGGGCAGTCCGTCGGTCGCCGCGTGCTCGGTCATCTCACTCACCCCGGCCACGATAGCGGCGTGCGGCCGTGGTGCCGATGTGACGCAGACGGCTCGGGCGGGAGGAGTCGGCCGACCGGCGTGGCGTCCGCGGGCGCGTCGGGTGGTCTCCTACGGTCGTCGGGTGGCGAACTCCGACAACCGGTACGGCTTCGACGTCCTCGACGCCGCGGCCCATCGACGACGGTCCCTGCCCACGGTGCCCATGGTCGATGCCGACCGCGACCTCGTCGTCGAGGACGCGGCGAGTGGATTCTGCGGCGCGGTCGTGGGTTTCGAGCGGGGCTACGACGGTGATCATGTCCGACTCGAGGACCGCCGCGGTCGGACGCGCCTCTTCGCGATGCGCCCGTCCGCGTTCCTGATCGACGGCGCTGCGGTCACGTTGCGTCGACCGGCCGCGCCGACGTCGGCCCCGGCGCGGACGGCGTCGGGCTCCGTGGCACCGGCGGTGACACGCGCCCGGGTGGCCCGCGCGAGCCGGATCTTCGTCGAGGGCGTGCACGATGCCGCCCTGGTGGAACGCATCTGGGGTGCCGATCTGCGCGCGGAGGGTGTGGTGGTGGTCGGTCTCGACGGTCTGGACAACCTCGACGAGGTGTTGGCCGAGTTCGGACCGGGCCCGTCACGACGGGCCGGGGTGCTGGTAGACCACCTGGTGTCGGGCAGCAAGGAGAGTCGCCTGACGCGTGCGGTGGGTCCCGATGTCATGGTCCGCGGCCACCCGTTCGTCGACATCTGGGAGGCGGTGAAGCCCGAGGTGCTCGGCATTCCCGAGTGGCCGCGGGTGCCACGGTCGGAGGAGTGGAAGGCCGGTGTGTGTCGCCGATTGGGCTGGGGGACACCGACGGACGGTTGGCGACGGGTGAACCGAGCGGTCGGCGACTACCGCGACGTGCGGGTGGAGTTGATGCGGAGTGTGGAGGAGCTCATCGACTTCGTGACCGCCGCGAGCGGCGACGACTGAACCGCCGCGAGCGGCGACGACTGAACCGCCGCGAGCGGCGACGACTGAACCGCCGCGAGCGGCGACGACTGATCGGTCGCGAGGGTCGATGGCGGGACCCTACAGATGCGCAACGCGTGCGGTTTCTCAGACGCACGTCCGATTTCTGGCACCATGGGAGCCATGGCTGCGATCATCTGGTTGGTCGCGGCGTTGGTCCTGGTCGGTGCCGAAGCGCTCAGCGGGGAACTGGTCCTGCTGATGTTGGCGGGCGGGGCGATCGCCGCCTCGGGTACCGCCGCGTTCGTCGATGCGCCGGTGGTGGTCGACGGGATCGTGTTCGCCGCCGCCAGCGTCCTGTTGTTGGCGACGGTTCGTCCGGTGGCGCGTCGTCATCTGTTGCGCCGGCCGATGCTCGCCACCAACGCCGAGGCGTTGGAGGGGAAGACGGCGGTGGTGACCACCACCGTCGACGCGCATGGCGGGCAGGTACGGCTCGAGGGTTCGGTCTGGTCGGCCCGCCCGTTGCATCCCGGTGAGGTCTACGCCGAGGGCGACGACGTGATGGTCATGCAGATCGACGGTGCCACCGCGGTGGTCTGGAAGTCCTGACATCTCGGCCGGTCCCAGCCGACACAGAATGGGGCCGATGCAGAAAGGGAGCGTGCCATGGAAGTCGGAGTGATCGTTGTCGTCGGGGTGCTGGTGCTGCTGGCCTTCGTGATCCTGTTCCGCTCGGTCGCGCTGATCCCGCAGGCCGAGGCCGCCGTGGTCGAGCGCCTCGGTCGGTACACCAAGACGGTGTCGGGGCAGTTGACGCTGCTGGTGCCTTTCGTCGACCGCATCCGGGCGCGGGTGGACCTGCGTGAGCAGGTGGTCTCCTTCCCGCCCCAGCCGGTGATCACCGAGGACAACCTGACGCTGTCCATCGACACCGTCGTCTACTTCCAGGTGACGGTCCCGCAGTCGGCCGTGTACGAGATCAACGACTACATCATCGGTGTCGAGCAGCTCGCGACCACCACGCTGCGCAACGTGGTCGGCGGCATGACGCTGGAGGAGACGTTGACCTCCCGCGACTCGATCAACGCCCAGCTGCGCGGGGTTCTGGACGAGGCGACCGGTCGGTGGGGCCTGCGCGTGGCGCGGGTGGAGCTGAAGAGCATCATGCCGCCGCCGTCGATCCAGGAATCGATGGAGAAGCAGATGAAGGCCGATCGCGAGAAGCGCGCGATGATCCTCACCGCCGAGGGCCAGCGCGAGTCGTCGATCAAGACCGCCGAGGGCAACAAGCAGAGCCAGATCCTCTCGGCCGAGGGCGCCAAGCAGGCGGCCATCCTCGCCGCGGAGGCCGATCGCCAGTCGCGGATCCTGCGGGCACAGGGTGAGCGCGCCGCCCAGTACCTGAACGCGCAGGGCGAGGCGAAGTCGATCGAGAAGGTGTTCGCGGCCATCAAGTCGAGCAAGCCCACCCCGGAGCTGCTGGCGTACCAGTACCTGCAGAAGCTACCGGAGATGGCTGCCGGTGAGGGCAACTCGGTGTGGGTGGTCCCGTCCGACTTCGGTTCTGCCCTCCAGGGTTTCGCGAAGTCGTTCGCGAACCAGGGTGACGACGGCGTCTTCCGTTACGAGCCGTCGGACGACACCTCGTCGCCGCAGCGCGACGACTCCGACGTCGACGACTGGTTCGATCTCGCGCCTGATCCGAAGGTGGCGCAGGCTGTCGCCGAGGCGGAGGCGGTCGCTCGCAAGCCGGTGGCGCCGGAGATGGAGGGTCGGTCCTCGACGCCGGGTGTCGCGGGTGCATCGGATTCGCCGGCGGTCGGCCGGGGTGCCTCCTCCGGTGACGGGGCAGATCCGGGGACGTCCGGGATCTGACTCCTCGGTCGTCAGGTCAGCGCGAGTCGGGCGACACCCGCGGCGGCGACCGCCCACAGGACCGAGGCGAACGTCCCGATGATGAACTGTTCGCCCGCGTGTTGGTCGCGGATCTCCGGGTACCGGGCGAGACCTTTGACCGCGAGCACGACGGCGATGCCCTCCGGCCAGCCGGCGACCAGGGCACCGACGACGGCGAGCCGTTCGAGGACTCCGATCACGCGACCGCCTCGCAGGGGCCGTCGGCCGGTGTCGTCGTCGCGACGCCGTGTCTCGTCGTCCCCCTCCGGGGGCGTCTCGTCGTCGCGCGGGAGTTGGTCGCGGTCGTCGGTGTCGCGGTGGTCGATCTCGACGAGGTCGAACACGACCGGTACGAGTGCGACCCCACCGAACGCCGCGACCACCACGACGAGGGTGACGACGATGCCGCGGACGGACCCCTCGGCGGGTGAGGCGACGGCCGAGGCGATCGCGGCCACGGCGAGGGCCGCGGTGGCCACCGCGACCGCAGCGGTCTTCAGAACACGTCCGTGCGATGCGCTCGACACGACGGAGACGGTGGCGCACATGGCCAGGGCGATCACCGTGACCGTCATCGCGGATCCTCCTCCGACGCGTCGCAGGCGGCGACGAGATGAACCGCGGCGATACGACCGTCACGTTCGGCCTGCCACTCGGCCACCGACAGTCGCTGGGAGACCGCCTGTTTGCTGATGCCGAGTTCGTCGGCGATCTCGCTCTGCGACGCACCCTCGCGTATCCGTGCCACCGCCTGGTGCCCCTCCTCCGACCGACGTCCCACCACGATGGCCAACAGTGCGAGTACGGCGGCGGCGTCGGCGGCACGCACCGGGTCACCACCGGCGACGCTGACGTTGCCCGGTGCGCGCTTGGCGCGGGTCACCGCGTCCCGGGCTGCCTCGAACGCCGGACCCCGGCCGGCGCGCGTGACCCTGGGCAGGGGCTGCTCGACCGGCCCGACACCGACGCCGACACTCCAGCCGCCCATCGCGACGAGGTCGACGACGACGTCGACGACGACCGCGGGGTCGTCGCTGACCGCCTGGACCTCGTCGCCGGCGGTGCGGTCGAACGGGCGGACGAGAGGTGTGTCGGTGAAGCGGGCGACGAGGTCGGGGACACGGTCGCGCTCGCGCCGGCTTCGGCGCTGGTCGACCGTCACGACGTACATACCGTCAAGTTACAAGGGTTTATTGTCAGATATCAAGCCTCGTGGCTTGAAGGGGCGACTTCTCGCGCGTCGATCGCATTACTATCAAGTCCAGAAGCTTGATTCTCAATCTTCAAGTCATTGGGCTTGACAGCATCGTCGTCATGGTCAGGCCGGCGAACAGGGGTGACCGAGTCGACCCCCAGGCCGATCACCCCCAGCACGACACCCGCCACCGAGATGGCCAGTCCCGCCGGATGCGCAGTGCCGGAGAGCACGCTGCCGAGCACCACCACCGACACCGTTCCCGGCAGCACCCCGACGGCGGTGGCGATCGTGTAGGGGAGGAGCCGTACCCGCGACAGTGCCGCGCAGTAGTTGATGACCGAGAACGGCACCGGCGCGATCAGGCGCAACGATCCGACGGCCAGCCAGCCCCGGTGCGCCAGTCGCGCGTCGACCGCACGGACCGCGGGATGGGTGAGGCGCGGGGCGACCGCCTCCCGTCCCACCGAGCGCACCAGCACGAACGCGAGGACGGCGGAGATCATCGTCGCCCCCAGCGCGACGGCCAGACCCGTCACCGGCCCGAACAGGACGCCGGAGGACAACGTGAAGACCGTGCGCGGGATCGGGGCCACGCAGATGAGGGCGTAGGCGAGGAAGAACACGACGACGAACCAGGGCCCGAGGGAGTCCGACCACGCCCGGAACCGGTCGACGCCGGGAAGTCCGACCACCACGACGACCACGAGGACGGCCACGAACGCGACGGCCAGGACGATCGGTCCCCACCACCGCCGAGCCACCCGATCCACGCGGGCGAGGGTACCCGCCGACCTCGACCGCCCTCCCGACCGAGCGTTCACACGGGTGTGATGGGCGTCTCATCGTCGGATGAGGTAAGACACAGGAGAGCACCCGGAGACCCATCACGGCGCACAGCGCCGACGTCCGGGCCCGACGGTCGCCGACCGTCGCCGACCGAGGGAGTTCGCCGTGAACCGACCACCCGGTGACCCGATCCCGACCGCGCCGGTCGAGGTGGACCTGCAGGCCGCCCGCGAGGCCTGGGACGACGCCGTCGCCGGTGTCCTGGCGAAGTCCCGGCGCGTGGATGTCGCCGACATCTCCCGGCCGGCGTCGGCCCACCTGCGGACGACGACCTACGACGACATCACCATCGACCCGCTGTACACCCGTGCCGACGAGCTGCCCGAGGCGCCTCTGCCCGGACAGTTCCCGTTCGTTCGGGGACGGGAGGCAGGCCGTGACGTCCTGCGCGGGTGGCACGTCACCACCCGCGTCGGCGCGATCGACGCCGATCCGGCCGACACCAACGCCACCATCCTGGAGAGACTGACCACCGGCACCAGCGCGCTGTGGCTGACCCCCACCTCCGACCCCGCCGACCTGCCGCGGATCCTCGACGGCGTCCTGCTCGACCTGGCACCGCTCACCCTCGACGCGGGCACCCGCGCCACCGCGACCGCACACGCACTGTTCGATCTCCTCGACGACCGCGCCGCCGCCCCCGCCTCGGGCACCGCACCCGCGCCGGATGCGAGCACCACCCGCATCGTCCTCGGGGTGGACACCCTCACCGCGCAGTTCGCGGGGACCGAGAGCGTCGGGCACGAGGAGGCGCTCGACCTGGTCAGGGCGGCGGTCGCCCGCCCCGAGGACGTTCGGGCGCTCACCGTCGACGGGACCGTCTTCCACGACGCCGGCGGCTCCGACGCGCAGGAGATCGGTGCAGCGGTCGCTGCCGGTCTGGCCTACGTCCGAGCGGGGCAGGAAGCCGGTCTGGCCGTCGCCGACGTCCTGGACACCATCGCGTTCCGCCTTGCCGCGACCGACCAGCAGTTCGAGACGATCGCGAAGTTCCGCGCCGCCCGGCGCATCTGGGCGCGCGTCGCGCAGGTCCTCGGCGCGCCCGACCACGGCGACGCACCCCAGCACGCGGTCACCTCGGCGGCGATGATGACCCAGCGCGACCCCTGGGTGAACATGCTGCGGACGACACTCGCCGCGTTCGGCGCGGGCGTCGGCGGCGCCGACGAGGTCACCGTCCTGCCCTTCGACTCCGCGCTTCCCGCGGGTGCCCTCGGTGTCTCTCGCGCGTTCGCCGATCGCATGGCGGTCAACACTCAGCTGCTCCTGCTGGAGGAGTCGCACCTGGGCCGTGTGCTCGATCCCGCGGCGGGCAGTTGGTACGTCGAGTCCCTCACCGACGCCACCGCGCAGGCCGCCTGGAAGGTCTTCACGACGATCGAGGCACAGGGCGGGTACCGGGAGGTGCTCGCCTCGGGCGCGCTGGCCGCAGACATCGCCGGCGTCCGTGACCGCCGCGCCGAGGACGTCGCGCACCGACGCGCCGCCATCACCGGTGTCAGCGAGTTCCCCGACGTCGCCGAGAAGCCCGTGCCCGCCGACGAATCCGCGTCGCGACGACCGGTGATGCGCTACGCGGCGCCGTTCGAGGCGTTGCGCGACAGGGCGGATGCGCACCTCGCCGCGGCAGGCACCCGGCCGTCGGTCCTGCTCGCGACGCTCGGGAGTGCCGCCGAGTACACCCCGCGTACGACGTTCACGACCAACCTCCTCGGCGCGGCCGGCATCGCCGCCGCCGATCCCGGCGCGGGCGCCGACCTCGCCGAGGTGGCCCGCACGACCGGGGTGTCGGTCGCGGTGGTGTGCGGTACGGACAAGCGCTACGCCGACGAGGCAGGCGACACCGTCGCCGGACTCCGTGCCGCCGGTGTGCAGAAGGTGCTGCTGGCCGGGACCGAGAAGGTCGTGTCCGACCTCCACGGCGACCGCAGACCCGACGGCTTCCTGTCGCTCGGCATCGATGCCGTCGCCGCACTGACCGACATCCTCGACCTGCTCACGACACAGGACGCCGACATCGCGGGGGCCCGGGCATGACCACACAACCGACCGACCACGGCATCGGCAGCTTCGCCGACGTCCCCCTCGTCGACGACGCACCCGTCACCGCCACCCCCGGCCACGACGATGTCGACGCGCTGACCGCGGTGGCGGCGAGCGCACACGGCTACACGCCCGAGCAGGTGCGGTGGTCGACACCGGAGGGCATCGAGGTGCCCCCGGTGTTCGCCCGCACCCACCGCGACGAGGTCGCCGCGGACGAGCACCCGATCGACACCGTCCCCGGCACCGCACCGTTCCTGCGCGGTCCGTATCCGACGATGTACGTCAACCAGCCGTGGACGATCCGGCAGTACGCGGGCTTCTCCACCGCGGCCGAGTCCAACGCCTTCTACCGCCGGAACCTCGCCGCCGGCCAGAAGGGGCTGTCGGTCGCGTTCGACCTCGCCACCCACCGTGGCTACGACTCCGACCACCCGCGCGTCGCCGGCGACGTCGGCATGGCCGGGGTCGCCATCGACTCCATCCTCGACATGCGGCAGCTCTTCGACGGCATCGACCTCGGCTCGGTGTCGGTGTCGATGACGATGAACGGCGCCGTGCTGCCCATCCTCGCGCTGTACGTGGTGGCGGCCGAGGAGCAGGGCGTGCCACCGGAGAAGCTCGCCGGGACCATCCAGAACGACATCCTCAAGGAGTTCATGGTCCGCAACACCTACATCTACCCACCCGAGCCCTCGGTGCGGATCATCTCCGACATCTTCGCCTACACGTCGCAGCGGATGCCGCGGTTCAACTCGATCTCGATCTCCGGCTACCACATCCAGGAGGCCGGGGCCACAGCCGATCTCGAGCTGGCCTACACCCTCGCCGACGGCGTCGAGTACATCCGCGCCGGACTCGACGCGGGTCTCGACATCGACAGTTTCGCGCCGCGACTGTCGTTCTTCTGGGGCATCGGGATGAACTTCTTCATGGAGGTCGCGAAACTGCGTGCGGCCCGGCTCATCTGGAGCGAGCTGGTCGCGGAGTTCTCTCCGAAGAACCCGAAATCGCTGAGTCTGCGCACCCATTCGCAGACCTCGGGCTGGTCACTGACGGCCCAGGACCCCTTCAACAACGTGGCCCGGACCTGTGTGGAGGCGATGGCGGCCACCCAGGGGCACACCCAGTCGCTGCACACCAACGCCCTCGACGAGGCGCTCGCGCTGCCGACCGACTTCTCCGCCCGCATCGCGCGCAACACCCAGCTGCTGCTGCAGCAGGAGTCCGGCACGACACGTCCGATCGACCCGTGGGGCGGGTCCTACTACGTCGAGTGGCTCACCCACCAGCTCGCGACGCGCGCCCGCGCCCACATCGCGGAGGTCGCCGAGGCCGGCGGCATGGCCAAGGCGATCAACGAGGGCATCCCCAAGCTGCGCATCGAGGAGGCCGCCGCCAGGACGCAGGCCCGCATCGACTCCGGGCGCCAGCCGGTGATCGGCGTCAACAAATACCAGGTGGAATCCGATCAGCAGATCGAGGTCCTCAAGGTCGAGAACAGCAAGGTCGCCGCCGAACAGCTGGAGAAACTCGCCCGGCTCCGCGCCGAGCGCGACTCGGGCGCCGTCGAACGGGCATTGGCCGACCTGTCGCGGGCCGCCGCGCAGACCGAGCGGGGAGGGTCGCTCGACGACAACCTGATGGCGCTGGCCATCGAGGCGGCCCGCCACCAGGCGACGGTCGGGGAGATCTCGGAGGCGCTGGAGAAGGTCTACGGTCGTCACCAGGCGGAGATCCGCACGATCAGCGGGGTGTATCGGCAGGAGGCGGGCCAGGTGGGCAATATCGACGCGGCCACCGCCGTCGTGCGCGCCTTCGCCGAGGCGGAGGGTCGCCGTCCCCGCGTCCTCATCGCGAAGATGGGTCAGGACGGCCACGACCGCGGCCAGAAGGTGATCGCGACGGCGTTCGCGGACCTCGGTTTCGACGTCGACGTGGGCCCGCTGTTCCAGACACCCGACGAGGTCGCCCGCCAGGCCGCCGACAACGACGTCCACGTGGTCGGCGTCAGCTCGCTCGCCGCCGGACACCTCACGCTGGTGCCCGCGCTGCGTGACGCTCTCGCCGCCGTCGGCCGTGACGACATCATGATCGTCGTCGGTGGGGTGATCCCGCCCGGTGACTTCGACGCGCTCCACGCCGCAGGCGCGACGGCGATCTTCCCGCCGGGGACGGTCATCGCCGACAGTGCGGTGGAGTTGGTGACCAAGCTCGGCGAGTCCCTCGGTCACGACCTCTCCTCGGCCCTCGCCCCGGCCGGCGACCCCGGGCGGTAGACGGCCCACCCATGCCCGCACCGTCGATCGACCCCGGTGAGCTCGCCGCTGCCGTGCGCGCGGGTGATCGCGCCCGTCTCGCGCGGGCGATCACCCTGGTGGAGTCGACGCGCCCCGACCACCGGGCAGCGGCCCAGCAGATGCTGTTGGAGTTGACGCCGTACTCGGGTGACTCCTACCGCGTCGGCATCACGGGTGTACCCGGGGTGGGCAAGTCCACGACGATCGAGGCGCTGGGTCTGCATCTGCTCGAGCAGGGGCATCGTGTGGCCGTACTCGCCGTCGACCCGTCGTCGACGAAGACCGGCGGGTCGATCCTCGGCGACAAGACCCGCATGGGACGTCTCTCGGTACATCCCGACGCCTACATCCGGCCGTCACCGACGTCCGGGACGCTCGGCGGGGTCGCGAAGGCGACGCGGGAGACGATGGTGGTCCTCGAAGCCGCCGGTTACGACGTCGTGATCGTCGAGACCGTCGGGGTCGGCCAGTCCGAGGTGACCGTGGCCAACATGGTCGACAGCTTCTGCTTCCTGACCCTCGCCCGGACCGGTGACTCGCTGCAGGGCATCAAGAAGGGTGTCCTCGAACTCGCCGACGTCGTCGTCGTGAACAAGGCCGACGGCAAGCACGAGCGCGACGCGCGCTCTGCCGCACGGGAACTGCGGGGCGCGCTGCACCTTCTCTATCCCCACGACGCGCTGTGGCATCCGCCGGTGCTGACGATGAGCGCCCTGGAGAACTCCGGTGTGACCGAGTTCTGGGACACCGTGATGCGGCACAAGCAGGTCCTCGCCGACGCGGGGGAGTTCGGCGAACGCCGACGCCGCCAACAGGTGCGGTGGATGTGGACGATGGTCACCGACATCCTCACCGACCGGCTCGAGACCGATCCCGGTGTGCGGGAGGCCCGGCGTCGCGCCGAGGAGGCCGTCCGCGCGGGGGACCTCACACCGGCTCTCGGCGCACAGGAGATCGTCGCGGCGTTCGACGCGCGCTGACGCACACCTGGGGTGTGTGTCCGCCCTGTGACGGCTGTGAGGAGACGGCAGCGGCGGTTTGTTCTCTCCGTAACCACTACGCAACGCGGGAACCGCTTACTGGATACAGCACACACCGGTGTGCGTTCCCCCACCCCCGGAGCAGGAGAGTGCGATGACGACCATCGCCGCCGTGTCCGCGAATTTCACCCGCGACCTCGACCAGAACTTCACCCTCATCACCGATCTCGTCGCCCGCGCCCGTGCCCGCGGCGTCGAGTTCCTCGTCTTCCCGGAGGCCGCCATCGGCGGCTACCTGTCCTCGCTGGGCAACCACGGGGACACCCGCCGCGACTCCGCGGTGTCGCTGCCCCCCGCGATCGACCTCGACGGACCCGAGTTGGCCCGCGTCGGAGCGATCGCCGGCGACATGGTCGTCGCCATCGGGTTCTGCGAACGCGCCGAGGACGCCGACGGCGCGCCGATGCGCTACAACGCCGCCGCGGTGCTCGACGGCAGCGGCGTGTACGGCAGCTACCGCAAGGTGCACCAACCGCTGGGCGAGAACATGTCCTACGCGTCCGGCGACGACTACGGGGTGTTCGACACACCGGTCGGTCGCGTCGGTCTGCAGATCTGTTACGACAAGGCCTTCCCGGAGGCTGCGCGTGTGATGGCCCTCGACGGCGCCCAGATCATCGCGAGCCTGTCGGCGTGGCCCGCGGCGCGCACGGCCACCGCCGAGGACCTCCAGCAGGACCGCTGGACCTACCGGTTCAACCTGTTCGACTCCGCCCGTGCCCTGGACAACCAGGTCTTCTGGATCGCGTCGAACCAGTCGGGGACCTTCGGGTCACTGCGCTACGTGGGGAACGCGAAAGTCGTCGACCCGGGCGGAAATGTGCTCGCGACAACACTTCTCGACTCGGGACTCGCTGTCGCCGACATCGACATCGAGGGCACCTTCGCAGCGATGCGCGGGGGGATGTTCCACCTCCGCGACCGCCGCCCCGACGTCTACGAGGCCCTCACCCGAGGGGACCTGGCCCATGCCTGAGATGACCGTCACCGTGCGGTGGCCCGACGGCAGCCGCGACGACTGCTACTCGCCGAGTCTGGTGATGCACGACCACCTGCGGACGGGCACCGAGTACACCGTGGCCGAGTTCACCGACCGCGCCACGACCGCCCTGGACGAGGCCGCGGAACGGGTTCGGGCGCGCTACGGCTTCGCCTGCACGTCGGCGATGGCCACCGCCGAGCACATCCGTGGCCGCGCGGGCACGTTCGCGCCCGACGGTCTCGTGACCGTGGTCGCGATGGAGCCGCAGTTGCCCGCCGACGTCGCCGGGAGCGCGCGATGAGCCGCGACCACGTCACCGTCGCGATCGTGGGCGGCGGACAGGCGGGGCTGTCGGTGAGCTGGTACCTCACCGAGGCCGGCGTGGACCACGTCGTCCTCGAGTCGCACACCCCCATGCACCACTGGGCCGACACGCGCTGGGACGCCTTCACCCTGGTGACGCCGAACTGGCACTGCCGTCTGCCCGGGCACCCCTACGACGGCGACGATCCCGACGGGTTCATGACCCGGGACGAGGTGGTCGGCTGGCTCGACCGGTGGCTGGAGGACTTCCATCCGCCGCTGCGCACCCACACCCGCGTCGACCGGTTGCGCCACGCACCCGACGGCGGATGGGAACTGACCGTGGCCTCCGACGACGGCGACGCGCATCCGCTCACCTGCGACGAGGTGGTGGTCGCCACCGGCGGCTACCAACTGCCGATCATCCCTCCGTACGCGGCGCGGGTCCCGTCGGACATCGAGCAACTGCACGCGGAGCAGTACCGCAACCCCGAGCAGCTGCCCGAGGGCGCGGTGCTCGTGGTCGGGACGGGTCAGTCCGGCGCGCAGATCGCCGAGGACCTGCACCTCGCCGGCCGCACCGTGCACCTCGCGGTCGGCGGCGCACCGCGGGTGGCGCGCAGCTACCGCGGCCGCGACGTCATGACGTGGCTGGCCGAGATGGGCCTCTACGACACCCCGGTCGCCGAGTACCCCGGCGGGGCCCCGGCCCGGGAGAAGACCAACCACTACGTGACCGGGCGAGACGGCGGGCGCGACATCGACCTGCGGGCCTTCGCCCTCGACGGCATGGCACTGCACGGTCACCTCGTCGACTGCGACGGTGCGACACTGCGGTTCGCGCCCACCCTCGGCGCGGCGCTCGACGGCGCCGATGCGGTCTACAACTCGATCTGCGCCGACATCGACCGGTACATCGAACGCGAGGGGCTCGACGCTCCACCGGCGGCACGCTACGAGCCGGTGTGGCGTCCCGCATCCGAGCCCGTCGAGGTCGATCTCGCCGAGGCGGGGATCGCCGCGATCGTGTGGGCGATCGGGTACCGCCCCGACTGGTCGTGGATCGAGGCCAGCGCCTTCGACGGCGCGGGACGCCCGATGCAGACGCGCGGGATCAGCGAGGTCCCGGGACTGAGCTTCATCGGGTTGCCGTGGATGCACACCTGGGGCTCGGGTCGCTTCCTGGGCATCGACACCGACGCCCGGCACGTCGCCGAGGTGGTGGCGACGCGCGTCGGGGTCCGAGGCGGGCTGCGACTCGCTGTCGGGGGCTGAGCGGCACCACGCGTGGACACCCCCATCGGTGCACTGTTCGCCCGGCGGGCCCGTCGAGAGCCCGACACCCGTCTCGTCGTCGACAGCGCCGGCGGGGAGGCGATCACCGCGGCCGACCTCGACGCCGCGGCGACGTGTCTGGCGGGTCGACTGACCGAGATGGGTGTGCGCCGCGACGATCTGGTGACGGTCGCGCTGCCCACGTCGGTCCGGTTCGTCGTGGCGGTCGTCGCGGTGTGGAAGGCCGGCGCGGTCCCGCTGCCCGTTCCCCCGGATCTCGCCGACGACGAGCGAGCGCATCTGGACGCGCTCGCGCGACCGGCCGCGGTGATCGGGGTCTGTATGGCCCGGACGTCGACGCCCTGTGTGCCGTCCGAGGAGATCCCGGTGACCGGCGACGGACGATCACCGGACGCCGCCCCGGACCGCGCGGCGTCCTCGTGGAAGGCGACGACGTCGTCGGGCAGCACCGGGCCGCGCAAGATCGTCCGCTCGACGACCCCGGCCTGGTTCGACCCCGATCGTGCTGTCGCGCCGTTCCTCCCGCCACGCTCGACCCAGCTGGTCACCGCCGACCTGTGGCACTCGGCCGCGTTCACCTACGCCTTCCGTGGGCTGATGACCGACCACCGCCTCGTGCTCGCCCCGCGCGTGCCGGTCGTCGAACTACCCGAGACGATCCGACGGGAGGGCGTGACGTGGACGGTGACGGCGCCGTCGCTCATCCGACGGCTCGTCCGTCTGCCCGCATCGCTCCGGGGCGAGGTGCCCGCGCTCGCCGGCCTCGTCCATCTCGGGGCGCCCTGTCCGGACGCCGACAAGCGTGCGCTCATCGACTGGCTCGGTCCCGACCGGGTGCTCGAGGTGTACGCCAGCAGTGAGTCTCTCGGCGTCACGATGATCTCCGGCCGTGACTGGCTCGATCGTCCCGGCAGCGTCGGCCGGGGGATCGGCGGCACCGAGGTCGCGATCCGCGACGAGCGCGGACGGGACCTCGGGGTCGGAGAGGTCGGGACGGTGTGGATGCGCAGGGACGGCCCGGCCCGATACGCCTATGTGGGGGCGCCGAGCTCCCGTACATCCGACGGATGGGACACCGCGGGCGACCTCGGCCGCCTCGACGCGGACGGGTTCCTGTATCTCCTCGGCCGAGCCGGTGATCGCCTGGACTGCGCCGGGATGGTGGTCGATCCCGCTCGTGTCGAGGCGGAGTTGTTGACCCATCCCGCGGTCGACGAGTGTCTGGTGCACGGCGACCCGGAGGCGACCACGATCTCGGCGATCATCGCGGTCGCCGGTCACGACGACCCCACCGTGCTCCCGTTCGCACGATCGGTGCTGCGTCGGCACTGTGAACCAGGACGGATCACCCTGCGACACAATCCTATCCGGGACACCGCCGGCAAGGCACGCCGCCCCACGTCGTCGTGATCCCCGGCAGTCGGTGACGAAACACCCCGGCAACACAGGGATCCCGTCGTAACACAGCGTTGTTCCGGACCGAACCACCGTGCAACACCGCCCCCGTGTACTGGCAGTCACGAGAGCCGAATCCTCGGCTCCCGGACCGCATTCCCACCGGAGGCCCCGCATGTCCGAGATCGACGACACCCTCGCCGCAAACATCGCCACCTCGCTCGCCGAGATCCCGCATCCCTCGCTCCCGAAGGGCTCGAACATCTACGGCGGGACCAAGTTGTTCCCCGACTACCAGGCCGAGGACGGCGAGACCTACTTCACGATGGTCCACGGCATCGCGCACGAGTCGTCGGTCAGCTTCGTCGCCGTCCTGCAGGCCACTCGCGCGCTGCGCAAGGGCTTCGAGTCCGCGATCTACTTCTACGGTCCCGGTGCCATCAACTGCCTGGCCACCCGCGGGTTCCCGACCACCGGCGACTCCGGGTTCCCCGGCGAACAGAACATCAACAACTCGCTCGAGACGTTCATCGGCGAGGGCGGCACGGTGTACTGCTGCCGCTTCGGACTCGCCCTGCACGGTGGCCGCGAGGAGGATCTCATCGCGGGTGTCATCCCCGCCCATCCCCTCGACGTGCAGGACGCGGTGATCCACTACGCCCGCAAGGGCGCGATCATCAACTCCACCTACATGGTCTGACCACGATGTCGGTCTCCACCCGCGTCGACCTGGCGCTCCTCGGCATCCGTGGTGACCCGCCGGTGTCCCGCGGTGCGGGGGCCGGCCCCAGTGCCGACGGCCACGTAGTCGTCAACGGCATCCACGCTGCGATCCCGCGCAACCCGTTGAGTCCGTACGTGTTCGACGGCGACCGCATCCTGTTCGACGGGTCGGAGACGGGCCTGTCGGTGGAGGCGATCGACCGGCCTCGGTTCTACGACGGGCAGACGGCGGACGGTGTCTCCTACGAGAAGATCGCCCGGCTGCACGGCCGGGATGTGCTCGCCACCACGGTCGTGCAGACATGTGTGCGGTACACCCCCGACCAGCGGTGTCGGTTCTGCACGATCGAGGAGTCGTTGCGGTCGGGTGCGACGGTCGCGGTGAAACGTCCCGCCGACCTGGCCGAGGTCGCCCGTGCCGCCGTCGATCTCGACGGCGTCTCACAGATGGTGATGACGACCGGGACGTCGAACGGTCGTGATCGCGGGGCAACCCATCTGGCGCGGTGTGTCCGCGCGGTCCGGGCGGCGGTCCCGGAGCTGCCGATCCAGGTGCAGTGCGAGCCACCCGCGGACCTGGCGACCATCGGTGCGCTGCGTGACGCCGGCGCCGACGCGATCGGCATCCACGTCGAGTCCCTCGACGACGACGTGCGTCGCCGGTGGATGCCGGGGAAGGCCACCGTGTCCCTCGACGAGTACCGGGCGGCCTGGGCCGAGGCCGTCCGCGTCTTCGGGCGCAACCAGGTGTCGACGTACCTCATCGTGGGCCTCGGCGAGGACCCCGAGGAACTCGTGGCGGGGGCGGGTGACCTGATCGACATGGGCGTGTACCCGTTCGTCGTGCCGTACCGGCCGCATCCGGGATCGCTGGCCGTCGAGGTCGACGCTGTCGGCCCGCCCGACGCCGCCGTGTACGAGAAGGTCACCCGACAGGTGGCCGATCTGCTCCGCGTCTCGGGGATGTCCGGCAGCGATCAACGCGCCGGCTGCGCCGCCTGCGGGGCGTGCAGCGTGCTGCCGGCGGTGGGCGGATGATCGCCGGCGACCGGTTCGACACCCTCGTCGACCGGGTGGCGGGCGGTCCGATGTCGATCCTCGAGGGGATGCCGCGCGTCGGCCGCGGGGAGTCACCCGGTTTCCTGGTCCGCCCGGCCGTGACCGCCGAGCACCACCGGCGGTACCGCGCTCTGCGTCGCACGGTCTTCGTCGACACCCAGGGCGTCTTCGACCGCACCGACCTCGACGAGACCGATCACGACGACCGCACGGTGGTCCTCGTCGCCCTGGGCTCCGACGGGGAGGTACTCGGCGGTGTTCGGATGGCCCCGGTCGGCGAGGTCGACATCGGTTGGTGGGCCGGCAGTCGTCTGGTGGTGGCCCCCGACCGGCGCGGCGCCTCGGTGGCGTCGGCGTTGATCCGTGCGGCCGTCGCCCACGCCGAGAGCCGTGGGGTCCTGCGGTTCGACGCGTGCGTCAACGCGCGCCACCGCGCGCTCTTCGCCCGCCTCGGCTGGACCGAACACGGGCACACCGTGATCGGCGACGCACCCCACGTGCGGATGCGTCGACCGATGGATCGGATCGCACGCACCACCGACACGACCAAGGCGTTCCTCGCCGGTGTCCTCGCACCGTTGCGCGCTCAGCCCGGCGGCCTCGGACCCAGCGGTTTCGTCGGCGACGACGGAGTACCCGTCCCCGGCGGCGACACGGTCGCAGCGTGCGACGCGATCCTGCCGTCGATGGTCGACCGGGACCCGTGGTGGGCGGGATGGTGCGCGGTGCTGGTGAACATCAACGACCTGACCGCGATGGGTGCCACACCGACAGGGCTGCTCGACGCCGTCGGCGCCCGGACGACCTCGCAGCTGACCCGTGTCATCCGCGGACTGGCGGCCGCGGCGGCGGCGTGGGATGTGCCCGTGCTCGGCGGACACACCCAGGTCGGGGTCCCTGCCTCGCTGGCGGTGACCGCACTCGGCCGCACCCGCGATCCCGTGCCCGCCGGCGGCGGTCGCGCGGGCGACGCGCTCCGTCTCACCGTCGACCTCACCGGTGGGTGGCGTCCGGGATACACCGGTGCACAGTGGGACTCGACGTCGCGACGCCCGGCGGCCGACCTGCGGGATCTGTCGTCGTTCGTCGCGCGGGCGGCTCCGCAGGCGGCGAAGGACGTCTCGATGGCCGGCATCGTCGGCACCACCGGGATGCTCGCGGAAGCCGGGGGCACGGGGGCCTGCATCGACGTCGCCGCGACCCCGAGACCTGTCGGGGCCGACATGGCATCGTGGCTCACGTGTTTCCCGGGCTACGGCATGCTGACCGCCGATCGCGGCGACGTCGCGGTCCCGGACGTCCCGGCCGGCGTCGCGAGCGCGGTCTGCGGACACCTGACCACCGAACCCGGCGTACGCCTGCGCTGGCCCGACGGGGCCGAGACAACCGCTGTCGAGTCGACGGTCACCGGGCTGGGCCCGGCGTGAACGATCGCCGACCGTTCGCTGGGCCGACGCGATGAGCCCGATCACCGTCGGCGCCGTCGCCGCCCACTTCGGTCGGGACCTCTCCCGGTCGCTGGAGAAGGTCCTCACCATCGTGGAGGCCGCCGCCCGCGACGGCGTCGACCTCCTGGTGCTGCCGCACGCCAGTCTCGGCGGATACATCGGGGACCTGCGCGATCCGGATCTCACCGAACTGCCCCCGCCCGTGCGCTTGGACGGCCCCGAGGTGCGGTCGGTGTCGGCCGCCGCGGGAGCGATGACCGTCTGCCTCGGCCTCACCGAGGACGCCGGTCACGGTCTGCGCCACAACACCGCCGTGTGTCTGCACGGGGACGGTGTGCTCGGTGTGCACCGCAAGGTGCACCAACCGGCAGGCGAGGCCCGGGCGTTCGCACCGGGTGATCGGTTCGCCGCGTTCGACACCCCGGTGGGGCGGTTGGGGATGCTGATCGACTACGACAAGACGTTCCCGGAATCGGCACGGACCCTCGCCCTCGACGGAGCCGTCGTGCTCGCCATGTTGTCGGCATGGCCCGCCAGCGTCACCGATCGGGCGTCGCGACTCCCGGCCGACCGGCAGTCCCGCCTGTTCGATCTCTACGACGCCGCCCGCGCCGCCGAGAACCAGGTCGTCGTGGCGTCGGCGAACCAGACCGGGGTGATGGGATCGCTGCGGTTCCTCGGACAGGCGAAGGTCGTCGGACCGGGCGGCGAGACGCTGGCGACCACCCGGTCCAAGGGCGGTATGGCGACGGTGTCGATGGACGTCGACGCCGAGATTGCGCGCGCACGGCGAGTTCTCGACCATCTGCGGGAGCGCCGTCCCGACACGTACCGGGACGGTGAGGCGACCGATGTCGTCGCCGCCGACACCGGCAGACCCGGGGGAGTACCGGCATGAGGATCGCCCTCGTGACCTACTCGACCCGCCCCCGCGGGGGAGTCGTCCACACCCTCAACCTCGCCGAGGCGCTCGCCCGCGCCGGCGCCTCGGTGAGCGTGTGGTCGCTCGCCCGCGACGGGGATCCCGGGTTCTTCCGCCCCGTCGACCCGGCGGTGGAGGTGAACCTGGTGCCGTTCGCGGCGAGGGAGGACGAGTCGGTCGCCGACCGCATCGTCCGGTCGATCGAGGCGTTGTCCGACGGGATCGACCGGACGGGCCACGACATCGTGCACGCCCAGGACTGCATCAGCGCCAACGCGGTCGGGCACTGCGTCCGTACCGTGCACCACCTCGACACCTTCACCACACCGGTGCTCGTCCGGTGCCACGAGAACGCGATCGTGACCCCGTACGCGCACATCTGCGTCTCCGCCGCCGTCGCGGCGGAGGTGGAGGCGGGGTGGGGGATCACCGCCACCGTCATCCCCAACGGCGTCGACGCCGCACGGTTCCGGGACGCCGCGTCGGACGATGCCACCGCCACCGCCGACCGTGCCGCGTGGCGAGATCGACTGGGGCGCTTCGTACTCGCGGTCGGGGGCATCGAGCCCAGAAAGGGCAGCATCGATCTGCTCGAGGCGTGGGCGTCACTGCGCAGCCGACATCCCGACATCGACCTCGTGATCGCGGGCGGGGAGACTCTGTTCGACTACCGCGACTACCGGGCCGCCTTCGACCGACGGGCCGTCGAACTCAAAGCGCACCCCACGGTTCTCGGCCCCGTCGCCGAAGGCGACCTGCCCTCGCTCGTCGCCGCCTGCGACGCGTTCGCGTTCCCGTCGATCAAGGAGGGGTTCGGGCTGGCGGCCATGGAAGCTCTCGCCGCCGGACGACCCGTGGTCACCCGCGACCTGCCCGTGCTGCGAGAGGTGTTCGGCGACACCGTGTCCTATGCGGGCGGTGTGGACGATCTCGCCTCAACCCTCGCGACCGCGCTCACCACCGAGGACCACGACCCGGACGCCGGACGTCGGCTGGCGGAGTCGCTGACATGGGACGCCGCCGCGCGATCGCACCTGGACTTCTACGAGCGCAATCGTTCTCCCTGACCCTCGCCCGAGGCCGTCCGTCGCGCGGTGTCCGCGACGCGGTCGACGATGTCATCGAGAACGGCGTCGGCGTCGGTCGTCGTGGCGACGCGCGCGTTGACCGGACGTCCCCACATCCCGCGGGTGTCGGCCACCGTGGTCCCGCGGGTCAGCGCCCCGTCGACCTCGACGTCGACCACCGCCGGACGTGTCGCGACGATGGACGGGTCGATCGCGACCGCAGCGGCGAACGGGTCGTGCATGTGCGCGATGTAGCCCTCGTCGTGGTCGGCGTGGAACTCGAAGTAGAACCGCACCGCATCGGTGACGTACCGCACCACCGGGTTCGACGCGACCGACCGCGTCCCGTATTCGTCGGCGGGTGTGGGCTGTTCGACGGGGACGCTCTCGGCGGACGCCGCCAGGCGACCGAGATGGTCGGGGGTGAAGACGATCGTCTCGGTGAGGTCGAGCGCGCAGACGATCGGTTCGGGTGCCCCGTCCCGCCCGAACGCCGCGAACACCGCCTTGGCGGCCTCCGGATCGACGGAGACGTTCCACTCCGCCGTCGGGGTGGTGTTGCCGGGGTGTCCGAACGCCCCGCCCATGATGACGAGACGACGCAGCCGTGCGGGCAGGGCGGGATCTGCCTCGATCGCCTGCGCGAGCGTGGTCAGCGGTCCGGTGACGAGTCCGACCACCTCGCCCGGCGCGCGGTTCGTGACGTCGATCCACCAGTCGACGCCGCTGCGCGACGAGGCGGGTCGGGCCGCGGTGGGCAGTTCGGCGTATCCGACACCCAGTGGCCCGTGGGTGTCCTCGGTGGTGCGCAGCGGTGCCACCAACGGCGCGGCGGCGCCGAGAGCGACCGGGATGTCGTCACGTCCGCACACCGACAGCCACGCGAGGTTGTTCGCGCACACCACGTCGGCGGGCACGTTCCCGGCGGTGGACACCACGGCCCGCAGATCGGCAGCCGGGTGGCCGAGCAGGTAGAGGATGGCCAGCGAGTCGTCGATACCGGTGTCGCAGTCGAGGATCAGCGGGACGGGAGTGGCCACCCGGTGACCCTACGCAGAGCCGTCGGGTGCGGCCACGAGCAGGTCGCGGGTCAGCTCGAGCTGGCCGAGGTGCTGAGACAGTTCCCGGATCACGTGGAGCAGCATCCACTCCGCCGTCGCCTCCCGGACCGCGGTGGTCTGTGTGGACCCGACCGCCGTGCGGTCCCGCGGGCCCTCCGTGAGGGCGATCTCGACCCAACCCGGGACGCGGGCCGCGACATCGTCGAGGCGCGCCGTCACGTCGGCGACGGTGCCGGTGGCGGTGAACTCGCCGGCACGGTCACGCGGGATGCGCTCGCCGCCGACGACACTGCCGAGCCAGAACTCGACGAGTCCGACGCAGTGGGTGGCGATGCCGTACGGGGAGTTGGCACCGGGGAGGGGTGGCCGGACGCACGCGCGGTCGTCGCCGAGGTCACCGAGGATGTCTGCGATGGACCGCAGGTTCTGCTGCGCGAGTGCGACGACCGCGTCACCGATCGCCGTCACCACGGGTGGACCCGGAAGTCCTTGAGGAAGCACCCTGCGAGGTCGATCCCGTTCTCCCCGTCCACGATCGGGTGGTAGATCCGGGCGGCGCCGTCGACGAGATCGAGCGGTGCACGGAAACCCTCCTGCGCCAGACGGGTCTTGGTCGTGTGCGGGCGCTCGTCGGTGATCCACCCCGTGTCGACGGCGGTCACGAGGATCCCGTCCCGGGCGAGGTCGTCGGCGCTGGTGCGGGTCAACATGTTCAGCGCCGCCTTGGCCATGTTCGTGTGCGGGTGGCCCGGCCCCTTGTAGCGGCGCGAGAACACCCCCTCCATCGCGGACACGTTGACCACGTACCGGCGGCGTGCCGTCGAGGCACGCAGCGCCGGGGTGAGCCGCGACAGCAGGATGAACGGCGCCACGCTGTTGCACAGCTGCACCTCGAGCAGCTCGAGCGGGTCGACGCCGTCGACGGTGGCGACCCAGCTGTTCGTCGACACCAGGTCCGGGAGCAGCCCGCCCGCGTCCACTGCGGTGCCGTCGGCGACGCGTGCCGGTGATGCCGACCCACCGACCATCGCCGCGGCCGCCAGCGCGCGCGCCCCGGCGTCCGACATCGCCCCGTCCGAGGTGCCGGGGGTCGTGGAATCGGTCGCGGAGAGCAGCGCCGCCGGGTGGACCGCCGCCTCGCCGACCGTCAGGACGGGCACCGTCGCTGCCGCGCCCGTGAGCGGCGCGTGCTCCGCGTCGACCAGGGAGCGGTAGGCGCCGGGTGAGCGCCGCACGGTCTGCGCGGCGTTGTTGATCAGGATGTCGAGAGGGCCACCGGCGGCGATCTCGTCGGCGAGTGACACCACCTGTGCCGGGTCGCGCAGATCGATGCCGACGATGTGGAGTCGGTGCAACCAGTCCTGTGCATCGGGTCGCGCGGCGAAACGGCGTGCGGCGTCGCGGGGGAAGCGGGTGGTGATGGTGAGGTCGGCACCGTCGCGGAGCAGCATCAGGGCGACGTGCATGCCGATCTTGGCTCGCCCACCGGTCAGCAGGGCGCGCCGGCCGGTCAGGTCGACCCGCTGATCCCGACGGTCGCCGTTGCTGCGGACGCAGTCGGGGCACAGCTGATGGTGGAACGCGTCGACCTGCGTGAACGGGCGCTTGCAGATGTAGCAGCCCTGGGCGCGGACGAGGTGACCGGCGACCCCCGTCGCGGACGACGTCAGCGGCAGACCGGCTGTCTCGTCGTCGACACGGTCGGGGGAGCCGGTCGCCGTGGCGTCGAGAACAGCGCGATCGGCCTCGGTCCGCCTGCGCCGGGCGTTGTCGCGCCGTGTCCGCTTCACCTGCTTGAACATCGCGCCGACCGCGCGTTGCACGGCGATCGAATCCGGGTGCGCGGGATCGAGGTCGGCCGCGCGATCAAGGATGTCGCGGAGCTGGTCCAGCTCGTCGGCCGGGATACCCGGATGCCGTGTGGTCTGCCCGGTCACGGCCAGAAGTGTAGGAGAGGGACTCCTCGAGTGCGCGACCCGACCGTCGCGGCGTGCTACAAGAGGGGTGTGGACGATGCCGCGCCGACCGACCGCCACATCTGCGTCATGGGGGTGAGCGGGTCGGGCAAGAGCACCATCGCCTCCCGGCTCGCGACCAGACTGGACCGATCCTTCTGCGACGCCGACGATCTGCACCCGCAGTCCAACGTCGACAAGATGGCGGCGGGCATCCCGCTCACCGACGAGGACCGTCGGCCCTGGCTGGACTCCGTCGTCGCCTGGTGCGACGACCAGGCCGCTGGGGGTCGATCCACCGTCTTCGCGTGTTCCGCGCTGCGTCGCAGCTATCGCGACCACCTGTCGCAGGCGCAGGGTGGGGTGCTGTTCGTGGAGCTGGCGGTGCCGGAGGACGAGCTGCGTCGTCGGCTCGAAACCCGGTCCGGGCATTACATGAAGGTGCAGATGTTGGCGTCGCAGCTGGAGACGTTCGAGGACCTCGAACCCGACGAGAACGCCGTGACGATCGATGCCACACAGGAGATCGAGACGACGGTCGCCGCGGCAGCCGATGCTGCTCAACGTTGAAGAGTCCCGCCGCACTGCGCTCGCCCCGGCGACAACGACTACTCGGTCGACAGCATCCAGACACGCTTCAACGGCGCTTTCGCACGAATCTCCTCTGGTAGCGCGTCGTACCTAGCGAGAACCGCGTCGACGACGTCCTGAGCCTCCCACACCCGAACGCGCATGGGGCTGGCGTGGACCTGGTTCCAGGCTGGTTTGGTAAGGCCTCCCCACGCCACCAGCAGGCCCTGCGTTGCACCTTGTTGAGCCATGGCGCCGTGAAGCTGTTGAACGACAGGCGCATTTACTTGACCACCAGACTTCACCTGCACGATGAGGAGTGGGTCGTCGAGGCCCAACAGTCCCCGTCCAGCGTTTATGTCTACGCCCCCGTCTGGCCCCGGCGGCGCCTGCCGACAGTCGAATCCATCCAGCCTCAAAAGCGCCGTCACAAGAGTCGCCAGGTCATGCCCTGCGAACTCCTCCGCAAGCTTCGCGCTGATCTGAAGCTGCGCGACATATTCAATGTCGGGCGACGACTCCGGCTCGTCCACCGCGTCGTCCGCGAGAGCTACCGCGCTGGATTCGTGAGATGACAGCCCGAGGAAGTACGCCTGCCCTGGGTCGACGCCGTCATCAAGAACACGCTCGAGGCGTTCCACCGCGTAGTTCTTCGTGGGCGCAAATATCGTCAATGCGCTACCTAGCGTGAAGAGCAGATCTTGCTTGATCGCGGTTCGCGGAAGGTCAGTCCGCTGCCATTCGACCTCCACGACGTGGCGAAGACTCGGGTCCACCTCCTGGCCGAGGTATCTGTAGGGACTCTTCACGCGTCCGATGGCAATCTGTTTGGTCGTCTTCATCGGCAGGACCATCACATCACCAGCAGAAATACGAGCCCGAAGCGCCCACAACTGCCCAGCGTAGTTCGCAACGGCGCCTGGCTTCAGATCGCTCAACTTCTCACTGACGAGCGCAGCAAGCGATTCTCGGGAGTCATACGGGGCCAGGTCAGGAAACTCGTGCCAGCCAGTTCCGGCGTAACCGTGCGCAACGGCCCACGATTCCCGTTCGCCATGTTTACCTGACCGGACTACCCATGCTGAACTCAAAGCTTCTCGCAGACTGTGCCATCTAAGAACGCGTGTAGCGAAAAGACTAACCGTGCGGATACCGCCAACATGTTGTGTCCGGAGGGGGACTTGAACCCCCACGCCCGTTAATAGGGCACTAGCACCTCAAGCTAGCGCGTCTGCCATTCCGCCACCCGGACATCTGCGCCGCGGTGAGCAGCGCGTCGACCACACTAGCGGAGGGCGCGCACGGTCCCCAAATCTCCCGGACAGCGCGATTCGCACGCGTCCGTGGAGTGCCGGTCGGTGATAGGAATGCTCAGGTGACCGACGACTCCACACCCCGCGCCACCGACGAGGTGGTCGACCTGGTCAGCAGGTTGATCCGCTTCGACACGTCCAACACCGGTGACCTGGCGACGACCGTGGGCGAGGAGGAGTGCGCCCGCTGGGTCGCAGAGCAACTCGCCGAGGTCGGCTACGAGACCGAGTACGTCGAGTCCGGTCAGCCCGGCCGCGGCAACGTCTTCGCGCGCCTGCGGGGATCCGACCCCGACCGCGGCACCCTGCTGCTGCACACCCACCTCGATGTGGTGCCGGCGCGGCCCGAGGACTGGAGCGTGCACCCGTTCGCCGGGTCGGTGAAGGACGGATACGTCTGGGGCCGCGGTGCCATCGACATGAAGGACATGGTCGGGATGGCCCTGGCGCTGGCCCGCCAGTTCGCCCGCGAGGGGACCTTCCCGCCGCGCGACATCCTGTTCGCGTTCTTGGCCGACGAGGAGGCCGGTGGCAAGTGGGGATCGCACTGGCTGGTGGACAACCGCCCCGACCTGTTCGACGGCGTCACCGAGGCGGTCGGCGAGGTGGGCGGGTACTCGCTCACCGTCGACACCCCCGGCGGTGACACGAAGCGGCTCTACCTCGTCGAGACGGCGGAGAAGGGCATCGCGTGGATGAAGCTCACCGCCACGGCGACCGCGGGGCACGGGTCGTTCCTCCACGAGAACAACGCCGTCACGATCCTCGCGGAGGCCGTCGCCAAGCTGGGCCGCCACACGTTCCCGCTGGTGATGACCGAGTCGGTGGGGGAGTTCCTCGCGGCGGTGTCGCACGAGTCGACCCTGGACCTCGACGCGTCGTCACCTGATCTGGAGACCACCCTGTTCAAACTCGGATCGATCGCACGCATCGTCGGCGCGACCCTCCGGGACACGGCCAATCCGACGATGCTCGACGCCGGGTACAAGGCCAACGTCATCCCGCAGACGGCGACCGCAGTGGTCGACTGCCGAGTACTACCCGGACGTCAGGCGCAGTTCGAGGCCGAGGTGGACGACATCATCGGCCCCGACGTGACGCGCGAGTGGGTCACGAAACTCGACTCGTACGAGACCACGTTCGACGGGGACCTCGTCGACGCCATGAACGACGCGATCCTCGCCTTCGACCCCGACGGTCGGACGGTGCCGTACATGTTGTCCGGCGGTACCGACGCCAAGGCGTTCGCCAAGCTCGGGATCCGGTGCTTCGGGTTCGCGCCGCTGCAGCTCCCGCCCGATCTCGACTTCGCGGCGTTGTTCCACGGCGTCGACGAGCGTGTCCCCGTCGACGGTCTCCTGTTCGGCGTGCAGGTTCTGGAGCACTTCCTGCTGCACAGCTGATCCCGACCCGTCGGAACACGATCACGCGGCGTCGTCTGTCCGTCTCGCCGGTGCGCGGGATCTGTGTTCGTGGCCGGTGGGTGTGCGGACGAGGGCTTCGTGGTGGCCGTGGTCGTCGAGGTTGGTGGTGACCTGCCAGCCGGGGTTCTCTTTCTGCCGGTTGTGGGTCCGACATTCCCCCAGCCCGTTGTCAGCGGTGGTCGGCCCGCCGGTGTGATGGGGATGGGCGTGGTCGATCTCGGCGATCGGGGCGTCGCAGTACGGGATCCGACACGACACATCGCGGCGGGTCAGAAATCGGCGTAGGCCTGTCGGGAACAGCCGCGCCTTCGACTCCATCGCGACCAGCGCCCCAGTCTCGGGGGTCGCGAACAGTCGCCTCAGCGCGACGTGCGCGTCGTGGTCGAGGGCGTCCGCGATGAGATCGCGTGCGGTAGCGGCGGGGATGGGTCCGTAGCCGGGAACGTCTGCCG
Organism: Williamsia sp. SKLECPSW1; assembly: GCF_054332755.1. Classification (NCBI taxonomy): domain Bacteria; kingdom Bacillati; phylum Actinomycetota; class Actinomycetes; order Mycobacteriales; family Nocardiaceae; genus Williamsia; species Williamsia sp. SKLECPSW1. The sequence goes on along the minus strand of NZ_JBTGLI010000002.1, from coordinate 272,136 downwards.
CGGCGGTCCCCGCCCCCGTCCCCGACCAGGACGTCGGCGGGTACGACCACATCGACGGCGAGGGGGATCGCCCCGGGCACGGCCACCCCGGTGAGGCGACGCAGCAGGGTGTCGGCCATGACCTGGGCGTGGGTGCGGTCGTCGGACTGACAGATCAGATCTGCTTGCTTCTTCAGGGCGGCGTAGGCGGCGATCCCCGCCGTCATCGGCAACAACGCGGACAGTTGCACCATGGCATCGGGTTTCGGTCGCAGGCTCACCCGCCGATCCTTCGGGGCCGAGGCGTTGCGATCGACCACGGCGTGCGGGTCACGGGAGTAGGCGATCTGCCTCGCGAGCGCCGCCAGCGCTCGGTCCCCGACACCGTCGAGGGTGGCGGGATCCGCGCAGAGGGCGTTGTCGATCGCACGACGATCCTCCACCTGCAGATACCCGGTTTCGCGGACCAGGATGGTGGCCCGCCACTCCGACAACGACCCCTCCCGCAGACGCGTGAAGGTGTTCGGCATCTCGCCCATCGCCCGGGCGAACCCCAGATACCGGCCACCGGCGTTACCCGAGACCCGCCGCGCCAACGCGACCTCTGCCGACAGTCCGCGGCAGCGTCGCTCGACCGGTACACCCCGCTCGGCCTCCGCCGCGGACCGCAACTCCTGCAGACGCAGGGTCTGCTCGGCCTGCGTCGCCGCACACGCAGCTTTGACCGACTCGGCCAGAGAGATCAGATCGATCGCCTCGGCCTCATCACCGGCGGCCGGTAGGTCGGCCAGCACAGCCATGACATCACGCAGCGCCTCGCGGGCGTCGGGGGTGCCGGTGTGCTCCATACGCACATGTGTACACGAGGGGTCCGACAATCCCCGAGGCCCAAACCCGCGTGTGCACAACCACATTCACGACCCCGCACCCCCGTTTGTTGGGCGGCCGGAACCGTCGAGTGGGCGGCTCCCGACGTCGACTGGGCGGTACCCGACGTCGCGGAGCACCCGACCGCCCAACGAACGGTCCCTACCGCCCAACGAACGGTCCCGGCCGCCCAACGAACGTCCGGAAACGCCCACTCGACGGGTGGTGGGAAGGCTCGAGGGCCGGCAGTGGTTGTGCGTCATGGAGGCGCGTGTCCGCGCGCCGTCGAGACGAGAGGATGTGCCCTACAGACATGTCGAGTTACAACCCGTACGACGCGCTCCCGGACCTCCCGGCGTTCACCGTGACGTCGGAGAGCTTCACCGACGGATCCGCCTGGGGCGACCGCCAGGCCAGCGGGATGATGGGCCCCGGCGGTGACGACGCGTCGCCGCAGATCACCTGGTCCGGATTCCCCGCCGAGACGAAGAGCTTCGCGGTCACCGTCTACGACCCCGACGCCCCGACCGCCTCGGGCTTCTGGCACTGGGCCGTCGCCGACATCCCGGTGTCGACCACGTCGCTGCCGGAGGGTGCCGGAGACGACGACGGCAGCGGGCTCCCGGAAGGCGCGGTCACCCTCGCGAACGACGGCGGGATGAAGCGCTTCGTCGGCGCCGCCCCGCCTCCCGGCCACGGGCCGCACCGCTATTTCGTCGCCGTCCACGCGGTCGACGTCGAGTCCCTCGACCTACCCGACGGCGCGACGCCGGCGTTCCTCGGCTTCAACCTGTTCAGTCATGCGATCGGTCGTGCGTACATCCGCGCGACGTTCGAGGTACCCGCCGAGGACTGATCCCGAGCAGGGAACGTGTCGACACCCCTCACGCCCGCGAGGCGTGGGGGGTGTCCTCTGTTCCGACAGCCTCGGCGAGCGACCGGAAGCCGTTGTCCCGGAGTCGCTGTGCCAGCCCGTCGTGGATGTCACGGATCCACATGGGTCCGCCGTAGATGAATCCGGTGTATCCCTGCAGCAGCGACGCACCGGCACGGATGCGCTCCCACGCCTGATCGGCGGTCTCGATACCGCCGACGGACACCAGCGGGAGCCGATCACCGACGCGCGCGTACAGACGGCGCAGCACCTCCAGCGATCGGTCGGCCAGCGGGGCTCCCGACAGCCCGCCGGCACCCATCCGTCCCACCTCCTCGGCGTCGGTGCGCAGACCGGACCGGCCGATGGTCGTGTTCGTGCAGACGATGCCGTCGAGCCCGAGGTCGACGGCGAGGTCGGCGATCGCGTCGACGTCCTCGTCGGAGAGGTCGGGGGCGATCTTCACCAGCACGGGGATGTCCACGACGTCCTGCACCGCGCCCAACAGGGGTCGCAGCGAGGCGACCGCCTGCAGGTCGCGCAGGCCGGGCGTGTTCGGCGAGCTGACGTTGACGACGAGGAAGTCGGCGACGGGACCCAGCAGCCGCGCACTGTGCAGGTAGTCCTCCACCGCGTCGGCGGCGTCGACGACCTTCGTCTTGCCGATGTTCGCCCCGATGGGGACCGACGTCGGCCCACCCCGGCGACGAGACAGCCGGTGGGCAGCCGCGGCCGCCCCGTGGTTGTTGAACCCCATCCGGTTGATCAGTGCGCGGTCGGCGGGTAGGCGGAACAGACGGGGCGAGGGGTTGCCGGGCTGTGCGGCCCCGGTCACGGTGCCCACCTCCGCGAAACCGAACCCGAGGCCCGCCCAGGCGTCGACGGACCGGGCGTCCTTGTCGAAGCCGGCCGCGAGGCCGAGCGGTGCGGAGAAGTCGACGCCGAACACGGTGGTGGCGAGTATCGGGTCGCGTCGGGCGAACACCCGGCGGGTCACCGCGGCGACGCGGGGGCGCGCCAGCACGTGCTCAAGCACTGCGGAGGCGACCGTGTGGATGCGCTCGGGGTCGATCAGGAACATCACCCGCAGCGCGAACGGATAGATCAGACGGTAGATCGCGTCGATCACGAGTCGCCGCTCTCGCCGGCCGGCGATCCTGGCCCGGTGCGGGGCCGACGGCGTTTCAGGAGCACCTTGCGGGTCCCGTCGGAGTAGAGACGCACGCGCGAGATCTCCCAGCCGCCGAACTCCGCCTCGATGGCCAGGCGGACCGATGCGGTCACACGGGTCACGTCGGGCGGCAGACGCAGCGGGACGTACTCGTAGTCACCCCGGGTGTTGATCGACCACTCACTCGGGAACCCCGGCGAGCGGCCACCGGTCACTCCCGATCTGCGCATGTCGCCTCCTGCTCTCCGGTGCGTTCCCGACCACGTCGACGCGCCGCCCTCAGTACGCCGCCTGCAACCCGTCGCCGTCGGCCGACACCAGGTAGACGACGCCGGAGTCGCTGTCGACGGCCAGCGCGTCGGCCTGTCTCACGGTGGTCAACTGTCGCCGCTGTACCGGGATTCCGGACGCGAGGTCGAACGCGACGAGACCGTTGTCACCCGTGGTCGCGACCCAGGCCAGGTTGCGAGTGTCGTCGTATCCTACGGCGTACGGTCCGCCGGGCACGGGATAGCGGAACCGCATGACGATCGGGTCGCCGTAGAACGCCACGATGTCCCCCGAGCGGGTGTCGGTGACCAGGAACCGCCCGTAGTGGTCCACGGTGAGGTTGGTCGCCCCGTTCCCGGCCCGCAGCGCCTCACCGAGCGACGAGTCCGCGATGTCGACGGTGGTGACCGACGACTGTGCCCGGTCGAGTGCGAGCACCTGGTCGTCGCGGCCGGGCCGGGGATGGACGGCGATCGCGTCGACCCGCACCAGCCCGCCGATCCGTGTGACCGTCCCGTCCGCCCTCGACGGATCGACGACGGTGAGATCGCCGGTGGCGCTGCCGACGGCGATCCGCCCGTCGGACAGTCGAGCGATCGACAACGGTTCCGACACCGGGATCTGCCGGGACGTGACCGCCCCCGTCGCGAGGTCGACGGTCAGCAACCGGTCCGCAGCGACCGCGACCAGCACGCCCGCGCGCGGCGCCCCGAGTACGTCCACCGCGGTCGGCAACGAGATCGACCGCAGCGCAACGGGTTTGCGAGGATCAGCGACGGAGTAGACCGAGACCGACGTGCGGTCGGCCCCGAGGACGGCGACCCGACGGTCCGGATCGTCCAGCACGATCGACGAGGACGCCGGGGCGGGCACCACGGTCCCCGACGGCGCCTGCGTCCCCACGGGTGGGGCAGCCAGCGGCGTCTGCGGGACGGTGGTCGCGACATCGGGTCGCGGGGACCCTCCGCCGGATCCGCACGCTGCGGCGAGACCCGCCGCGACGACGATCGCGACAGCGCCGAGCGCTCGACGGTGGTGAACAGCCATGGCGTCCATAGTGCTGTACCGCCGGGGCACCACAACGCGCCCGGGTGGGTGGGATGTCCGTGTCGTACGATCCTCGCCGTGAGCGACGCGATGACGTGGACCCAGGCCGTCGTTCTCGGGGCCGTGCAGGGCCTGACGGAGTTCCTGCCGGTCAGCTCGTCGGGACATCTGCGCATCGTGTCCGGCGTGTTCTTCGGTGACGACGCCGGCGCGTCGTTCACCGCGGTCACCCAGCTCGGCACGGAAGCTGCGGTGCTGCTGTACTTCCTCCGCGACATCGTGCGCATCGTGATCGCCTGGGCGCGTGGCCTGTTCTCGCCGGGCGAGCGCGGCCTGGACTACCGCATCGGCTGGTACGTGATCTTCGCCACCATCCCGATCGGCATCCTCGGATTCGTGTTCAAGGACGAGATCCGCACGGGCGCAAGAAATCTGTGGCTCATCGCGACGATGCTCATCGTGTTCTCCGGCGTCATCGTGCTCGCCGAACGGTTGGGCACACGTCGCCGTCCGATCGAGGAACTGACTCTGCGCGACGGACTGACCATGGGGCTCGCGCAGTGTCTCGCCCTCGTGCCCGGCGTGTCCCGGTCGGGTGCGACCGCCAGCGCGGGCCTCTTCCTCGGCCTCGAACGCGCAGCGGCGGTCCGTTTCTCGTTCCTGCTCGCGATCCCCGCCGTCACCGCCTCCGGACTGTTCAGCCTGCCCGACGCGTTCCAGCCGAGCGGTGAGGGTCTCGAGGCCTCGGGTCCGCAACTGCTCGTCGCGACCGTCATCGCCTTCGTCATCGGCTTCGCGTCGATCGCCTGGCTGCTCAAGTTCGTCGAGCGCCACTCGCTGAACTGGTTCGTCGGCTACCGCGTCGCGGTCGGTGTGATCGTGCTGATCCTCCTCACCGCCGGGGTCGTGAGCGCCACCTGACGGCGATCACCGCACGCACGCCGGTACCCGTCGGCGCCACGCCGATCGAATGCCTAGGGTGAGCTGTGTGACCGTCATCCTGCTGCGCCACGGGCGTTCGACCGCCAACACCTCGGGTGTGCTGGCCGGACGCGGCGGGGGAGTCGATCTCGACGACACCGGCCGCACCCAGGCCGACGGTGTGATCGACCGCCTCGCGGACGTCGCCGACCTCGTCGGCATCGTCCGATCGCCCCTGCAACGGTGCGAGCAGACCGTCGACCCGCTCGCCCGGGCCCGCGGCATCGAGCCGATCGTCGACGAACGGCTCGTCGAGGTGGACTACGGGTCGTGGACCGGCCGCAAGATCACCGAGCTCGTCGGCGAGGACCTGTGGAAGACGGTGCAGCAGCAGCCGTCGGCGGCGGTCTTCCCCGACGGTGAGGGACTCGCGGACGTGCAGGCGAGGGCCGTGCGTGCGATCCGCGAACTCGATGCCCGCCTGTCCGGGGCCGATCGGTCCGGGGTGTGGGTCGCCTGCACGCACGGAGACGTCATCAAGGCGATCATCGCCGACGCGATGGGCGTCCACCTCGACTCGTTCCAGCGGATCGTCGTGGAACCGTCGTCGATGAGCGTGATCCGGTACAGCTCCGCGCGGCCGTACGTCCACGGCGTCAACTCCACGACGGGACGCCCCCCGGTCCCGCCACCACCGCCGAGACCCGCGGAGGGCGAGGCCGAGTCGGCGCCGAACCAGGACGACGCGGTGATCGGCGGGTCGACCGGCACATCGGCGCAGCAGGTACGGCCATAATCGACACAGACCGGCGAGCGGGCGACGCACGCCGAGCCACGAGCAGCGAGGAGGTGTGATGCCCAGGGCGATCCATGTGTTCCGCAGTCCGGACCGATTCGTCGCCGGAACGGTCGGGACCCCCGGTGACCGCACGTTCTACCTCCAGGCCACCCACGAGGCACGAATCGTCAGCGTCCTGCTCGAGAAGCAGCAGGTGCAGATCCTCGCCGAGCGCATCGGTGCTCTCCTGGAGGAGATCCACCGACGGTTCGGCACCCCCCTCCCGCCGGACGACGACCGCATCGACGACCTGCAGCCGCTGACGATGCCTGTCGACGCGGAGTTCCGTGTCGGCACGATGGGCCTCGGCTGGGACGCGGAGTCCGAGGCCGTCGTCGTCGAGTTGCTCGCCATCACCGAGGGCGACTTCGACGAGAGTGTCGTCCTCGACGACACCGAGGAGGGACCCGACGCGGTCCGCGTGTTCCTCTCGACGACGGCTGCCCGCGAGTTCGCCGCCCGGTCCACCCGGGTCATCTCGGCCGGACGCGAGCCGTGTCCGCTGTGCGGGCAGCCGCTCGACGCGTCCGGACACATCTGCGTCCGCACCAACGGCTTCAAGCGGGACGTCGCCTTCGACAAGTCACTGGACTTCGTCGACCCCGACGTCTTCGACGACCCCGATCTGCGCGATGCGCTCGAGGAGGACCCGGAGGACGACGACCCCGACGGCCCGGGGCCCGCGACTCCATGACGTCGGCGTCCGACGTGCCCGACCGCGACCTGCCCGAGACGCACCCCCGGACCGACGTCACCACGCTGCTGAGCACCGGTGACCTGGAACTGATCGGCCAGGTCCGATCGGCGAGCAACGCGACGCTGGTGTGCGACTCCGTGCTCGGCGACGAACGCCTGCGGTGTGTCTACAAGCCCATCCGCGGCGAGCAGCCGCTGTGGGACTTCCCGGACGGCACCCTCGCCGGTCGCGAGGTGGCGTCCTACCGGATCAGCGCCGCCCTGGGCTGGTCGGTCATCCCCGAGACCGTCCTGCGTGACGGTCAGTTCGGGACCGGGATGGTGCAACGCTGGATCGACACCCCCGAACCGCGTGACGTCGTGCCCGACCACCTCGACCTCGTCGACCTGTGTCCGGCCGACCTCGTGCCCGACGACTACCGACGCATCCTCGACGCCTACGACTCCCGCGGCGAGGAGGTCACGTTGGTCCACGCCGACGACCCACGTCTGCTGCGGATGGCGGTCCTCGACGTGATCATCAACAACGCCGACCGCAAGGGCGGCCATGTGCTCGAGGGGCTCGACGGCAACGTCTACGGCGTCGACCACGGGATCTGTCTGCACGTGGAGGACAAGCTGCGGACGGTGCTGTGGGGATGGTCGGGCGAGGTGGTGCCGGCCCATCTGGTCGCCGACGTCGCCGGTCTGTGCGACGCGTTGGCGACCGACACCGACGACCTCGTCCTGGGACTGCGCGAGCTCATCACCCCCGGCGAGATCGCCGCGTTGCGGGAACGGGCGGAGTTCCTCGTCGAGGTGCCGGAGATGCCGACCGCGGACCGCTCGCGACCGATTCCCTGGCCGGCCTTCTGAGCACTGCGCAGCTGCGGTGCGCGGTGCGGGCGGCCGATTCTCACCTCGCCGCGGCCCGACCCTAGGGTGGGGGCATGCAGTCGTGGTCGCGTGTCGAGGTCCGGCCGGTTCCGGGCGAGGGTCCCCAGCTCCGTCTCCACGACACGTCGGACGCGCAGGTCCGCCCGGTCACCCCGGGACCGACGGCGACGATGTACGTCTGCGGGATCACCCCGTACGACGCGACCCATCTCGGTCACGCCGCGACCTACCTCACCTTCGACCTGATCCACCGCATCTGGCTCGACGCCGGACACGACGTGCACTACGTGCAGAACGTCACCGACGTCGACGACCCGCTGTTCGAGCGCGCCGAGCGCGACGGGATCGACTGGCGTGACCTCGGGGAGCGCGAGACCCGCCTCTTCCGCGACGACATGGCTGCGCTCCGTGTGCTGCCGCCACACCACTACGTCGGTGCGGTCGAGTCGATCGACGAGGTCGTCGAACTCGTCGGAAAACTCTTGGCGTCGGGCGCGGCCTACGTCGTCGACGACGCGGAGCACCCCGACATCTACTTCCGGACCGACGCGACACCGCAGTTCGGTTACGAGTCGAACTACGACCGGGCGACCATGGAGACGTTCTTCGCCGAGCGCGGCGGCGACCCCGACCGTCCCGGCAAGCGCGACCCGCTCGACGCGCTGATCTGGCGTGCGGCCCGCGAGGGGGAGCCCTCGTGGGAGTCGCCGCACGGACCCGGCCGTCCGGGCTGGCACATCGAGTGCGCCGCGATCGCCCTCGACCGGCTCGGCGCACCGCTCGACATCCAGGGCGGCGGCAGCGATCTGATCTTCCCGCACCACGAGTTCTCCGCCGCGCACGCCGAGGCGGTGACCGGCGAGCGGCGGTTCGCCGGGCACTACGTGCACACCGGGATGATCGGGCTCGACGGCGAGAAGATGTCGAAGAGCCTGGGCAACCTCGTCTTCGTGTCCAAGCTCACCGCTGCGGGTGTCGATCCCGGCGCCATCCGGCTCGCGGTGTTCTCCGCGCACTACCGCGCCGACCGGATGTGGACCGACGCGGTCCTCGACGAGGGTGTGGCGCGCCTCGCCCGGTGGCGGGACGCCGTCGCCCGGGGCACCGGACCCGATCCCGACGACGTCATCCTGCGACTGCGCACCCACCTCGCCGATGACCTCGACACGCCGCGGGCGTTGGCCGCGATCGACGGGTGGGTAACCGACGTCGAACGGGGGATCGGGTCGGTCGACGACGCGGGGTCCCGCGTCGCCGACGCGGTCGACGCCTTGCTCGGTGTCGAGCTGCGTTAGGTTCTCCGCGTGGCCCATCTCACGGAACTGGACCCCGACACCTCCGAGGGCGTGTGGACGGTCGTGACCCGCACCTCGACCTACCTCCTCGACTTCGAGGAGATGACCCTTCTCCGTGCGCCCGGTGTCGGCGGTCCGCCGCCCGGCAGCGACGGTCAGGACCCGTGGGCGGTCAGCCAACTCCGACGTGACTCCGAGGACATCCCGCTGCTGGGGGTGAAGTCCTGCCGGATCGGGGAGTCCGCCCAGTTCTGGGTGCGTGCGGTCGACGATCCGGACGTGCGCACATGGCGCATCACCACACCGGTGGTCTCGATCGAACGGATCAGCTGACCGCGACGCGGGCCGTCAGCCCCCGAACGACCCCGGGCCGCGTCGGCGGAGGTAGCGCTCGAACTCCGCCGCCAGCGCGTCGCCGTCGATCTTGCTCATCGCGTCCTCGACGCTGACCTCGGCGTCGCCGCGCTCCTCGAGTCCGCGCACGTACTCGGCGATCTCCTCGTCGTCCTCGGTCATCTCGGTGACCGCTTCCTCCCACTCCTGGGCCTGCGCGGGGAGGTCACCGAGGGGCACCTCCAGGTCGAGGACCTCCTCGACCCGCTCCAACAGCGCGACGGTGGCCTTGGGGTTGGGCGGAGTGGAGACGTAGTGCGGAACCGCCGCCCAGAACGACACCGCCGGGATCCCCTCGGCGACACAGGCGTGCTGCAGCACGCCGGTGATCCCGGTGGGCCCCTCGTAGCGGCTCTCCTGCAGGTTGTGCGCGAGGGCGGACTCCGCGCTGTACGTCGTGCCGGTCACCGGCACCGGGCGCGTGTGCGGCGCGTCGGCGAGGAGCGCACCGAGGATGACCATCGTCTGCACCTCGAGGCGTCGGGCGATGTCGATGATCTCGGCGCAGAACTGTCGCCACCGCATGTTCGGCTCGATACCGCGCAGCAGGACCACATCGTGGTCCGCGCCGGGTGGGCTGCACCACGAGATCGACGTGGCGGGCCACTCGATACGTCGCATCACACCGTCCACCTGCTTTACGATGGGCCGGTTGACCTGGAAGTCGTAGTAGTCGTCGGAGTCGATCTCGACGAGGGGGAGGGCATCCCAGATCAGCGCCAGATGCTCGACCGCGCCGCTGGCGGCGTCGCCGGCGTCGTTCCATCCCTCGAAGGCCGCGACCAGGATCGGCGCCCGCAACGTGGGCAGTGGGGACGACTGGTCAGCGCTCACCGGCCCAGCCTACGACCGAACACCGAAAGGGAGCGAACTACCCTGAGCACCATGTCTGTCTCCACCGGAACCGACTCGTACGACTCGGCGTTTCTCGACGCGATGGGGCGGAGGGTCCTCGTCGGCGACGGCGCGATGGGCACGATGCTGCAGGCCGCCGACCTGACGCTCGACGACTTCCAGGGTCTGGAGGGCTGCAACGAGATCCTCAACGACACCCGACCCGAGGTCCTCGCCGCCATCCACCGCGCCTACTTCGAGGCCGGTGCCGACGCGGTCGAGACCAACACGTTCGGCTGCAACCTGTCGAACCTGGGTGACTACGACATCGCCGACCGCATCCGCGAGCTGGCCCGCAAGGGTGTCGCGATCGCTCGCGAGGTCGCCGACGAGATGGGTCCGTCCGCCGACGGCACGGGACGATTCGTCCTCGGCTCGGTCGGCCCCGGCACCAAGCTGCCCAGCCTCGGACACACGACGTACGCGGTCATCCGCGACGCCTACCTCGAGTGCGCGCTGGGGATGATCGAGGCGGGCGCGGACGCGATCCTCGTCGAGACGTCGCAGGACCTCCTGCAGGTGAAGGCCGCCGTCGTGGCGGCCCGCCGCGCGATGGAGCAGCTCGGACGTCGCATCCCGGTGATCTCGCACGTGACCGTCGAGACCACGGGCACCATGCTCCTCGGGTCCGAGATCGGTGCGGCGCTGGCGTCGATCGAGCCGCTCGGTGTCGACCTGATCGGACTCAACTGCGCGACCGGTCCGGCCGAGATGAGTGAACACCTGCGCTACCTGTCGCAGCACGCGCGCATCCCGGTGTCGGTGATGCCGAACGCCGGCCTGCCGCAGCTCGGCCCGAACGGCGCCGAGTACCCGCTGGGTGCCGACGAACTCGCCGAGGCGCTGTCGGGATTCGTCGGGGAGTTCGGTCTGTCGTTCGTCGGTGGCTGCTGCGGCACCACCCCCGATCACATCCGTGCCGTCTCCGACGCGGTCCGCACGGCGACCAAGGCCCCGCGCGACCCGCGACACGAGCCGGAGGTGGCGTCGCTCTACGCGGCGGTCCCGTTCGAGCAGGAGAACAGCTTCCTGATGGTCGGGGAGCGCACCAACTCCAACGGGTCGAAGGCGTTCCGCGAGGCCATGCTCGCCGGCGATCACCAGAAGTGCCTGGACATCGCCAAGGACCAGACGCGCGACGGCGCACACATGCTCGACCTGAACGTCGACTACGTCGGCCGCAACGGCGCCGAGGACATGACCGCCCTGGCCGCGAAGCTCGCCACGTCGTCGACGCTGCCGATCATGCTCGACTCGACCGAGCCCGACGTGCTGCGCGCCGGCCTGGAGACGCTGGGTGGCCGCTGCGCGGTGAACTCGGTGAACTACGAGGACGGCGACGGTCCGGACTCGCGTTTCCAGCGGATCATGGAGCTCGTCGTCGAACACGGTGCCGCCGTGGTGGCCCTCACCATCGACGAGGAGGGGCAGGCGCGGACCGCGGACTGGAAGGTCCGGGTCGCCGAGCGTCTCATCGCCGACATCACCGGCAACTGGGGCCTGCGCGACGAGGACATCATCATCGACGCCCTCACCTTCCCCATCTCCACCGGCCAGGAGGAGACCCGCCACGACGGCATCGAGACCATCGAGGCCATCCGGCGGATCAAGGAGGCGCACCCGAACATCCACTTCACCCTGGGCATCTCGAACATCTCGTTCGGCCTGAACCCCGCTGCCCGACAGGTTCTCAACTCGGTGTTCCTGCACGAGTGCGTACAGGTGGGCCTGGACACCGCGATCGTCCACGCGTCGAAGATCCTGCCGATGGCGAGGATCCCCGACGAGCAGCGCGAGGTCGCCCTCGACCTGGTCTACAACCGCCGTGGCGCCGACGGCGTGCGCAGCGAGGGCAACTCCGACTACGACCCGCTGCAGACCCTGATGGGCCTGTTCGAGGGTGTGTCGGCGGCGTCGGCGCGGGAGAGCCGCGCCGAGGAGATGGCGAAGCTGCCGCTGTTCGAGCGTCTCGAGCGCCGCATCGTCGACGGTGAGCGCAACGGCCTCGAGGCCGATCTCGACGAGGCGATGACCCAGGTCCCGCCACTGCAGATCATCAACGAGACCCTGCTGGCCGGGATGAAGACCGTCGGTGAGCTGTTCGGGTCGGGGCAGATGCAGTTGCCGTTCGTGCTGCAGTCCGCCGAGGTGATGAAGACCTCGGTGTCCCACCTCGAGCCGCACATGGAGGCCACCGACGAGGACGGCAAGGGCCGCATCGTGCTCGCGACGGTGAAGGGCGACGTCCACGACATCGGCAAGAACCTCGTCGACATCATCCTGTCCAACAACGGCTACGAGGTCGTCAACATCGGTATCAAGCAACCGATCTCGACGATCCTCGAGGTCGCCGAGGACAAGCGCGCCGACGTGATCGGCATGTCCGGTCTGCTGGTGAAGTCGACCGTGGTCATGAAGGAGAACCTGCAGGAGATCAACTCTCGCGGGCTCGCCGAGAACTACCCGGTCCTGCTCGGCGGCGCCGCCCTCACCCGGTCGTACGTCGAGAACGATCTCACCGAGACCTACGAGGGCGATGTGCACTACGCACGAGACGCCTTCGAGGGTCTGCGCCTGATGGACGAGATCATGACCACCAAGCGCGGTGGCACGACGACCGTCGACCCCGAGGCCCGGGCAGCTGCCGAGGAGAAGGCCGCCGAGCGCAAGGCCCGCCACGAGCGGTCCGCGCGGATCGCCGCCAAGCGCAAGGCCGAGCAGGCACCCGTCGAGGTGCCCGATCGCTCGGATGTGGCTGCCGACAACGAGATCCCCGTCCCGCCGTTCTGGGGCACACGCATCGTTAAGGGCATCCCGGTCGCCGAGTACCGCGGTCTGCTCGACGAGCGCGCCCTGTTCCTGGGGCAGTGGGGGTTGCGCGGTGCGCGCGGCGGCGACGGTCCGAGCTACGAGGAACTGGTCGACACCGAGGGTCGGCCGCGTCTGCGCGAGTGGATCGACCGGCTGTCGACGTCGAACATCCTCCAACACGCAGCCGTCGTCTACGGGTACTTCCCGGCCGTCAGCGAGGGCGACACCGTCCACGTCCTCACCGAGCCCGACGCCGACGCGGACGTCCGCTTCAGCTTCGAGTTCCCCCGCCAGCAGCGGTCCCGGTTCCTGTGCATCGCCGACTTCGTGGCCACACGGGACCGGGCACGCGAGCTGGGTCGGGTCGACGTGCTGCCGTTCCAGTTGGTCACGATGGGCCAGCCCATCGCCGACTTCGCCAACGACCTCTTCGCGAAGGACGCCTATCGCGACTACCTCGAGGTCCACGGCATCGGCGTCCAGCTGACCGAGGCACTGGCCGAGTACTGGCATCAGCGGGTGCGTTCGGAGCTGCAGTTCGACGGGCGGTCGGTGGCCGCCGACGACCCGGACTCACCGCAGGGATTCTTCGACCTCGAATACCGCGGCGCCCGTTACTCCTTCGGCTACGGTGCGTGCCCCGACCTCGAGGACCGCGCGAAGATGATCGAGCTGCTCGAGCCCGGGCGCATCGGCGTCGAGCTGTCCGAGGAACTCCAGCTGCACCCGGAGCAGTCCACCGATGCGTTCGTCCTGCACCACCCCGAGGCGAAGTACTTCAACGTCTAGGTCCGCGGCGGTCCGGGCTCGTCACGACGGGGCTCGTCACGACGGGGCCCGGTGCGCGGCGGCCGGGTCGCTGCGCACCGGGGTCGCCCCGTGCGTGACGAAGTCGCGCGTACGGATCAGCAGGAGCGCGCACACCGCCCCGGCGACCGCGACCGCGGCGCTGACGACGAAGAGTGTGTTCATCCCGTCGGCGAAAGCGGTGCGCACGGCGTCTGCCACCAGCGCCCGCTGATCGGCGGGCAGCGCACCGATCGCCGGACCCACGGCACCGTCGTGCACTGCGTCGGCGAGTCCGGTTGCGCGGGAACGCAGTTCGGGCGAACCCTCCAGCGCCGAGCGTATCGACGACTGGATGCGGGAGGCGAACAGCGAGCCGTAGACGGCGATGCCCACGGCGATGCCCACCTGACGGCAGGTGTTGTTCACCCCGGACGCCATCCCCGCGCGGTGATGATCGACGACGCCCACGGCCGTCGACGCCAGCGGCGGGTTCACCAACCCGCTGCCGACACCCGCGACGACGAAGCCCAGAGCGAGATGGGTCCAGTGCGATCCGCCGTCGAGGCCGGCGCACAGAGCGAGCCCGACCCCGACGAGGAGCAGTCCCGGACCGATGAGCCAACGGGCGGGCACGGCGTGCGCCACACGCCCGGAGACGGTGGCGACCACCATCGTCGCGCCCGAGAGCAGCACCAGGCGCAGTCCGGCCTGCAGGGCCGAGTACCCCAGACCGTCCTGCAGGTAGAGCACGACGTAGAGCAGCATCGCGAACAGCGACCCGTTCATCGTGAACGCCGCGAGCGATCCCCCGACGAAGGTCGGCGTCCGGAGCAACGAGAGATCGAACATGGGCTCACGCACCCGCGTCTCCACCACCACGAACGCGACGAGCAGGACGGCTCCGACGACGAACGACGACACCACCACCGGGTCACCCCAGGGGCGGCTGCCGGTCTCGATGAACCCGACCACCACGGCGACCAGACCGGCGGTGAGCGTGAGGACACCCGCCACGTCGATGCGACGCGGATGCTCCGCCCGCGACTCCCCGATGAACCGCGTGCCCCAGAGCGCAGCGACCCCCACGGGAAGGTTCACGAGGAAGATCCAGCGCCAGGACAGCCCGGTGGTCAGCACGCCGCCGAGGATCGGACCCAGCGCGGTGGCCACGCCTGTCACGGCACCCCAGGCACCGAACGCGACACCACGCTCGCGACCCTGGTACAGCACCGACAACAGGGCGAGTGACGTGGCGAAGAGCATCGCTCCACCGACCCCCTGCACGGCGCGGGCGGCGATGAGCATGACCGGGTCGGCGGCGAGCCCGCACACGAGAGACGCGCCCGTGAACACGGCGAGTCCGATCGCGAAGACGCGGCGGCGGCCGACCCGGTCCGCGATGGAGCCGGACGTCAACAGCAGGGATGCCAGCGCGAGGGCGTAGGCGTCGGTGACCCATTGCAGTTGGTCGAAGCCGGCGCCGAGCGATCGTTGGATGTCGGGGAGTGCGACCACGACGATGGTCACGTCCAACAGGAACATGAAGGTGGCGGTGCACACCACGGCCAGGGGCCACCAGGTGCGGGACATGTCGGTCCTCTCGGGATCGGGAACAGGATGCGCGAGAGCATCCGCCGTGGGGCACGGCACTGTCGCCTGAGGGCTCGACATACGTACGATGACGGCGATGAGCGACCGGTCCGTGTCTGAACCCGTCGTCCTGGACGCTACGGACGAACAGATCATGCATGCGCTCCAGATCGCACCCCGTGTCGGATTCGCGCGGCTGGGCGAGGTGCTCGGCATCGGGGAGACCACGGCGGCGCGCCGCTATCGACGGCTCCGTCGTGACGGCCTCGTCCGCGTGACCCTCGCCGTGGACCCGTCGGCCCTCGGACTGACCGTGTGGCATGCGCGGATCCGCTGCCGCCCGGAGGGTGCGGACGCGGTCGCCGACGCGCTCGGTCGACGTGACGACGTGTCGTGGGTGGCCGTCGACGCCGGCGGCTGGGAGGTCACGTGCTCGGTTCGGTCCACCGACGACGGGCACGCGCACCGGTTGATCACCCGACAACTCCCGCGGTCGCAGTCGGTGCTCGACGTCGAGGTGGCGGCCGTGCTGCACACCTTCGTCGGGGGCAACGCCACCGACTGGTCGGCCTGGGCGACCCCGCTGTCACCGGAGCAGCAGGCCGCGCTGGCCGCCTGCGACGGCGGTGCCGGACGGACGGAGGCCCACCGAGATCCGCGGGTCTCGCTCCGCCCCGACGACAGGCCTGTCCTCGATGCGCTCGCCCGCGACGGCCGCGTCACCTACGCGACACTGGCGCGGGCGACCGGCAGCACGCCGGGTCGCGTACGGCGCCGGGTCGAGACCCTGCTGGCGGCTGGGGTGGTCTACTTCGACGTCGACGTCGCCACCGCCGCGTCGGGGATCGGCGCGGTCGTCGGTCTGTGGTTGTCTGTCGAACCCCGATCGCTCACCGCGGTCGGCACGGCCCTCGCGACCCATCCGCACGTGCCGTTCGCCGCGGCCGTCACCGGTCGGCACAACATCGTCGCGTCGCTCACCACCCGCGATCTGGGCGACGTTCACCACTTCGTCACGACGTCCCTCGCCGCCATGGAGGGGGTGCGCAGCTACGAGACGGTGCCCGTGCAACGACGGATCAAGTTCGCAGACGCCCGCGTCGACGGTGACCGGCTGGCACCACCCGAACCCGCGTCGCGTCGTCGCGCGACGCGGTAGTCGACGATCCGGACGCCATCGCCGCACAGCGGCGATGTTCGCCATGGCCGTGATGCGGGAGGAGTCTGCCCGGTAAGGAAGGATGACACGACATGAGCGATCAGCCGCGTCCCGACGTCCGGGACCTACCGCGAGCGGTTCTGTGGGACATGGACGGGACACTCCTCGACTCGGAGAAGCTGTGGGACATCGCGATGGCCGACGTCGCAGAGCGTCTCGGGACGACGATGACCACGGAACTCCGGCAGTCGACCCTGGGCAACTCCATGACGAATGCGCTGGACCGCGTGTTCGACGCCGCCGACATCGCTCCGGACGACCGGGACCACGACGGTGAGGCGCAGTGGCTGCGGGACCGCGTGACCGAGCTGTTCGCCGCCGGCATCCCGTGGCGGCCGGGTGCGCGCGACGCACTCGACACCGTCGCGGGTCTCGGGATCCCGATGGCGCTGGTGACCAACACCGACCGCGTCCTCACCGACAAGGCACTGCCGACCGTCGGCGCCGACCGCTTCGTCGCGACGTTCTGCGGTGACGAGGTACCCGCGGGGAAACCGGCGCCCGACCTGTATCTCGCCGCCGCGTCGCGCCTGCGGCTCGCGCCGTCGCAGTGTCTCGTCGTCGAGGACTCGCCGACCGGTTCGACCGCCGCGGCCGCCGCCGGGTGCCCCACGTTGGTCGTGCCGTCCGACGCCCCGGTGCCCCCGGCCGATGGTCGGGTGCTGCGCGACAGCCTCGTCGGCCTCGACGCCGAGATCCTCGCGGAGGTCTTCCGGCTCGCCGGGGGAGAGGCCGCCGCCACCGGCGTGGGAGACTGAGCCACCGTGAAGACCTTCGACGAGCTGTTCGCCGAGCTGTCCGACCGCGCGCAGACGCGTCCGGAGGGCAGCGGCACCGTCGCCGCCCTCGACGCCGGCGTCCACCACCTCGGCAAGAAGATTGTCGAGGAGGCCGGTGAGGTCTGGTTGGCGGCCGAGTACGAGTCCGACGAGTCGCTGTCGGAGGAGATATCTCAGTTGCTCTACTGGCTGCAGGTCGTGATGATCAAGCGCGGTCTGACGTTGCCCGACGTCTACCGCCACCTGTAGCGGCCGCCCCGCTCATCGGGGAGCCGCCCGCTCACCGCCCACCCCGCGATCACGACGAACGAGAGAACGATGCTGCGCGTAGCCGTCCCGAACAAGGGAGCGTTGTCGGAGGCCGCCGCGGCCATCCTGGCCGAGGCCGGGTACCGACGACGCACCGACGCGAAGGACCTCACGGTCCTCGACTCCGCGAACGACGTCGAGTTCTTCTTCCTGCGCCCCAAGGACATCGCCATCTACGTCGGGTCGGGTGAGCTGGATCTGGGGATCACCGGCCGCGACCTCGCCTGGGAGTCCCAGGCGCCCGTCGTCGAGCGTCTCGCCCTCGGGTTCGGTTCGTCGACGTTCCGCTACGCGGGTCCCGCGCACACGCCGATGACCGTCGAGGACCTGGCCGGCAAGCGCATCGCCACCTCGTTCGGCAACATCGTCGCGGCCGACCTGGCGAAGCGCGGCATCACCGCCGACATCATCCGGCTCGACGGTGCCGTCGAGATCTCGATCGCCCTCGGTGTCGCCGACGCGGTCGCCGATGTGGTCGGATCCGGGCGCACCCTGCGTCAGCACGGACTCTCCGCCTTCGGCGAGGTGATGTGCGAGTCGGAGGCGATCCTCATCCACGGCGCGGACAAGGATCCCTCTACCGCGGCCGCCGGGCTGATCGCCCGCGTCCAGGGCGTCGTCGTCGCGCAGCAGTACGTGATGATGGACTACGACTGCCGCAAGGACCTCCTCGACGACGCCGTGCAGATCACACCCGGTCTGGAGTCGCCGACGATCTCACCGATGGCCGACGAGAACTGGGTCGCGGTGCGCGCCATGGTCCCGCGCTCGGGTCACCAGTCCGTGATGGACGCCCTCTCGGCGCTCGGCGCCAAGGCGATCCTCGTCACCGACATCCGCTCCTGCCGCTTCTGACCCACCGGTCGATCGGTGGACGGGGTCGATCGGTGGACGGGGGCGATCGACGACACGGGCGGTCACACCTGCGGCGCGATGAGGACCGTCTGGTTCGATCGGCCGACGGGGCCGGTCTCGTCGTACAGGTCGGCGCCGGTGAAGCCGTAACCCTCGGGCCCGGGGACCAACAACGCCTCGACACCGACCCATCCGTCGGCGGGACGCCTCGTGAGGTGGATGGTCGTGTCGGTGTTCATCCACTGCCACTCCAGCGCGGACAACCCGCTGCCGAGCCCGTTGGCGATGTCGACCACACAGCAGAAGTTGGCGTAGGGACCGGTCGGCTCACCCGCGACGACCGGATACCGGCGCCGCAGCCACGTCGGCCCGGGGTCGTCGACACCGACCACGTCGACGGCGGCGATGAACCCGACGTCACCCCATCCCTGCGTCACCCACTCCGCCGGGCGGTCGTCGCCGGGGCGGTCCGGTGCGGTGACGGTGCGGCCCGCCGGAGCGATCGTCGCGGTGTCGCCGACGGCGAGGACCCATGCCGTCGCGCGCGCCGCCGTGCGGAACCCGTTCGGGGATGCGACGTCGATCTCGGCCTCGACCAGCGATATGCGGCGACCCGGACGGACGACGCGGGCGCGAACCCTGTTCTCACCGAGACCGATCGCGCCGAGGATGTCGATCGTGATGCGCGAGATCGCCGTCCCCGGAGGCAGACCCATGCGTTCGATCGCCCAGAGCAGGAGCGCCGACGGTGGACCGCCGTGCTGCAGGGTGTCGGCCCAGACGCTCACCGTGTGGACGGTCGGCCGGACGTGGAACCAGCCGTCGACCTCACCCAGCGGGACGTAGTAGGCGTCGTCGGCCACGATGGCGTCGGTGTCGACGCGATCCTGGCTCACGGGGCGAGACGGTCGGCCGCGGTGTCCTCGCCCGGCGTCGCGGGCCAGCCCGGATAGGCGGGGATCGAGCCACCGAACTCGGGGCAGTGCGCCTTGTGGTCGCAGAAGCGACACATCGCGGAGCGCTTCGGACGGAAGTCGCCGGTGGCACCGGCCTCGCGGATCGCCCGCCAGATCGCGGTCAGCGTGCCCGCGAACCGCTCGAGTTCCTCGCGGTCCGGGGTGTAGCGCAGTTGTTGACCGTCGGCGAGGTACATCAGCTGCAGGCGGTGGGGCACGACGCCACGCAGCCGCAGGATCGCCAGCGCATAGAACTTCATCTGGAACATCGCGCGGGCCTCGAACGACTCGCCCGGAGCGCGACCGGTCTTGTAGTCCACGACGCGGATCTCCCCGGTGGGGGCGACGTCCACGCGGTCGACGAAACCGCGGAGGGCGACGTCGTCGGCGAGATCGACCTCGACCCGGAGCTCACAGCTCTGGGCGTCGAACGCCGTCGGGTCCTCCATGCGGTAGTAGGTGTCGATGAGGCGGTGCGCGTCGGCGAGGAACGCGGGGACGCCGTCGGGCGGGACGAGGTCCCGCAGTTCGGGTTCCTTCTCGCACAGCACATCCCATGCGGCGTCGACGAGCTCGTCCGCGGTCTCGCGGGTGCGGACCGCCGCGGGCAGGTCGAAGAGGTGTTCCAACGCGGAGTGGACGACGGTGCCGCGCACCTGCGCGGTGGTCGACGGCTCGGGCAGGCGGTCGATGGCGCGGTAGCGGTACAGCAGTGGACACTGCTTGAAATCGGCCGCGCGCGACGGGGACAACGCGGGTCTGCGCGGTACGGACGGTGGATCGCCGATGGCGGTGGGACGGGAGGGGATCTCCCGACCGGCCGGGACGAACCCCGGCCCGTCGTCGGTCTCGGGCCGGGTCGGTGCAGGGTCGCCGCAGATCACGTCGGTCACACCTGGCAGGGTATGCCCGGTGTACGACAGAGGCGGACAGGCGCGATGACCCACGATCCCGCCTTCGCCGTCGGTGACCGCGTCCAGCTGACCGACACCAAGGGCCGCAAGTTCACCGTCCTGCTCGAGCCCGGCAAGTCGTTCTTCACCCACCACGGCGGCATCGCCCACGACGACCTCATCGGCGCCGACGAGGGCAGCATCGTCTCGTCGACCGGCGGCGCGCAGTACCTGGCGTTGCGGCCGCTCCTCGTCGACTACGTGCTGTCGATGCCGCGCGGCGCCCAGGTCATCTACCCGAAGGACGCCGCCCAGATCATCACCGAGGGTGACATCCACCCCGGTTGTGTCGTGCTCGAGGCCGGCGCCGGGTCCGGCGCGCTGACCTGTTCGCTGCTGCGCGCGGTCGGCCCCGAGGGCCGGGTCCTGTCCTACGAGGTGCGCGACGATCACGCCGAGCACGCGGTCCGCAACGTGGAGACGTTCTTCGGCGGCCGGCCGGCGAACTGGGAACTGACGGTCGCCGACATCCGCGACCACCGCCCGGACGTCGAGAGCGCGCAGGTCGACCGCGTCGTGCTCGACATGCTGGCGCCGTGGGAGACGCTGGACGTCGTCGCCGAGACCATCCGACCGGGCGGGGTCCTCATCGTCTACGTGGCGACGGTCACACAGCTCTCCCGGGTCGTCGAGGGTCTTCGCGAGCAGGAGTGCTGGACCGAGCCACGAGCGTGGGAGTCGCTGGTCCGCGACTGGAACGTCGTCGGGTTGGCCGTCCGGCCGTCGCACAAGATGCAGGGGCACACCGCGTTCCTGGTCACCGCCCGACGACTCGCACCGGGCACGGTGACGCTGCGTCCGCAGCGGCGTCCCAGCCGCGGCTGAGGGCCACTCCAGCTCGTCCGCGTCCGGCCCGCCTCGGCTGTCCAGCATGCGGGACACTCGGTGCGTCTCCCCGCGCCTGCGCCGCATGTGTCGCCGCACGCCGGTAGCGTGGAAGGACGGTGAGCCCGATTGCGACTCACCGGCGAGAGGAGTCAGCAATGACCGAATCCGACCGTCGTGACAACGCCCGTGGAGAGAACGCGGACCGGGCGGGTCGTCAAGGACACGGCCGTGGCCCCATCCCGGACACCGGAGGGCACGAGCGCCCGCTGAGCGGTGACCTCCAGGAGCGCGTGGACACGCTGACCGCCCGCAACGCCAAACTGCTCGACACCCTCAAGGACGCCCGGCAGCAGTTGCTCGCCCTGCGCGAGGAGGTCGACCGCCTCGGACAGCCACCCAGCGGCTACGGCGTGCTGCTCGCCACGTACGAGGACTCGACGGTCGACGTGTTCACCTCCGGGCGCAAGATGCGCCTGACCGTCTCGCCGAACATCGACGTCGAGGCACTCCGTCGCGGCCAGACCGTCCGCCTCAACGAGGCGCTCACCATCGTCGAGGCGTGCGAGTTCGACTCCGTCGGTGAGATCAGCACCCTGCGCGAGGTGCTCGGCACCGGTGACCGCGCACTGGTGGTGGGCCATGCCGACGAGGAGCGTGTCGTGTGGCTGGCCGAACCCCTCATGGGTGACGTCGACGCCGAGGACGGCAAGCGCTCACTGCGACCGGGCGACTCGCTGCTCATCGACACCAAGGCCGGGTTCGCCTTCGAGCGGGTCCCCAAGGCCGAGGTCGAGGACCTCGTGCTCGAGGAGGTGCCCGACGTCGGCTACGAGGACATCGGTGGCCTCGGTCGCCAGATCGAGCAGATCCGTGACGCCGTGGAGTTGCCGTTCCTGCACAAGGACCTGTTCCGCGACTACTCGCTGCGTCCGCCGAAGGGTGTGTTGCTCTACGGCCCGCCCGGATGTGGCAAGACGCTCATCGCCAAGGCCGTCGCCAACTCGTTGGCGAAGAAGATCGCGCTCGCCCGGGGCGACGACGCCCGCGAGGCGAAGTCCTACTTCCTCAACATCAAGGGCCCGGAGCTGCTCAACAAGTTCGTCGGCGAGACCGAGCGTCACATCCGGCTGATCTTCCAGCGCGCACGGGAGAAGGCGTCCGAGGGGACCCCCGTGATCGTCTTCTTCGACGAGATGGACTCGATCTTCCGCACCCGCGGCTCGGGCGTGTCCTCCGACGTCGAGACCACCGTCGTGCCGCAGCTGCTCAGCGAGATCGACGGCGTCGAGGGCCTGGAGAACGTCATCGTGATCGGCGCGTCGAACCGCGAGGACATGATCGACCCCGCCATCCTCCGCCCCGGTCGTCTCGACGTGAAGATCAAGATCGAACGGCCCGACGCGGAGTCGGCGATCGACATCTTCTCCAAGTACCTCGTCGAGGGGCTGCCCATCCACGCCGACGACATCGAGGAGTTCGCGGGCGATCGCGGTGCCTGTGTCGCCGCGATGATCGAGCGGGTCGTGGAACGGATGTACGCGGAGAACGAGGACAACCGGTTCCTGGAGGTCACCTACGCCAACGGCGACAAGGAGATCATGTACTTCAAGGACTTCAACTCGGGCGCGATGATCCAGAACGTCGTCGACCGGGCGAAGAAGTACGCGATCAAGTCGCAGTTGGAGACCGGGGCACCGGGTCTGCGGGTCCAGCACCTGTTCGACTCGATCCTCGACGAGTTCGCCGAGAACGAGGACCTGCCCAACACCACGAATCCCGATGACTGGGCGCGGATCTCGGGCAAGAAGGGTGAGCGGATCGTCTACATCCGCACGCTCGTCACCGGCAAGAGCGCCGGCGCGAGCCGCGCCATCGACACCGAGACGAACACCGGCCAGTACCTCTGACCCGGCACGCTCGTCGGCCGTCGCCGACCCGTCCTCGCATCACGGACGGGTCGGCGTCGGACCTCGCGCGCGGCGACGCCTAGGCTCGACGTCGTGCAGCGCATCATCGGAACCGAGGTCGAATACGGCATATCGGCGCCCAACGAGCCGAACGCCAACCCGATCATGACCTCCACGCAGGCGGTCCTCGCCTACGCGGCGGCCGCGGGGGTGCCGCGGGCGAAGCGCACCCGATGGGACTACGAGGTCGAGTCGCCGCTGCGCGATGCGCGCGGGTTCGACCTCGGGCGGTCGTCGGGTCCGGCTCCGATCATCGACGCCGACGAGGTCGGCGCCGCGAACATGATCCTCACCAACGGGGCCCGGCTGTACGTCGACCACGCCCACCCCGAGTACTCGGCCCCCGAGGTCACCGATCCGATGGACGCCGTCATCTGGGACAAGGCGGGGGAGCGGGTCATGGAGGCCGCCGCCCGGCACGTCGCCAGTGTGCCCGGCGCCCCGCGACTGCAGTTGTACAAGAACAACATCGACGGCAAGGGTGCGTCCTACGGGACCCACGAGAACTACCTGATGGCGCGCGACACACCGTTCACCGCCGTCATCGCGGGCCTCACGTCGTTCTTCGCCACCCGCCAGGTCTTCACCGGGTCCGGCCGGGTCGGCCTGGGCCAGTCCGGCGACGACGACGGGTTCCAACTGTCCCAGCGGGCGGACTACATCGAGGTCGAGGTCGGGCTCGAGACGACGCTCAAGCGCGGCATCATCAACACCCGCGACGAACCGCACGCCGACCCCGATCGCTACCGGCGGCTGCACGTGATCATCGGCGACGCGAACCTCGCCGAGACCGCGACGTACCTCAAGGTCGGGACCACCTCCCTCGTGCTCGACCTCATCGAGGCCGGTGTCGACTTCTCCGATCTGGAGCTCGCCCGTCCCGTCACCGCGGTCCACCGCATCAGTCACGACCCGTCGCTCACCGGCACCGTCGCGCTCGCCGACGGTCGTGAGGTCACGGCGCTGGCCGTGCAGCGGATCTATCACGAGCGCTGCGCGGAGTTCGCCCGCTCGCGGGGCGTCGACGACCCACGCGCACAGCATGTCCTCGACACGTGGATCGACGTCCTCGACCGCCTCGAGCGTGATCCGATGGAGTGCGCCGACATCCTCGACTGGCCGGCGAAACTGCGTCTGTTGGAAGGGTTCCGTACGCGGGAGGGCCTCGGCTGGAGTGCTCCTCGCCTGCAACTGGTGGACCTGCAGTACTCGGACGTGCGCCTGGACAAGGGTCTCTACAACCGTCTCGTCGCCCGGGGTTCGATGAAGCGACTCGTCACCGAGCAGCAGGTGACCGACGCCGTCTCGGCCCCGCCGGAGAACACGCGCGCCTACTTCCGGGGCGAGTGTCTGCGGCGGTTCGGCGCGGACATCGCCGCGGCGAGCTGGGATTCGGTGATATTCGACCTCGGCGGCGACTCGCTGGTGCGGATCCCGACACTGGAACCGTTGCGCGGCAGCCGCGCCCACGTCGGCGCCCTGCTCGACTCGGTGGACTCCGCGGCCGAGCTCGTCGACCAGCTCACCACCTGAGGCAGTCGCCGGTCGGCCGACGGTGGGCGTCCCCGCACGTCCCGCAGCCGGAGGACCCCTGCCGGTAGGGTGGACACACGGACTTCTCGGGCGGCCACACGGCCCTCCGGGGATCGCAGGATCGAGGAGGCAGCAATGGCGCAGGAGCAGACGCGGCGCAGTGGCGGCGGAGACGACGACTCCGCCGACGGCCCGGACACCGCAGCCGGCCAGGAGCGACGCGAGAAGCTCGCCGACGACACCGATGACCTCCTCGACGAGATCGACGACGTGCTCGAGGAGAACGCCGAGGACTTCGTGCGCGCCTACGTGCAGAAAGGCGGCCAGTGAGCGGACAGCTCGACGGAATCGGTCGGGACATCTCGTCCTTCACCGACCACCTGCGGCGCACCGCACCGGACCTGCTCCCCGACACCCGCACCGTCGTGTCACCCACCGACTCCATCCCGCACGGCACCACGATCGTCGCGGTGGCGTACCCCGGTGGTGTGCTGATCGCGGGTGATCGCCGGGCGACGGCCGGGAACATGATCGCCAGCCGCGACATCCGCAAGACCTTCGTCACCGACGAGTACTCCGCTGCGGGCATCGCCGGCACCGCGGGTATCGCCGTCGAGATGGTGCGGCTGTTCGCGGTCGAGCTCGAGCACTACGAGAAGATCGAGGGCGTCTCGCTCACGCTGGACGGCAAGGTGACACGCCTGGCCACGATGGTGCGGTCGAACCTCGGCGCCGCTCTGCAGGGCCTCGTCGCCATCCCCATGCTCGTCGGGTTCGACCCCGAGGGCACGGATCCGAACCGCAGCGGACGGATCTTCTCCTTCGACGTCGCCGGTGACCGGCACGAGGAGTTCGGCGGCTACCAGGCCATCGGGTCCGGGTCGGTCTTCGCGAAGTCCTCGTTGAAGAAGCTCTACCGGGCCGACCTCGACGCCGCCTCCGCGTTGCGCATCGCCGTCGAGGCTCTCTACGACGCCGCCGACGACGACTCCGCCACCGGTGGACCGGACCTCGTCCGGCGCATCGTGCCGACCGCGGTCTCCATCGACGTCGACGGCGCCCGAGAGATCCCGTCGACGGAGATCGAGGCCGCCGCACGCGCTCTCATCGCCGACCGCACCGCAGCGCACGACGAGGCATTCGGGGGTGACGCGTCATGACGTTCCCGTACTACGCCAGCGCCGAGCAGATCATGCGCGATCGCTCGGAACTCGCCCGCAAGGGCATCGCCCGCGGACGCAGCGTCATCGTGCTCACCTACGCCGACGGGGTGCTGTTCGTCGCGGAGAACCCGTCGAACGCCCTGCGCAAGGTCAGCGAGATCTACGACCGCATCGGGTTCGCCGCGGTCGGCAAGTACAACGAGTTCGAGACACTCCGCAAGGCAGGCATCCAACTCGCCGACGTCCGCGGCTACAGCTACGACCGCGCCGACGTGAGCGGGTTGTCGTTGGCGAACGCCTACGCCAACACCCTCGGGTCGGTGTTCACCGAGCAGGCGAAGCCGTTCGAGGTCGAACTCTGTGTCGCCGAGGTCGCGCAGCCGGGCAAGACGACACCGTCGCAGCTGTACCGGATCACCTACGACGGGTCGATCGCGGACGAGACCCGGTTCCTCGTGATGGGTGGCTCCACCGAGTCGATCACCACGGCGATGAAGGACACGTACTCCACCGACGCCGACCTCGCGAGCGCGCTGACCGGCGCGGTAGCGGCCCTCGGCGCGCCACCGGCGACGCAGAACGGGTCGACGCAGACCGCCGAGCCCCGGGTCCTGACCGCCGGCGACCTGGAGGTCGCCGTCCTCGACCGGTCGCGCCCACGGCGGGCGTTCCGTCGACTCACCGCCGACGCCGTCGCCGCGATCATCCCGGACCGACCGGCCGAGAACTCCTCGTCCGACGCCGGCGACGCGGACACGTCGACCAGCGAGACACCCGGGGACGCATCGTCCTGACGGGGCCGCATGGTCGCTGCGTCCCGACCGTCCGCGCCGAGCACCGGTAGGGTTGACCGGGTGGATCGTCGCATCATGGGCATCGAGACCGAATTCGGCGTGACCTGCACTTTTCATGGTCACCGCCGCCTCAGCCCGGACGAGGTCGCCCGCTATCTGTTCCGGCGGGTCGTGTCGTGGGGGCGATCGTCGAACGTGTTCCTGCAGAACGGTGC
Source organism: Williamsia sp. SKLECPSW1 (assembly GCF_054332755.1). Lineage (NCBI taxonomy): Bacteria > Bacillati > Actinomycetota > Actinomycetes > Mycobacteriales > Nocardiaceae > Williamsia > Williamsia sp. SKLECPSW1. The sequence continues at coordinate 245,254 of NZ_JBTGLI010000002.1, read as the reverse complement.
ACGCCTCTACCTCGACGTGGGGTCGCACCCCGAGTACGCGACCGCCGAGTGCGACGGGCTGGTCCAGCTGGTCAACCACGACCGCGCCGGGGAGCTGGTGCTCGAGGAACTCCTCGTCGACGCCGAGCGACGCCTCGCCGACGAGGGCATCGGCGGTGACATCTACCTGTTCAAGAACAACACCGACTCCGCGGGCAACTCCTACGGCTGTCACGAGAACTACCTCGTCGTCCGGGCGGGCGAGTTCTCCCGCATCTCCGACGTCCTGTTGCCCTTCCTGGTGACCCGCCAACTCATCTGCGGCGCCGGCAAGGTCCTCCAGACACCGAAGGCCGCGACCTACTGCCTGTCGCAGCGCGCCGAGCACATCTGGGAAGGCGTCTCGTCGGCGACGACACGGTCACGCCCGATCATCAACACCCGCGACGAACCGCATGCCGACGCCGAGAAGTACCGACGCCTGCACGTCATCGTCGGCGACTCGAACATGGCCGAGACGACCACCATGCTCAAGGTGGGGTCGGCGGCGCTGGTGCTGGAGATGATCGAGGCGGGGGTGTCGTTCCGGGACTTCGCCCTGGACAACCCGATCCGCGCCATCCGCGAGGTCAGTCACGACACGACCGGTCGGCGTCCGGTCCGTCTGGCCGGCGGCCGTCAGGCCAGCGCCCTCGACATCCAACGGGAGTACCACGCCCGCGCCGTCGAACACCTGCGCAACCGTCGCCCCGACCCGGAGATGGATCTCGTCGTCGACCTGTGGGGGCGGACGCTCGACGCGGTGGAGTCGCAGGACTTCTCCGGTGTCGACACCGAGATCGACTGGGTCATCAAGCGCAAGCTGTTCCAGCGGTACCAGGACCGCTACGACATGGATCTCGCGGACCCCAAGATCGCCCAACTCGACCTGGCCTTCCACGACATCAAGCGCGGACGCGGTGTCTTCGACGTCATGTCCCGCAAGGGTCTGGTGCGTCGTGTCACCACCGACGAGGACATCAAGAACGCCGTCGAGGAGCCGCCGCAGACGACCCGCGCCAAGCTGCGCGGCGACTTCATCGCCGCAGCGCAGAAGGCGGGCCGGGACTTCACCGTCGACTGGGTGCACCTGAAGCTGAACGACCAGGCCCAGCGCACGGTGCTGTGCAAGGACCCGTTCCGCAACGTCGACGAGCGCGTCGACCGTCTCATCGCGTCGATGTGAGCACATCGCACCGCCCGACACGGCGGTGCGGGTCGGGTTCGCCGACGGCGCCCGTGCCATAGGCTGCGACGGGTGGCGACCACCAAGATCGAACGGTTGATGAACCTGGTCATCTGCCTGCTGTCGGCGGAGCACTACCTCACCGCGGAGGAGATCAGGTCCCTGGTCCTGGGGTACGGCGACTCGACGAGCGTCGACGCGTTCAACCGCATGTTCGAGCGGGACAAGAACGAACTCCGCGACCTCGGCATCCCGTTGGAGACCGGTCGTGACTCCGGCCGGGCCGACGTCGACGGCTACCGCATCAACCGCAGCGCCTACGAGTTGCCCGCCATCGACCTCGATCGTGACGAGTCCGCCGCGGTGACCATGGCCGCGGCCGTCTGGGACGACCCCTCGATGGCCTCGGTCGCCCGGACCGCTCTTCTGAAACTCCGGGCGGGCGGTGTCGAACTCGTCGCCGACACCGACCTCACCGTCGGCGTCCGTGCCGCGACACCGCGCGCGATGGGATCCGAGGTCGTCGTCGGGGTGCTGCTGCACGCCGTCGAGAACCAGCTCCCGGTGACGTTCACGCACCGGCCGTCGCCCACAGCGGAACCGACCCGCCGGCGCCTCGAACCCTGGGGCGTGGTCACACACCGTGGACGCTGGTACGTCGTCGGCCACGACCTCGACCGCGGCGAGACCCGCACGTTCCGCCTGTCCCGCATCCTCGAGCCGATCGAGACCGGTACCGGCACCTTCGTCCGCCCGGACGACGTCGACGTGCGCGCTCTCGTCGCCGCGGCCGCCGGGTTCGCGGACCCCGGGGATCAGGGCGTCGCCCGGGTGTGGGTCGCCGAGGGCCGCGGGGGAGGGGTCCGCCGCGCCGCCACCGCGATCGAGCCGTCCGAGCGGGACGGCCGTCCGGGTGCGATCGTCGCGGTGAGCGAGTGGTCCGTCGACAGTCTGGCCCGCCAGGTGGTGGGTCTGGGGCCCGACGCCGTCGCTCTCGACCCACCGGCGTTGGTCGACCGGGTGGTCGACGGATTGCGCGGTGCGCTCGCGGGAGCCGGCGCATGAGCGGGGCACCGGATCGGCTGTCCCGGCTGCTCGCGATGGTCCCGTACTTCCTCGCCCATCCCGGGGTCACCAAGAAGCAGGCCGCCACCGACCTCGGCGTCACGGTGGACCAGTTGGGCAAGGACCTCAACCAGCTGTGGATGTGCGGGCTGCCCGGCTACTCGCCCGGCGATCTCATCGATCTCGACTTCGTCGACCGCGACACCGTCGACGTCACCTTCTCCGCCGGGATCGACCGGCCGTTGCGCCTGACCCCGGCGGAGGCGTCGGTGCTGTTGATGGCGTTGCGTGCACTGCTGGACATGGGCGGCGTGGTCGACGCCGACGCGGCCCAGCGGGCGATCGCCAAGATCGAGCGGGCCGTCGGCGACGCAGCACTCGGGGCGGCCTCGTCGGCGACGCCCTCCGGTGGCGACACCGCCTCGGTGAACGGCTGGGACGGCGTCGTCCGCGACGCGCTCCGCACACGACAGGCGCTGTGGCTGCGCTACTACTCGGCGTCGCGGGACGCGGTGTCGGAGCGCACCGTCGACCCGATCCGGATCCAGGCCGTCGACGGGCAGAGCTACCTGGAGGGCTGGTGCCGGGAGAGCGACGGGGTGCGTCTGTTCCGCTTCGATCGCATCGACGAGGCGCGACTGCTCGACGAGGCCGCCCGCGACCACGCCGCGACCGACCTGGACACGTCGTCACTGTCGTTGTTCGGCGACGACGCCGGCTCCCTGCCCAGCGTGGAGTTGGCGATCGACCCCGAGGTGGCCTGGGTGGTCGACTACCACCTCATCGACATCGTCGACGGCCCCGACGCCGACGGGTCGGTGCGCGGACGGATGACCTACGGGTCCGACGAGTGGTTGACCCGGTTCCTGCTCGGGTTCGGCGGTCGGATCCGTCCCGTGGGTGCACCGACGGTCGAGTCGGAGATCGCCCGCCGAGCCCGATCCGCACTCGGCGCGTACGGCGACGTCACCTCCGACCGGAGCGGTGCCGCGCAGAGATGACGCCGACGGCCGGGGCCCGTCCCGTCCGGTAGCATCGGCAGCAGTCGACGCGCGAAAGGAAGGCCAATGGGCGCCATCCAGCCATGGCACATCATCATCGTGGTGATCGTGTTCCTCATCCTCTTCGGGTCGAAGAAGCTCCCGGACGCCGCTCGCGGTCTGGGCCGGTCCATGCGCATCTTCAAGTCCGAGATCAAGGAGATGCAGAGCGAGGGCAAGGACGACGACGGGAAGAAGCACGAGGAGACGCAGGACGTCGCGCCACGCCAGATCCCGGCGCCGGCCCCCACCGACAGCACCGGGCAGCCGACCACGTCGCAGCCCGACGGGGAACGTCGCAGCGCCTGATCCCGCCGCCCTGACCCGGTCGCGTCCGTCCCGCAGTCAGCGGGCGACCGCCGGGCCGGTGCAGCCCTCCCGACTGGTGGTTTCCTGACCCGTGGTCCGCATACCCCTGGATCCGCGACGTAGTCGACGTCGTGTCAATCCCGACGGCACCATGTCGCTCGTAGAGCACCTCTACGAGCTGCGCACACGCCTACTGATCTCCCTGATCGCCATCGCGCTGACGACGATCATCGGCTTCGTCTGGTACTCGCACGGCATCTTCCACATCGAGTCACTCGGTGAACTCCTCCGCGGACCGTACTGTTCGCTGCCTCCGAGCTCGCGCGCGACGCTCACCCCGGGTGACGAGTGCCGCCTGCTCGCGACCGGCCCGTTCGACCAGTTCATGCTGCGACTCAAGGTTGGCGCCACGGCCGGGGCGGTGCTGGCCTGCCCGATCTGGTTCTACCAACTGTGGCAGTTCATCACCCCGGGCCTGCACCGGAACGAGCGTCGCTACGGGTTGTCCTTCGTCGCCGCGGCGGCAGTGCTCTTCGTGACCGGCACCATCCTCGCGTACCTCGTGGTGGCCAAGGCCTTCCACTTCCTGCTCACCGTCGGCAACGACGTCCAGGTCACCGCACTCGCCGGTGATCAGTACTTCACCTTCATGCTGCACCTGCTGATCATCTTCGGCGTCAGCTTCGAGGTACCGCTGCTGATCATCGCCCTCAACCTGATCGGGGTGCTGACCTACGCACGCCTGAAGGCGTGGCGGCGCGGTCTGACCTTCGGCCTGTTCGTGTTCGCCGCGGTGGTCACCCCTGGATCGGACCCGTTCACCATGCTGGCGCTCTCCTTGGCGCTCACCGTGCTGTTCGAGCTGTCGGTGCAGTTCACCCGCATCCACGACCGGCGCAAGGCTCGTCGCGAGGGCGAGAACTGGGACCATCTCTCCGACGAGGAGGCCTCCCCGCTCGACCACCGTCCCGAGATGGTCGGGGCCAGCTCGTCGGCCTCGAGTTCGTCCGTCCCGCCGGCCGAGCCCGTCCGCGCGTCGGATCTCGATGACGTCCTCTGACGACGGCGCCGCCGGTGTCCCCGCTCTCGTCGTCGACCGGCCGCGTCTGACCGAGTTCACCGAGCGGCTCCGGTTCGCGCTCGACCCGTTCCAGTCGTCGGCCTGCTCGGCACTCGAGGACGGCCACGGGGTGTTGGTGTGCGCGCCCACCGGCGCCGGAAAGACGATCGTCGGCGAGTTCGCCGTCCACCTCGCCCTCGCCGCGGGCTCGAAGTGCTTCTACACGACACCGATCAAGGCGTTGAGCAACCAGAAGTACGCAGACCTCGTCGCGGTATACGGATCCGATGCCGTCGGCCTGCTGACCGGCGACTCGTCGATCAACCCGCACGCTCCGGTCGTCGTGATGACGACCGAGGTCGTCCGGAACATGATCTACGCGAACTCGCCTGCGTTGCAGGGCCTGTCGCATGTGGTGATGGACGAGGTGCACTTCCTCGCGGACCGTTTCCGCGGCGCCGTCTGGGAGGAGGTGATCCTGCACCTCGATCCCGGTGTGAAGGTCGTCAGCCTCTCCGCGACGGTGAGCAACGCCGAGGAGTTCGGCGACTGGATCCAGACCGTCCGCGGCGACACCACGGTCGTCGTCGACGAACATCGACCCGTGCCGCTGTGGCAGCACATGATGGTCGGCAACCGCATCATCGACCTGTTCGACCGCCGGTCCCGACCCGGGAAGGCCCCTGAGGTCAATCCCGAGCTCACCCGATACATCCGGCAGCGCGAGATGGTCGACGACCACGACCGGGTACACGGCCGCGGGACCCGTTCCGGCCGCGGCGGAGGTCGGCGCGGCGGTGGGTCGCGACCCGGTCCCGCGGTGTCCCGGCCCGACCTGATCGCCCGACTCGATCGCGAGGGCCTGCTCCCGGCGATCACGTTCGTGTTCTCGCGCGCCGGCTGCGACGCCGCGCTCGACCAGTGCCTGCGGTCGGGACTCACGCTGCTGGCCCCCGACGAGGTGGGCGAGGTCGACGCCGTCGTGGAGAAACACGTCGGCGAACTCTCCGATGCCGACCGCGAGGTCCTGCGCGTCGATCGCTGGGCGTCGGCACTCTCCCGCGGGTTCGCCGCGCACCACGCAGGGATGCTGCCCGCGTTCCGCCACGCCGTCGAGGAACTGTTCGTCCGGGGATTGGTTCGTGCCGTCTTCGCGACCGAGACACTGGCGCTGGGAATCAACATGCCGGCGCGGTCGGTGGTCCTCGAGCGTCTGGTGAAGTTCAACGGCGAGGCCCACGTCGACCTCACCCCCGGCGAGTTCACGCAGCTCACCGGACGTGCCGGACGCCGCGGCATCGACGTCGAGGGTCACGCGGTCGTGGTGTGGTCACCCGACCTCGATCCCGGTCGGGTCGCGGGTCTCGCGGGCGCGCGCACGTTCCCGCTGCGCAGCTCCTTCGCGCCGGAGTACAACATGGCCGTCAACCTGATCGACCGGCTCGGGTTCGACGGCGCGAAGACCCTGCTGGAGCGCTCGTTCGCGCAGTTCCAGGCCGACCGGTCGGTCGTCGGCATGCACCGCCGCATCGACACCACGCGGGGGACCCTGCGCACCGTCGACGCCGAGCTCACCGGGCGTGCCGCGACCGTCGGGGTCGATCCCGGCGTGCTCGACCCCGACGAGACCACCGACGCCGACCGGCACGACGGGTTCTTCGGCTACATGCGGCTTCGGCAGACCATCCGAGCCCGCGAGCGCGACATCAAGTTCCGGACGCGGATGGACCGTCAGGACGCGGTCGTCGACGACCTCTTCGCTCTCAAGCGGGGACAGGTCATCGCACTGCGCGGCGGACGTCATCGCGGTCTCGCCGTGGTCGTGGAGCAGGCATCCGACCGTCGTGACCCGCGTCCGCTGGTCCTGTGCGAGGACGCATGGTGCGGACGGGTCGGCACCCGCGACTTCGTCAACCCGCCGGAAGTGCTCGGTGACATGCGGCTCGGCAAGCAGGTCGACCGGCGGACCGGTCGCGGCCGTCGCGATCTCGCCTCGTCGTTGCGCAACACCGGCATCGACATGCCCCGGGGCAGGCCGGCGAAGCACGCACCCGGGGGTGACGACGCCGAGCTGACAGACCTGCGCGCCCGCCTTCGCGCGCACCCCGCCCACCAGATCTCCGGATCCGACGACCTGTTCCGCCTGGCCGAACGACGTGCCCGGATCCAGCGCGATCTCGACGGCCTCGTCGACGCGGTCCGCACCCGCACCTCGACGCTGTCGGTCACGTTCGACCGCGTTGTGTCGGTACTCGAACATCTGGGATACCTCGTCCGCGAGGGTGATTCGCTGACGGTGAGTGCATCGGGCTCGGCGTTGGCACGTGTGTACAGCGAGAGCGACCTGCTGATCTGCGAGTGCCTGCGCAGCGGGATCTGGGATCGGCTCACCGCCTCGCAACTCGCCGCGGTGGTGTCGTCGGTGGTGTACGAGTCACGCCGCGACGCCTACGCCGGTGCCGACCTGGTGACGGGCGAGGGCGCGGTGCGTGATGCGCTGACCGCGACCCACCGTGCGTGGCGCGCGTTGTCGGTGATCGAGGAACGCCACCGCGTCTCGGTCACCCGCGAGCCCGACGCCGGCTTCGCGTTGGCCATGCACCTGTGGGCGTCGGGTCGGCCGCTGGCCGAGGTTCTCGCCGTGGCCGGTGATCGGGGCCGTCCGCTTCCGGCGGGCGACTTCGTGCGCTGGTCCCGACAGGTCATCGACCTGCTCGAACAGATCCGCATCGCCGCGGCCGACACACCGGTCGCGGCCACCGCGCGCTCGGCCGCGCGGGCGGTCACCCGCGGGGTCGTCGCGGTCGAGATCGGCTGAGGTCACCGGAGTCACGACCGCCGCCGCGCGCCTGCGGCTCCCCGGGCACGGACCGGTGGTGCGGTATCTTCGGTCGCGGACCAACGCCACCGCACCCAGGTGCGGTGGCGCGTGACGAGAGCGGCGGGAGGGCTCGATGACCGACCCCCAGACGCCGGGCGCCTCCGACGCCGGACGCGAACCCGACGACACGGCGCGGGCCTGGCAGGACCCGTCACGTGCGCCCGACCAGGGCCAGTGGAACCCACAATCCGGGCAACCCTCCTACGGGCAACCGCCACAAGGTCAGCCGTACACCTCGCCGACCTACGGCCAACCCCAGTACGGACAACCCCCGTACGGCCAAGCCCCCTACGGGCAGCCCGCGTACGGAGACGGCCAGTACGGCCAACCGCAGTACGGGCAGCCGGCATACGGCCAACCGCAGTACGGCACCCAGGCCTTCGGGCAGCCGCCCCAGTACGGACAGCCCCAGTACGGCGGTCCGCAGCAGGGGGATCAGGCCTACCCGCCGCAACCCGGCGCCGCGCCGGGACAGGACGATTTCTCGACGATGGCGCGACCGGCACGGGGCCGTCGGCCCGTGCTGCTCGGTGCGATCGGCGGGGTGGTCGCGATCGTCGTCGTCGTCCTCGTGACGGCGTTCTGGGCTCCGGGTTTCGCGGTGTCCACGGAGCTGTCGCGGTCTGCGGCCGAGAGCGGCGTGAAGAACATCCTGACGAGCGACTATCAGGCCACGGACGTGTCGAACGTGCGATGCCCGGACGGACCGAAGGTGCAGAAGGGCTCGAGCTTCCGCTGCAGCGTCACCATCGCCGGTGCCCAGCAGCAGGTCACCGTCACCTTCCTCGACGACAACGGCACCTATGAGGTCGGGCGACCGACGCCCAACTGAGGTCGGGTCAGAACCGCTGTTCCCAGCCGAACGCCGACGCGAGACGGTTGACCGACGAGGTGATGCCGAGGTCGGCCACCAGGGCGGCGAGGGCATCCGCGTCGGCGGGTGCCTGCGGGATGGCGGCCGGGGCCGAACCCGAGGTCCAGGTCACGTCGGCATCGGTGCGGACGAACACCACGGTGCGGGCCGCCTCGAGATAGTCCCGGGAGTCGGCGAGCGACGCGGCGATCCGCGTCGAGATCCGTTTGTCCTTCGCCCGGGCGGCGGCCTCCACCGCGTCGAGGTCACCGAACGCGCGCAGCAGTGTGGCGGCTGTCTTCTCACCGACCCCGGCGACACCGGGCAGTCCGTCGGACGGGTCGCCGCGCAGGATCGCCAGCTCGGCGTAGGCACTACCGGGATGCCGGTGCGGCACACCGTATTTCTCGGCCACCTCGTCGGGTCCGAACATCTCCGCGCGCGTCACCCCGCGGCCGACGTAGAGGACCCGCACCGGCACCGGATCGTCGCGCACGACCTGCAGCAGGTCACGATCGCCGCTGACGACGACGACGGGGTCGTCGGTCTCGGCGTCGGCCAACGTGCCGATGACGTCGTCCGCCTCACAGTCCGCGGCGCCGGCGCTCGCGATCCCGGCCGCGGCCAGGACATCGGCGATCATCGCGACCTGCGGCGTCAGGGTGTCGGGGACCTCCTCGACGAACGTCTCCCCGTCGGGTGCGGGGACCACCTCGGCAACGCGATGCGCCTTGTAGGACGGGATCAGCGCGACGCGGAACTCGGGTCGCCAGTGCACGTCGAGGCAGGTGACCAGGCGTCGGGGGTGCTCACGGTCGACCAGGACGGAGATCATGTCGAGGAACCCGCGGACGGCGTTGACCGGTCGGCCGTCGGGGGCGGTGATCTTCTCCGGGATCCCGTGGAATGCCCGGAACCAGAGGCTGGCGCCGTCGAGCAACATCAGGGGAGCTGCCATGGTGTGTCACTGTGCCAGACCCGGGTCCGTGCCCTGACCGGCATCCGGAGACCCGGCGTGAGACCGTGGACGTCGTGAGTCAGCAGCGATTCCCCTCCTCGGTCTACGCCGACCGCCTCGCCCGCGCCGCAGCCGCCGCCGGCGAATCCGGCCTCGACGCCCTGATCGTCGGACCCGGGCCCGATCTCGACTACCTCACCGGGTCGACCGCGAGCACCTTCGAGCGACTCCTCGCCCTCGTGATCCCGGCCGACGGCGCCCCGTGGGTCGTCGTACCCCGTCTCGAGCTGGCGGCTCTGCGCACCTCGGCGATCGGTGACCTCGAGATGGCGACCCGCGACTGGGTCGATGGCGACGATCCCTACGCCCTCGCGCTCCAAGGCCTCGCGCCGGGATCTGCCCTGGCCGTGTCCGATGCCGTACCGGCGTTGCATCTGCTCCCGCTGGCCGATCGCAACGGCGCGCTACCGGTGCTGGCGACGGCCGTCCTGCGCCGACTCCGGATGGGCAAGGACACCGCGGAGATCGATGCACTGCGGAGGGCCGGCGCGGCGATCGACCGCGTCCACGCGCGGGTGCCCGGGTTCCTCCGGGCTGGTCGTACCGAGCGGGAGGTGGCCGCCGACATCGTCGCCGCGATCGTCGAGGAGGGACACTCGCGCGCGGAGTTCGTGATCGTGGGTTCGGGACCCAACGGGGCCGACCCGCACCACGAGGTGTCCGACCGCGTCATCGAGTCGGGGGACGTCGTCGTCGTCGACATCGGTGGCCCGGTGTCACCGGGGTACTTCTCCGACTCCACCCGGACCTACTGCGTCGGGGAACCGGCGGCGGAGATCGCCGAGCTGTGTGCGGTCCTGGAACGCGCACAACAGGCAGCTGTCGACGCCGTCCGGCCGGGCGTGCAGGCGCAGACGATCGATGCCGCCGCCCGCGACGTCCTCGCGGAGGCCGGGCTCGCCGAGGCGTTCATCCACCGCACCGGCCACGGCATCGGGCTGTCGGTGCACGAGGAGCCCTACATCGTGTCGGGCAACGACATCGTCCTGACCGAGGGCATGGCGTTCTCGATCGAACCGGGCATCTACTTCCCCGGGCACTGGGGCGCCCGTATCGAGGACATCGTCGTGGTCACCGCGGACGGGTGCGAACCCGTGAACACCCGCCCCCACGGCCTCACCGCCGTCTGACCCCGGGCCCCTCCGCCGAACGTGCCAAAACCCCTCGCCCAGCGGGCCGAAACCCAGCGCCCAGCGGGCCAAAATCCGTCGCCCAGCGGGCCGATCAGTCCTTCTCGCCGAGAAGGGTGCGTGACCCGAGGACGCGGGTGACCTCGAACTCGATGACGACACGCCGCGGGTTCGGCTTCGGCTGCCGGTAGCGGGCGGCGTATCGACGCTCGGCCTCCGCGATCCCCTCGGGATCGCGGTTCACCTTCGCCGGCCCCTCGAGGGTCAGCCAGCGCGGTCCGTCGACGTGCGTCGCCGCCGCATACCCCGACCGCTCCGCGTTGCGGACCTTCTGACTGCCCTCGACGGTGATGACCCGCGCGAGACGACGCTCGGGGTCGTAGGTGACGCCGACCGCGACCGAATGCGGGGTGCCGTCGGCTCGCAACGTCACCAGACTCGCCAGGTGTCGGTCGGTGAGGAACTCGAGAGCGGTGTCGGTGAGGTCGGAGGCGTCGCGGGGCACGCAGGCAAGGGTAGTCAGCGCAGAGTCGCCGAGACCGCTGCGGGACCGTCGTCCGACCGGTGGGAGAATGCATGCGTGCTGCGCAGAACTCCGACGACCGACGGTGTCGTGGTGGTGTTCGGCGGACGCAGCGAGATCGGTGTCGAGGTCGCGCGACGCGTCGCCGCCGACGCGACGGTGGTGCTCGCGGCCCGTCGTCCCGACGACCTCGACGACCAGCGGCGGCTCCTCGAACGAGCCGGCGCACGGGCGGTGAACACCGTCGCCTTCGACGCCGATGACACGGCATCGCATCCCGGTCTCGTCGAGGCGATCGTGGCCGAGCACGGACCGATCGGCATCGCGATCGTCGCGTTCGGGATCCTGGGTGACGCCGTGCGTGCCGAGACCGACCACGCTCACGCCCTCCAGATCGCCCACACCGACTACCTCGCCCAGATCAGTGTCCTCACCCCGCTCGCCACGGCGATGCGACGGCAGGCATCCGGCGCGATCATCGTGTTCTCGTCGGTGGCGGGCGTCCGTGTGCGCCGGGCCAACTACGTCTACGGCTCGACGAAGGCGGGACTCGACGGCTTCGCGTCCGGCCTCTCGGATGCTCTGCACGGCAGCGGCGTCCACCTGCTCCTCGCCCGGCCGGGCTTCGTCGTCGGCGCCATGACGCGGGAACTGATGGCGTCCGGCGTGAAGCCCGCGCCGATGTCGAGCACCGCCGGCGAGGTGGGGGAGGCCGTCGTCCGCGCGCTGCGCCGGGGCCGCGCCACCGTGTGGATACCCGGAACCCTGCGTCCCGTCTTCGCCGTGATGCGCATTCTGCCGCAGGGGATCTGGCGCCGGATGCCCCGATGACCCCGCCGTCGGTCGTGGTCGTGGGAATCGGCGCCGACGGGTGGTCGGGACTGTCGCAGCGCTCCCGGGAGGAGCTGCTCGGAGCGACGACGGTCGCCGGATCGGCACGTCAACTCGACCTGCTCCCCGACGACGTGCCCGCGCGACGTCACCCGTGGGCAACACCCATGCTCTACGACCTCGACACGCTTCTCGCCGCGGCGACACGGCCGCTGCACGTCCTGGCCAGCGGAGACCCGATGTTCCACGGCGTCGGCGCCACCCTGGTGACCCGACTGGGGGCCGAGCGCGTCCGGGTCCTGCCCGCGGTGTCGAGCGCGACCCTCGCCGCAGCGCGGATGGGCTGGGATCTCGCCCGCACTACGGTGTGTTCGGTGGTGACCGACCCGGTCGACTCGGTGCTCGCCGAGGCAGGCGACGGACTCCGGCTGCTCGTCCTCGGTCGCGACGCCGGTACACCCGCCGAGGTCGCGTCCGTACTGTCCGACCACGGGTTCGGGAGATCGACGATGACCGTGCTGGGAAGCATCGGCGGGCCCGGCGAGACGTCCGTGACCGGAACGGCGGACACGTGGGACCAGCCGGTGGGGGACCCCCTGGCCGTGATCGCCGTCGAGTGCGTCGGCCCGCCCCTGATCCGGTCCGCCGGCCTCGACGACGACTCCTACGACCACGACGGCCAGCTGACGAAGGCAGGCGTGCGGGCCCTGACGATCGCTGCGCTCGGTCCGGCAGCGGGGGAGACCCTGTGGGACGTCGGCGGTGGCGCGGGTTCCATCGCCATCGAGTGGTGTCGAAGTGACCGCCGCTGTCGCGCATGGACGTTCGAGGCCGACGCGTCCCGGCGAGATCGCATATCCGCCAACGCCTCCCGCCACGGCGTCGCGCGGTCGGTGACCGTCGCGGGTGCCGCTCCGGGCGATTTCCCGACGGCTGACCGGCCCGACGCCGTCTTCATCGGTGGGGGACTGACCGATCACGGCATGCTCGACGCGTGCTGGACGGCCCTGCGCCCGGGGGGTCGTCTGGTGGCCAACGCGGTCACGGTCGAGTCCGAGCATCTCGTCGTCGGCGAACACCGTTCTCGCGGAGGTCATCTCCGTCGGATCCACATCGAGAACGCCGCACCTCTGGGGTCCATGACGGCCTGGCGACCGGTCCTGCCGGTCACCCAGTGGGTCGTGCGCAAGTCGGAGGACCAGTGACAGTCCACTTCATCGGCGCCGGGCCCGGTGCGCCCGACCTGCTCACCCTGCGTGCGGTCGACACCCTCCGTCGCTGCGGCACCTGCTTGTACGCGGGGTCGCTCGTCCCCCGCGAGGTCCTCGCGCACTGTCCCGACGACGCCGTCCTCGTCGACACCGCGCGGATGCCTCTCGACGAGATCGTCGGCCACATCCGGACCGCGCACGCCGCCGGACACGACGTGGCCCGCCTCCACTCCGGGGACACGTCGCTGTACTCGGCTATGGCAGAACAGATCCGGGCGCTGGACGCCCTCGGCATCGACCACACCGTGGTCCCCGGCGTCCCCGCGTTCTCCGCCGTCGCCGCGTCACTCGGCCGTGAACTCACCGCCCCCGGGGTGGGTCAGTCACTGCTGATCACCCGTGTGTCGACACTCTCGACCGACATGCCGCCCGGTGAGACCCTCGCCGAGCTCGCACGCACCGGCGTCACACTGGCGTTGCATCTGGCGGCACGACAGGTCGACGCCGTGCAGGCCGATCTGCTGGACACGTACGGCACCGACTGCCCGTGCGCTGTCGTGGCGTTCGCCAGCCGCGAGAACGAGACCATCGTTCGGTGCACCCTGGCCGACCTGGCGGACCGCACCCGACAGGCCGGGATCGTCAAGACCGCGGTGATCCTCGTCGGCCGCGTGCTCGGCGCATCCGGGTTCCCCGACAGCTACCTGTACTCCGCGGCGCGGATGACGAAGCTGTCGGAACCGTCGTGACCAGCACCGGCCCCGTCCTGCTGCTCGGCGGGACGGGGGAGGCGCGCGCGGTCGCAGCACTTCTCGTCGACGCCGGGATCTCGGTGGTCTCGTCGCTCGCCGGGCGGGTGTCGCAGCCGCGTCTGCCGGTGGGCGAGGTCCGGATCGGCGGATTCGGCGGCCCGGAGGGACTCGCGGACTGGGTGCGTGAGCACCGGTGTCCGGTCGTCGTCGACGCCACACACCCGTTCGCACGGCGCATCTCGCACAATGCGGCACAGGCCGCGACGACGGTCGGCGTGCCGGTGGTCGCGGTTCGCCGACCCGCCTGGGAACCGACGGACGGGGACCGCTGGACGATGGTCGACGACATCGCGGGCGCAGCCGAGGTTGTCGCGGCACGCGGCGGTCGCGTCCTGCTCACCACGGGTCGGCAGGACGTCGGCGCGTTCGCCGCGATCGACACCGCCTGGTTTCTCGTCCGCGTCGTCGACCCACCCACCGACGAGCTGCCACCGCATCACACGATCCTGCGCAGTCGGGGACCCTACGATCTCGACTCCGAACGGGCGCTGCTGCGCGACAACGCGATCCATCTGGTGGTCACGAAGAACTCGGGTGGCGAGCTGACCCGGGCGAAACTCACCGCGGCCGCGGAACTGGGGCTGGAGGTCGTCATGGTGCGGCGGCCACCGGTACCCGTGACCGACCACGACGTCTCCACCCCGGCCGACGTCATGCCGGTGCTGGATCGGCTCCTGCGGGGTCGTACCGACGCGAGGTGAACACAGCCTGCCCGGCGGTGCGGTCGACGACCGTGGTGGTCGACGAGCCGATGACGAGCAGGGTGCGCATGTCGACCACGGTCGGGTCCATCGTCCCGGCGGTGGTGACGGTCACCGTCTCCGTGGGGCCGCCGACGTCGCGACCGAGGACGACGACGCGGTCGGGCCCGGCGAGCTCGACGACGATGTCCCGCAGGGCCGAGACCTGCCAGGTCCGTTCCCGCGAGGCGGGGTTGTAGACGGCGATCACGAGGTCGGCGGCCAGTGCGGCGCGAACGCGGTGCTCCACCGTCTCCCAGGACTTGAGCCGGTCCGACAGCGAGAGGACCGCGAAGTCGTGTCCGAGCGGCGCTCCGACCGCGGCGGCGACCGCGCTGGCCGCGGTCACACCCGGCACCACCCGGACGGGTACATGCGACCACATGGGGTCGGCGGCCATCTCGACCACCGCCGACGCCATGGCGAACACGCCGGGGTCTCCCGAGGAGACCACCACCACCTGTCCGCCCCGTGCGGCGAGATCCAGTGCCATACAGGCTCGTTCGGACTCGACCTTGTTGTCGCTGGCATGTACCCGTTGGCCCGGGCGTGCCGTGACACGTCGAAGGTAGGTGGTGTAGCCGACGAGGTCGGTGGCGCGCGCGAGTTCCTCGGTCACCTCGGGTGTCGTCCATCGGTCGGCGCCCGGCCCGAGACCGACGACGACCACCTCGCCGACGGCGACCTCCGGCGGCGCGACCGCAGACGTGGTGACGGCGTTGAGGTCACCGGGCACGACGATCATGGAGAAGTACGGGACCGACGACGGGTCGACGTCGCGGACGGGCAGGACACGCTGCCGGTCCGTCGACGCCCGCTCGACGTACCAGGCCCGGTCCGCGACACCGGCGATCTCCAGCGCCTCGCGCACGGTCTCGAAAGTGCGTCCCAGCTTCATGATCGCGACGGCGTCCGCGTCGCGGAGGCGTCGGACCAGCTCGTCGCGGGGGAGTGTGCCGGGCAGGATGGTCGTGGTCTCGTCGGCCTCGACCCACGGCAGGCCCACGGCGGCGACTGCGGCACTCGGCGAGGTGACACCCGGGATGATCTCGGTGGGGAAGCGGTCGACGAGCCGCTTGTGCATGTGCATGAAGCTCGAGTAGAAGAGCGGATCGCCCTCGGCGAGAAGGGCGACCGACCTCCCCGCCTCCAGGTGCGCCGCGAGCCGGGCGGCGGCGTCGGCGTAGAAGTCGTCGAGGGCCCCGCGGTAGCCACCGGGGTGGTCGGTGGTCTCGGTGGTGACCGGATACCGCAGTTCCTCGCGGAGCTGCCCGTCTCGCAGATACGGCTCGGCGACACCCAGTGCGATCGACTTCCCGTGCTGGGCACAGTGATACGCGACCACGTCGGCCTCGCCGACGATCCGGGCGGCCTTCACCGTGACCAGCTCGCTGTCCCCGGGACCGAGACCGACACCCCAGAGCGTTCCGGGCGCGGTCATTCGACCGGGCTCGCCAGGGCGTTGATCGCGGCCGCGGTGATCGCAGACCCGCCGCGTCGTCCCAGGACGGTGACGTAGTCGAGATCGTCCCGATCGGCGAGCGCGGCAGCCGATTCCGCGGCACCGATGAACCCGACGGGCGCGCCGACGACGACCGCGGGACGGGGCGCCCCGGAATCGATGAGCTCGAGCAGGGCGAACAGCGCGGTGGGCGCGTTCCCGATCGCGACCACCGCCCCCTCGAGCATCGGCTGCCACAGGTGCACCGCCGCCGCGGTGCGGGTGGTCTGGAGTTCGAGGGCCAGATCGGGGGTCCGGGGATCACCCAGGAGGCACACCACGTCGTTGTCGACGGGGAGCCGTCGACGCGTGACCCCGGAGGCGACCATCGTGGCGTCACACAGGATGGGCGCACCCGCCTGCAGCGCGGCACGGGCACGGGTCACGGCGTCGGGGGTGATCCGTACGTCGTCGACGAGATCGACCTGGCCGCACGCGTGGATCATGCGGACGACCACCTTCTCGGTCTCCGCGTCGTACCCGTCGAGCCGGGACTCGCGGCGGATGGTGGCGAACGACTGCCGGTAGATCTCGGCGCCGTCGTGGATGTAGTCGTACATGTCGGGCCTCACCCTAGAGGGGCCCCGACGACGGCTTCTCACCCGTCCGGCGGCGGGTGTAGCCGTCCGGGCCGGCGACGACCCGCAGGTGGGGGCCGTGCGGGCTTCCGCAGCCCCGGTCGCAGCCGACCCAGTGTTCGCGGTCGTCGAGCGAGTCGGGGTCGGCCGACGCCACGTGATCCACCAGGTCGCCCCGGACGTCGGCATGCGAGCGGGAGCAGCCGGGTGCCCCCGCGCAGGCGCTCACCCGCGCCCACGGTGAGGTCGCGTCGTAGATGACGCCCATCGGCGCGAGAACCCTCACCACCGTCTCCGCGACCCCGTCGGCGAGATCACAGACCAGCACCTCGCGGTCGGGGGTGATGACGATCGGGTGGTCGACGGCGGCGAGGAACTCGGCCGTGCGGGCCGGGATCCGGGCGAGTTCGACGACCGCGCCGAGCATCACCGCGCCGTCGTCCTGGTCCATCCAGCCGACCAGCGGGCCGTCGTGCGGGACCACGGGGAGGGGCTCACCGACCGCCGGCCGGGTCGCGTCGTCCACCGATCCGATCAGCACGTCCAGCTCGACGGCGTCGAGGTCGGCGATCCGCCAGCGGTCACCCCGCAGGCCGACGAACCGGCGGGCGACGTCGAGGAGCGCCGCCACCGCCCCGTCCGAGGCGACGAGCCGGCCGGTGCGCACGCCGCCGAGGATCACCTCGACCGTCGACGGGTCGACGGCGAGCACCCCCACGTCCGGACGGTGCGCGAGGACGTCGCCGTGACCGTCGTCGAGTCCGAAGAGGAAGCGACCGGGCAACTGCGCGAGCGCGAGGTCGTCGAGGAGCGCCGTGTCGAGGTCGCGGGCCAGGCCGCGGACGTCGCCGCGACCACCGATACGTCCGGAGAGCGGCGAGACCATCGTGTTGCGCACCCGGTCGTGTGCGCCCGACGGGAGCAGCCCCGCGTCGCGTAGTCCGGCGATGGCCTGGTCGTCGACATCCGCGAGGCCGCGGACCTGGATGTTCGCCCGCCCGGTCAGCTCGAGGTGACCGTCACCGTGGTCCGCCGCGAACTGCGCCAGTGCCTGCATCTGCGGCGGGGTCACCGCACCCCCGGGCAGCCGGATCCGTGCCACGAGACCGTCGGCCGCCGGGTGCGGATCGAGCACGCCGGGGCAGCGGTCGCTCGGTCGGGACATCACTCCAGGCTAGGGTGATGCCATCCGAACGGGTATTCGGGAAGCCGGTGGGACTCCGGCACGGTCGCGCCACTGTGTGATGTCGCCGGACGACATCGAGTCAGACCCCTGCCCGGTCACCGTCGAGCATCGGGCGCGAGAACCCGGTCGGGAGGCTTCGTTGATCGTCCTGCTGTCCACCTCGGACACCGACCTCATCACCGCGAAGGCGTCGGGCGCCGACTATCGGGTCGCCAACCCCGCGCGCCTGCTGCCCGAGTCCGACATCCCGGTGGTGCTCGACGGCGCCGACCTCGTCGTCGTCCGCATCCTCGGTGGTCGTCGCGCCTGGGAGGAGGGCCTCGACGCCGTCCTCGCCCAGGGTCTGCCGACGGTGGTCCTGTCCGGTGAGCAGTTGCCCGACCCCGACCTGATGTCGCTGTCGACGGTGCCGGGCGGCGTCGCCGCGGAGGCGCACAACTACCTCGCTCAGGGCGGTGTCGACAACCTCGTCTCGCTGCACGGCTTCCTCTCCGACACCGTCCTGATGACCGGCGCCGTCTTCGCGCCGCCGACGGTCACCCCGCACTGGGGTGTGCTCGAGCGCCCCGCGTCCGACGACACCCACGACGGCCCGACCGTCGCGGTGCTCTTCTACCGGGCCCAGCATCTCGCCGGGAACGTCGGCTACATCCATGCACTGTGCGATGCGATCGAGGCCCGCGGCGCCCGCTCGTTGCCGATCTTCTGTGCCTCGCTGCGTACCGCACCCGACGACCTGATCGACACCCTCGGTCAGGCCGACGCGCTGGTCGTCACCGTTCTCGCCGCCGGTGGCGCGGTCCCCGCGACCGCCTCGGCGGGGGAGGACGACGACGCCTGGAACATCGAGCGGCTCGCCTCCCTGGACGTGCCGATCCTGCAGGGGCTGTGTCTGACGTCGTCGCGGGCAGCGTGGGACGAGAACGACGACGGACTCTCGCCGCTCGACGTCGCCACCCAGGTCGCCGTCCCGGAGTTCGACGGTCGGATCATCACCGTCCCGTTCTCGTTCAAGGAGTTCGGTGACGACGGCCTGCCCTGGTATGCCCCCGACCACGAACGGTGCGCGCGCGTCGCCGGCATCGCGACGTCCTACGCCCGTCTGCGGTCCACACCGCCGCAGCAGCGGCGGATCGCGATCATGTTGTCCGCGTATCCCACCAAGCACGCGCGCATAGGCAACGCCGTCGGGCTCGACACACCCGCGAGCGTGCTCGCGCTGCTGCGGGCGATGCGCGACGCCGGTTACGACATCGGACCGGAGTCCGGCCCGGACGCCATCCCCGGCCTCGCCGAGAACGACTCGGATGCGCTGATCCACTCCCTGATCGCCGCCGGTGGGCAGGACCCCGACTGGCTCACCGAGGACGCCCTCGCGGCCAATCCCGTCCGTCTGTCGGCGCAGCACTACCGGCCGTGGTTCGACTCCCTCGATCCCGGTTTGCGGGACGCCGTCGCCGAGCACTGGGGCGCGGCACCGGGGCAGCTGTACGTCGACCGCACCGCGAACGCCGACGGCGACGTCGTCATCGCGGCGAAGACCTTCGGCAACGTCGTGCTGATGGTCCAGCCGCCCCGTGGCTTCGGTGAGAACCCGGTCGCGATCTACCACGATCCGGACCTGCCGCCCTCGCATCACTATCTGGCGTGCTATCGCTGGGTAGCCGACCGCGACAACGGGTTCGGCGCCGACGCGGTCGTACATGTCGGCAAGCACGGCAACCTGGAATGGCTGCCCGGCAAGACCCTCGGGATGTCCGCTGCGTGCGGGACCGACGCGGCGATCGGTGATCTGCCGCTGATCTACCCGTTCCTCGTCAACGACCCCGGCGAGGGGACCCAGGCGAAGCGACGTGCACACGCGACCCTCGTCGACCACCTCATCCCGCCGATGGCGCGGGCCGAGAGCTACGGCGACATCGCACGCCTGGAGCAACTGCTCGACGAGCACGCCAACATCTCCACCCTCGACCCGTCGAAGCTGCCCGCGATCCGCCAGCAGATCTGGACGCTGCTGCAGGCGGCGAAGATGGACTCCGACCTCGGCCTCACCGAACGCCCCGACGAGGACGTGTTCGACGACATGCTGCTGCACGTCGACGGCTGGCTCTGTGAGATCAAGGACGTGCAGATCCGCGACGGTCTGCACGTGCTGGGGTCCCCGCCGGCCGACGACGTCGAGGTCGACCTCGTCCTGGCGATGCTGCGCGCCCGACAGCTGTGGGGCGGCACCCGCAGCCTGCCGGGTCTGCGTGAGGCCCTCGGGCTCGCCGAGGGGGAGGCGTCCCGCGACGACACCGACCGCGTCGAGACAGTCGCCCGCGAACTCGTCGCCGCCTGCGGTAAGGCCGACTGGTCCCGGGAGGAGGTCGCGACCGTCGCGGCCGATCACCCCGCCGCCGTCGGTGAGATCCTCGACTTCGCGGCGACCGAGGTGGTGCCGCGACTGCGTCAGACCGACCAGGAGGTGGCGCGCGTCCTGCACGCCCTCGACGGCGGGTTCATCCCCGCCGGACCCAGCGGGTCACCGCTGCGCGGCCTGATCAACGTCCTGCCGACCGGTCGAAACTTCTACTCCGTCGACCCCAAGGCGGTGCCGTCCCGCCTGGCGTGGGAGACCGGTCGCGCCATGGCCGACTCCCTGCTGGAGCGATACCTCGCCGACCACGGCGAGTACCCCCGGTCGGTGGGCCTGTCGGTGTGGGGGACCAGCGCCATGCGCACGTCAGGCGACGACATCGCCGAGGTCCTCGCCCTGATGGGTGTCATGCCGATCTGGGACGAGGCGTCGCGCCGGGTCCGCGACCTCGAGGTGATCGGGCTCGACGAGCTCGGACGCCCTCGCATCGACGTGACCGTCCGCATCTCCGGGTTCTTCCGGGACGCCTTCCCGCACGTGGTGACCATGCTCGACGACGCGGTACAGCTCGTGTCGGACCTCGAGGAGCCCGACGAGCAGAACTTCGTCGCCGCGCACACCCGTGCCGACGTCGCCGACCACGGCGACCACCGTCGGGCCACGACGCGTGTGTTCGGGTCGAAGCCGGGGACCTACGGCGCCGGCCTCCTGCAACTCATCGACTCCAAGCAGTGGCGTACCGACGAGGACATGGCGCAGGTCTACACCGCGTGGGGTGGCTACGCCTACGGACGCGGTCTCGACGGCGTCGCCGCCGTCGACGACATGCGCTCGGCATATCGACGTATCGCGGTGGCCGCGAAGAACACCGACACCCGCGAACACGACATCGCCGACTCCGACGACTACTTCCAGTACCACGGCGGCATGGTGGCCACGGTGCGCGCGCTGACCGGCCGATCGCCGGAGGCCTACATCGGGGACAGCACGCGTCCCGACACCGTGAAGACCCGCACGCTCTCGGAGGAGACGTCCCGCGTCTTCCGTGCGCGTGTCGTCAACCCGCGGTGGATCGCCGCGATGCAGCGCCACGGGTACAAGGGTGCGTTCGAGATGGCGGCCACCGTCGACTACCTGTTCGGCTACGACGCGACCACCGACGTGGTGGCCGACTGGATGTACGAGCAACTCGCGGAGTCCTACGTCTTCGACGAGACCAACCGGGAGTTCATGGCGAAATCCAACCCGTGGGCGCTGCACGGCATCGCCGAGCGTCTGCTCGAGGCGTCCGGACGTGAGATGTGGAAGAACCCCGACCCGGAGACCCTGGGGCGGCTGCAGCAGGTCTTCCTCGAGACCGAAGGCGACATCGAGGGCGGCTGACCGCCGATCGAGCCCGTCCGGGTACGAATTCGTCGACGACGGGAGAAAATCGGGCGTCCCGGTCGTTGGAGGGACATGAAGCTCGCAGTGTTCGTCGGATACCTGGCCGTGGAGATCGCGGCTTTCGTCGGTCTGGTCTGGGCCATCGGATTCTGGTGGACGCTGTTGCTCACCCTGGTCGCGATCGTCGTCGGCTTCGCGTTGCTGAGACGTCAGGGTGCCAAGGTGTTCGCCGATCTGCGTCTCGCGCAGGCGGGGTCCGCGGCATCGGCCCGATCTCTCACCGACGCTGCGCTGCTCGCCTTCGCCACGGTCCTGTTGTTCGTCCCGGGCCTGGTGAGCACGGTCGCGGGGATCCTGCTCCTGCTTCCCCCGGTGCGCGCGGTCGCGCGTCCCGCGGTCGCCGCCGTCGGTGCACGACGGATGGCCCGCGTCGTCGAGCGTTTCGGGCCGATGACCGGCGGCGGGGTCACCGTCGTCGAGGGCGAGGTGGTAGACCCGACCGGTCCCGCCGGCCCGACCGACCCCCGGTACCGCCTGCGCTGACGAACGCCCGGACGTCGCAGGGCAGACTGGTCCCTCGTGGGAACGCAACTGTTCGTCGGGGGGCACGTCTACACGCCCGCGGCCCCGGATGCCACCGCCATCGCGGTCACCGACGGTGTCGTGTCATGGGTGGGTACCGACGACGTCGGACGGGCGCTGCACCCCGGTGTGGACGTCGACGACCTCGGTGGGGCGTTCGTCGCACCGGCGTTCGTGGACTCACACGTCCACCTCACCTCGACCGGTCTGGCACTCGACGGGCTCGACCTCGACGACGCCCGGGACCGTCACGAGTGCCTCGACCGGTTGCGACGGCACGTCGCCACCGTCGACCCCGGTGAACTGGTGTGGGGCCTGGGGTGGGACTCGTCCCGCTGGGCCGACGACACCCCACCGTCGACCGACGAGATCGACGCCGTCGTCGGCGATCGGCCGGTGTATCTCGCGCGCATCGACGAGCACTCCGCCGTCGCGTCGTCGGCGCTGCGGCTCATCGCCGGCGGTCTCGCCGACGCGGCCGGATTCCACCCGCAGCTGCCGCTGACCGCGGAGGCCCACCATCTCGTCCGTGCGGCAGCGCGCGAACTCCTCAGCTCGGGACACCGCAGACGGGCACAGCGCCGGGCCCTCGACGACGCGCTCGCCCACGGTGTCGTGGCCGTCCACGAGAACGGCGGCCCCGACATCAGCGGTCTCAACGACCTCGCCGCTCTGGCCGACCTCGACCATCCGGTCGAGGTGCGCCGCTACTGGGGTCAGGCCGTCACCGATGCCGACGACGCACGATCCCTCCTGCACGCGACCGGTGCGCACGGCCTCGCCGGTGACCTGTTCATCGACGGGGCGATCGGCTCGCACACGGCCTGGCTCTGCGCGCCCTACACCGACGACCCTGCCAACGTCGGCGTCTCCTACCTCGACGACGACGCCGTGCACGCGCACCTGCGGGCGTGCACCGAGGCCGGTGTGCAGGCCGGGTTCCACCTCATCGGCGACGCCGCGACCCGAAGCCTCGTGCGAGCGGTGGACCTCGTCGCCGCGGAGTTCGGCTCGGTGGCGGTGGCCCGGTGCTCGCATCGCGTCGAACACGCCGAGATGGTCGACGCCGAGGGTGCCCGCATCCTCGCGCAGGCCGGGATCACGGCGAGCATGCAACCGCTCTTCGACGCGCTCTGGGGAGGGCCGGGCGAGCTGTACGAGCAGCGCCTCGGCGTACCGCGGGGGACCGAGCTGAACGACTTCGCGGCGCTGGCCCGCGCAGGTGTGGCGCTCGCCTTCAGCTCCGACTCCCCGGTCACCGCCATCGACCCCTGGTCCCAGATCCGAGCGTCGGTGCACCATCACAACCCGCTCAGCGCCGTGTCGCCGCGCGCGGCGTTCGCGGCCTGTACCCGCGGTGGATGGCGTGCCGCCGGGCAGCGCGACCCGATGCTGGGGACACTCGTCCCCGGGGCACCCGCCGACATCGCCATCTGGGAGGTCGGCGACCTCGTGACCGCGGGCTCGGCGGAATCGGTCCAGCGCTGGTCGACCGACCCCCGCTCGCGGACACCTCCACTGCCCGACGTCACCCCGGGCGTCGATCTCCCGACGTGCCTGCGCGTGCTGCGCGGCGGAGTCGAGATCTACCGACGGTCGGGATCGTGACCGCGACGTCCACGCGACCGGAGGCGACGACGCCGCCCGCGTCCCGCCGCCCCGCGGTGACGGTGCTGGTGCGGCTGGCGGCGTCGGCGGCCGGCGGCGTCGCGATGTGGGGAGCGTTCCCGCCCCGCAACCTGTGGTGGCTCGCCATCGTCAGCCTGGCCGCGTTGTACGCGGCCTTGGCCTGCGGTCGACCCCGAGCACGGGTCGGGGCGCTCTGCGGTCTGGTGTTCGGCCTCTGTTTCTGGCTGCCGTTGTTGCCGTGGATCGGTGTCTACGTGGGTCCGCTGCCGTGGATCGCGCTCGCCGTCGCCCTCGCGATCTATTGCGCCGGGTTCGGGGCCCTGGCCACCGTCACGATGCGGCTCCCGCTCGCCCCACTGTGGTTCGGGGTGACGTGGATCGCGGTCGAGTGGGCACGGTCGTCGTTCCCGTTCGGTGGGTTCCCCTGGGGTGCGACAGCTTTCGGTCAGGTCGGCAGTCCGCTGCTGCCCGTCGCGGCACTCGGCGGTGTACCGCTGCTCGGTCTGGCGGTCGCGATGACCGCAGCCGGTCTCGCCGAGATCGTCCGTGCCGTGGTGACCCGCGGTCGCCGTTCGTGGCCGTCGGTGATCCGGATGTCGGCGGCCGCCGCGCTGTGCGCCGTCGCGGGACCCGTCGTCGCGGCCGCGATGTGGCCGTCGGTGCACGCCGCGGACCGGACCGGTCCGGCCTCGTCGCGCATCACCGTGGCAGCCGTGCAGGGCAACGTCCCGCGTCTCGGGCTCGACTTCGCGGCCCAGCGACGCGCCGTGCTCGACAACCATGTCCGGGAGACGCTGCGTCTCGCCGACGCGGTCCGTGCGGGCCGGGTCGCCCGCCCCGACGTCGTCCTGTGGCCGGAGAACGCCTCCGACGTCGACCCGTTGAGCAACGACGACGCGGCGACGGAGATCACGGCAGCCTCCGAGGCGGTCGGGGCGCCGATCCTCGTCGGAACCCTGATCATGAACCCCGACGGCCGACCCACCAACACCGTGCTGACCTGGGACGGCGATCGTGGTCCCGTCGGTCGCTACGACAAGCACATCGTGCAGCCGTTCGGGGAGTACCTGCCGTGGCGGTCGTTCTTCCGTCACTTCTCCTCATACGCCGACCAGGCGGGCAACTTCCGCGCCGGCACGGGGCGGTCGGTACTCGACGTGCCGGTGGCCGGGCGCGCCGCTGCCGTCCCGATCGGCGTGTCGACGTGCTGGGAGATCGCGTTCGACCGCTCACCGCGCTCGGCGGTCGACGAGGGTGCGCAGATGCTCTACGTGCCGACCAACAACGCCACCTTCGGCCGCACGCAGATGACCTACCAGCAGCTCGCGATGTCGCAGGTCCGCGCGGTGGAGCTCGGTCGGAGCGTGGTGGTGGCCGCCACGACCGGGGTCAGCGCGGTCGTCGCACCCGACGGACGCCTCGAGCAGCGCTCGCGGTTCTTCACCCCGGCGGTGCTGTCCGCCGACATCACCCTGCGCACACAGATGACACCGGCCGCGCGGCTGGGGGCCGCGCCGCAGGCGACGATCGTCGTGATCGCGATCGGCGGATTTTTGGTGGCACTCGCCTGCCGTACTAAGTTGGGGAAACGTTTGCGCCGGGCCCCCCGCGCCGACGGCACATCCGGTGCCCACATTGCCGAGGAGATCGATGACACCACGGACCCCTGACACGTCGGAGCCGGCGGACCCGTCGGCATCGGCCGGGGCGCCCGCGACGGTCGGACCCGACGGGTCCGGCGCGCTGGTCATCATCCCGACCTACAACGAACGTGAGAACCTTCCCCTCATCGTCGAGCGCCTGCAGGGCGCGTTGACGGGAGTGCACATCCTCGTCGTCGACGACGGCAGCCCCGACGGCACCGGCCGACTCGCCGACGACCTCGCCGAGGCCGACGGCCGCGACCGACCGGCCACCCGCATCCACGTCATGCACCGCGCGGAGAAGAGCGGCCTGGGTGGTGCGTACATCGCCGGGTTCGGGTGGGGACTGGAGCGCGACTACGCGGTGCTGGTCGAGATGGACGCCGACGGCAGCCACGCGCCCGAGCAACTGCACCGGCTGCTGGAGGGGATCAACGGCGGCAGCGACCTCGTGATCGGCTCGCGGTACGTGCCCGGAGGTGCGCTGGTCAACTGGCCGCTGCGTCGCAAGTTGCTGTCCCAGGGCGCGAACACCTACTCCCGTCTGGCGCTGGGTGTGCAGGTCCGAGACATCACCGCGGGATACCGGGCCTATCGCCGTGAGGTGCTGCAGAAGATCGACCTCGAGTCGGTCGACTCGCACGGCTACTGCTTCCAGATCGACCTCGCGTGGCGCGCGATCCAGGCCGGTTTCCGTGTGTCCGAGGTGCCCATCACCTTCACCGAACGCGAGATCGGTGAGTCGAAGATGAGCGGCGAGGTCATCGGCGAGGCGTTCATGAAGGTCCTCGAGTGGGGGATGGCGCACCGCGTCGAGAAGTTCCGTCGCCGCACACGCTGATCCGATGACGCGAGAAGGGCCCCGGCGTGTGCCGGGGCCCTTCTCGTCGTCTCAGGTGCGGTGTGTCAGCTCGCGGACACACCCCGACGGCGCTGCTTCAGCAGCTCCAGGCGCTCGTTGAGCAGTTCTTCCAACTCGGCCTCACTGCGGCGCTCGAGCAGCATGTCCCAGTGGGTGCGCGGCGGCTTGACCTTCTTCTCCTCGGGCTCGGCGCCCTCGAGGATGGTGCCCTCCATACCGTTCTTGCACGGCCAGGTGGACGGGATCTCCGCGTCGTCGGCGAACGGCACGTCGAAGATCTCGCCGTTGTCGGTGCGGTACTGCACGATGCGACGCGGCGCGAGGTCGTGGTCGCGGTCGGTCTCGTAGCTGACGGCTCCGAGTCGGCTGCCGCGGAGTACTCGATCTGCCATGGGAAGGTCCTTCCTGCGATGTGCTCGTGATGGTGTCGGGGCGGGTGATCGGACGCTCGGGCGTCGGACCCGACGACCCGTCGGGGGTCATCGTGGCCGGACACGACTGTCACAGAGCAGAACAGGGACATACTACGCTTCCGCGCCGTCGCATCCCACCCGGCGCAGCACCGGTATCGTGCGCCCGGTGGAGACACGCACCCGACGTCGCCCGCAGGCCTGCGGATGGTGCGGTCAGCCCGTCCCGGACTCCGGGGTGGGGCGACGGCGGCGCTACTGCAAGCAGTCCTGCCGCCAACGTGCCTACGAGCAGCGATCGGTCACCCAGGGGACCTCGGTTCCCGAGGACGCCCTCATCCTGAGTCGCACCGAGGCGGACGACCTGGTCGACCGGCTGTTCACGCTGCGGTGCGCGGCCGAGGACGTCGCGACCGCCGTCGCCGAGGACGCGCCGCACACCGAACTGGCCCAGCTGTGCGCCGCGTTGCTCGACCGTGCCGCCGAGGCCGAACGCCTGCGCTGACCCTCCGGGATCAGAGGAAGCGTTCCACCTGCTTGGCGGCCTCGCCCGGATGGCGGGCCTGGATTCCGTCGCCGATCGCCTGCAGTGACCAACCGGACTCCGAGCGTGCGACCTTGGCCATCACGATGCCGGTGAACGGCATCCCACCGGCGAGGGTGTAGCGGGCGAGTTCGTGACCGGTCGTCTCGTCGACGAGACGGCAGAACGCGTTCTCGACCTGTTCGAACGTGTGGCCCTGGTAGGAGGTGACCACGAACAGCAGCTGCGTGACCGCCGGCGGGACGCGCGTCAGGTCGACGTCGATCACCTCGTCGTCGCCCTCACCCTCACCGGTCAGGTTGTCGCCGTGGTGTCGGATCGAGCCGTCCTTGCTGACGAGCTGCCCGTAGTACGCCAGATCTCCGAGCCGGGTCCCCGCGTACATCATCGCCGAGGCGTCGAGGTCGATGTTCTGGCCGCGTCCGCCGCCGAACAACCCGCGCTTGGTGACCACGGGGTCCCAGCCCAACCCCATCCGGATGTGTGTGAGTGCGACCCCGCCGTCCTTCTTCAACGAGACCCGCTGGCCCTTGGCCAGGCTCACCGGTCGGTCCTTGCTCAGGCTGACCTCGCCGCTCGATGCCGTCGGCCAGGGCTGCGATCCGTTCGGTGCCGCGGGAGCCGGTGCGGGAGGAGGCGGGGTCGGTGTCGGGGGTGGGGTCGGTGTCGGGGGTGGGGTCGCGGCAGCCGGTCTGGCGGGGGCGGGAGTGGGCGTGGACGCAGGGGTGGGGGCGTCGTCGACGGACACGCCGTGGTCGGTGACCAGCGCCGCGAAGCCACCGGCATATCCCTGACCGACAGCGCGGATCTTCCAGGCGTCGCCGCGGCGGTACACCTCGGCGGCGATGACGATCGACTCGGTCGCCAGACCGTCGATGCGGTACTCGTAGGTCTCCGGCCCCGA
This sequence comes from Williamsia sp. SKLECPSW1, assembly GCF_054332755.1. Lineage (NCBI taxonomy): Bacteria > Bacillati > Actinomycetota > Actinomycetes > Mycobacteriales > Nocardiaceae > Williamsia > Williamsia sp. SKLECPSW1. The sequence goes on along the minus strand of NZ_JBTGLI010000002.1, from coordinate 216,993 downwards.
GACGATCCGGGTGACCGGCGGGGCGATCGCGCCGAACGTCCCCGCGTCGAGGGTGATCACCGCGCGGATCTGGTCGATGTCGGAGGGGATCGCACCGAGATCGATCCGCAGGCTGCCGCCACCGCCGGGCGTCAGCGTCACGCCGGGCGCCGACGGCTGGTTGTAGAACACGAAGTCGGCGTCGGAGCGGACCTTGCCGGTGGAGGTCACCAGCAGCGCGGAGAGGTCGGCCGCGGCCGCCACCTGCACCGTGATCTCCACACCGGCCGCCGGGAGCGGCCCGTTCTGTCCCTTGGTCAACGCGGTCGTCATCGGTCCCCATCTCGGTCGTCGTCGTCGGCGGGTGGGTGGTGGTCCGTGCGGACGCACGGGTCGGCGCTCCAGGCGAGCAGTGCGGTGACGATCTCCTCGGAGGCCGTCACACCGGCACTGCTCGAAACGGACAACGTCGAATGGTGCCACGAGAGTTCCTCGAGCTCACCGTGGCGCGGTCGGATCGCCCGATGCGCGTGCTCCAGCATGGGCCGGTCGAGTGCACCGTCACCGGCCGCGAACACCCGGTCAGCCGGGACACCGGTCCGTTGCGCGATCTCGGCCACCGCCGACCACTTGGTCACCGCGTCGGGCATCAGGTAGACCTTGCGGCCCTGGCGGGAGACGTTCCAGCCGCCGCTCGACGCCCAGGATCCCCACCGCTCGACGAGGTCGTCGGGTGCGGCCGTCGGGTCGATCACCGCGTAGCAGAACAGGTCGTCGGCGATCCGCGCGCTGCGCAGCCACGTCGGGTCCGCGTCCGCGGTCATCCTGCCGTGGACGACGGCTGTCGGCAGGGCATCGGCGACGGACGCGTCGATCCGGCTGCGCCACGTCGGATCCGGTGTGCCGTCGACGAGGATCTCGCCGCCGTTCGCGGCGACGGCGAACGGCTTCGGGGGGCCGGGCAGCCGCACCCGGTGGTACTGCGTCACGGTCCTGGTGGTCACGGGGACCACGGTGGCGTGGTCGTCGAGGCGCGCGAGCAACTCCACGGTCCTGGGGCTCATGTACGAGATGGACCGTCCGTCCAGGCGTTCGACGCAGAGCAGGTCGGCGGTGGGCGTGCCCGCCGCTGCCGGGGAGAAGATCAGTGTGCGGTCGAGGTCGACGGCGGCGAGCGCGCGCGTCACTGCGTCGACTCCCGGATGAGCCCCACCGCGGCGTAGGCCAGGTCGGGGACGGACTCGACGGGGACGTCGCGCGCGGCGGCGAGGACCAGGATGTGCCGCAGCGCGGGATCCTCGGGGTCGCGGACGAGGACGCGCCACGGCACCCGTCGGAGCAGGACCCTCGTCGTCTCGCCGACCCCGGGCTTGACGAAGTTCACCGACGAGATGCCGTAGCGGTCACGGATGTGTTCCACCGATCGCCACCCGCTGAACGTGGGGGTGCGGTCGGAGCCGCGGACCGCCGCGACCCGGTCGTCGACACCGCCCGCGACCGCGGGGAACCGCGCGGAGACGGTGTCGAGCAGGTGGTTCGACACGTCGTCGGCGGCGAGTTCGCGGTAGAACTTCGCACCGTGGAACGCGCCGGGCGCGAGCAGCCGGTCGTTCAGGACGGTCCGCGACACCAGACCCGACACGGTGGAGTTCAGGCACGCGGATGCGATCAGGAAGTCGTCGCGGGTCCCGAAGGTGCGTACGCAGTGGCCGGGGTCGGCGAGGACGGCCAGATCGGGATCGCATCGCGGACCGCCGGCGCGCGCGAGCTCGTCGAGTGCCGCGGCCAGCTCGCGCGCGATCGCACCCTTGCCCGTCCACCCGTCGACGAACACGATGTCCGACGGCCGGTGTCGCGCCGCGAGCCACCGCACGGCGGCCGCGTCGATGCCGCGGTCGCGGACGATGGACAACGCGAGGTGCGGCAGATCGACCCCGTGGCGGAACCGGGCCCATCGGCGCATCAGGATGCCGATCGGGGTGCCCGCCCGGGCCAACGAGGCGAGCACGATCCGCTCCCCGCGCTCGGCGAGGACGAGATCGGTGACCGTCGCCACCGCCGCCGCGAGAACGTCGGCCGTCTCCTGCAGCACGTCCTCGAACAGGGCGCGGTAGGCGGCGTCGGGCTGGAACTCGTGGGGGAGCGACTCGGCGTAGTGGGCCGTTCCGGCCTGGATGGCCGCCTCCCGCTCGGCGATGTCGGCCTCGAGGTCGACGTCGGACAGATCGGTGAGCAACCAGCCCACCTCGTCGGGGGCGTAGCTGCCGAAACCGGCGCCGCGCAACGGCTCCTGTGTCATCGGCCTGCCGCCGACCGTGCGCGTGCCAGGCCGTCGAACGACGCGCCTCCCGCGACCAGCACCAGCAGGTCGCGCCCGTCGGCGGTGAGGGCGTCCGCGACACCGCCGGGTGCGACGAGCGTCGGGGTGTCGGCGGGCGGGTCCACCACGAGGACCCGCTGGGTCGCGGGATCGTCGGCTGCGGCGTTGTAGAGGTGCCGGGTGCCGTGACGGCCCCGCGCCCGATCGGGTTCCGGCGCGGTGAAACGGAACCCGCGACGCAACGGGTACCCCTCGTGGAGGCTGACGTAGGCGGGGGAGCGGGTCGTGGTCTGCGAGGTCACCGCCATCCCGCGCCGCTCCAGGTCGGCCGCGATGCGCTGCGGCAGGTACATGAACTCCTCGTGACCGATCACGAGAACCGGGCGCGCCGGGTCGAGGTGCTCCGCGACGGCGTCGGCCACGGCGCCTGTCGCACGGTCGAACTCGTCCGCCTCGTCCTCGAGCATCCCGTGGCGCCCGCTGTCGGGGACGTGGGCAGGCCACGGTGTGCCGATGCGGGTGAGGCGTCCCGGCCCGCCCGGATGTGGTGCGGTGCGGGGCGGGTCGGGCAGGTGCGTGACGCGGTCGACGAGGTCTGCCGGGATGATCGCGGATCCGGTTGCCAACGAGACGAACTCGACGCGGACCCCGGCCCGATGGGCCAGCTCGGCGCAGCGTGCACGATCGGCGTCGGTGCGCAGGTCCACCAACGCCGCCACCACCCACGACGACGCGCGGACGGTCGCCTGCAGAGCGGCGACCGCAGCGATCGCGGTGGTGCCCGAGGAGATCTCGTCGTCGACCAGCACACACGGCGCGCCCGGAGGGACGAGTGTGCGGGACGTGGGTTGGACGAGATGGTCGGTGGCGTGCGAGTGGCCCTCGACGAACCGGGCCGTCGTGGGCACGGCCGGTACCGCCCGACGGGTCGACTGGAGGTACACCTGTGCGCGCATCCGACGAGCGACACCGTGGCCCAGGCCGGTCGCGGTCTCGGCGAATCCGAAGACCGCCGGCGAACCCTCGCCCGGGTCGAGCACACCGGCCGCGTGGTCGGCGAGGGCAGCGGCGGCCACGGCGATCCGCGACGGCGAGACGGGGATGTGTTTGCCCAGGACGGTCGACACCCAGAGGTGGGCACGGCGCGGGTTGCGGCGCAGGCCCGGTCGTACGAGGTCGGCAACCGACCACCCGGGCAGCGCGCCGACGGGGGTGACCGTCAGGCCCCGAACCGGGTCGGTCACCGGTCGACCACCGCGGTGAGCACCTCGATGATGCCCACCTCGGGCCGCGTCACGCCGAACGCCTCTGCCCGCAGCAGTGTTCGCACCGCCCAGTTCCGGTGCGGGCGGCGCTCGTTCATCTTGTTGCGATAGCTCGACGCGAGCACGCCACCCTCGACGTCGTCCGTGCCGAACGGGTCGCCGTCCTCGGCCCGCCCGAGCACGGCCAGGGCGTCGACGTACTCCTCGTGACTCACGGTGCTCGTGGCGTTCACGACGTTGACATGCGTGGGGTGGATGACGGTCTTGCCCAGCAGTCCGTTCGCCCGGTCGAGGACGATCTCGCGGAGCATGCCGTCGAGGTCGCGACTGACGAGGTGCCGACGGAACCGCACCGCGTCGAGTTCCTCGAACGGGGTGTTGCGCAACAACGGTCGGAACATGCGCTCGTGGGCGTTGTAGTACTCCCAGACGGGGCCGGTGATGGTGAACCCCGTGCCGTCGTGCCGCCCGAGGACGGTGACGACCTCGGCGATGACCGACGCGACGGGGTGGACGTCGTAGATCGTCAGATCGGGGTCGCGACGGATCCCGAAGGTACCGCTGAGATCGGTCGCCCCGATGCGGACGGCGAGGATCCGCTCGCGGTGCTCGGCGAGGAGGCCCGCGATGCCGGCAAGCTCCTGGGCACGGGTGTCGGGGTGCACCACACGCGCGGACTCGATGATCGGCATCGCGTAGAGCGGCCCGTGCGGGGTCGGTGGGGCGGCGGCGATCCGCTCGAGATGCGCCGGGCCGTTGTCGGTGCCGAACTTCGGGAGGGCGAATCCGCTGAGCGCATCGGCCCCCGCGCCGACACCGGCGAGCACGGCGTCGATCTGCTCGGCCGAGCGCACGCGGACGAAGACCATCGGCGCCCCGGCGGTCTGAGCGAGGTCGTCGAGGGTGGCGATCACAGACGCGAGTCCGGCCGCGACCTCGTCGTCGGGGACCGCGTCCTCCAGATCGAGGACGACCGACGTCGTCCCGGCCTCGGCCGCGCGTGTCACCGACCCGGTGAGGTCCGCACGGACGGCCGGGATGTACAGCGTCGCACCCAGCGCGGCGGCAACCTGGTCACGCGGCCCGCCGAGCGCGACCGGGCGGGGTCGACGGTGGAAGAGACGGTCGCGTTCGGTGTCCCCGAGCAGGGGGAAGTGGGTGACCGTACGCGCCGACGGCACCCGGTCCCGGCGGGCCTCGACGGTCATCGCGCGCCGGACTTGATCTTGGTGACGACGTCGGCGACGAACTCGGCGACGGAGTCCAGTTCCTCGACATAGGCGAGATAGTCGGGATGGCGCCCGGTCAGACCGGCGACCGCGAGGTCGACGCGACGGGCGGCGGCGTCGATCACCGACCCCCAGCGCGGCACCACACGTCGGTCCACCGCGAGGAGCTGCGCGTCGCGGATGGCGAAGCGTGTCCGTTGCTCGACCGCCCCGGGGTCGTCGCGCACCGAGCGCAACAGCTCGAGGCGGTCGGTGACACCGTCGACGTAGGCTTCCGCACGAGCCAGATCCTCACGGGCGGCGGCGATCTCGACGGACGCTGCGTCGGGGTGCGACGCGGCCTTCGCCGCGGCGGCACGGATGTGCTCGTCGGCCACGTCGAGCGCCTCCCGACCGCGACGGTCGTCGCCGACGACGTCCTCGGAGCACGCGGCGGAGAACTCGCGCAGGAGTGCCGAGTACGCATCCGGCAGACGTTCGGCGCGGGTGGCCGCGGCCGATCGTCGTGTCCGGACCGACGCCAGGGCACGGGTCACCTCTCCGGCGCGCCCCGGTGCGCGCTCGATCGCGGTACGCAGCGCCTGGGTCGCGGCGACGAGACGCTCGGTCGCACCGGCCGTCTCGGCGTCGGTGCCCTGCGTGCGCGCCCGGGCGAGCCCGTCGCGGGCGGCCTCGGTGTCGGCGACGGCCGACCGCACCGACGCGTAGTCCTGCGCCTCGGCAGGAAGTCCCGTGACGGCGGCGAGCGCCTCGTCGGCGGACCGGGACGCCTGCGTCGCGCGGGTGGGCACCGCCGCGGCCGCGGACCGCGAGTGCTCGATGGCGGTCGCGTACCGGTCGTAGAAGCTGTCCAGGCGGGTGGCCTGCTCCCGCAGTGCGGCGGTGCACCGGTCGATGTCGACCTGCGACGGCTGCGGGGCCGGTGCCCCGACGTCGGGTTCGGCGCTCAGGCGCAGATAGTCGTCGATGGTGGCGTAGACCTCGTCCCGCACCGGGCCGAAGGCGTCGACGAGGTCGGGGTGCAGGCGGAGAGCGCGGGCGGCGTCGACACCGTCGTCGATCACCGACAGCCGACGGTCGAGATCCAGGAACACCCGCACCATCTCGGCGCGAGCGGCCGCCGCCGGACCATCGGACGGGCCGGCGGTGCGTGCGTCGCGCCGGAACCACCCACTGACCACCCTGCAGATCGTACTGGTGCCCACCCGTGGCACGTCGGGCCGCGCCCGCAGGTCAGTCGGTCGGGTGATGACCCGGATGTCGGGTTCCCGCGTACCGTGGTGGCGTCGATGGGGGTGACCGGAACCGGACACCCCGCCGCACAGTGACCCCGCCCCGGGGGAGTCCCGGACGGCGAGAAAGGACCGACATGGGCGTCAGTTTGAGCAAGGGCGGCAACGTCTCCCTCACCAAGGAGGCACCGAACATGACCGCGGTGACGGTGGGCCTCGGGTGGGACATCCGCACCACCACCGGAGCCGACTTCGACCTCGACGCGAGTGCGATCGCGGTCGGCACCGACAAGAAGGTGCTGTCGGACAAGCACTTCGTCTTCTTCAACAACCTGACGTCCCCGGACGGCTCCATCGAGCACACCGGCGACAACCTCACCGGAGAGGGCGAGGGCGACGACGAGGCCATCAAGGTCAACCTCGCGGCCGTGCCGCCGGAGGTCGACTCGATCGTCTTCCCCGTCTCCATCTACGACGCCGACTCGCGCTCGCAGTCGTTCGGTCAGGTCCGCAACGCGTTCATCCGCGTCGTCGACCAGTCGAACAACTCCGAGATCGCGCGCTACGACCTGTCGGAGGACGCGTCCACCGAGACGGCCATGGTGTTCGGTGAGCTCTACCGCAACGGTTCGGAGTGGAAGTTCCGTGCGGTCGGTCAGGGGTACGCCTCCGGTTTGGCGGGAATCGCCCGCGACTACGGTGTGAACGTCTGACGACCAGCACCACCCAACTCGTCGGCACAGCCCGGGGGAGGCACCGCATCCGGTGTCCCCCGGGCTGTGCCGCGCCATCGGAAAGGCCCACATCCGTGGTAGTCCGCATCTTCGGGATCTCGGTCGCCGTGACCGTCGTGTCCCTCGTCGTGGCGTTCGTCTACGGCAGTTGGGAAGCCGTCGCCCTCTGCGCCATCCTCGGCGTGTTGGAGGTGTCGCTGTCCTTCGACAACGCCGTCATCAACGCCACCGTGTTGGAACGGATGAGCGAGTTCTGGCAGAAGATCTTCCTCACCGTGGGCATCCTGATCGCGGTCTTCGGCATGCGCCTGCTCTTCCCGCTCGTGATCGTCTGGATCACGGCCGGCCTCAACCCCGTCCGCGCCTTCGATCTCGCGATGAACCCGCCGGCGGCGGGGTCGGGGCAGGAGTCCTACGAGCAGATCCTGACCGACGCGCATCCGCAGATCGCGGCGTTCGGCGGGATGTTCCTGTTCATGCTCTTCCTCAACTTCATCCTCTCCGAGCGGGAGACGACCTGGCTGAACTGGCTGGAGAAGCCGCTGCTGGCCGTCGGCCGCCTCGACCAGCTCGCCGTCGTCATCGCCGGGGGCACGCTGGTCCTGGTCGCGGAGTTCCTCGCCGACGACACCCACCGCGCCACCATCCTCATCGCGGGGACGTTGGGCATGATCACCTACATCACCGTCGACGGTCTGGGTTCGCTGTTCCACACCGAACAGATCGACGAGGTCGCGGGAGAGGACGGCGCAGCCGGTGCGACTGCCGCCCGGGGCCCGTCGGCGGCGGTGAAGGCGACCGGGAAGGCCGCGTTCTTCCTGTTCCTCTACCTCGAGGTGCTCGACGCGTCGTTCTCGTTCGACGGAGTCATCGGCGCGTTCGCGATCACCGCGGATCCGATCATCATCGCCCTGGGTCTGGGCTTCATCGGCGCGATGTTCGTCCGGTCGATCACCATCTACCTGGTCCGCACCGGCACGCTCGCGGAGTACCGGTACCTCGAACACGGGGCGCACTGGGCGATCGGTGCGCTGGCCGTCATCCTGTTCGTGTCGATCGAGTACCACATCAACGAGATCATCACCGGCCTCGTCGGTGTCGCCTTCATCGGCGCCGCGTTGATCAGCAGCATCGCGGCGAACCGGCGCGAGAGCGCCGAGGAGCCCACCCCCGACCGGACCCCGGTCGGCTAGGACGACGAGGAGACCGCGACGATGGACCTGCTCAGATGGAGTCGACGTCCGGCCGAAGGGATCGCAGCGACCACCTCGCACGCCCCGGTGATCCGAGGGCTGCTGGCGCGCGCGACGACACCGCTGTTGCCCGACGACTACCTGCACCTGCTGAACCCGTTGTGGTCGGCGCGGGAACTGCGCGGTCGGGTGATCTCGGTCCGCAAGGAGACCGCGGATTCGGCGACGGTCGAGATCGAGACCGGATGGGGCTTCTCGCACGACTATCACGCAGGTCAGTACGTGGGGATCGGGATCCAGATCGGCGGACGCTGGCATTGGCGGTCGTACTCGCTCACGTCGATCGGCACCGCGAAGCACAAGCGGATCACCGTGACGGTGAAGGCCAACCCCGACGGATTCCTGTCGTCGCACCTCGTCGACGGCCTGGCGGAGGGCACCGTCATCCGACTGGCCCCGCCGCGCGGTGACTTCGTCCTGCCGAACCCGCCGCCCGAGCGGCTGCTCTTCATCACCGCAGGAAGCGGGATCACACCGGTGATGGCGATGCTGCGGAGCCTGCGCGACCGCGGCACGCTCCCCGACGTCGTGCACGTCCACTCCGCGCCGACCCGCGACGAGGTGATCTTCGCCGACGAGCTGGACGAGCTCACGCGCACAGCCGACTCGTACACGCTGCACCTGCAGTTGACCCGCGAGATGGGCAAGGTCGATCTCGGGGCACTCGACGAGATCGTGCCCGACTGGCGAGAACGGTCGGCCTGGGCGTGCGGGCCGGTCCGCATGCTCGACGACGTCGAACGCACCTTCGGCGAGGCCGGTGTGGCGGACAACCTGCACATCGAACGATTCGCCATCGACCGCGGCGACGTGCGCGGTGAGGGCGGCACACTCACCTTCACCCGATCGGAGCGCTCCACCGAGATCGACGGCGCCACGACCATCCTCGAGGCGGGTGAATCCCTCGGTGTGGCAATGCCGTTCGGATGCCGGATGGGTATCTGCCAGTCCTGCGTCGTACCGCTCGCGCAGGGACACACGCGGGACCTCCGCTCCGGCGAGGAGCATCGCGAGGGGGAACGCATCCAGACGTGCGTGTCGACCGTGTCCGGCGCATGCGCCATCGATCTGTGACCGGACCACGGCGATGAACGACGACGACCGCGAGGATCGTGCCCGGCGTGCCGGTCGTGTCGTCGTCGACGGTGTGACCCGAGCGCGGGAGTGGGCATCTCGGGTCAACCGGACCGACGCGGTCATCCGGGCCGCCCGCTCGGCACGCACCCGCGCCCCGGGCGACCTGCCGGTCCTGGACTTCTCGCGACCCGCGGCCCGATACAGCGATCGTCTTGCGCGACTCATCGAGTCGGCGGGCGACGACCAGCCCACGGCGGTACGCGAACTGGGTCTCACCGCGGTGCAGATGTGGCAGGCACTCGGCGAACGTCGTCACCCGTCCGGCGGAGCGGAGGTCGACGGTGAGCCGCAGGCGGTCACGATCCTGTTCACCGATCTGGTCAACTTCTCGACGTGGGCGCTGCACGCGGGCGACGACCACGTCCTCGAACTCGTCCGGCGGGTCAACGCGGCGACGACCGAGGTGGTGGGTCGGCGCGGCGGACGCGTCGTCAAGTCGCTCGGCGACGGCGTGATGGCGGTGTTCCGGGACGGCGCCCACGCTATCGAGGCGGCGCACGAGGCCGGTGTCGCGGTCAGCGCCATCGTCGTCGACGGGTATCGGCCCGCTCTGCGTGCCGGACTCCACACCGGGACACCGCGCCGCGACGGCGACGACTACCTCGGTGTCGACGTGAACATCGCGGCCCGGGTGGCCGACGCGGCCGGCGCGGGGGAGGTGCTCGCCACCAGCGCGACGCTCGACGCCACGCGCGCCGACAGGTATGTCACCCGTCGCCGACGGTTCCGCGCCAAGGGGACACCGCGAGACCTCGTGGTGTACGCGGTGGTGCCCCGGTACGACGGCGAGTGACGACGCACACCGATCGATCTCAGCCCAGGATCCCCGCGCGGTCGTCCAGGCGGTAGGTGTAGACGGCTACCGCCCCGCAGATCACGGTGGCGGTCAACAACATCTGGCCACCGGTGATGGTCAGGCCGAGGAGCCCGCCCAACACACCCCCGACGACGAACGACAGGTACAGCACGAAGTAGCCGTTCCACTCCGTGGCCCGGCCGCCGCTGATGTGGCGCTCGATGCCCTGACCGAGCTTGACGAGTGTGCCCGTGACGTAGCTGAGGGGGACCGACACCTCACCCTTCTTGTCGTCACAGAACGACGTGTTCAACGCGCCGATGCCGAACGCGACGAAGAGGATCGGGGTGAAGGTGACGGCGGGGGCGTTGAACCCTGCGGTCCAGAAATCGACACCCGTGGCGATGGCGAGGCTGATGGTGGTCAGCATGGTCGCGCCGTGCGGGTGGCTGACCCATACGTGCCTGCGCAGCAGAGACGCGACCACCACGCCCGCGATGAAGGTGGCGGTGATCAGGATCGCGGCCGTCGCCATCGCCGGACGTCCCACCAGGAAGCCGAGAGCGGCGCGCTCGGCGTTGCCCGTCATGAACGTGACGAAGTATCCCGTCGTCTGGATGAATGCCGCCGCGCCCACCAGGCCGGCCATGGCGGCGAGCACCCAGGACACCACCGCTTCTGGATCCCCGATTGGTTTCATGCCCTCCGAGGTTAGCGACGCATGTCCGATATCGCCGTTTCGTGCGTGTTACATAGGAACTTCTCAGGTGTTGGTTGTGCCACATCACTTTTGGTTCTCCGACAGTTGTGACGACGTTGAGGACGGCGTCACCTGCGCGACACCTCCTGGGCAGCAGCGTGATCGACACTCCCGTCGTGCGCATCACGCAGGTCGCCAACTTCTACGGTCCACGATCCGGGGGTCTGCGCACGGCGGTCGATCAGCTCGGGCATGGTTATGTGCAGCGCGGACACCAGGTCTCGCTCGTCGTCCCCGGTCGACACCCGGCCGAGGAGATGCTGCCGTCGGGCGTGCACCGGATCACGGTCGCCGCGCCCTCGATCCCGGGGACGGGCGGCTACCGGGTCGCCGACCCGCGGCGGGTGACCGATGTCCTGCGCGGACTCCGCCCCGACGTCGTGGAGGTCTCGGATCGCCTGACACTGCGCGGACTCGGACCGTGGGCCCGACGCCGCGGCGCGGTCGCGGTGATGATCTCACACGAGCGGCTCGATCGTCTTCTCGCGCAAGCGATGCCACGCGCGATGGCGAGGGCCGCGGCGGATGTCGCCAACGCACGGTCGGCGGCTGCCTACGACGCGGTGGTGTGCACGACCGGTTTCGCGCGAGCCGAGTTCGACCGCATCGGTGCCCGCAACGTCCACCGCGTGCCCCTGGGTGTCGATCTCGACCTCTTCCACCCCCGGCGACGTGACTCCGCTGCCGGGAGCCGTTGGCGCGGCGTCGACGGGCCGCTGCTGGTGCACTGCGGTCGGCTCTCGGTGGAGAAGCACGTCGAGCGGAGCATCGACGCGTGCGCCGGGCTGCTGGACGCCGGCGTCGACGCACGCCTGGTGATCGCGGGCGACGGACCTCGGCGCCCCGCGCTGGTCCGCCGCGCCGCGGGGCTGCCCGTCGAGTTCACCGGTTTCCTGCGGACGCGCGACGCCGTCGCCGACCTGCTCGCGGCCGCCGACGTGGCGATGGCGCCGGGTCCGCACGAGACGTTCTGCCTGTCCGCGCTGGAGTCGTTGGCGGTCGGGACACCCGTCGTCGCATCACGGACGTCGGCCGTCGCGGAGATCGTGACCGCGGACTGCGGAGCGGTCGCACCGAACACCGCCGAGGCGTTCACCGCGGGCGTCCGGACCGTGCTCGACCTGGCCGGTGCCCGCGGTCGGGCGCGGGCCCGGGCCGAGACGTTCGGGTGGCCTGCAGCGGTCCAGCAGATGCTCGACGTACTCAGCGCCTGACGGTCACTTCTGCAGCGTGAACTGCATGACGTCGATGTAGCCGTTCCGGAAGTAGTCGGCGCAACCGGTCAGGTACTTCATGTAGGTGTCGAACACCTCCCGGCTGGCGATGCGCACCGCGTCGTCCTCCCGCTTCTGGAGCGCCGCGGCCCAGTGGTCGAGGGTGCGGGCGTAGTGCTGCTGCAGCGGCTGGATGCGCTCGACGCTGAAGCCGACGCGGGTGCTCTCACGTTCCACGTCGTGCGGTTCGGGCAGCTGACCGCCGGGGAAGATCTCGTTGGCGATGAAGCGGGCGAACGCCAGGACGTCACGGGTGATGGGCAGGCCCTTCTCCCGGATGACATGCCGGTTGAAGGCGACGATGGTGTGCAACAGCATCACCCCGTCGTCGGGCAGGAGACCGTAGGTCTTCTCGAAGAACGCCGGGTAGCGCTCGGCGCGGAAGTGTTCGAACGCGCCGATGCTGACGATGCGGTCGACGGGCTCGTCGAACTCCTCCCACCCCTGCAGTCGCACTTCCGCGGTGCGACCGGCCGGTGTGGCGGCGGCGAGCGAGGAGTTGACGAGTTCGTACTGGTTCTTGCTCAGTGTCAGGCCGATGACGTCGACGTCGTAGACCTCCATCGCGCGTTTGATGGTGGTTCCCCACCCGCAGCCGATGTCCAGCAGGCGCATCCCCGGCTGCAGTCCGAGCTTGCCCAGCGAGAGGTCGATCTTGGCGTACTGCGCCTGCTCGAGGGTGTAGTCGTCCTCTTTGAAGTAGGCGCAGCTGTACATGCGGGAGGGGTCGAGGAACAGGTCGAAGAAATCGTTGGACAGGTCGTAGTGGGCCTGTACGTCGTCGTAGAACGGATCGAGCTCGGTCATGGGCGACACCTTCCGGTCGGGATCCATCGCGGGTTCGAGGCGTCGCATCGGAAGCGGGACGCAGCGGCCCAACAGTACCCGTGTCACACGTCACAACGATGCGTGGCCTGGGCCTGTGTGGGTACGCCGGTAGCGTCGGCACGACAACGCGGAGGAGCAGTGGTGGCAGATCTGGACGTGACGGTCCGCAGTGATGTGGACCCGGACACGGCGTGGGCGCTCGCGTCCGATCTTCGTCGGTTCGACGAGTGGCTCACCATCTTCGGCGGGTGGCGCTCCGACGTCCCCGACACGATCACGGAGGGGACGACGGTCACGTCGTTGATCCGGGTGAAGGGGTTCCGCAACACCATCACCTGGGAGGTCACGAAGTACGACGAGCCCACGCGCATCGGGCTCGTCGGCAGTGGCCGCGGCGGCGTGCAGATCACGCTCGACCTGACGGTCGGGGCCGACGGCGGCGGGTCGCGGTTCCGCGTCGCCGCCGAGCTCTCGGGAGGGCTGCTGAGCGGGCCGGTGGGTCGGATAGTCGCGAAGGTGATCGAGGGCGATGTGCGCCGGTCGGTCGACAACCTGGCCGCCTTGCGCTGAGAACTCCCGGCGTAGCGTCAGGACCCTGGTACCGCACGGGAGGAACACCATGGGCCTGTTGACCCCACTCGCCGTCCGCATCGGGGCGGTCAGCTGGATGCCGCGGCTGTTGCCGGTGATCGAGAAGACCGACATGCGTCTGCAACAGATCTCGCGCGGTCGTGTGAGCGTGCTCGACGTCGCCGGCCTGCCGAACCTCGTGTTGCGGGTCCCGGGACGCAAGTCGGGGGTCGTGCGGTCGACGCCGCTGCTGTGCGTCCCCCGCTCGGACGACTGGCTGATCGCGGGGTCCTATTTCGGGAATCCGAAGATGCCTGCGTGGGTCCACAACCTGCGGGCGACCGAGACCGCCGAGATCGTGCGCGACGGAACGACCGTCACGGTCCGGTGGCGCGAGCTCGAGGGCGACGAGCGGTCTCGCGCGTGGCAGGCCCTGCTCGAGACCTGGCCCAACTTCCGTCTCTACGAGCAGCGCACCGATCGCCTGATACCGGTCTTCTCGCTCACGGCCGCCGTCTGACCCGGCCGTCTGGCATGGTGGAACCATGCCCGACACCCCCACGGTCTTCGTGTTGTTCGGCGCCACCGGCGATCTCGCCAAGCGGATGGTGCTGCCCGCCTTCTACGAGTTGGAGCGCCGCGGCTTGCTCCCCGAGCGGTGGCGACTCGTCGGCAACGGTCGGGGCCGGCGCACCGACGACGAGTTCCGCGAGCACGTCCGTTCGGCGATCGAGGAGTTCGGCGGCGGCGTCGAGGACTCGTGGGATGCGTTCGCCGCGAACCTGCGGTTCGCGGGCGGAGGGTTCGCCGTCGACGATCCGGGTCAACTGCCCGACGTGATCGACGAGATCCGCAACTCCGACGACCTCGGCGGCGACGACGTCCAGCTGGTCCACTACATCGCCCTGCCGCCGAGCACCTTCACCGCGTACACGCGAGCGTTGGGGGAGCACGGTCTGGCCGAGGGATCGCGGGTGGTCTACGAGAAGCCGTTCGGCACCTCGCAGAAGACCTTCACCGAACTCGACGAGGCGGTGCACGCCGTCTTCGACGAGTCGCAGGTCTATCGGATCGACCATTTCCTGGGCAAGGAGAGCACGCAGAACCTGCACATCCTCCGGTTCGCGAACGGCATGTTCGCGGGGCTGTGGAACCGGGAGCACGTGCAGCAGGTGCAGATCGACGTCCCCGAGACGCTCGACATCGACGACCGCGCCGAGTTCTACGACGCCACCGGCGCCGTGCTCGACATGGTGGTCACCCACCTCTTCCAGGTGGCCGCCGAGGTGGCGATGGAGCCGCCGCTCAGCCTGAAGGCGGACGACCTGCAGTCGGCGCGCGAGTCGGTCATCGCGGCGTTCCGTCCGATCGATCCCGCCGAGGTGGTTCTCGGCCAGTTCGACGGCTACCGCCAGACACAGGGTGTCGCCGACGACTCGACCACGGACACGTTCGTCGCCGCACGCCTCTGGGTCGACACCGACCGGTGGCGCGACGTGCCGTTCGTCCTCCGGACGGGCAAGAAACTCGGCGTCTCCGCGCAGCGGGTGACGTTGGTGTTCCGTCGACCCGAGGACGGGCCGATCACCCACATCCCCGAGGACGGTGCAGCACTCACGTTCGACCTCTCCGGGGACGGCAGCATCGACATCACCATGACGGTGAAGGAACCCGGCCCCGGTGAGGACCTGGCCGTCGCGCACGTCGGCCTGCCGCTCGGGACCGTCGACTCCGACAACGGTGGCGCGCTGTCACCGTATTCGCGGTTGCTGAACGACGTGCTCGACGGCGACCGGTCGCTGTTCACCCGGCCAGACGGTCTCGCCCACGTCTGGACCGTGGCGGCACCGCTGCTCGACGATCCGCCGAAGGTCCAGCCCTATCCCGCCGGCTCCATGGGGCCGGGCGCTGCCGACGAATTGGCTTCTCCCGTCGGGTGGTTCGTCACCGACCACTGACCCCGGACCCGTTCGTTGGGCGGTAGAAACCGTTCGGTGGGCGGTAGGAACCGTTCGGTGGGCGCTGGGGACCAGTCGTCGGTCCCCGGCGCCCGACGACAGGTCCCAGCCGCCCAACAGATGGTTCCAGCCGCCCAACAGACGGTTCCGGGCGCCCAACAGACGGTTTCGGGCGCCCAACAGACGGGGTGCGACGGGCGGCCGGGCCTCTCGGACGCCCCCGATCGAGCGCCGGGTCAGTCGGCGGACACCCAGTCGTAGGGGAGGAATTTCCCGTCGAAGGTGATGACGACGCGGTCGCCGGACGGGTGGGGGCGCTTGTCGACGTCGACGCTGAAGTTGATGGCGCTCATGATCCCGTCGCCGAACTGCTCGTGGATCAACTCCTTCAGAGCCGGACCGTAGACGGCGAGGGCCTCGTACAGCCGATAGATCGTCGGGTCCTGGCTCACCACGTCCCGGTCGGTGCCGCGCACCGGGACGGCGCCGAGCACAGGCACCAGGTCGGTCGACAAGCCGAGCTTCTCCACCAGCACCTCCGCCTCGGGGCGGGGGATCGGGTGCTGGCCCAACAGCGCCGACGTCGTCCACACGACCGGGCGATCGATCGCATCCGCCAACGACTGCCAGGTGAGGCCCAGTTCGACTCGTCGGGCGGCGATGGTCCGGGTCACGTCATCTCGTGTCATGGTCCAGGCTTACCCCAGGACACGCTCCGCCGCGCGTCGTGATCAGTCGCCGAGCTCGCGATCGAGGTTGAAGGCGGCGCTGATGAGGGCGAGGTGGGTGAACGCCTGCGGGAAGTTGCCCAACTGCTCACCGGTGAGGCCCACCTGTTCGGCGTAGAGACCGAGATGGCTGGCGTGGGTGAACATCTTCTCCATCGCCAGACGGGCGTCCGCGCGACGACCCACCCGGGTGAGCGCCTCGACGTACCAGAACGAGCACAGGGAGAACGTTCCCTCGGTACCGCTCAGACCGTCGTCGTGATCGGTGGCGTCGTAGCGGAACACCAGCGAATCGCTCACCAACTGGCCCTCGATGGCCTCCAGCGTCGACAGGAATCGCGGATCGGTGGGGGAGAGGAGCTTCACCGCCGGGATGAGCAGCATCGACGCGTCGAGGCGGTCGGACTCGAAGGTCTGCGTGAACGACTGCCGCTTCTCGTTCCAGCCCTTGGTCATGATCTGGTCGAAGATCTCGTCGCGGGTCTTCATCCATGACCCGACATCGCCGGGCAGTCCACGCTGACGGCTCATCCGGATCATGCGCTCGAAGGCGACCCAGCACATGAGTCGGGAGTAGACGAAGTCCTGCGACTCCGACCGCACCTCCCAGATGCTCTCGTCGGACCGGTCCCAGTTGTCGGTCAGCCAGTCGAGGACGCCGCACAGATCGTTCCAGGCGGTCCACGAGATCCCGGCCCCGTACTTGTTGAACAGGTACACGGAGTCGATCAACTCGCCGTAGATGTCGAGCTGCAGCTGGTTGCTCGCCTCGTTGCCGACGTTGACCGGCGTCGAGCCCCGATACCCCTCCCAGTGCGTCAACGGCTGCTCGGCGGGCGGCGCCTCACCGTCGATGGTGTACATCAGGTGCAACGGACGGCCGTCGTCGTGACCACCGTCGCCGAAGCGACGGGTCAGCCACCCCATGAACGCGGCGGCCTCCTCGTTGAAGCCGAGACGCAACAGCCCGTACAGGGAGAACGCCGCGTCGCGGATCCAGACGTAGCGGTAGTCCCAGTTGCGTTCGCCCCCGATCTGCTCGGGCAGCGCGGTCGTCACCGACGCGACGATGGCGCCCGTCGGCTCGTGCGTCATCAGCTTGAGTGCCAGCGCCGAGCGGTGGACCATCTCGCGCCACCGGCCGCGGTAGTTGGACTGCGCGAGCCACGACTGCCAGAACCGGACGGTTCCGTGGATGAGGTGCTCCGACGCGTCGGACGCGACCTCCTCCTCGGGTACCTCGTCGGCACCGAGGGTGTACGTCGCGGCCTCGCCCACCCCGAGTTGCACCTGGGAGACGACCACCCCGTCGTCGACCTCGAGCGGCACGTCGGCCGCGAGGTACAGCGTCAGATCTCCGCCGGAGAGCGTGACGTGGGTGTCGTCGACGGCCGACATCGTGTGCTCGGCGCGTCCGTAGTCGAACGCGGGGTCGAGGCGCATGGCCATCGTGACGTTCCCGCGCACGCACTCGATCCGTCGGATGATACGGGTCCGGTGCTCGGCGTCCCTCGGCTTCGCCAGCGGCATGAGGTCCTGCACCTCGGCGACGCCGTCCTCGCTCATGAAGCGGGTGACGAGCACGTTGGAATCGGGCAGGTAGAACTGCTTGGTCGAGACCAGTCCGTCGACCATCGACATGTCCCATGACCCGCCCTTGTCCGCGTCCAGCAGCGAGCCGAACACACTCGGCGAATCGAACCGCGGGCAGCAGAACCAGTCGATGCGTCCGTCGACGCCGACGAGTGCCGCGGTACGCAGGTCACCGATGACCCCGTGGTCGGCGATGGGCAGGTACCGGGGCGTGTTGTCGTCGGTCACGCCCCCATCGTGTCACCGCCGCGGGACTGCACCGTCCGGGACACCGCTGACCTGGGCCGATCGCTCTACAGACCGCTGCGACGCCGGGAATCGATGACGCCGGTGTCGAAGCCGGCGAGATGCAGGCCGCCGTGGAAACGCGCGTGCTCGATCTTCACGCACCGGTCCATGACGACGTCGAGACCGGCTTCCTCGGCCCGTCGCGCGACGTCCTCGTGCCACAGACCCAACTGCAGCCACAGGGTCCGGGCACCGACGGCGAGGGTGTCGTCGAGCACCGACGGCAGGTCGTCGTGTCGCCGGAAGACGTCGACCATGTCCGGCACCCCGGGGAGCTCGGCCAGGCTGGGGTACACCGGCGTGCCGTCCACCTCGTCGATGGTCGGGTTCACCAGCCAGACGGTGTAGTCCGATGTCGACGCCAGGTAGCGGTTGACGAAGTAGCTGGCCCGGGCGGGGTTCGCGGACGCACCGACGATGGCGATCGTCCTGGTGCGCAACAGGATCTCGCGTCGGTGAGCCGCCGACGGCCCCTGCCAGGTGCGGGGGGCGGTCTCAGTGGACACCGTCGGCCTCCTGGGTTGCCGCGGTCAGTGCCTGATCCAGATCCCAGAGTATGTCCGCCAGGTCCTCGATCCCCACGCTGATCCGGACCAGGTCGTCGGGTACGCCGGCGGCCTGGAGCTGCTCGGCGGTCAGCTGCCGGTGTGTGGTGCTGCCCGGGTGGATCACCAGGGTGCGGACGTCGCCGATGTTCGCGACATGACTTGCCAGACGGACGTTCTCGACGAACGCGCGGCCGGCGCGATGGCCGCCGTGCACCCGGAACGCGAAGACCGCGCCCGGCCCCGCGGGGAGATACCGCGCGGCCCGCTCGTGGTGCGGGTGACCGGGCAGTCCGGCGTAGGCGACCGACGCGACGCGGGGGTCGGCGTCGAGCCATTCGGCGACCGCCCGGGCGTTGGCGACGTGGGCGTCCATACGCTGCGGCAAGGTCTCCACACCCTGCAACAACTGGAACGCCGAGGTGGGGGACAGGCTGGCACCGAGATCACGGACCTGTTCGCTGCGGACCTTCGTGAGGAAACCGTATTCGCCGAAGTTGCCCCACCAGCTGAGCCCGCCGTACGAGGCGACGGGTTCGGTCATCGCGGGGAATCGCCCGTTGCCCCAGTCGAATCGACCCGATTCCACGATGACACCGCCCAGTGTGGTCCCGTGGCCGCCGAGGAACTTCGTCGCCGAGTGCACGACGACGTCCGCACCGAACTCGATCGGCCTGCAGAGCCAGGGCGTGGCCATCGTGGCGTCGACGACGAGCGGGAGACCGCGTTCGTGGGCCACGGCCGCCAACCCCTCCAGGTCGGCGATCTCCCCGGAAGGATTGCCGATCACCTCGGCGTAGATCAGCTTCGTCCGGTCGGTGACGGCGGCGGCATAGTCGGCCGGGTCGGTCCCGGGGACGAACGTCGTCTCGATCCCGAACCGCCGCAGCGTCACGTCGAGCTGCGTCACGGTCCCGCCGTAGAGGCCAGCGGCGGCGACGACGTGGTCCCCGCTCTCGCACAGGGTCGCGAAGACCGCGAATTCCGCCGACAGGCCGCTCGCCGTGGCCACCGCGCCGATGCCACCGTCGAGGCTGGCGATGCGCTCCTCGAACACCGCCACCGTCGGGTTGCCGATCCTCGAGTAGACGTTGCCGTACTTCTGCAACGCGAAGAGGTCGCCGGCGTCGTCGGCGTCGCTGAACACGTAGCCGGCGGTCTGGTAGATCGGGACGGCACGCGCACCGGTCGTCGGATCGACCCGTGCCCCTGCATGGATGGCCCGGGTTCTCAGCCCGAATGCATGTTCGCTCACCTGCCGAGTTCTACCAGCCGACGGGCAGGCGGGGGTGAGCGGACCGACCGGCGCCTCACGCCCGACGTCGGGGCACGGTGAGGAAAAGGTCACGCCCGACTCACAGCACCGCAACCGCGCGGACCGCGCCGACCGACACAGTGACTGCCATGGTCTCGACGGGTGGCGTGCGATCGGTGTGCGGGTACTGCGGTGTCGGGTGCGGCATCGTCCTGCAGCCGGCCGCGCGTACCGACGCACCGGGCCCCGCTCTCACCGTCGTCGGCGACCGCGACCACACCGCCAACCGTGGCCGGTTGTGCACCAAAGGTGCCACGACGGGGGACATGCTCGCGGCGCCCGGACGGCTGACCACCGCCCTGATCCGCTCCGAGCGTGGCGGTGTCGCGCAGCCCGCCACCGCCGTCGACGCGATCGAGGAGACCGCGACCCGCCTGCGGGCGATCATCGACGAGCACGGCCCGGAGGCGGTCGCCGTGTACGTGTCGGGACAGATGACGACCGAGGCGCAGTACCTGGCCACGAAGTTGGTGAAGGGATGCCTCGGGACCAACGCCATCGAGTCGAACTCGCGCCTGTGCATGGCCAGCGCCGGGACGGGCTACAAGCAGTCGCTGGGCGCCGACGGCCCACCGGGGTCCTACGACGATCTCGATCACGCGGACGTCTTCCTCGTCATCGGCTCGAACATGGCCGACTGCCACCCGATCCTGCATCTGCGGATGCTCGATCGCGCGCGAGCGGGCGCCAAGGTCATCGTGGTGGACCCTCGCCGGACCGCCACCGCGGACAAGGCCGACCTGCATCTGCAGGTGCGCCCGGGATCTGATCTCTGGCTGCTGAACGGCCTGCTGCACCTTCTCGTCGCGGACGGTCACATCGACGAGGACTTCATCGCGGAGTCCACCGAGGGGTGGGCGGACGTGGCGGCGATGGTCGAGGACTGTCCGCCCGAGGTCGTCGCGGCGCGGTGCGGCATCGACGAGGCCGATCTGCGCACCGCGGCGTCGTGGATCGGTGCCGCCGACGAGTGGATGAGCCTGTGGACGATGGGGCTCAACCAGTCGACGCACGGCACGTGGAACACCACGGCCCTGTGCAACCTGCACCTCGCGACCGGCGCCATCTGCCGCACGGGCAGCGGACCGTTCTCGCTCACCGGGCAGCCGAACGCCATGGGCGGCCGCGAGATGGGGTACATGGGTCCGGGGCTGCCCGGGCAGCGATCGGTCCTCGACGCCGACGACCGCGCCACCGTGGAGGACCTGTGGGGCATGCCGCGCGGGTCCATCTCCTCGCGCGTCGGTGCCGGGACGATCGACATGTTCGAGCGGATGGCCGCCGGCGAGATCCGCGCCGCATGGATCATCTGCACCAACCCCGTGGCGAGTGTCGCCAACCGGTCGACCGTCGTCGAGGCCCTGCGCACCGCGGATCTCGTCGTCGTCCAGGACGTCTACGGCGACACCGAGACCACGGAGTTCGCCGACATCGTCCTGCCGGCCGCGATGTGGTCGGAGACCGACGGGGTGATGGTGAACTCGGAGCGATCGGTGACGCTCTGCCGTCCCGCGTCGTCACCGCCAGGGGAGGCGATGCCCGACTGGCAGATCATCGCCGAGGTGGGCCGGCGGCTCGGATTCGGCGAGCACTTCGCCCACGCCGACGCCGAGGCGGTCTTCGACGAGCTCCGGCGATTCCACAACCCGCGTACCGGGTGGGACCTGCGGGGCGTCTCCTACCGACGTCTCGCCGACGGGCCGGTGCAGTGGCCGTGCCCGCCCGATGCCGTTGCGCGCCGGAACCCGATCCGCTACCTCGACCCCGACGCCGCGTCCGCCCACGACCGTCCCCGCCCCACGTTCCCGACACCGAGCGGCCGGGCGCGGTTCCTCGCCCGCCCCGCGATCGACCCCGCCGAGATGCCCGACGACGACCACCCGTTCGTGCTCAACACCGGGCGACTCGCGCATCAGTGGCACACCATGACTAAGACCGGTCGGGTCGCGAAGCTGACCAAGCTCAACCCGGCGCCGTTCGTCGAGATCCATCCGACCGACGCGGCGGAACTCGGGGTGTCGGAGGGTGATCGAGTGGAGATCGCGTCCCGACGGGGACGCGCGGTGCTGCCTGCGACGGTCAGCGACCGTGTGCTGCCCGGCGGGTGCTTCGTGCCGTTCCACTTCGCCGACCGTTTCGCCGCCGACGTGGCCGTCAACGCGGTCACCAACGACGCGGTCGACCCCGATTCGCGGCAACCGGAGTTCAAGGCGTGCGCAGTCCGGCTCACCAGGGTCGGCACGACGACACCCGATCCGGCACCCGCGGCGCCGACGACGGCGACGGTCGACTCCCGGCCCGAGATGCTGACGGGACTGCTCGGACTGTCCTCGACGGCGGGCGCGGCGGGATCCCTCGACACGATCGAGAGCGAGTGGTTGGCCGGATTCGTCGCCGGGCTCAGCTCGCACGGTGTCGCGGTGGGCGAGATCCCGACCGTCCCTGCGACGGCGCCGTTGCGCCCGGCGCTGCGCGCGCGGGTCGACGGCCTGCTCGCGGGGATGTACTCGCGCATGCCGCAGCCCACCGCCGGCGATGCCGACATGACCGACGGCCGGCAGCCCGTGAGCGTGCTCTGGGCGTCGCAGACGGGCACCGCGGAAGAGGTGGTCGACTCGCTGACGGCCCGGTTGTCCACGGCCGGCATCCCGGTGGTGTGCCGGGCGATGGACGACGTCGGGCCGGACCATCTCGCCGAGGTGTCGACCGCGGTGATCGTCAGTTCCACGACCGGCGACGGCGACGCCCCGGACAACGGGGCGACGTTCTGGTCGGCGCTCGCCGAGGCCGACGTCGATCTGTCGGGTCTGCGGTACTCGGTGTTCGCGCTCGGGGATTCGACGTACGCGGACTTCTGCGGGCACGGGCGTCGACTCGACGAGCGCCTCGCCGAGCTCGGGGCGAGCCGGATGGTCGACAGGGTCGACTGCGAGCCGGAGTACGAGGACGCCGCACGGCGGTGGATCGACGCGATCGTCACGACGATCGGGACGACCACCGGGTCGACTGCCGGGCCGGTGGCCGATGACACGTCGTCGACGCGGCGCCGCCACGACCGGACCTCACCGCTCGTCTCGTCGGTGGTCCGCAACCACCGGGTGACGCTCGACGGGTCACGCAAGGACGTGCGCACGGTCGGGGTGGCACTGCCGCCGGGCACCCTCACCTATGAGACCGGTGACGCCCTGGGGGTCTGGCCGCGCAACGGCGATGCGGTGGTCGAGGAGTGGCTCGACCGGACCGGCCTCGACGGGTCGGCGCGCGTCGAGCTCCCGTCGGTCGGCGGCATCGTCCTGCGCGACGCACTCCGCGAGCACCTCGAGATCGCCAAGATCACCCCCGCTCTGATGCGCTTCGTCATCGACCGCACCGGTGACGTCGACCTCGAGGCGATGATGCTGCCCGACAACCGGGAGAACTTCGCGTCGTGGGCGTGGGGCCGGCAGTCGGTCGACCTGCTCGCCGAGCACCCCGTCCGCGCGACGACCGAGGAGTGGCTCGCGGTGCTCACGCCGCTGCGCCCGCGCCTCTACTCGATCTCCTCGAGTCCGCGCGTGCATCCCGACGAGGTGCAGCTGACCGTGTCGGCCGTCCGCTACAACGTCCACGGCACACCACGCCGCGGCGTCTGTTCGACCTATCTCGCCGACCATGCCGGCGAGGACGTGCGGATCTTCGTGCGCCGGTCGTCGTCGTTCCGCCCTCCCGAGGATCCGACGACCCCGCTCGTCATGGTCGGGCCGGGGACCGGCGTCGCACCGTTCCGCGCCTTCCTGCAGGACCGGCAGGCCCGTGGACACACGGGGCCGAACTGGCTGTTCTTCGGCGAGCAGCACGAGGCCACCGACTTCTACTACCGCGACGAACTCGCCGCACTCCGGGACGACGGGGTGCTGACGCGGCTCGACGTCGCGTTCTCCCGTGACCAGTCCGAGAAGGTCTACGTGCAGGACCGCATGCGTGAACACGGCGCCGAGCTGTTCCGCTGGCTCCAGCGTGGTGCGGTGTTCTGTGTGTGCGGCGACGCCGAACGCATGGCCCCCGACGTCCACGACGCCCTCGTGGGGGTGGTCGCCGAGCACGGACGCCTGTCGCCGCAGAGCGCCGAGGCGTACGTGCAGGCTCTCGCCGCGGAGCGGCGCTACCTGCGCGACGTGTACTGATCGCGCAGGTCGGGCCCCTCGACCGCCTCGTCGACGCCACGGCCGACGATACGATCGCCGGGTGACGGTCGTCGGAGCGGTGCTGCTCACGATCGTCGACGTGGCGATCGTCCTCGGTTGGGTCTGGTCGGCGCTGCGCGCATGGCGGGCCCCGGACGATCCCGATCTCGCGTTGGCGATCGAGGCGTCCCGCCACCACGGCGCCGGCACGCGCGACCAGGCCCGCCGCGACGCCGTCGCATGGAAGGCACGTCTGGAGAACCGGGCGGGGTACCCGGCGTTCGGGTCGACCATCCTCAGTGGCATCGCCGTCGGCTTCAGCGGCAACGCGGTCGGCGTCGTCACGACCCGGTTCGACGCGTGGATCGTCGAGGCCCTGATGTTCGTCGTGTCGCCGGCCGTGGCGTTCACCGCCCGGCTCGTGGCCGCGAAACGCATCGAGCGACGTCTCGCCGTGCAGCGCTGAATCGACCGCGAACAGCGGATCACGCACCCGGTCGAAAACGACCAATCGCCCGAAAAGCGCTGCGCCTGACCAGGTGTGATCGCCACCGAGAGCTTCATCACATGTTTGTGGCGAAATATCTTCGGCGGGGTTAGTACTTAGTTGTACTAAGCTCACGACCACGGTGAGCGTCTGGTCTCTGCACCAGGGGAGTGACAGGAGGACGCCTGATGACCGCACACGAAGTCGCCGCCACCGATCGGGACGACACGGGGGATCCGCGCCTCGACGCCGACACAGCGCGTGACGAGCGCACTTCTCAGCGTCGTCGCCGGCTCGAGGAGACAGACGAGCAGTTCCGTGCAGCGGCACCCGATCCGGCACTCGCCGAGCGCATCCTCGCCGATGACCTCCCGCTCGCCCAGGTCGTCGAGGAGATCCTGTCGGCATACGCCGACCGCCCCGCGCTCGGCCGTCGTGCGACCGAGGTCGTCACCGACGCCGACGGTCACGACGCGGTGCGCCTCGTGGAGCGGTTCGACACCGTGTCGTACGGCGAGCTGCGTGATCGCGTGCACGCGGTGGCAGCGGCCTGGCACGCCGACGGGGTGCGGCCCGGCGAGTTCGTCGCCACGCTGGGCTTCACCAGCGTCGACTACACGACGCTCGACCTCGCCTGCATCCGACTCGGACTGGTGACGGTTCCCCTCCAGACCAGTTCCGTGCCGGCGCAGCTCCTGCCCATCCTCGCCGAGACCGAGCCGACCGTCCTCGCCGTCGCCACCGACCATCTCGACGATGTCGTCGAACTCGCCACCTCCGGCCACCGCCCACGCAGGGTGGTCGTCTTCGACCACGACGCTCGCGACGACACGCAGCGCGCCGCGGTGCAACGGGCGCGCTCCGCGCTGACCGACGCCGGCATCGAGGTCGAGACGATCGGGGAGATGCTCGAGCGCGGCTCGTCGCTGCCTGCCGCGCCGCTGTTCGGCAGCGACGGCGCCGACCACGCCGACGACCTCGCGAACCTGATCTACACCTCGGGCAGCACCGGAGCACCCAAGGGTGCGATGTACCCGCTGAGCGGGGTGCGGCGGTTGTGGACCAGATTCTGGTTCGTCGGCGACCCCACACTGCCCAGCATCACCGTCAACTACATGCCGATGAGCCACGTGGCCGGCCGGGCGTTGCTCGCCAAGACCATCGCGACCGGTGGCACCGCGTACTTCGTCGCATCCAGCGACCTGTCCACCCTCATGGACGACATCGCACTCGCCCGTCCCACCGATCTCACGCTGGTCCCGCGTGTGTGCGACATGATCCACCAGCGCTACATCACCGAGCTCGACCGTCGCGGAGACTCCGCCGACGCCGCCGTGAAGCAGATGATCCGGGACGAGCTTCTCGGCGGGCGTGTACTGGCCGCGCTCTGCGGGACCGCGCCCCTCGCACCGGAGATGGCCGAGTTCATCAGTGACTGCCTCGACGTGCACCTCGTCGACGGGTACGGGTCCACCGAGGCCGGTTCGGTCCTCGTCGACGGACACATCACCCGGCCACCGGTGACCGAGTACAAGCTCATCGACGTGCCCGAACTCGGATACCACGTCGACGACGTCCCCCATCCGCGCGGCGAACTGCTGATCAGGTCCGAGTCACTCTTCCCCGGCTACTACAAGCGGCCCGAGACCACCGCCGAGGTGTTCGACGAGGACGGGTTCTACAAGACCGGCGACATCATGGCGGAGCTCGGCCCGGATCACCTCGTCTACCTCGACCGGCGCAAGAACGTGCTGAAGCTGGCCCAGGGCGAGTTCGTCGCGCTGTCGCGGGTGGAGGCGGTGTTCGCGGCCGCCGACACGGTGCGGCAGATCTTCGTCTACGGCAACAGCGCCCGGTCGTTCCTCCTGGCGGTGGTCGTCCCGACCACGGAGGCCGTCGAGGCCGCGGCCGGTGACGATGCGGCGCTGCACGATTCGATCGTGTCCGCCCTCAAGCGGACCGGACGCGCAGCTCAACTCAACTCCTACGAGATCCCGCGCGACGTCCTCGTCGAGCGCACCCCGTTCAGCCGCGAGAACGGACTGCTCTCGGGTGTCGGCAAGGTGCTGCGTCCCAAGCTGATCGAGCACTACGGCGACCGGCTGGAGCAGCTCTACCGCGATCTCGCCGACACCCAGACCGACGAGCTGCGGCAACTCCGCCGCGGTGCCGGTGACCGGCCGGTGGTCGAGACCGTGGGCCGCGCCGCGGCCGCCGTCATCGGCGGCGGGACGAGCGCGCTCGCCCCGGACGCGCGCTTCGCCGACCTCGGTGGGGACTCGTTGTCAGCGTTGAGCTTCTCCACACTGCTCACCGAGATCTTCGACGTCGAGGTGCCCGTCGGCCTCCTGATGAGTGCGGCCACCGACATGCAGGCCCTCGCCGACCACGTCGAGTCCGTGCGATCGGGCGGCGGTACGACACCCACGTTCTCCTCGGTCCACGGATCCGGGGCCACCTCGGTCCGTGCCGCGGACCTGACCCTCGACAAGTTCCTCGACGCGGACCTGCTCGACGGCGCGACGTCCCTGCCCGAGGCCCCGGAACAACCGACCACGGTGCTGCTCACCGGCGCGAACGGCTACCTCGGTCGCTTCCTCTGCCTCGAATGGCTCGAACGGCTCGACGCCGTCGACGGGACGCTCGTCTGCATCGTGCGCGGGCGGGACACCGCCGACGCCCGCCGGCGTCTCGAGTCCGTGTTCGACTCGGGCGACGCAGCGCTGATCGCGCGGTTCGCCGAACTCGCCGACCGACGTCTCGAGGTGCTCGCCGGTGACATCTCCAGCCCGCGACTGGGACTCGACGAGACGACATGGAACCGCCTGGCCGAGGTGGTCGACCGCATCGTGCATCCCGCCGCCCTGGTCAACCACGTCCTGCCCTACGACCAGCTCTTCGCGCCGAACGTCGTCGGCACCGCCGAGGTGATCCGCCTGGCGCTCACCACTCGGCGCAAGCCGGTGACGTACCTGTCCACGGTCGGTGTCGCCGCCGAGGGTGGACCGTCGGTGCTCGACGAGGATCTCGACATCCGCGAGGCGAGCAGCGAACGCGCGGTGCGGGATTCGTACGCCAACGGCTACGGGACCAGCAAGTGGGCGGGCGAGGTGCTGCTGCGCGAGGCCCACGATCTGTGTGAGCTCCCGGTCGGCGTGTTCCGGTCGGACATGATCCTGGCCCACAGCACGTTCACCGGCCAGCTGAACGTGCCCGACGTCTTCTCCCGGCTGCTCCTGACGATCGTCGGGACCGGCCTGGCCCCGGCGACGTTCTACCGCCGTGAGGAGGACGGCTCGCGCGCACGGTCCCACTACGACGGGCTGCCTGCCGATTTCACCGCCCGGGCGATCACCGAACTCGGTGTCGCCGTGGCGAAGGGTTTCGAGACCTTCAACGTCGTCAACCCCCACGACGACGGCATCTCGCTCGACACCGCCGTCGACTGGATGCAGGAGGACGGTGTGGCGATCACGCGCATCGACGACCACGGCGCGTGGGTGGACCGCTTCGAGACGGCCATCCGTGGTCTGCCCGAACGGATCCGTCAGGCATCGGTGGCGCCGGTCATGGACGCATACCGCGAGCCGCTGCCCGCGGAGCTCGGGTCGGCGATCCCGTCGGCGCGTTTCGTCTCCGCCGTCGCCGACGCGCGCCTCGGTGACGACGGCGAGATCCCGCACCTCTCGCACGCACTGATCTCGAAGTATGTGTCCGATCTGCGGACACTGCGTCTGGCCTGATCTGCCGGATGACGCCCCGGGCCGACGATCGTCGGTGCGGGGTGTCGTCGTGCGTCGACTCAGGCGTGTGCGCCGCTGCGTTCGCCCAGGAACACCGGCATGGCCGAATAGCCGTGCAGCACACGGGTCTCGCGGCGCACCGGAGGTCCCGCCTCGCGGATGTCGGGGTAGCGGTCGAAGAGCGCCCGCAGACCCACCTCGGTCTCGGCGCGTGCCAGGGCGGCGCCCAGGCAGTAGTGGCGTCCACCGGAGAACGAGTGGTGCTTGTTCGCGTTGGGCCGGGTCACGTCGAGACGATCCGGGTCGGTGAACACCGCAGGATCGCGGTTCGCGCCGGCGATGACGAGCACGATCAGCTCACCCCGGTCGAACGAGACACCGCCGATCTCGGTGGGGCGCAACGCCGATCGGGCGGTCAACTGAACAGGTGCGCGCAGTCGCAGCATCTCGTCGGCGGCATTGGGCCACAGCGACGGGTCCTCGCGGAGGAGTGCGAGTTGGTCGGGATGTCGGGTGAGCAGATCGATCCCGCTCCCGAGGATGTTGACCGTCGTCTCGAACCCCGCCGCGAGCACCAGGCCCGCGATACCGCGCAGTTCCTCGTCGGTCAGGGACACCCCGTCGTCCGTGGCGGCGATCAACTGGCTCATCAGGTCGTCACCGGGCGAGCGGCGGAGCGTGGCGAGGTGGTCGGCGAGCCACTCGTTGAAGCCCTCGATGCCCTGCTCGACACGACGGAACTGACCCCAGGGGAGCCCCAGATCCAGGCTGGGGGCGGCCAGTTCGCCGAAGTGCAGCACCTGTCCTCGCTCGGACTCGGGTACGCCGAGGATGTCACCGATGACGGTGACCGGGAGCTTGGCGCAGTACTGCTCGACGATGTCGACCGTGCCGGTCGCGCCGTCGAGATCGTCGAGGAGGCGCGCCGTGGTCTGCTCGACGTTGTCCCGCATCGCGGCCACCGCTCGGGCGGTGAACACCGAGGAGACCATCTTGCGGTAGCTGGTGTGCTCCGGGGGCTCGGTCGCCAGCAGTGACGGCGGGCGCAGTGGGTGCAGTGCCGCGGACCGGGTGTGGCGTTCGATCGCGCCGAGCGGACCCGGGAGGCGCGATCCGAGGATGATCGTCCGGAAGTCGTCCGATCGGAGCACCTCGTGCACGATCGCGTGGTCGACGGTGACCGCGGCGAGGCGGCCCTTGGCGACCGGCCCGCGGGCCCGGATGTCGGCGAAGAGTCCGGTCGGGTCCTCCCGGACCCGGGGATCGCCGATGAGGCGTGCCTGCAGGTCACCGGCCGCCGCGGCGCGACCCGCGACCAATCGGAGAAAGCCGTGCATCGCGAACCATCGCAGCATCAGTCGCATCGTCGGATCCCGTCTGTCGTCTCGGGTGAACTCGTCGCGCTGACCGCCATGATGCCCCAGGACGGGCGTGCGTTCATTCGTCGCACGGGCGACACGCGACACCTGCACCATCGCAAGCGAATCGGCGTCCGACGGTTCGTGGTGACTGCCGGGACGTCGGCAAGGTCGAGGTGATCAGAGGCGTCGACGGGCCGGGCGCCGATGGCAGCGGTTCCGGGCGTCACGCCGTGGTCTCGGCGGACGTCGGCGCGCCGACACGGTTGCTGACCGTGCCGATCCGGTCGATCGACAGGGTCACGGTCTGGCCCGGCCGGATCCACCGGTCGATCTCCAGCCCCGACCCCGAGGGCAGGGTGCCGGAGGTGAAGAGCTCACCGGGCCCGATCTGCTCGCCGCGACTCGCCCAGGCCACCCAGTCGGCGGGCGACCAGCGCATGCCCGCGGTGCTCGTCGTCGCCCAGGTCTCCCCGTCGACGACGACGGACCCGGCGAGATCGTCGAGGTGGGGGAGGACCTCGTCGGCGGTCACCACCACGGAACCCATCGCGCTGGCGAAGGTCTTGGTCTTGACGACCGGGCCGAACGAGCTGCGTCGCTGCTCCTCCCACTGCACGTCACGGGCGCTGATGTCGTTGAAGACCACGAACCCGCCGATCGCCGCGACGGCCTGCGCAGGTGTCGCGTCGCAGACGGGTCGGTCGACGATCGCGCCGAACTCCAGTTCGTAGTCGAGGAGGTCGGTGTAGTCGGGCCAGGGCAGGTCCGCGCCGTCGGGCCGGATCGTGCGGTGGTTGCCCGTGTAGTAGACGGGATGATCGGCGAACGCCGGACCGGGGCGCAGCGCCGGGAACGTCCGGCGGCTCAGCGCCTCGTAGGTGCGGATGAACGGCCAGGCCGCCGGGAGGTTGCGGCGGACGAGGCTGTGGGCCGCCTGGACCCAGTGCTCCTCCCAGCCGAGGAAGCAGCGCAGTGACACCGCCTCGACGGGCACCGCAGACGGCGGGTCGACGATCGCCACACCGTCCGCGACCACACGATCGGCAAGACGATCGGCGAGTTCCCGTCCGCGCTCGCGGGCCGCGAGCAGCGCGAGGAGATCCTGCGTGAGTGGACCGCGTGCGGCCGGGTCGACGACTGCCGCGGCGGCGTCGAGGTCGACCCAGGAGCCGCTCGCGGCGTGGTGCACGGCGACCCCCGTCCGGTCCCCGTCCCAGATCCGTCGTACGCGCATCGATCCGCCCTCCACCGCCGGGGGCGAGACCCCGATGACCCGCCCGCACCCCCGAATCTACAGGCGTTGAGGAGTGCGTGACGCGACGACGGGCGGCGTCGGCGACGCCGCCGGTCGATCCCGGTCGATCACTCGTCGTCGATCTCGCCCACGTGGGGGTAGGCGTCGTCGTCGACCTCGACCTCGAACTCCTGCTCCAGGACATCCGCCTCGGCACCCTCCGGCACCGGCTTGTCCGGGACGGCGCCGACAGGCGTCGCACCCGTGTCAGTCACGTCGGGATCGATCATCGATGGGCCTCCTTCCGTCGGACTGCAAGGGAGGCCCAGGGTAACGACCTCCCCGGGGGTCGTCACACCACCGGCCGGGATCAGACCCCCGCACCCGCTGCGTTGATGTCGTCGAGAGTGCTTGTCGCCTCGAGGTATTCCTGTACCCACCGCTCGATCACCGCGGAGGTCTTCTCCACCTTGCGGAACTGACCGACGACCTGCCCGACCGGGTTGAACGCCACGTCGACCGTCTGATCCGGGTACTTGTGCGTGGCGGCCACCGCCATGCCCGACACCATGTACTGCAGCGGCATGCCCAACGGTTCCGGGTTCTCCGGCTTCTCCCAGGCCTCGGTCCAGTCGTTGCGGAGCATCCGGCAGGGCTTGCCGGTGAACGACCGACTGCGCACGGTGTCGCGGCTGGACGCGTCGATGTACGCCTGCTGCTGACGAGCGGTGTTGGCCGACTCCTCGACGATGAGCCACTGCGATCCCGACCAGGCGCCCTGCGCACCGAGCGCGAGTGCGGCGGCGATCTGCTGGCCGCTTCCGATCCCGCCGGCCGCGAGGACCGGGATCGGTGCGACCTCGCGCACCACCTGGGGCCACAGCACGATGGAACCGACCTCGCCGCAGTGGCCGCCACCCTCGCCGCCCTGGGCGATGATGATGTCGATCCCGGCGTCGGCGTGCTTACGTGCCTGATACGGCGACCCACACAGCGCGGCCACCTTGCGGCCGGTGGACTGGATCCGCTGGATCATCTCGGTCGGGGGCGTGCCCAACGCGTTCGCGATGAGTCGGACCTTCTCGTGCTGCAGCGCGATCTCCACCTGCGGGGTCGCGGTCGCCTCGGTCCAGCCGAGGAGTTGCAGGCTGTTGTCGTCGCCCTCGGCCAGCGGGACGCCGTGGTCGGTCAGCAGCGTGCGGCCGAACTCCAGTGTCTCCTTCGGCACCATCGACCGCAGCATCTCGGCGAGCTCGTCGCCGGAGAGGTTCGAGTCCATCCCCTCGTACTTGTTGGGGATGACGATGTCGACGCCGTAGGGGCGATCACCGATGTGGTCGTCGATCCACCGCAGCTCGACCTCGAGTTCCTCCGGGGTGTACCCGACGGCGCCCAACACGCCGAACCCTCCTGCCTTGCTCACCGCGACGACGACGTCACGGCAGTGGGTGAAGGCGAAGATGGGGTACTCGATCCCCAGGGTGTCGCAGAGCGGTGTGTGCACGGTCGTCCTCTCGGGCCGAAAGTTAGAACGTGTTCTAGTTTAGGCCACACCGCCCGTCGGGGGAACCCGGACGCCCTCAGCGCAGGGTGCGGGCGAACAACGCCTCGAGTTCGGTGAACGCGCGTTCGGCTCCCCGCTCCTGGTACATCGAGGTGTCGGGCATCGTGTAGCCGTGCGGGGCGTCGGGGAAGATCTCGTTGCTCGCGGTCAGGCCGGCCTCCGAGAGCGCCCGACCCAACTCGGCGACTGCCTCGGGGGGCATGGACGAGTCGTTGTCGGCGTGGCCGAAGACGAACTCGGCCGAGGCCGACGACAGGCGGCGGTGTGGACTCGACGGGTCGTCGGTGACGAGACCGCCACCGTGGAACCCGGCGGCAGCCGCCACGACGTCGGGGTGTCGGCAGGCGAAGAACGTCGCCATCCGCGCCCCCATGCAGTAACCGACGGTCCCGACAGCCGACCCGGTCACGCCGTCGATGCGCAGCACCGCGTCCCGGTAGGCGTCCAGATCACCACCGAGGTCCTGGTCGAAGAGTGACCGCACGCGTGGCATCGCGGAGGCGAAGAACGCATCCCGCGCACCGTCGACCCGGAGATCGACGTGCGGACGCACGTCGTCGACGGAGCCGTCGCGATAGAACAGGTTCGGCGTGAGCACCACGTATCCCCACGACGCGATGCGATCGGCCATGTCGGTCAGGGCGGGACGGACGCCGATCGCGTCCATGAACAGCACCACCCCCGGTCCGGACCCGGACTGCGGTCGTGCGATGTGGGCCTCGGTGTCCCCGTCACCCGCGGGGATCGTCGTGAGCTGCATACCCCCGACGGTAGCGCCGCCCCCCGGGTGCACGGTGTCGACGGATGCGCCGAACACGATCGGTAAGGTGTTCCCTCGGCGGTAGAGGAGCTCGGCGCCGGTGATCGTTCTCCCGCGCGCGAAGGACCAGCCGTTGGCCGACTCAGCCCCTGTCACATCCGGTGCCCATCCGGACATCCCGCCTGCTGCGGGCGGGTTCCGCTACCTGTTCGACGGCCCCGACTGGCAGCTCACGCCTGAGCTCACGGTGATGCTCGACGGCGGCGCGAGCGCGGACGGTCGGTCCGAGAACCCCTCGGCTGCAGCACCTCTCGCGGACGGCGGCCCGCTCGACGTCGACCACGTCCGTGCGGCGATGGACGCCGTCCGCGCGGACGCACGGGTGAGCGCCTCACGACACCGCATCACCGACCGGTCCGGGCGGGAGCGGCACGTGGTGATGGTCGGGGAGCCACTGCGCTCACGCGACGGCGGTGTCGTCGGGGTGGCCGGCCACGTCGTGGACGTGACGCCCGTGGTCGTCGAGACGCAGGACCGCCTCGATCTCGCGGTGCGCGACTTCGTCGAGCACCGATCGGTCATCGAGCAGGCCAAGGGGATGATGATGCTGGCCTACGGATTCGGTGAGACGCACGCCTACGACGTCCTGGCGTGGCGGTCACAGCACACGAACACGAAGGTCCGGGCCCTGGCCGCCGCGGTGGTCCGCGAGGCGCCCTCGACGGTGTCGCTGGGCGACGCCGACCGGGCGGCGTTCGACCGCATCCTGCTCACCGCGCACGAGAACTGACCGGCCCGACGCCTCAGGACCGCTTCTCGGCGTCACGCAGCGCGTTCTTGCGCACCTTGCCCGTCGAGGTACGTGGCAGCGCATCGGTGAAGACCACCTCCCGAGGAGCCTTGAAGGCGGCGAGCCGGGAGCGGACATGCGCGACGAGGTCGGCCTCCTGGACCGATTCGCCGTCGCGGGTGACGACGAACGCCTTCGGTCGTTCACCCCATTTCTCGTCGGGCACACCGATCACCACGACGTCGGCGACCGCCGGATGTGCGGCGAGAGCCTGCTCGACCTCGATGGTCGAGATGTTCTCGCCACCGGAGATCACGATGTCCTTCGCCCGGTCCACCAGCTGCACGTAGCCGTCGTCGTGCATCACGCCCAGGTCGCCCGAATGGAACCAGCCGCCGGAGAATGCCTCTGCCGTGGCGTCGGGATCGTCGAGATACCCCTTCATGACCCCGTTCCCGCGCATGACGATCTCGCCCATCTCGACCCCGTCGGACTCCACGTCGACGAGGGTCCCGTCCGCGGCGGGCTCGCGCCGTACCACCCGCAGACGGTCGGTGGTGATCATCCCGGCGCCCTGGCGTGCCATCTGCACGTTCAGTTCGTCGCGACCGAGCGCGGACCAGGAGTCCCGCGGTTCGCAGATCGAGTACGGCCCGTAGGTCTCGGTGAGGCCGTAGACGTGGACGAGATCGGCACCGAGGTCACGGATCTGGCCGACAACCGTCGGACTCGGGGGCGCACCGGCGGTCACGACGGTGAGCGGCCGGTCGAGGTGGTGGGCCTCGGGCGCCGTCGCCAGGGTGGTGAGGACGGTCGGCGCGCCGCAGAGGTGGTCGACCCGCTCCCGGTCCACGAGGTCCCAGATCTCCGCACCGCGAACCGCCCGCAGACAGATGTGCACCCCGGCCGCCGCGGTGACCGCCCAGGTGGTGCACCAGCCGTTGCAGTGGAACATCGGCAGCGTCCAGAGGTACCGGGTGTCGTGCGCGAACCCCTGGTGGTGCATCTCGCCGAGTGCGTTGAGGTGTGCACCGCGGTGGGTGTACATCACGCCCTTGGGCCGGCCGGTGGTCCCCGACGTGTAGTTCACGGTGATCGTCGCGGTCTCGTCGGCGACCTCCCAGGCGAACCGCTCGTCACCACCACGCTCGAGGAACGCCTCGTAGCCGCGATCCAGGTCCACGATCTCGGCCACCGGCAGGTCGACGCCCTCCAGGCCGGCCAGCAGGTCGCTGTCGCCGAACATCATTCGCGACGACGAGTGCTCGCAGATGTAGGCGACCTCGGTCGGCGACAGTCGCGTGTTGACCGCGACGAGGACGGCACCCGCGAGCGGCACCCCGTAGTGGGCGACGAGCAGTTCCAGACGATTGGTCGCGAGGAAGGCCACGCGCTCACCCGGGCCGACGCCGGACGCTCGCACCGCGGATGCCATGCGCTGCGCCGCATCGGCGAACTCCCGGTAGGTGATACGGCGGTCGCCGTCGACGACGGCCTCGGAGTCGGGGTGGACCTCGGCGGCGCGTTCCAGGAACCGCAGGGGAGTCAGTGGCGTGTCCAGTCCGGCCATGCGCAGAGGGTAGACGCGAGCGGCCTCGCCGATCGGGGTTTCGTCTCTGCTGCGGCCGCGTGCCACCTCAGAGGAGGTGGCACCGCCGGTAGATCGTCGCGGCCGCCGGGGTGAGGAGGCCGACCTCGTCCAGGAACTGCATCAGATGGACACAACTCCCGCGCAGCATGGCGTGGCGGTGCTCGTTGCCGAGCATCTCCCCGACGGCGCGCCGCTTGTCGAGCCCGGCGTCGGCGAACACCTGCGGCCGGACGAGGTTGATGACGATCATCTCCGCGCCCAGCGCGACCAGGACAGCGCCGGCAGCACGGCGCGCCCGTCCCGCCCCGACCATCGCCTCACGCACCTGCTCCCGCGCGAACCGCATGTGCCGGGACTCCTCGAGGACGTGGATCTCGTTGACCGTCTGCATGAGTGGCAGCACCCGGGGGTCGCCGAGCGACCCTCGCTGCAGGACGTCGAGGATCTCCTCCGCGACGAGGATCCCCGCGTAGGCGACCTCACCGCGGGCGGTGTTCATGAAGACACGGCCCATCCGCGCGACACGCGGGGACGGGCGATACGTCCGCCCGACCAGCCGTTGGGACGCAGCCGAGAACATCAGCGAGTGTCGACACTCGTCGGCGACCTCGGTCATCGCGAACCGGAACTCGGCCGAGTGCGCGGGTACCGCACGCTGGTCGCGCAGGACGAGTTGCTGCAGCATCATCTCGAACCAGACGCCGATGGTCATGACCGACGCGATCTCGTGCCGGGTCAACCGGACCCGCTGCTCGTCGGACATCTCGTCCCAGATGCTCGTCCCGTACAAGGCCGACCATTCCGGACTCAGCCCGTGCAGGACCGGGTCGAGGGGTGCGGTCCAGTCGATCTCGGTCATCGCATTGCGTGACGCCAGCAGGGACGAGTCGACCAGGCGCTGCGAGACCTCGTCCATCCCGGCGTCGACCCTGCTGACATGCCGTTCCCGCTCGACCGTCGTCGACATCGTGACTCCCATCGGTAACCGTGCCATTCGTCGATGTCAGCGTACCGGGTGTGTGTGACTCATGGGAACACCTATCTCCCGCGCGTCGGGACTGTCGCGTCGGGATCCGTCCGCGCTCTACCCTTCTGCCCGTGGACCGGGTGACGGTGTTCGACGCCGAGCGGCCTCGGCTCGTGGCCATCGCGACTCGCGTGCTCGGCGACCCCGACGAGGCACAGGACGTCGTCCAGCAGGCATGGATCCGGGTGCAGGCCACGCCGTCCACGATCGACAACCTGCCCGCGTGGCTGACGACCGTGGTGACGCATCTGTGCATCGACAGGCTCCGCGTCGCGGTCCCCATGCCGATCGCCGAGATCGACGACCGGACCGCGGGCGGCGACCCGGCCGACGAGACCGCACTCGCCGACTCCGTCGGCCACGCCCTACAGGCCGTCCGCACGAACCTCACACCCGGGGAACGGGTCGCGTTCGTCCTGCACGACAGCTTCGGTGTGGGGTTCGACGCCGTGGCGCAGATCCTCGGCACCAGCACGGCCGCCGCACGCAAGGCCGCGTCGCGCGGTCGGAGAAAGGTCACCGCACCCGTCGCCGACCGCCGTACCGACTGGCAGATTGTGGATGCGTTCCTGCACGCCGCCAGGGAGGGGGAGTTCGATCGGCTGCTCGCACTCCTGGCCCCCGGATGCGTGGTCGCCGGCGACGCCGACGCGGTCGCGACGGGCACCCCCGAACGCATCGAGGGCGCGGACGCGGTCGCCGCGATGTTCGACGGCGCAGCACGCTCGGCCCTGGCGGTGTTCATCGGATCCCGGCCGGGGGCAGCGTGGTACCTGCGGGGTGAGCCGAGAGTCGCGTTCGACTTCACCGTCGCCGACGGGGTCGTCACCCGCATCGACTTCCGGGCCGACCCCGCCGTGCTCGCCTCGATCGTCCGTCGCCGCGACGACAGGCCCGCCCCGTCGGTGCGCCGATCGTGACGGCCGCCGACCTGACCCGACAGATCGGGTCGTACTCCGCTCGAAAAGGGATGTTCTCGCTGGTGGAGGTCCCGCCGCTGCGGTACCTCATGATCGACGGCGAGGGCGACCCGAACAGCGCGAGGTCGTATTCCGACGCGGTGGCGACCCTGTATCCGGTGGCCTACACCCTGAAGGCCGACAGCCGGGACGTCCACGGGCGTGATGTCCGCGTGATGCCCCTGGAGGCCCTCTGGTGGGCCGATGATCCGTCGGCCTTCACGACCCGTCGCGACAAGTCACTGTGGCGGTGGACGGTGATGATCGTCGTCCCGCCGTGGCTCGGTGACGACAACGTGACGCGAGCGTCCGCGCGGGTGGCCGAGAAGGGCCGTGGTCCACGGCTGGACGACCTGCGGTGCGAGGTCCTCGACGAGGGCCTGTCGGTGCAGACGCTGCATGTCGGACCCTACGAGGCCGAGGGTCCGGTCCTCGCGCGCATGCACGACGACTTCATCCCCGCTCACGATCTCGAGATGACGGGACGCCATCACGGAATCTATCTCGGCGACCCCCGTCGGGCCGCGCCCGAACGACTGCGCACGATCCTGCGGCAGCCGGTGCGGCGACAACCGGTGCGGCGGTGAGGGTCACCGGGCCGTGCGGACGACAGTGCGCGTCATGCCGTCCTCTCCCGAACTGGTGAGTTGCTCACCGTTGCGCCGGCGTCACCGTGGGATGCCTCGCCGCAACCCCCTGTCCAGGACTCTGCGCAGATCTGGTCACACCGTTCGTCCGGCCCAGCTGTCGCCGTGGTGAAGCGCTGTGCGGTCATCCGGAGTCGGTGACGCGTACGAGGAGCTGTTCGACGCGGCGGTCATCGGCCCCGAGCGCGGCCGCCGGCGGTGTGCGCGCAGGGCGCACGGCCGGCTCGGGTGACCGGACATCAGCGAGGTGGTCGGCGGTCCCGAGAGCTGCGTATCGAGCCGCGACCGTCGCCAACGCGACGTCGATCACCTCCCCGCCACCGCGGGCGAGGCTCTCCGTCACCGCCCGAGCTGCCTCGAGCCCCGTCAGCGGGTCGGCGACGGCATCGGCACAGAACACCGGACCACGCGGACCGGCCGCGACGAGTCCGCCTGCCACGGCGGCGTCGTC
This sequence comes from Williamsia sp. SKLECPSW1, assembly GCF_054332755.1. Taxonomy (NCBI): domain Bacteria; kingdom Bacillati; phylum Actinomycetota; class Actinomycetes; order Mycobacteriales; family Nocardiaceae; genus Williamsia; species Williamsia sp. SKLECPSW1. Next base: position 178,412 of record NZ_JBTGLI010000002.1, on the reverse strand, counting down.
GCCGAACCCGACGCGTTCGGGGCGGTCGGGCCCGTGTCCGGTGATGCGCACCCACACCTGTCCCGGACGGGCCGGCACCGACGACGCGTCGAGCCCGAGTCGACGGAGCGCTCGGGGCCGCGATCCCTCGACGACCACGTCGGCGACCTCCAGCAGGTCGCGGACGCGTCGAGCCGATCTCACGAGATCGACCGCCCACGACAGCTTGCCGTGGTTCATCCAGTCGAAGAACCGGATGTCACCACGGCGTGCCCCGTCCGGCCGCGCAGGACTCTCGACCTTGACGACGGTCGCGCCGGCGTCGGCGAGGACACGAGTGCAGAGCGGTCCGGCCCACAGGGAGGAGAGGTCGGCCACCAGCAGGGACCTGCCGAGCGGATCGCGCGATGCCGCGCGACGGCTGACGATCGGCGTCCCGGGTGAGGTCTCGCCGAGTGCCGCGACCGGCAGTCCGAGCTCGACGCCCCGGGCCACCCATTCCGCCGTCGACATGGCGGGGGCTGCGGCAGACAGCGCTGTCCACGTGTCGCCACGATCCAGATCACGGCGCAGGAACGCCGGCACGAGGTCGATGTCGTCCTCGCGTGACAGCGTGAGGGCGACGTGCCCGTCGGCCACCGACAGCAGTCGAGACGCCCCGCCCACGGAGACGGTCCCCGCGCGAGTCCGCTCCGACAGCGCCGCGCGGCCCCCGAGCAGGACCGCGGCATCGTCGACCGTCGCCGTCGGGTCCAGACGAGCCAACACCCGATGTGCCTCGACGAGAACACGGGCGCGGCTGCTGTCCCCGGGGCCGGTCGGGTCCCCGCACAGTGACGCCAGGCCGCACCGTGTCCAGTCCGACGTGGCGCGCTCTGTCGTCGAATCCACCGCACCCGTCCCGATCGGCCACCCTGGCCTGCGGCGACAGCTTAACGGTCGTGGCCGTCCGATCGTGTGTCATCGTCGGCGGCGACATCGGCGTCGCGGAAGCGATCGACGTCCGGGTGGTTTGGCGACACTCGGGTCACGCGATCGTGGCCGCCGTCGCGCCTCGCCTGACATGAACACCCGTTCACTGCATCCCGGTGCGCGGTGGTCGGTACCGCGGCGGTCACCCCTGTGGGCTCAGCGGCGCACGGCGTTCGCGGCGAACGTCGCGCCGCGGATGACATCTCCGTTCAACGCATAGAGCACGTGCACGGGTCCTGGTCCGGCCAGCGGAGCGCCGTTGCAGATGTTGTCGGTCGGGATGCAGTACCGGACGGTGCGCGAGGTGAGTGCCGGCTGGACGACGACCGGCGGGGCGCCGGCGTCGCCGAGGAACCGCGCCGACGGCGGCGCGAACAAGACCACGGCCGCGATCTTGTCGACCAGTGCCGGTGACAGCGGCCGGGGGGTGAAGGTGCGGTACTCCGGCGGCAGGACCACGCTCGGACTGGTGGCGTATCCGGCCACGACGGCGCCCTGGGAGTAGCCGCCGAGCACGACACGCGTGCCCGGGCACGCCGAGGCGAGATAGGCGATCCGGCGCTGCACGTCGTCGACGCCGGTGATCACCGACCGGGCGGTCCCGATGCGGTCGGTGAAGCTCGCCGAGGCGGGGTAGTTGACGCCGTACTGGGCCACCGACTTCCCCGGGAGCTGCGCTCGCAGCGAGGCCAGGAACGCCGTCCCGGTGAGACCGACGGGAGCGGCCGGCTCGGCTGTCCCTCGGGCGAAGATCACCTCGACGTTCGAGCAGGTCGCCGCCGCGGCGGGCGCGGCACCACCGATGACGGCTCCGGTCGCGGCGACTGCCGCGACGACGGACAGGGACGCGAAGAGTCGCTTCATCACTCGAAGGATCCTACGGGAGTTGCCCGCATGGGGGACCGTCTCGACGCCGACCCGATCCCGCAGACCGCCGGTCGGTGGATCGGGTCGGCGTTCTCCCCTCAGATGCCCACGGGGGCCGGATCGGACTCGACGGCCGTTCGTGCGGGCATGGTCTGCGCGACGACGGCGCCGGCGGCGATCAGACCGATCATGAGGACGAAGGACGCTCGATAGCCCCATTCGAGTCCATGGTCCTCCGACACCGAGGTGTAGACGGTCCCGACGACCGCCGCACCGACGGCGACCGCGAGCGCTTGAGCGGTGTTGAAGACCCCCGATGCAGCGCCTGCCAGCCGAACCGGCACGTCGTGCAACACCAGCAGTCCCGCCGACCCGACTATCGCCCCGAAGCCCAGTCCGGCCACCGTCAGCGACACCGCGAACCACACACCCGGGTGCGTCGACCCCTCGGCGACGATCATGAGAACCATCCCGATCACCAGAACGCCTGCCCCGAGGTGCAGGACGTACTTGCCGATACGCGCCGCCAGCACCGTCGCGGCGAGACCGGCGGACACCGGGACGGCGAGGGAGAAGGGGATCCACATCAGTCCGGTGTGCAGCACCGACCACCCGAGCGCGGTCTGGACATGCAGCGACTGCACCAGGAAGTACCCGCCGGTCGGGACCATCAGCAGAGCGAACGCGCCGAGCCCGCGGGCGAAGGAGGGCGAGGTGAACAGTGCGGGCGGGACCATCGGTTCGGCTCCGGAACGGGACACCGCCGCCTGCTGTCGGGCGAACACGGTGAGTCCGACGGCCCCCGCCACCATGACGACGAAACCCCATACCGGCCAGTCGTTGTCCGGACCGAGGGTGATCGGCAGCATGATCGCGACGAGCGATACCGCCAGGAGGAGAGCGGATCCGGCCGTGATCGGCGCGCGCTTCTCCGCTCGCGTCTCCGGGATGAAGAGCAGTGCCGCGACGATCGCCACGGCCGCGAGCGGGACGTTGACGAGGAAGATGGGCCGCCAGCTCAGACCGAACCAGTCCCCACTCGTGATCACCGCACCGAGAACGGGGCCGACGACGGCGGCGAGGCCGATCACCGAGGTGAACATCCCCATCGCCCGGCCCCGCTCGGCCGGGGGATAGAGCACCTGGATGTTGCTCAACACCTGCGGCACCATCAGGGCGGCCGCCGCGCCCTGCGCGAGCCTGAACACGACCAGTTCGGTCGGACCGGACGCGAGTCCACAAGCGAGAGAGGCGATCCCGAAAGCGGCCAGTCCCGCGACGAACACACGCCGACGACCGATGCCGTCACCGAGACGGGCACCGAGGATCAGGCCCACCGCATAGGCGAGGGGATAGCCCGCGACGATCCACTGCAGGCTCGCCGCCGACGCGCCGAGGTCGTCCTGGAGCGTGCGCAGGGCGACGTTCACCACCGTCGCGTCCATCAACTCCATGAACGACGCCGCCAGCAGACAGATCAGGGCCACGGTGCGGACGCGACCTGTGGGGGACACCTGCCGCGTCGCCGACGCGGCAGGCTCCCCTCGGGTGGGATCGAACGAGGTGGTGGTCATCGGGGGTCTCCTCCGTGCGGGCGAGTGGAACTCGAACGCCGATGACGGTAGGGAGCAATGCGGACAGTCGCGGTCCGCTGGTTCAGACCTCCGCGATCACGGGTGTCTCGGGGTGCTCCGATCGACCCGAGGCGATCACGAGGTGCAGCAGCGCTCCCACGACGCCGCCGACGAGCGGGAAGACGATGAACACCCACAGCTGCGACAGTGCTGTGTCGCCCGCCAGCACGGCAGGCCCGAGCGAGCGTGCCGGGTTGACCGACGTCGAGTCGAGACCGATACCGATCAGGTGCGCAACGGTCAGGGTCGCGCCGATCGCGACACCCGCGCCGCCGGGTGTCGCGATCGCATCGGTCGCAGCGAACACGACGAGGACGAGTACGGCGGTGAGGACGATCTCGGCAACGGCGACCGGGAACAATCCGTACCCGCCCGTCGACTCCGAGCCGTATCCATTGGTACCCAGTCCGTCGGTGGTGAGGGAGTACCCCGGTCGTCCGCTCGCGATGACGAGCACGATCGCGGCACCGACCAGCGCCCCCACGACCTGCGCCAGGACGTAGCCGACGGCGACCAGGGGCGAGATCCGTCGTCGGAGCGCCATCGCGAGGGTGACGGCGGGGTTCACGTGGCACCCGGAGACCGGACCGATCGCGTAGACCAGTGCCGCCAGCACGAGACCGAACGCGAGGGCGATGCCGACCGTTCCGACGGTCGTGCCTGCCAGTACAGCCGTTCCGACGCCACCGACGACGAGGACCATGGTCCCGATCCCCTCGGCGACGATCGGGGTGAACGAGCTCTGTCGCGTATGTGTGTCCGGCATGGGGTCGTCTTCTTCCTGTATGTCCGGTCGAAGTCCGGCTCGACGATGTAGTCGTGACGCGGCCGCGATCTACACGTCCCGAGGTCGTGTGACACCCGACACACACCCGCCGCGGGCACGGCGGTCCCGCTCGCGCCATGCCTGCGGGACGGGGAGAATCGGCGGACAACACCGTCGTCGCGTCGTATCGGAGTGGTCATGACCGAGTCCCGTCCGCCCATGCCGCCGTTCGACGTCACCACCGCGGCGACCAAGGTGCAGGCAGCCGAAGACGCCTGGAACACCAGGGATCCCGAGAAGGTCTCGCTCGCGTACACGCCGGATTCCCTGTGGCGCAACCGCGACACGTTCCTGCGCGGTCGCGACGAGATCGTCGAGTTCCTGACCACCAAGTGGGCGCGCGAACAGGACTACGCGTTACGAAAAGGTCTGTGGGCCTTCGGTGACGATCACATCGCCGTGCGCTTCCAGTACGAATGGCACGACGCGGACGGTCGGTGGTGGCGCAGCTACGGCAACGAACTGTGGGAATTCGCGCCGTCAGGTCTGATGAGCCGTCGTGAGGCCTCGATCAACGACGTCCCCATCACAGCGGACGAGCGTCGGATCCTGGGCCCACGCCCGGCGTCCGAGCACGGACTGGACTTTCCCCTCCACTAACGTCGGTCTCGCGAGCCTGCCGGTGCTCGACCGCGTCGACGCGTTCGGCGTTGTCGTGCCGTCATTGCCGATCCGACGATCTTTCGGCAGTGTTGGGGGCATGAGCGACGACACGAAGATCACAGTGGAACGCACCGTCGAAGCACCGGTGGACGCCGTCTTCGACGTCCTGTCCAACCCGGAGCGTCACCAGGAGCTCGACGATTCGGGTTTCATCCGTGGCGTCGACCACGCGGACCGCATCCAGAAGGTCGGGCAGGTCTTCACGATGAACATGTCGGGCGATCACATGGGTGGGGACTACCAGACCGACAATCACGTGACCGGCTTCGCGAAGGACAAACTGGTCGCGTGGAAGACGGCGCCGGCCGGGACCGAGCCCCCCGGGTGGGAGTGGGTCTGGGAACTCGAGTCGCAGGGGCCGAACGAGACTCTCGTGCGCCACACCTACGACTGGTCGAAGGTCACCGACAAGAAGCTCCTGGAGCAGGTCGGCTTCCCACTCGTCTCCGAGGAACAGTTGCAGGCCACCCTCGGCCGTCTCGCCGCCGCCGCGGTCGCCTGACTCCCACCCCGTCCGACGCCCGTCCTCGCCGTCGCGGGGGCGGGCGTCGTCGTCCGTGGCAGAAGTCAGGCGGTCAGATCTCGTCGCCGCGGAGCACCCGTCGACGAACCGAGAGCAGTTGCAGCTCAGGACGACTCGCCGCGTGCCGTTCGAGCTGATCGAGGATGTCGGTGACGTGAGCGCTGTCGGGAGCGACGACCGACGCCGCGATCGCCGCGCGACGGTGGAGATCGAGGTGGTCGACCTCGGCGGCGGACACCGAGAACCGCCGTCTCATCTCCGCCACGATCGGCCGCACCACCGAGCGCTTCTCCTTGAGGGAGTGCACGTCACCGAGCAGGAACTCCGCCTCGATCCATCCGATCCACATCGGTGATCACGCTACGCGGATCCTGCCGCGGTGGAACGGGCGGTCTGCGATGGTGACGCCCCCCGGCCGACCTGTCGGGCGACCGCACCGCCGCCCCGCGGAGAGCACACTCGGAGGTCGGCTGCACCCCAAGGGCAGAATCGGGGCACGCCGCATGCACCACGACGAAACGGATCGAGAACCATGCAGATCGGGATCGACAATTTCGTGTCGGCGGTCGTCGAGTACGACACCGGGCGCGAGATCGGGGCGCGACAGCGCATCGCGCACCTGATGGAGGAGGTGGAGTTCGCGGATCGGTGCGGTGTCGACGTCTACGGGATCGGTGAGCACCATCGTCCTGACTTCTACGACTCGGCCCCGACTGTCCTTCTCGCCGCCGCGGCCGCCCGCACCGAGCGGATTCGTCTGACCAGTGCGGTGTCGGTCCTGTCCGCGGACGACCCGGTCCGTCTGCACCAGCAGTTCGCGACCATCGACCTGATCTCCGGGGGCCGTGCGGAGATGGTCGTCGGACGGGGCTCGTTCACCGAGGCGTTCCCGCTCTTCGGGCTCGACTTCGACGACTACGACTCCTTGTTCGCGAACAAACTCGACCTGATGATGCGCATCCGCGAGAACCCTGCATCGGTCACCTGGGCCGGTCGGCACCGACCACCGCTGCGCGGGATGGGCGTGCACCCGCAACCGATCCAGAGCCCGATCCCGATGTGGCTGGGAGCCGGTGGGAGTCCGGAGTCGTTCGTCCGCGCCGGTCGGCTCGGACTGCCGCTGATGGTCGCGATCATCGGTGGCGAACCGCGCCGCTTCCGCGGTCTCGTCGACCTCTACCGCGAGGCCGGTGCGCAGTCGGGGTTCTCTCCGGACCAGCTGTCCGTCGGGATCCACGCGCCCGGCCTCGTCGCCGACACCGACGACGAGGCCGTCGACGCCGCCTACCCCGGATGGGCAGACCTGTTCGGTCGGATCGGCCGCGAACGCGGGTTCGGTGAACCCGGCCGCGCCGAGTTCGACGCCATGGCCGGCCCGCACGGCGCGATGTTCGTCGGATCGCCGCAGACCGTCGCCGAGAAGATCGTCCGCGTCTCCGACGATCTGGGTGGTCTCGTCCGACTCACGGTGCAGATGACGAACACGAAGCTTCCGCATGACGCGATGCTTCGTGGCATCGAACTCCTGGGTACCGATGTGCGATCTCGGGTCGCGGAGTTCGCCTGACCGACCGTCGAGGGGAGTTCGTCGTGGACAGGTATGTCGTGCTGGTGACAGGCGGCTCGTGCACCGGGAAGAGTGCTGTCGCCGCGGAGTTGCGACGTCGGGGAGCGTCGGTCATCGACGGCGACCGCGACATCGCGTACCAGGGAGATCCCCTCACCGGGAAGCGACTGGCATCCAGTCCGGCCGGCCGGCCGTCGCACTGGAATCACATCTGGGACGTCGAGGCAGCGCGCGAACTCGTCGCGACGGCTGCGCCGGGATGCGTGTACCTGTGTGGCGACGCGCGGAACCTGAACGACCTCGTACCATTCGTAGACGCGGTCGTGGTGCTGCAGATCGACGTGAGGACACTCCGTCGGCGTCTCGATGCCCGGCCGATCGACGAGTTCGGTGCCACACCCGACGAGCGCGAACTCGTCCTGCGCCTGCATGATCGGCCCGGTCGGTGGCCCGACTGTGCGGTCCACGTCGACGCGACGCGGACCGTCGACGCCGTCGTCGACGATCTGGACGCTCTCGTCGCCCGATTCACCGACGACGGGGGCGTCGAGGGCGGGAACCCACACCGCTGACGGGCCGATCTCCGCGCAGGCCGTTCACGGGTGAGGCGATCGAGGTCGGCGGGGACGCCAACCCTAGGATGGGAGCGTCGAGGCCGGCGAGGCGCCTCACGCGTCGGAAAGTGGCACATGGGTTTTCAGCAGTTGCAGGACATCGTCGCCGACGCGCGGTCGCACGGTCAGTACGTCGAGGGGTCGGCCGACGCGACGGAACTCGCGTCCCTGACCGCGCTCGCCGAGCGCCCGGGTGTCCGTCGGGTGGTGGAGATCGGGTTCAACGCCGGCTTCTCGAGTCATGCCTTCCTGAGCGCGTCACCGGAGATCGAGGTGACGTCCTTCGATCTCGGTGAGCACGGCTACGGCGCGCGGGCGAAGGAGCAGATCGACGCGGATTTCCCCGGCCGACACACGCTGATCGTCGGCGACTCGTCGACGACGGTGCCGCAGTTCGCCGATGCACACCCGGGCGAGACGTTCGATCTGATCTTCATCGACGGAGGGCACACCTACGAGGTCGCGGCCGCCGACATCCGCAACATGCGTCGACTGGCCGACGACGCGTCCGTGGTCGTCATCGACGATCTGTTGCCGCACCGCCCATGGGGTGACGGCGTCATCCGCGCCTGGGACGAGGCGACCCGGACCGGACTGGTGGTCCAGACCGGTCTGTTCGCGGACGGGGTCGAGGTCGACGTGGTGGGACCCGACGCCGCGCGTGCATGGGCTGTGGGCCGGTACGTCTGACCATCACGGCGACGACGGCGGGCGTGCCTCGGACGTGCCGTCGAGGCCGACCCCGTCTGCTTGGATCATCTCGTGACATCGGTCGTCGAGCGGTACCTCCAGCGGATCGAGACCGGCTGCGTCTCGCTGGGCGAGGGGAAGGTCGCCGACTACATCCCCGAACTCGCCTCCGTCGATCCCAACACCTTCGCGGTATCCCTCGTCGCCCACGACGGGCACATCTACTCGGTGGGCGACACCACCACCGAGTTCACCATCCAGTCCATCTCCAAGGCGCTGACCTACGCGCTCGCGCTCCGCGACCGCGGAGTCGACGTGGTCGACGACCACATCGGTGTCGAGCCCACCGGGGAGGCGTTCAACGAGATCAGCGTCGACCACACGACACGACGACCGCGGAACCCCATGATCAACGCCGGTGCGCTGACCGCCACGGCCCTGCTGATCCAGCCCGAGCTGATGACCGCACCGCCGGCGACACGGCAGGAATGGGCGCCCCACCTCGACGCCGCGTTCTCCGGCATCCTCGACTTCTACTCCGGGTGCGCGGGTCGCCAGCTGTCGATGGACGAGGCGGTCTACCGATCGGAGATGGCGACGGGTTCACGCAATCGCGCCATCGCATACATGCTGCAGAGCTTCGGGGTCTTCCCGTCGCACCCGCAGGCTGCGGTCGACCTGTACGTCCGGCAGTGCTCGGTGCGCATCACCTCCGACGACCTGGCGGTGATCGGGTCGACGTTCGCCAACGGGGGAGTGAACCCACGGACCGGGCGGCGGATGGTCGACAGTCAGATCGCCCGCCGCGTCCTCAGCGTGATGACGACATGCGGGATGTACGACGGCGCTGGGGACTGGGTCACCACCGTCGGCCTCCCTGCCAAGAGCGGCGTCGGCGGAGGAATTCTGGCGGTTCTCCCGGGCCAGCTGGGTATCGGGGTGTTCTCCCCCCGACTCGACGAGCACGGCAACAGCGTGCGAGGCGTCCGCGCGTGCCGCCTGCTCTCGGAGGATCTCGGTCTGCACATGTTCACCGTCGCGCGGGAGAGTCGCGTGACGATCCGATCGATGTACGACGGCACGGAGCTCGAGGCCGGTGCGCGAACCCGTCCCGACCGCGAGTCGACCCATCTCCGCGCCCATCGGGACCGTATCCGCGTCCTCGAACTCCAGGGCGATCTCACCTTCTCCGGCGTGGAGAGCGTGGTCCGGCGCGTCGAGTCGTTGCGCGACCGCGCCGACGTCGTCCTCTTCGACATGAGACGCGTCGGTGTCGTGGACGGCGTGTCGCGTCGCCTGCTCGTCGCCCTTCTGCGCACCCGCCGACCAGATGGGGCCGGATGGGTCGTCGCCGATCCCGACGGTGTTCTCACCCAGACGCACGAGGGCGACACGACCCCCGATGATGTGCTCGACCGCGACGACGCGTCGATCACGTCGTCGTGGGCGGAGGCGATCGCGCATGCAGAGGACATGCTCCTCCGGAAGGCGGGGGTTGCCGACGCCCGTCGCGGTCCGCGCGGATCGTGATCTCACCGAGTCCGAATTGCCCGGCCCGGTCCGACCCGGGGGAGCCCCACGAGCACCCATACTGAGGTCGAACCGACCGGCACTGCCAACGAGGGAGCACACCGCTTCATCGACGGTTGGATGACCATCTCGGAAGGACGCGTCACATGAGCACCACCGCAGCAGCCATCGAGGTCCTGGCGGAACGTTCCACCACGACCACCAGCGTCGGCGTCATCGGCTACATCATCATCGGCGGACTCGCCGGATGGATCGCGAGCAAGATCATGGGCACCGACAAGCAGATGGGCATCGGGCTCAACATCGTCGTCGGTGTCATCGGGGCCTTCCTCGGTGGGTTCTTGCTCAGCTTCGCCTTCGACACGGCGAGCGGTGGCTGGTTCTTCACCTTCCTCACCGCGTTGTTGGGGGCCGTCATCCTCCTGTGGATCGTCAAACTCGGTCGGCGCTAGCGAGGGATTGCTGCGGTTCGGATCGCGGCGAGACACCACCGCGACACCCCTCCCGTCGGGGTCCCGGCGTGCGCGGCGTGGCAGCGGGAACACACCGATGTGGCGGCGCGGCCAATCCGCGAGGCCCGCGCCGTCGAATGAACCATGACGCCCGCCCACAACGAGCGCGCACGGCGTCACCAGGTCGTGGCGTACTCGCCATGACAGTCGAAACGCTAAGGAACCCGTCTCATGAAGATCTCGTACCGCAAGGCAGTGGTGGCCTCAGCTATCGCCGCCGTGGCAATCCTGCCCGCCGCCGCCTGCTCGAGTGACGACTCGTCGTCCAACTCGGGATCGTCGACGTCCGCCTCCGCACCCGCATCGTCACCCGCAGACAGCACCCCGGCACCGGTCGCGACCGTGCCGAACCTGACCGGCCGTGACACCGCCGTGGCACTGGACTCCGGCTTCCTGGATGCGCTGACCAGCCTGAAGCTGACCCCCGGCGTCGTCGGGCCGGCCAAGCTGGAGAACGGGTCGCTGATCTTCCCGATCACCGGCGGCAACGTGACGTACTACAAGCCCGGATCGATCCAGCCCTACGTTCAGGGCATCATCGACCACAAGGGTGCGGGCTTCTCGCTCACCGGTGGCGGCAAGACCGTCGACATCACCAACCTGACGATCGATCCCGGCACGTCCAAGCTGATGGCCGACGTCAGCGTCGACGGCACGGTGGCCGCCACCCAGGCGGTCGTCTTCGATCTCGACGGCAGCACGCTGAAGCCGCTGCAGACCAATCCGGATGGCACCGCGGTGCTCGAGGGCACCCGCGTGCTGATCTCGCCCACCGCTGCAGGGCTGCTGAACCAGACCTTCAACACCGACGCCGTGAAGGCCGGACTGTTGGTCGGGATCGCGAAGATCACCATCAACACGAACTGACATCCGCTGCCGGCTCTGTCGGCTCCGTGTCACATCGCACCGACGGTCACCGGGTTCACCCCCGGTGGCCGTCGGTCTTTCGTCGTCCCGCTCGTCGATCGGACACATCGGGAGAGCAGGGGATGGAGCGGGTGTCGGTCACGATCTCGTCGACCGGGCGGCGTTCGGTTCGGGGGAGCGCGATCTCGTCGCACGCCGTCCCGACCCGCACAAGGATCTGCGGGACCCACCCGGGCTCGATCACGGCGGCCAGCTCCGCACGGCTCCGCGGTGACTCGGTCAGATGGGACACAGCGCAGGTCGCAGATCCCCACGCGGTCGCCTCGACGAGCAGTGTGGACAGCGCCCTCCCGCAGGCCACGTGGTCGCGGGGGGTGTCGGCCGCCGTCGAGATCGCGACGATCTCCGCGGCGTCGTCGGCACCTGCACCGTGAATCAGCCGCACTGCTGCGGGAAAATCCCGCGCGACAGCGACGTGTTCCGCCTCGACGGAGGTGGGCAGGACCTCTGGCGGTATCCCCACCGCGGACGACTGCGGTGATGCTGTCCACCATGACAACTCGGTGAAGTATCGCCAGTCGTAGGTCCGAGCCAGGTTCGCCCCCCGGGCAGCTCTGCGCACCACCGGCATGTCCGCCGCGTCGAACGTGGTGACCTCGACGTCGCGGTCACTCAGGACGCCACAGACGAAGGGCAGGAACACCTTCCAATCGCGGGGCGGTCCCATCGGCATGCGGTGGGAGTAGCGACGGGCCACTGCCTCGGCGCGCTGCAGATGTGCCTGTGTCACCCCGTCCGCCCGGTCGAGATCGACCGTCGCGACGTGGTCGGGATGGTTCGGGTCGGGCAGAACGGTGACCTGGCTCCGCCACCCGAGTGCGCCGAGCGCGATCTCCAGATGATCGAGAACAGCTCCGACACCGATCAGCCTCTGCCGCCCCGTCGGGTCCGCCTCCGACAGACGGACTGCGGGATCGGCGAACAGGCGAAGCCCGTTGTCGCTCAGCACGAACTGCCAGGGCTGGCTGTTGTGCAGCGATGGTGCGCGGCGCGCGAGGTCGACTGCCTGCCGGATCACCTCGATGTCCGGCCGGGTGGTCATGGCGCGTCGTCGACGACGAGGACCTCGTCGACCGGCCGGCGGGGAGTCCATGCCGGCAGGGATGGATGAGGCGCGGCCCCGACCCGGACGAGGATCTGCGGATGGAGGTGGGGGACGATGCCGTGCTCGGTCATCAGCCGCCGGAGGGTCGAACGTGCCGCGACGTCCTGGATGCCGTGGCTCACAGGGCACGTCGCGAGTCCGAGAACCGTCGCCGACAGGAGGACGACGGACAACGCCTCGCCGCAGCGCAGCCAGTCTGTCGGTGAGTCGCCGCGGGTCGCGAGGACGATCCACTGGGCCTCGTCGGGACGGTCGTCGTGCAGCAGGCCCGGCGGGAACGCCCGGCCACCGGTCGCCGACACGGTCGTCTCGTCGGGGAGCAGCGCAGGCGGCACTCCCTCGTAGGGCCGATCGTGACCCGTCCACCAGTGGATCTCGTTGTGCTGGGCAGCGTCGTAGCGCCGCGACGAGTTGCTCGCATCCGCGATCGCGACCAGGTCGGCGCGTGCGGCCTCGCCGAACACCGCCGGAGTCACGCAATAGGCCGCGCAGAGACGATCGATGTCGCGGATCATCGATGCGATGTGAGCGCGCCGGAATGGACGTCGGTCCGAGCGCCGCCGGTCGGCGGCGCTCGCCAGTGCGATGTCCCGAGGTGTGGCGGGAGCCGCAGTCCGCAGGGTCACCGTCGCGAGGGGAGCGGACGGATCGCCGACGTCACTCCGGACGATGTCGGGTACACATCCGTCGTGACGGATGGCTGTCTCGAGATGGTGCAGTGCGGCACCGCAACTCATGAGGAGTTCGCGCCCCTGGGGATCGGAGTGGAGCACTCGTGCGGCGTCTGCGTGCAGAACGAGCTCGTGTCGCCGGAAGGTGAAGGTCCAGGGCTGCGTGTTGTGCACCGATGGTGCACGGGTCGCGGCCTCGACCCAGTGCCGCACTGGTTCCCAGTCGGTGACCCCGCAGTCACCGAGCGTCGAGCCGGACCATCGACCATTCGCTGTCCCATGCATGGAACCGCCTCCTGTTCGTCATCACCGTGAGCAGGCGCAGAGCGATCGCCCCCACGCCGACGATCCCTGCCGCGGTCACGCACCCGATGAGGATTCCCTGCACCACAGCAGTTCCCGGTCGCGCCGGCGGCGCGGTCGGCTGGTTCGTCTGATCGACCCAGATCGGTCGCACCGTTCCTCGGTGATCGGCGTCGAGGCTCGGGATGTCCTGGGGCACCGGGTGGGTGGAGCCGTCGTCCCACGTCGCGCGGACGGTCGTCGCGTCGTCCGGGGGCGTCGTCAGCACCGTGGCCGCGACGAGGTGCCGTTCGGCGCGCTGGTGCGCGATCGTGTTCTGGGCGCTCGCGTGCGCTGCGTCGCCGGCGGCGAACGCGAACGGCAGCAGCGCGACGATCACGATCGCGACAAGCAGGCGGGCCGCGGACTCCCATCGGTCGACGGACCGCACCAGCGGGTTGCGCGTGAGGTGATGTAGTCGCCACACGCCGAGTTCGGAGGCGACGACGGTGAGGGTCGAGGGACCCCGTCGCCGCGGTCCGGGGGCTGTGTCCATCACGGCACCACCAGTACCGAGCAATCCGCGTGGTGGATCATGTTCTGGCTCACCGAGCCCAGCAGGAGACCGGCGATGGCGCCCCGCCCCCGGGAACCGACCACGAGCATCTGGGCCGTCGACGAGAGGGCCCGCAGTCCGGCGGCTGCGGTGCACATCGTGGAGACTGTCGTGACCGAGACGCCGTGACGGTCGGTGAGGTGTCGGTCCACCCACTGCGCCAGTGTCGCCGACTCACTGTCTTCCAGACCGCGCCAATCGATGACACCCACCGCCGACGCCACCCCGATCGGCGGCTGCCAGAATCGCGCGACGACCAGATCGGTTCCCAGGTCACAGGCCATCTGCAGGGCACGCTCCGCGGCCCGGGCGGAGTTGTCGCTCTGGTCGACGCCGACGACGACCGGGTCGTGGGTCGGTGCCGTGGCATCGCCCTCACGGTGCAGCAACACGGGGGCATGGGAGCGTCGGGTGATGCGGATCGCGTCGCTCCCGACGACGAGGTCGTGGACTGCGCTCGCCCGGCGGCTTCCGAGCACCACCAGTGACGCTGTCTCCGATGCACGGGTGACGACGTCTGCGACGGTGCCCTCCGGCATCGACATCGTCACCTGCACCCCCGGATGGTCACGTCGGACGAGCTGTCGGGCGTCGCGCAGGACCTGACGTCCCCGCTCGTCTCGTTCCTCACGGATGGCCCGGGAGTTCATCACCATCGCCTCACCCAGGTAGAGGTCGAGGGCTGCCACCGCGTGGACGAGGGTGAGGGGGACACAGACACTCGCCGCATGGTGGGCCGCCCAGTGGATCGCGGCGGTCGCGGCGTCGCTGCCGTCGACCCCGACGACGACCGTCTTCTCGTCACTCATCGTCGGACCTCCTGGGTGTCGGGCGCTTCTGTCGCGGGGTGGAGCCGGTGTTCGATGACGTCGACAGCTGCGCGCACCGCAGACCCCGGGAGACCGGAGGTGTCGATCGGGGTCGCCGAATGCCATCGTGGCCACGTTCTGGCCATCGCCGCGTGGACGTCCGTGTCGGCGTCCGATGCGGTGGCCGCCCGGGTCGCCAGTCGTGCCCGCGACATCGATTCCGGCGCCACACATTCCAGTTCGACCAGCAGCGCGCCGGTCTCGTGGGCGAGGTGGCGTGCGCGGATTCGCTCGTCCTCGTCGCGCCAGGTGGCGTCCATCACCACCGACCGCCCCAGGTCGAGGCCGATGTGGGCGCGACGGAACATCACGTCGTAGGTGCGTTCGGTCATCTCCGGCGTGTAGAGACCAGTCGAGAACGCCGCCCTGGCACTGTGCAGGGGATCGAGTCCCGCGAGCTGCTTGCGGACCACGTCGCTGGACAACAGCGTGCAGTGCAGAGCGTCGGCGATCCCCTGCGCCACCGTCGATTTCCCGGTTCCCGGGAGTCCGCCGACGATGACGAGGCGGACCTGGCCGGCGCGGAGGTGGTCCACCGCCTGCGCTGTGTAGGCGCGGGCGTCTGCCGCGGCGGTGACGTCGCCCTGGGCCGATCGGATCGACGCGACCTCCGCACGCACGAAGGCCCGGTAGGCGATGAAGTGGTGGCGCAGCGATGTCGGGGGTGCGTCCCCGGTCTCCTCCTCGTGTGCACGGAGGAACTCCGCCGCGAGGTCCGTGCGACCGTGGTGTTCGAGGTCCATCGCCAGAAAGCAGGCGTCGTCGAGTGCGTCGACATGGCGGAGGCTGTCGTCGAAGTCGAGGCAGTCGAGGATGGTGACGTCGTCTCCGTGACAGAAGATGTCATCCGCGATGAGGTCACCGTGCCCGTCCACGATCATCCCGGCGGCGACGCGTGAGTCGAACAGCGCGGATCGTCCCGTGACGTACGTGTCGGCCAGAGCCGCGACCCGATCGATCGTCTCGCGGTCGATGACGCCAGGGCGACAGGCGCGCGCCGTCGCGATGTTGCGTCGCCATCGGGCGCGGAGCGCCTCGGCACTCCCGGTCGCGCCGGGATCGGCCGGCGCCGGCGTCGTGCGGTGCACCCTCGTCACGATGCGGGCGATCGACCGCATCTGCGATCGGAGATCGGCCCCGGAGCGCGCAAGGGTGCTGAGACGGTCGTCGTCGCTCTGACGACGCATCTGCAGCAGGGGTTCGGGGGTTCCGTCGGCCGCGTCGGCCAAGTACGCGATCCCCACGTACGCGTCGGGTGCGAAGCGTGCGTTGAGCTCCCACTCCCGGTGCAGCGCTGCGTGGCGGCGGCGGGCGGTGGTGAAGTCGAGGAAGCCCATGTCGACGGGCTTCTTGAGCTTGTACGCCGTGTCGCCGAGCAGGATGACACACCCGCTGTGGGTCTCGCGGACCTGCGCCGTCCACGTCAGGGGCGACGGTGCGGCAGGGATCGTCTCGGGTGCCGGTGCCTGCAGAGAGCTGTTCACAGACGTGACATTAGGAAGGCCCGGGACCCGGCACAGCTGTCCGAGGTCACCGCGGCGGGTGACATTCGACCCCTCGGGCCACCGGCGATTCGGCGATCAGATCAGCGGGACGGTCCAGATCAGTTCGGTGCCGCCGCCCTCGTCGGGACGTGTCACGGACAGATTCCCACCGACCTGCGTGGCGCGAGCGCGCAGGTTGCGGAGCCCGTGGTGGCGCTCGCCGTGATCGTCGACGGTGGGATCGATACCGACGCCGTCGTCGCGCACCGACACGATCACCTCGTCGGACACGGTGATCGTCACCACGCCACGCGATCCGCCCGAATGGCGTACCGCGTTGCTGACCGCTTCGCGGACGACGGCGACGACGTTGTCGGCGGTGAGAGGCTCGACTGCGGACAGGGGTCCCGATGCCCGGACACTGAAGTGCATCGGCCCGTCGTCGGCGATCTCCGCCACGGCGGATCGGATCCGTGCCAGAAGACCGTCGCCGCGCACGGGGGACGCGGAATGGAGATCGAAGATGGCGGCGCGGATGTCCTCGATCACGTCCTGCAGGTCGTCGATGACCGTCGACACGCGCGCTGCCGCCTCGGGGCGTGTGATGCTCTGGGTCGTGGCCCGCAGCGACAACCCCGCCGCGAAGATGCGCTGGATGACGTGATCATGCAGATCGCGGGCGATGCGGTCGCGGTCCGCGAGGACGTGGAACTCGTGCTCGCGTGTGCGTGCGGCGTTCAACGACATCGCGAGTGCTGCGTGATCGGCGAAACTGGTGACCAGGTCGGCGAGTTCGCTGTCGAACGGTGTCGCCCCGCGACGTCGCAGTCCGACGAGCACCCCGGAGACGCTGTCGCCTGTCCGCAGCGGCGCGACGAGCGCCGGACCGAACTCCGCCGCCTGCGTGGTGGGGGTGTACTCGAGGGACTCGACGTGCAGTGTGCGGCGTTCTCGCACCGCACGACCCGAGGTCGAGTCGGCCATCGGGATGGTCGCGCCTGTCATCGTGTCGGCGGTCGGGCCCGACGCGACTCGCACGGTCATCGTGCTGTCGTCCCCGTCGTCGAAGAGAGCCACGAACGTCAGGTCGGCGGAGGTCAGTTCACGGACGGCGGTGGTGAGCCGTCGCATCGTGCCCGCGGTCTCGGAGCCGGCCAGCAGATCGGTGAGGAGGTCGCGGGTGGCCTCGATCCAGCGCACGCGCGACTGCAACTGTGCGTAGAGGCGCGCGTTGTCGACGGCTGTACCGGCCGCCGACGCGAGCGCGCGGATGATCGCCACGTCGTCCTCGGTGAACGGGGCACCGTCGGCCTTGTCCGTCAGGTAGATGTTGCCGAAGATCACCCCGCGCACCGCGATGGGCGCACCGAGGAAGGTGGTCATGGGTGGGTGGTTCTCGGGGAAGCCCACCGATGCCGAGTGGTCGGAGATCCGACGCAGTCGGATGATCTCGGGGTGGTCGAGCAGCACACCCAGCACCCCGTCACCGAGCGGGAGGTGGCCGATGCGTTCGCGGGTGGCGTCGTCGATCCCCTCGTGGACGAACGCGCTGAGGCGACCGTCTTCGCCGACCACGCCGAGAGCACCGTAGCGGGCGTCGACGAGGCCCATCGCCGAACGCACGATGGACCGCAAGGTGTCCTGGAGGTCGAGGCCCGAGCTGATCACCAGCATCGACTCGAGGAGACCCGCGAACTGCCGCCGGCTGTCGGAGATCCGCGCGAAGCGATCCTGGACCTCACTCATCAACTCGTCGAGCCGCAGATGCGGCAGGAGGTCGGCGAAGTCGTCGCCGGGGGTGTCCCGGTCGTCGTGATCGGCGGGCGGCGGGGTCATCTGCTCCGGCGTCAGCCTGCACCGTTGAGGCGGGTGGCGAGGACAGCGGCCTGCGTGCGCCGCTCCAGACCGAGCTTCGCCAGCAGCCGAGAGACGTAGTTCTTCACGGTCTTCTCGGCGAGGAACATCCGTTCGGCGATCTGTCGGTTGGTCAGCCCCTCGCCGATGAGATCGAGCAGTGTGCGCTCCTGGTCGGTGAGGGTGTCGACCACCGTCCCGGTCGACGTCTGCTCGTCACGCAGGCGTTGCATCAGCACCGCGGCCGCACGGCTGTCGAGGAGTGACCGGCCCGCACCGACCTCGCTGATGGCGGAGGTCAACTGCATGCCCGTGATGTCCTTGACCACGTAACCGCTCGCGCCGGCGAGGATGGCGTCGAGCATCGCCTGATCCTCGGTGAACGAGGTGAGTATCAGGCACCGGGTGCCGTCGGTTCGCGACAGGATCTCGCGACACAGCTCGATCCCGTTCCCGTCGGGTAGACGGACGTCGAGGACCGCGACGTCGGGCCGGAGCGCAGGGATACGGGCCAGGGCATGCGAGCAATCGCCTGCCTCGCCGATCACCTGCAGGTCCGGGTCGGCATCGATCAGCTCGGTCAGACCGCGACGGACGATCTCGTGGTCGTCGACCAGGAACACCGTGATCATCGGAGGGCACCCACTTCCTCAGCGCAGACAAAGATACCGCCGCTCCCGCGCCGACGGTATCGAGACATCTCATGGTGGGCTGCCGATCGGCCCGTCCGCAGCGGTCGGACGTACCCGGTCGAAGTGACCTTGTGCCCTGCCGGAGCACGAGGGTGTGGACGATCGTCGACCGCATGATGATCTCCGTGCCGGCGCCCGCCGACGACAGCCGCGTCGGTGGCCGGCGCGCGCGGCGTCGACCGGCGGCCACGGCCGGCCAGGGACGTCCGACAGCGCCGTGGAACGTCTGGATGCTGGCCGTGACTACCGGCATCGCCATCGTCGCCGCCGCAGACGGGATCGCGATCATCACGGGGGCCGCTCACCTCGACCCCGCGACCTTGCGTGCCGTTCCCGGGAACAGTCCTGTGCTGCTGGGCATCGGGGTACTCCTGGCCGTGGCGCTCCCGATGGCCTCCGCGGCGTACGCCGTCCATCAGAAGTCGCCGAGCGCGGGTGTCGACGTCGTCGTCGCAGGTGCGGGGCTCATCGGGTGGACCGTCATCATGGTCGAGGCGACCGGGAGCATCGGGTGGTTGCCGGTGCTCGCATTCGTGACCGGCGCACTGGTGGCGCTCGTCGCCGCCGTACACACCTGGTCGGCGCCGCCGTCGACGCTCGACGGGAGCCCCCTCTGATGCGCGCCTGGCGGCTGCGCGGCAGCGGGGGCCGACGCCGGCTGACATCGGGCGTCGAGGCCGATCCGACACCAGGTGAGGGCGAACTGTTGGTGGGTGTCGACGCATGCGGCGTGTGTCGCACCGATCTGCACCTGCTCGACGGAGACCTCCCGCTTCATCGCCACGATGTGGTCCCGGGACACGAGATCGTCGGAACCGTCATCGACGTCGGTGCCGGCGACACCGGGGGATGGTTGCCGGGCGAGCGGGTGGGCGTCCCGTGGCTGCGACACACCTGCGGGGACTGTCGATACTGTCGCTCCGGACGCGAGAACCTCTGTCGCGGATCGCGATACACCTCCTGGGATGCCGACGGGGGTTTCGCGGACATGACAGTGGTCCCGGCCGCGTACGCGCTCCGGCTGCCCGGGGGATACCGGGATACGGAGCTGGCTCCTCTGCTCTGCGCCGGGATCATCGGCCATCGAGCGCTGTCCCGGGCGAATGTGCCCGACGGTGGCCTGCTGGGGATCTACGGTTTCGGCGCGAGCGCGCATCTCACCGCACAGGTGGCGATCGCCCGCGGTGCAACAGTGCACGTCATGACCCGGGACAGGGCCGCCGCCGAACTCGCCGAGGAGATCGGCGCCGAATCCGTCCAGGGGTTCTACGCGACACCCGAGGAACCGCTCGACGCGGCCGTCGTCTTCGCGCCCGTCGGCGACGTCATCCCCCGAGCCCTCGGTGCGATCCGCCCCGGCGGCACCGTCGTCTCGGCGGGGATCCACATGTCGCAGATCCCCGCACTGAACTATCGACGAGACCTGTTCCACGAGAAGGACCTGCGGTCGGTGGAGGCCAACACCCGCGAGGACGCCCACCGTTTCCTGGAGTTCGCCGAGACCCACCGGCTCCGCGTGCACGTGACCGAGTACCCGCTGGACAAGGCAACCGTTGCGCTCGACGACCTCCGGGACGGCGCCGTCACCGGTGCAGCTGTCCTGACCACCTGATCCGTCCGATGCGCCGCCCACAGGAAGCGAGAACCCCGAGATGACACCACCCCGCACGGTCGTCTACGTCGACGAATCCGACGCTGCGCTCCACGCGGTGCGGTGGGCGGCGGACGAAGCCGTCACCGCCGGCACCGACCTGCTCATCGTCGCCGTGTACGACGACGGGCCCTCTCTGCTGTCGTGGACCTTTCCCGACGCCGCGGGCCCGGACATCCTCCGTGCGCTGGAGACCCGGCTGGACACCGCCGAGATCGTCGCCCGGAACTCGGTGGACCCGCTGCTCCGCAACGAATTCGTGGTCGACACAGAGCTGTTCGGGGGCTCGACCGTCGAGGTACTGCTCGAGACGTCACGCACCGCGGAGATGATCGTCGTCCCGACGCCCGGATTCGCCCGCCACGATCCGATGTCGCAGTACGCGCGCGTGCTCACCGAAGCGCTCTGCCCTGTGGTGGTGGTCGACGAGGCGGTGACCACTCCGATGTCACCGTTGGGGGCGGAGGTGGTGGTCGGGGTCGACGGGCTCGCGGCATCCTCCGCCGCGATCGCGCGGGGGTTCGTCGAAGCCGACCGTCGGGGCGCGCTCCTCCACGCCGTACACGTCTGGGACGTCGACCATCGCGCATCGATGTTCGCGCAGGACGCGGAGGCCGGGGCGGATCAGACCGCCGAGCGGGCGGTGCTCGCGGAGAGTCTGGCCGGATATCGGACGGACTTCCCCGATGTCCCCGTGGTGATGTCGACGGTGTACGACGACGCGGTCGAGTGCCTCACCCGGATGTCGATGCGTGCCGACCTCATGATCGTCGGCAGTCGCGCACGCGGCCGCCTCATGACAGCGCTCACCGGGTCGGCCGGACGCGAACTGTCGATGACTGCGGGTTGTCCGCTCATGATCGTCCGACCGATCTCCGACCGGGCACCGGGGGAGTCGCCGACGAGATCGTGGTCGTTGCCCGCTGTGCTCCGCACCTGGCGGGAACGCCGCCACGCCGTCGGCGCCGGGTCGGGTGAGAACCGATGACCCGGACGGAGACCGAGGACCAGCGGGTCTCGGTCGCGCAGGCATCCGAGGACGGCGATCGGACGGGGTGGCCCGTCGTGGTCGGCATCGACGGGTCCGCTGCCGCCGTCGACGCGGCTCAGTGGGCCGCGCAGATTGCCTCGGCAACCGGCACCACCGAACGGCTCGTGCACGCGCTGGTCGTCCCGGAATGGATCGCCGACTTCATCTACACACCTGCTCCGACCGAGGACACGCTCGACCACGAGTTGACCGTCCGCGGCGAGAACCTGTTGGCCGCGGCGGCAGCGGCTGCGTCGGCGACCGCGCCCGACGTCCGCCTCTCGACGCACGTCGTACACGGCTCCGTGAGCGGCACTCTCGCTCACGAGTCACGACACGCGCGCATGGTGGTGGTCGGTGCGCCGCCTGCAGGTGCACCCGCACCGGGGTCGATCGCCGGCAGCATGAACCGCCTGATCCGACAGGCGGGATGTCCGGTCGTGATCCATCGCCGCGGCGCCGGACACGGTGGGGCGGGCTCTGTCGTGGTGGGGGTCGACGGTTCGTCGCACGCTGACGAGGCACTCGGGCGCGCACTCGAGGTGGCACGTCTTCTGCACATGCCGGTTCGCGTTCTCCACGCGTTCCGGGTCTCCGCACTCACCCTGTTGGACGCCAAGGGCGGATTCGTGGACTGGGACAAGATGCAGGCGGCTCGTACCCACTGGCTGGAGCGACACATCGAACCCCTCCGGGTTTCAGCGCCCGACGTGGACGTGTCGGTCGAGTGTGTCGAGGGCAGCGCGGCGAGCGTCTTGGCGTCGGCGGCCTCCGACCGGGACCTGGTGGTCGTGGGTGCGCGAGGACTCAACCGGGCCACCGGGTTGCTCGTCGGTTCGGTCAGTCAGTCGGTCATCCATCACGCGAGATGTTCGGTGATGGTGGTCCCCTGACCCGAGGCCACGCGTTGCGGCCGCGGAGAGCACCCGCGGCCGGGAGTTCACCCGTGGCTCAGACGCATTCCTCGACGAAGGAGGGCGTCATGGTCGACCGGGAGATGGCCACCGTCGGCGGTCAGCTGCACGTAGTCGACGACTTCTGAGCGCGGGTCCGCCATCGGCTGCGTACCGCGCGGTCGCCTCATCACCACGGTCGACGACGGCCACCTGGATCGGATCCCGTCGACGGTCTGAGCGGCGTCGATCACCGCGCCGTGTTCCACCCCCATCGCGGAGACCATCACCACGGTCCCGCCGTCCTCGAGGCGCCACGCCGCGACCGGCAGCTCCCGATCGGCGGTGGTACCGTCCGGTCGCCGCACACGTACGGTGACGGTATCCGAGATCCCCGACAGCAGAACAGGTTGCGACGGGGTGTCCGGTACGCTCACGGTGTCGAACCGGCCGGATTCGGTTGTGTGTCCCTGCATGATGCGCTCCTGGGGTGTGTCGGTGTCGACGATCATGCGGCGCTCGACGAACGTGGTCCAGGGTCGTAGGTCCCTCGTCTCCCGCGAACACTACGAAGGCCTGCCTCCCGGGGACTTTCGACACTGGGGGACCGCTCGGCGACCGAGCATCGTCAGACGGGACCGGCGCTGGGCCGGCACACACACATCAGGAGGTCCGATGCGCGCCGCCGTCGTCACCGAGTTCGGCTCACCACTGCAGGTCGAGGAGGTGCCCGATCCGTCGCCCGGACCCGGCCAGGTCCTCGTACGCATGGAGACCTGCGGGGTCTGCCACACCGACATCCATGCCGCCCATGGTGATTGGCCTGCGAAGCCGACGCCGCCGTTCATCCCCGGCCACGAGGGAGTAGGCATCATCGAGTCCGTGGGCTCGGGAGTCGGTGACGAACGGATCGGGCAGCGGGTCGCGATGCCGTGGCTCGGCTACGCCTGCGGATCCTGCCGCCACTGCGTGTCGGGCTGGGAGACCCTGTGCGAGAGCCAACTCAACACGGGCTACTCGATCGACGGCGGATACGCCGAACTCGCAGTGGCTGCTGCGGATTTCGTGGTTCCGGTACCGGAAGCGGTGTCGTCGATCGATGCGTCGCCGCTGACGTGCGCCGGGGTGACGACCTACAAGGCGGTCGCGGTGGGCGGCGTGGGACCCGCGGACCGGGTCGCCGTCTTCGGGATCGGGGGACTGGGCCACCTCGCCGTCCAGTACGCCCGCATCGCCGGCGGCTTCGTCACCGCTGTCGACGTCGACGACACCAAACTCGCGCTCGCGACCGAGCTCGGGGCGGACCACGTCGTCAACAGCACGCGCACGGACCCGGTGGAGGCCATCACCTCCCGCGGCGGGGCAGATGTGGCGATCGTTCTCGCGGTCGTCCCCGCGGTCTTCGAACAGGCATTCCGATCGCTTCGTCGCGGTGGGCGCCTCATCTGTGTCTCGATGCCCGCCCACGGGGCCTTCCCGGTCCCCATCTTCGAGACCGTGGTCGGCGGGATCACCGTCACCGGCTCGATCGTCGGTACTCGCAACGACCTCCGGGATGTGTTCGATCTGCACGCGGCCGGTCGGACACGGGTCATCGCCGAGACCCGCAAACTCGACGAGATCAACGACTGCTTCGCCGACGTGCTCGCCGGCCGCGTGCCCGCTCGCCTCGTCATCGAGTACTGACTGCACCTGACGCGGTGGCCGACCACGACAATGGTCGGTCACCGCCTCGATGCGACCCCGCGCGCTGCTCGCCTCGAGTGGTCCGGGTGGTGCTCAACTGATGTCGAGCTCTCTCACCACGTCGTCGATCGGTCGGCGTGGTGTGGCCGGGAGCGGTGGTGAGCCCGGAACCGGCCAGCCGAGACGGATCATGACCTGCGGGAACAGCGAGTCGGCGGCGAGTCGGTCGCGAATGACCCGACGGGTGTCACGCACCTCCAGGATCTCGGTCATGACGCATGTCGACAGGCCGTGTGTGGTCGCCTCCAGCAGTACGGAGCCGGCGGCCTCGCCGGCGCGCAGCCTGCTCATGGTGTCGTCGCCCGCGGTGCTGAGCACCAACAGTTCGCCTGCGGCACGATCGTCGGGCGGCGCGCCGGGAACGCGGTGCGCTCCGCCTGTCATCTCGAAGCGTCGCGCCATCAGCGGATCGCTCGTCGCGGTCTGACGGTTCGCGGCAGGGATGCCGTCGTCGCGGCGACGGCCCCGTGTCCACGCCGACAACTCCGCGCGATACTCCTCGTCGCGCGCGTGCCTGTCCGCGGCCAGCCACGCCGCGGCGGCGAGGTCTGCCGACGGTGGCAGCAGGCGCGCGATGACACCCGCGGTACGAGCGGTTCGGACGAATCCGTCGAGGATCGACTCGTGCACCGGCCACGACGAGTATCGCCGGCGATCAGACCTCCGACGAGTGATCGCAGCGGCGAGCGCGGAATCGTGGGTGGTGAGGCGGTGCGGGAGGAACTGCATGGATGCGACGTGGTCCGGCGCAGCCGGATCCGGCAGGCGGTGGACGCGGAGATCCCAGCCCAGGGCACGGAGTGCCACCCGCATGTGTGCCAGGCAGATTCCCAGGCTGACCCAGAGATCTCTGTCGTCTGGATCGGTCACCGGCAGATGGCGTTCGGTGGCACAGAACAGGTGCAGACTCGCATCGCCCACGCGCCACTCCCACGGCTGGCTGTTGTGGATCGATGGTGCCATGGACGCGAGCGCGACTGCTGTACGGACAGTGGAGCGATCGGGGCCGTGCCCGACGAGATCACCGGTGGTGACACGCAGGTCGTCGGGGGTGATCGGCAACTCAGACATGCAGGACGCCCAGTAGCCGGTGTGCGATGGAGTCGACGACTCCGCTCGGGGTGGGCACGATCATGACGGGACACTCCGCCGCGTGGACGATGATCTCCCCGTCGTGGTCGTCGAGATGACGATCGTGACGGCGGTGACGCGAGAGATCCTGGGCCCGAACGACGATCAGCTGCGCGGTCTCCGACGCCGTCACCAGCGCCTTGATGAACGCGGAGGGGTGGACGCGACGCTCGGTCACCGCCGACGGCTCGGTGACCCCGGGCAGGGCACAGATTCGGTCGTGCGCGCCGCGGCCGTGGTCCGCGTCGGCTCTGATCACCAGGAGTGAGGTGTCCCGTGCGACGGCCTCGGCGCACGCGACGGCCTCGTGGTGCTTCTGGTCGCCGACCGGGACGGCCATCACGACCGGCGGGCGGGACAGCGAGGCCCACCGGCGCGGTCGAACGGCGTAGAGGATCGGGCACTTCGTCGCCTCGACCAGTCCCGCCCGCGCCCCGCCCCGTCGACCGGGGTGTTCCTCGTCGACCCCGAGACGGCCGATCACCATGATCTCGGCGTCCGCCGTCATCGCGACGAGAGTGCGGACGAACGGCCCACGATGCTGCTGCACACCGATCGACATCGTCGGATGTCCCTGAGCGCGTGCGACGTCTTGCGCCACCGCCCGTGCCTCGGCGAGGAGCATCTCGGGCCCGACATCGGCGTCATGCAGTCCGCGACGGCGTCCTGTCGGCCCGGCCACCGAGCCATCGGGCCGGATCACCGCGACGAGGTTGAGGTCGGCGCGTCGGAGTGCCGCTTCCTCTGCCGCCCACCGAACCGCGTGGGCGGCGTCGTCGTCCTCGGTGACGATCGCGACGACCGTTCGCGCGGCGGCGATCTCGACGTGCTCTGGCGACTTCGTCATGGGACAAGTCAACTGAAGCGTCGACCGGGCGTCGACGGCCTTTGGTCGCGATGACGAGGGAACTAAGACATCCCTGGCGGTCCGCGGCGGGGGAGCGCTGTTCCTGCGGAGGTCCGCCTGCAGGGAGGTCTGCGGAGTGGGAGCTCGTCGGCGCCCCTGTGGTGCTAGACCACCCCCGTGAAGTCTCCGACCAACAGTCGCAGACCGGTGGCCGTGTTGTTCGCCGGATGGGCATCGGCTTCGGCCTCCTCGGCAGACACCGTCGCGAGCCCGAGATAGACGGTGCCCGTGTTCTCGCCGAGCGAGAGGGTCGCACTCCCTCCCGCGTCGACGGTGGCCAGCACGGTGTGAACCGCGAACCGGCCGGGCACCGTGGAGGCATTCACGGTGACGTCGTGAGCTGCCGCCTGACCGACGTTCTTCACGGTCACGACCACCTCGGATCGTCCGGGGTCGAGCCCGAACCCAGGGATCTCGAGCACTCGAACCGTCGGAAGGGTCACCGTGAGGTCCGGCATCTGGGCCGGCGTCGCCGCCGCAGCGACGGACACGCCTCCGATCGTCGAACACACACAGGCGACGACGGACGTCGCCACACCACGGGCCAGAGCTGTTCGAGAGGTGATCGTCATCGGTGACTCCTGTTCGTCCTGACTTCCTCGGATCACTACCCCTCCCACTGTCGCACAAATGTGCAGTGCTCGGCAGGGGTCGTCTTCAGGAACACCGACACACTGTTGTCGCGGTGGCCGCCGACGCTGGTCTCATGACCACGAACAAGAACACGACGGATACGACCACGGCTGTTGCGGATTCGGCGCTGGCGGTGTGGTTGCAGATGTGGAACAGGGATGGAGAGATCGCTCGTCGGATCTGCAGCGAGGACTTCCGAATCCATTTCCTGGTGTCGGAGCAGGACGGGTCGAATCCGGGGGACGACGTCCGCGGCGCGGACAGCTTCGCCGAGTTCCTGGGCCACTATCACCGGCGCCATCGGGATGTGGTGTTCACCGAGGTGGCGCGAGAAGTGGACGGCGCCCACGGGCGGATGCTGTGGAACATGCAGGTCGGCCAGATCGCCGCGGGCGGGATAGATGTCTTCGACTTCACGGAAGATGGTCTGATCCGTGAGGTGTGGTCGGTGAACGGGACCCGCACGCACCCCATCTGAGACCGGGGGAGGGCGGGACGTCGTGAAGAGAGCCGAACGGTTGTACGCGCTGGTCGATCTGCTCAGGGCTGCGCGGCGGCCGTTGTCGGCTTCTCGGCTCTCGGCGGAGTTCGAGGTGTCGACACGCACGATCGAGCGTGACATCCAGTCGCTGCAGCTCGCCGGGGTGCCTGTCTACGCCGACCACGGGGTGTCAGGTGGGTACTCGATCCTGCGGGAACACTCGCTACCTCCGCTGAACCTGTCGGTGCCCGAGTCGCTGGCCGTGCTCGCGGGCCTGGGACTGCTGGAGAACTCGCCGTACGGAGCGGCCGCGCGACGGGCGCGGGCAAAGATCCTCGCGATCAGTCGTGAGGATCAGCTCGCCCCGGTCGACGAGGCACTGGCGTCGATGTTCGTCATCGATGCCGAGGCGCCGTCCGACGCCGCGGTGTCGCTGATCCCGGAGGCCGTCGCCGCGCGTCGAGTCGTACGGCTGGACTATGCCTCGGAGGGCGACGACGGTGCCCACACCATCCGCGACGTCGAGGCGATGGGCCTGCTGCGGGGCGGCGACTCGTGGATGTTCGTCGGATGGTGCCGTCTGCGCGAGGGGATCCGCGGCTTCCATCTCGACCGCATCCGACACCTGGAGATCACCGGGGAGGTGTTTCCCGAACGCGATCCGGCAGTGCTCGACGCGGATCTGTCGCGCTGGCGCACACGGCGTCTCGGGTGAGGCAAGGAGGCGTCTGCGGGGTTCGTCGAGGTGGTCGTGCGGAACCGTTTCTGCTCGTGGCGGGAGTTCGACCTGATAGACCTCGAAGGCCGTGACGTTCAGAGCGTCGCTGATGCGCCGGTCGAACGGACTCGCCGCTGGGTGTGGGCCGTGCCCTGCGGGGATCGACGTGGCGTCGACGATGACGTGCGACATGAATTCGAAAGTAGCGCCGTTGCGCGAGTATTGCACTCGGATCGATGGTCGCCCACACGCCGGAACCCGATGACCCTGTGGTGGCGGATGGTGGCCCGCGTCCGCGAGAGGGGAGCGCTTCCGGGGCCACCACCCGCCGGCGACCACGCGGGGGACGCGGTCGTTACCGAGTCTAATCTTATTCCAGCCCCATCAGACGAAATGGCGCGTCGAATCGTCGGACCGATTCGGCGCAGCGATGCCACGGAGACCCGGAAGGTGTTTCACTCTCGCACGTGGCTCAAAGCGAAGCACCAGCAGCTCCATCGTTCTTCACAGTCGGCGTCGGCGAGGTACTGCGGCCCGAACCGTTGGCGGCGGCTTGTGCAATATCGGTGCCGTCCCGGACTACTTGACATAATGTATCTTATCGGCGCAGAGCTGGCCGAGTTCAAACTAGGCGAGAGGACTCGTTTCACCATGACAGGACCACGCCGCAGAGCCGTCCTCACAGTTCCCGAAATCGAGTGAGTCGTCGACCAGCTCCGGTTCTGACTGTCCACACTAAGGCCGGTCGGACACCCAGCCAGAACCCAACTACGCCGACCCAACTAGTGCATCAACAGCATCCCGCCCAGCTTCTCTACACACCCGGGCTTATGTGCTCGACGTCAGCCGCGACCGCAATCAACTCCGCTCGATTTTTGGCAGCCGACAGCACCAATATGTCACAGTGACGAATCCATGCGCATACCGACAAGACCTGTCACCCCAACTTCGCCACGATCGCCACGGCCTCAGGCATCAGGCATCAGGCATCAGGCATTTGGTCTTGACCGGAGAACTTCTTTCGCCTTGCCTTAGCCAAGCGTAGGAATACAGCACGTCCGTCCAGTAGCGTTTGGCGTATGCGCCGCGACCCGTACCGAATGCTGATCATGATCAGCATTTGCCTATTAGCGGCCGCACTTACAGCCTGCTCGAGCAACTCCGACAACTCACACCAGCCGGCGCCCAGCAACGCACGCCCGTCATCAATTAGCGGAAAGAACTCTATTTCTAAGCCGCCGCTCCCCGCGGGCGCATCTGTGTTGATTCGGACCGACTTCAGCGACGACCGCGCCTGGGGGCAGGTCGTAGCCGACGCTCAGGCACCGCAGACGCCGAACGGCTTTACTGCGAACTTCATCCCGATCGACAACACTGCCCGGCAAGGGACTACCCCCGAACAGTTTCTAGCGGAGGTAGGGCCTCCCCCGCCCTTCTATGTGTTTCTCGCCGACCGAACCACCATCGAAGACCCAGAGCACCCAATCCTGGCGGTCGACACGGGGCCTCGCGAGACCGGTCACGAGCCAGGCCGCACAGTTCGGGTAATCCCCTCAGAAATGTGGTCGATCGAGAACAACCTAAGCCTCTCCAATCTGGATTTCCGCGACTTCGCCGACCACGCCGGACCGGACGGCGTTTTTCGCGGATTCTGACGGTCAGGCACGCCTCGAATCTGCCGCCACTCTCGCCTGCAGGGGCTCTGACCTGCGCAAATCTTTTCGTCTCAACGTGACACGTCCCAGCACCAGTGAAATGGCACGAGCAGGAATAGATGAGAGATGTTGTCCGCCAGATGTTTTGACGGGTCCTGATCTCGTCCCGCTCCACTTTTGCATGGCACACCCGGGACTTGGGTACGTTCTCTTCATGGGTGTGACTGACGAGTGGCTCGAACTTCTCCGGGTACTGCGGGAAATGTCACCCGAGTCGCTGAGATTCCGCCCACCGGCCACCCAAACCGAAATTGAACACGCGGAAGAGTCAACCACGGGGAACTGGCCAGACGAACTGAAAGAGTTTTTCACTGTCCAGAACGGTCAGGATATGGACGAACGGACGGACCACCCAGGCGAGTTGTTGCCGATGACTGACTTCTTCAGCCTGCCCCGGCTCGAAACCGAGTATCGCAGGCTCTGGCAGTACGGCCAGGACGAGATGACCAACGAAGAATGGCTACGAAGCGAGAACGAGAACTCGCAAGCCGGCGAATTCGCGCACGTCTGGCTGCCCGAGTACATACCTCTCAGCGGTCTCGACTCTTACTACTATTTCATCGACACCCGGCCTGGGTCTCACTCGGGATGCATCCGCTACTGGGCTAAAGACGACGGCGACAACGGGCAGGAGCCGCTGTATACCTCCATCGCCGGAATGCTCGCTGCCGTCCGGCACAGCATCGCCACGGGGTCCCCGCTTCAAAACCAGTGGACCCCTTTCATTGACGACGGTTCTGACGAACCAAACGCCCTCGGCAAGCTCGGCTGGAAGCTCGACCACACGAACTAGCGTCCCGGATCGGAAGCGGCTGGCCCTTACCGCGGCGGTCTCGATACGACCCTGACCCTGAATACGTGGAGGTCAGCTCTTGCACACCCGCGGCACTGAGACACCGCCGAGCAGCCGACCGACGGCAGTGTCTTGCTCCCCCACCGCCGTGACCTGCAGGAACCATTCGTCTCAACGTGACACGTCTCAGTAGCAGTAACCTGAGACGAGTTCAAACTGTAAATGTCGTTGTGCAACAACGTCTTTCGTGCGTCGATAGCTACTTTTCGCCTGGCGGACCGGCCGCGTTGGCCTCGGCCGCCAAGCCACCAAGTCGTTGCTCGACTCACCGCACCCTTCCGCGAAACGATCTGCGGCCACCCGGCCCGTACCAGTGTACGGGAACGCGGCGCGCCAGGAGGCCGCCCCGTTCTTCGATCGCCGTAGGCGGCCCGCGTGCCTCGTACTAGTGTGCAGGAATGCTGGTTTGCGCCGAAGCGAAGTCCCCGCAATGACCACGATCCGGTGGAGTGATTTTGCGTGGGTGCGGGATCCAGGGATGGTGTTCCTCGCCGAGGCCTGCTGTATCTCGGTGATCACCGCCACGACCGTCGAGGCCGTGTTCGATGACTTGCCCCCCACGAGTGAGCGGTTCGAGGCAACCCTGGACGACCTGGACGACCGCATGATGGAAGACGGGATGGCGTTTGGTCTGCTGCAGCACGGTAGCGACGTCATCATGGTCGAACCCAACGGTTATCAGGCCAACCTGCCCGAAGTCATAGGCCCTGTCGCGGCCGGCAGGACTGTCGCGACGTTCTACCGAGGCGGCCATGGCGTCTCCGCATTTCGCTGGTACTCAGACGGTGAGCTCGTCGTCGACATCGAGCCGGGGATCCCTGTACCGCCAACCGAGCTGCCACCCGACCTGTACACCGACATGCAGAGTATCGGTGGATTCCTGTTCGACGACGACAGCGTGGTGTACCCCGACGACCACGACTGGGAGTCGCTGCACACCATGGAGGCCTCACTCGCCCTTATCCAGAAGACGACCGGCCTGCAACTCACGAAAGAGCTGCTGCACGACTCCGTTTATGCCGGAGCGGTATTCAGTCCTGACCCCAGTGATTGAGCGAGCTCGGACCTACACGAAACTATTCGTCCCAACGTGACACGTCTCAGTACCAGTGACCCGGGACGGGTTGACTTGATAAGAGACGTTGCACAACAACGGCTTACACACGATGTAGCGCTTCGCCACGCCAGGCGAGACTGCGACAAAGCTCCCCCGCACCAGCCGGCGCACCCACGTCGGACATCACCAACGACATGTTGGTCGTCCTCGTGTTAGACGAGCCGTCATGAGCAAGTTGTGGCTCCTGGAGGACCTAGAACCGTTCCCGGACCGGCCTGACCCCGGAGAGGTATTCGCACCCACCACGTACTGGGTCGATGCAACCGCCGACATAATCGACCGACAGCCGGTACCAGCCGCCGTGTGTTCTCACATCCCCGCGACGATCAGGCCCGTCGAAGTCGGCAGCGACCAGCTCGAGTGGGTCGCCGATCTCGGTGGCGGATTCACCACACTCCTGCATGGCGACCACATCGCCGGCGATACCGTCTTGTGTGGCTGCTTGATGTGGGACCGCTATCTCTGGGTCGACTTTCGTACCCAGCCCACCGGGCACCTGCGCCTGCTAGACCGGGCAGGCCATGTCACCCAGCACCGCCACCTATCCCCCACAACGCATCTCGGGTGGTTCGACGTGCACTACGACGGACCGCCCACCTATGCCTCGACCGGCGACGTACCTAGCGAATACGAGATTCGCCTCAATGCGCTGGAAGTGGCTGTTCTCCCCACCTAGGCGCGAAGGCGATCCCCGCCATGGTTGAGTGGTCGGATGGTGTTGCAGCTCTCGACTGACCGCTCCCTCGCCGACTGGGTGACCCTGGCCAAAGTGCCGTGGGACGAGTTGACCAAATTCGGGCCACACAACACCTTCGAAGCCCACGCCCGCCTCCGCTACGAACCAGACGAAGGCGAACTTCTACGGCCCGAGATCCCAACACGGCCAGTCGACGAGCGCAGCGACGCCCCAGTCGTAGCCGAACTGTGCGACCTACTCGCAACAGAAACGACAATGCCAGACAAGTGCTTCTTCTGCTTGTGGGACGGCTGGCCCGACATCAACCCCGGCCCCACAACGGTGCACCTCCCCCACCGCAGCTACCACCTATTCACCGGCCCGCTGAGCGACGTCGGCCAGTGGAGCACAAGACCCACCCCATCCATGCCACCGGCCGCGTTCATCTGGCCGGCTGATCACGCCTGGATCATCGCCGCCGACGTCGACCCATCCTGGGCCGGAATCAGCGCCAGCGCCGACACCATCGAACGGTTAGTCGGCCAGACCCAGCTCGACATCGTCCCCGCTGACCCCACCCACTGGTAAAACTGCCACTTCCCCGCCGTGACCTGCAGCGACTATTCGTCTCAACGTGACACATCTCGGTACCAGCAAACTGGGACGAGTTCAAACTAGATGAGAGGACTGCGGTCACTCCCGGACGACGCAGCTTTAGTCGGCGAGAACTGCGGATGCCACACCGACCGATCGGCAACCTCCGCGAAATTGAGGCGGTAGCGGACCTGTGGACCCGTCCTCGGGGTACCTGTGCGCACTGTCCTGAAGGATCCACGCGGGAAGGAAAACCGGGAGCGTGTCACCCGATTGTGTGTCGGTCCGCTTCTGAACTGTGTCGGCCATCATCGCGCGTCGCGCGTCATTAATCCGATCCGCTGACGTCGAGGATCCCCTCGACGGCGTGGGTGCTCGCTGGGTATGCGCAGGTGCCGGCCTTCTCGAAGAGCCAATCGGTTGGGTCGTAGGTGTCTTGGTTGAAGCGACGTCCGACCGCGTCGTAGAGCGGCAACCGGTCACGCAACAGCAACCCCGGGTAGCCGTCATGACGGAAAGTCAGTTCGATGTGGCCGTCGGGCCAGTCCCCCACCCATCTGGCCGACACCTCGGACACGTGCTCACTGAAGCTGGACCCGTCCAACCGGGACACCCAGTGGTCGACATAGGACGCGTGATCCGCCGGGCGGTGCACGAGCGGCCAACGGTGCGCGGACACATCCAGGCCCTCGACGGAGTCGACGACCGTGACGCTGCGGTCGCGAGCATCCCACACCTCGAGCCGAGTGCCGCCACCAGCTTTCGTAAACAGCTTCAGCACGACCCACAGACGTGTGCCCGCCGCAGTAGCCCGCATGACCCAGCCGTCGACCGTCCGGTTCTCCCACGTCAGTTCACCGGTGACGACATCGAAGGCGCGGACCACCATCGCCTCATTCCACCGATCTTCACGTCCCCAGTGCCACCGCAATGTCGTGCTGTCGGCCCGCTTCCGTAGATGTTCAGGGTTGTAGGACTGGTCGGCGTAATGCTGCAGGTAGCTCGTGTCCGTCGGAAGCCACGACGCCGCGTGGTGTTCCCGGTCGAGCGCCGCAGGCGCCGGGTCGTCCAAAGCAACCGTCAGCGTCGATTGCGCCCACGCGACTCGGTATCGGGCCGCACGATCCGTCCCGTCGCCAGTGCCGTCGACCAGGACCCGTTCCCACGGTTGCTGCATCACATAGACGAACAGGACGCCGTGCTCGTGACGAACGTTCCACACCCACCCATCGACGGGAACCAGCGACAAGACACCGTCAAGTCCGATGCGCAGCAACGATGACGTGGGCTCGTATCGCGGCGGAACGTTCGGTGACGTCGACAGGTCGCGAGGCAACTTCGACGGTCGCTTCAGCCACGCTCCGTCGACACCGGCCGCGGCAAGCTCGGCACCCGCCGCATAGCTCACCGACCGCACGCCCTCCAGGTCTATGAGCGCGACCTCATCGCTGTCCCCATTCTGGATCCAGAACCCTTCATTGGTGGCGGCTGTCCGAGGAGGCCGACCACGGGGCTCACCAGGCGTCACCTCCGGCCACGACACCAACCGTTCCGGTTTCATTCCGTCCGGGCTGAACACCGCCGCAACAGGATGGCGAGCATCCCGGACCCACACCCGGCCGCAACTCACCACAACGTCGAACGGGCGGAACGCGTCACGCCCGAGCAAACCCGCGCTCACGCGCCTTTCTCGTAAGTCATGCCGGAACAATAACTCGACTCGACTCGACTCGCCTCAAGGACAGCAAAAACTGCGGCGTTTTCAAGACGGCCTTATGTCGCTGCGTTGGAACAAGTCTCGGTGGTCCAGCGGTGCGCCTAGACTTCCTTCCTCTGCGTTCGCGCCAAGGACGCGCACGCGGCGGTCGCGGTGGCTGCGATGGCGACTCCGACCCATGCGGCGGTGGTGTAGCTGGCGTCGGTGGGGAATGCTGCGGTGGTTCCGGCGGCAAGGGTGAGGCCGCCGACGGCGCTGCCGAGGGAGAATCCGACACTGCGGACGACCTGGTTGACGCTCATCGCGCTCGAGGTCTCCTCGTCGGGTGTGACGGCAAGGATGGTGGCGGGCATGGCGGAAGAGAAGCTGCCGACACCGAATCCGAGGATCGCCATGGCCATCAGCAGTTCGGCGATGGACGTGCGGCTGGTGGCGAACAGGATGAACGCCACGAGCACGATGAGTGCGCTGACCGCGAGAACTGCCGGTGCGCTGAGCTTCTCGCGAAGACGAGGGGTGAGTTTGCCTGCGACGAAGCCCAGCGCGGAGAACGGGACGAGGATCAGTCCGGCGACGAAGGTGGAGAGTCCGAAGCCGTAGCCGGTGGAGCTCGGTGTCTGTGCGTAGCGGGTGATCAGGGTCAGCAGCAGGTACATGCCGATCCCCGCAATGAACATGGCGAGGTTGGCGCCGGCCACGGCGGGATTGCGCAGCAGCCGCAGATCGACGAGCGGGTGGGTGACGCGTCGTTCGACGAGCACCCACGCAGTGAGTTGGACCGCGGCAACGACGGCGAGGGCCACCGCGACCGCGAGATGCTTGGTCCACAGCGTGGTCTCACCGGCCAGGTACAGAATCGCGAGCAGGGCAGGGGCGAGCAACACCGCTCCGGGGAGGTCTACCTGCGCGGACCGACCGGGTGGGGCGGCCGGGATACTGCGCCACGCGGCCGCGAGGGCGAGAATGGTGACCACGACGCCGAGTCCGTAGGCGGCACGCAGTCCGCCCAGGTCGGTCAGCAGCCCCGCCAGCGGGTACCCGACGCCGATCCCGATCGTGGAGGCCACCGAGACGAGCGCGATCGTCGACGACGCCCGGTCGGCGCAGAGGTGGTCGCGCGCAACCCCCATCATCAACGCGGTGAGCCCGAGCCCTACCCCTTGCGCGGCCCTGCCGACCAGAAGCGACCAGAACGGCAGCGGAAGAACCGTGAGGACGCTACCTGCGACCACCACGACCAGCGTCGCCAGAATCGTGGCCCGGCGGTGTGGTCCGGCACCCAGACGACCCAGGACAGGGGTGGCGACGGCCCCGGCGAGCAGGGTGATGGTCAGGGTCCACTGAGCGCTGGCCAGCGAAACGTGCACCGTTGTGGCCACACTGGTGATCAACGGCGCACCCAGGCTGCCGACCGCCGCGACAACCAGAGCGACGAACACCAGCGACGGCACCAACAATCGCGGCGTGACGGCCTCGGCCGGGACGGTTCGACTCATCGGTTCGTCTCACTGGTGATGTGGTCGAACAATCCAGCCTCGATACGGGTCTGCACACCCTTCGCCCACGGGTCGTCGAGGTCGGACACCTCCAGCGCCGCAGCATTGTTCAGCAACATCCCGAACGCCAGGAACGACTTGATCGTGACCGGATCCAGCCCGGTGACGTCGGCGATCGTCTGCCACATGCGCCCGAAACTCTCGCGTACAGCATCACGAACCACTGGATCACCGCATGCCGCGAATCCCTGCAATTGCAGCAGCAACGCGGTGCGGTCACCCAGGAGCTCGTAGTAGCGCGCACCCATCAATCCCAGCGCCGCACGCCCGGTCGACTCCCCCGCCGCCTCCCGCATGCTCTCCGTCAGCCGATCGAACGACGCGGCCATCACCTCGAGGAACAGCGCCTGCTTCGTGCCGAAAATCCGGAACACATACGGCTGAGTGATCCCGGCATCACGAGCGATCGACTCGACCGACGCCCCGTGCAGCCCACTCCGCGCGAACTCCTCCGCTGCGATCGACAGCACCTGCGCTCGCCGCGCCGACCCGCTCATCTTCTGCATGCTCGACCCGCTCACGCTAGTAGTAAGTAACCACTAACAAGTGTAGGGCAGGTGGTCGGCCTCAACCCCTCACCAATGATTCCGGCCGTCGTCAGCCGAGGTGACCGTCCCTGTCGCTGATCGACGACCAGCTCCTCCCCCGGGCAGCCGCAGCAGACGAATCCTGACCCCGGTCGGCCACCGAGACCGTCACGCCCCGGGATGCGTGCGCGGGTGGGCCTTCAGGTACGCAACCCTCCTGCTTCTCGCGATGTCATGCGCGAGCACGGGATCGTGCAGGAGTCGCTTGTCGACGCAGTACAGAGCCACGGCCACCGCGAAGAGGAGCACCGTCGTGCCGGCGATCGCCGCAGCAACGGTGCCGTCACCACTCGCGAAGTTCACCAGCGAGAGTGCCGCGGTGGTGACGCCGGCGAGGACCAGCACATACGCCGCCCACATGGCGACCATGGCGATTCGTGCCTGTACCGCGACCCGACCGAACCTTCTTCTCATCGCTGACCTCCGATGTGAGGGATGACGTGCTGACTTCTCGACCGTATGAATGGTCGACTCTGGTCCGTAGATGCCGAGTTCCCCTCGTGCAAGGACGTTGTGCCTCGTGCGGGTGGACCGAGGTCGACCGGTCGGCGGCCGGTGCCGATCCTCATCGCCGAGCGGGTCTGCGCAGCGGCAAGCCGATGGACTCGGGGATGCTCGACGTCGAGATTCGGTGGCGGAACACCCAGTAGGTCCACGCCTGGTAGCAGATGACCACCGGGACAAGCACGAGTGCCGCCCAGCTCATGACTGTCAGCGTGTAATGCGTCGACGACGCATTGGCGATGGTGAGGTCGAAGGCGCTGTCGGTGCTCGACGGGAGCACCGCCGGCCACAGCGAGCCGAAGAGCATGACGACGACGGCGACGATGGTGAGGCTGGTGCACACGAAGGCCAGCAGTTCGCGATGCAGGACCGTACCCACCGCCGCGGTCACGGCTGCCACCGCAGCGACCACCAGCGCGATCACCGTCCACGCGGCGCCGTGCGCGATCTGTGTCCAGACACCGAAGACGGCAACCACCAGCACCATCGGCACGGCGACCAGCTGGGCGGCCGCCATGGCCGACGTGCGGATCTCGCCACTGGTCTTGAGTGCGAGGAAGGCTGCTCCGTGGGTGAGGAACAGCAGCAGGGTGGCGAGCCCTCCCAGCAACGCGTACGGGTTGAGAAGATCAAGGAAGTCGCCGGTGTACTGGTGGTCGGCGTCGATGGGCAACCCACGCAGCACGTTCGCGAACGCCACGCCCCACAGCAACGCAGGCAACCAGGAGCCGAGGCCGATCCCGATGTCGCACCACCGGCGCCATCGCGGATCGTCGATTTTCCCACGCCACTCGATGGCGACCACCCGGGTGATCAGCCCGAGGAGTATCGCGAGCAGGGGGACGTAGAACGCGCTGAACATCGTTGCGTACCAGCCCGGGAAGGCCGCGAACAACGCCCCTCCCCCGGTCAGCAACCACACCTCGTTCCCGTCCCACACAGGTCCGATGGTGTTGAGCAGGACCCGGCGACGTACGTCCCCTGTCTCGGCGGATTCCTTTCGGGCACGGCCGAGGAACGGCATCAGCATCCCGACCCCGAAGTCGAAACCCTCGAGGAGGAAGTAGCCGGCGAACAGCACGGCGACGACGATGAACCAGACCTCTGCAAGCGTCATCTGTCTCTACCTCTGATCTCAGTAGGCGAACGAAAGGTGTTCGGGTTCATCGCGCGTGGCGCGATCATCCGGTTCGGGCCCGTCACCGGACGGGGGAACCGCGTCGTGCTCCGACGGTCCCTCGGTCGTGTAGCGCCGTATCAGGGTGAACCAGACGACGGCGAGGGCACCGTAGACGGCGGTGAAGGCGATCAGCGACGCGAGCACGAGTCCTGCACTGTGCGTGGAGACGCCTTGCTGCACCGTGAGGTGGAGGTTCTGATCCCCGGTGGGGTTGGGCGCCACCATCCAGGGTTGACGCCCCATCTCCGTGAACACCCATCCGGCACTGTTGGCCAGGAACGGGGTCGGGATCGCCGCGATGGCAAGACGTCCCAGCCATATCGAACTCGGCACACGGCCCCTGCGGGTGAACCAGAGGCCCACCACCGCCAGCAACGTCGACCCGAGGGCCCAGCCGATCATCGCGCGGAAAGCCCAGTAGGTGACGAACAGGTTCGGTCGGTAGTCCCCAGGACCCACCGTCTCGGCGTAGCGCTGCTGCATCTCGGCGACACCCGGCAAGGTCGAGTCGAGGGTGTTGGTCGCCAGGAACGACGTCAGACCGGGCAGTTCGATTACTCGGGTGATGGAGTCGCAATTGTTGTGGGTACCGATCGTCAACACCGAGAACGACGCACCGGTCTCGGTGTGGCAGAGCGACTCGGCCGAGGCCATCTTCATCGGCTGCTGTTCGAACATCAGCTTGCCCTGCACGTCACCGGTGACCGCCAACGCGATACCCGAGACGACGATGACCCACAGCGCGAAGCGGGTGACCGGGCGGAACATCGTGCCGGCCTCGAGCCGCTGGGCCGACGCGAGCGCCGCATCCGACGTCGTCGCCGCTCGACGTGAGGTGCGCACCATCCACCAGATGCCGATCCCCGCGACGAATGTCCCTGCGGTGAGGAAGGACCCGGCGACGGTGTGCGGGAACGCCGCCAACGTCGTGTTGTTGGTCATCAGAGCCCAGAAGTCGGTCAGCTCGGCGCGCTTGGTCTCGGGGTTGTAGCCGGCGCCCACCGGGTGCTGCATCCACGAGTTGGCGGCGATGATGAAGTAGGCGGACGCGTTCACGCCGACGGCGACCAGCCAGATGCACGCGAGGTGCACCTTCTTCGGCAGCCTGCCCCAACCGAAGATCCACAGTCCGAGGAAGGTCGACTCCAGGAAGAACGCGACGAGCCCCTCGAGGGCCAGCGGCGCACCGAACACATCACCGACGAAGCGGCTGTAGGCACTCCAGTTCATGCCGAACTGGAATTCCTGGACGATGCCGGTCGCGACACCGAGCGCGAAATTGATGAGGAACAGCTTCCCGAAGAACTTCGTCGCGCGGTACCACTGCTCGTTGCCGGTGACGGTCCACACCGTCTGCATCATCGCGATCATCGGCGCCAAACCGATCGTCAGCGGGACGAGGATGAAGTGGTAGACCGTCGTGATCCCGAACTGCCAACGCGACACATCGAGCGCGTTCATATGAGCCTCGCCATCGTGGACACACGTCGACATGCGTGCGGGCGTGCTCATTGCGCGCCGGAGTCAGCCTGATCGAAACGGCCGTCGCGCCACATGGACTTTCGTCACCGAACGCCAGGCGAGTGGTCACCTCCGTTCACCGCTGAACGGCGACGCCACTCTGGCACCCTCGATCGCAGGCCCCTGGCGCTGCCGAGCCCCGGCGAACCGCCACGACCCGAAGGAGGACGCGTCATGACCACCCTTGACGAAGCAGCAGCGCTGTCGCGTGACGAGCAGGGCCTGGTGGTGGTGGCGACGCTACGAGCGAACGGCACCATCCAGTCCTCGTTGGTCAACGCCGGCGTCCTCGCCCATCCCGTCACCGGAGAGACCGTCCTGGCCTTCGTCGCGGCGGGCCGCGTCAAGCTGGCCAACCTGCGGGAGCGACCCCAGGTCACCGCCACCTTCCGCAGCGGGTGGCAATGGGCGGCGGTCGAGGGAAGAGCCGAGCTCGCGGGACCGGATGACCCCCGACCATGGTTGGACGCCGACAGGTTGCGAGTGCTTCTCCGAGACATCTTCACTGCAGCGGGCGGCGACCACGACGACTGGGACGAGTACGACCGCGTGATGGCCGAGCAGCGTCGAACGGCGGTACTCATCAGCCCCGACCGCGTCTACAGCAACGGATGATCCTGCGACGGCTTCGGTGTCACGAACCGTTCCTCGACCAGCGCGACCACCGCGTGAACCGTGGTCACCGCTGCACAGTCGGTCGGCTCGTGCCGGCCGCTCACTGACCTCCCCCGTCACACGACGGATCCACACTTGACCCCGCGCGCCTTCGTAGGTGATGATTTCGTCAGTATTGACGACTTCGTTCACAGCTCCACGTCGGTGTGGACTGGTCGTCGGAGGGAGTGACGCATGGCGCCGAGCCTCATCGGTTCGCGATCGACGCATCGCGGAGCACCCGTGGTCGACCTCGATCTGTACGGCGACGAGGTGGTCGACGACGGGCCGGCCGCGTACCGCCGGATCCGCGATGCCGGTCCCGTGGTCTGGTTGCCCCGACACCGGATGTTCGCGATCGGACGTTTCGACGATGTGCGGGCGGTACTCCGAGACGACACGACGTTCCGCAGCGGCAAGGGTGTGGCGGCCAATCCCGTCGCCAACACGCTCGGGCAGTTCACCACCCTGTCCAGCGACGACGACACCCACATGACACGACGCATGATCTTGATGCAGTCGTTGACCTCTCGGGCCATCCGACCCTCGCTGCCGACCTTCGAGCAGGAGGCGGCGGCGACCGTCGACAGACTCCTGGAGCGCCCCGACTTCGACGGTATCGCCGACTTCGCGACACGACTTCCGGTACAGGCGGTCGCCGAACTGGTGGGTCTGAACGTGACCGCCGACCAGATGTTGACGTGGGGGCGCGCCACCTTCGACGGGCTGGGGCCGACGAATCGTCGAGCGACACAGTCCCTTCGAGGGTCGCTGGGGCTGTTCGCCTACACCTTGAAGGTGAGCCGCCGGCACGTCACGCCCGACGGATGGGCCTCGACCATCCTCGATGCCGCGGACCGCGGGGAGATCGGGCGCCTCGAGGCGAAGAACATGATCATCGATTTCGTGGCCCCGAGTCTCGACACCACCATCCTGTCGACCGGACAGCTGCTGTGGAGTCTCGGCACCAACCCGCACATCTGGCAGCAACTCCGCGACGATCCCGAGCTGATCCCGGCCGCGGTGGTCGAGGCGGTCCGGTTGGCGTCGCCGGTGCGTTCGTTCACGCGGTCGGTCGCCGCGCCCACCGACATCGGTGATGTGCACCTGCGTCCCGGCGACCGCGTCGCGGTGGTGTTCGCCGCCGCGAACACCGACGAACGCCAGTTCCATCACCCCGATGAGTTCTCGCTGCTCCGCCAGGGTGGGAACGTCGGATGGGGGCACGGGATGCACACCTGCGTGGGTATGCAGTTGGCCAAGCTCGAGATGCAGACGCTGCTCCGCGCGATGGTGCCGCGCGTCGAATCCATCACCGTCGGTGACGCGGAGAGGTTGCGGAACAACTGTCTGCAGGGCTTCGAGTCGTTCCGCGCCGCGTTCGCGTGACCGAACAGCCGAGGAGATACGCACGGCGTCGTGCGGAGAGGTGTGTCTGCCTGTGTCCCATGTGATCACCCGACCGTGCTGCAACGACGCCAGCTGCGTGACCGTGTGCCCGGTCAACTGCATCCACCCGACCCCGGGCGAGCCGGACTTCGCCACAGCCGAGATGCTCTACATCGACCCGATCGCGTGCATCGACTGCGGCGCCTGCGTCGACGAGTGTCCGGTCGACGCGATCGTCCCGGACGACCTGCTCCCCGCCGACTCCGTGTACCCCGCGATCAACGCGGAGTACTACCGCGGTCGCGAGATCACCCGCGAGTGGACTCCACCACGGCCGGCAGCAACCGTGACCGGGCCTGCGCCGCTACGGGTCGCGGTCGTCGGGGCGGGCCCTGCGGCGTTCTACACCGCCGGCGAACTGCTGCGCCACCGCGATGTGGGCGTCGACATGTTCGACCGGCTCCCCACGCCCCACGGGCTGGTGCGTGCGGGGGTCGCCCCCGACCACGCGTCGACGAAGGGCGTCGAACGGTCGTTCGCCGCCGTCGCCGCGCACGACGGATTCCGCTTCTTCCTGAACGTCGAGGTGGGAACCGACATCACCATCGACGAACTGCGTGAGCGCTACGACGCAGTGGTGATCGCCTGCGGCGCAGCGCGAGACCGGCGGCTCGACATCCCCGGCGAGGACCTGACCGGATCGCTGGCGGTCACCGATGTCGTGGCCTGGTACAACGGGCACCCCGACCACGCCGACGACGTCGTCGACCTCTCCGCCGAATCGGTGATCATCGTCGGCAACGGCAACGTGGCCCTCGACGCAGCGCGGATCCTGCTGACCCACCCGGACGATCTGGCTCGCACCGACATCGCCGACCACGCGCTCGATGTCCTGCGTGCGTCCCGGGTGCGTGAGGTGACCGTGCTCGGCAGACGCGGCCCCGCACACGCCGCGTACACCAATTCCGAGTTCGAGGCGTTCGGGTCCATCACGGGCGTCGACGTGCACATCGACCCTGCCGACCTCATCCTCGACGCAGCCACACATCGCGCCGAGCAGTCCGGGTCGCTGGACCCGACGACGGCGATGAAACTGCACCTCGCCCGTCAGTTCGCCGCGCGTGAGCCGACCGGCGCAGCACGCACCGCGGTGTTCCGATACCTCTTCTCCCCCACCGCGATCACCGGCGGTTCCGGCACCGTGGAGGCGGTGACGTGCGTGCGGAACGCGTACGTCGCCGACGACCCCGCCCGGGTCGCCCCCACCTCGGCCACGGTGATCTTCGGCGCCGGGGCGGTCATCCGGTCGATCGGATACCAGGCACACCCCGTTCCGGGACTGCCGTTCGACGACTCCCGCGCCGTCATCCCCAACGAGCGAGGACGCGTCGTCGACGGCGACGCACCTGTTCCCGGTCTCTATGTCGCCGGGTGGATCAAACGCGGCGCACGCGGTGGGATCGGCGCGAACCGCCAGTGCGGCAGGGAGACCGCGGAGGCGATCCTGAGCGATTGGTCGGAACGTCGCCTGCCGCCCCCGAGCGTGTCCAGTGCAGACACGGAGGCCCTGCTCGACTCACGCGGCACTCGACGCGTCGACGCCGCCGGCTGGGCCGCCATCGACATGCACGAACGCGCCGCGGGCCGCGTCGACGGTCGTCGTCGACGCAAGCTGACCTCCACCGAGGACATGCTCCGGGTCGCGTCCCCGACCGCCACGCCCTGACCGCCGCTCACCGACATCGAACAGCCACACCACATCCCGGGAGAACCATGATCACTGCAGCCCGCTCCTCCTACCTGATCGGTGTCGCGCGCGCCGCGATCGGAGTGGGATACATGATCGCACCGACGCGTGCCCACACCCTTCTCGCCGGCCGCGATGCGCGACTACCCAGCACTCGCGCGGCCAGCCGCACGTTCGGGATCCGAGAGATCTACGTCGGTGGGAGTGTCGTGGCAGCGCAGACGCGGGCCCCACGTGCGGTCCTGCCCCTGTTGATCGCAGGTGTCGTCGTCGACGTCTGGGACACCGCCGCTTTCGCGAGGACAGCTGATCTCCCGCCGTCGATGCGGCGATCCGGTGTCGCGGTCGCCGGCGGGTTCACCATCGGTGGTGTCGCGGCCGCACTCGCTGCCGCTCGCAGTAGGCGCGCTGCCACCCCCACCCCGGCAGCGGGAGCGCGGTGAGCGCCGCGATGACGTCGACGACGAACGGAGATCCGGTGTCTGCACCGCCGACCAGCGCGATGTGGCCCGCCTACGACACCCCCGCGGACATCACCGCGATCGAAGCAGTTCCTCTGAACGATCGTGGACTACCGGCCACCACCGACGAAGCTCTCACCCGCGCCGCGAGGCTCTGGCCCGACCGTCCCGCGATACGTGTCATGCCCGATGCGGAGCGGTGGCAGTACCCGACGGAACGCAGCTATGCGGAGTTGCTCGCCGCTGTCGACCGGCACGCGGCGGTACTCCGTGACGCAGGCGTCGCGCGTGGCGACGCGGTCACCCTGTTGTCACCGAACTGCTGCGAGCTCGTCGAGGTGTTCCTCGCCGCTCAACGGGTGGGAGTCGCGGCGCCGATCAATCCGGCCATGGACAGTTCGCACGTCGTCGATCTCATCGCACGCACGCGCTCGCGGGTCCTGGTCGCCGCGGGTCCGACGCTGGACGAGGACGTCTTCGACCGCATCGACGACATCGTCGCCGCGACCACCATCGACACGGTGCTGCTCCTGCAGCCCACGGGCGCCGGAGAGCCCACCGAACTCCCGACGTTGCGCACCGGGGCGACGGTTCGGCACCTCAGCGGTCCGGCGTCGGACATCGCTGCGGCC
The DNA here is from genome assembly GCF_054332755.1 of Williamsia sp. SKLECPSW1. NCBI lineage: Bacteria > Bacillati > Actinomycetota > Actinomycetes > Mycobacteriales > Nocardiaceae > Williamsia > Williamsia sp. SKLECPSW1. The sequence goes on along the minus strand of NZ_JBTGLI010000002.1, from coordinate 133,442 downwards.
GAGACGGACACATCAGTGCCCGAGGGATCGGATTCACCGGCCGGAGATGATCTGGCGTCGCTGTTCCACACCGGCGGCACCACCGGCACCCCCAAACTGGCGGCCCACACCCACGGCAACGAGATGTCCAACGCGTGGATGATCGCGGCGAACAGTGTCCTGGACGACGACTCCGTGGTGTTCGCCGCATTGCCGCTGTTCCACGTCAACGCCCTCATCGTCACCGTGCTGGCCCCGATGCTCCGCGGGCAGACCGTGGTCTGGGCGGGCCCGCTCGGCTACCGCGACGTGGCCCTGTACGGCGTCTACTGGAAGGTGGTGGAGGCGGAACGGATCTCGGCCATGAGCGCGGTGCCGACGGTGTATTCGGTACTCGCGCAGTGTCCGGTCGACGCCGACATCTCCAGCCTTCGCGCTTGTCTGGTCGGAGCGTCGATGCTGCCGCCGGCGGTGCGGACTGCGTTCGAGACCCATACCGGCGTACCGCTGCTCGAGGGGTACGGGTTGACCGAGGCGACGTGCGCCAGCGTGCGCAGCTTCCTGGCGGGTCAGCCCGCGGGATCGGTGGGTCAGAGAATGCCGTACCAGAAGGTCAGGGCCGTCGACGACGTCGGTGACGACGTTCCTCCGGGACGTGCGGGGCGGTTGCTGATCGCGGGCCCGACCGTGTTCGCCGGCTATGTCCGCGGCCGCACCGACAGCGGCTTCGTCGTCGATCCCGGAGACAGTGTCCGTGACGGCTGGCTCGACACCGGCGACCTGGGGTCGGTGGACGACGACGGCTTCGTCACCCTCACCGGCCGAGCCAAGGACCTGATCATCCGCGGGGGTCACAACATCGACCCCGGTGCCGTGGAGGACGCGCTGCTGACCCATCCCGACGTCACGGGTGCCGGCGTCGTCGGCCGTCCCGATGTCCACGCCGGGGAGGTTCCGGTCGCGTTCATCACGATCCGTGACGGCGCGACGGTGACCGCCGACGAGGTGCGGTCGTTCGCCGCGCACCACGTGTCGGAGGCAGCGGCGGCCCCCAAGTCGGTGACGATCGTCGACGCCCTGCCCGTCACCGATGTCGGCAAGCCCTACAAGGTGGCGTTGCGTGCCGAGGCGACCCGCACCGCGCTCGAGGCAGCACTCGTCGACGCGGCGGTCATCACCCGGGTGACGACCCGGATCGACGACGGTGCCGTCGTGGCGGTCGTCGACCGACCTGACGACGTCGATCGAGCGACCCGTGTCCTCGACACCTTCCCGGTGCGGTGGGAGTGGGCGACGTCGAGACCGCCGACCTCGTGAGCGTCGGTGACGGCCCCGCCTCCCCGGTCGATGTAGCGTCGCACCGATGGGCGACCCGCAGTGGACTCTCACACCGTCCGACGGCGCGATCCTCGAGATCTGCACCGGCGTGACCGGCAAGGCCGCCGCGATGGGCCACAGGTTGACCATCGCGGTCACCAGGTGGCGCGGGACCGTCGACTTCGACGGTGGGCAACCCGCCGCCGTGGTGCTGACGGCCGATGTCGATTCACTAGACGTGGTTCACGGTGAGGGTGGCGTCACTCCGTTCTTGGCGCCGGAGAGGGTGGTGGCGCGGTCGAACGCTCTGAAGACCATGGACGCGAAACACTGGCCCCACATCGTCTTTCGCGCTCAGACGATCCAGGGCACCGATGAGGGATTCCACCTGGCCGGAGAACTCGAGATCCACGGTACGACTCGCGGCCACTCGGTCGAGCTGACAGTCGTCGGGGACGACGGCCACCGGCGGATCGCTGCCGAATCCACCGTGCGCCAGTCCGATTTCGGCATCACACCGTATTCACAACTACTGGGAACGATGAAGGTCGTCGACGAGGTCACCGTCCGGTTCGCGGCGACGGTTCCCGGCGAGGGATGACCTGCAGGTCATGAGTTCTGGTCGATGTAGGTGTCGGCATCCTTGTCCGGAACGTCGATCCCCTGTCGGTGAGCAGCCTCGTAGGCCGCGAAGGCCACGGCGAGATCATGACGGCGCTGCAGGTCGGCGTTCTGTCTGATGTCGGCGATCGCCCCCCGCTCCTCTTCGGCCATGTGGTCGCTGTTCGCGATCCTCGCGTCGACCACCGCCTTACGCCACTCCGCGCTGCCCACGGGGTGATCGGCAGCGGCGCGGACGGCGTCGCGGATCTCGTTGTGGTCATGGATCGCGTCGCGCGTCTCCGCCTCCGGGCCGTCCTCGCGGCTCGCGCCGTGACCGATGTCCAGGAGCGCCGGATAGAAGATCTCCTCCTCGGCGGCGGCGTGGACCTCGAGCAGATCGGCGAGTTGGCCCCACAGCAGTTCGAGCACCCTCGGATCGTCGCCCGCCTCGTCGAGGAGGGCGAACTGACGTCGCTGCTCGTGGTGGTCCTGAAGTATCAACTCGGCGATGTCCATCGGTCTCCTCGGAGTTAGAGCCGTTCCCTGACAGACTCCAGTATCCGACTCTCCGCGCCCTCGACAACCACCACCCACCTCGTCGACGATCTCGCCGCCGACTGCGCCGTCGCGGCGCGCTCCACGAACCGATCGGGTCAGTCGCCGCTGGGCGTCAACAACGCCACCGGCGGCTTGTAGTCGCCGTGGTCCCGGGACACCGACGACGCGCCCGCCGGGTAGGTCCGGCGGTAGCGCTGACGCTTCACCCGGGCGATGTGCTCCTGCAGTGTCCGATCACCTCTGGCCATCGCTCGGGCGCGGATCGAGTAGATGACGACGCCGTAGGCGACGACCCACACGGCCAGACCGATGATCCCCGGCGTCGTGAGACCGGTCGCGAGTCCGGCCAATCCGAGCGCGAGAGCGGCCGACCCCAGCATGAACGTCGCCCAGCCGATCTGTCCCCAGAGGAGTGCGCGTCGCAATCGCGCGCGGCGCATGCGAGCGGCACTCAGCGGCGCCCGGTGATGTAGGTGCGGTGCGTGAACACCCATCGTGACGGCCATGACGCGAACCTCCTGCTGATGTGATCTGGACCACATGTTCAACAATCCGCCTCACCAGGTATTTCCGCAAGTGCGCTCACGGCCGGGGCGACGCCGCGCGGGTCAGCCGATCCCCGCGGTCGGGAACGTCACCCCGGCCAGTCGCTCCGACGTCTCCCACACACGCGTCGCCTCGTCGGACGAACGCAGACGGGAGTAGAGCGACTGCGGCGCGGGCGCACCCCCGAGGTGGCCGATCCCCTTCGGTCCGTAGAGGGTGCCGTCGACGGCGTCGGGCGTCGTGGCCGCGAGGACGGCGGGCAGGGCAGCCGTCTCGGCGGTCCCGACGACCAGTCCGCGGGCGGAGAGCCACCGGATGAGCCGCACCGACCGGGTGTCGTCGGCGCGCCCGACCTCCGGTCGTGCGGCCAGCAGGCTCGTGGGCGCGACCCCCGGATGCGCGAGCACACTCGTCACTCCCCATCCGAACCGCTCGCTGCGGCGCCCGAGCTCGATCCCGAACAACCCGAGTGCGATCTTCGACTGGCTGTAGGCACCCATCCCGTCGTAGTCCTTCTCCCATGCGAGGTCGTCCCAGTTGATCGACCCACGGTTCGCCGCGACGCTGATCTGCGACACCACCCGCGCCCGACCCGCCTGCAACAGCGGCAGAAGACCGGCGACGAGCGCCACGTGGCCGAGGTGGTTCGTCGCGAACTGCACCTCGGCGCCGTCGTCGGTCACCTGACGCTCCGGCGGCGTCATCAGTCCCGCGTTGTTTACCAGCATGTGGATCGGTTTTCCCTCGTCGCGGAGTCCGGCCGTGAGTTCTGCGACCGACGCGAGAGACGAGAGATCCATGATGCGCAGGGACACAGCGGCATCCGGCTGCCCGGCACGGATGGCGTCGACCGCGGCTCGGCCCTTGGTGCTGTTGCGGACAGGGAGGACCACCTCAGCGCCGGCCTGTGCCAGCCTGCGGGCGATGCGGAGTCCGATCCCGTCGCTACCGCCGGTCACGACGGCTCGGCGGCCCGTGAGGTCGGGGACGGTGATGTCGATCGTGCGTGGCATGTCTGCTCCTTCGGTGCGGTCTGCACCACTGTGGCCGTCCCGGTGGCACGCATCCAGGACCTGTCGGTCCACCTCATCGACAACACGCCCTCGGGGGTCGATCACCCGAGGGGTGGATCACCGAGGCGTGGCTGCCGGGGCGACGGGGCACTACAACGGGATCATGACCACCGAGGGGATCCGACCGTGATCGACCGCACCGGCCTCGCCGACTTCCTGGGGCGACGTCGCCGAGCACTGCAGCCGGAAGACGTCGGGCTGCCGCGCGGATCACGCCGACGGACCGAGGGCCTCCGCCGCGAGGAGGTCGCCGGCCTCTGCCACATGTCGACGGACTACTACGCGCGCCTCGAGCGGGGCACCGGGCCCTCGCCGTCGGAGCAGATGATCGCGGCCATCGCCCAGGGACTCCACCTCTCACTCGTCGAACGCGATCATCTCTTCCGTCTGGCCGGCCACCGACCACCCGCGCACGTCGCCTCCGGTGACCACATCGGGCCGGGGCTGCTCCGCATCCTCGACCGCCTCGACGACACCCCCGCCGAGATCGTCACGGAGCTCGGCGAGACATTGCGACAGAGTCCGCTGGGCGTAGCGCTGACGGGTGACACCACACGGTTCACCGGTCCCGCGCGCAGCCTGGGCTACCGGTGGTTCACCGATCCCGCGACGCGGGCGCTCTACGCCGAGGAGGAACACGACTTCCTCGCCCGGATGTTCGCCTCGGGCCTCCGGGAGAACATCACGCTCCGCGGCCGCCCGTCGCGTGGTTCCGAGCTCGCCGACCTCCTGCTCGCCGAGAGCGACGAGTTCCGTCGGGTGTGGGATGCGCATGAGGTCGGGGTCCGGCCACGCGACGTGAAGCACTTCGTCCACCCGGAACTCGGGCCGCTCGAGCTGGCCTGTCAGACGCTCATCGACCCCCTGCAGTCCCACTTCCTGCTGGTGTACACCGCGATCCCGGGTTCGCGGTCCCACGAGATGCTGCAGATGCTGCCCGCACTCGTACCGACAGGCTGACCACGAGCCTGCAGACCACCTGTGCGGCGGTGGGTCTCAGTCGCCGATGGAGACTGCGCCGTCCTCGCCCGGTCCCCGATCGCCGGATGTCAGACACCAGATGACGACGACCGCGAAGGCGAGACCCACCGCGGCAAGACCCGTCGAGATCGACATGATCGGCCCTGCCGCCGGGGCCGTGCCCATCGTCATCCGGTGTGTCGTGTGGTCGGCGTCGCCGGCCACTCCCCCTGCGAGTCGGTGCACGCCACGACCGACGCGCACCGCCTCCCTCGCACGGCCGGCCACGATCGTCACGAGCACCCGTGATCACAGTGCGCCGCAGTCGACGCCGGGACGTTGAGGACCGGGTTCGCGTCGAAGAAGTTGTAGGGCTTCAGCGTGAACCCGGCGTAGTCGGTCGGCATCACCGGCCAGTCCTCCGAGCGTGGGAAATGGGTGAGACCGAACGTGTGCCAGACGACGATGTCCTCGCCGTCGAGCGGCCGGTCGGCCGCCATGTAGGCGGCCACGCCCTGCGAGCCGTCGCTCTGGTTCACGTGATCGCCTGCGGCGTACCGCTCGTCCTTGTCGTACCGCGACACCCAGACCTGATTGGTCGTGAACGGCGCACGTCGGGCGATCGACGACGACGGGTCGGCCAGCAGCGTCGGCGTCTGCTGGGCGTGCAGCGCGTAGCCGGTGGCCGCCCCCATCCTGTTCGTCTTCTCGGTGTTCACGATGTGCCACGTCCTGCCCACCTCCGCGTTCGCGCGACGTGCGCCGTCGCGTTCGGAGCCGATCCGGGTGGAGGTGAAGGTGAACGCGTTCCCCCACGGGTTGCCGTCCCCGATCGGCACAGTCGCGGCGTCGATCTCGTCGACGGCGTTGCTCAGCCCGTCGACGGTCATGTCGAGGCGCGCGTTGAACAGGTGCTGATGGAACGGCAGCCCGAGACCCGGTGCGACGTGACTCTGGTACGACGACCCCTCGGGCGGATACGCCGCGGTGAACGCGACGCCGGTCAGCTTCGCCTCGAGTTCGATGGTGCCGTCGAGATAGAGGTACCAGTAGAACCCGTAGTCGTAGTTGCCGACGGTCGTGAAGAAGCTGATCACGAGTCGTCGCTGGCGACGGACCTCACTCGACCCCGTGAACACGTCGCTGTGCTTCCACAGCGTCCCGTAGTCCTCCTCGTGCATGCAGATGGCGTTCTCGACAACCCGTGGGCTGCCCTGCTCGTCCGCGAGGACGACGTCGAAGTAGTGGATCTCGCCGAGGCAGTCGCACCCCAACGTCAGCGAGTTGGCGTACCGCCCGTACACGTACTCCCCGGTGTCGAAGTAGTTCTGCCAGAAACGATTCGGTGACGGATCGCCGTACGGGACGACCATCTCGTCGATCGAGGCGCGATACATCACCGGACGGTCGAGGTAGCTCAGGCGCCGCAGGATCAGGCCCTCGCGGGCGTCGAAGGAGATGTCGAGCGACCAGTTGGCCCACTCGATGTGCTCGCCGTCGACGGTGAAGCTCGGCCCCTCCGGCTGCGTGATCTCGATCGGCGTCAGTCCCTCGAGCGGTGGTCCGGCCACGGCCGGGTCGTCGAAGTTCCCCGATTCCGCCGGTACGTCGTAGGTGCGGTAGTCGACCAGGTCGACGAGTTCGTGGCCGATGATGTCGACGTAGGCACACAGCCCGTCGACCGGGTGCGCCCACGGGTGGTCCTTGGGGTGCTCCTGTACGAACGCGAACGACCGCACGATCCGCTTGCCCGCCTCACCGGGCAGGTCGTACGAGCCTGCGGACAGCGGCACCACGACAACGCTGGCCGGGTCGATCCCCCGCTTCTCCAGCGCCGCGATCCAGCGTGGCTCCGTGGCGAGGAACTCCGCGACGATCTCGAACTCACCGTCGAGGATCGGCACCTGGCCGGCCCGGACGTCGATCGCGCGGTGCTCGACCCGACCGGAGTCGAGGTCGACGAGAACATCGCTCGAGGCGCCGTCGGCGATGTCCAGCAGAAGGGCGCGCACGATCCGTGCGGGTGCGGGCGCCTGCCCGGCGGCGTGGGCGAGAACCTCTGCCTTGTCGGGTTCGTCGAGCCCCACGTAGACGAACCGTGTCGTCGGCGTCAGCGCGCCGGCCTCTCCGAGGAGTTCTCGCGCGCGCCGGATCTCGTCGGCGCTGAGACTGCCGAGAACCGCAGACGTGGTGGGTGTCGCGTCGATCGTTGTCATCAGATGGGTTCTCCTGGGTTGATGTGGGAGTCGTTGATGTGGGAATCAGCGTGCGATGGCGTCGGTGAGCGTGCGGTACGCCGCGGGATCCCGGCGGGCGATCATCCTGGCCTGGACGACGCCCACCACGAGAGTCGCGGCGACGACCAGCATGAGGATCACCGCGAGGGTGGACGAACCACCGATGAGCGTCGCGAAGTTCGTCACGACGACGACGAGGATGGCGAGCAGGCCGACGAGTCCGAGCACCGGCGCGATGACCGACTGCCACACCCCGGGGCGGACTGTGCTGCGCCGGAAGTAGACGACGACCGCGACACACGTCAGCGCCATCAACGCGACGATGCCGAGGGTCGCCGCACCGGAGAACCATGCGAACACCTGTAGCTCGGGATCGAGGCGACACAACGCGAACACCACGACCAGCGTTGCGGCCGTGGCGGTCTGCACCATCGACGACACATGGGGGGAGCCGTGGGTCGGGTGCACCGCTGCGAACCGTCCGGGCATGGCCGTGGCCGAGGCCATGGCGTGCTGATACCGGGTCAGGACGTTGTGGAAGCTCAACACACACGCGAAGAGGCTGGTGAGCAGCAGGACGTGCACGGTGACGCCACCCCACTCGCCGAGGTAGCGGCGCGCGGTCGTCATGATCATCCCGGCGGGGTCCGCCGCGGCGACCTCCACCACCCGCGCCGATCCCCACGCCTGGACCAGGCACCACGACGAGACGGTGTAGAACACACCGATGACGACGACGGCGGCGTACGTCGCCCGGGGGATCGTGCGGTCCGGGTCGCGGGCCTCGTCCCGGAAGATGGCCGTAGCCTCGAAACCGATGAACCCGGCGACCGCGAACATCAGGCCGATCCCCGGTGAGCCCGAGAGGAACTGATCGGGCGTGAACGAGTCCGCCGAGAGCCCGGCATCGCCGCCCCGGATCATCACGGCGACGTCGAGGGCGACGACGATGCCCACCTCGGCGGCCAACAGGATCCCCAGAACCCGTCCGCTGAGCTCGATGTGGCGGTATCCGAGCAGGCCCGTGACGCCGACGACGGCGAGGCTCCACACCCACCACGGGATCGACGGCCCGCCGAGCTCGACGATCGACGACCTCAGCGCTCCCCCGATGTAGCCGTACACGGCGGCCTGCACCAACGTGTAGGTCATCAGGGCCAGGTGCGCCGCACCCAGACCGAGCGGCCGACCGATCCCGTATCCGACGTAGGTGAAGAACGCCCCGGGACGGGGTACGTGACGCGCCATCGCGCTCAGACCGACGGAGAACAGCAGCAGGACGACGGCCGCGACGAGGAACATCATCGGCACACCGGCACCGTTGCCGAGCAGGATGCCGATCGGTACCCCGCCGCCCACGACGGTCAGCGGTGCGGCCGCCGCGACGACCATGAACACGATCGCCCCCGCACCGAGGGTCCCGCGGAGCGGCGCGGCGCGGGTCGCCGACGACATGGACGGGCCGGCGACCGCCGGGGCCGGTGGGCCGGTGGGAACGAATTCGGTGGCCATGGGTACTCCCCAGTCCGGGCGGTCGCGACGGGACGGCGACCGGTGTGGAACCCACGGTGGACGGTGGACGCGGCACCGCCGTTGCCCTCCGGTAACACCTTCGTGTGGCCGCCGGGACGTCCCGCCGTCCGCGGTCCCACACCGCGACACAGCCACCTCACGAGTGGGTAACGCCACCGAAACCCGGTGTCTCTAGCGTCCGGCGCCATGGCGACAGTCCCCTCGGAGCGACAGCGCGGTCCGGTGTCGCTGCACGCGCGGAGCCGCCTGGCCGGCCTCGACCGTCGGTCGCTGGGGCGCGCCGACGTCGCCGCCCAGTCCGTCGCGGTGATGGCGCCGTGCGCGGCGGGCGCGACGGTGCCGTTGCTCATCGCGGAGTCCGGCGCCGCGCTGATCGGCAGCATCGTGGTCGCGGTCCTGTTGGCGGGCCTGGTCTCCCGCGTCCTCACCGAGTTCGCCTCGCGACTCGCCGCCCCGGGTGCCCTCTACACCTACGCGGCCAAGGGGCTGGGCCCCGCGGCGGGATTCGCGACGGCGGCCGCGATGATCCTCGGGTACGGCGCCTTGGCGATGTTCACCCTCACCGAGACGTCGGTCTACCTGCTGCGGGTGGTCGGGGTCGATCGGCCTTCCGCGACGGTCGTGGTCGCGGCGATCGCGACCGTCGGTCTGGTCAGCACGGTGGTTCTCCTGCGCGGCATCCGGGCATCGGCGCGGGTGGGTCTGGTGGTGGAGATGGTGGCGGTGACCATCCTGATCGCCGTCGCCGTCACGGTCGTCGCGACGGTGCACGGGCGGATCGACCTCTCCGCGCTCACCGCCGCCCCCACCGGTCTCGCGGACTTCGCGACCGGGGTCGCGCTGGCCACCTGCGCTCTCATCGGTTTCGAGAGCGCCGCCTCGCTGTCCGTGGAGGCCCGGACACCGTTGCGCTCGGTTCCCTCCGCGATCCGCGACTCCCTCGTCCTCGGCGCCGTCGTGGTGCTCGTCGTCGCCGTGGCCCAGGGCATCGGGCGCGCTTCGGCGCCGGCGCCCCTCGTCGTCGACGGAAACCTCGACAGCCTCGTGGGGCGCGTCGGCGAGGGGTGGTTGGCGCCGGTCGTCGACCTCGGCGTGGTCGCGTCCTTCCTCGCCTGCACGATCGCCTGTGTGACCGCCCTCGCGCGATTGCTCCTCTCCCTGTCCCGCGAGGGTGTGCTGCCCACCGGGTTCGGCAGCACACACGTCCGACACAAGACGCCGGTCGTCGCGATCACCGCGTCGATGACGGTGATCGTCGCGATCCCGGTGGTGGTCGCGGCATCCGGCGCGACCCTGACGGCGATGGTCGGGTCGCTGGCCGCAGCGCCGGTGATCGGGTTCATCGCCTCCTATGTGATCGTCAGTGTGGCCGCCCCGGTGTTCCTGCACCGGCTGGGCGAGCTACGGGCTCCGATCGTCGCCGTCTCCGTCGCCGCGGCCGCCGCTTTCGGGGTGGTCGGGGTCGTGTTCGTCGCCACGATCGTCGACACCGCGTGGGGCCTGGGGGCGGTCGGGGCGCTGATCTGGTTCCTGGCCGCGGCGATGACCTATGCGGTCCTGCGGCGACGGCAACCGGAGAGGCTGCGACTGATCGGGGTCCACGACACCCCGACGCGGGCCGATCTGTGGAGCGGCCACCTCCGCCGCACACCCCGGTGAGCGGTTTCGGCGGCGACGGGGCGTCCCGATCGGTCATCTCCGCGCTCGAGCTCATCGAGGAGGTCGCCGCGAGCGGGCCGGGCGTCAGCGCCAACGACCTGGCCCGGAGTCTCGGGTTGCCACGGTCGACCACCTACCGTCTGGTCAATCTCCTGGCCCAGGAGGAGTATCTCGTCCGCACACCGGATCTCGGTGGCTTCGCTCTGGGCCGCAAGGTCGATCGGCTGATCGGAACGGCCACCGCGACGACCGTTCCCGATCGGGTCCGGTCCGTCCTGGACGAGGCCCGCGCCGGCATGCGCTTCGGCCTGCACCTGTTCGGCTATCTGCGGGTGGGCACTCCCCGTGCCCGCATCACGCCGATGGACCTCGACCCCGACTACCCCCTGTCCGACGCCTCCCGGATCCTGCGTGACCACCGGGTGTCCGCGGTCGGACGGCTGCTGCTGGCGCACGACTCGGGACACCGTTCGCAGCAACTGGTCCCGGCGACACAGGTGGGCTCCCTGACCCCCGGTTTCGGGTGCGTGGCCGTCCCCATCGTGTGCTCGGACGGGACCCTGCGGGGCGCACTGGCGATCGCCGCGCCCGAACACCGGGTCCGCAACCCGGACGCGTTGATCGCCTCCGTGGAGTCGACCCGGGACGCTCTGTGCGACCTCATCGGCACGACGGCGTGACGGGAACACCAACCGACGCCGCACTGCTCTGCTGACGACGACGCCGTGTGACAGGCTCGGTCGAGCGCATCGAGGAGGCACTGTGAGCGAGACCGGCATCGATCCGTCCCGACCGCCCAGCGGTACCGGCTGTGTCGACTGCGACGCCGAGAGCGGGTGGTGGTTCCACCTGCGCCGGTGCGCGCAGTGTGGGCACGTCGGCTGCTGTGACGATTCGCTGGGCACGCACGCGACGAGGCACGCACAGGAGTCCGGGCACCCGGTCGTGCAGAGCTTCGAGCCCGGGGAGGACTGGTTCTACAGCTACACGACGAACGAGATGCTCTCCGGTCCGGAACTCGCACCGCCTCATGCCCGTCCGTCGGACCAGCCGACGCCGGGGCCGGCCGATCGCGTCCCGGGCGACTGGCAGGAACTGCTGATGCGGCATCGCCGACGGTGAGACCGGCGTGACGAGCGGGTGTGGCGGGCAGGGCCGTCCGGTCGACTGAGTCATCGACGCATCCCGGGGCCCCGACGGAGCTCTGCCGGCGGCACGTAGCGTCGACCGCGTGTCCGCCGTCGAAGCCCTCGTCATCCTCGTCGCGGGGTTCGGTGCAGGCGCCATCAACGCAGTGGTGGGATCGGGCACGTTGGTGACGTTCCCGACCCTCGTGGCGTTCGGGTACGCGCCGCAGATCGCGACCATGTCGAACGCCATCGGTCTCGTCGCCGGCGGCGTCTCGGGCACGTGGGGGTATCGGCGGGAGCTGCGCGGTCAGGGCCGCCGCCTCATGTGGCAGGCGCCCGCGTCGTTGGTCGGAGCGTTGATCGGCGCCTGGCTGCTCCTGCATCTGCCTCCGTCGGTGTTCGAGGCGGTCGTCCCCGTGCTGCTCATCTCGGCGCTGGTCCTGCTCGTGCTCCAACCCCGGATCCAGACCTGGGTGCGGTCCCGCTCCGACGCCGCCGGACGAGCCGGTGGACAGATCACGCGTCCACGGATGGCTGTCCTGACGATCGCCACCTTCGCGGTCGGCGTCTACGGCGGCTATTTCACCGCGGCACAGGGGATCCTGCTGATGGCGGCGATGGGAATCCTTCTCCCCGAGTCGATGCAGCGGATGAACGCGACGAAGAACCTGCTCTCGTTGATCGTCAACGTGGTCGCGGCCGTCTCGTTCACCGTCGTCGCATACGACCGGATCAGCTGGGAGGCAGCCGGTCTCATCGCGGTCGGATCGCTGCTCGGCGGATCGGTCGGGGCGCGATACGGACGACGCCTGTCTCCGACTGCCCTGCGCGCGATCATCGTCGTCGTCGGGATCGTCGGGCTGTGGCGCCTGCTGGCCTGAACACTTCCGAGAGGACATCCGGTCCGACTGTCACCGTCGACGTCGAGACGGGCCGCGCGGATGGCGCATCCGGGCGTGTCCAGCCACGGCCCTCTGGGCTCGGGCGGGTGATCCGCCGACTCCTACGGTGCGGGGTGATCCGCCGTCGACGTGGACATCTCGACCAGTACGGCGGTGAGCGCCTCCAACGCGGGGAGTGCCGCGACGACCGCTTCACGCTCATCGGGATCGAGGGATGCGAGAGCGTCGGAGAGCACCTGCCGGCCGGCGCGGTCGTACCGCGTCAGCAGTTCGAGAGCGTGGGCGGTCGGCCGGATGACGACGCGGCGCAGATCGCCGCCGGAGGGTTCGCGTTCCACGAGCCCCTGTCGCACCATCGTCGTCACGAGGTTGCTCGTCGTCGGACGGGCCATGCGCAACCGGGTCGCGAGATCGCCGGAGCTGATCTGCGGCTCGACCGCGAGCACGCGCAACACCTCGATCTGAGCCTCGGGCAGATCGGGCAGATCGGCAGCGACACGCACGGCCCGCAGCATCGCCCGTCGCAGCGGGCCGGACATCCGGCCCAGGCGGGTCGCGTCGTCGGTCGTCGTCGTCTTCGGCATCTGCCCCCACTTTAGTTTTGTGGCAAAATGATCTCATGACCGAGATCACCACGTCCGTCGCGCACCCCGTCCCGCCCCAGAACCTCGACGGCATCGTCGGCCACCGGTTCATCTACACCTACGCCAACGGATGGCAGTACGAGATGTACGTCAAGAACGCGACGACGATCGACTATCGCATCCACACCGGCATGGTGGGTGGCCGCTGGGTGAAGGATCAGGAGGTCGATCTCGTCGCTCTCGACGACGACGTCTACAAGGTGTCGTGGAACGAGCCCACCGGCACCTCGGTCGTCGTGAACGTGCTGCCCGGCCGGCGTCGGCTGCACGGCACCATCTTCTTCCCGAAGTGGGTGGAGGACGACGGCGCGAAGACCGTGCTGTACCAGAACGACCACCTCGACGACATGCGCCGGTTCCGCGACGAGGGGCCGACCCACCCGATCTACGTCGTCCCGGAGTTCGCGTACATCACCCTCTTCGAGCACGTCGGTGCCGACGACGAGTCGGTGATCTCGGTGGCGCCGGGGGATCTCTCGGACGGCTTCGCCGACCGCACGAACTGACACCCCCGGTCGCAGCCCGCCGTCGTGGGTCAGGCGTCGTCGAGCCCGGCTGACCACTCACCCTCCCCGAGGGCGGCGAGAACAGAACGGACGTCTGCGTCGGGGTCGAGTGTCGTCGCTCCGCCGATGGCGGCGAGACCGATGGCCAGGAGCCACTCGACGAGGTCGTCGACGGGCGTGCTGCAGCCGCGACGCACCCATTGCACGGAGGCCTCGTCCACCGCCGCGACGACCGTGCTCGCGACGAACGCGACCACATCGCCATCCGCGTCCACCCCCAGCTGATCGGTCAGCAACCGCAGGACGCGGTCACGGCCGACCTGTGAGGCACCCCGCACGTCGACGTCCGTCGACGCCCCGCCGGCGATGAGCCGCGTCGCCAGCGCCGGGTGCTCGGCGATGTACCCGAGGTGGGCGCGCAGGCCCTTCCGGATGGCGACGAACGGCGGATCGTCGTCGTCGGGGACGAACGCGGCGTCCATCTCCTCGACCACACCGTCGAGGACCGCACGGTAGATCGCCTGTTTCGATCCGAAGTGATGGAACAGCAAGCCATGCGCCACCCCTGCTCGACCTGCGATGTCGGCAACCGTCACCTCGCCGAACTCACGCTCTGCGAACAACTCCGACGCCGCGGACAGAAGACGTTCGCGCGTGGCCGCCTTCTGCTCCGCGCGCGTCGTCGACACGGCGGTGTCGGGCGGGTCGTCCGCGGGCGTTCGCACACCGCTGATCCTAGGAGACGTCGACAGCAACTGTTGACCGGTGTTCATTGACTTGCAGTCAACGTAATCGATACAGTCTGCGGACGACCAGGTTCCGACCACGAAGGGGGCCGCCGGTGGCGACCAGACTGATCCGCTACGTCGTCGAGGGGTCGACGTATTGGGGTGTGGTGCGCGGCGACGACGTGTTCGCCCTCGACGACGACTACCCGACCACGGGTGCGCTGCTGGAGTCCGGCAGGGACGACTGGCAGAACGCACAGAACCGCGCCCCGGCACATTTCCTGTCCGAGGTCTCGGTGCTCTCACCGGTGACGGTGCCGTGCCGGGTGATGTGTCAGGGCGCGAACTACCGGCAGCATGCGATCGAGTCGGGGATGAACCCGGACAAGCGCACCTTCAACCTGTTCTTCGACAAGACCGACGCCGCCGTGACAGGTCCGTACGACCCCGTCACCCGCCCGAGTCACGTCCGCCTCCTCGACTACGAGATCGAACTCGGCCTGGTCATCGGCACGACGATCGACGGCCCGGTCACCGTCACCGACGAGGACCTCCCCCGGTACGTCGCGGCGGTCACCATCGGCAACGACCTGTCGGCGCGGGACGTCCAGCTGCCGCAGGGTCAGTACCTGAAGGGCAAGAGCTACCGCGGATTCTGTCCGCTGGGACCCGAACTCCTCGTCCTCGACGAGTCGGACTACGCCCGTCTCGACGACCTCACGCTGGAGCTGCGCGTCGACGGCGATCTGCGACAGACCGACAGCACGGCGAACATGGTCCATCGACCGGCCGAGACCCTCACCGAGCTCAGCACGTTCTGCAACCTCTCGCCGGGCGACGTCGTGCTGACCGGCACGCCGCACGGCACCGCGGCGAGGTCCCCGCACCCCGTCGTCCGCCACCTCGCGACCGCCCTCCTCCCGGAGGACCTGATGTGGCGGCTGTTCATCCGCCGCAACCTCGACGGCCCGTTCCTGCGGGCCGGGAGCACGGTCACCGCGTCGATCCGGACCCCGGACGGCGCACTGGATCTCGGGATGCAACGCACCCCGATCGTCGACGCCGAACCCGTCGGAGGAGGACGACCATGACGGACACCGCACCCACGTCGCAGGCCCTCGCGCCCGAGCTGCTCGCCCACTACGTCGTGAAAACGCCTCGGGCGGCGGAGATGATCGAGTGGTACCGACAGGTGTTCGGTGCCCGCGTGGTCCACGAGGACGACCAGATCGCCTTCCTCACCTGGGACGAGGAGAGCCATCGACTGGCGCTCGTCAAGATCCCCGCGATCGTGCGACGCGTGTTCCCCCTGGCGCGGTTGCGCAGGAAGATCCTCGGCGTCGATCACCTCGCCTTCACCTACGGCTCGCTGGAACGGTTGTTGCTCAACCACGAACGGCTCGCCGCACTCGGGATCCACCCGGTGTGGTCGATCAACCACGGTCCGACCACCTCGCTCTACTACGAGGACCCCGACGGGATCCGGCTGGAGTTCCAGGTCGAGAACTTCCGCACCCCGGAAGAGACCGCCGCGTTCTTCGACAGCGAGGAGTTCGCCGAGAACCCGATCGGGGTGACGATCGATCCGACGTACCTGTTGGAGCGACTTCGCGCCGGCGAGCCCGCCGAGACGCTCACCCACCGTCACGCCGGCGTGCGCCCCGGCACGAAGCCGCGGGTGAACAAGCGCGCGATCACCTTTCGCACCCTGTGACCGCCCGCGACGTCCCAGTGCTCATCAGCGGCGCGGGCGCGAGCGGCGCCACCCTCGCACTGCTGCTGTCCGCACGGGGCATCCCGTCGACGGTCGTCGACCGTCGACGTGCACCGCTCACGCACCCTGCCGCGCACGTCATCAACGCTCGGACGCTGGAGATCTGGCGGGAGGTCGGATCCGGCCTCGCCCAGGAGGTGGCCGCACTCTCCCCGCCGATCGACGAGGTGAACCTCATCCGATGGACGTCGGGGCCCGGCCGGCCGCCTCTCGGAGAGATCGACCTGCTGTCCCGTCCCGATCAGCTCGATCGGGTGCGATCCCACAGCGACTTCCTGCTCTCGCACGTCGGACAGCATCTGCTGATGCCGATCCTCTGGCGGCGACTCGACGAGGACCCACTCGTCGACTTCCGCCGCGGCACATCGGCGACCGGGGTGGAGACGAGTGCCGACGGCATCACGACCACCACGACGAACGGCCCGCTGCGCAGTGATCTCCTCGTCGCGGCCGACGGCGCGAACAGCACCATCCGCGACGACCTCGGGATCGCGCTGCACGGGCCCGTCCTCGCCCGGATGGGCAGCGTCTTCTTCCGCTCGCCCGACCTGCATCCGGCCGAGCGCCCGCTGCTCACCTGGATCTACCGACCGACGTTTGCCGGTGTCCTCATCGCTCACGCGGACCACCACTACGTCCTGATGGGCACGTATCTCCATCCGCGTCAGACGATCGCCGCCGACCCCGAGACCCATTGGCGTCGCACGCTGCCCGAGGTCCTCGGCGGCGACGTCACGACGGAGATCGTGTCCACCGGGACGTGGACGATGACGTCGCAGACGGCGTCGACCTTCCGGTCCGGTCGTGTCCTGCTGATCGGCGACGCGGCGCACCGCTTCCCACACACGGGGGGATACGGACTCAACAGCGGTGTGCAGGACGCACACAACCTGGCGTGGAAGATCGACGCGGTGCTGACCCGGGACGTCGACGACGACCTCCTCGACACCTATGAGATCGAACGCCGCCCGGTGGTGGAGAGGTTCGCCCACCACAGCGTGAGCAACCACTTCCAGCTCGACGACGTCACCCGACACTTCGGGGCGACGAACCGGGCACTGCACCGGGCGACGGCGCTGATGTCCCGGCCACCGCTGCGGTGGTTGCCCGACTCCATGGGCGCCGCACTCGCCGACCGTGTCGTGCGCGCGGGGCTGGCCCGTACCGCCGTGCTCGACAGCGAGTCGTCGCGGGGTCGTCGCGCTCGCGACCGCGCGGCCGCGGCGATACCGGATCAGCTCCCCCATTTCATCTCGTCGGGTCTGGAGTTCGGCTTCCGCCACGGCGGACCCCTGTTCGCCGAGACCTCGCCGCCGCCGGGTCCCGACGACGTCGTCGAGTACGTGCCCGCCGCACTCGTCGGCGGTCGACTCCCCCACCTGCCGGTCGCGGTCGGCGACGACCGGACGTCACTGCTGCAGATGGTCGATCCCGACCCGACCGCCATCACGCTCGTCACGTCCTCGCCGAACTCCTGGCGAACCGTGCTCGGTGACCGCGTCCCCGCCGGCCTCCACCTCGACGTCGTCGACGTGACCTCGTCCTGCGTCGACCCCGACCGGGCAGCACGCATACTGGGGACCATGCGAGGCGGAGCCGTCGCCGTCCGCTGCGACGGGCATGTCATCTGGTGTTCCGACGACGCCGCGGACGTGGCGGCGGACACGCTCGTCACCCTGCTCGCGACGCACTGGGCTCCCCTGGTCACCGCCGCGACACAGCCTCGAGACCGCAGACCGGAGGGCACCCACCATGACCATCAGCGCTCCTGACGCCGCGCCCAGCACACCCGACCAGGCGACGCTCGACACGATCGCGCGCCGCGTCCTGTGGACCGCGACGGCGATGATCCATCACGCCAACCGGGTGCGGCCGAATCCGAGCGGTCTCAAGGTCGGCGGCCACCAGGCGTCGTGCGCGTCGATGGTCCACATCATGACGTCACTGTGGTTCGGGCAGCTCCGGGCCGGTGACCGGGTGTCGGTCAAACCGCACGCCTCGCCGGTCCTGCACGCCATCAACCATCTCCTCGGCGACCTCGACGAACGGTGGCTGACCACCCTGCGGGAGTACGGCGGCCTGCAGTCCTACCCCAGCCGGAGCAAGGATCCCGACCGGGTCGACTACTCCACGGGATCCGTCGGCATCGGCGCGACGGCACCGCTGTGGGGCGCGATCGCACGCCGGTACGTCGACACGTCCTTCGGCACGACGGGCACCGGTCGGCAGTACTCGCTCGTCGGTGACGCCGAACTCGACGAGGGCGCGGTGTGGGAGGCCATCCTCGACCCGTCGGTCGCCGACCTCGGCGAGATCGTGTGGATCGTCGACATGAACCGGCAGTCGCTCGACCGGGTGGTGCCGAACATCGCGGCCCGCCGGCTGGAGGACATGTTCGCCGCGGCGGGCTGGCAGGTCCTCACGGTCGCATTCGGCCGGACACTGGAGCGACTGTTCGCCCGCGAGGGCGGCGAGGCGCTGCGTCGCCGCATCCTCGAGATGCCCAACCCGGAGTACCAACGTCTGCTGCGCTGTTCGGGTTCGGAGTTGCGTGAGCGGCTGCCCGGCGACGGACCGGAGGCGCAGACGGTGGCGTCGGTCGTGGCCGACCTCGACGACGACGCGTTGGTCGCCGCGATCGCGAACCTCGGCGGACACGACATCGAGGCGCTCCGTGACGCCTACGCGCGCATCGACGATCACCGTCCGACGGTCATCCTCGCCTACACGGTGAAGGGTTTCGGGCTCCCGATCCAGGGCCACCCGCAGAACCACTCGTCGCTGCTGACCGTCGAGCAGTTCGCCGACCTCGCGGCCTCGATGGGCGAGGACGTCGACCACCCCTGGCAGCGGTTCGATCCCGACTCCCCCGAGGGGCGGCTGTGCGCGGAGACCGCACGACGACTCGAACGCCCGCCCGTGCCCGCCCTCCCGGACCTCACCGTGCCCCGCGACGTCGACCGGACGCCGTCGGCCACCTCGACCACACAGGCGGCACTGGGTCGCGTACTGCTCGACCTGTCCCGTGAGGCACCGGAGATCGCCGAGCGCGTGGTCACGGTCAGCCCCGACGTCAGTTCGACGACGAACCTCGCCGGATGGTTGAACAAGGTGGGTGTGTGGTCGGCCGCCGAGCGTCGGGACTGGTTCGCCGACGACGCCGAGACGATCATGCACTGGCGCGAACGGCCCACCGGCCAACACATGGAACTCGGGATCGCCGAGACCAACCTCGTGGGTCTGCTCGGCGAGCTCGGAGCCACCTGGAGCCGGTGGGGGCAGCCGCTCCTGCCGATCGGTGTCCTCTACGACCCGTTCGTCGAACGTGCGCTGGAGCCGTGGTCCTTCGGGGTCTACGCCGGCGGCCAGTCGATCCTCGTCGGAACGCCGTCGGGGGTCAGCTTGGCCGCCGAAGGCGGTGCACACCAGTCGATCACGACACCGTCGGTGGGCCTCGAGCAGCCCGGGTGCATCACCTACGAGCCTGCGTTCGCGATCGAGGTGCAGTGGATCCTGCTGGATTGTCTGGCGCATCTCGGGCGCCCCGACGGCCGATCGGCGTACCTGCGCCTGTCCACACGTCCCGTCGAACAGCAACTGGCCGACGTCCCGCCGGACCCGGCGGCCCGCGAACGACGACGCCGGCACGTCGTCGCCGGTGCCTACGCGCTGCGGTCCGTGGACACCCCGGCCGCGACGCTGGTGACGATGGGCGCGATGGCGACCGAGGCCGTGGAGGCCGCAGATCGCCTGGCGGCCATGGACATCGCCGTCGACGTGATCTGCGTGACCAGCCCGGGGCTGCTCTTCGCCGCTCTGCAGGCCCGGGACGGTCGCCACGAGGCGCCGACCTGGATCCTCGACAGCGTCTTCCCGGCGGACCGCGCGGCACCCATGGTCACCGTCCTCGACGGGCATCCGCACACGCTGGCGTTCCTGGCCACCATCCACCGGGTCCCCCTGCGCGCGTTGGGTGTCGCCAGCTTCGGTCAGGCCGGGGCGCTCGACGACACCTATCGCCACCACGGCATCGACACCGACAGCATCATCCGCGCGACGCTCGACGTCGTCAGCTGACCGACGCCCCCGACCGCGCCGCGACCGCGTCGCGGGTGTCCTCGGCGACGAGGTCGCCGTTGATGTGGGCTCCGGCCAGCGCACCCTGCGACGCCGACGCGCCGACCTGCGCCATCAGGTCACCGGCGTTGCCGGCCACCCACACCCCGGGGATGTCGGTGGCGCCGGTCGGACCGGCCGGGAGATGTGTGCCGACGCCCATCGGGTGCTCGACGGCCCGGAGTCCGACACCAGCGGCGAAGTCGACTCGGGCTTCCAGACGTGGGGCCACCGCGACCGCCGCACGCTCGATCACCGACCCGTCGGCCAACCGGACGGCGCGCAACCGTCCGTCGTCGGTGTCGAGCGCGGCGACCGGACCCTCCACGACACGGATGTCCCTGGCCGCCAGCTCATCGCGCACCTGGTCGTCGAGCGCGAGGTCGTTCGCGAAGAAGACGACGTCGGCGGAGAGCTGTCGGAACAGCAGGGCGTGGTGGGTCGACGCCGGCCCGGTGGACACGATGCCGATCGCCCGGTCGCGCACCTCCCATCCGTGGCAGTACGGGCAGTGCAGCACGTCGATCCCCCACAACTCGGTCATCCCGGGGATCGCCGGGAGGATGTCCGTCAGACCGGTCGCCACCAGGACGCGCCGTGCGCGCACGGTGGATCCGTCGTCCACACGGATGCCGAACCCGCTCGTCAGGTCACCGGACAGCTCGAGCACGCGCCCGTCGACGATCCGCGCGCCGTATCCGGACACCTCGCGACGCCCGATCGCGAGCAATTCGCGCGGTGACATGCCCTCCCGCCCGAGCAGACCGTGCACCGCATGCGCCGGGGCGTTACGCGGTTCGCCCGCGTCGACGACGACGACGGACCTCCTCGACCGCGCCAGCATCAGCGCCCCGTTCAATCCGGCGGCCCCGCCACCGATCACCACCACGTCCACCGTCTCGTCGTGCACGTCCTGCTCCTCTCGTCGTGGGGTCCCGCGTCCGGACCGCGAGGACCAGAGTCCACAGAAAGCACGATATCGGCAATGTTGTTCCCGGTTATGGCACACTGCTGGCCATGGACGACGAGACCGATCAGGCGATCGCCGCGGCGGGCCCGCGGCTGCGGGAGCTGCGTCAGCACCGTGAGTTGACGCTCGAGGAGGTCTCGACGCAGACCGGGATCTCGCGGAGCACGCTGTCACGCCTGGAGTCCGGCGGTCGGCGCGCGAGTCTCGAACTCCTGCTACCGCTGGCCCGCCTCTACGGTGTGACGCTCGACGAACTCGTGGACGCCCCCTTCACCGGCGACCCGCGCGTCGCTTTGCGCGCGACGCGTGCCGGCGACCGGACGGTCCTGCCCCTGACCCGCCGTCCCGGTGGCATCCAGGCGTTCAAGATCGTCCTCGACCCGTCCGATCCCGGGATGGCACCGAGTCCGCGGACGCACACCGGGTACGAGTGGCTGTACGTGCTCGACGGCCGTCTGCGCCTGGTGCTCGGTGAGCACGACATCGTGCTCACCGCCGGCGAGGCGGCCGAGTTCGACACCCGACTCCCCCACTGGTTCGGATCCGCCGACGGCCGGGCCGTCGAGTTCCTCAGTCTCTTCGGCAAGCAGGGCGAGCGGGCGCACCTGCGGGCCGCACCACCTCGTCAGGCGCCGACGTAGGCGGCCAGGTGCTCACCGGTCAGCGTCGCCCGGGTGGCGACGAGATCGGCGGGCGTGCCCTCGAACACGATGCGTCCGCCGTCGTGCCCCGCACCCGGGCCCAGGTCGACGATCCAGTCGGCGTGGGCCATCACCGCCTGGTGGTGTTCGATCACGATGACGCTGCGTCCGCCGTCCACCAGCCGGTCGAGCAGGCCGAGGAGTTGTTCCACGTCCGCCAGGTGCAGGCCCGTGGTGGGTTCGTCGAGGACGTAGACGTCGCCCGCGGAGCCCATCTGCGACGCCAACTTCAGCCTCTGGCGTTCGCCACCCGACAGCGTCGTGAGCGGTTGTCCGAGCCGCAGGTAGGCGAGGCCGACGTCCTCGAGCCTGGTCAGGATCTTCAGCGCGGCAGGGACCTTCGACTCGCCCTCGGCGAAGAACACGGCGGCCTGCGCCACCGACATCGCGAGCACCTCGCTGATGTCGCGGCCGTTCAGGGTCAGTTCGAGCACCTCGGCGAGGAACCGTCGGCCCTCGCACACCTCGCAGGTGGTCGCGATACCCGCCATGATCGCGAGGTCGGAGTAGACGACGCCGGCACCGTTGCACGCCGGGCACGCACCCTCCGAATTGGGTGAGAACAGTGCGGGTTTGACCCCGTTGGCCTTCGCGAACGCCTTGCGGATCGGCTCGAGCAGCCCGGTGTAGGTCGCCGGATTGCTCCGTCGGGATCCCTTGATGGCCGCCTGGTCGACGGTCACCACGCCGTCACGCCGCGCGACCGACCCGGCGATCAGCGAACTCTTGCCCGATCCCGCGACCCCGGTGACGACCACGAGCACACCCAGGGGGATGTCGACGTCGACGTCCTTCAGGTTGTGGGTGGATGCGCCGCGGACCTCGAGCGCTCCGGTCGGCGTACGGACCGTGGGTTTCACGGAGGACCGGTCGTCGAGGTGACGGCCGGTGACGGTGTCACTCGCGCGCAGTTCCTCGACCGATCCGGTGAAGGTGACGGTCCCGCCCTCGGTCCCCGCACCGGGCCCGAGATCGACGACATGGTCGGCGATCGCGATCGCTTCGGGCTTGTGCTCGACGACCAGGACGGTGTTCCCCTTGTCCCGCAACGCGATCAGCAGGTCGTTCATGCGCGCGATGTCGTGGGGGTGCAGTCCGATCGTCGGCTCGTCGAAGACGTAGGTGATGTCGGTGAGCGACGACCCGAGGTGCCGGATGAGTTTGGTGCGCTGCGCCTCCCCACCGGACAGCGTCCCGGCCGGCCTGTCGAGTGAGAGGTAGCCGAGCCCGATCTCGACGAACGAGTCGAGTGTCTGCCGCAGGGTCGTGAGCAGTGGTGCGACGGAGGGCTCGTCGAGGTCGGCGACCCAGGTGGCGAGGTCACTGATCTGCATGGCACAGACGTCGGCGATGCTCACGCCCCGGATGAGTGAGGACCGGGCGAGGTCGCTGAGTCTCGTCCCGTCGCAGTCGGGGCAGGTGTCGAACGTGATGGCACGGTCGACGAAAGCCCGGATGTGCGGCTGCATCGCCTCACGGTCCTTGCTGAGCATCGACTTCTGGATCTTGGGGATCAGTCCCTCGTAGGTGACGTTGATCCCGTCGACCTTGATCCGCGTGGGTTCCTTGTACAGCAGCGCCTCCAGTTCGCGCTTGGTGAACCGGGCGATCGGCTTGTCGGGGTCGAAGAATCCGCAGCCCCGGAAGATCCGGCCGTACCAGCCGTCCATCGTGTAGCCGGGGATCGTCAAGGCCCCCTCCGACAACGACTTCGAGTCGTCGTAGAGCGCCGTGAGGTCGAAGTCGGAGACGGCGCCGCGCCCCTCGCAGCGCGGACACATGCCGCCGGTGACCTCGAAGGACGCTCGCTGCTTCACCGTCCGACCGGCCTTCTCGACCGTCACCGCCCCCGCGCCGCTCACCGACGCCACGTTGAACGAGAATGCCTGCGGCGAACCGACATACGGGGTGCCCAACCTGCTGAACAGGATGCGGAGCATGGCGTTGGCGTCGGTGGCCGTCCCGACCGTCGACCGGACGTTGGCGCCCATGCGTTCCTGGTCGACGATGATCGCGGTCGTCAGGTTCTCCAGGACGTCGACGTCGGGGCGCGCGAGGGTGGGCATGAAGCCCTGCACGAACGCGCTGTAGGTCTCGTTGATCATCCGCTGCGACTCGGCGGCGATCGTGCCGAACACCAGCGAGCTCTTGCCCGACCCGGACACCCCGGTGAAGACCGTGAGGCGACGCTTGGGCAGATCGAGGTCGACGTCGCGCAGATTGTTCACGCGCGCACCACGTACGCGGATGACGTCATGGGAGTCGGCCACAGGCGTTCGAGCGGCGGGCATGCACCGAACCCTAGTCGGCGGGTGTCGTCACCACCTCGGCGTCGCCGAAGGTCATGGACAGATGACCGATGGACGACGACATGAGCGTCGCCCCCATGTCGAGGCCTCGGAGCTCGTCGGCGATCGCGTGATCGCCCAGCGTGATCATGGCCCCGCCCGGCCGGGTGCGCACCGACGCCGCCCGCATCGTCCACGGGGTGGCCCGCAGGGTGCCGTCCAGGAACGAGTAGGCGGTCAGCGTCGTCTCCGACGCGGTGTCGGGGACCGACACCCCGCGTCCCAGCCGGAGGTCGACGATGTCGTGTCCGTCGGCGCGCACACGGCCCTGCGGGCGGACCGATCGGTGCCGGCAGTCGAAGTCGGCGAGTGTCTTGGGGAACCCCCAGATCTCCCGTCCCGCGGCGAGGGTGAAATCACCGTCGACGGGCAGGTGGTGGATGTACGCACACACCTCCCCGCGCATCAGCGCACGCATCCCACTCGCGCCGGCGTCGGGGCGGTGGTGGCGCACCAGGAAGCACACGCCGAACTCGTTGTAGGGCCCGAGGTCGCCGTCGACGTAGTCGACGAACACCAGCGCACATGCCGCGCGACCCGGGCGCCAGGTCATCGGTTGCAACCCGGTCGGTGCGATCAGACGCGAGACGGCATCGGCGGACACCGAGACCATCGCGGTGAACGCCGTCGCATGGCGGATCTCCACCGGTGCCGGAACGGCCCGCCCCAGGACCGTGTGGCCGATCGTCTCACCCGACACGCGTCGCCTCCTGTGTCTCGTCGTGCGTCCCGCCTCGTCGTGCGTCCCGCGGAGTACACAGCAGACCATCCCGCCCCCGGGACTGTCACGGATCCCGCGCGCGAACACGCCGGCACCGGGTGCTCGCTGTGACAGCATCACGCCCATGAGCAGGTCTGCGTCCTTCGCCCGCGTCGGTGTCGCATACGTGGTCGCGATCGCGGCGGCCGCGCTGTGGCTCTGGCTGGGCCCCCGCACCGCGTCCGCGCTGTGGGATGCCGCGATCGCCGACGCCATCGCGACGGTCGTGGTGTTCGCCTTCAGCCGGATCCATGGCAACTCGAGCTTCTACGACGCCTACTGGAGCGTCGTCCCGCCCCTGCTGGTCGGCTGGTGGTGGTGGCGATCGGAGGTCGATGCCGACGACCTGACGGCATGGGTGGTGACCGTCGTCGTGCTGATCTGGGCCGTGCGGCTGACCGCGAACTGGGCGATCGGGTTCCCCGGTCTGCACCACGAGGACTGGCGGTACCCGATGCTGCGGGCCCGGGCCGGTCGCCTCGAGGCGATCGCCGACCTCGTCGCGATCCACCTGATCCCGTCCGTGCAGGTGTTCCTCGGATGCATCCCCGCCTATCTGGCGGTCTCACGGCGCCCGGTGGAGCTGCCCTGGCTCGTCGTCGTCGCTGCAGTGGTCGCTCTGGCAGCGGTCGTCCTGGAGTGGGCCGCCGATCACCAGATGCGGCGGTTCGTCGCCACCAAGCAGCCGGGTCAGGCCATGGATCGCGGTCTCTGGTCGTGGTCGCGGCACCCGAACTACTTCGGCGAGTTCGGGTTCTGGGTGGGCTTGTTCCTGTTCGGCGTGGCCGTCGTGCCCGGCGACGCGTGGTGGTCGTGGATCGGGGCGGCGGCGATGCTCGCCATGTTCCTGGGCGCCAGCATCCCGATGATGGAGGAGCGCAGCCTCGCCTCACGCCCCGCCTACGGCGACGTCGTCGCCCGCGTGTCGCGTTTCGTCCCCCGGCCGCCGCGGGCCGCGGCTGCGCGATGAGTCGACCCACCGTCCTCGTGGCGGGGATGGGTGACGTCGGGGTGCTCACCGCGATGCACCTCGCCCGCCACGTCGACGTCGTCGGGGTGGGGCCCACCCCCGGCCTCGTCAGCGGGCAGGAACTGGGACTGCGGTTGTCCGACCCGGCGCGCTGGGCCGACGACTACTGGGTGGACTACGGCCGGTATCGGCGCCTGGACGCGGTCGAGATCGTGCAGGGCACGGTCGACGGGATCGATCCGGAGGCGCAGACGGCGACCGTCACCACCGCCGACGGCCGATCGACGGACAGGTCGTGGGATGCACTGGTCGTCGCCACCGGGGTGACCAACGGCTTCTGGCGCTCCCCCGCCGTCGTCGACGCCGCAGCGGTCGCCGACGGCCTCCGGACGCACCACGACGCGATCGCCCGTGCGCGGAGGGTCGCCGTCGTCGGAGGCGGCGCTGCCGCCGTCGCAGCGGCGGCCGGGATCGCCGCGAGGATCCCCGGTGCGCAGGTCGATCTCTATTTCCCCCGCGACCGACCACTCGCCCAGCACCACCCGCGGACGTGGAGGAGGGTGCGGCGGCGGCTCGAGCGACTCGGGGTCGAGATGCACCCGGGACACCGCGCCCGCACACCCGCAGACGTCGAGGTCCGCGGGGTCGGTGCCGGCGTCATCGCGTGGCAGACCGGCCAGCCGGACGTGGCGGCCGATGCGATCGTGTGGGCCATCGGGCGCGCCGTGCCGCACACCGCCTGGTTGCCCGATGCCGTGCTGGACGGCGACGGGTTCGTCCGCGTGGACGAGACCCTGCGGGTGCCCGGGCTGCCGCACACCTTCGCGGTGGGCGACGTCGCGGCGTCCGATCCGCTGCGCGGGTCGGCACGGAACCGCGCCGATCGGCTGGTGGCCCGCAACGTCCTGGCCGACCTGGCCGGTGGGTCACCGAAGCGATATCGCCCCCGGTCGACGCGGTGGGGATCGGTACTGGGCCCCCAGGACGACGGGCTGGAGGTGTTCACCCCCAACGGACTCCCGTTCCCGATCCCGCGCCCGGTGTACGACCGCGTGTTGCGGCCGTGGATCGTCGACCGAGGGATCTACGGCGGCATCCGCCCACGCTGACCCCCGTCTGTTGGGCAGTCGGAACCGTTCGTTGGGCAGTCGGAGCCGTTCGTCGGGCAGTGGGAGCCGTTCGTTGGGCACGTGGAGCGACGTATGGCTCCCGGTCGCCCAACAGACGGTTCCTACCGCCCAACAGACGGTTCCTACCGCCCAACAGACGGGTCATGCCTTCGACGGCGCGGTCAGCTCCAGAGCGATGTTGTCGGGATCGCGGAACTCCACGATGGAGATCCCGCCGGCATCCTTGATCGGTTCGTGCTCGATGCCGAGTCGGTCGAGGGTGGCGACGGCGTCCTCGAGTTCCGCGTAGGAGTCCATCAGGAAGCTGAGATGGTCGAGACCCGTCCGGTCCTCGTCGAACGAGTCGTCACCGACGGGCCGCAGACCGAACAATCCTCCGGGGAACTGGTAGATCACCCCGCCGAAGAGGAACGACAACTGCTCCCGGGTCTTCTCGTCGGCGTCGTCGGGAAGTTCGTAGGCGACCTCGAACCCGAACACGTCGTCATAGAACTTCCGGGACACCGCGATGTCGCGCACGGTGATGCGAACGTGGTGGTACGCCTTTGGTGAGATGCTCACGCCTGATCCTCCTCGTCAGCTCCGCTGCGCGCACGGAGTCGGCACACTGGTGTCATGTTCAAGTCGCGCACGGTGGCCCTGCATTCCCTCGCGGTCCTGACCTGCATCGGACTGGTGTCCGCATGTGGCGACGACTCCCCGTCCCCGTCGGCGGCGAGCTCGTCGTCGACGCCGATCGCCGCGGAGCCCGCGGTCGCCCCCGCCCCCACCACCCGGCCCGTGGGGACCGTCATCGAGGTCGGCAACGAGCCCGAGGGTGTGCAGGTCGGCACCTCCGGCATCGCCGCGGTCGGGGTTCGCCGGCCTGACGGGATCGCACTTGTCGACGTCGCGCGGGCCCGACTGATCCGGACCGTTCCCACGCAGGGCGCTCCACGGCACCTCGAACTCGCCGGACCCGACGGCCCGGTCATCCTGCCGCTCGAGACCGCCGACATCGTCACCACGATGACCTTCGACGGCAAGTTCGGCCCCATCGCACGCAACGTCGGCAACCTGCCCCATGACGTCGTGCTCACGTCCGACGGCACCTATGTGGGCACCAACGAGCACGGCGGCGGCGCCCTGTTCATCAAGGACGGCTCGGTGGTCGCATCGCTTCCGGCCCCGCCACCGCAGCCGGGCGGGGTCGCGGCGGTCGGCCGGTACGCGGCGATGGCGGACGTCCAGGGCAACGGCGTGTACATCTACGACGGCACGACGCGGAAAGAGGTGGCCCACAAGCAGATCGGCGTGCGTCTCACCCACGCGCAGGCGATGTCGGACGGTCTGGTCGCCTTCGCCGACACCGACGGCAGCGCGGTGCTCGTCGAGCGGATCACCCCGCAGGTCGTCGACGTCGCCCGGATCCCCACCGCGGGCAAGCCCTACGGGCTCGGGTATCAGGCGTCGACGAAGACCCTCTTCGTCACCTCCACGGCGACCAACACACTCCAGGTGATCGACATGAGCGATCCCACACGTCCGAGGGTCCGTGGCACGGTTCCGACGGTGCAGCAACCGAATTCGGTCGCCGCCGACCCGACGACGGGAACGGTCGTCGTGACCGGCAGCGCCGGCGGTGACGCGAGTTCGTTGCAGATCATCCCGGCCGACCTGCTCCCCCGCTGACGCGGCGGCACCCCCGGCCCACAGGCCGGGGGTGCCGCGACGTGTCCACCTGACTCAGCCGATGCTGAACGGCTTGCCGTAAAAGGTGACCTGCTTGTCGACGTTCGAGGTGCGAACGCGCACGACTGCGACCGAGCGGGCCTGGGCGTAGCCCGCACAGCCCGTGACCTGGAGCTGCGAGTTGACGTAACCCAGCTTCGCCTTCGTGCCCTCGTAGTCCACGTTGTTGGTGTACTGCTGCGAGCCGAAGTCGTCGGCCTTCTCCACCTGGTTGATGAAGTAGGACGTGGCCTGACCCGGCGCGAGCGTGATCGAGCCGACGGATCCGGCGGCGTTGCCGACACTGGTGGTCGTCCCGGCCTTGTCGGTGAAGCCCTCGCTGACGGAGCCACCGACGCTCGGGAACGACGCGATGTTGACCTGGCATCCGACCACGTAGCCGGCCTGGATCCGGATCTTGGCCTTCTTGCTGGTGGTGACCTGGTACTGCGCAGAGACCTGCGCGGCACGGTGCAGCGGCGTGGCGCCGAGCGACGGGGCGATGATGGCGGATTCGCTCGTACGGGCGATGGTGACCGACGTCCCGTCCGGGAGCGTGGTCACCTGGTTCTGGGTGGGGAGTCTGAGGACGACGTCCGCGTTCGCCGAACCCTGCGCCAGCAGAGCGGCTGCCGCTGTCAGTGCGGCGGCCGAGCCGGCCATCCCGAGTGCGCGGCGAGAAACCGTGTGCGACATGTGAGATCTTCCTTGTTTCCGATGAAGAGTGGGTGGGGTGGATCAGCCGAGGGAGAACGGCTTGCCGTACAGGGTCACCTTCTGGTGGTCGTCTCCCGTGGTCTCGAGTACGGCGAACGACCGCGCCTGCGCGTACCCGGCGCAGTTCGGGACCTGGATCTGAGCACGGTCGTAGGACACGTAATAGGTGCCCGGCTTCTCGAGGTTCTTGTAGTTGAGGAGTGAGAACGTGACCTGTCCCGGGCTGAGCGCGGGAGTCAGACCACCGGTCAGGCTCAGCGTGTTGGTGGCGCCGGCGGAACCGATGCCGCCGAGGCCGAGCGACAGCGGCGAGTTGATCGTGAGGCCGGTGAAGCTCACCTGGCAACCGATCACGTAGCCGACCGACATCGTCGCGGCAGCACCGTTCGTCTCGGTGCTGTTGGTGCCGAGGGTCCCCGAGGTCGACGTGCTCTCGGACTGCGGACCACGGTTCGGTCCGGCCTTCTTGGCCTTGATACCCGGCGCGTACACCGTGAAATCGGCAGACACCCACGCGTTGCGGGCGACACCGTTGGCCGCGAGGGACGGGGAGATCTGCACCTTCTCGTTGGACCGCGTGATCACGAGATCGCCGTCGCGTTGTGCGCCGTTCGGCAGCTTGACGAAGGTGTCGGCGTTCGCCGCGCCCTGCGACACGAGGCCGACGGCGGTCGCGCCGATCACGGCCATCGTCCCCAGCGAGGCAGCTCGCCGGAGCGCGGTGGAGTTCTTGCTCATCTGATCCTCTTTCGGATACTCGGCCCGCCCGAAGGGCGTGGAGTTCGTGACATGAACGGAACCGACAGCGTGGCCAGGTCGCTCGCCGCACCGTGTCGATCGGCAGAATCGTGATCGATGCAGGCGAACATCCGGTGAACGACGACCGGTGTTCCGATGACATGCCTGCCGGGTTCCCGTGAACGAGCACCGATCTCGGCCACGAATACGGTCAAACCGCAATGCTAAGCGCTGCTTACTATTTGGGCGCACCGATCGGACATCGACGGTTCACCACGAGGTCGCGAGCGAGTCGGCGACACGAGCCGGCCGCCGGGGTACTAGAGCTCTCGCCGCCCGCCGCGGGTCATGAGCATGTCGTAGGCCGTCTCGGCATGTTCTCCGTCGTCGATCCCGTCGAGCTCGTGCTGAGGATCAGCCCGTACCCCGATGGTCGCCTTGAGAACGAGCGCGATGATCGCCGTGACGACCATCGCGTACGCCGCCACGGCGAGCACCGCGACGATCTGTCGCCACAGCTGATCGACGCCACCGCCGTAGAAGAGGCCGTCGACACCCGCCGGCGCCGACGCGCTCGCGACCAGGCCGATCATCACCGTGCCGACGACGCCGGCGACCAGGTGCACACCCACCACGTCGAGTGAGTCGTCGTAGCCCATGCGGTATTTGACCTCGATCGCCAGCGAACTGACCGCACCGGCGACGATGCCGATCGCGATGGCACCGATGGGGGTCACCGACGAGCACGAGGGTGTGATCGCCACGAGTCCCGCGACCACACCCGACGCGGCGCCGAACGAGGTCGGCTTGCCGTGACGCATCTTCTCGACGACGAGCCAGCTGAGCAGGGACACGGCACCGGCACCGAGGGTGTTCACGAGTGCCACCGCGGCGGTTCCGTCGGCGGCGAGGGCCGATCCGGCGTTGAACCCGAACCACCCGAGCCACAGCAGGCCCGCGCCGAGCATGACGGCAGGAAGGTTGTGCGGGCGCATCGGATCTCGCGGCCATCCGCGTCGCCGACCGACGATGATCGCCAACACGAGCGCCGACGCGCCCGAGTTCACCTCCACCGCCGTGCCGCCGGCGAAGTCGATCGCCTTCAGGTGGTTCACGATCCAGCCGCCATGTGCGGACGCGAGCCCGTCGACCGCGAAGACCCAGTGCGCCACCGGGAAATAGACGAATGTGGCCCACAGCGCGGCGAACACCAGCCACGCGGTGTACTTCATGCGATCGGCCACGGCGCCGGCGATGAGGGCGACGGTCACCATCGCGAAACCGGCCTGAAACATGACGAAGACGACCGCGGGGATGGTCCCCACGAGCGGGATCGACACCGTCGCACCGTTCGTCGCGAGATACGTCCCCGACACCAGACCTCGCAGGCCCGCGAACTCGGCGGGGTCACCGATGACCCCGCCGAGGTCGTCGCCGAAGGTCATGGAGTACCCGAACACCACCCAGAGCACCCACACGACGCCGACGGCCGACAGGCACATCATCATCATGTTGAGCACCGACTTGGCGCGGACCATGCCGCCGTAGAAGAACGCCAGGGCAGGGGTCATCACGAGCACCAGTGCGGCGCTGGTCATCACCCAGGCGGTGTTGGCGGCATCCGGCGCCCCGAGCAGGGGGTATCCCACAGTCGTCCTCCGGCCCGGCTCAGACCGTCGCCGTCAGCCGGGCGGCCAACAGCTTGGCGAACTGTGCCGGGTCGTCGAGTTCACCCCCTTCGGCGATCACCGCCATCCCGTACAGCAGCCGGGCGGTGTCGGCGAGCGACTCGTCGTCCTTCTTCTCGGCGCGAGCCTCACGCAGAGCTGTGACCAGCGCGTGGTCCGGGTTGAGTTCGAGAATCCGCTTCGACGGCGGCAGGAACTGTCCCGACGCCCGGTACAGCTTCTCCAGCTGCGGCGAGAAGCTGAACGTGTCCCCGACGAGGCAGGCCGGCGAGTCGGTGAGACGTGTCGACAGCCGGGTCTGCGAGACGTTCTCCGAGAGCGTCTCGGTCAGCCACGTCGTCAGGTCGGCGAACTGCTCCTCGCGCTCGGCACGCTCCTTCTCGGCGGCGTCCTTCTCCTCCTGGGTCTTGCCCTCGTCGTCGTCGAGATCGACCTCACCCTTGGCGATCGACCGCAGCGGCTTGCCGTCGAAGTCGGGGACGTTGCCCGTCCAGACCTCGTCGACGGGGTCGCCGAGCAACAAGACCTCGATCCCGCGGGCGCGGAACGCCTCCATGTGCGGGGAGTTCTCCATCGCCGACCGCGATTCACCGGTGATGTAGTAGATCTCGGTCTGATTCGGCTTCATCCGTGCGACGTAGTCGTCGAGTGAGGTCGCCTTCTCCGGGTCGTGGGTCGACTCGAAGGCGGAGATGCCCAGGATCGCGTCGCGGTTGTCCGCGTCGGCGATCAGGCCCTCCTTGATCGCGCGACCGAATTGGTTCCACAGCGTCGTGTAGTCGTCGGGACGTTCGGTGCGGATGTCCTTGATCGTCGACAACACCTTCTTGGTGAGGCGACGACGGATCGCGCGGATCTGCCGGTCCTGCTGGAGGATCTCGCGGGAGACGTTCAGCGACAGGTCCGCCGCGTCGACGACACCCTTGACGAACCGCAGGTACTCGGGGATCAGCTCCTCGCAGTCGTCCATGATGAACACGCGCTTGACGTACAGGTGGATGCCGTGTGAGCGCTCGCGCATGAACAGGTCGAACGGCGCCTGCGACGGGATGAACAACAGCGCCTGGTACTCGAAGGTGCCCTCGGCACGCAGCGCGATGGTCTCCAGCGGCTCGTCCCATGCGTGGCTGACGTGCCGGTAGAACTGGGTGTACTCCTCGGCGTCGACCTCGTCCTTCGGTCGCGCCCACACCGCCTTCATCGAGTTGAGGGTCTGCGTCTCGACGACGGTCTTCTCCGTCGGCTCCGCGTCCTCGTCGCCCTCTGCCGGTTCGACCTTCTCGGTCCGCTCGACGTCCATCCGGATCGGCCAGGCGATGAAGTCGGAGTAGCGCTTGACGAGTTCGCGGATCTTCGACTCGGAGACGTAGTCGTAGAGGTGGTCGTCGGTGTCGACCGGCTTGAGGTCGAGGATGACCGACGTGCCCTGCGGGGCGTCCTCGACGGTCTCGATCGTGTACGTGCCCTCGCCCGACGAGCGCCACCGCGTGCCCTCGGACTCGCCGGCCTTGCGGGTGACGAGGGTGACGGCGTCGGCGACCATGAACGTCGAGTAGAAGCCGATGCCGAACTGGCCGAT
The DNA here is from genome assembly GCF_054332755.1 of Williamsia sp. SKLECPSW1. NCBI lineage: Bacteria > Bacillati > Actinomycetota > Actinomycetes > Mycobacteriales > Nocardiaceae > Williamsia > Williamsia sp. SKLECPSW1. The sequence continues at coordinate 99,866 of NZ_JBTGLI010000002.1, read as the reverse complement.
GAGGTCGGCCGACGCCGCCGCGTCCTTCGCCTCGGTGAGCTTGGCCCGCAGCTCGGCGGTGCCCGACCGCGCCAGGGTCCCGATCAGTCCGACGACGTCCTCGCGGGACATGCCGATGCCGTTGTCCCGGATGGTGAGACGACGGTTCTCGACGTCACGGTCGACGGTGATGTGCAGGTCCGAGACGTCGACCTCGAGGTCCTTGTCCTGGAACGAGGCCAGCCGGAGCTTGTCCAGGGCGTCGGAGGCGTTCGAGATCAGTTCGCGGAGGAAGCTGTCCTTGTTCGAGTACACCGAGTGCACCATGAGGTCGAGCAGCTGGCGGGTCTCGGCCTGGAACTCGCGTTCTTCGACGGGGGCGTTCACGACTGCGGTCTCCTGTGTCACCTCGGCCGGCGGTGCCGGCGCCATCGATACCGTGCGTCCGGACATCCGGTCCGGCGCAGGAATTTTACCGATGGGTCCGACCTCGCCGGGACCGCCCCCGCGCAGGGCCCTCGATCGTGTATGCCGGTGTCGAACAGTCCCCACGCAACCGCGTGGGGACCTCGTACACCCGACCGACACGGAGGACCGCAGTGACCGAGACGTCTGGATCCCGTCATGACAGCGACACCCACCTCGCCCCGGCCTACACCGGACGCCTCTCCCAGGACCGCATCCCGGCCCTGCGGATGCCGGAGAACTCGATGGACCCCGACGCGGCGTACCGCTTCATCCACGACGAGATGATGTTCGACGGCGCCTCGCGGATGAACCTCGCGACCTTCGTGACGACGTGGATGGACCCGCAGGCCGAGAAGTTGATGGCCGAGACCTTCGACAAGAACATGATCGACAAGGACGAGTACCCCGCGACCTCGGCGATCGAGTCCCGCTGCGTGTCGATGGTCGCCGCCCTGTTCAACGCTCCCGACCTCGACCCGGCCGACCCGTCGAGTGCCACCGGCGTCACGACGATCGGGTCGAGCGAGGCCGTCATGCTCGCGGGCCTGGCGATGAAGTGGCGGTGGCGCGCATCAGGTCGGGGTACGGGCACCCCGAACCTGGTCCTGGGGTCGAACGTGCAGGTGGTGTGGGAGAAGTTCTGCCGCTACTTCGACGTGGAGCCGAAGTACCTCCCGGTCGAACGTGGCCGCTACGTGATCACCCCGGAGCAGGTCACCGCTGCCGTCGACGAGAACACGATCGGCGTCGTCGCGATCCTGGGCACCACCTACACCGGGGAACTCGAACCGGTCGCCGACGTGGTCGCCGCCCTCGACGAGCTGGCCTCGTCCGGCGGGCCGGACGTCCCGGTGCACGTGGACGCGGCCAGCGGCGGGTTCGTCGTGCCGTTCCTGGACCCCGATCTGGTCTGGGATTTCCGGCTGCCCCGGGTCGTCTCCATCAACGCCAGCGGCCACAAGTACGGACTGACCTACCCGGGCATCGGCTTCGCCGTGTGGCGTACCCACGACGACCTGCCCGAGGATCTCGTCTTCCACGTCAACTACCTCGGCGGCGACATGCCGACGTTCACGCTGAACTTCTCCCGCCCGGGCAACCAGGTGGTCGGCCAGTACTACAACTTCCTCCGCCTCGGCCGTGAGGGATACCGGCAGATCATGGAGGCGCTCGCGGACACCGCGCAGTGGCTGGCCCGCCAGATCGGTGAGATGGACGTCTTCGAGGTCGTCACGGACGGGAGCGGTATCCCGGTGCTGACATTCACCACCGCGCCGGACGTCGGCTTCACCGTGTTCGACGTGTCCCGTGCGCTGTCGTCCTTCGGGTGGCAGGTCCCCGCGTACACGATGCCCGACGACGCGACCGACGTCGCCGTGCTGCGGATCGTCGTGCGGGAGGGTTTCTCCGGGGACATGGCACGCCATCTCGCCGACAACCTGCGGACCGTCGTCGACGGGCTGCATCAGGCGCACACGACCGGACATCTGCCCCAGCGCAAGCACTTCGCGCACTGACCGGCCCGGGCCGGGCGGGCGCGGCAGGTCGTCGGCGGGACGATCCCCCTACTCTGGTGGGCGACCGCCCGCCGACGGCGCCGTGTCGTGCCCTTCTGTGAGGAGGACCGTGCTCCCAGGGTCAGTGATGTTCGTCCACGCCCACCCCGACGACGAGTCGTTGTGGACCGGCGGGACCATCGCGCGCCTGGCCGACGCCGGGGTCGCACTCTCGGTGATCACCTGCACCTGGGCCGAGGGCACCAGACGCCACGCCGAGCTCCAGCGGGCGCTGACGACGCTGGGTGCCCCGCACGCGAGTGCGCTCGGCTACGCCGACGGCGGTTTCCCCGACTCCGCCCCCGGCGCTCCGCGTCTGTGCGACGCCGACTTCGACGACGAGGTCGCGCGCGTGACCGCGCACATCCGCGCGGCCCGACCCGACGTGGTCGTCACCTACGACGGGTTCGGGATCTACGGCCACCCCGATCACATCCACACCACCCGGATCACCCTGGCCGCCGTCGAGGCGGCCGCCACCGCGGCCATCTACCCCGACGCCGGACCCCCGTGGCAGGTGCGGGCCGCCTTCCTCACCACGGTTCCCACGTCGATCATGGCCGCCATCCGACTCCGTGTCGGCGACGCCGACCCCGACGCCCCGCCGGCCGGGACGCCCGACGACGACATCGACCTGGCCGTCGACGTCGCGGACTGGGTCGACCGCAAGTGGGCGGCGATCATGGAACACACCACCGAGCTGGACCGCAGCACAGCCCTCAAGGCACTCCTCGCCCTCGACGACGCGACACGATTCCGGCTCCTGCGGACGGAGTACTACCTGCGGCGCGACATCGTCCCCGGTGGGTGTGCCCTGCTCCCGGACTAGTCGACCGGCGTCAGTGTCGTGCGCAACCCGCTCGCGCGCAGCACCTTCCGCCGGACCCCGGCCTGCAGGTCCTCGGCGGTACCGACGAGCGTCACCCGATCCGTGGCGCGCGTGATCGCGGTGTAGAGGAGCTCACGCGTCAGCAGCGCCGAACGTCCGGGCGGGATGATCACGGTCACCGCGCCGTACTGGCTGCCCTGGCTGCGGTGGATCGTCGTCGCGTAGGCCGACACCGTCCCCCGCAGTGTCCGGGGCCGGACCAGGCGCGGCGGCGAGCCGGGGTCGACCCCGGGGAACGCCACGTACATCTCGCCGTCGAGGCGCACCACCACGCCGGTGTCCCCGTTGTACAGACCGGCGCGCCTGTCGGTCTCGGTGAGCAGGATGGGCCGACCGGGGAACCACGGCCGCGCGGGGAAGTCGTCGACGCCGGCCGCACGGGTGACCGTCGCCGACCAGTGGGCCACGCCCGCCGGACCGCGGCGGTGGGCGCAGAGCACACGATGACCGTCCAACGCGGACAGGGCGGCCGCCGCGTCTCCTGCCTCGGCCGCGACGGTCATGTCGTGGACCCATCGGGTGGTCGCGGTGAGCACGTCGTGTGTCGCGTCGACGTCGACGAGCCGTACGGCCGCCGCGCCGCCCGTCGTCGGTGCGGCGGTGACGGACTCGACGACGTCGTCGACCGCGCCGGCGCGCACCGCATCGGCCAGTCGACCGATCTCGCCGCCGAACCGACGTCGACGGCGCAGCGACACCACCGCACCCGACTGCCCCGTCGGTGCGAGCGCGCCGTTCGAGGCGACGGCGTCCGCGGCGACGCTGTGCACGAGATCGGCGAGGACGGCCCCGGCATCGACGGAGGCCAGCTGGTCGGGGTCACCGACGAGCACGAGACGCGTCGCCGGTCGCAGCGCGTCGAGCAGGTGGAACATCATCGTCAGCGACACCATCGACGCCTCGTCGACGATCACCACGTCGTAGGGCAGGCGATGTGACGCGGTGTGACGGAACCGCCGGCCACCGGGCAGCGGGCCGAGCAGCCGGTTGATCGTGACCGCGCGCACCGGTGGGAGCGTCAGGTCGGACTGGCTGTTCACCGCTGCCTGCAGTGCTGCCGCCGCGCGGCCGGTCGGGGCGGCCAGACCCACCCGCAGGCCGGGGCCCTCGAGTTCTTCGAGGAGGGCGACGATCCGGGCGACGGTGTGCGTCTTGCCGGTGCCCGGTCCCCCGGCGAGGACCGTCGTCCGGTGTGTGGCCGCCGCGCGGGCGGCGAGTGCCTGCAGGTCGGGGGTGTCACCGTCGTCGGAGGTCTCGGGGAACAGCTGACGCAGACGGGTGTCGACCTCGTCCTCGTCGATCGTCGGGGGGTCGACGGCGCGCTCGGCGAGCACCTCGCGAACACGGGACTCCTGTCGGAAGTACTTGTCGAGATAGACCAGGACCTCCCCCTCGGCGGTGCGCACCAGACGCAGTGGCGCCAACACACCGGCCTCCGGCGACACCAACGGCGACGACCGGAGCGCGTCGACCGTGCGGGCCGGATCGGGCCAGGCCAGGGCGGCGACATCGAGGCCCTCCGGGGCGTCGCGGTCGGGTGGGATGTCAGGCAGTCGGGCGAGGTCCACACACACCGATCCCGCGCGCAGCGCTCGGACGGTCAGGGCGACGACCAGTTCGAGCGGCTCGTCCACGCCGCCGGCGAGATCGACGATGCGGTGGGCGACCTGCAGGTCGGCGACACCGAGGATCCCGGCGTCGTGGAACGTCGTGACGAGCTCCGCCGCACCGTCGACCGCGGGTGTGCGCGGGGCGGTCACGATCGGCCACCGAGCAGGTCCGACAGCGCCACCACGAGCCGCCCCGGGAGATCCCACCGCACCACGCCGATGCCCGCCGGCGTCTGCGGACCGGCCATCCCCCGCACGAACAGGTAGAGGATCGGCCCGAGCCGGTCCTGGGCGTTCGCGTCGGACAGGCGCCACCGCAGGTAGCGGTACAGCGCGACCGCGTAGAGCATCGCCTGCAGCGGGTAGTGCGACCGGATCATCTCTGCGGTCATCGCGTCGGCGTCGTAGTCGAGCGCGGACGCCTCACCCGGGCCCATCCGGTTGGTCTTGTAGTCGACGACCAGGAACCGCAGCTCGGAGCCGACGGGTACGCCGAGGACCCCGTCGATGCTGCCGGTGAGGAACCCGCGGAGCTCGGGATCGCCGATCTCCCGGAGCACCGGTGCGTAGTCGCGCATCGGGTCGTCGTGCGGCAGATGGTGATCCATCAGATCGGCGATCGCCTCGATCGCCCCGTCGCCCGCGCTGAGGGGGAACTCGAACTCCACCTCGGCGAGACGCCGACGCATCGGGATGTCGGCGAGTCGGATCCCGGGGGGATCCGCCTCGGCGAGATGGAGAGGTGTAAGCATCACCGCGGTCAACGCGTCGACGAGCCGGTCGAGGTCGGCGTCGAGTCCGGATGCGGCGATCGCGGGGACGGTGACCCTGTGCACCTCGGCACGCAGGTCGGCGGCATCGACGTCGACCGACTCGAGCACCGCGTGGACCAACGTCCCGAACGCGGCCCCGTAGGGCAGTCCGTTCATCGGCGAGGGCAGTGCGAGATCGTCGGGCGCAGAGCCGGTCTCGGCCGGTGACAGACCGTCGGGGTCCGATGCGTCCTCGGCCGGCTCGTCGGCGACCGTGAGGGGATCCGGCTCGGTGGCGACACCCGGCTCGGCGGTGTGGACGGCATCGTGAGCGTCGGCCACCAGCGCGGTGTACGAGGTCCGACGCCATCCCACGTCGATGGTCCGGTCGAGGCGGGCGGCACGCAGTGTCACCGACGCCGCGCCCGCGGGGACCTCGGCGACGACCGGCCCGTCGCCGGAACCGGCGTGCGACACGGTGATCGGGACCCCCGCACGCGCGGCCCAGGCGCTCAGCGCATCGATGACCTCGGCGTCGGCGGGGATGGGGGCCGACGGGCCCGGGTCGGCACCGGACGCGCGGTCGCCGGGGCGCGCGAACAGCAGACGGTGCAGGGGTGATCGCCTCGCAGAGGATCCCGGCGCCCACCACAGTGTGACGGCCGACCGGGCCCGGGTGACCGCGACGTAGAACAGGCGCAGCTCCTCACCGAAGTCCTCCGCGTCGGCCTCGGTCTGACGGCGGGCGTATCCCGGCGCATCGGGTCCGCCGACGTCGAGGACGCGACGGTTCTCGTCGTCGTGGAACTCCAGTGTCTGCGGCTTGGGGACCTTCGCCGAGTCCCAGCCGAACGGCACATGGACGATCGGGAACTCCAGGCCCTTGCTGCCGTGCACGGTCATGATCGTCACCGCGTGCGCATCGCGGTCGAGCCGGCGACTCTGCTCCGCCTGGTCCCCGACACCGGGGTCCTCCAGACGTTCGGAGAACCACCGCGACAGGCCGGCCAACCCGGCGCGCTCGGTCACCATGTGTCGGTGGCAGAGCGAGGCGAGATGGAGGTGGTCGGTCATCGCACGCTCGCCGTCATGGGTCGCCAACACACGCCCGTAGAGATCGCGACGCAGGGTGAGTCGCTCGACCATCGCCGCGAAGCCGGAGCGCTCCACCGTCTCGGCGAGGTCGACGACGAGATCGGTCGCCTCGGGGGGTGGGCCGTCGGACGCGGCGACCTCCGCGGGCGACCACCCGAGGAGCGGGGTCAGGGCGGCCAGCGCGACACGATCGGCGCGCGTCGGCTGTTCGAGCGCACGGATGAGGTGGAACCAGTCGCGGGCGGCGTCCGTGGTGAACACGCTCACCCCTGCGCCCACGACCGACGCGACGCCGTGCGTGCGCAGCGCTGCCTGCAGCGGTTCGATCACCTTGCGTGTCCGCACCAGGACCGCGATGTCGGACGGGCGCACCGGCCGGTCACCCTCCGGGGTGGACAGCATCGGCGGATCGGCGAGCAGCGCGGCGATGTCGTCGGCGACGTCGCGGACCACGGCCGATCGCAGCGCGTCCAGCGACGGCAGCCCCGACGACGAACTCATCGGCCCATGTCCGGTGCGGCGCAGCAGCTTCAGTCGCAACGGCGCCACGCCGTCGATCCGCGACGTCTCGTGTCGGGCGTCGACGCCGCGCACGACGATCTCGCGGTGGCCCAGTTCGGCGCCGCCGTAGAGGTGGTGCAGCGCGGCGACGAGGTCGGCGTCGGTGCGCCAGTTCGTGGTCAACCGGCGGTTCTCGTCGGCGACGCGCGACGCCTCGAGGTAGGCCAGGACCTCGGCGCCACGGAACTTGTAGATCGACTGCTTCGGGTCGCCGACGAGGGTGAGCGCGACATGCCCGTGGAAGCAGCGTCGCAGTATCTCCCACTGGACGGGGTCGGTGTCCTGGAACTCGTCGACCAGGACGGCGCGGAAGTGTCGTCGGATCCGGGCGCGGGCCGCCTCACCGTGCACGGGATCGCACACCACGTCGCGCAGCAGTGACTGCAGCTCGTCGTAGTCCCGGACACGGCTCATCCGTTTGCGGCGCAGCACCTCTCGTCGCACGACGGCGACGAACCGCGCCCGCAGCGCCTCCGGTGAGTCCGCATCCGCGTCGTCGGGGAGGATGCGCGCCGCGGACTGACGGACACCCGCCCGGCCGATGAGACGGGCGGTCTCCGACGAGAACGGCGGCGGTGTGGTCGCGAACCACTTGAGGTACACGTCGCCGACGACCTCGTCGACGAGGTCGTCGACCTCCTCCACGAGGGTCAGCCCCTCCTCCCGGTCGCCGGCGATGCCGAGTGCGTCGAGCATGCGGGAACAGAAGGTGTGGGTGGTGCTCACCGTCGCGGCGTCGAAGTCGGAGAGGGCCCCGGCGATCCGCTCCCGTCGGCGTCGGAGTTCGGCGGCGTCGACAGCGGCCACGACGGCGACCAGGTCGTCGTCGGAGCCATCGGGGTCGGCGAGACCGACTGCGAGGGACCGCAGCCGCTCGCGTGTGCGCTCCCGCAACTCCGCGGTGGCCATGCGACTGAACGTGACCAGCAGCAGCGACTCCACCGGCACGCCCTCGGCGATGTAGCGGGCGGCGAGGGCCACGATGGCGTGGGTCTTGCCGGTCCCGGCGGATGCCTCGAGCACCGTCGTCCCGGTGGGGAGCGGATCGGTGAGGGTGAAGGGCAGACCGCTCTCGTGTGGTGCGCGTCTGCTCATCGGACCGTCGTCGTCTCGTGGGCCGTCAGCGGCTGCCAGATGCGGGCTGCGATGTCGCGCAGGTCCGCATCCGCGGCGGCGATGTCGTCGAAGCCGCGCGGGAAGACGTACTGCTCGAACCGGTCGGTGTGTTCACCGAACCGGCTGTCGTACTCGGCGCGGGCGGCCTGCATCGCCTCGCCGTGGTCGGCGCCGGACCCGCGACGCTCGGCGTAGACGGCGGTCGCCGCGACCGGAGCGGGCAGCGGCTCCTGCAGTCCGCGGTCACGCAAGGCGACCAGGTCACTCAGGAGCGCGACGGGGTCCTCGGGCACCGACAGGTCGGCGACACCGATCCGGCTGCCGCGTCCGCGTCCGACCGTGCGTGCGCCGATGACTTCGGGGACGGATGCCGCCACCGCGACCAGCGTGACCCACGCCGCGATCCGCCGCTTGGCCGACAACCGCGAGAACGACGCGGTGACGGCGCGCAGGCCGCCCTCGCCCTTCCGCAGGGAGTCGACCGTGCCGGTGAGCCGACGGCCGTCGGGAAGGGCCACGTCGACGTCGACGGTGACACGGGGGGTCTGCGCCTCGGGGCCCGCCGCCGCGACGATGCGGTCGACGAGATCGACGATGTCGTCGAGGGCACGTCTGCCGAAGGCGAAGGGCGGCAACATCCCTCGACGGATCTCGATGTTGCGCAGTGTCGCGGGGTCCACGCCGTCGAGACGGCGGGACAGGATGCGGTCGCCGATCCCCCACCGGTCCAGTGAGTCGAGGTCGGCGGACATGGCGTCGGGCAGGACGTCGTCGGCCTCGGGCACACCGGTGTGCAGTCGCTGCCGCAGGAACCCGCGTGCGGGGTGTTCGAGGAACGCGACGAGATCGGTGAGGTCGACGTCGGCGTCCCGGACATCGGCCGGGAGCGGGATGGGGGTGCGGTCGAAACCGAGCGTCCCCACCGGCGGCGTCGTCAGCGCACGGGCTCCGGCGAGCGCGACGGTGTCGTAGGAGAACGGTCGGGGCGCCGCGGGGTCGGCCTCGACCTCGTCGTCGACGGCGAACGCCGCGGGGTCGAAGGCGTGCAGGGGGTGGCGCTGGACCACCCCGTCGGGGCCATCGGCCCCCACCAGCGTCACCAGGGTGTCGACCACCTCGCTGACCGGCACCGACGGGGGCCGACGCAGTCCGGACACGGGGTCGGTGCCGGTGAAGCAGATGGCGAGTCGGTCGGTGGCGGACATGATCGTGTCCATCAACAACTGCCGGTCCTCGGCGCGCGGATCGCGCTCCCCCACGACGGGGTCGCGCCCCAGGACGTCGTCGCCGTCGGCGCGGGTCGCCCGGGGGTAGGTGTCGTCGTCGAGGCCGAGGAGGACGACGGCCCGGTGCGGGACCGATCGCATGGGCACCAGGGAACACACCGTCAGCTCACCGGTGCGGAAGTTGGCGCGGGTGGGCCGGGCTGCGACCATCTCGTCGAGCAGTGCGGTGACGTCGGCCCTGCGCAGGGTGAGGGTGTCGCCGTGCTCGAAGGCGGCGTCGATCTCGGCGATCGCGCGGGCGGTCTGCCAGGCCTGTGTGGGGTCGCTCGCCGTGAGGTCGGTGACGACGCGGGTCAGGGCATCGCGCCACTCCCGGGCGGTGTGGACACCGGAGAGGGCGTCGACGCATCGGTCGAGGTGGTCGACGAAATCGATGAACCGACCGACCAGGTCGACATCGGTGCTCTCGATGTCCGACAGCGGCAGCGCACGGTCGATCCACCCGTCCATCTCGTCGGCGGCGACGCCGAGCGCGAGCCGGTCGATGCCGGTCTCCACGGTGTTCTGCGGGAAACCCTCCAACCCGAACGCCGTGCGCTGCGATGCACCCAGCCCCCACCGCACGCCGCTGCGCTCGAGCCAGTCGTCGATACGCTCGAGGGCGTCGTCGTCGAAGGCGAAACGCCGCGAGACCGGCTCGCGCGCAGCCAGATCCGCGATGTCCCCGGCCGTGATGCGCGCACCTGCCAGCGCCACGACGGAGACCACCGTGTCCAGGACGGCGTTCGTGGCGGTGAGTCCGCGATCGGCCAGGCGGACACGGAGCTGGTGCGCGGGGTGGGTCGTGGCGTCCTGACCGAACGAGGCGGCGACCAGCGGGGCGAACTGGTCGATGTCGGGGCACATCACGATGACGTCGCGCGGGGTGAGGGTGGGGTCCTCGGCGAACATCCGCACGATGACGTCCCGGGCCACCTCCACCTGTCGCGCCGGGCCGTGACAGGCGTGGACGGTCACCGTGCCGTCGGCGGTCGCCGACCCCGCCCGCGGCGCCTCGTCGGCCTCGACACCCGCCTGCAGGCGGCCGAGCAGGGTGGTCGGTCGGGCCTGCTCCAGCGGATGGTGCACATCGACGTCGACCACGTCGCCGAGTCGGTGGCGCGTCTCGCGGACCTCACGGGACAGGCTCGCCACCAACGGATGTGGTGAGACGGCACGACGCAGGGATCTCCGCCGGACCGTCGCCCCGGCAGGCTCCGATCGCCACAGGTGATCGGAGGGGTGCGGGAGGAACACATGGACGTCGCGATGCGCGGCGACCGCCGACAGCACCGACAGTTGCTGGGTGGTCAGCCGTGTGGGGCCGAACAGCGACAGCCGCTCGGGGAGGTCGAGGACGGTCGGGGCGTCACGGACACGACCGCACAGCTCCTCGATCATCTCGGCGGGAGACGGGACGCCGACGCGGTCGCGCAGCGCACGCCACACCACGGGCTGCCACCGCAGGTCGTCGTCGATCGGCCGTGTCGCCCCGTCGGCGTCGACGATCCCGTCGTGATCGTCGCCGCGGGTCCAGGCGGCCAACATCGCCGGCCGGGACGCCGCGTACGACCGGAACAGACGCGCGAGATGGTCTGCGGTCGTCCAGCGTCGACCCGCCCGGTGGGCGTCGGTCTGCCCGTCCGCGACACCGAGATGTCGCGCCAGCACGCCACATCCGGGGAGTGACACACAGTCGTCGAGCACGTCCACGAGGTGCCACCGCACCCGTCCCGTCGCCCACGGGTCGTCGGGCATGCGGTGGCCGCGGACGGCGGCGAGGATCCCCTCGACCAGGTCCGACGCCGAGCGGAAGTCGATGTTGGCCGCCACCCCGTCCCCGGCGTCGGGGGCGGCCCCGAGGCGCAGCGCGAGGCGCTGCGCCAGCCACCGCTCGACGCCTTTCGCCGGTACCGCGACGATCTCGGCCGCGAACGGGTCGGCCGGGGGCTGCAGCAGGATCGTCCCGAGCGTATCGGCGAGGACGTCGGTCCGTGGCGATCGGTGCAGCGTCAGCACGGGTCAGGCTCGGGCGCTCGATCGGCTGCGCAGTGCGAGGGGTTCGCGGACGCGACCGGTCATCGCGGAGACCACGGCCGCCGGCAGCGGCGCCGGGCGGCCGGAGTCGTCGACGCGGACCAGTGTCGTCTCGGCCTGCGCATACGCGGTGCCGTCGACGCCGGTCAGTCGCGCGGAGAAGTCGAACGAGGAACGTCCGACCCGACTGAGCCACACCGAGCAGGTGACGTCGTCCTCGGTGTACGGCATGGTCGCGAGGTATTCGACCTCCTGCCGCACCACCACGAGCCCGCCCTCGAGGAGATCGCGGCCGTCGCGCCCGCCCGGATCGCTCGCCAGGAGTGTCCGCGAGGCGCGCACACGCGACTCCTCGAAGAGCCGCGTGATCATCACGTTGTTCACGTGGTTGTTGCCGTCCATGTCGCCCCAGCGCAGCTGCAGGGACACGGTCGCGACGTCGCTGGGCATGTCGACACCCTATCGACGGTCGCCGACACCCCCGCCCCTGCCGTCGACCGTGCCGGACCTGGCCGCCCGGCGTGCCGCGACCACCCGACGGGTGGGTCCCGGCCCAGTCGGGGTCAGCGGCGGGTGAACTGCAACTGGCTGACCTGGAGGTAGCCCGAGGCGAACCCGGCCTCGCAGTAGGCGAGGTAGTACTCCCACATCCGACGGAAGGTCTCGTCGAAGCCGCTGTGCGCCGTGCCCGCGGCCTCCCACGACGCGATGAAGCGGTGGCGCCAGCGCCGCAGGGTCTCGGCGTAGTGCTGGCCGAGGTCACTGCGGTCGGTGCGGACCAGTCCGGTGTGGGCGGCGATGGTGTCGTCGATCGCCTGCAGCGACGGGATCAACCCGCCGGGGAAGATGTACTTCTGGATCCACCCGAACGAACGGCGCGTCGCCCGCATCCGGTTGTGGTCCATGAGGATGGCCTGGATGGCCACCTGCCCGTCGGGAGCGAGCAGCGAGTCGATGGCCGCGAAGTAGGTGGGCCAGTACTCCTCGCCGACGGCCTCGATCATCTCGACGCTGACGATCGCGTCGAACTCACCGCGGACGTCGCGGTAGTCCTGCAGCCGGATGTCGATCCGTTCGGTGAGACCGGCGTCGGCGATGCGTTTGCGCGCGAGGTCGAGTTGTTCGGTCGACAGCGTGACCGTGGTGACGTGTGCACCCCGCTGCGCGGCGCGGATGGCGAGTGCACCCCAGCCCGTGCCGATCTCGAGCATGCGCGTGCCCTCACCGACGGACGCCATGTCGAGCACGGCGTCGATCTTGCGCAACTGCGCCGCCTCGAGATCCTGGTCGGCGAACGGCTGCGCCTCGTCGAACTTCGCCGAGCTGTAGGACATCGTGGGGTCGAGGAACGAGGCGAACATCTCGTTGCTCAGGTCGTAGTGCGCCCCGATGTTCCGGCGCGATCCCTCGAGCGAGTTCTGCGTGGTGGCCGGGATCCGCTTGTCGACGACGGCCCGCAGCTTCCAGATCGGCTCGGGCACCAGGGATGTCATCCGCTCGGCGAACGGCGTGAGCGCCGCGCCGAGATCACTGCCCGGGGCCGCCCGCCAGTCACCGGCCATGTAGGCCTCCCCGAGACCGATCTTCGGGTTGTGGCTGATCCGATCGTAGAAGGCCTTGGGCCGCACGATCTCCAGCGCCTGACTGTCGGGTCCTCCCGCACCACGGACCGTGCCGTCGGGGAAACGGACCAGTACGGGCGCCTTGCCGATCGCGTAGTCCATCAGCCACCGGGCGATGGGCACCTTGACCCAGGTCCCGGCGAGGAACGGACGTCGGACGGCGAACGGGTCTGCGAGTCCGGTCATCTCTGGACCTCCTGGGGTGGTGTGTGCACCGGTCGGGCCACGACCGGCAGTCGGCGGAGCCACAGCCACACCCCGTGCACCGTGATGAGGGTGCGGGCGCGCTGCGGCATGACGGGCATGGTGACCACGGCGCGCAGGATCTGCGACGTCGTGGCTCGTCGGGGCGTTCCCGTGAAGGACGCGTGGAACGGCGCGTGGCCGTCGCGGTCGAGTCGGATGGAGACCGCGACGGTGCCGCGATCGAGTTCGAAGCGCATCCGGTACGAGCCGGAGACGTCGTTGAAGGGCGAGACGTAGAAGGTCTTCTCGGTCTGCGCGACACCGTGGTCGTCGGGGTGCAGGAGGTAGGCCGTCCGCTCGCCGTAGGTGTTGTGCACCTCCGCGACGAGGCACCGCAGCGACCCGTCGGGGTCGATGCACCAGAACACCGAGAGCGGGTCGAAGACATAGCCGAGCACGCGGGCGTTGGCGAGCATCACGATCCGGGACCCGGCGGGCAGATCGACCCCCTGGGCGGCGAGGTAGCGCTCGACGTTCGCACGGATACTCGCCGGTCCGCCGCCGTCGTCACGGCCGAGGTGGTCGGCGGAACGGAAACGGGCGAACGGGCGCAGCGCGGTCGGTGGCCGCGGCGGGTCGTCGAGATCGATCAGCCACTGGTACGCGCGGTGGGCGAACCGGTGTGCGATCGGGCTGCGACGCTCGTGTGCGACCTCTCCGACGACCAGAGCCGGCAGGTCGGGAAGGGTGGGATACGCGGTCACCAGTGCCCACCGAGCCGCCGCGCGGCCGCGACCCCGGACCGGCAGCCGTCCTCATGGAAGCCCCAACCGTGATAGGCGCCGGCGTACACCGTTGTGTCCGTGGCGATCTGCGGCAGCCTGGTCTGTGCGGCCACGGCGGCCGGCGTGTACACCGGGTGTGCGTAGTCCATCACGGCGATCACGCGCTCCGGGTCGATGCGCTCGGTCGCGTTCAGGGTCACCAGGTAGTCGGTGTCGCCGGGCAGGGATTGCAGTCGGTTCATCCAGTAGGTGACGACAGGGGGGTCGTCGGAGGCGTCGACGTCGTCGGGGACCAGATAGTTCCACGACGCCCGCGCCCGCGGCGTGCGGGGCAGCAGAGACGAATCGGTGTGCAGCACCGCCTCGTTCGGCGAGTAGTGGAATGCCGACAGCACGGCCTTCTCGTCCGGTGTCGGGTCCGCCAGCATCGACAGGGCCTGGTCCGGGTGGACCGCGACGACCACGGAGTCGAACCGGTGCCGCCCGCCGAGGCCGTCGGTGATCAGGACACCGCCCTGCGCCTCGGGATCGGTGCGGCTGATGCGCGTGACCGGGCACGAGACCCGCACGTCCTCGAGACCGGCGGCGATCCTGTGCACGTACTCGCCGGACCCGCCGGTGACCGTGTACCACTGGGGCGACCCGGTCACCGACAGCATCCCGTGGTTGCGCAGGAACGCGAACAGGTAGCGGGCCGGGTAGTCCATGGCGGTCGCGCTGCCCGACGACCAGACACACGAGACCAGCGGGACCGCGTAGTGACGTCGGAAGAACTCCCCGAAGCGATGTCCGGCGAGGAACTCCCCGAAGGTGGTGAGGTCCTCGTCGTCGCTGTCGTCGAGGAAACGGGCGGCCGCGCGGTGGAACTGCTTGACCTGGACGAGCATGCCGAGGAATCGGGGATCGGCGAGACGCCAGGGCTGGGCGAGGATCCCGCCGGCACCGCGACCGCCGGCGTACTCGAAACCCCCGGACGCGTCGCGGATGCTCATGCTCATCTCGGTCGGCTGTGTGGCCACGCCGAGTTCGTCGAACAACCGACGCAGCAGCGGATAGGTGTGCTCGTTGTGGACGATGAATCCCGTGTCGACGGCCATGTCGCCGTCGGGTCCGGGTACGCGGTGGGTGTGCGCATGACCGCCGAGGCGGTCGTCGGCCTCGAACAGCGTCACGCGATGGGAGCGGCCGAGGATGTGGGCGGCGGTGAGTCCGGAGACCCCCGAGCCGACCACCGCGACACTCGTCCCGCCCGGGCGCTGGATGTCGGCCATCATCGCCTCCTCACCGTCGTCTCGATCGAGTGCCGGATCGCCGATGCGGCGGTGCGGCCACGTCCATTATCGGCACGCGTGCCCTCACCCCCTTGTTCGGAGTGTCGGGGCATGCGGATGGGGTGACGGTCTTCACGTCCGGGGTGTGCCACGGCCCCCGCCTAGTGTGGGTTCGGTGAGCATCCACCGCACGTCGGTCGTCCGGGGCGCCGTCGACGAGGTCTTCGCATGGCACGAGCGACCGGGCGCGTTCCGGCGACTCACCCCACCCGGCTCGCCCATCGGGTTGAGGTCGGAGGCGAGTTCGATCCGGGACGGTCGCGCGATCCTCGCGCTGCCGGGCGGGCTGCGGTGGGTCGCCGCTCACCAACCGTCCGGGTACCGCCCGCCGCATCAGTTCGTCGACCGCCTCAGCAACCTGCCGCTGAGCCTCATCACGCCCTGGACGCACACGCACCGGTTCGAGGCGGTCGACGAGACGCACACCCGCATCATCGACCATGTCGACACCCGGGTGCCGGGCTTCGCACTGGCCCCGATGTTCGACTACCGCCACCGACAGCTCGCCGACGACATGGTGACGCAGGCATGGGCACGAGAACTCGCCCCCGCGCCGCTGGCGATCGGCATGACCGGAACCTCCGGGACCATCGGTCGGAGCCTGTCGGCGCTGATGACGACGGGTGGACACCGCGTGGTGTCGCTCGTGCGTCGCGAACCGTCCGGTCCCGACGAGCGGCGCTGGGATCCCGACGCGCCGGACGCCGACCTGCTCGACGGCCTCGACGTGGTCGTGCACCTCGCCGGCGCGTCGATCGCGGGCCGGTTCACCGAATCGCACGTCGCAGCGGTCCGTGACAGCCGCGTCGGGCCGACGCGGCTGCTGGCCGAGGTCGCGGCCGCTGCCCACACCGAGGGGCGCGGTCCGTCGGTGTTCGTGTCCGGCTCGGCCATCGGCTGGTACGGCGACATCCGGGGCGACGAGGAACTCGACGAGGACGCTCCGCCCGGGACCGGCGTCGTCGCCGAGATCGTGCGTGACTGGGAGGCCGCCACCGAACCCGCCCGCGCGGCCGGGCTCCGGGTGCCCGTCATCCGCACCGGCGTGGTGCAGTCCGCGTCCGGCGGGATGCTGGCCCTGCTGCGCCCGCTGTTCACCGCCGGACTCGGCGGACGCATCGGGAGCGGACGTCAGTGGCTCGCGTGGATCGGTGTCGACGACGTCTGCGACGTCTTCTTCCGCGCCGCCCTCGACCGGCGGGTCGACGGTCCGCTGAACGCGGTCGCGCCCCGACCGGTCCGCAACAGCGAGTACACCGCGACACTCGGGCACGTGCTGCACCGCCCGACGGTGCTGCCCGTTCCCGCGGTCGCGCCCGAACTCCTGTTGACCAGTGCCGGCGCCCGGTCGCTCGCGCTGGCCGACCAGCGGGTGGTCCCCTCTCGACTGCGCGAACTGGGCCACACGTTCCGCATGCCCGATCTCGAGCAGGTGTTGCGCCACCAGCTCGGCCGCTGACCCTTCGCTCGCTCCACCCGGCCGTACGTCACCCGACCGCGCGACACGACGTGCGGAGACACACGTCGTCGACGCAGCGCGGCCCTAGGATGGGTGCACTCGTCGGGCGAACGGTCAGCGCCCGCGCCGCTGCGGGAGGTGCCTCATCGACATCGACACCCCGCATCTGTCCCTGCGGCCCGTGACCGCGGCCGACGTGGCGGACCTGGTCGACCTCGACAGCGATCCGGCGGTGATGCGGTACGTCTCCGGCGGCGCGCCCACCCCGGTCGAGACGATCGCCGACTGGGTCGTACCTCGGGCCGTCGCAGCGATGGCCGGGGGCACCGGTGCAGGGATGTGGACGGCGCACGACCTCGGCGGACTCCGGTTCGTCGGGTGGTTCGCGCTCCGCGCACCACGGCACAGCGCCGCGCCCGAGCTCGAACTCGCCTATCGGCTGCGTCGTACGGCGTGGGGTCTGGGATACGGCACCGACGGGTCACGGGCGCTGCTGCGCCACGCGTTCGAGACCGCCCCCACGGACCGCGTGTTCGCAGGGACGATGGCGGTCAACGCGGCGTCACGACGGGTGATGGAGAAGACGGGCATGCGCCTGGTCGCCGTGCACCAGGCCGACGACCCCGCGGTCGACGGTTACGAGCGCGGTGAGGTCGAGTACGAGATCCTCCGCGAACACTGGGAATCCGGGGAGTTGCCCTGGGCGCGCCGCCGAGCCCGCCACGCGCATCTGACGGCCTGAGGAGATCCGTCGGGTCCGGTCTGCCCTCGGCCGCGTGGGCAGCGCGTCGATTGACTACCGTTGGGGCGAGAGCGGACGGCATCGACGCCGTGGCACCACCCCCGTCACGGCACCACCGAACCGCCCGGAAGCCACCAGCGACCAGTCACAGAGGAGCAGGCATGAACGCGTCCACCGAGGAACGGCGTCCGCATCGCGTGGTGATCATCGGGTCGGGGTTCGGCGGCCTGTTCGGTGCGCAGCGCCTGCGCAAGGCAGACGTCGAGGTCACGCTGATCGCCCGCACCACTCATCATCTGTTCCAGCCGATGCTGTACCAGGTCGCGACGGGCATCGTCAGCGAGGGTGAGATCGCGCCGGCCACCCGTCAGGTGCTGCGGCGACAGAAGAACGCGACCGTCCTGCTCGGCGACGTCGAGAAGATCGACATCGAGCGCAAGGTGGTCACGTCGCGGCTGCTCACCCGCATGACCGAGACCCCGTACGACAGCCTGATCATCGCCGCGGGCGCCGCTCAGTCGTACTTCGGCAACGACCACTTCGCCGAGTTCGCCCCCGGCATGAAGACCATCGACGACGCACTCGAGCTGCGCGGTCGGATCCTCGGTGCGTTCGAGCAGGCGGAACTCTCCGACGACCCCGAGGAACGTGCGCGTCTGCTGACCTTCGTCGTCGTCGGGGCCGGACCGACCGGTGTCGAGTTGGCGGGTCAGATCGCCGAGATGTCCGACAAGACGCTCAAGGACACGTTCCGCAACATCGACCCGACGCAGGCGCGGGTGATCCTGCTGGACGCGGCGCCCAGCGTCCTGCCCCCGATGGGTGAGAACCTCGGCACCAAGGCGGCGCGCCGCCTCGAGAAGCTGGGGGTCGAGATCCAGCTCAACGCGATGGTCGTCGACCTCGACTACGACGGCCTGACCGTCAAGGAGAAGGACGGCACCACCCGTCGCATCGAGTCGCAGTGCAAGGTGTGGTCGGCCGGTGTGGCCGCCAGCCCGTTGGGCAAGCAGCTCGCCGAGCAGAGCGAGGTCGAGCTCGACCGTGCCGGACGGGTCAAGGTGAACCCCGACCTGTCGGTCCCCGGCCACCCCGAGGTGTTCGTCGTCGGCGACATGATGTCGGTGGACGACGTCCCGGGCATGGCGCAGGGAGCGATCCAGGGTGGCCGCTACGCCGCTGACGCCATCGTGGCCGGCCTCAAGGGCCAGACGCCCGAGGAACGCACCCCGTTCAAGTACAAGGACAAGGGCTCGATGGCCACGGTGTCGCGGTTCAGCGCCGTGATGAGCGTCCCGATCCCGTTCACGGAGAGGCGATTCGAGACCGAGGGCTTCTTCGCGTGGGTCGGGTGGCTGGCCCTGCACCTGGTGTACATCGTCGGGTTCCGCAGCCGCCTGAGCACGATCATCGACTGGGCCGTGGCGTTCAGCACCTGGGGTCGGTCACAGCTCACCGTCACCGAGCAGCAGGTGTACGCGCGCACCGCGATGGACCACCTGCAGCATCTGGAGTCGGAGAACAAGCTCGACGACGAGCCGCCCATCCCGGCGATCGCCGAGCCCGATCCCGAGCCGACGACACCCGCCGCGGACTCCACCACCGAGGCCGACGCCAAGGACACCGCCAGGGCGACCGGGTAGGCCCGGGCCGGGTCACCGGCCGATCGTCGCCTCCGCGGCGCACGCCTGCGCGACCGTGTGACCCACCGCTGTCGTCAGGCTCGCACCCCCGACCAGCGCCATCCGCGTCGCGAGGGCGACCGCCGACACGTCGCCGGTGCGTGCGTCGGGGTGGACGAACCGACTGACGACAGCGCGGTGGTCGTCGCCGAGGACCGATCCCGCCCCCAGGTCGAGACGGTGTCGGAGCATCGGCCTGTCGTCGACGTCGACCCACAGTCGACCCGACCACGCGCCGCCGGTCTCGTCGTGTCTGCCGATCTGCGCGCTCTCCTCCACCAGTGCGGTCGCGGAGCCCGCCACCCGCACCCGCGTCGTCGTCTCGTGCTGTGCGGCCGCCGCGACGACGGTCGGCTGGGGCGCCAGGTGCAACTCCCCGTCCTCGGCGACGTCGACTGTCCACGCCGCGGTCGATCGGGGTTCACCGCGGGCGGGCAGCGCGATGGTGGCCGCGACCGTGCCGAGCCACAGCCGGGCACCGGGCTCGACCTCGACGCGGATGTCGATGTGGTCCCCGCCCAGCGGTGTCGCCGCGGTCGAGATCAGGTGGAGGGTGTCGACACCCGTACGCCGCACGGCGAGTCCGCCGACGGCGCACGAGAACGGGGCGCGGCCCGCTCGCGCGACCACATGGACGACGGTCCTCATCGCATGCGCCGCTCAGGCGACCTCGGCGAGCCGGTCGCGGACCCACGACAGGACGGTCGTCGCCGCCGGGTCCTCGGTCAGCGAGATCAGCGCGGTGGGTCGATCGCCCCGCACCGCGGCCGCATCGCGTTCCATCACCGACAGGTCGGCGCCGACCAACGGCGCGAGGTCGGTCTTGTTGACCACCAACAGGTCCGAGAAGGTCACCCCCGGTCCACCCTTGCGGGGGACCTTGTCCCCGCCGGCGACGTCGATCACGAAGATCTGGACGTCGATGAGGCCGGTGGAGAACGTGGCGGTGAGGTTGTCGCCGCCGGACTCGACGAGGATCAGGTCCAGCGGCGGGTTGCTCTCCACGAGGTCGTCGATGGCGTCGAGGTTGGCGGTGATGTCGTCACGGATCGCCGTGTGCGGACACCCACCCGTCTGCACCGCGGTGATGCGTTCGTCGGGCAGGACGGCGTTGCGGCGCAGGAAGTCCGCGTCCTCGGTGGTGTAGATGTCGTTGGTCAGCACCGCCACCGAGAGCTCGTCGCGCAACTGACGGCACAACGCGGCGACGAGGGCCGTCTTGCCCGAGCCGACGGGTCCGCCGATGCCGACGCGCAGCGCCTCCCCCGGCTGCCGGGTCCGTCGCGGCCGGTCCGGCGCGTGGCTGTGGGGTTGTCCGTCGATGAGATGCGGGGGCATCGGTGTCACCGTCCTCTGGGTCGGATGTCTCGGATGGGGATGTCGAGAAGTGTTCTCCGCGCCGGTCTCACGAGGCGAACAGGGGCATGTCGCGACGTTCGTGCCGTTCGGCGAACACGTCGTAGAGGGGGTCGGACAGGTCGGCCAGGCCCGCGGACGCCTCTGCGGCGGTCTGCTCGCACAGTCCCGCCAGGTCCATGGTGATCATCGCGACGTCGGCGGGGTCCATGGCGAGCAGCCGTTGCCCGGCTGTCGCCGATCCCGTCATCGCGGTGTACACCTGCGCCACCGCGACCTGGTGCCCCGACATCCCGCACAGGGCGCCGACGGTCCCGGCGATCACCGGGAGGTGCGACCGCGGTGTGTGCGCGGACAGATCGTGGTCGGGCCAGCGCCTGCGGGCCAGTCGGACCATCCCCCGGCCCTGCGCGAGCGAGGCGCCCCGCGCCGCGGACGACGGGGTCCGCACATCGGTCTCGACCTGGGCCTGTTCGGCGGTCAGCCGTCCGTCGGCGACGGCCGCGGCGATCGACGCCGCCACCAGCGCACCGGTCGCGATACGGCGCCGCAGGTAGGCCTCCAGGCTTGCGGCGTCGACGATCGCGCCGTCGGCGATCGCCTGTTCGACGCCACCCGAGTGCACGTGGCCGCCGACGGGCAGCCGCGAGTCGGCCAGCGTCAGGAGCAGCGCGAGGGTCCCGTCGGTCGTGGTGGGATCGTCCATCAGAAGAAGAAGTACCGCTGCGCCATGGGCAGGGTGTCCGCGGGCGCCTCGGTCCAGACCTCCCCGTCGATGCTGACGGTGAACGTGTCGGGGTCGACCCGGATGTCGGGGGTCGCGTCGTTGCGGGGCATGTCCGCCTTGCCGATCGACCGGACGTTCCTCACCGCCGAGAGCCGTCTGCGCACACCGAGTCGGTCGGCGAGACCGTCGTCGAGCGCCTGCTGCGCGACGAACGTCACCGAGGTCGCCGCGGCGACGGGTGGGGCCGCCCCGAACATCGGACGGTTGAGCACCGGCTGCGGCGTCGGGATCGATGCGTTGGCGTCGCCCATCGCCGCCCAGGCGATCGCGCCGCCCTTGACCACGACATGCGGGCGGATCCCGAAGAAGGCCGGTTCCCACAGCACGAGGTCGGCCATCTTGCCCACCTCGATCGACCCGATCTCGTGGTCGAGTCCGTGCGCGACGGCCGGGCAGATCGTGTACTTCGCGACGTAGCGCTGCGCGCGGTTGTTGTCGGCGCGGTCGTCGCCGGCCAGGCTCCCACGGCGTGCCTTCATGGCGTGCGCGGTCTGCCACGTACGCAGCACCACCTCGCCGATCCGGCCCATGGCCTGTGCGTCGGAGCCGATCATCGAGATGGCGCCCATGTCGTGCAGGAGGTCCTCGGCGGCGATCGTCGACGGCCGGATCCGGCTCTCGGCGAAGGCGAGGTCCTCGGGGACGCTCGGGTTGAGGTGGTGGCACACCATCAGCATGTCGAGATGCTCGTCGAGGGTGTTGACGGTGTGCGGCCGGGTGGGGTTGGTCGAACTGGGCAGGACGTTGGGATGGCTTGCGACGGTGATGATGTCGGGTGCGTGACCGCCGCCGGCACCCTCCGTGTGATAGGCGTGGATGCCGCGCCCTGCGATCGCTCCGAGCGTCTGCTCGACGTAGCCGGCCTCGTTGAGGGTGTCGGAGTGCAGCGCGACCTGCACACCCATCTCGTCGGCCACGCGCAGGGCCGCGTCGATCGCCGCCGGGGTGCTGCCCCAGTCCTCGTGGACCTTGAACCCCGATGCGCCGGCGAGGATCTGCTCGCGCATCGCGTCCTCGCCGGTGGTGTTGCCCTTGCCCAGCAGCGCGATGTTCAGCGGCCAGTGGTCGGTCGCGGCGATCATCGACGCCAGGTGCCATGCCCCCGGGGTGACGGTGGTGGCCTTGCTGCCCTCGGCCGGTCCGGTGCCGCCGCCGACGAGTGTGGTGACGCCGTTGGACAACGCCTCGTCCATGATCTGCGGGCAGATGAAGTGCACGTGGCAGTCGATCGCACCGGCGGTGACGATCTTGCCGTTGCCGGCGATGATCTCGGTGCTCGGCCCGAT
Source organism: Williamsia sp. SKLECPSW1 (assembly GCF_054332755.1). Classification (NCBI taxonomy): domain Bacteria; kingdom Bacillati; phylum Actinomycetota; class Actinomycetes; order Mycobacteriales; family Nocardiaceae; genus Williamsia; species Williamsia sp. SKLECPSW1. The sequence goes on along the minus strand of NZ_JBTGLI010000002.1, from coordinate 77,302 downwards.
CACCAGGTCGGGATGGACACCGTCCATGGTGTCGGGGTTGCCTGCCTTGCCCAGTGCGACGATCCGACCGTCGCGGATCCCGATGTCGGCCTTGATGATCCCCCAGTGGTCGAGCACGACGACACCGGTGATGACGGTGTCGGGTGTGCCCTGCGCGCGAGTTGCACGCGACTGCCCCATCGACTCGCGGATGACCTTGCCGCCGCCGAAGACGGCCTCCTCCCCCGCCAGACCGGGTCCGCCACAACGGTCCTCGGTGATCTCTACGAGGAGGTCGGTGTCGGCCAGTCGGATGCGATCGCCCGTGGTCGGGCCGAACAGCTGCGCGTAGCGCTCCCGGCTCAGCGAGCTCATCGGTCCAACTCCCCCGGCGTGTCCAGCGAGAGACCGGGGACGACGCGCGCCCCGGCGAGCGGGACGAGTGACACCGTCATCTCGATGCCCGGCTCGAACCGCACCGCGGTCCCGGCAGGGATGTCGAGGCGGAGTCCGTGTGCGGCGTCACGGTCGAAGCGCAACGCGGAGTTGGCCTGCGGGAAGTGGTAGTGACTGCCGACCTGGACGGGACGGTCACCGGCGTTGACCACCGACATCTGCATGACGGGGGCACCCGCGTTGATCGCGATGTCGCCCTCGGCGCACAGGATCTCGCCGGGGATCACGAGATCGGCTCGTGAACGGTGACCAGCTTGGTGCCGTCGGGGAAGGTGGCCTCCACCTGTACGTCGTGGATCATCTCGGGCACCCCGTCCATCACGTCGGAGCGGGCGAGCACCTCGCGTCCGCTGGTCATCAGATCCGCCACCGACCGGCCGTCGCGGGCCCCCTCGAGGACGTGGTCGGTGATGACCGCGACCGCCTCGGGGTGGTTGAGCTTGAGTCCGCGACCCTGCCGTCGTCGCGCGAGTTCGGCTGCGTAGGAGATCATCAGCCGTTCCTGCTCGTGCGGCGTCAGCCTCATCGCATCACTCTTCCCTCACGCAGTCCCGACCGGTCGGTGACGGTCATCGTGCCACGGCCCCGCCGGACCGTCGCGGCGAACGGATCGGGCCGCCCGCGGACGACGACCCGACGGACGGGTCAGCGCCCGGGCTGGTCGAGGTTCTGCAACCGCACCCGACCCTGCGCGACGAGGCGGCCGTCGCCGTCGGTGACGTCGACCTGCCACAGCTGCTGCGACCGGCCGCGATGGATCGGGGTCGCCTGACCGGTGATCTCGCCCTCGCCGACCGCCTTGAGGAAGTCGGTGGAGTTGTTGACCCCCACGACGCGGGCGGGCAGGCCCTGGTCCTGCAACCACTGCGCCGCCGACATGCTGGCAAGGCTCTCCACCAGCGCGCAGTGCACACCGCCGTGGACGATGCCGAACGGCTGGTGGTGTTCCGGCGCGACGGTGAACGAGGCGCGGGAGCCGTCACCGCTGACGCGCTCCCAGCGGAAGGACAGGTGGCCGTCGAGGCCGGCGCCGACGAGGTCGGGATCGAGCGAGTTGGTCATCACCGGAGCCTAGCCAGCGCGCCGCGCGCGACCCGGCGACACCGACAGGCCCCGCACCGGGTGGGTACGGGGCCTGTCGTGGCGTGGACCGGGGGTCTCTGCAGCCCTCAGGACGCTCGCGCGGTCCGACGTGATGATGAAGATAGGCTATCCTTACCAACATGGTCAACCCCACCGCCCCGATCACGTCGGCGCCCCGTCGTCCCGGTCGTGGCGTCCGCGATGTCGGACAATCTGGCCGCATGGCCGGAACGCGTCTCGCACGTCCGGTCGGTAGAGTCAAGAGGATGAGCGGTCTGGGAGATCTCGAGCGCGCGGTGATGGACAACCTGTGGTCCAGCGAATCGCCGCTGACTGTGCGACAGGTGCACGCTGCGCTGTCCCGCGACCGCGATCTCGCCTACACGACGGTCATGACGGTGCTGCAGCGTCTGGCCAAGAAGAACCTGGTCACCCAGATCCGCGACGACCGCGCGCACCGCTACTCCCCGACCCACCCCCGCGAGGACCTCGTCGCCAGCCTCATGGTCGACGCCCTCAGCGAGGCGGACGAGTCGACCTCACGACATGCGGCACTCGTGTCGTTCGTCGGTCGTGTCGGTGCCGACGAAGCCGCGGCCCTGCGCCGCGCCCTCGACGAGTTGGAAGCGGCCCGTGGAGACTCCGACCGCTCCTGACGGCAGCCCCGTGATCTGCCGGTCGACCACCGACCGGCAGGTATCCTCGGTGTCGTCCGGACCGACGAACCGGGCCGCCCCGACGCGACATCCGGGGCGATGTCGACCCCGCAGTGAGGACGGCCGATGACCGCCGCGGCGTTCGGACTGATGGCCCTCGTCCTCGTCGGCCCCGTCCCGGACCGCCTGTCCCGTGCCACCTGGCCGCTGCACGCGCCCCGCGCGGCGATGGCGCTCTGGCAGGCCATCGCTCTCGCCGCGGTCCTGTCGGCGTTCAGCTGCGGACTGGCGATCGCCGCCGGCCTGCTCGTCCCGGGCCCCGACGGCCGACCGACGACCAACCCGCTCGACGAGATCGACTCCCTGGGCGTCGTCCTGTGGTCGGTGTACGTGGCCGTGTTCCTGTTGACGCTGTGCATCGGCGCGCGACTGATGTACACCGTGGTGCGCGTGGGTGTCCGCACCCGCGCCCGCCGGGCCGCGCACCGCACCCTGATCGACATCCTCGACCGCCTCGACCGGCGCGAGTGCGACGGTGCACTCCGCGGACGGGACGTGCGGATGCTCGCGGTCCAGCAGCCGATCGCCTACTGCCTGCCGGGTCTGCGGCAGCGTGTGGTGCTCAGCGAGGGCGTCGTCGCCCGCCTCTCGCACGACGAGCTCGCCGCGGTCATCACCCACGAGCGTGCGCACCTGCGCGCACGGCACGACCTGATCCTCGAGGCGTTCATCGCGGTCCACGAGGCATTCCCGCGCTTCATCCGCAGCCGGTCCGCACTCGGCGCGGTCCAACTGCTCGTCGAGGTCCTCGCCGACGACCACGCCGTGCGTGCGACCGGCCCCACACCGCTGGGGCGTGCTCTGGTCGCCTGCGCCGACTCCGTCGCACCGCGCGGAGCGCTCGCGGTCGGCGGGCCGACGACCCTCACCCGGGTCCGCCGGCTCACCCGCGACTCCCCTGCCCGGTGGCCCTCCCTGGCCGCCTACGCCGCCGCCGCGGGCATCCTCGTCCTGCCCACCCTGGCGGTGGCGATCCCCTGGCTGACCGAGTTGAGCCGCCTGGTCACGGCGTGACGGACCGATCCCACCCTCCTCGGAGAAGTCCGCACCGACGACACGTCCTAGGCTGAGGACATGACACAGACCTCGGGTGACTCCTCGACGACCGCACGCGCCCAGATCGGCGTGACAGGACTGGCCGTCATGGGGTCCAACATCGCCCGTAACCTCGCCCGCCACGGACACACGGTGGCCCTGCACAACAGGACCACCGCGAAGACCGACGCCCTGCTCGAGAAGCACGGCGACGAGGGTGATTTCGTCCGCACCGAGACGATGGAGGAGTTCGTCGCGGCGCTGGAGAAGCCGCGTCGGGTGCTCATCATGGTCAAGGCCGGCGACCCGACCGACTCCGTGATCGGCGAACTGGCCGATCTGATGGAGGACGGCGACGTCATCATCGACGGCGGCAACTCGCTCTACACCGACACGATCCGTCGGGAGAAGGAGTGCAGCGAGCGCAACCTCAACTTCGTCGGCGCCGGCATCTCCGGTGGCGAGGTGGGCGCGCTCGAGGGCCCGTCGATCATGCCGGGCGGCCCGAAGGAGGCCTACGAGTCCCTCGGCCCGCTGCTGGAGTCCATTTCGGCCCACGTCGACGGTGAGCCCTGCTGCACCCACATCGGTCCCGACGGTTCCGGGCACTTCGTGAAGATGGTGCACAACGGCATCGAGTACGCCGACATGCAGCTCATCGGCGAGGCCTACGACCTCCTGCGCCGCGTCCTGGACCTGGACACCGACAAGATCGCCGACGTGTTCCGCGAGTGGAACTCGGGCGACCTCGAGAGCTACCTCGTCGAGATCACCGCCGACGTGCTGTCGCAGAAGGACGCCGAGACCGGCAAGCCCCTCGTCGACGTCATCGTCGACGCGGCCGGCCAGAAGGGCACGGGCCGCTGGACGGTGAAGTCCGCCCTCGACCTCGGCGTGCCGGTGACCGGCATCGGCGAGGCCGTGTTCGCCCGTGCGCTGTCGAGCTCGCTCGACCAGCGCGCCGCCGCCACCGACCTCAAGGCGGGCACCATCGGGGAGAAGCCCACCGATGCCGACGCGTTCGTCGCCGACGTCCGTGCCGCGCTCTACGCGTCGAAGGTGGTCGCCTACGCCCAGGGGTTCGACCAGATCCGCGCGGGCAGCGAGGAGTACGGCTGGGACGTGCACCCCGGCTCGATGGCCACCATCTGGCGCGGCGGGTGCATCATCCGCGCGCAGTTCCTCAACCGGATCCGCGACGCCTACGACGAGGACCCCGACCTGAAGAGCCTCCTGCTGGCGCCCTACTTCCGGGACGCCGTCGAGGAGGGCGTGGAGAGCTGGCGTCGCGTCGTCACCACGGCGGCCGGTCTCGGCATCCCGGTGCCGGCGTTCGCGTCGTCGCTGTCGTACTACGACGGCCTGCGGTCGGAGCGGCTCCCGGCCGCCCTCACCCAGGGACTGCGCGACTACTTCGGCGCGCACACCTACCAGCGGATCGACAAGGAGGGCACGTTCCACACACTGTGGAGCGAGGACCGCTCCGAGGTGGAGGCCTGAGACACCGCCGTGCGTTTCCTCGACGGACACAGCAGCACAACCGACCTGACCTATGACGACGTCTTCGTCGTCCCGGGTCGCAGCGACGTCGCCTCCCGGTTCGACGTCGATCTGACGACCTCGGACGGTTCGGGGTCCACCATCCCCATCGTCGTCGCCAACATGACGGCCGTCGCGGGCAAGCGGATGGCCGAGACGGTCGCGCGGCGCGGCGGCATCGTCGTCCTGCCGCAGGACCTGCCCGCCGCGGCGGCCGCGGAGTCGATCGCGACGGTCAAGAGTCGCGACCTCGTCGCGGACACCCCCGTGACCCTCGGACCCGACGACGCGGTGTCCGACGCCCTCGCACTGCTGCCCAAGCGGTCACACGGAGCGGTCGTCGTCGTGGGCGGGGACGGACGTCCGATGGGTGTCGTGACCGCCGAGGCGTGCGTCGGCGTCGACCGGTTCGCCCGACTGTCGGAGATCCTCGACCCGGCGATCGTGTCGCTCCCCGTCGACACGGACCCGCGCGCCGTCTTCGACGCCCTGTCCGACCAGCACCTCGGGCTCGCCGTGCTGACAGCGCCGGACGGTGCGATGGTGGGCGTGCTCACCCGCACCGGTGCCGTGCGCGCGGGCATCTACACCCCCAACACCGACGGCCACGGCCGGTTGCGGGTCGCCGCGGCGATCGGCATCAACGGTGACGTCGCGGGCAAGGCTGCCGCGCTCGCCCACGCGGGTGCCGACCTGCTCGTCGTCGACACCGCACACGGCCACCAGGAGAAGATGATCGCGGCCGTGCGAGCCGTCGCCGAGGCGGATCTGGGTCTGCCCATCGCCGCCGGCAACGTCGTGTCGGCGCAGGGCACGATCGACCTGCTCGACGCGGGGGCGTCCATCATCAAGGTCGGCGTCGGACCGGGTGCCATGTGCACCACCCGCATGATGACCGGCGTCGGCCGGCCGCAGTTCTCCGCCGTCGCCGAGTGCGCGGCGGTCGCCCGTGAGCGGGGTGCGCACGTCTGGGCCGACGGCGGCGTCCGCCATCCCCGTGACGTGGCGCTCGCACTGGCCGCCGGCGCCTCGAACGTCATGATCGGGTCCTGGTTCGCCGGGACCCACGAGTCACCCGGCGACCTGCACCACGACACGACGGGACGCGCCTACAAGGAGAGCTTCGGCATGGCCTCGAAGCGGGCGGTCGCCGCCCGCACCGTCGGCGACGGCGCGTTCGACCGTGCTCGCAAGGGACTGTTCGAGGAGGGCATCTCGAGTTCGCGGATCCTCCTCGACCCGGCCCGCCCGGGCGTGGAGGACCTCATCGACCACATCTGCTCCGGCGTGCGCAGCACCGCGACGTACGTCGGTGCGCGCACCCTCGACGAGCTGCACGAGCGCGTCGTGCTGGGGGTGCAGTCGGCCGCCGGATTCGCCGAGGGACGCCCGCTGCCCACCGGATGGTGACGGCGACGTGCAGATCCTGATCCTCGTCGCGAGCCTGGTCGGGTTCCTCGCACTCACCCTGGGGACGGCACTCTTCGTCGCGGCCGAGTTCTCCCTCACCGCGCTCGAACGGTCCACCGTCGACGCCGACCTGGAGTCCCGCGACGACCGGCGCGCCCGGCAGGTCGCGCGGGCGCATCGGACGCTGTCCTTCCAGCTGTCCGGCGCGCAGCTCGGCATCACCATCACCACCCTGGTCACCGGCTACATCGCCGAGCCGGTCCTCAAGCAGCTCTTCGATCCGGCGTTGAGCGCACTCGGTGCGTCCGACCATCTCACCGGTGTGCTGTCGGTGGTGCTGGCCCTGGTGATCGCGACGTCTCTGTCGATGGTGATCGGCGAGTTGATCCCCAAGAACGCCGCGATCGCGCGACCCCTGCCGACCGCGCGCGCCACCGCGGGTCCGATGGTCGGGTTCTCCACGGTGTTCTCCTGGGCCATCAAGGGCACGAACGGCACCGCCAACTGGGTGGTGCGACGACTCGGGATCGAACCCGCCGAGGAGTTGCGGTCGGCGCGCTCCCCCGAGGAACTGGGGTCGCTGGTGCGCAACTCGGCCCGGGAGGGGGCCCTCGACCAGGGCACCGCGATCCTGGTCGGCCGATCCCTGCGTTTCGGCGAGCGCACCGCGGAGGAGCTGATGACCCCGCGCTCGACCGTCGAGGCGCTCGACGAGACCGCCGACGTCCGCGACCTCATCGTGGCCGCCTCACAGACCGGTTTCTCCCGCTTCCCGATCGTCGTCGACGGCGATCTCGACAACATCCGCGGCTTCGTCCACATCAAGCAGGCGTTCACGCTCCCGGTCGCACAGCGCCGCTCGACGACCCTCGGCGAGATCGCCCGCCCGGTGCCCGTCGTCCCCGACAGCCTCGACGGCGACACGCTGATGGCCCGCATCCGGGGCGACGGCATGCAGGTCGCCGTCGTCGTCGACGAGTACGGCGGCACTGCGGGCATCGTCACCACCGAGGACCTCATCGAGGAGATCGTCGGCGACGTCACCGACGAACACGACGACGAACAGGCCGACGTCCAGCGCTCCGACGACGGGTGGATCTGTTCGGGACTGCTGCGGATCGACGAACTCGCCGCGGCGACCGGCTACAGCGCACCCGAGGGCGACTACGACACCCTCGGCGGCCTGGTCGTGGCACTGCTCGGCCGTATCGCCGTGGAAGGAGACGTCGTGGCGCTGCCCGAGCGCCACGAGCTCGAGGAGGAGTCGGGTCCCGATCCGGCCCCGCCCGCACCTCGCCTGCAGGCCCGGGTGGTGCGCATGGACGGACGTCGTGTCGACGTGGTGGCCATCGCCGCGCTCGCCGACGACGCCCTCCCCGCCGAGGACGCATCCGCCGAGGGGGACCGACGATGAACGACTGGCTCGGGGTCGTCGCCGCCGTGGCGCTGCTCGCCGGCAACGCGTTCTTCGTCGGCGCCGAGTTCTCCCTCATCTCCGCACGCCGCGATCGCCTCGAGACCCTCGTCGACCAGGGCAAACGACGGGCACAGACGGTGATCCGAGCAGGTCAGGACCTGTCGCTGATGCTGGCCGGCGCGCAGCTGGGCATCACGATCTGCTCGATCCTGCTGGGCCGGGTCGGTGAACCCGCGATCGCGCACCTCATCGAGTCGCCGATGGATCTGCTGGGTGTCCCCGACGCCCTGCTGCACCCCATCGGCTTCACGATCGCGCTGATCCTGGTGGTGGCGCTGCACATCCTGCTCGGCGAGATGGTCCCGAAGAACATCGCGCTGGCCGGCCCGGAGACCTCGGCGATGCTGCTGGTGCCGGTGCACCTGGCGTGGATACGCCTCGCGAAGCCGTTCATCGCCTTCTACAACCTCGCCGCGAACCTGTCGCTGCGGCTGCTGCGGATCGAGCCCCGCGACGAACTCGACGCGACCGTGTCGGCGGGCGAGCTGGCCCAGATGATCGGCGAGTCCCGCGAGGAGGGACTCATCGACGCCCAGGAGCACGAACGGCTGACCCGCGCACTGCGCACGGCCGGTCGCACGGTCTCGGAGGTCGCGATCCCCCTGCAGGACCTGCGCAGTGTCCGCGCCACCGTCGACCCCGCCACGGGCCGATCCGGCCCGACGCTGGGATCGGTGGAGCGTGCGGTGTCGGAGACGGGCTTCTCCCGGTTCCCGGTCCGCGGCGCCGACGGCACCTACACCGGATACCTGCACCTCAAGGACGTGCTCGACGAGATCCTCGACGAGAGCGTCGGACCGGACACGATCATCGGGGCCGACACCATCCGGCCGCTGCCGGTCATCTCCGGTGACACCTCCCTGGACGAGGCGACCGCCGCGCTGCGCCGCACGAGCGCCCACCTCGGGACCGTCGTCGACGGCAACGGCCGGACCACGGGTGTCGTCGCGCTCGAGGACCTCGTGGAGGAGTTCGTCGGCACCGTCCGAGACGAGACCCACCGGATATGACGGTGCTGCGCATCGAGGAGTGGACGGCACGCGCGACGGCGCACATCGCCCGCGTCGACGCCCTGCTGCAGGCACATCCCCGCCATCTCCCCGACGGGTCCGACCATCCGGTGTGGCAGTTCCTGTTCCGCTACTACAGCCACAAGCCCGCCCGTCTGCGTCGGTGGCATCCGGGTTTCGGCGTCACGCTCCCGGCCGCGGCCGAGCACCGCGGATGGCCGCACTACGTGTCGACCGACGAAGGCGTCACCGTCGGCGACGAGCACCTCCACGCGCGGCAGGACACCATCGCCCACGTCGCCCGCCTGCTCTCCGCCACCGCGGCGCGCACACCCCGGTGGGACTGCCTCGGCCTGCACGAGTGGGCGATGGTGTACCGCGACAGCGATCTGCGACGCCACCGGATCCCGCTGCGGCTGTCCCCCGACGAGACGGACCGCGTCGTCGAACGGCAGGGGCTCCGGTGCACCCACTTCGACGCCTTCCGGTTCTTCACCGACGACGCCCGCGGGCGCAACACACGGGAACTGACGCGGGCGACGCAGGTGGCGACCGAGCAACCGGGCTGTGTGCACGCCGGGATGGACCTCTACAAGTGGGCGACCAAACTCGAGGTGCTCGTCGGGTCCGCGGTCGTCGTCGACGCCCTCGCGGTCGCGTTCGACCTCCGCGAGCTGGACATGCGGGCGAGCCCCTACGACCTCGCCGACCTCGGGTTCGCCCCGATCGCGATCGAGACACCGCGGGGTCGTGCCGACTACGTCGCCCGCCAGCGTTCCCTGGCCGACCGCGCGGCCGTGGTCCGTCGTGACCTGCTGGCGCGATGCGAGGAGCTGACGTCAGCCGCCACCACGGGCGACCGCCTCCCTACCGCTGAGTAGCATGGATGCCCGGATCACAGCGAGGGCACCAACGGTGTCGGCAACCAACGAAAGAGGAGCCATGACCGAACGCGTCACCGTCGGCGGGGTGCAGGTCGCCACCGTCCTGCACGACTTCATCACCACCGAGGCCCTGCCCGGCACCGGTGTGGACGCCGACGCGTTCTGGGACGGCGTGGGCCGCATCATCACCGATCTCACCCCGCGCAACCGGGAACTCCTCGCCGTCCGCGACGAGATGCAGAGCAAGATCGACGACTGGCATCACCGGAACCCGGAGATCGACGCCGCCGCCTACAAGGCGTTCCTGCAGGAGATCGGGTACCTCGTCCCGGTTCCCGAGGACTTCCAGATCGGCACCGAGAACGTCGACACCGAGATCACCAGCACCGCCGGTCCGCAGCTGGTGGTGCCGGTCCTCAACGCGCGCTTCGCGCTCAACGCGTCCAACGCGCGGTGGGGATCGCTCTACGACGCGCTCTACGGCACCGACGTCATCCCCGAGACCGACGGCGCCGAGAAGGGCAGCTCGTACAACAAGGTCCGCGGCGACAAGGTCATCGCCTACGCCAAGGACTTCCTCGACGGCGCCGTCCCGCTGGAGAGCGGTGCGTGGTCCGAGGTCACCCGCCTCTCGGTCGACGGCTCCGCCCTCGTCCTGACCCTCGGCGACGGTTCCACCTCGCTCGCCGACCCGTCGGCGTTCGCGGGATACCTCGGCGACGCCGGCTCCCCCACCGGGATCCTCCTGCGGCACAACGGTCTGCACCTCGAGGTACAGATCGACGCCGAGTCGCCCATCGGATCCACCGACCCCGCCGGGATCAAGGACGTCCTCGTCGAGTCCGCGATCACCACGATCATGGACTTCGAGGACTCGGTCGCGGCGGTCGACGCCGAGGACAAGGTGCTCGGCTACCGGAACTGGCTGGGCCTGAACAAGGGTGACCTCTCCGAGGACGTCACCAAGGGCGGCACGACCTTCACGCGCACCCTCAACCCGGATCGGGTGTACACCACCCCCGACGGCGGGGAGCTGACCCTGCCCGGTCGGTCGTTGCTGTTCGTGCGCAACGTCGGTCACCTGATGACGAACGACGCGATCCTCGACGCCGACGGCGACGAGGTGCCCGAGGGCATCCTCGACGCGATCTTCACCTCGGTGATCGGCATCCACGGGATGTCGGGTGACGGACGCCAGAACTCCCGCACCGGATCGATCTACATCGTCAAGCCGAAGATGCACGGCCCCGACGAGGTCGCGTTCACCGTCGAGTTGTTCGGCCGGGTGGAGGAGATCCTGGGCCTGCCCGCCAACACGCTAAAGGTCGGCATCATGGACGAGGAGCGGCGCACCACGGTGAACCTCAAGGCCTGCATCAAGGCCGCAGCCGACCGCGTCGTGTTCATCAACACCGGCTTCCTCGACCGCACCGGCGACGAGATCCACACCTCGATGGAGGCGGGCGCGGTCATCCGCAAGGCGGAGATGAAGTCGCAGACGTGGATCAAGGCCTACGAGGACTCCAACGTCGACATCGGCCTGCACGCCGGCCTGGCGCACCACGCGCAGATCGGCAAGGGCATGTGGGCCATGCCCGACCTCATGGCCGACATGCTCGAGCAGAAGATCGGCCACCCGCGCTCGGGCGCGACCACCGCGTGGGTCCCGTCCCCGACGGCGGCGACCCTGCACGCGCTGCACTACCACCAGGTCGACGTCTTCGAGCGTCAGGACGAGATCGCCAAGCGCGACCCGGCCTCCGTCGACGACATCCTGCAGATCCCCCTGGCCTCGGACACCACCTGGTCCGACGAGGAGCGCAAGCAGGAACTCGACAACAACTGCCAGTCGATCCTCGGCTACGTCGTCCGCTGGATCGACCAGGGCGTCGGTTGCTCGAAGGTCCCCGACATCCACGACGTGGCCCTCATGGAGGACCGTGCCACGCTGCGGATCTCGAGCCAGCTGCTGGCGAACTGGGTGCGCCACGGGATCATCACCGAGGAGCAGGTGGTCGAGTCGCTGCAACGGATGGCCGAGGTCGTCGACGAGCAGAACTCCGGTGACAGCGCCTACCGGCCGATGGCTCCGGACTTCGACTCCAGCATCGCCTTCCAGGCGGCCAAGGAACTCATCCTGTCGGGGACGTCGCAGCCCAGCGGCTACACCGAGCCGATCCTGCACCGGCGTCGCCGGGAGTTCAAGGCCGCGAACGCCTGAGGCCTGACCCATGGCCCGGCACCGCACGGACATCGCCCGCCGACGCGGCATCAGCCGCGGGTTGGCGGTGTCCGTCGCGGTGCTCGTCGTCGTGGTGGTGCTGGTCGTCGTCTGGGTCGTCCTGGGCCGCAACCTCCGCGACGACTCGACGGCCGCGGCGCGCACCTGCGTCGAGGGACCGGAGACCGTGTCCGTCGTCGCCGACGCCGGGATCGCCGAGCCGTTGTCCCGGATCGCCGCGGCCTACACCGCGACCCGCCCCGTCGTGCGCGACAAGTGCATCACCGTGCAGGTGCGTCCCGTCGACCCCAAGACGACACTCGACGGTCTGACGGGCACCTGGGACACCGCCTCGATGGGCGCCTACCCCGCGGCCTGGGTGCCGGCCTCGTCGGTGTGGAGTGCACAGCTGCTGACCGAGAAGTCGTCGGTGATCGACGGTGACCCCGAGTCGTTGGTGAGCTCCCCGGTGGTGCTCGCCGTGGCGCCGGAGTTCGCGCGGGCCGCCACCGGGAAGCTGTCCTGGATCGAGGTGCCGTCCCTCTCCCGCGACGACGACGGGCTCGCCCGGATCGGCCTGCCGGGGTGGGGTCCACTGCGGATGGCGCTGCCCGCGGGCCCACAGACCGATGCGACGGTGCTCGCGGCGCAGGCCGTGGCGACCGAGGTGAGTCGGGTGGGCACCGCCGGGATGACGGCCGAGGACGCGCGGTCGGCGCAGGTCACGTCGACGATCTCGGCACTGCGCGCGGCCGCCCCCACGTCGGTGGACGGCAGTGCGACACGGACCCTGCCGGAGATCGTCGACGGCGACGCGGCTCGCGCGCGGGTGCACGCCGTCCCGATCACCGAGCAGTCGTTGTACGCCGCGACCCAGGGCACCGGCGCGCCGCGGGTCGTCGAGTTCGTCCCGACCGGGTACACGGCGTCGGCCGACTACCCCGTCGTCGATCTCACCGGCCCACAGGTCTCGGCGTCGGCCGCCGAGACCGTCACCGCGTTCTTCCGGTTCGCCCGCACCCCCGACCGACTCCGCACGTTGACCCTGATGGGGTTCCGTGGTGCGGCCGAGCAGGCGCCACCGACGGCGGCGGTGGGATTCCCCGCCATCGAGACCCCCATGCCCGCGGGGGATCCCGCCGCGACCGCCGAGATCGCGCGGCAGGTCTACGCCGCCCGCTGAGCCCGGCCGGTGGGCCCGCGGACGGCCCGGCCGTCAGGCCTCGCTGAAGGCCGAGATCGGCGGGCAGCTGCACACCAGGTTCCGGTCACCGTAGACGCCGTCGATACGACGGACCGACGGCCACACCTTGTCCCGGGCGCCGCCGGAGGGGCGGCCGTTCGGGAACGCCGCCTGCTCACGGGAGTAGGGGTGTTCCCACTCCGACACCAGGCACTCCGACGTGTGCGGCGCGCCGCGCAACGGGTTGTCGTCGACGGTGAAGGTGCCGTCGGCGACCTGCTCGATCTCGGCACGGATGGAGACCATCGCCTCACAGAAGGCGTCGATCTCGTCGAGGTTCTCGCTCTCGGTGGGCTCCACCATGAGAGTGCCGCTCACCGGGAAGCTCATCGTCGGTGCGTGGAACCCGTAGTCCGCCAGTCGCTTCGCGACATCGTCCACCGTCACGCCGGTCGCCTTGGTGATGGGACGCAGGTCCAGGATGCACTCGTGGGCGACCCACCCGTTCTCGCCGGTGTAGAGCACCGGGAAGTGATCGGCGAGGCGGCGTGCGATGTAGTTGGCGGAGGCGATCGCCGTGAGCGTCGCCCGACGCAACCCCGCCGCCCCCATCATGCGGATGTAGGCATAGGTGATCGGCAGGATCGACGCCGAGCCGTACGGCGCGGCCGAGATGGTCATCGACCCGGGCAGCGCGTCGTCGAGAGGGTGTCCGGGCAGGAACTCCGCGAGGTGCTCCCGGACACCGATCGGCCCGACGCCGGGTCCACCGCCGCCGTGGGGGATGCAGAAGGTCTTGTGCAGGTTCAGGTGGCTGACGTCCCCGCCGAACCGGCCGGGCCGCGCGACCCCGACCAGGGCGTTGAGGTTCGCGCCGTCGACGTACACCTGGCCGCCGGCGTCGTGCACGGCACCGCAGATCTCGGCGACCTCGTGTTCGAACACGCCGTGCGTGGACGGGTAGGTGATCATGATCGCCGCCAGCGACTCGGCGTGCGTGGCGATCTTCTCCTTGAGGTCGGCGGTGTCGACGTCGCCGTTGGCGCGGCAGGCCACCACCACCACGCGCATCCCGGCCATGACGGCCGACGCGGCGTTGGTGCCGTGGGCACTCGAGGGGATGAGGCACACGTCCCGTGACTCGTCGCCGCGGCTCAGGTGGTACTTGCGGATGGCCAGGAGCCCCGCGTACTCACCCTGGGATCCGGCGTTGGGCTGCAGGCTGATCCGGTCGTAGCCGGTGATGTCGGCCAGCCACCCCTCGAGACGCCCGATCATGGTGCGCATGCCGACGGTGTCGTCGGCGGGCGCGAACGGGTGCAGGTCGGCGATGCCCGGCCACGTGATGGGCTCCATCTCCGCGGCCGCGTTCAGCTTCATCGTGCACGAGCCCAGCGGGATCATGCTGCGGTCGAGCGCGATGTCCTTGTCGGCCAGGCGACGCAGGTACCGCAGCATCGAGGTCTCGGTGCGGTACCGGTGGAACGCCGGATGGGTGAGGAACTCGCTGGTGCGCGACGGCCCGGCGGGCGACACGGTGACCGCCCATCCCCCATCGGCGTCGACCCCGAACGCGGCGAGCACCCCTGCGACGTCCCCCGCGGTGGTGGTCTCGTCACAGGCGATGCCGACGTGGTCGTCGTCGACGCGGCGCAGATTGATCCCCGCGTCGCGCTTGGCCGCCTCGACGACCTCGTCCGCACGGCCGGGGACCCCGGCCAGAACGGTGTCGAAGAAGGTGTCGTGGACGATCTCCACGCCGCCGCCGGCGAGGCGCCCGGCGATGATCGCGGCCAGTCGGTGCACGCGCTGCGCGATCGCGGTCAGCCCCTCCGGGCCGTGGTAGCTCGCGTACATGGCGGCGAGAACGGCGAGCAGCACCTGCGCCGTACAGATGTTGCTGGTCGCCTTCTCGCGGCGGATGTGCTGCTCGCGGGTCTGCAGCGACAGGCGATAGGCCAGGTTGCCGTCGGCGTCCTTCGAGACGCCGCCGAGACGGCCCGGCAACTGCCGGGCGTGCTGGGTGTGCACCGCCAGGTAGCCGGCATGCGGCCCGCCGAAGCCCATGGGGACCCCGAAACGCTGTGTGGTGCCGAAGCAGGCGTCGGCACCCTGCTCCCCCGGCGGGGTGATCAGCGTCAGCGCCAGCAGATCGGCACCGACCGCCACGAGGGCATCGCGGTCGTGGGCGGCGGCGATGATCGGGGCGAGGTCGACGACGCGACCGGACGCGCCCGGGACCTGCGTCAGCACACCGAAGAAGTCACCGTCGGGCAGGCCCTGCGTGAGGTCGGCACGGACCACCTCGATGCCCAGCGGCTCGGCGCGGGTCTCGATGATCGCCAGCGTCTGCGGGAACACGTCGGCGTCGACGACGAACCGCGGTGAGCGGTTCTTCGTGGCGCGACGCAGCAACGTCATGGCCTCCGCCGCCGCCGTGCCCTCGTCGAGCATCGATGCGTTGGCGACGTCCATCCCGGTGAGGTCCGAGACCATCGTCTGGAAGTTGAGCAGCGCCTCGAGACGCCCCTGGCTGATCTCCGGCTGGTACGGCGTGTACGCGGTGTACCAGGCGGGGTTCTCGACGATGTTGCGGCGCAGCACGGCCGGGGTGTGGGTGCCGTAGTAGCCCAGCCCGATCATCGAGGTCGCGGCGGTGTTCTGCGACGCCAGGTCGGCGAGTTCGGCGAGCGCCTCGACCTCGGTCGCGGCGGGAGGCAGCGCCTCCAGGCCGGTCGCGTCGGCCGGATCGGCGATGGACGAGGGCACCACGCGAGTGGCGAGGTCCTCGAGGGTGTCGATGTCGAGCGCCGTCAGGATGCGGTCGAGATCATGCGCGTCGGGACCGATGTGACGGTCGGCGAAGCGATCGGCGACGTCGTCGAAGCGGTGGGTGGCGGACAGACGATCGGACACGGGTGGACCTCCCCTGGGCGCGTCCGGAGCACGCCGGACAGCGATCGGTCCTCCCCCTCTGTCCTGCCCGGTCGAGACGGGCGCCTGAGAGATTGAGCCGCGGGGAGCGGCCTTTCACCGTGGGCGGACGACGCGGACGTCGTCACTTTCCAGAGACGTCGGGATGCGGCACGGTCCCTGGTGCCTGAGAGATTGACGGAGAGGTGTTGCTCCTTCGGCGGACGCGACCGGTGGGTCGCGACACTCTCCCATGCCGCTGCGACGTGGTGGCGAGTTTACCCCGTGCGACGTGCGCGGGTCTTCCGGCGGGCGGCGAGCTCGTCCTCGGGGGCCGTCTCGCTGACCGCGCCGTCGGCCCGTTCACCCGGGAAGTCGGCGATCGTCCCGGACAGCTCACGCATCGCGCCGGCGACGGCGATGCCGAAGACTCCCTGCCCGCCCTGCAGGAGGTCGACGACCTCCTCGGCCGAGGTGCACTCGTACACGGTGGTGCCGTCGGAGAAGAGGGTGATCCGAGCCAGGTCCTCGACACCGCGTTGCCGCAGGTGATCGACCGCGACGCGGATGTTCTGCAGCGAGATGCCGGTGTCCAGCAGACGCTTGACGATCTTCAGGACCAGGATGTCCTTGAACGAGTAGAGCCGCTGGCTGCCGCTGCCCGCCGCGCCGCGGATCGACGGGACGACCAGCGACGTGCGCGCCCAGTAGTCGAGCTGTCGGTACGTGATGCCGGCGATCTGGCAGGCACTCGGCACGCGGTAGCCGACGAGGTCGTCGGGGACGGTGTCGTTCGGGAAGACGCCGGGGGCGACGTCGTCGAGGGTCCCCTGCTGCGGCCGCATGACCGGTGCCGACTCGGGCCGGGTCGCGACATCTGCGGCGGTGTCCGGGCCCTGCGTGTGTGGCTCGTCGCCCACGGCGTGCTCCTGGAGATGACGGGGTCTGTCCTCGGTGCGGTCTGAGAGGACGGATGGCGTCGGTGAACACCATCGGTGCAACTCAGGGTACCCCTGCGACCCGACCCTGGGTGGCGTCCCGCGATGTGCGGGATTCGAGGGGAACGCTATGGCGCCGCGACGCGCCGATCAACGCGACTCGCCCGTCCGGAAAGTCTCGATCTCAGGTCGAGGGTGAACCGTGACCGCGGGGTGACGCTCCCGTGACCGAGCACGCCTGAATCGACGGTCAGGCTCCGCCTGCATCGACGGTCAGGCTCCGCCTGAGGCCTTGAAGTCGTCGGGCGAGATCGTGTCGAGGAACTCCTTGAACTTCTCGACCTCGTCCTCCTTGACCTCCTCGGAGTCCGCGGACTCCTCGTCGGGGATCACCAGACCGGCCTCGGTGAGGACGCCCTCCTCGGCGATGATCGGCACCTCGGCGCGCATGGCGACGGCCACCGCGTCCGACGGCCGCGCCGACACGCGCAACTCGCCACCGAAGATCATCTCCGCGTAGAACGTGCCCTCCTGCATGTCGACGATCCGCACCTCGACGAGTTCCTGGCCGAACGCCGCGACGAGGTTGACGATCAGGTCGTGGGTGAGCGGGCGGGGCGGTTCGACACCCTTCTGCTTCAGGGCGATCGACGCGGCCTCGCTCTGGCCGATCCAGATGGGCAGGTACCGCTCGCCGTCCACCTCGCGCAGCAGGAGGACGGGCTGTCCCTGCGGTGGTTCCACACGGATCCCGACGACGTGCATCTCACCCATGGTCATTCTCCCGCCTGACGAACGACGCGCCTGTCGAACAGCAGCGACCGGCACGTGGTTCCGCATGCCGGCCGATCACGATCGACGCTACACCTCGCGGGCGCGACCCACCGGGTGCTCGCGGGCCTCAGTCGAGGGCATCGCGCACAGCGGCTTTCACCAACTGCGTGTGCAGGGTCACCGTCAGCGCGGCCACCTCGCGGGTGAGTTCCTCGGCACGATCGCGGGCGCCGGCACCCTTGCTCTTGGCGATGGGGTTGGCGATCTGGGCGACCAGACCGGCCTCCCGGTCGGCGGAGACCTTGAACGCCCGCAGGTGTCGCGCCTCGAGTCCGTAGTCGGCCAGGGCCGCGGCCGCCTCCACCAGACGCACCGCGTCCTCGTCGAAGAAGCCACCCGGTCCGGGCGTGAGCAGTCCCGCCGACAGCAGCTCGGTCACGAACTCGGCATCTGCCCCGGTGCGCTCGATCAGCGACTCCCGCGAGACACGACCGCCCGAACTCTCGAAGTCCATCGCAGGGGCGACCCACGATCGCGCCGTCGACAGCAGCCGTGGCGTGCCGGGGTCGACCCGTTCACCGCGGTCGATCGCGTCGAGCTGGTCCTTGATCACCTTCAGCGGCAGGTACCGGTCGCGCTGGGCGGTGAGGACGAAGCGCAAGCGCTCGCAGTCGTCACCGGTGAACCGCCGGTATCCCGACGGGGACCGCTGCGGCGTGATCAGCCCCTCGGCCTCGAGGAAACGGATCTTGGAGATGGTGACGTCGGGGAAGTCCGGCCGGAGCCGGTCGAGGACGGTGCCGATCGACATCGACCCCTCCTGTGCTCCCGACCTGCCGCCCGCAGCGGGACGGCCGGCCCCGTCACCCGTGGACGGCGCGGTCACGGCGGACTATCCGGCCGCCGACGATCCGTCGCCGGAGGGGCCGCTGAGGAACACGAGACGGAACTTGCCGATCTGCACCTCGTCGCCGTTGGCCAGGACCGCCGAGTCGACGGGCTCCCGGTTCACGTAGGTGCCGTTGAGGCTGCCCACGTCGACGACCTGGAACTCGTTGTCGGCGAGGCGGAACTCGGCGTGACGACGGCTGACGGTGACGTCGTCGAGGAAGATGTCACTGTCGGGGTGACGCCCGGCCGACGTGGTGCTCTGGTCGAGCAGGAACCGCGAACCCGCGTTCGGTCCACGCTTGACGACGAGCAGTGCGGTCCCGGGCGAGAGACGTTCGACGGCGGCCTCGGCGGTCTCGGTCGTCGTCCCACCGGACGCGTCGAGTTCCTTGATGAAATCGGCGCGGAAGACCGACGTCGTCTCCACCGGCGCGTCGTAGTCCTTCTCGTTGTCGCTCACCAACCACTCCTTCTCGAGTCTCTCGTGACCCAACGGTGCAGGTCGCGCGTGTCGTGTCGACAGCGGTGCGCATGTCGAACCATGTGTTGTGGTGATCCCCGGCGGCACACCGCGGCGACCCCCGGGGTCGTCGCCTGTCCCGGCAGCGTCGGCGTCCGCTCGTGCTCACTGACCGTACCCTGCCGGGCGGCGCTCAGATCAGCTGTCGATCACCTTGCGGTAGCCCTCGGCGTCGAGGAGGTCGGCGAGCACCGCGTCGAGGTCGACACTGTCGGCGACGGCGATCTCGATGAGCCACCCGTCGCCGTAGGGGGCCGAGTTCACCAGCTCGGGGGTGCCGTCCAGCGCGTCGTTGACGGCCGCGACCGAACCCTCGAGCGGACCGTAGATGTCCGACACGCTCTTGGTCGACTCCACCTCGGCGAACGACTCCCCGGCGGTGACCTCGTCATCCACCGCGGGCAACTGCACGAACACCACGTCGCCGAGCTGATCCTGCGCGTACGCGGTGATCCCGACCCGGACCCGACCCGGTCCGACCTGCTCGATCCACTCGTGCTCGACGGTGTAGCGCAGGTTCCCGGGGACCTCGATCTCACTCACGTCGAGAACCCTATCGTGCCCGCGGCACGTGTCGGACGACGAGCACCACCTGCCACCAGTACTGCGCGAAGGACCACACGTACATGCCCGTCCCCCAGATGAGGAACGCCCAGCCGATGGGGTGACAGACGTCGCCGACGGCGTTGTCGATCTGCCCGCCGAGCACGAACGGGAACCCGTACATCAACGAGAACGTCGCCGCCTTGCCCACGTAGGTGACCGGCAGTGCGGTCAACCCGCGGGTGCGCAGGATCGGTACGGCCACCAGCAGCAGCAGATCTCGGCCGATGAGGATGCCGATGAGCCACCACGGGACGATGTCGCGCAGTCCCAGACAGATCGGGACCACGATCATGTAGATGCGGTCGGCGGCCGGGTCCAGCAGGGCACCCAGCGACGACGACTGGTTCAGCAGTCGCGCCAGCTTGCCGTCGGCCCAGTCCGACGCACCGGACACCAACAGGATCGCGAACGACCACGCGTAGGCGTGCTCGAACACCAACAGCCACACGAAGACCGGGACCAGCGCCAGCCGCAGGAGGCTCAACGCGTTGGGCACCGTGAGGACCCGGTCGGTCACGACCGGTTCGGTCGATCCCGGTGCCCGCACGGAGCCGTCGGATTCCATGGCGCCCAGCCTGTCACACGGGTGGCCCGGACGGGGTCAGCGGAAGATGCCGATGATCCCCTGCAGCGTCTTCGCCCCACCGGAGGCGAACGGGTTGTCGTGGACCATGTAGGTCCACGTCGTCGTCGACCGACGCAGGTCCGCCGCCTCGAGGTCCACCCCGTCGGCGGTGATGGTCGCCTCGCGGAAGGTGGTGCGCGCCTTGTCCACCGCCTCCTCGGGCAGTGCGGCGAACGCGTCGAGGATCAGTTTGTGGAACTCGTCGAGCGGGCTCTCCCGCCCGATCGAACGCAGGTGGATGCTGGCCCGTACGTCGGCGACGAACGCCAGGTGATCGGCCCACGCGCGGTCGAGGTGGTAGAGCGCGATCTCCCGCGCCGCCTGCACCAGCACCTCACGCGGGACGGGCTCGGTCGCGACCGCCACCGTCGACGTCGCGGGTTCGGCCTCCCCGTCCGCCGCGTCGGCGCTCTCGACCTTCTTCTCGTCCGACGCGGTCTCGGCATCCGACGCGTCGGCGGTGCCGGTCAGCTCGGCGTACCGCGCGGGTTCGCTCTTCTCGAGCTCCTCGAGGGCGATCTCGGTGGTCAGCAGCTCCATCCGACGCTTGACGACGATGTCGCGCTGCTGGTTCACCAGTTTGTTGTAGCGCCAGGTGTTGGCGTGCAGCTCGAGCATGATGCCCTCGGCGACGCGCTGCGCCTGTTCGATCAGCTCGACGCCCCGCTCCCCCATGGAGCCGTCCTCGTTCTCCGACACCGGGTCCCGCTTGAACGACAGGTTCCTGGTGACCACGGGGTCCTGGAGCGAGGAGAAGAACACCGATCGACCGGGGTCGCCCTGACGTCCGGCGCGGCCGCGGAGCTGGTTGTCCAGGCGCTCGGTGTCGTGGCGACCGGTCCCGACGACGCACAGCCCACCGAGTTCGACGATCTGGTCGCGGGCGCCGGTGGACTTGCCGTCCTTCTCGCCGCGGCTCCCGCCGAGCTTGATGTCGGTGCCACGACCGGCCATCTGCGTCGAGACCGTGACCGCGTCGAGCGCGCCGGCCTCGGCGATGATGACCGCCTCCTCGGCGTCGTTCTTCGCGTTCAGCACGACGGTCGACACGCCCGCACGCTCGAGCAGCAGCGCGAGCTCCTCGGACTCCGCCACGTCGTGGGTGCCGATGAGGACCGGCTGGCCGGTCTCGTGGACCTCCTTGACGTACTCGACGATCGCCTCGGCCTTGTGGAACTTGGAGTCGTACACGCGGTCGGGCTCGTCGACGCGGATGTTGTCGGTGTTCGGCGGGATCTGGGACACCGCGAGGTCGTAGAACTGGCGGAACTGCTCGCCGGCGGCGAGCGCGGTACCGGTCATGCCACACACCGTGGGGTACCGGCCGATCAGCGCCTGCACGGTCATCGTGTCGATGACCTCACCCGAATCGGTCTGCGCGAGGCCCTCTTTCATCTCCACCGCGGCCTGCAGCCCGTCGGGCCACCGCTGCAGCTGCGCGACGCGTCCGCGCGAGGAGTTGATGAGGTGCACCCCACCGTCACGGACGATGTAGTGGACGTCGCGCTCGACGAGGATGTGCGCGTGCATCGCGATGTTCACGTGGACCAGCGTCGTCCCGACGTGTTCCTCGGAGTACAGGTCGATGTCGCCGAGTTCTGCCTCGACGAATTCCGCGCCCTCGTCGGTGAGGAAGACGTTGCGGCCATCGGCGTCGATCTCGTAGTGGTTCTTGCGCAGCTTCGCCACCGTGTCGTGGATCAGCCTGTCCGGCACCTCGCCGGTGGTCGCGCCGGCCAGGATGAGCGGCACCAGAGCCTCGTCGACGAGCACCGAGTCGGCCTCGTCGATGATCGCCACATCCGGCGTCGGGCTGACCAGGTCCTCCTCGCGGGTGACCAGCTGATCGCGGAGCACGTCGAAGCCGATCTCGTTCACCGAGGCGTAGGTGACGTCGGCGGCGTACGCGGCGCGACGCTCCTCACGCGTCGACGCCTCCGACACCGAACCGGACGTCATGTCGAACAGGTCGAACAGCGGCTTCATCCACTGCGCGTCGCGGGTGGCGAGGTAGTCGTTGACGGAGATGACGTGCACGCGACGTCCGAGGAGCACGTACCCGATCGCCGCGACCGCACCCGAGAGCGTCTTGCCCTCACCGGTCGCCATCTCGACGATGTCCGCCTCCAGCAGACGCAACGCGCCCTGGAGCTGCACGTCGAACGGCCGCATGTCCAGCGACCGGTCGGCGCCCTCACGGACCAGGGCGATGAACTTCGCCCGGTCGGCGCCGGCGGGATCGGTGATGTCGAGCTTCTCGGCCGCCGCCGCGAACTCGTCGTCGGAGAGGCCTGCGGCCCAGTCGTCGTGTGTGGAGGCCTGCGAGATCAGCGCGACCGACTTCGACTGGTTGCGCGTCGACTGCGCGCCCAGCATCCGCCACATCCTGTTGGAGAGCTTGCCCACCTGCCCGATCACTCCTGTCTTGGTGCGCGGAGACCTGCCCGCCCCACGCCACGCGGCGGTCCCCACCGTACGCGGGGGACCCTGCATCCCTGCGGGACCTCGGACACCGGTCCGTCAGACCCCGACGACTTCGCCTCTCACACCCCGACGACTTCGTCGAGGAAGTCGACATAGTCGGCGACCGCCGTCTCGAACGGATCACCCAGGTAGATGTCGAAGTGACCGACCGGGTACCGCTTGATCACCGCGTTCGGCATCTTCTCGGCGTGTGCGACCGTCGCGGCCGCCGGAGCGACCGAGTCGGCGTCGCACACGGCCACCAGGACCGGCGCCGTCACCGACCGTGCGACCCGGCCCGGACGCTCCCGGGGGATCCGCAGCGCCACGGCCGCGGCGACCTCGTCGGAGAAGGTCATGCCCTCGGGCACCAACCCGAGGTAGCCGTCCATCGCGTCGGGGGTGTTCATCAGCGCGGTCTGCCCGGGGCGACCGGCGAGGGGCACCATCACACGTGGGCGGTGCCGGGCGGCGGCGACCGCGTCGGCCAGCGCACGTGCCATCACGGCCACCGAGGACGGACCCATGCTCGCCCGCGCCGAGGCGATGCCGTCGGTGAAGGGGCACTGGGCGATCGCCGCGGCGACCCTGGGGTCCTGGGCCGCGACGACCAGCACGTGTCCACCACCGAACGACGAACCGAAGACGACCACGCGCTCGGGATCGACCCCGGGCAGCGATCGCGCGTAGGCGATGGCGGCATGCCAGTCCTGCCGCTGTCGATCGATGTCGAGCAGTTGCCGCGGCTCGCCTCCGCTCGCCCCGAAGTGGCGGTAGTCGAAGGCCAGCGCGTGGTAGCCGGCGTCGACGAAGCGTTCGGCGTAGGCGTCCAGACGCATCTCCTTGACCGCGCCGAGACCGTGACCGAGCACCACGATCGGTCGCTTCCCGTCACCCTCGGCGCGGTACAGCCAGGCCGCGCAGCGTGTCCCGCCCGAGTCGAACGTGACGTCCTCGCGTGGATAGGTCTCGGGCCCCGTCGTCATGAGGACGATTATGTCGTGGGCCACACCTCGGGACGCAGGGACCTGATGCCCGCGACGTAGCGGCGGGCCATGACACGCTGCGCCACCCGGGCGAACGGCCCGCCCAGCCGGGTCAGCGTGGAGCCCGGTCGGGAGAACGCCGTGACCGACAGACGCACGGTTCCGTCGTCGTCGAGGTGCACCAGGAACGACTCCTCGCCGTTCTCCGGATGCCCCGGCAGGGTGCCGTAGACGAATCCCGCACGGCGCGGTTCGTCGACCACGCGGACGATGCGCACCGGAGCCCGCAGACCCAGCCGTCCCGGTCCGAGCACGACGTCGGCGACCGCACCCTCGACCAGCGGATCGTCGGAGGCGGCGACCCGCGCCCCCGACAGCAGCTGCACCTGCCACGACAGGACCGCGGCGGTGCACTGCGCGAACCGGTCGTCGCCGCTGCCCACGACGCCCTCGTGGTGCAGGTGGTGGTAGCCGCCGGGCAGATCGGCGAGCGTGGCGCCGACCTCGCCGTAGGTCAGCTCCGCCGCGCGGAGTTCGACAGCTCGCTGCGGGGCGATCGCGGTGGCGCGGCGCTCGGTCATGCCCCACCGTATCGCCGCGGCCCGACCGCGAGACCGGCCGCGACGGCGGCTGTGCGGTAGTGCTCGGCGAGGCTGTCGACGGTCTCGTGTGCGTTGAGGCCGCTCGGGTTCGGGACCACCCACAGACGCGCACCGGCGAGGTCGTCGGGTTGTCCGCCCGTCGACGCGTCCCGGCGTCCGAAACCCGTGCGGTAGGCCGTGATCCCGGCCACCGCGACGACCGCGGGCCTCGCCCGGCGGACCGTGGCCGCGAGTCGCGCCGCCCCCTCGCGCAGTTCGGTGGCGTCGAGTTCGTCGGCGCGCGCGGTGGCCCGGGCGACGATGTTGGTGATGCCGATGCCGGCCGCGAGAAGCGCCTCGGCGTCCTCGGGTCGCATGCCCGCGGACGCGTCGACGAGACGGTCGACGAGCCCACCGCGGTGCAGCGCCGGGTAGAAGCGGTTGCCGGGGCGGGCGAAGTGCGCGCCGGTCGCGGCGGTCCAGAGGCTCGGGTTGATGCCCACGACGAGCAGTCGACATCGGTCGTCGAGCAGGTCGGGAACCGTGGCGTCGCGGAACGCGAGCAGATCCTCACGGGAGAACCCCATCGCGGCCTCCTCCCCGTACGGTTCTCCCATGACCGGCGATCCCCTCGACCGCAGCGTGCACTTCGTGACCATCGCGACCCCGGACCTCGACGCGGCACGGCGTTTCTACGTCGACGGGCTCGGGTGGGAGCCGTTGCTCGACGTCGCCGACGAGATCGTCTTCTTCCAGGTCGCCGCGGGCATGGTGCTGGGGCTGTTCGAGGCCGACAAGTTCGCCGCGGACGTCGCGGGGGCGATCCCGGCGACGCTCGGCGGGTTCACGCTCGCCCACAACGTGGACAGTCCCGAGGCGGTGCACACCGTCGTCGACCGCATGCGCGCATCCGGCGGGACGGTGGTCACCCCACCCGAGGACGGCGCGTTCGGCGGCATCTTCCACGCCGTGGTCCGCGACCCGAACGGCGTGGTCTGGGAGGTGGCGCACAATTCCGGGTGGCACGTCGACGCCGACGGGACGGTGCATCTCGGCTGAGGCCGACGTCACGGGTGGAGGTCGAGGTCGACCACGACCGGTGAGTGGTCGCTGACGGCGCGCTCCCCCTCCGGACCGTCGACGACACGGGCGTCACGCACGACGAACTGCCCGGAGACGAGCACCCGATCGCTGGTCGGCCGGGTGGTCACCCCGGCGTCGGTCAGCCCGACCGTCGCGGCGAGACGCGACTCCTCGGCGTACTCGCCCGAACCACGCTGGGTGTTGAAGTCCGCACCGACGATGGTCGGGCCGGGCCACAGACGGACGGTGTCGAGTATCGGTGCCACCTGACGGGTGACCTCGTCGACACCGTCGTGCGGCGAACTGAGGTGGCCCGACAGGATCCGCAGCGCGGTCCCCTGCGCGGTGACGGCCATCGCGTCCGTCGCCCCGCGGGGTTGGTGTTCGGTCGTCGTGGGGAACCAGCGGCGACGGAGTCCCCAGCGTCCGCCCGCGACGTCGGCCCACGCCGCCAGGGCCGATCGCGCACGTCGCGCCCAGTCGTCGCCGAAGGCGTCGTCGATCCGCAGTCCCCGGGCGTCGGTCAGCGCGATCCCGTGGAAGGTCAGGATGCCGGGACCCTCCTGACGGCCGTAGACCTTCTCGGCGCTGACCGTCATCACCGCGCCGGTCGGGTGCAGACGGCGGGCGAGTGCGCGCAGGGTGTCGCTGAGTGTCGATCGCAGGGCGAACCGGTCCAGTTCCTGCAGCAGCACGATGTCGGGGTCGAGGGCGGCGATGGACTGCGCCAGCCGGTCGAGCTTCGCGGGGGTCGCGAGGAACTCGCCCGAGCCACCCATCCCGCCGTGCACGTTGAACTCCACGACCCGCAGACGTTCCGGCGCACGCACCTGCGGGTCGGCGACGGCACTGACGGGTACGACGGGTGTGCGCGGACCGATCGCGGTGAGGGCCGTCGCGGAGACGGCTGCCGTCACCGCACCGAGGGCGGCGCCGGCGACGGGTCGTGCGAGACGGGATCCGACGACGGCGCCCATCGCGGACCCCGGGACGACCCACCATCCGCGGTCACGGATCGTGGTGCCGACCGTCTCGACGAGTCCCGGTCGATGCCGGGGCGCCGGGATGGGTGGCAGCGCGGCGCCGCGCCCGACGGGGGTGCGCCGGGGTGTGCGGCAGTCCGGGTCGACCGACAGCGCCATCGCGGTGGTCCGGTCAGATCTCGAACTGGACGCGGGCGAGCTGCTCGGCGACGGCCGCGATCTCCGCGCGGTGCACGTTGTGCTCGGCGTCGACGTCGTATCCGCGGTAGTCCTCGACGCTCGCCCAGTCGTTGGTGATCGCGAAGTCCCAGCCGCCGTCGCGGAGACCGGCGTCGAACCCGGTGTGGTTCGCGAGGCATCCCGGTAGGTCGAGCGCCGCGATACCGGCGAGTGCTGTCTGCAGGCGGGCTCGGTCGTCGGCGGCCCGGGCCTCGTCCTCGGCGGCACGCAGCCGCCCCATCACGACGTTGCGGATCATGGCGCCGAGTATGCGCCAGGGCCTCAGAGGTGTGCTGCGGTGACCGCCGCCCAGTAGATGTCGGCCGTGGCCACGCAGGTGGAGTACGCGGTGCCGCTGGTGCCGTATGCGTAGGCGCAGTTGGTGATCAGGTCGGTGCGCAGGGCGGAGTTGCACGCGGTGTAGGACGTGCCCGCGCGGTCGGCGGCGTCGTAGCAGAGGTCGTGACGGGCGCAGGGCCCGCGGAAGTCGGCCGCGAAGTAGCTGTCCGGTGACGACGTGCAGTAGTCGTGCCGCGCAACGGGTTCCAGGCTGGTGTTGTAGACGTAGTCGCTGGGCACCGTGACGAACGCCGTCGCGCGCAGTGTCGTGCGCGACTGCTGCGACAACGGCGGGCCCGGATACACCTGCGACGCGGCCTGGACCTGCGGCGAGATCGGGTACTGCTCGGTGGGCGTGGCGTGGGCGAGCGCTCCGTCACCGACGAGGGCGAACAGGGTCAGGGCGGCGGCGGCGAGGACGACGCGCAATCGAGTCATGAGCAGAGCGAAACATCTGCGGTGGGCCGGCCGCACCGATGTGGGTGAACTGCCGGTGAAGCGTGACTGTCGGATCAGAGGCGGATGACGGTGACGCCGCCAGCACCCGACCCCGGCGTGCCGAGATCGGCGAGGCGGTCCGGTGTCTCGTCGAGTCCGATGACGTCGCGCAGCAGCGGCCGCGGATCGATCACACCGTCGGCGATGTCGGCCAGCATGGCCGGGTACTCGTGGGCGGCCATGCCGTGACTGCCGAGGAGCTGCAGTTCACGCGCGACGACGGCGCCCATCGGCACGGCGGGATCGGTGTCGGCGCCGAGCAGCCCCACCTGGACGTGTCTGCCCCGCGGTCGCAGCGTGCCGATGGAGGCGCGCATCGTCGCCGGCGACCCGAAGGCGTCCAGCGAGCAGTCGATGTCGCCGAGACCGTCCGCGGACGTCAGGACCTCGCCGGCGCCGAGTTCCCGCGCCATCTCCCGACTGCGATCGGAGGGATCGATCCCGACGACGACGGCGCCGCGGGCGGCCGCGATCATCACCGCGGCGAGGCCGACACCCCCGCACCCGTGCACGGCGACCCGCTCACCGGGTCGTACCGCGCCGACCGCGGTCACCGCGCGGTAGGCGGTGGCGAACCGGCAGCCGAGCGCGGCGGCCGCCTCGTCGCTCACCGCGTCGGGGACCGCGACGAGGTTGACGTCGGCGTGGCGCAGCGCCACCAGGTCGGCGAACGAACCGGCATGGGTGAAACCGGGCTGCTCCTGCCTTTCGCAGACCTGCTGATCACCCCGCCGACACGACGGGCAGGTCCCGCAGGCACACACGAACGGCGCTGTCACCCGATCGCCCGGTGACCACCGGGTCACCCCGGAACCGACCTCGACGACCGTGCCGACCAGCTCGTGACCGGGGATGTTCGGCAACGGGATGTCGGGGTCGTGACCCTGCCATCCGTGCCAGTCCGACCGGCACAGTCCGGTCGCGGCGACGGCGACGACCACACCGTCGGGCGGGCACACCGGTGGGGGCACCTCGCGCAGGTCGATCGGTCCGCCGAAGCGTTCGTAGACGACAGCTCTCACCCGCGACAGCCTGCCGCAGAGCAGTCGATCAGGAAAACCCGACGATCGGCCGCGGGCGGTAGTGCTGTTCCAGCGCGGCGATCTCGTCGTCGTCCAGCGACAGCTCGAGAGCCGCGAGAGCGTCGTCGACGTGGGAGATCTTGCCGGCGCCGATGATCGGGGCGGTGACGACGGGTTTGTGCAGCATCCACGCCAGCGCGACCTGGGCACGGGGTACACCGCGGCGCTCGGCGAGATCACCGACGGCGTCGACGGTCGCCTCGTCCCCCTCGTCGTAGAGCGACGTCCCGAACGCGTCGGTGCGGCTGCGGGTCGTCTCGGTGTCCCACGGGCGGGTGAGGCGACCACGCGCGAGCGGGCTCCACGGGATGACACCCACACCGCGGTCGGCGCACAGCGGATGCATCTCCCGCTCCTCCTCGCGGTAGAGCAGGTTGTAGTGGTCCTGCATGGAGATGAACGAACTCCACCCACGCAGTTCGGAGGTGTACAGCGCTTTCGAGAACTGCCAGGCGAACATCGACGACGCGCCGATGTAGCGGGCCTTGCCCGCCTTCACCACGTCGTGCAGCGCCTCGAGGGTCTCCTCGATCGGGGTCGTCGGGTCCCACCGGTGGATCTGGTACAGGTCGACGTGATCGGTGCCGAGGCGACGCAGGCTGCCCTCGATCTCGGTCATGATCGCCTTGCGCGACGAGCCGTGTTCGTTGGGATGCGGACGACCGTTGTTGTAGACCTTGGTCGCGATGACGACGTCGTCACGATCGGCGAAGTCGCGCAGCGCCCGCCCGACGATCTCCTCGCTGGAGCCCGCGGAGTACATGTTCGCGGTGTCGAAGAAGGTGATCCCCTGCTCGAGGGCGTGCCGGATGATCGACCGCGACTCCTCCTCGGGCAGCGTCCACTCGTGGGGCCCGCGATCGGGCTCACCGAAACTCATGCAGCCCAGGCAGATCCGCGACACACGCAGTCCGCTGCGGCCGACGTTCACATAGTCCACGACACACTCCTCATCCCGACGACGTCGCCCCCGACGGTAGCCACGCCCGTCGCCGCGGGCACGAAACGGACATAGGCTCACCCGGGTGAGCGACACCGTGATCGTGGTCGACGCGGCCAACGTCGTCGGCTCCCGCCCGGACGGGTGGTGGCGTGACCGGCGGGGTGCCGCCGAGCGCCTGCGTGACGAGATCGACGGGCTCGCCGCCTGCGGCGTCGACGGCAGCGGCCCGGCACGGGTCGTCCTCGTGGTGGAGGGTGCGGCCCGCGGGGTGGCGTCCTCGCCGACCGTCGAGGTGGTCGGGGCACGCGGGTCCGGTGACGACGCGATCGTGGCGGTGGTCGCCGAGCGGATCGCATCCGCGTCGTGCGTCGTGGTGACGGCCGATCGGGAACTGCGGCGCCGGGTCGCCGAGCTCGGGGCGCGCGTGGTGGGCCCGCGGGCGATCCGGGATCGGTGACCGGTCCGGGATTAGCGATCCGGACATCGTCGTTGCCACCCACATGGCTGAGAAGATCTGGTTCATCACAGGCACATCGCGCGGCTTCGGTCGCGAGTGGGCGATCGCCGCGCTCGACCGCGGGGACAAGGTCGCCGCGACGGCACGAGACACGTCGTCCCTCGACGATCTCGTCGAGCGGTACGGCGACGCGATCCTCCCGATCGAACTCGACGTCACCGATCACGACGCCGATGTCGCGGCCGTCGCGCGCGCCCACGACCATTTCGGCCGCCTCGATGTGGTGGTCAACAACGCCGGCTACGGGCAGTTCGGGTTCGTCGAGGAGGTCAGCGAGTCGCAGGCGCGGGCCCAGATCGAGACGAACGTGTTCGGCGCGCTGTGGGTGACGCAGGCCGCGTTGCCGTTCCTGCGGGAACAGCGGTCCGGGCACATCGTGCAGGTCTCGTCGATCGGCGGGATCAGCGCGTTCCCGAACGTCGGGCTGTACCACGCGAGCAAGTGGGCGCTGGAGGGCTTCTCGCAGTCACTGGCGCAGGAGGTCGAGTCGTTCGGCATCCACGTGACCCTGGTCGAGCCCGGCGGGTTCTCGACCGACTGGGCCGGGCCCTCGGCGAAGCACGCCGACACGATCGACGCCTACGACGAGGTGCGCGACGCCGCGGAGAAGGCTCGATCGCAGCGGTCCACCACCCCCGGCGACCCGACGGCGTCCGGCCGGGCGATCCTGCGGGTGGTCGACGCCGAGAAGCCCCCGCTGCGTGTCTTCTTCGGCGAGGCGCCGCTGGCGATCGCCAAGGCCGACTACGAGAAGCGCCTGGCGAACTGGGAGGAGTGGCAGCCCGTCGCCGTCGAGGCACAGGGCTGACCGGTCGTCAGCGGAAGCTGAGCGGCTCGTCGCCCCACGCGGCACGCAGCGGCGCGTCGACGTCGGCGACACGATCGGTCGCGTCGATGACGAGCACGCGGGGGTTCGCCGGGTCGTACGGCGGCCAGATCGGTTCCGCGCGGTCACCGTCCGGGCGGCCGGTCGCGGCGAACGCGGTCCAGCGCCGTTGGATGCGTTCGGCGACCCTCCGGGCGAGTGCATGCCCGCCGAGCAGGAATTCGACGCTGCGCTTGCGGGATCGGACGGTCCCGAAGACGTAGCCCAGTTCCGTCGCATGGGTGGCGCCGATGCCGAGGACCTTCAGCAGGCGTGAGGCCCAGTCGTAGCGGTACAGGTAGACCGGCGCGACGGTGCTGTGGCCGCCGGCGAGCCACACCGTCGGCATGCGGAAGGCGAGGTCTCGGGCGACCGCCAGACCCCGTGAGCGGACGCGGACGCGCGAATACGCGGACCGGACGTCCTCCTCGGCCGGGATCACCAGTTCCGGTCTCTCGACGGCGATCTGGGAGAACAGCGCTCGGATGGCGTCGGCCTTGATCGGGATGATCGACGACCGGATGAGTCGGAAGAGCGCCGCCTCGTGCTTGTTGGTGCCGATCACCAGCGGGACCGGCGTCGCACGGCCGGCGCGGAACGCGTCGACGGGCGGTTCGGGGACCAGGTCGCCGTCGACGACGGGTGCGAACGCCAGACGGCCCGGCGACTCGGTGGGGATCTCGTCGAACAGTCTCGTCGAGGCCTCGAGCAGGGTCCGTACACCGACCTCGCGGACACGGCCGATGTCGTCGGGGTCGACCCCGACCATGCCGAGGAATCGTTCCGCGACGACGCGCGCCCTGGCGCTGTCGTACATCGACGTCGACGGGGAGCTCTGCGCGATCGCCCGGTGGAAGAGGCCGCGCGCTGCAGGGACCGTCATGAGGGTGGTGACGATGCCGCCGCCTGCCGACTCGCCGAACACCGTGACCGATCCGGGGTCGCCCCCGAACGCACTGATGTTCTCCTGCACCCATCCGAGAGCGGCGATGACGTCGCGCAGGGCCAGGTTGCCGTCGAAGCGATGCTCGTCGGTGGAGAACGAACCGAGTTCGAGGAACCCGAACGGGCCCAGCCGGTGGTTGACCGTCACCAGGATCACGTCGCCGTCGCGGACCAGTCGTGTGCCGTCGTAGAGCGGCTGGCTCGCGGAGCCGATGATGTAGGCGCCGCCGTGGACCCAGACCATCACCGGCTTGGGTGTGTCCGGACCGGCCGAGCGGGGTGCGACGACGTTGAGGACGAGGCAGTCCTCGGAGACGGTCACGCCTTCCCCCAGATCGAACATGGGGAACCGCGGCTGCGGCGCAGCATGTCCGAAGCGGGTGGCGTCGCGGACGTCGGCCCACGGTTCGGGCGGGCGGGGCGCCCGCCACCGCAGGTCGTCCACCGGGGCGGCTGCGTAGGGGATGCCCTTCCAGCGACGCACACCGGTGTGGGGGTCGACGGCGCCGCGCACCGGTCCGTGAGCGGTCTGGATCTGGAGAGAACTCACGCACCCATTCTGGCCGAACGCCTCAGGGTGCCCCCACCGACGCCTCCCGCGACCAGGTGACGGTCACGGGCAGTTCGTCGTCCCAGGGCTGTCGGGTGGCCATGTCCGACACGCGCATCTCGCCGCGTTCGAACTCCCCGGTCGCGGCGTCGACGAGGCGGTAGCGCTGCCGCTGACGATGGATGGGCTGTGCCTCGAGCAGCACCACGCGGACCTCGCCGGGCTCGAAGTGGCACCGCTTCTGCAGTGCTGCGATGAGTTGTTCGTTCGACAGGTGACCGTCGCCGAAGTTCCATCCCATCGCCATGCTGCAGATCCGCTCCCCGTCGGTGAGGACGTATCCGGATTCGTCGAATCCCGCCATGGCGCGGTGGGCCAGGGTGAACAGGGCTCGACCGTGGGTGTTGAAGGCCCGGAACGCATATCCCTTGTACATGGCGATCTGTGCACCCTCGAGGCCCCCGTACACCCGCTCGAGCTGTGAGGCGGGCAGTGCCGAGATGGCCACGATCCCGGCTTCCAGCTTCGCCGACGCCGCGGGGGTGACACACCACAGGCCGGTGTCCCAGTTGCCGGCGTAGTAGCGCATCCCGGGCAGGAACGAGACCTTCTGCGGGGCAAGGTTCCCCACCACGACGGTGACGGCGGAGACGGCGACGAGGGCGATCACCCACCCGGGGTTCTCGATGTCACCGAGTCCGAGGTCGGCGTGTCCGACGAACAGCGCGAGCACGCCGAACATCATGAAGACGTTCCACTCCAGCGGCACCCCCATGGGGATCGCCGAGAGGATCGCGAAGTGGAAGATCAGCATGATCGCTGCCGCCACCCAGGTGAGCCACCCGCCGGTCGATGCGAACAGCACGAGCCCGACGCACATCTCGATCACGGTGCTGGCGTGCGCGATCCACCGCGCCGGCCGCCCGGGCCGCAGGTCGTCGGGGAAGTGCTCGAAGAACGACCGCTTGAGTCGCTTCGTCCGGATGATCGGGTTGTTCGACATCATCGTCGAGACCACGAACGGGAAGTGCTTGTTCAGCTTCGACGTCGCCGCGCCCATCCAGATGACGACGAACAGCAGCTTGGCGGCCACCACCATGTCGGGTGCGGCGAACAGGAACGTCACCGCGAACGCGCCGTACACCTCGCCGCGGGCGGCGAGGAAGATCGTCTTGTCCCGCAGCCCGATCACGGCGAGCAGGACGAGGATCGTCCACACCTGCCAGTGCGGCAGCAGCCCGACGGTGGTGCCCGCCGCCGGCTGCGGCCCCGTGCCCCCGCCGGCGAGTGCGACGACGAGCATCACGAGGAGCGCCGCGTAGACGGCGACGTCGACGAGCCCGCGCTCGTCGCCACGGGTCAGCGGCACCCGCCCCGGCCACGGCGGCTGCCGGATCGTGCGGGGCCGCAGCCAGTAGAGGATCGACCCCATCGGCGGGAAGAAGCGGTTGTTGAGCGGACCGAATCCGCACCCGAGACCGACGACCTCGAACAGCATCGTGAAGAAGACGACCTTCTGGAACACGATCGGCTCGTCGTACCACTGCGCGACGTCGGTGAACCCGCCGACGCCGGGTGTCGCGATCGCGATGCCCCAGGCCACGAGGACGTAGGCGGCGATCTTCAGGACGTAGAACAGGTGCAGAGCGACGGGCGTCCCGAAACCCACCTCGGCCCAGTGGTGGGCCATCGGACGGATCTTCTCCGCTCGCGTCCCTCGACTCCACTCGGCGAAATCGACCTGTGGGGAGTCCTGCGTGATGAATCCCATGGTGGTCGTCACAGTAGCAACCAAGCGCTCGCTTGGTACACCGCTTCGACGAGGACGCCCGCTCCGCCCTGTAGCCTCACCCGCGACGTCGGTGCGTCCGGCCGTGCACTCGCGAGAGAGGGCACGGCGGGACGCGGCAAGAGGGAATCCGGTGCGAGACCGGAACTGCCCCGCAGCGGTGATCGGGAACGACGCGACAACCATGCACTGGCTCAGGCCGGGAAGCAGTCGCAGGTAGGTGGCACCTCGCAGGTGCCGTGCCCGGGAGTCCGAAGACCTGCCGGTGTCGGCCGCGCCGGCGAGGTGCGGTCGCTCATCGGCCTCGTGGGACATGGCTGGTGCGGCACTGCCGTCGGCGAACCGTGGCCTCACGCCCGGTTCGCCCGGGAGTCTGCGCCCTCCGTCGACCGCGATCGACGGAAGGTCCCGCCCGTGGACGTCGGACGACGACGCGTCGCAGCGCTGGTCGCGCTGTCTGTGGTCGCCCTGGTCGTCGTCGGTGTGCTCGGGCTGATCGTCGGCAGCGTCGCGATCCCCGCCCGCGACGCCCTCGGATATCTGTGGGCCGACCTCGTCGGCGGACAGGTGCGCGCGTCCGGTGTGCCGGAGTACCGGATCGTCGTCGACTCCCGCCTGCCCCGTGTCCTCACCGGTGCCGCCGCCGGCGCGGGACTCGGTGTGGCCGGAGTCGTCGTCCAGGCGGTGGTGCGCAACGCACTCGCCGATCCCTACGTGTTGGGCATCTCGTCGGGCGCGTCGGTCGGCGCGACGGGCGTGGTCCTCTTCGGGGCGCTCGGCGGTCTGGGCATCTATGCGTTGCCGTCGGCGGCGTTCCTTGGCGCGGTGGTCGCGACGCTCATCGTGCTGGTGCTCGCACGCACCCCGTCCGGGCTGGAACCGCTGCGCCTGGTTCTCATGGGAACGGCTCTGGGGTACGGGTTCTCGGCGATCACCACCGTCCTGGTCTTCCTGGCGCCCGCCGGCGACGCGGCCCGCAGCGTCATGTTCTGGCTTCTGGGCAGTCTCGCCGCCTCGGACTGGCACTCCGTGTGGCTGGTGGGTGTGGCCGCCGTCGTCGGTTCGCTGGCGGCGCTGCTCGTGGCCCGTCACCTCGATGCGCTGGCGATGGGCGACGACGTCGCGGCCAGCCTGGGGGTGCATGCCGGTCGGTTCCGACTCGCGTTGTTCCTCGGTGCGGCCGCGGTCGTCGGGATCATCGTGTCGGTCTGCGGCGCCATCGGTTTCGTCGGACTGGTGCTCCCGCACGTGGCGCGTCTGCTCGTCGGTGCCGGACACCGGCGGGTGCTGCTGCTGACGCCCGTCCTCGGGGCGACGTTCCTGGTCGCCGCCGACATCGTCGCGCGCTCGGTGGTCCCGCCCTACGACCTCCCCATCGGGGCGATCACGGCGGCGGTCGGTGTCCCGGCATTCGTGCTGCTCATGCGGCGCCGCCACCGGGACGCGGTCCGATGAGCGGCCCCGCGGTCGACTACGACGACGTCGCCGTGACCGTCGGCGGCGCGTCCATCGTGCAGGACCTGCGGCTGCACATCGCCGGTGGCCGCTTCCTCGGCCTCGTCGGACCCAACGGCAGCGGCAAGACGACGGTGCTGCGGTGCCTGTACCGGGCACTCGTCCCCGCCGCCGGCCAGGTGACGGTCGCCGGCCGCGACGTCGGCGCGATCTCGGTGCGCGAGAACGCACGTCAGGTCGCCGCGCTGGCGCAGTCGGGCTCGATGTTCCTGGACTTCACCGCGGGTGAGGTCGTGCGCACGGGCCGGCTCCCGCACACCCACATGCTGCGGTCGTTGTCGGCGGCCGATCGTGCGGTGTGCGCGCAGGCGATGGAGGACGCCGGCGTGACACACCTCGAGCGGCGACGGTTCACCGAGTTGTCCGGGGGCGAGTCACAACGCGTGCTCATCGCCCGGGCGTTCGCGCAGGAGGCGCCGGTGTTGGTGCTCGACGAACCCACCAACCACCTCGACGTCGCCCACCAGTACGCGGTGTTGCGGGCGGCGCGGGACCGCGGGGTCACCGTCCTCGCGGCCCTGCACGACCTCAACATCGCCGCACAGTTCTGCACAGATCTCGCCGTCGTGTCGGGGGGTCGGATCGTCGCCACCGGCGTCCCCACCGAGGTGCTCACCGCCGACGCGGTGCTGCGGTGGTTCGGCGTCGCATGTCACATCGTCACGCATCCCCGACTCGGGGTGCCCCAGATCATCTTCGACGAAGGGACCACATCATGATCACCCCACGGCATCTCCGGGCGGGGCTCGCCGTCCTCGCCGCCACGCTGGTCGTCGCCGGGTGCGGCGCGCGCATCGACGACCCCGCCCCGTCGTCGTCCTCCGCCGAGGCCGTGCGGATCACCAACTGCGGTGCACCGCTGACGGTCCCGCGGACGCCCACCCGCGTGGTCACCAACGACACCGGTATCACCGAGATGATGTTCGCGCTCGGTCTCGCCGACCGGATGGCCGGATACACCACCTACGAGGGGAAGGAGCGCGACATCGCCTCGTCGCCGTGGCGATCGGAGTTCGCGTCGACCCGCTCGCTGGGGACCGCGTTCACCCGCGAGGTGATCCAGGCGGCAGATCCCGACTTCGTCTTCGCGGGATGGAACTACGGGTTCAAGGAGTCCACCGGTGTCACACCGGACTGGATCCGGACGATCGGCGCGACCCCGTATCAACTCACCGAGGCGTGCCGGCAGCCCGGCAGCACACGCCGGGGAATCGAACGCCCGCTGGACGCTCTCTACGACGATCTCGACAACCTGGGCGCGGTGTTCGGCGTCCGCGACCGCGCGGCGGCGCTGGTCGACGGGTACCGCGCGGAGGTCGCGCGCGCCGCGGCCGGTGCGCCGGCGGCCGATCGGCGCGCACGGGTGTTCCTCTTCGACAGCGCGGATCCCTCCCCCTTCACCTCCGGACGCAACGCCGGCCCCGACGAGATCATCGAGAAGGCGGGCGGCACCAACGTCTTCCACGGTCTCGACGACTCCTGGACGTCGGTGTCCTGGGAGGCGGCCGCCAAGGCCGACCCCCAGGTCATCGTCGTCGTCGACTACGGAGCGGGGCCGTCGAACACCGTGCAGGCGAAGATCGACGCCCTGCGCGCCCAGCCGCTGATGGCGGGGACGACCGCGGTGCGGGAGGGGAACTTCGTGTCGTTCCCCTATGCCGCGCTGGTGGAGAGCCCGCGCAATCCCGCGACCGTCACCTCCCTCGCCGCCTACCTCCGCAGCAAGGGTCTCTAGGACGCCGGGGTCCACCCCAGGGCGGGGCCCAGGCGCGTCGCCATGTCCTCGATGATCTGGGCGTAGTCGGCCTCGGCGAACGAGAAGGGCAGAGCGAACGCCACCTCGTCGGCGCGCTGGAATCCCGCATGCGCGTAGAGGTTCTCGGCGAGTTCGTCGGAGGAGCCGACGAGGTCGGGGGCGAACATCATCCCGCGCGGCCCCTGCGGTTCCCGCGTCCGCGCAAGGCGTGATGCGGCGTAGTCGCGGTATCTGCGGACCTGCTCGGGTGTCGCCGAGTCGGTGGGGATGACGACCAGCCCCTGCGACACCCGCGCCCGCGTCGGATCGGGATGGTGTGCCAGGTAGGCGTCGATCTGTTCGGCCTGGATGGTGGCGAAGTCACGCGAGGCGGTGCCCTCCGTGGTCACCACCGACGAGGTCAGGTAGTTCAGTCCCTGCTCGCCCGCCCAGATCGCCGACGACAGGCCGCCGCCGTACCAGACGCGGTCGGCCAGTCCGGGCGACTGGGGTTGCACCCGACGCGAGAACGTCTCGATGCCGACGACGCCCTCGAAGCCGCTGACCGGCTCGCCCCGAAGGCACCGGAGCAGGCGCATCACCCGCTCCTTGGAGAAGTCCTCGATGTCGTGGGTGTCGGGGTAGAGCGCATGCCGGTAGTCGTCGTAGCGCATCGGGGTGCCCACGGACACCCCGGGATTGACGCGTCCGCCCGACAGCACGTCGACGGTCGCGAGATCCTCCGCGAGCCGCATCGGGTTCTCGAGTCCGAGCGGGATGACCGCGGTGCCGAGTTCGATCCGACTCGTGCGCATCGCCGCCGCCGCCATCACCGCGACGGGTGAGGAGATCCCGTACTGCAGATGGCGGCACCGCAACCAGACGCTGTCGAAGCCCAAGGCCTCGGCACGTTCGATGGTGCGGATGGTCTCCAGATGGCCCTCGCGGGGTGCGTCACCGTCGAACCGCCCGATGGTGAGGAACCCGAGCTTGTCCAGTGGTCGTCCCGCTCGCGGCATCGCCAGATCTCCGTCCCGCCGTCACATCGGCAGCACCATCCTGCCGGTCACCGCGGCGCGGCGCTCCGCTCAGCGACCGAAACCGGCCTCCCGCAGGGCCTGGGCCATCGAACCCGACGGCGCGGGGGCGTCGCGGCGCGGACGGTCGCCGCCCCGCTGTCCCCCACGACGGCCGTCGCGCTGCCCGGACGGCCGCGCACCACCCGACGACGCGTTCGTCCGCGGCTTCTGGCCGCGAGTGCCCGACGTGCCCGCTCCCACCTCGTCGTCCAGGCGCAGCGTCAACGCGATCCGCTTGCGGTCGAGGTCGACCTCGAGCACCTTGACGCGCACGACCTGACCGGACCGCACCACCTCGTGCGGGTCGGAGACGAAGCGGTCCGACATCGCCGACACGTGCACCAGCCCGTCCTGGTGCACCCCGACGTCGACGAAGGCGCCGAACGCGGCGACGTTGGTGACGACACCCTCGAGGACCATCCCCGGGGTCAGGTCGGCGACCTTCTCGACGCCGGCGGCGAACGTCGCGGTCTCGAACGCCGGGCGCGGATCCCGCCCGGGCTTCTCCAGCTCGGCGAGGATGTCGGACACCGTCGGCACACCGAACCGCTCGTCGGCGAAGTCGGCGGGGCGCAGAGCCCGCAGCGCACTGCTGTTGCCGATGAGCTCGGCGAGCTCGACGCCGGTGCGGTCCAGGATCTTCCGGACGACCGGGTAGGACTCGGGGTGGACACCCGAGGCGTCGAGCGGGTCGACGCCGTCACGGATCCGGAGGAAGCCCGCACACTGCTCGAACGCCTTCGGCCCGAGCCGCGGCACCTGCAGCAGATCCGACCGGCTGGTGAACCGTCCCGCGCTGTCGCGGTGCCCGACGATCGCCTCGGCGAGCGCCGGCGTCACCCCCGACACACGCGCCAACAACGGGACCGATGCGGTGTTCAGGTCCACACCGACGGCGTTCACCGCATCTTCGACGACGGCATCGAGACTGCGCGACAACGTCACCGGGTTGACGTCGTGTTGGTACTGCCCGACGCCGATCGACTTCGGTTCGATCTTCACCAGCTCGGCGAGCGGATCCTGCAGCCGACGAGCGATCGACACCGCACCGCGCAGGGAGACGTCGAGCTCCGGCAGCTCCCTGCTCGCGTACTCCGACGCCGAGTAGACCGAGGCGCCCGCCTCACTCACGACGGCCTTGGCGGGTGCCGTCGCACCGGAGGCGCGGATGTCGGCGACGAGTTCGGCTGCCAGCGCATCGGTCTCGCGGGACGCCGTCCCGTTGCCGATGGCGATGAGGTCGACGCCGTGGCGCGCGACGAGTGCGCCGAGCGTCGCCTTCGCCGCGTCCCACTGCTTCTGCGGTTGATGTGGGTACACCGCGCAGGTGTCGAGCACCTTGCCGGTGCCGTCGACGACGGCGACCTTCACCCCGGTCCGGAAGCCGGGGTCGAGCCCGAGGGTCGGCCGGTTCCCGGCGGGCGCGGCCAGCAGGAGGTCCTTGAGGTTGGTGGCGAACACCCCGACGGCGTCCTCCTCGGCGCGACGCCGCAGCCGCAGCCGCGCATCGGTCTCGGCGCCGATGGTGAGCTTGATCTTCCACGCCCAGCGGACGGATCCGGCCAGCCACGCGGTGGCCGGGCCGGGATGCGACAGGTCGACACCGAGCGACCGCGCGACCATCGCCTGGTAGATCTCGTCCTCACCCCCGTCGAACGTGAGGGACAGCACCTCTTCCTTCTCACCGCGCAGCACGGCGAGCACACGGTGCGACGGCATCGACTCCAGCGGCTCGGAGAAGTCGAAGTAGTCCCGGAACTTCTGGCCGGCGGGGGTGCCCGCGACCTGATCGGTGCGGGGTGCGCTGCGCACCGCACCGTGGGCCCAGAAGTGTTCCCGGACAGCACCGACGAGATCGGCGTCCTCCGACGCCCGCTCCACGATGATGTGGCGCGCGCCCTCCAGGGCTGCAGCCGCGTCGGCGACATCGCCGGTGACGAACTCGGCGGCGGCGGACTCGGGGACCAGCGTGGGGTCACCGAGCAGCGTGTCCGCCAACGGTTCCAGGCCCGCCTCGCGGGCGATCTGCGCCTTGGTGCGCCGCTTCGGCTTGTAGGGGAGGTAGATGTCCTCGACGCGCGCCTTCGTGTCCGCGGCGATGAGCGCGACACGCAGATCGTCGGTCAGCCTGCCCTGCTCCTCGATGGAGGCGAGCACCGCAGTCCGACGCTCGTCCAACTCCCGCAGGTAGTGCAGCCGCTCGTCGAGCATGCGCAGCTGCGCGTCGTCGAGGCTGCCGGTGACCTCTTTCCGGTACCGCGCGATGAACGGCACCGTCGACCCCTCGTCGAGCAACCGGACGGCCGCGTCGACCTGGTTCTCGCGGACCGCCAGCTCCCGGGCGAGCCGGGTGGTGACGGATGGGACGGACACGGTCGTGGAGGTGGGGCTCGCAGTCACCCGCGGGACCCTACCGACGCCTGCCGTCAGCTCCCGTCAGGCGCGTCGTCGTCTCCCGGACGCGGGACGTGCGTCTCCCACCGGGCGCGGCGCTCGTCCTCGGACTGTTCCCACCACGGGGTGCCGCGCTCCCCCAGCGCGACCTTGGCCGCATGCACCCCGGACCGCGCGGCACGGGACCCGTCGGTGTCACGGACCGCCCGGCGCCAGGCCATCAGGATCGAGCGCAGCTCGGCACCCCGGTCCTCGGG
This sequence comes from Williamsia sp. SKLECPSW1, assembly GCF_054332755.1. Classification (NCBI taxonomy): domain Bacteria; kingdom Bacillati; phylum Actinomycetota; class Actinomycetes; order Mycobacteriales; family Nocardiaceae; genus Williamsia; species Williamsia sp. SKLECPSW1. The sequence goes on along the minus strand of NZ_JBTGLI010000002.1, from coordinate 36,219 downwards.
GATGAGCGGGTCCGTGGCACGCCACTTCCGGCCGTGGACGACGATGTGATGCCCGTCGGGCGTGCGATCGGGCGGAGCAGCCATCGGTCGACCATGGCACGGACCAGTGGTAATTCGTCACAGAACACCCGTCTCGCGTTGACTCCGCCATCGCAGGACGGCACCCTCGCACAGTGGTCCGCACCGAGTACGTGTGGTGTGGATCACGAGTGACACCGACCGAACGGACCCCGACCCACGGAATCCACGATGACGACGACGCAGACAGAGACGACGACAGACGAGGCCATGACCACAGCTGACGAGCCACGGACGGCGATCCTCGCCGACGTCGACGAGACCGAGGGCGTGTTCAACCGCCTGCCGCAGGTCTCGCCGCTCTCCGAGGCACGGCGGATGGGCGTGACCGCGTTCCAGGTCGCCCGCGGCGGCGTCGAGTTCGCCGTCGGCCTGCGGCCCGGGTCCGCCCTGTCCCCGCGTGCGGCGCGTGAGGTCCGCGACGTCTTCGAGCGCCTGGGCCCGACGTACGTCAAGCTCGGGCAGCTCATCGCGTCGAGTCCCGGCGTCTTCACACCACTGCTGTCGCGCGAGTTCGAGTCTCTGCTCGACCGTGTCGCCCCCGCACCCGCCGAGGCGATCGAGAAGGTGCTGACCGAGGAGCTGGGGGCGCCGCCGTCGGAGGTGTTCGCCGAGTTCGACCGCACGCCGATCGCGTCGGCGTCGATCGCGCAGGTGCACACGGCCACCCTGCACACCGGTGAGAAGGTGGTGGTGAAGGTGCAACGGCCGGGGATCGCCCCCCGACTGGCCGCCGACGTGCAGATCCTGACCCACCTCGCCCGTGTCGCCGAGGTGTCGGAGTACGGCCGGATGCTCAGCGCGCGCGACGTCGTCGACGACTTCGCGGCCGGACTGAACGCGGAGATCGACTTCCGGAACGAGGCGGCGGCGATGGAGGACTTCGTCGCCGGACTCGCCGGGACCGCACTCGCCGACCGTGTCCGTGTGCCGCAGGTGCACCGCGAGTTCACGACCGCGGCAGTCCTGACGATGGAGTATGTCGACGCCGTCCGCATCGACGACGTGAAGGCCGTCCGCCAGGCCGGTCACGACGGCACCGAGCTCGTCCGCACCCTGCTGCTGTCGTTCCTGGAGTCGGCGTTCCACGGCGGCGTCTTCCACGGCGACCTGCATGCGGGCAACGTCCTCGTCGACCCGCGGGGACGGCTCGTGCTCATCGACTTCGGCATCGTCGGACGGTTCGACCCGCGCACCCGCCGCATCATGCGTCGGCTGGTGGGTGACCTGTTCCTGCGCAACGACTACGAGTCGGCAGGTCGAGCACTGTTCACCCTCGGCGCCGTGAAGAAGCCCGGCGGCACCCGCGACGGGGCCAAGGACATGCGACGCTTCGTCGCGCCGACCGCCGGCAAGGGCCTCGGCAGCATGTCGTACACCGACCTGGGCAAACAGCTCGCCGAGCTGGCCCGCGCCTATGATCTTCGTCTCCCCCGCGAGCTCGTCCTCGTCGGCAAGCAGCTGCTGTACGTCGAGAAGTACATGAAGCTCCTGGCCCCGAATTGGCGCGCTCTCACCGATCGTGAGCTCTTCACGTTCATGTCGGCCCTGCTGACCGAGGACGAGAAGACGCGCTGACCGTTTCGTCCGGATCTGGATGATGGTGGGAGGCGGCAACCCGGCCGCCTTCTGACCATGGGAGGTCGCCCGCGTGACCGCGCTGACGATCACGGCCACCGAGGGCCACGGGTTCACCGGGATCACCGGATTCGCCGCCGATGTGCTGGAGCGCTTCGGCAGTGTGGGGATCGGCTTCCTGGTCTTCCTGGAGACCGTCTTCCCGCCCATCCCCAGCGAGGTGATCCTGCCGTTCGCCGGCTACCTCAGTCACACCGGGACGTTGTCGTTGCCCGCGCTGATCCTGTGGAGCACCGTCGGCGCCTGGGTCGGAGCACTCGTCCTCTACGCACTCGGTCGGTGCGTCGGGCTGAACCGCACCGTCGACGTCGCGGTGTGGACGCGCGTCGTCAGTCGGCGTGACGCCGAACGCGGAGCGGACTGGTTCCGTCGGTTCGGGACGTGGTCGGTGTTCCTCGGCCGGATGATCCCGGGTGTGCGGTCGATCATCTCGCTACCCGCGGGTGCCGCCGCCATGAATCTCGTCGTGTTCAGCGTCCTGACGTTCCTGGGCTCGGTGCTGTGGAACGGACTCCTGCTCGGGGTCGGCGCGGCACTCGGCACCCAGCACGAACGCTTCCACGACTACCTCGGCTACTTCGACTACGTGGTCTACACCCTCATCGTCGCGGCGCTGGCAGTTCTCGTCATCCGCCGTCGTCGCCATCAGCGTGAGGATGCCCTGGACTCCGACGGCGACCGGCTACGAGCGGTGTCCTGAGTCGGTCCGCTGTTCCGAGAACACCGATGCCCCTCGCCGTGTCGGCGAGGGGCATCGGTGCCACGTGTGGTGGTGCCGGTCTTACGCGGCCGCGGTGGTCGCGGTCGACTCGGTCTTCGCGGCGGTCGAGCCCGTGGTGCCGGCCGAGCCCGTGGTGCCGGCCGAGCCCGTCGTGCCGGCCGAGCCCGTGGTGCCGGTCGACGTCGAGGAGGTGCCCGTCGACGACGTGCCGGTGGAGCTCGTCCCGGTCGAGGAGCCCGACGTCGACGTCGAACCCGAACCGGTCGGAGCCGCCTCGCTCGAGGTGGACGGCGAGGTCGACGGGGTCGACTCCGTCGTGGTCTCCGAGCTCGATCCACTGCTCTCCGACGACGAACCCGTCGCAGCGGAGGACGTCGCGGCACTCGACGTGGGCGCAGCCGACGTCGGGGCAGTCGACGTCGGGGCAGTCGATGTGCTCGGCGGCGTCGAGGTGCTCGGGGTGGTCGAGTCGGTCGTCGAGTCGGTCGACGTCGAATCAGCTGTGCTGGAGTCGGTTCCGGTGGTGTCGGCGCCGGTCGACGCAGAGGCCGATCCGGTCGCGACCTTCGCCGGCATGGTCACCGAGGTGGTGCCATCCGTCGAGGTGATCGCCGAGACCTGCTTCGCCAGGGCCACATTGGTCGCGGTCGCGGTCGACGACGGGCCGGCGGTGGCCACGAGTCCGGCGTTCGCCTTCTCCTTGGCCTGTGCGGCGGCCAGCGCCGCTTCGATCTCGGCCGCGTCCTGCGGTGCGGTCTGCGCCCACGAGTAGAAGTCGTGGCTGCCGAAGTTGTAGTGGAATCGCACCGGCAGGCCGGCCATGATCGCCTGCGCGTTCAGCATCGTGGTGGATGCCAGCGATGCCAGCTCGATCGCGACACCGGTGGCGAGCGTGAACGGCAGCGTGATGATGCCCGGGATTCCACCCGACGCGGCGAGCGCGAGGACCGTCTTGAGCGGCGGGATGCCGTTGCCGACCGAGATGATGATGGTCTGCCCGTTGGCCTTGGCCTCGGCGATGCGCTTGCTCACATCGTTTGCGCTCCAGGTGTTCCCGGGCTGGCCCGGGGTCCCCCACATCGCGGTTCCGCCGTTGGTGATGCCGGCGTACATGCTCTGGATGTACGGGATCGCCTGGTATCCGGCAGCGTTGTCGGTCTGGTAGAAGCCGGAGAACGAGCGGGCGACGGCGAACACGTCGGGGTGGTTGAGCGCCATGATGATCGCCGGACCGCCGGACATCGAGACGCCGACGATCGCGTTGTTCTGCTGCTGCACCGAGAAGTTCTCGTTGAGGTACTCGGGCAGTTCCTTGCTCATGAACGTGTCCCACTGAGGCGCAGGGACGCTCTGCCCGTTCTGGTTCGGGCTGGACTGCCAGTTGGTGGCCCACTCGCCGGCACCACCGGCAGGCAGAACCAGGTTGAGTCCGGTGCTGTACGCGTCGACCTCGCCCACGTCGGGGTTGGCCCAGGTGTTGGTCTGGTTGTTCGCACCGATGCCGTCGAGGAAGTACACGGCCTGTTCGGTGCCGCCCGCCTGCTGGTCCGACGGGCGGATCTGCACGTTGACCTGACGCCCGAGTGACTGGGAGTAGAAGCTGCAGGTCTGGATGTTGCGCTGCTCGTCGGCAGTACTGCCCCAGCTGCAGCCCTTCCGGAGCTGGGTCGGGTTGACGGCGAACGCGGGCCCGGCCACACCGAGTGCGACCGCCGCTGCGGTCACACCCGAGGTGATGAGAACCATCTGCGCGCGACGCTTGGTCGACGAGTTGATCGTTGACTTCGACGCAGTCGACATGGCGCAGTCGTTTTCGCGCTCATGGATATGTGCGGCCTTGGTATCGACGGCACGATGCCGCCCACGATTGTCCCCCACTGCAAAACCTTCCCCCAAAAGAAATCTGTCGCTGAAGTTGAAGCGACCCCCTGTGCGTAAACATACATTGAAGGACCGCTGTTTGTCGCTAGTGATCGAATATTCCGCGCGTTCACACGACACGGCGGGTTGAGATCCCGTTCTCGCAGGCCACTGCATCACCCGCCTGGACCCGGTAGACCGGAGTCATGCCCGAACTGCCCGAGGTCGAGAACGCCCGCCAGGTGGTCGAGAAAGCGCTGGATCGAACCATCAGCGACATCGACGATCACGACGAGTACGAGTGCCGGCCGCACCGCCCCGGCGAGATCAAGCACGCCCTCGTCGGCGGCCGGCTCGTCGACGCACATCGACGCGGCAAGGCGATGTGGTGCGAGACCGAGACGGCCGACGGATCCGAAGGTCCCACGCTCGGTATCCATCTCGGCATGGGTGGGCGGGTCATCGTCACTGCACCGGAGGGCGAGGAATCGTCGGACTACGGCGGCGGGAACGCCACGATCGGGGTCCGGGAGAAGGACAAGCCGGAATGGACGCGGTTCTCGATGACCTTCGACGACGGCGGGCAACTCCGACTGTTCGACAAGCGCCGGTTGGGGCGGGTGCGGCTCGAGCCCGACATCGACGCCCTCGGACCCGACGCGGGCGAGATCACCCGGGATGAGTTTCGCGACATGATCTCCGCGAGCAAGGCGCCACTGAAAGCACGCCTGCTCGACCAGAATGCGATCTCCGGCGTCGGCAATCTCCTCGCCGACGAGGTCCTCTGGCAGACAGCCCAGTCACCTTCCCGTCGCTCGAACACACTCACCATCGACGAGATCGACGAGCTGCGTCGAAATTTACGACGCTGCATCCGATCCGCCATCCGCAAGGGCGGCGTGCACACCGGTGAGATCATCCCTTTCCGCAATGCCGACTCGAACTGCCCGCGCTGTGGTTCGCCGATGAAACGCGGCACCGTCGGCGGCCGGACCACCTGGTTCTGCTCGAAGGAGCAAAGCGGATGACGCGCGCCGAGCGTAGGACCGCGCGACGGCCGACTCGCGCGGAGAGCCCGGCCGTCAGCGCGGGGGCGTGAGCCGATAGACCAGTCCGGCGACGTCGTCGGTGACGTAGAGGGATCCGTCCGGACCGGGCACCGCATCGACGCTTCTGCCCCACCGCGATCCGTCGGCGTTCTGGAACCCGGTGACGAGTGCGCGCAGTGGCCCGAGGGTGTTGGTGGCGTCGTTCCACGGTGTGTACGCGACGTACGGCTCGCGGGGTGGCTTGCGGTTCCACGATCCGTGGGCCGTCACGATCGCGCCGTCCGTGAGGCCGGCGGGAAGCGTTGTGCCGCGGGTGAACACGAACCCGACCGGCGCGCTGTGCGCCGGGAGACCCAGCATCGTCGTCCCGATACGCGAGCAGTCCAGCGTCGAACCGTCGGCGTTGAACTCCGGATCGTTCACGTAGCCGAGATTCAGCCCGTCGGGCTTGCCGCGCGAGTCCGGCACGCAGAGCGGCCAGCCCATGTCGGTTCCGGGCGTGATACGAGAGATCTGGTCGTTGGGGTGGTCGTTGATATACGACTGCACCTTCCCGCCGTACGGGTGGTCGTCGTGAAACGGATACGGCTGATTGTCGTCCTCGTTGATAGCCGTGAAGATCGAGCCGTCGGGTGCGATCGACAGCCCCTCGCCGTTGCGAACGCCGACCGCCAGTGTGCGGTTGCCAGTGCCGTCGAGGCCGATCTGCGCGATCGTGGCTCTGACCGGTGTGGCAGTCCTGTCTCCGACACTGCGGTTCGCCGCCGACCCGACGTTGTAGACGATCGTGTCGCCCTGGACCGCGACCATCTTGCTGTCGTGCCCGCCGGTGGGCAGGTTGTCGATGACGACCCGTCGGTCGGAGATCACCCCGTTCGCGTACGTCCACGTGGTGAGGCGCGAGTTCTCGCCGACGACGAGGATCTCGCGGCCGTTCTGTTGTGTCATGGCCACGCCCTGCGGATCCGACAGACCGCTCGCCAGTCGTGCGACACGCGGCCCCTGGCCCGAGTTGCCCGGCGTGATCACGTCGAGAGTCCCGCTTTTGCCGGTCGACACGATCAGCTTCCCGTCCGGCGTCCACACCGCCATCCGGGCGTTCGGCACATCCGCCCACACCTGCGCGGTCCAGCCCTGGGGAACGTCCAACGACCTCCCCGACGCGGCACCGGCATCAGTGCCGTCCGCGGTGGTCAGCTTCGTCGATGTCAGTTGGTCGGCACCGAGGCCGGCGGGCAGCGACGACGTGCCCGATGCCGGTGACGGTCCACCGGACGAGCACGCGACGAGACCGGCGCACAGGAGGACCAGGAGAGACGCGAATCCCGCGTACCGACGACGTGTCACTCCCTCGACGGTAGGTCGGATGCGGCAGGCGGGCCACATAGGCGAGCCACTAGTTGCTGCGGCAGGCGAGCAGGCGTCGCACGGGCGCGGGTGACACCGGGTAGACAAGCGGGTCCTGCGATCGCGGATGACGACGCTAGAACTCGGATCCTTGTCGAATGACCTCGGCCAGCGTGGTTACGCTTCGATCCATGCGGTCCAGTAGCCCAGGGAAGATCACGGTTCGGGTGGACCGCGGATCGGTTGCGATGGGTGATGACGTCGAGAGCCACGAGGAGTTCTGGGACTACGCGGGCAGCGCCACGGTCGACGACCTTCTGATCGACGTCGCCACGGGCTTCGTAGCGAGTGTCGCCGGCGATGTGGGTTGGGCGGTGTGCCTGACGAACGGCAGGAAGAAGTCCACCGAGACCCTTGGTCTCATCTACTGCACTCACGTGGGTGGCGCCACCACCGTGTGCAGACCCTCACGTGTCGCTGTGCCGTTGTCGACCCTCGCGTCACCGATCGGCATCGACGTGTACGTCGCGTACCTCCCTGGCGCTCGACCACATGCATTGTCAGACATGAGGCGATCTCGGTCGCGTGACAGTAGGCGACTCGGCCGACGCCTCACGCGCGACGGCGCTCCCGATGTACCGACGTGGAGACAAGTAAGCGATCTTCGTACTGCTGACCGCGCTGGAGCGCAGAGACGCCGAGAGTGGCTGCGCCGCCATCTTGTTCCGGGCGGCCCGCGCCTTCCTGGCGCGGAGGACTTCGTAGCGAACGCGATGCATCTCCTGTACGACAGCTTGTGCCCCGCGAGCCTCGCACTGACTGTGGACGTGTTCGGAATACCCCACCAGGGTCATGCGACCGAGCTCCCAGGATGGCAGGTCACCCAGTTCTTCGGCGATGCCCCGACCGCAGCCCTCGCGATGACGCTGTGCGCCTTCGAATGGCGGCTGACGAACCTCAGTTGGGAACACGGCCACAACGAACTCAGCGCCGCATACCTGCGGCAGCTCGCGTGGTGGGGTCATCCGCTGTCGGCTCCTGAGGAGGTCCTGGCGGGCGTTCGCGATATCCGCGATGTCGTCGAATGAGGTGTGTCGGGCTGACAGGATTTGAACCTGCGACCACTTGACCCCCAGTCATCGGACTGGCGTTCGGCTGCGCCCACTGACGCAGGTCAGAGGATGTTTCCTCCCTCGACGAACGTGCGCGTACGTCTGCGAAGGGACGTACGAAAGGACGTACGGTCCGCACATGTGTTCGGATCAAGGCCCCGAGTCTCTCAACGTCCTCACGTCACCACACTGAGCACGTACCTCGCGCAATGACGAAGGGCCACACCATGACTGCCTAGATCAGCGCCAGCGACCTCGCCGAACAGCTCAGCATCGACGCGAAGGCACTGCGCGTGTACGTCCGCGCGAACGCCGTCCCCAAAGACGACGAGACAGGTCGCTACCTGTTCACCGCAGCGCAGGTGAAGAAGCACCTCAAGGCGTACCCCGAGAGGGCGTCGCATCGCGCTGAGGCTCGCACCGACACTGCTCGTGCGCGTACTGCGCAGACGCCGCACCCTGACGACACCTGCATCCCTGTCGACCCCGAGCAGGCTGCACGTCAGGAACTGCTCGCCACACACGCGCCCGAGGACATCACCGACGAGATGGTCGAGGAGATGATGCGCCTGCAGTCCTGACGCAGCAGTCCCCCGACCCCAACAAACCCTTAGCGATCTTGCTGAGGGCCTGATCGGCGTCGTTACCGGAGAACGCATTGGAGATGCCCTAAAGTTCGTTCGTACTTACAGAAGGGGCCCGGGAGTGGACGTGAAGCAGTTCATCAGTGAGGCATGGGCCGCCGTGCGTGATGCAGGGGTCCCAGAGCCTCTTCAGGAGTTGGCGTTCACTGAGGCTTTGTCGCATTTGAAGTCTCAGGCGCTCGACCGTGAATCCAAGTCGCCCGAGGGCAAGGGCAAGCCAGCGCCCGCTGCGAAAGTCGGCGAGACGCCTCGTCCTCCCAAGGAGGATTCACCCCGGAAGCCGTTAGGCGACGACGAACGGTGGAGCAAGTTCGCGTCGGAATCCGGGATCCCAGAGGAGGATCTTCGAGATGTCTTCTACTTCGACGCCGAAGGACCTCGACTGAACGGGCCACGGTCAAAGTATGGGTTGACCGACCGCGAACAAGCACGAGCGATTGCACTCGCAATCACATCAGCAAGAAACTATGCCCTTGATGAAATCGAAACTCCGTCTGACACAGTGAAAGCCGAATGCACGAGGCTGAAACTAGACCTTGGGGGAAATTGGTCAACGGCCATGAACGCACTCACCACGATTAGTTATTCAGGCCCTGGACGCGCCAAAACTATGCACGTCAAGTCGACCACGCACGATGACCTGAAGAGATTCGTCGCGTCGGTACGTGGAGTGGAACCCACTGAATGAGCCTTAGCGAGTTTCTCGCTTCCCTAGCTCAGCACTCGCAACGAAAGCGGGTCCTTGCAGTTCTCTACTATTTGGAAGTAGTCAAGGGAAGAGATGCAGTCTCATCTACCGAGATCCGCGAAACGCTTGTTTCGGGTCGGGCGAAGGGCGCAAAAAGCTGGAATATCCCAGCCGTCCTGGGTCGCGCAGTTCCCAACGTGGAAACCACCGCTACGGACGCACAAGGTCGTCACCTGTGGCAACTGACCGCTAGCGGTCGATCTCATGTTGCCACCTACATCGATACGTCGCGATTGGCACAGGAGGGCGCGAAGCTTCAGCGGACTACAGAGTTCGACGCGATCCGTGAGGTCGTGGCCAAAATATCTAACGCTGACGCTCAGGAGTACGCGAGCGAAGCGTTGGACTGCTTGTCTGTAGACGCCGATAGAGCCGCGATAGTCTTCATGTGGGTTGCGGCAACGCATGAGCTGCAAGAAAGATGCTGGGCGAAGGCGAACCCTGCGACGATATCCACTGCCGCTCAGCGACACAATTCGAGAGCGAAGACCCTGAAAAAGCGCGACGACCTATCGGAGTACAACGAGGCACTTCTCTTGCAGGTTGCCCACGACATTGGAGTGCTGGATAAGAACGAAAAGTCCGAGCTGAACAAGGCGTTGGATCTTCGAAATTCCTGCGGTCACCCAAACAAATACCGCCCAGGGCGACACAAAACGTTGGCTCATATAGAGGACATAACGAAGGTGCTGTTCAGTTAGGTGCAGCTTGCACCAGCTCGTGTAGCCGATGCTCGCGCTCGAAGCGCAGCCGCGTGAAGGCCTCGCGCATGGCCGGTTCGCCTAGGTGTGGTGTTCAGGGAGGTTGGTCAGCCGGGTGATGGGTGGCTGGCCTGCGGTGGCTCTGTGGTGATTGTGGAAGTGCGGCCAGGGCTGTAGGGCGTCGTGCGGTTTCGGTGTCGTAGCGGCGGGCGCAGGCCCAGCCGTCGGTAAGGGTGCGGTGGAGTCGTTCGATCTTGCCGTTGGTCTGGGGTCGATAAGGGCGGGAGCGTTGGTGTACGACAGTGAGCTCGGCGCAGGTGTCGCGCCAGGCGTGTGACCGGTAGGCCGAGCCGTTGTCGGACAGGACTCGCTCGACGGTGAGCCCGCGTTCGACGAACCAGGCGACCGCTCGGCGTAGAACAGCGGTCGCGCTCGCCGCTGTCTCGCCGGGGCAGATCTCTGCACAGGCGACGCGGGAGTGATCGTCGATCACTGTGTGCACGAACGCATGCCTTAGCCGAGGTTGGTATTTGCCGTTGATGATCCCTGTTGGGTTGATCCCTGTTCGGTTACGGGTCGCGATGCGGTTGCGATCACCCTGCTGACGTCTCAGATAGCGCCATCCTCCACCATCGGGGATGTTGCCGAACTTGGTGACATCGACGTGGTTCAGCGACCCGGGGTGGGGATGCTCGTAGCGGCGGATCGGTTTACCGGTAACCCTGTCGACGTGGGAGAGTCGGTTGATCCGGCAGCGAGTGAGTACCGCGTGCACCGTGGAGGCCGGCAGCCCGGTCTGCGCGGCGATCTGCACCGGCACCCAGCGGTGCCGCCACCGCAACCGCACGATCTGTCGCACCACCGCCGACGAAGTTCTCGGCGGGCCTGTACGGGGCCGCGAACTGCGGTCGTTCATCCCGGCCGGGCCCTCGTCGCGGTAGTGGTCAGCCCATTTGGCCGCCGTACGCGGCGACACCATGAACATCTCCGCGGCCGTGACACGGGTCCAACCCTGGCCGATGATCAGCCGCGCCAGGCGTAGCCGGGCACGACGAGTCAGAGCAGCGCCTAGCGTGAGCGTGGACCACGAGGATCTCCGGTCTGATGAAGCAGTTCCTAGACAGCTCCACTTCACAACCAGGGGTCCTCGCCTGTCTCAACTACAGGCCGACATCACCACAACCCGACACAACGTCGCTGGACATCACAACTAGGCGTCGTCCTCGAGGTAGCCAGCCTCCGCCGAGCGACGAAAATACTCGCTGAACCGTAGTCCCGAATACGGAACTTGCGCACTCGGCTCTGCCGTTCCGGAAGCGGTAAAACCACGATCTTACGCACAGCCTATAGGTACGTTCCTTTAACCTTCGGCGCGATAAAGTTGCGCCGCTCAACCAAATCAAGGGTTACTCGATTGTCGGCTTGATTAAGCCATTTCCTAATTTTTGCTCGCTGAACCCCCACACCGAGACCCGCGAGGCTGACAATGCGTCGCTGCTGGGGATGATTCAAAGTGCTTTCGACTCCGTGGAAAACAGCGCGCGCCGCAGCAGCATCCCATGATGATAGCCGTTGCGCGCAAGCGCCTAGCAGCGCGACTGACGTGCGGCTATCGCCGATCTTGTCTACCGCGAATTCTCGGACCGATTTGCGTGGACGCGACGACGACGGAAACATCTGCAGGTAGTGGCCGACTGACCATTCAAAGGCCGCCCACTCGCCTGAAGCATAGTCGAGAAACCAGTCTTGCAGACTGCTTATTGTGTAGGCACTTGCAAACAACGGTGCCAGAATATCTGCAGCATGCGGCATCAGATGCGCGCTCAATAAGAGATCATCAATTCGGTATCGAGAGTTGGTGTTACGCATCCTTGTGACAGCAAATCGAAGACTTGTCCTGGAGGAAGCAGAGGGGTCCAGCAGTAGCCGGTCAATGAGTACCTCTAGAGGGCCGTGATCGCCATCTTCATCGATTGCCGAGTCAACAGCGCTGTGCTCCACTTGCAACGCCACTTCACTCAGAACGTCGCCCTCGAGGACGTCGGTTTTCGAAGAGTTCATGTACATTCCGAGTGAGGATACGGCTCTCTGCAGTTCCATCTGAGCCTGTCTGATTTGCGCAGGGTCGTGTCCGAAAAGCCAGATGTCGTCCATCCACCGCGTCCAACTTCGTCGCAGAGGAGCTGTCGATTTGTTCTTGCTAGGGAAAACCAGAAAGCCGGGTACTTCAAACGAAAACTGGTCGATAATATCGTCCAACTCTGACATGTACATGTTTGCTATTACCGCTGACGCTAAAGACCTTTGCGGCAAACCCGACCGCGAGGGGGTGTTATACATTTGACCAATAAAGTGATGTAGTCGGTCTCCGATTTTACCTTTAGGAATACGACCGTCGATAGCCCCCCGCAGGGGCTCGAGGGGTATACTTGCGAAACAAGAAACCAAATCCGTTCTGAGACCTACGTCGAAGAATGTGCTTGCGCTCTTGAGATGGTCCCGATAGAATTTCCATTGCATATCGTTGTGAGAATAAGCGCCACGCACCGTGGATCCAGGCACCATTCTCCATCCATAAGAACTTCGATGAAGATTCCCAATCAAATCAACGCTGAGCCGGTCGACTAGCGTCTGATAGAGCATGCGATCAATAATCGGCAAAACGACCGCTGGCCGCGTCATCCAGCCCTCTTTTGGTACATCGATCAAGGCTGGCGCATAAACTTCTTTCGAATCTAGGTGATCGAGAAGTATCTTCGGCGAATCCTTCAATAAGTGGTCGATCTCCGGCCAGCCCCAAGGGTCGCGGTACCAGTCACCCGGAAATTCCGAACGTACATTGGCCGCGGCCTGGTCGAAATCTAAAGCTCCGCGCCAATCGGTAGTAGCCATACAGACAGTCTCGCACCAATGCGAGACGGATCGGCTGACTAACCCACATAGAGCCCTAACGGCTGCATACCGCCGCAGGTCAAGCCGACAACTCACGGAGAATATGTCGGGCTGACAGGATTTGAACCTGCGACCACTTGACCCCCAGTCAAGTGCGCTACCAAACTGCGCCACAGCCCGTTGCCGCTCCGCGGAGCAGCGTCGATCAGCCTAGCGGACGGCGAGGTCCGCGAGCCAATCGCCTCGCACCCTCAGCGACGCTGCTGGCGCTTCTCCCGCACGCGCACGTTGATGCGCACCGGAGAGCCGTCGAAGCCGAACTGCTCGCGCAACCTCCGCTCCAGGAAGCGGCGATAACCGGCCTCCAGGAAACCGGTCGTGAACAGCACGAACGTCGGCGGACGCGTCGCGGCCTGGGTCGCGAACATGACCCGTGGCTGTCGACCACCGCGCACCGGCGGCGGCGTTGCGGCGATGACCTCCTTGAGCCAGTTGTTCAGCTGGCCGGTGGAGATGCGGCGATCCCACGAGTCCAGCGCGGTGTCGAGCTGCGGGACCAGCTTCTGCACCGATCGGCCCGTCGCCGCGGAGATGTTGACGCGCCGCGCCCACGGCACACGGGCCAGGTCGCGGTCGATCTCCTTCTCCAACGTGTAGCGGCGGTCCTCGTCGACGAGATCCCACTTGTTGAACGCGACGACGAGCGCGCGCCCGGCCTCGATCACCATGGTCAGCACCCGCTGATCCTGCTCGGTGATCGGCTGGGACGCGTCGATCAGCAGCACAGCCACCTCGGCGGCCTCGATCGCGCTGCGGGTGCGCAGCGACGCGTAGTACTCGTGCCCGCTGGCGGTGTTGACCTTCTTGCGCAGGCCGGCGGTGTCGACGAAGTTCCACACCTTGCCGCCCAGCTCGACGAGCTCGTCGACGGGGTCGACAGTGGTGCCGGCGACGTTGTCGACCACAGCCCGGTCGGATCCGGTGAGCTTGTTCAGCAGCGAACTCTTCCCGACGTTCGGCTTGCCGACCAGCGCCACACGACGCGGTCCGCCGGTCACCTCGGTCTCCCGCGGCGTATCGGGCAGCACCTCGAGGATGGCGTCCAGCAGGTCGCCCGCTCCCCGACCGTGCGCCGCCGACACCGTCCGCGGTTCGCCGAGTCCCAGCGACCACAGAGACGCCGCCTCGGCCTCGAGGCGCTCGCTGTCCGTCTTGTTGGCCGCCAACAGGACCGGCGCCTCGGATCGCCGCAGCACCCGCGCGACAGCCTCATCGGTGGCGGTGGCACCGACGGTCACGTCGACCACCAGCACCACGGCGTCGGCGGTCTTCATCGCGTGCTCGGCCTGACGGGCGATGGACTGACCCATCCCCTTCGCGTCCGGTTCCCAGCCGCCGGTGTCCTGCACCAGGAACCGTCGCCCGCTCCACGTCGCCGGGTACGAGACGCGGTCGCGCGTCACGCCCGGAACGTCCTCGACGACGGCCTCGCGGCGTCCGAGGATGCGGTTCACGAGGGTGGACTTGCCGACGTTCGGCCGACCGACGATGGCGACGGTCGGCATCGCCACCGCGCCGCCGTCGGGACCACCGTCGTCGCCGAATTCACCGACCTGCCAGTCGGATTCGTCCGACCACACACCGTCGACGACGCCGATGTCGAGATCCGACTCGCTCATGCCTGCACTCCGATCCGCTCGCGCACGAGCTCCGCCAGACGATCGATGACCTGCTCTATCCCCAGGTCGCTGGTGTCCACCTGGACCGCGTCGTCGGCGGCACGCAGCGGCGACACCGCGCGCGTCGAGTCGAGGTGGTCCCGGCGTTCGACGGCCGCCAGCACGGCAGCCAGATCGCTCTCGCGCCCCTGCGCGAGATTCTGGGCGTGCCGACGCTCGGCGCGCGCCTGCGCGGTCGCGGTGAGGAAGATCTTGCAGCCGGCCAGAGGGAACACGACGGTGCCGATGTCTCGACCCTCCACCACGGCGAACTCGCCGTCTGCCAGGTGTCGCTGCTTGTCGACCATCAGGGTCCGCACGTCGGCGACGGCAGACACCGCGGACACGGCCTCGTTCACGGCGTCGGTGCGGATCTCGGCGGACACGTCCTCGCCGCCGAGGAAGACGGTGTGCGACGACGGGTCATCGCTCAGCGACAGGTCCACGCCCTCGACCGCCGCGGCGATCGCGGCCGGGTCGTCGAGGTCGACGCCGGCGCGCAACGCGACGAGCGTCGCGACGCGGTACATGGCACCGGTGTCGAGGTAACGGGCCCCGACACGGTCGGCGAGGCGCCGCGACACGCTGGACTTGCCGGTCCCGGCCGGGCCGTCGATGGCGACGATCCGGTCCTGATCGGTCTCGCTCACATCCCCACCGCCTTGTACAACGCGCCGATCTCGTCGCGTCCGAGCACCCGCAGACTGCCGGGGCGCTGGTTGCCGAGATGAACGGCACCGATCGAGATCCGCGACAGCTCGATGACGGGGTGGCCGACGTGCTCCATGAGCCGGCGGACGATCCGCTTGCGTCCCTCGTGCAGGACGATCCGGACCAGCGACACCCCGTCCCCGATCTCCAGCACGGTGAAGTTGTCGACCGCGACAGGCCCGTCCTCGAGCTCGACGCCGGCCTTCAACGTGCGCCCCATCCCGCGGGGCGGCAGCCCCTTCACGGTCGCGAGGTAGGTCTTGGGGACCTCGAACGACGGGTGCATCAGACGGTGCGCCAGTTCGCCGTCGTTGGTGAGCAGCAGCAGACCGTCGGTGTCGGCGTCGAGACGCCCGACGTGGAACAGACGCTGTCCGGCCATCACACGCTCGGCGACCACGTCACCGACGCACGGCCGTCCCTGGTCGTCGGACATGGTCGACTGCCAGCCTTTCGGCTTGTTCAGCGCGAGGTACTGAAGGGTCTCGTCCATGACGACGCGGGCACCGTCGACGCGCACGACCGCGGTCGACGGGTCGATGCGCATACCCTGTTCGGTCACGATCTCGCCGTCGACGTCGACGCGGCCCGCCGCGATGAGTTCCTCGGCGCCACGTCGGGAGGCGACACCCGCCTGGGCGAGCACCTTCTGCAGCCGCACGCCGTCGGCGACGTACTGTGCGCCGTCCCCCTCGGGGGTGACGTTCTGCCGGGCGGCCGGCTTCGCGTTGTTGATGCGCACCGCGCCGCGATCGGCGCGAGGCTTGGACGGTCGGCGTCCACCCGAGGTGGGTGCGCCGCCCTTGCGGTGGGGTTTCTTCGACCGTTGCGCGGGGGTGGCGTCGCGGTGCGACGAGCCCTTCGAGCGGTCCGGTCTGCCATCTCGGCTAGCGGGGGTCATCTCTTCATCCAGTTCTGGGCGTCAGTCGGTGTCTGCGCGCCCGAGGTCGATGGTCGAGTCTGCCCGCTGACCACCGATCTTGGCGAATCTCGGGTCGGCGGCCAGCTCGTCGCCGATGTCGTCGATGACGTCGACGTCGGGCAGGAGCGGAGCGATGTCGGGCAGATCACTCAGCGAGGCCAGCCCGAGGCGCTCGAGGAACAACTCGGTGGTGGCGTACAGGATTCCCCCGCTGTCGGGATCGGTGCCCGCCTCGGTGATGAGACCCCGCGCGAGCAGCGTGCGCATGACGCCGTCGACGTTGACCCCGCGCACTGCGCTCACCCGGGTGCGGGTCACCGGCTGGCGGTAGGCGACGACCGCGAGGGTCTCCAGCGCTGCGCGGGTCAGCTTGCTCCGCGCGCCGTCGAGCAGGAGTTTCTCGACGTACGGCGCGAACTCCTGCCGGGTGTAGAACCGCCAGCCGTCGCCCGCGTACCGCAGATCGATGCCGCTGTTCCGGTCGGTGAACTCCGCGGCGAGCGCGGTGACGGTCGCCTCGATCCGCTCCTGCGGCTCCCCGATCGCCGAGGACAGCGCCTCGACACTCACCGGCGAGTCGACGACCAGCAGGATCGCCTCCAGCGCCGACCGCAGTTCGTCGTCGTCGAGCGGGTCGTGGATCTCGTCGGCGTCGACGACCGGCTGTTCGAACAGCCCGCCGTCCTCGGAAGCGGCCCCGTCGGCAGAGGTGTCGTCGGGAGAGGTGTCGTCGGCGCTGGCCTCGGCCGCGACGGTCTCGTCGGGCGCGCTGGCCTGCTCGTCGGGGTGCTCGTCGGTCATCCGTAGTCCTCCGCGGTGGTGGTCACGAGTTCCGCGGTGTCGCGTGCGCCCGACCACCGGATGTGCAGCATGCCCAGCGCCTCGGACTGTTCGAACTCGACGGCCTTCTGCCGGTAGAGCTCCAGCAGCGCGAGGAACCGGGCGACCACCTCCAGTCCGCTCCCGCACTCCGAGGCCAGCGTCCCGAAGTCGACCCAGCGCTGCGTACCGGCGCGGCGGAGGATGTCGCCGACGCGGGTGACCTGTTCGGGCACCGACACCGCATCCACGTCGTGCAGGTGCGAGAGCCCTACCTGCGGAACGGGTTTCGGCGCGAGCGCCGCGGCAGCCACCTGGGCGAACTGCCACGCGTCGACGCCGAGCGCGACCTCCGGCAACAGCTCCTCGTAGCGCGGTTCGAGCGCGACAGCCCGCGGATACCGTTGCAGCGCCGACGCTTCCAACTCCGCGAACAGTGCGGCGACCTGCTTGTACGCGCGGTACTGCAGCAGCCGCGCGAAGAGCAGGTCGCGCGCCTCCAGCAGTTCCAGGTCGCCGTCGTCCTCGACCTCACCGCGCGGCAGCAGACGCGCCGCCTTCAAGTCCAGCAGGGTGGCCGCGACGACGAGGAACTGGGTGGTCTGGTCCAGATCGGCGGCCGTGCCCAGGTTCTTCGTGTACGAGATGAAGTCGTCGGTGACCGCGTGCAGCGCCACCTCGGTGACATCCATCCGACGCTGGCTGATCAGGTCCAGCAGGAGATCGAACGGCCCGGAGAAGTTGGTCAACGAGACCGTGAACACCGACGGGTCGATCGCGGCGGACTCGGGCGTCTCGGCCTGGGGAGTCCCGGCCTGGGGATTCTCGGCCTGGGGGTTCTCGGCGTCGGCCGCAGTGTCGGTGACGGTCACGAGGACTTGCCGGTGCGGTGGATCACCTCACGCGCCAGCGCGCGGTAGGCGGTCGCCCCACCGGACTTCGGCGCCCAGGACGTGATGGGTTCCCCCGCCACGCTGGTCTCGGGGAAGCGCACCGTGCGGGCGATGACGGTGTCGTACACGGTGTCCCCGAACACCTCGACGACGCGCGCCATCACCTCCCGCGAGTGCAGTGTGCGGGCGTCGAACATCGTCATCAGGATGCCGCCGAGGGACAGGCGCGGGTTGAGCCGGTCGCGCACCTTGTCGATGGTGTCGGTGAGCAACGCCAGACCACGCAACGAGAAGTACTCGCACTCCATCGGGATGACGACGGTGTCGGCGCACGCCAGGGCGTTGACGGTGAGCAGCCCCAGCGACGGCTGGCAGTCGATGAGGACGTAGTCGTACCGATCGAGCACGGGGTGCAGGGCGCGCGCCAGGGTGTGTTCGCGGCCGACCTCGTTGACCAGCTGGATCTCCGCGGCGGACAGGTCGATGTTCGACGGCAGCAGATCCAGGCCGTCCACACGGGTGCTCATCAGCACGTCGTCGACCGACACCTGCGGCGGCACCAGCACGTTGTGGACGGTGAGTTCGAGTTCGTGGTGCGGGACACCGAGTCCCGCGGACAGCGCGCCCTGCGGGTCGAGGTCGACGAGGAGGACCCGCCGGCCGTACTCGGCGAGCGCCGCCCCCAGGTTGATCGTCGAGGTCGTCTTGCCGACGCCGCCCTTCTGGTTGCAGACGGCGATCACGATCGCCGGGCCGTGCCGGTCCAGCTGCGTCGGCTCCGGGACCGGGCGGTTCACGCGGCCGGTCGGGCCGAGGTCCTCGTCGGCGGGCGCGGCGGGCGCGGTGTCGGCCTGGGCGGTCGCGCGAGCGGGCGCGTCGATCGTGAGGTGGTACTGGCCGTTCACCGTGCCGGGAGCGCCGTCGGTCACACCCGGGGCCGGTGGCTGGGGTGTGGTCACGTGCGGCTGCTCCTTCTCGACGTGGGCTGCTCGGATGCCCTCACAGCCTAGTGCGTGGCGGGTCGCAGACCGCGGCGCATCGCCGGGTCACCGCGTCACCGCGCCCGGGGGTGCGCGGTGGCGTAGACCTCCCGCATCGCCGACACCGTGACCAGCGTGTACACCTGCGTCGTGGTCACCGAGGCGTGGCCGAGCAGTTCCTGCACGACGCGCACGTCGGCGCCGCCGTCGAGCAGGTGGGTGGCGAAACTGTGCCGCATCGTGTGCGGGGACACCGCTGTCTGCAGTCCCGCGCGTTCGGCGGCGTCGGAGAGCACCTGCCAGGCGCTCTGACGCGACAGGCGCCCGCCTCGGGCGTTGAGGAACAGGGCCGGGTTGTACCGGCTGACCAGCGCCGGCCGGCCCCGGACCAGGTAGGCGTCGAGCGCCTCGAGCGCGGGGCGGCCGATCGGGACGATCCGCTCCCGGCCACCTTTGCCGCGCAGCAGCACCGCGCCGGAGGTGGCGGTCATGTCGTCGATGTCGAGAGCGACGGCCTCGGAGATGCGGGCGCCGCAGCTGTAGAGCAACTCGACGAGCGCCCGGTCCCGCAGGCCGCGCGGGGTGTCGGAGGCGGCACCTCCCCCGGCGGCCTCGATGATCGCGACCACCTGGTCGACGGGAAGCGACTTGGGCAGGCGTCGCGCGGCCTTCGGTGGGCGGACCGCGTGCGCGACGTCGGTGGGGGTGATGCCCTCCGCGGCGGCGAACTTGTGCAGCCCCCGCGCGGCGACCAGGGTCCGGGCGACGGAACTGTCGGCCAGGGCGGGTTCGGCGCGGTCGGGGTCGCCGGTCCGCAACGCGACGAGGTACTCCCGGACGTCCTCCTCGGCGACCTCGGCGAGCGACGTGACGCCGCGGGATTCGAGGTACCGGCGGTAGCGGTCGAGGTCGCGACCGTACGAGCTGAGCGTGTTGGCCGCCGCGCCGCGTTCCACCGCGAGGTGGTCGAGGTAGCGACGGATCTCGTTCGCGAGATCCGTCGTCGACGCTGCCGTCATCGCGGCCTGCTCAGCGATCGGCGTGCCGGCGGTCGAGCGCGGTCGGCTGGTCCTGCCACGGCGCGTCCGGACCGCGCAGGTCGACCTCGGCCGAGAGTGCGTGGGCGTAGGCCAGGATCCCGCAGACGCTGGTCACGTTGACGATCTCGCCACGGAACACCATCGCGACGGCCTCGTCGACGTCGACCCAGTCGATCTGCATGTCGGCTTCCTCGTCATGCGCCTCCGGGCGGTCGACGGACCGGAGATCCTGAGCGAGGAACACCCGCAGCGCCTCGTCGGTGAAGCCCGGCGAGCTGGCCACGTCGACGAGCGAGTGCCACGTCTGGGCCTCGACGCCGACCTCTTCGACGAGTTCGCGTGCCGCCGCCTGCACCGGCGTCTCGTCACCTCCGGAGTCCATGAGTCCCGCAGGGAGTTCCCGCAGCGCGCGCTGCACGGGGTGGCGGTACTGCGTGACGGTGGCGATCCGGCCCCAGTTGTCGACGGCGACGATCGCGACGGCACCGTGGTGTTCGACGACCTCGCGGTGCGCGGTGGTCCCGCCGGGCATCGTCACCTCGTCGACGCGCAGCGCGAGGATCGCCCCGTCGTAGACGGTGCGGGAGTCGACGACCTCGTAGACGTGCGAGCCCGGTTCCCCGGCCCTCGGCTCGTCCCGGCTGTCGCTCATGCCCCTGCTTCGGCGACACCGGCGGCCGCGCCGGTCGGGACGTCGATCTCGTCGTCCTCCGGATCGCCGTGCACGTTGACCGGGAGTCGTTCTGCAGCCTTGTATCTCAGCGCAGCGAGAACGAACGCCGCGAACAGCGGATGCGGGCGGGTGGGGCGGCTCTTGAGTTCCGGGTGCGCCTGGGTGGCGACGAGGAACGGGTGGATCTCGCGCGGGTACTCGACGAACTCGACGAGATGCCCGTCGGGCGAGGTGCCGCTGAACTTCAGGCCGGTGCTCGCGATCTGCTCGCGGTAGGCGTTGTTCACCTCGTAGCGGTGACGGTGACGCTCGGAGACCTCGGTCGTCCCGTAGGCGTTCGCGACGATCGAACCACGTTCGAGCACCGCGGGATACGCGCCGAGACGCATCGTGCCGCCGAGGTCGGCCTCACCGGCGACGGCCTGCTCCTGGTCGGCCATCGTCGAGATCACGGGGTGCTCGGTGTCGGGGTCGAACTCGGCGGAGCTGGCGTCGGTGAGACCCGCCTCGCGGGCGGCCTCGATGACGATGCACTGCAGACCGAGACAGAGACCGAGCAGCGGGATCCCCCGGTGTCGGGCGTAGCGGATGGCGCCGACCTTGCCCTCGATGCCGCGGATCCCGAAACCGCCGGGGATGAGGATCGCGTCCACGTCACCGAGGTGCGCAGCGGCACCGGATTCGGTCGCACAGTCGTCGGACTGGACCCAACGGATCTCGGTCTTGGCCCGCGCGGCGAACCCGCCGGCACGGATCGCCTCGGTCACCGACAGGTAGGCGTCGGGGAGGTCGACGTACTTGCCCACCAGGGCGACGGCCACCGTCTCGCGCGGCTCGTGCACCCGGGTCAGGAGGTCACCCCAGACGGTCCAGTCGACGTCGCGGAACGGCAGCCCGAGCTTGCGCACCACGTACGCGTCGAGCTGTTCGCGGTGCAGCACCTTGGGGATGTCGTAGATCGACGGCGCGTCGGGGCAGGAGATGACGCCGTCGATCTCGACGTCGCACATCAGCGCGATCTTGTCCTTAAGCGGCTCCGGGACGTCGCGGTCACAGCGCAGGATCAGCGCGTCGGGCTGGATGCCGATGTTGCGCAGCGCGGCGACCGAGTGCTGGGTGGGCTTGGTCTTCAGCTCCCCCGACGGCGCGAGGTAGGGCACCAGGGACACGTGCAGGAACAGCACGTTGTCGCGGCCGACGTCGTGGCGGATCTGGCGTGCGGCCTCGATGAACGGTTGTGACTCGATGTCGCCGACGGTGCCGCCGATCTCGGTGATGACGACGTCGGGTTCGTTCCCGTCCGCGCCCGCGCGACGCATCGCCAGGACACGGTCCTTGATCTCGTCGGTGATGTGCGGGATCACCTGCACGGTGTCGCCGAGGTACTCGCCGCGCCGCTCCTTGGCGATGACGGTCGAATACACCTGCCCCGTGGTCACATTCGCGTCCTGCGAGAGGTCGCGGTCGAGGAAGCGTTCGTAGTGGCCGACGTCGAGGTCGGTCTCCGCACCGTCCTCGGTGACGAACACCTCGCCGTGTTGGAACGGGTTCATCGTCCCGGGATCCACGTTCAGATACGGATCCAACTTCTGCATCGTCACGCGGAGACCACGTGCGGTGAGGAGTTGACCGAGGCTCGACGCCGTCAACCCCTTACCGAGAGAGGACGCGACACCCCCGGTGACGAAGATGTGCTTGGTGCCCGAATGAGCGTGACGCAGTGGTCGCAAAGGTTCTCCCGTGGGGCCGGAGCAGGACCGAAACCTGCTCGCCTACGGGACTCAACCGTAACACCCCGGGGCGGCCTCGCGGCGCAACGGCGACGCGGGCCACGCCGTCGATCAGGTGGCGGGCGCCACAGCGGATGCGCCCGCACCCGTCCCGTAGGCGCCGGTACGTCCCCGCTGTGCCTCGGCGAGGGCCAACGCGGCGGCGATCCGACCTGCCGAGGTGTCGATGTCGTCGACGGTGGAGACCGTCTTCGCCAGCGAGCCGTCGGAGCGCACCACCGCGACCGGGGATCCACCGTCGGCGGATCCGTCGCGACCGGCGAGCACCGCTCCTGCCCCGCGTGCACCGAACGCCGCGGCTAAGCGGGCGACCAGCTGGCCGCGGGCACCGGAGTTCGGCGGTAGCGCTCCCCCGGTGACCACCACAGCGAGCTGACCCGGCGACACGGACCCGTCGACGTAGGAGATGTACCCGCCCTCGCGCAGTGCCTGCAGCCCCGCGGTCACGTCACCCGGGTTCACCGCGGCGGGTGACTGGACCTTGCGCAGCAGCAGCGCGCCGAGGAGGTCACCCACACGTCCGCCGGAGTCGGTGAGTTCGGGACGCAGCGTCGCGCCGGCGGGGATGGCCTGGTCGACGATGGTCGTCAGCTTCTGGGCGGAGGTGTCGCCGATGAGCTCGTCGGTCAGCCCGATCTGACCGGCGAAACCCGCCCCGGCCTGGTTGAGGATCTGCTTCATCGCGGTGACGTCGGCGTCGGCCGCGTCGGGGGTCGTCACCACCACCACGCTGCGATCGGCCAGCAGCCCGCGCAGCAGCCGCGGGGCGATGGCGGAGTTGAAGGAGTCCGACGCGTTCACCTGCGCGCTGAGCGCGTCGTTCTGCGAGCGCAGGGACGACGAGCCCGAGTCGTCGCCGGAGTTCACCCGGTCGCCGACGAAACCCGACCCGAGCGCGACACCGACGGCGAGCGCGAGGAAGACCGCGACCAGCGAGATCGCGTGCTGTCGCAGGGAGATCACCGGCTATCGGTTCCAGAGGTCCCGGGCCCACGCGTATCCGCGGTCCCACTCGGCGACCGCCCAGTCGGCGATCTCGGAGCCTGTGTTCGACATGACGATCGCGACGATGATCGCGGCCAGCGCGGCCAGGATCAGCAGCGCCACCGCCGCACCCGACACGCGGCTGCGGTACAGCGTCGCAACGGCTTTCGCGTCGACGAGCTTGTGACCGACCTTGAGGCGGGTGAGGAACGTCGACGGGTTCGACTCACGACGGCTGCGGTCGAAGAAGTCCTCGAGGGAGGCCGAGGCGCCCACGGTGACGACGAGCGCGGCGCCGTGGTGGTCGACGAGGAGCAGCGCGAGGTCGGTCGGCGACCCGACCGCCGGGAACGTCATCGCCCCGACACCGAGGTCCTGGATACGCTCGAGGCCGATCGCGTGACCGTCCGGATCGGCGGGGAGGACCACCTGCGCGCCCGACTTCAGTGTGGCCGAACGCATGACCTCCGGGTCGCCGACGATGAGGTCGGGCCGGTAGCCGGCGCGCATGAGGGTGTCCGCGCCTCCGTCGACACCGACCATGATCGGTGCGTACTCCTTGATGAACGGCTTGATCCGCTTGAGGTCCATCTCGTGGTCCGGGCCGTCACCGACCACGACGACGTGCCGACCCGCCATGTCGATGTCGACGTCGGGCACGCCGACGCCGTCGATGATGAGCGGCGACTCGCTGCGGATGTACTCGATGGTGTTGCCGGAGAACGCCTCGAGGTGGTCGACGAGTCCCGACTTGGCCTCGATCATCAGGCGTGCGACCTCACGCTCACCGAGTTCGGTTCCGCGGGCCAGCTTGTTGGAGCCGACGTGGACGTCGCCCTCGTCGAGGCGCACCTTCGCGCCGTCCTTGATGCGACGGAACACCTCGGGGCCCACGTCGTCGATCAGCGTGATGCCCGACGCCACGAGCACCTCAGGACCGAGGTTCGGGTACCGGCCCGAGATCGACGGTGAGGCGTTGACCACCGCCGTCACGTCCGCGGCGACGAGCGCGTCGGCGGTCCTGCGATCGAGGTCCTGTTCGTCGAGGAAGACGACGTCTCCCGGCCCGACCCGCTCGAGCAGCCGGGACGTGTTCTTGTCTATCCGGGCGATCCCGATGACGCCAGGAAGGGTGTCGGCGGTGCGCGAGAGAAGGGCAGGCATCTTCATGACGTCCATGGTCACCCTGACACCATGCGTCACATCGGCGCCACGCCGTAACTCATGAAACTTTTGTCACACGAGTAACACGCGCCACCGACAATCCCGCACCCGGGTCAGCCCGCGGCCTTCTCCCCCTCGGCGGTGTCCAGCAGTTCCTCGGCGTGCGCGCGACCGGTGTCGGAGTCACCGAGGCCGGCGAGCATGCGGGCGAGCTCGGCGACCCGACCGTCACGGTCGAGGGTGGTGACCGAACTCGTCACCGACGACTTCGCGGTGGTCTTGCCGATGACGATGTGGTGATCGGCGAAGGCCGCGACCTGCGGGAGATGGGTCACGACGATGACCTGGTGGTTGCGCGCCAAGGCGGCGAGTCGGCGACCGATCTCGACCGCGGCACGGCCGCCGACGCCGGCGTCGACCTCGTCGAACACCATGGTCGACCCGCCGCCCGGCCCGGCGAGGACGACCTCGAGGGCCAGCATCACCCGCGACAGCTCACCGCCCGACGCCGACCGCGCGATGGGCATCGGCGGGGCCGCGGCGTGTGCGGCCAGGGTGAACTCCACCCGGTCGACACCCGACGAACCCGCGTGGCACCGACGTCCGCCCACGTCCAACGCGCGGGAGTCGTTCTCGGCCGCCTCGTCGGGACCGACGGCGACGGCGAGCGTCGCGCCCGACATCGCGAGACCCTTCAGCTCGGCGCTCACCTTGCTGCCGAGGGTCGACGCCGCCTTGGTCCGCGCAGCGGTCAGCGCGGTCGCGGCGTCGCGCAGGGCGTCGGCGGCGGTGGCCGCGTCGGCCTCGAGCGACTCGACCGACACCGACGAGTCGTCGATCGCGGCGAGTCGTCGGCGGGCGTCGTCGCGCCACGAGATGACGCCGTCGATGTCGGGGGCGTACTTGCGGACGAGGTTCTTCAACTCGGCCTGTCGCGCGAGCACCTTCTCCAGCTCGCTGGCGTCGGCGGGCAGGCCGTGGAGGAAGCCGGCGAGCTCCTCCCCGATGTCACCGACCACCGAGAGCGCCTCCTCGACACGGGGCAACAGACCCTGCAGGGTCTGCTCGGAGGTCGACGACAGGTGCGAACGGACGTGTCCGAGCAGGTCGAGGACTGCGGGCACGTCGGGGTCACCGGCGTCGTCGGGCCCGGCCTCGCCGGTGATAGCGCCATGCGCCGCCGCGGCGATCGATCGCACCGCCTCCAGGTCGCCGAGGCGCGTGACCATCGCGGCCAGGTCCTCGTCCTCACCGGGTTGCGGTCCGACGGCGTCGATCTCGTCGAGGGCGTACCGCAAGCGGTCCGCCTCCTGGGCCCGCTCGCGTGAGTTGGCCCGACGTTCCTCCAGCAGGTCGACGGCGGTGACCCAGCGGCCACGCGCGGTCTCGTAGGCGGCGCGGGCCTTGGCGACGGGTTTGCCCGCGAACCGGTCGAGAGCGTCGCGCTGGTGGTCGGGGCGGACCAGTCGCAGCTGGTCGTTCTGACCGTGGATCGTGAGCAGTCCGCTGGTGAACCCGCCGAGAGTGCCGACGGGCACCGATCGGCCGCCGAGGTGGGCACGCGAGCGCCCCTCCGACGACACCGACCGCGCGGCGATGACGGTGTCGTCGTCGTCGAGCAGGGCACCGGTCGACTCGAGCAGCTCGGCGACGTCCGCGGGCGCCTCGCCGACACGGAATCGGCCCTCGACGACGGCCTTGTCCGCCCCGGAACGCACCCGCGCACCGTCCGCGCGGGCACCCGAGAGCAGGTGCAGGCTCGTCACCACCATCGTCTTGCCCGCACCGGTCTCACCGGTCAGCACCGTGAACCCGGCGTCGAACTCCGCCGACGCGTTCTCGATGACACCGAGCCCGCTGATCGTCAGTTCCTCGAGCACCTCACACCTGCCTCCCCCGCCAGCCGGTGACGGGCAGATCGAACTTGGTGACCAGTCGGTCGGCGAACGGATCGGAGTCGATCCGTACCCACCGCAGCGACTGCGCGCCCCGCACCACCTCGACGCGGGCGCCGGCCGGGACCTCGAGGGTCCGACGGCCGTCACACGACACGATGGCATGCTGCCGTGACCGTTCCACCTCGATGGCGATGACCGATTCGGGACTTGTCACCAGGGGTCGGGTGAACAATGCGTGCGCGTTCAGGGGTACGACGAGGATCGCCTCGAGGTCCGGCCACATCACCGGGCCGCCCGCGGAGAACGCGTACGCGGTGGAGCCGGTCGGGGTCGAGACGAGGATCCCGTCGGCGCCGTAGGAGGCCACCGGTCGGCCGTCGACCTCGGTGACCATCTCCAGCACGCCTTGATTGGTGGGGTTCTGGATGCTCGCCTCGTTGACCGCCCAGCTTCGTCCGATCACCTCGT
Organism: Williamsia sp. SKLECPSW1; assembly: GCF_054332755.1. Classification (NCBI taxonomy): domain Bacteria; kingdom Bacillati; phylum Actinomycetota; class Actinomycetes; order Mycobacteriales; family Nocardiaceae; genus Williamsia; species Williamsia sp. SKLECPSW1. The sequence goes on along the minus strand of NZ_JBTGLI010000002.1, from coordinate 9,369 downwards.
CGTCGTCCACGATCGTCACGTCGAGGGTCATGCGTTCCTCGACGGCGTAGTCGCCGGCGATGAGCTGTTCCATCACCTCGTCGACGCGGTTCGCCTCGGCCTCGGCGAGGAACCCGATGTGGCCGAGGTTGATACCGAGAACGGGAGTGCCTGCGGGATAGGCGAGTTCGGCGGCACGCAGGAACGTTCCGTCCCCGCCGAGCACGATGACGAGCTCGCATCCGGCGGCCGACTCCTCGTCGCCGCTGGTCACCTCGACCTCGGCTCCCATGTCGCGCAGCTGGGCGGGGTCGACGGGGTGCGCGGTCGGGCCGATCCACCGGGCGCCGTGATAGCCACCGCTGATGTCGTGTTCGACGACGCGCAGTCCGACGCCCGCCGCCACGCAGTGGCGGGTGATGGCGGCGATCGTGTCGGTGACGATCTCGCGGCCGGTGTGGGCGACCACCAGGAACTCGCGGGCGCCGGATACCTCGGTCACTGGGGTCCCTTCTCGATCGCTGAGGTGATCGCCGCCCGGGTGGCGTCGGTGAGGGTGCCGTCACCCGCACCCGGCGGGGTGCGACGCAGCCACAGGAAGTATTCAACATTTCCCGACGGACCCGGCAGCGGGCTGGCCACGACGCCGAGCGTGGTCAGCGACAGGCCTGCGGCGGCCTCGGCGACCGCGGTCACCGCCTCGGCCCGCAACGACGGGTCGCGGACGACCCCGCCCGACCCGACACGGTCCTTGCCCACCTCGAACTGCGGCTTCACCATCGGGACGACGTCGCCGCCCTCGACGACGCACGCCGCGAAGGCGGGCAGGACCAGGCGCAACGAGATGAACGACAGATCGGCGACGACGAGGTCGACGGGACCGCCGATCGCGTCGGCGTCGAGATGGCGGACGTTGACGCGGTCCCGCACGTCCACGCGGTCGTCGGTCTGCAGCCGCCACACCAGTTGGCCGTAGCCGACGTCGGCGGCCACCACGGCACGCGCCCCGCGCCGCAGCAGGACGTCGGTGAACCCGCCGGTCGACGCACCGGCGTCGAGGCATCGGCGTCCGTCGACGACGAGACCCGCCGACGCGAACTCGTCGAGTGCACCGAGCAGTTTGTGGGCGCCGCGCGAGGCCCAGTCGTCGCCGTCGTCGGCGGTGACGAGGATGGGTGTGTCGCGTCCGACGTTGGTGGCGGCCTTGGTCGCGGCGACGCCGTTCACCGTCACCACGCCCTCGGCGATCAGCGCCTGCGCCTGCTCCCGCGAGCGGGCCAGCTTGCGGCGGACCAGTTCGGCGTCCAGCCGCGCACGGGGTGCCATCAGGGTGAGTCCACGCCGGGGCTCAGACCCGGTCGAGCCGGTCGAGTGCCGCGGTGAGCAGGCCGTGCGCGCCGTCGACGAGGTCGGCGGTGGCGTCGAGCGCGGCGATCTCACGACCGACCGCCTCGGTGTCGTCGGGGTCGGTGCTCCCCGGGTCGCGGACGACGTCACCGGCGATCTCGTCGAGGCGGTCGGTGATCTCACCGATCTGCGCGGCCAGTTCCGTCGGGTCGACCCCGGTCGTCTCCGGCGGCGCCGGCGACGGGGCAGGTCGGGAGCCCGGCATCTGCGCGGGCGACGGATGGCTCATCGACCGCCCACGCTATCCGAGGTCAGCCCGTGCCGTCGCGCTGCCGAGGCGGCCGTGTCGTCGTCAGTCACGACGGTCAGGTCCGACGGATCCGTGCCGGCCGGCAGATCGGCGGACCATGCGGCAGCGAGCACGGCCCCGGGGAACGCGGCGAGCGCAGCCTCGTCGTCCGCGCCTGCACCGGCGCCGATGCGGATCGTCGTGTCCTCGACGCGGATGTCCCAGTGGCTGTCGGGGCCGACGGCGACGGAATCCGCCTCGCCCAGCAGTCCGGTCAGGTCGGCCGCGACGTGGGTCGGTCGGGCGTCGGGCCCGGCGCAGATCGCGTCGGCGAGCGTGCTCACTCCGGTGAGGACGAACAGGCTGTCGAGTCCGACGGCGACGGCCCCGGCGATGTCGGTGTCGAGGCGGTCACCGACGACGATCGGTCGTGACGCGCCGCTGCGCGTGAGGACGTCCTGCATGTGCGGGGCGGCGGGTTTGCCGGCGACGAGTGGGGTGGCGCCGGTCGCCGAGGCGACCGCGGCCACCATCGAACCGTTGCCGACCAGCAGGCCCCGCTCCGACGGCAGGGTGGCATCGGTGTTGCACGCGATCCACAGGGCACCTGCGCGGATGGCGAGCGCGGCCTCGGAGAGCTGTGCCCACCCGGTCTCCGGGCTGTGGCCCTGCACCACCGCGACCGGACGGTCGTCGGCGCTGCGGGTGGTGGCGACACCGACCTCCCGGATCTCCTGCACGAGGCCGTCGGTGCCGACGACGAGCGCCCGCGAGCCCGGTTCGACGTGCTCGGCCAGCAGCCGTGCCGCGGTCTGCGCGCTCGTCACGACGTGGTCGGGCCGGGCCTCGAACCCGAGATCGGCGAGGTGGTCGGCGACCTCGGCGGGCCGACGACTGGCGTTGTTCGTGACGAAGTAGACGGGGACCGACAGCGCCTCGAGCGTCTCGCGGGCGTGGTCGATGGGGGCGCTGCCCGCGAAGAGCGTGCCGTCGAGGTCGGCGAAGACGGCGTCGTATCCGGCGACGAGGGCGGTCTCCGACACCTCGGCCGAGGGGGCGGGTTCGGTGGCCGGGGAGTCGTCCTCCGGCGGGGCGTCGGCCGTGTCCGTCTCGGCGACAACCGGTTCCGCGACCTCGTCGCGCGTGGGCGCGGGAGGAGCGACATCGTCGACCGGATCGGCGTGCTCGATCTCGTCGTGCTCGATCTCGTCGTGCTCGATCTCGTCGCCGTCGCCGTCGCCGTCGTCGGGGCCGTCGTCGCCGTCGTCGTCGTCGGGGGCGCCGTACGTGGCGGCGAACTGCTCGGGATCGGTGATCTCCATCAGACGCAGCTCGGCGTCGGTGACGTCGTCGACGTCCGCGGCGGCCGCGTTCATGAACCAGGTGACGGCGTCGTCCTCGCGGCCCGCCGCGTGCAGGGCGGTGGCGTAGGCGTAGAACAACCGCGCGGGGCCGGTGCCGTGCTGGGCGGGGTCGAGATTCGCCGATTGCAGTGTGACGACCGCCTTCTCGGGATCGCCGAGGTCGAGCCGCGCGCCGGACTCCACGATCGTCATCTCGACCGCCTCGTCGCCGGTGAGCCCGCGCCCCTCCTCGCTGCGGGCGATGTCGATGGCGCGATCGGGGTGGCCGAGGCCGCGCTCACAGTCGGCCATCAGGGGCAGCAGCACGTCGCTGCCCGACATCCGCCGCGCCGCACGCAGTTCGGAGAGCGCCTCGGCCCACTCCCCCGCGTTGTAGGCGGCGATGCCGGCGGTCTCGCGGACCACTGCGATGCGCCCGGCGCGACCGCGTGCGGCGCGTGCGTGCAGCAACGCCGCGGCGGGGTCGTCCTCGAGCAGCCGCGACACCATCACCAGATGCCGCGCGACGGCGTCGGCGTTGGTGCGATCGAGGGTCTTCAGATCCCGACGGACCTCACCGTCGAGGTCCTGCGGGGTGACATCGGCCGGAAGCGCCGGCTCGTCACGGCGGACGGTGCCGCGGCGGTCCGACTGGCCGCGATCCGTTCCGGGACGGTCACGACGGGAGGAGTCGGTGCGGGGTCGTTCGGTACGGGGGCGTTCGGTACGGGTGTGTTCGGTCCGGCGGTGCGGCCCGCGGCGGTCGTCGGTCATCTCGAATCCTCAACTCCTGACACACACGGACACCACGGAGACCGTGGACTCGTCCGGCACCCTGCTCGGACACACCCTGTGAAGTTCGCGCGATCAGCATATCGCCGAGCGCGAGTCGCCCCGACAGGCCCGGTGCGCACGTACGCTCGACCGATGCCCGTCGCAGACCGGATCGACCGAGCGCTCGAGACCATCGGGCTGGACGAGAAGCCCCACAGTCCGGTTCGCGGTGCACGCCTGACCGCGCGGGTCGGCGTCGCGCTCGGGGTCTGCTTCGCCATCTGTTTCATCACCGGGCTGCTCAGTCACTGGATCCAGCACCCGCCCGGCTGGTTCGCCTGGCCCACCAGTCCGGCCTGGCTGTACCGGTTCACCCAGGGCCTGCACGTCACGACGGGTGTCGCCGCGATCCCGCTGCTGCTGGTCAAACTCGGCACGGTCTACCCCAAGCTGTTCGCCCGACCGCGGATCGGTTCCCCCGTCCGCCTGCTCGAGCGTGCGTCGATCACCGTCCTCGTCGTCGCGAGCATCTTCCAGCTCTTCACCGGCCTGCTGAACATCGCGCAGTGGTACCCGTGGAAGTTCTTCTTCACCACCACCCACTATGCGACCGCCTGGATCGCCATCGGCGCGCTCGTCGTCCACATCGCGGTGAAGCTGCCGGTCATCCGCACCGCGCTCGGCGAACCGCTCGACGCTCCCGACGTCGAGCCCGACGGGTCACCTGCCCCCGAGCCGGACCGGCCCGACCATGCCGGCGTCCTCACCCGCCGCACCGTGCTCCGCAGCACCTGGGCGCTGAGCGGTCTCGCGGCCATCGCCGTCGTCGGCCAGTCGCTGCCGTTCGCGCGGTGGGTGTCGTTCCTCGCGCCGCGATCCGGCGAGGGCCCGCAGGGCCTCCCGGTCAACCGGACCGCACAGCAGGCCGGCATCACCGACGCGGTCCGCGGGGCCGACTACCGCCTGACGCTGGCCGTCGACGGACGTGAGACACCCCTGACGCTCGATCAGCTGCGTGCGATGCCGCAGAGCACCCGGGAACTGCCGATCGCGTGCGTCGAGGGCTGGAGCGCCTCCGCGACGTGGACGGGTGTTCGACTGTCCGACCTGCTGACCGTGGCCGGGCACCGGGGCGGTCGCGACACACGGATGGTGTCGCTGGACCGTGGTCTCTACGCGGTGTCGGTGCTGCCGGCGTCGTTCGCCGACGCCGACGACACCCTGATCGCCCTGCGCCTCAACGACGAGGAACTGAACCTCGACCACGGCTTCCCCTGCCGGCTGATCGCCCCGAACCGGCCCGGTGTGCTGCAGACGAAGTGGCTGACCCGGATCGAGGTGCTGTGATCACCGCGATCCGTGGCCTGCTCGTCCTCGCCGGTGTCGGCATGGCCGTCTACGGGGTCACCCTGATCACCGACTTCACCGCGCGCGATCAACTGTCCGTCGTGATCTGGGCCGTCGCCGGCCTGCTGGTGCACGACGGGATCCTCGCGCCGACCTACTCGGTGCTCGGCCACGCCGGGTCCCGCCTGCTCCCGTCCACGGTGTGGGCACCGGTCCTGGTGGCCACCGCGGCGACGCTGGTGCTGGTCGTGCTCGCCCTGCCCGTCCTGGCACCCCGCCCGGCCGGCGAGACACCGATGAACTCGTCGATCCTCGATCGCCCCTACGGACTCGGCCTGTCGATCGCCGTCGCCCTCATCTGGGTGCTCGCCGCGCTGGTCGCGGTCCGCAACCACCGGTCCGCCCGCCGTCGCGCAGTTTCGTCGGGACCGGCCGAGGCGACCGGATAGCAGCTACCAGCCCATGCGGACGCGGCGGATGGCCGGCGCACTCGACCGCGGCAGCAGATGCGCGGGGTCCGCGGGCGTCGACACCTCCACGTCGAGGCCGCCGACGAAGCGGTACGGGCTGCCCGCGACCAGACCGGGCAGCGCCCGCCGCAGCCGCGACATCTCGGCGCGCACGGTGACCACCCGGGTCGGATCCCCGAACAGGTCGGCCGCCAACTCCGCCGCCGTTCGACCGTCGGCCCCGTACGCCGACAGCAGGTAGAGGATCTCCGCGTGCCGGGGCGACACGGTCTGGGTCCAACTGCCCATCTCCCCCACGACACGCACCGACGGCTCACGGTCGGAGCACAACTCGACGACGAGACGCGTCGGCGCGTCGGTCAGGACACCGTCGGCGTCGGCGAGTCGGATCAGCCAACCGCCCGGCAGCGGGTCGAGATCGCATGACCCCAGCCCGGGGAGAAGTGCGCGGCCCGGCCCCACCTGGTGGGGCAGCGTCAGTCGGGCGCCCGAGTCGATGCCGTCGACCGCGGCGACCCAGCCGTGGTGGTCGACGGCGACGGCCCTGCCGGCCATGCGGGCCAGCATCGGTGCCGCCACCGTCCGGAGCCGATCGAGGCTGCGGCGGTGCACCTCTCGCAGGCGGGCCTCGGCGAGACGGGCGACGGTGTCGACGAGCGCGAGGGTCGTCGGATGGATCGTCGCCGCCGGCCCGCTGACGTCGACGACGCCGAGGACCTCCGCCGTGCGGGCGTCGCGGATCGGCGCGCCCGTGCAGGTCCAGGTGTGGTGCGTGCGGGTGAAGTGCTCGGCGGAGAACACCTGCACAGCCGAGCCGGCGACGAGGGCCGTGCCGATAGCGTTCGTACCGACGGCGCCCTCGGCCCAACTGGCGCCCTCGACGAACCCGAGGCGATCGGCCCGCGACAGCACACGCGGCGCGCCACTGCGCCACAGGACCCGTCCACCGCGGTCGGCGACGACGACGATGTTGTCGCCGTCGGTGGTCACCGCGTCGAGCCCTGCGGTCATCTCGGCGACGACGTCGTCGAGCCCGGACGCCCGGCGTTCCTGGTCGAGGTCGAGAACAGCCGGGTCCGGCGTCGCGCGGGCCATCCGGTCGGGATCGGCGCCGTCGGCCAGCAGTCGACTCCACGAGTCGTCGATGACGGTGCGAGGTCGTGCCGGCGCGCGGGTCCCCGACATCCGTGCGTCGTAGACAGCCGACAGGACCTCCGCGTGATGGCGCGGGTCGTCGCCCGCCATGATCGCGGGCTCGGGTGCGGTCGGGGTCGCGGAGGGTGTCGGCATGATGCGCACAGTGTGCTCCCGATCACATATCGGCGGCAACGATCACCGCGGGTGCAACGCGTCGCAACGGTTGCCCACCCACCGCCCCGGAGCGTGTGCTCTGCATCACACCACCCCCTCTGGAGGAGCACGATGACGCAGACGCTGGACCCCGCTCTCGACGACGCACACGAGCAGCACACACCGCAGGACCGGATGGATCGCTGGTTGGCGCGGTTCGAGTCGCGGCTCGCCGCACGCGATGTCGCCGGCGTGACGGAGCTGTTCCGGGTCGACTCCTTCTGGCGGGATCTCGTGTCCTTCACGTGGAACCTGCGCACATCGGAGGGACACGACGAGATCGGCCGGATGCTGGCCGCCCGTCTCGACGACACGGATCCGTCGGGCTTCGCGACGGTGGACGCGGCGACCGAGGACGGTGGCGTCGTCTCGGCGTTCATCGAGTTCCGCACCGCGGTCGGTACCGGCAAGGGCCACCTGCGCATCACCCGCGACGACGACGGCGAGGACCGTGCGTGGACGCTGCTGACGACGCTGCGGGAGCTGACCGGCCACGAGGAACCGCAGGGTGCCCGCCGGGTGATGGGGGCCGTTCACGGGCAGTCGGAGGATCCGCGGTCGTGGGCAGAGCGCCGCGAGGAGGAGGAGCGGGAGCTCGGCCGCTCCGTCCAGCCGCACACCCTCGTGATCGGTGGCGGCCAGGGGGGCATCGCGCTCGGCGCTCGTCTCCGGCAGCTCGGTGTCCCCGCGATCGTCGTCGACCGCCACGAACGACCCGGCGACCAGTGGCGGGGACGGTACAAGTCGCTGTGCCTGCACGATCCCGTCTGGTACGACCACCTGCCCTACCTGCCGTTCCCGGAGAACTGGCCGGTGTTCGCCCCGAAGGACAAGATCGGCGACTGGCTCGAGTTCTACACACGGGTCATGGAGGTGCCCTACTGGGGGTCCACCACGTGCCTGTCGGCATCGTTCGACGAGGAGTCGAAGCGATGGACGGTCGAGGTCGACCGTGACGGCGAGCGCCTCACCCTGCATCCCGAGCATCTCGTCCTCGCCACCGGGATGTCCGGCAAGCCGAACGTGCCGGACTTCCCCGGGATGGACGTGTTCACCGGCGACCAGCACCACTCCAGCGCCCACCCTGGCCCCGACGCATACGCCGGCAAGCGCGCGGTGGTCGTCGGGTCGAACAACTCGGCGCACGACATCTGCAAGGCACTCGTCGAACACGGCGCCGACGTGACGATGGTGCAGCGCTCCTCCACACACATCGTGAAGTCGGACTCCCTGATGGATCTCGGCCTCGGCGACCTCTACTCCGAACGTGCACTCGCCGGCGGGATGACCACCGAGAAGGCCGACCTGACGTTCGCGTCACTGCCCTACCGGATCATGCACGAGTTCCAGATCCCCATCTACGAAGCGATCCACGACCGCGACAAGGACTTCTACGACCGACTCGAGGCCGCCGGTTTCCGTCACGACTGGGGCGACGACGGCTCCGGCCTGTTCATGAAGTATCTGCGCCGCGGATCCGGGTACTACATCGACGTGGGCGCCTCCGAGATGGTCGCCGACGGCACCATCCATCTGGCCCACGGTCAGGTCGACCATCTCACCGAGGACACCGTCGTACTCTCCGACGGGACCGCGTTGCCGGCCGACGTCGTGGTCTACGCGACGGGATACGGATCGATGAACGGATGGGCCGCAGACCTCATCGGCCAGGATGTCGCCGACAAGGTGGGCAAGGTGTGGGGGCTCGGTTCGGACACGACCAAGGATCCCGGGCCGTGGGAGGGCGAGCAGCGCAACATGTGGAAGCCCACCCAGCAGGAGAACCTCTGGTTCCACGGCGGCAACCTTCACCAGTCACGGCACTACTCGCTGTACCTCGCACTGCAGTTGAAGGCGCGGTACGAGGGGTTGCCGACTCCGGTGTACGGGCTGCAGGAGGTGCACCACCTCAGCTGAGCGGGGCCGCCGCGACTACGAGGGTGGTGCCAGGTCGATGACGACCTGGCGCCGCCCTCTGTCGTCGGTGCGGGTGATCGCGTGTCCGTCGCGTCGACCACCACCGGGATGGTCGAGCGTGATGGGCGCCCCGTCACCGGAGAAGTTCTTCCACCATGACTTCTGCCCGGGCGCGGCGACCGTGACGGTCACCGTCTCACCCTTCTGCGTGTAGTTCACCGGCAGACGGATGGTCCGACCCGACTTCCGCCCCGTGTACTCGAGGACCACCATCGACCTGCCGAGCAGGCCGGCGACGCCCGGGACACGCAGCAGCGGGAAGACCGCCTTGTTGGCACCGTTGGCGATGCGTTGGAACAGGGTCATGCCGTGCGATCGTACGCGCCGGCGGCAATCGACCCCAGACATGCGACAAGGCCCCTGAACCGCAGTTCAGAGGCCTTGTCGTGATGTTGTGTTCGGCGGTGTCCTACTCTCCCACACTGGTTAGGGTGCAGTACCATCGGCGCTGGAGGGCTTAGCTTCCGGGTTCGGAATGGGGCCGGGCGTTTCC
>NZ_JBTGLI010000001.1:3270881-3382911 GCF_054332755.1 Williamsia sp. SKLECPSW1 | reverse complement strand
CTGAGCCAGGATCAAACTCTCCATGAAAAAACACTGAAACCACCAGGAAAACCCGGCATCTCAACACAATCAGGAAAGCAAAACCTGACCAAACAATCCAAAAAACCCACAGCCTCCACTGACGAAAAACTGCAGGCAAACAAAAACTCACCAACAATTGTCAACACACTATCGAGTTCTCAAAGAACACACACCCACGAACCGTTTGCCCTGCTCAGGCTCGTTTTCGTGAACTGTAGTCCGGTCGTTGCCCCGTCTCCGGAGCAACTCTTCCAGCCTAGCAGAGTCGCCCTGTCCGGTCCAAATCGCTGTCGCGTCCGATCCGGGGCTCCCCGCGCGCCATCACCTGCCGATTGTCTCGGCCGGTGGTGGTGGCTGGATGTCCGCGCAGGCCCGGTTTCCGGCTTCCCGGAGAGATCCGGGGCGGCGCCGTGGCGCGCTGACTGGGGAAAAGTTACGCACGTGGCGCGCTGACGTCAAATCGCCTGGTCAGGGGCGCTGCCATTGGTACCGACGCGTCGCACGTCCGCACCGAGGGCCCGCAGCTTCTCGATGAACTCCGGGTATCCCCGGTCGATGTGGTGCACGTCGTGCACCTCCGTCACACCGTCGGCCACCAGGCCCGCGAGCACCAGGCCGGCCCCGGCTCGGATGTCCGAGCACCAGACGGGGGCGCTCGAGAGTCGCTCGATCCCCCGGATCACGGCGTGGTGACCGTCGGTCCGGGCGTCGGCCCCGAGACGGACCATCTCCTCGACGAAGCGGAACCGGGCCTCGAAGACGTTCTCCGTGATGACCGACATGCCGTCGGCGACGGTCGCCAACCCGATAGCCATCGGTTGCAGGTCGGTCGGGAACCCCGGGAAGGGCAGCGTCGACACGTTGACCGCACGTGGACGCTCCTGCTGACGGACGCGGAACCCGTCGGGCATCCGCTCGACCTCGGCGCCGGCGTCGGCGAGCTTCTGCAGCACGAGGTGGAGATGCGCGGGGTCGACACCACGCACGCGGATGTCGCCGCGCGTCATCGCCGCGGCCACCCCCCACGTCGCGGCGACGATCCGGTCGCCGACGACGCGATGGGTCGTCGGCGACAGTCGTGCGACCCCGGTCACGGTCAGCGTGGACGTGCCGGCGCCGTCGATCCGTGCGCCCATCTGTCGCAACATCTCGCAGAGGTCGATGATCTCCGGTTCGCGTGCCGCGTTGTCGATGGTCGTCGTGCCCTCCGCGAGGACCGCGGCCATGAGGATGTTCTCCGTCGCACCGACGGAGGGGAACTCCAGTGCCACGGCCGCGCCCACGAGGCGGTCGGCGTCGGCCACCACACACCCGTGCTCGATCGCGCTGTGCGCGCCGAGCGCACGCAGGCCGGCCTGGTGCATGTCGAGGGGACGGGACCCGATGGCGTCACCACCGGGCAGGGCGACCACGGCGCGGTGGCACCGGGCGAGCAGTGGACCGAGCACACACACCGACGCCCGGAACTGCTTCACGGCGTCGAAGTCGGCGTGGAACTTCGGCTCCGCGGGAGTGTCGATGGTGACGACGTCCCCGTCGATCTCGACCGTCGTCCCCAACCCGCGCAGCACGTCGGCCATCAACGGCACGTCGGCGATCTCGGGACAGTTGGTGATGGTCGTCCGCCCCTCGGCCAACAATGCGGCGGCCATCAGCTTGAGGACGCTGTTCTTGGCCCCGACGACGGCGACCTCACCGACCAGACGGGCGCCGCCGGTCACCAGGAAACGATCGCTCACGCTTTCGAGCCTAACGAGGCCGTGGACCGGCACCGACGCCACCCACGACAGGTCGCCGTCACCTCTGCCCGCCGGTGGTCACGGCCGCGTCCAGACGGTCCAGTCCGCGTTCGAAGTCGCGGCCGACGAGTCGATCCATGGGGACCACGCGGGAGAAGACACCTGCGAGCCCGGACGTCTCCCCCGCCATCGACCAGGTGACACGTGTCGCCCCGCCCGTGTCGACCAGATCGAAGCGCACCGTGTTGGCCGCTCTCATGGGCCGGGAGAAGACCAGCCGGATCTCGATCGACCGAGGGTCGTCGAGCGCGACGATCTCCATCGATCCCTCCCCGGCCTTCCGGTTCCCGGACCACGTGTAGCGCGCCCCGACACCCGAGTCCGCCCCGCCGTATCGGCGTGACATGTCCGGGTCCGCGTCCTCCCACGGCGACCAGGTCGTCCACCGCCGGAAGTCCCGCAGTTCCGCCATGATGTCGGTCGCCGGCGCGGCGATTGTGTGACTGCGCTCCACATGGAAGGGCCTCGGCGTCATGTCGGGAGACTATCGCCCCGACCGGGGCCCGTCGGCCGCTCACCGCTCCTCGCGCCCGGTCGAGACCGCACCGTCACCTACGGTTGGACCATGGCAGTCCACCTCACCCGGATCTACACGCGGACCGGCGACGACGGCACCACGGGCCTCAGCGACTTCTCCCGGGTACGCAAGACCGACGTCCGTGTCGTCGCCTACGCGGAATGCGACGAGGCCAACGCCGCGATCGGCGTCGCGATCGCCCTCGGCTCCCCGGACGAGGCCATGACCCGGATCCTGACGACGGTGCAGAACGACCTGTTCGACGCCGGCGCGGACCTCGCGACACCGCTGGTCCCCGACCCGGAGTACCCCCCGCTGCGCGTGAAGCAGGAGTACGTCGACTCGCTCGAGCGGTGGTGCGACGAATACGGGGACCCGCTCCCCCCGCTCGACTCGTTCATCCTGCCCGGCGGGTCGCCTCTCGCGGCGCTGCTCCACACCGCACGGACGGTCACCCGCCGCGCCGAGCGCGCTGCGTGGGCCGCGGTGCAGGAGTACCCCGACACGACGTCGGTGCTGCCCGCCCGGTACCTGAACCGGTTGTCGGATCTGCTCTTCATCCTCGGCCGCGCGGCGAACGGGGGCGACGACGTGCTGTGGCGTCCCGGTGGCGACCGCCAGCGCAACCCGGGCGACGAGGCGTCAGGCGGAGCGACGTCGGCGTGACCGCTCGGACGGGCGCGACTCGACCCAGGACTGGAACGCCGTGACCGCACCCGGCGACATGGCCAGCTCGAAACGATTGCGACCCGCGGTGATCTCGACGACGGTCATGTCCTCGATGACGTCGATCTCCGTCCCCTGCGGCGCACGACGGCGTTCGACCTCGATGGCCTGACGCTCGATCACCCGGCTGGGCCCCGCACGCAGGCTGGAGAGCCGGTAGTAGACCAGCGCGTCGTCGTGGTACCGCACGATGCCGTGGCGCCAGCCACGATCCGCGCCCGCGGGAAGCACCCGGAACAGCACTGCGGTCCCCCGGGTGCGGAGCCGGGCGACACGAACCGCGACGCCGACGGCGAGACCTGCGAGGACGACCACGAACGCGACGAGGACGACGACCGCGATGACAGTCGTCCCGCTCATCCGCGCCTCCTCCGTGTCCCGGTCGAGGCCGGATANCGGGTGCGGAGCCGGGCGACACGAACCGCGACGCCGACGGCGAGACCTGCGAGGACGACCACGAACGCGACGAGGACGACGACCGCGATGACAGTCGTCCCGCTCATCCGCGCCTCCTCCGTGTCCCGGTCGAGGCCGGATACGGGGCGATCCCCGCAAACTCTGCGGTTTGCGGGGATCGCGACCCGTGATCTACGGCCCTGTCACCGGTTGGTGTGTGGTCACCAGCTTGCCACGACGGCCCGGACCATGGTCCGGGCCGTCGCCGACATCACTTCTCGTTGTTCAGTTGCTCCACCGCACGGATGCGGGACAGAGCGCGCTCGTACTCCTCGGATCCCTCCTCGGCCGACTCGAGCGCGCTGCGCGCCGCGTCGGCGTCGATGTCACGCGCCCATTCGGCCGACTCGGCGAGAACGGTGACCGAGTCGCCGGTGACCGACAGGAACCCGCCCTGCACCGAGGCCACGCGACGCTTGCCGTCGGTCTGCTCGATGAGGACGAAGCCCCCGGGGATGAGCTGTCCGAGCAGCGGCTCGTGGTGGTTGAGGACGCCCAGCTCACCCTCGGTGGTCTGGGCGATGACGAACGTCGCCTCACCGGAGTAGAGCCGCTCCTCGACCGAGACGACCTCGACCGGAAAGCCTGTGTCAGCCATGGGCCCGCGTCACTTCCCGGAGATCTTCTCGGCCGCGGCCTCGACGTCGTCGAGTCCACCGCAGCTGTTGAACGCCTGCTCCGGAAGGTGGTCGAACTCGCCCTTGCAGACGCGGTCGAACGCCTCGATGGTGTCCGACAGCGGCACGACGGACCCCTTCTGACCGGTGAACTTCTCGGCGACGATGAAGTTCTGGCCGAGGAACTTCTGCAGGCGGCGGGCCCGCTGGACCGTCACCTTGTCCTCCTCGGAGAGCTCGTCCATACCGAGGATCGCGATGATGTCCTGCAGCTCCTTGTACTTCTGCAGGATCTGCTTCACCTGGTTGGCCACCCGGAAGTGCTCGTCGCCGACGATCGAGGCCTCGAGGATGCGCGAGGTCGAGGTCAGCGGGTCGACGGCCGGGTAGATGCCGAGCTGCGAGATGGGACGCGACAGCTCGGTGGTGGCGTCGAGGTGGGCAAACGTGGTCGCCGGGGCCGGGTCGGTGTAGTCGTCGGCGGGGACGTAGATCGCCTGCAGCGAGGTGATCGAGTTGCCGCGCGTCGAGGTGATGCGCTCCTGGAGCTCACCCATCTCGTCGGCCAGGGTCGGCTGGTAACCGACGGCCGACGGCATACGACCGAGCAGGGTCGACACCTCGGAACCGGCCTGGGTGAACCGGAAGATGTTGTCGATGAACAACAACACGTCCTGGTGCTTCTCGTCGCGGAAGTACTCGGCCATGGTCAGGGCCGACAGCGCGACGCGCATACGCGTGCCCGGCGGCTCGTCCATCTGGCCGAACACCAGGGCGGTGTCCTGGAGGACGCCCATCTCCTCCATCTCGAGGTGGAGGTCGGTGCCCTCACGGGTGCGCTCGCCGACGCCGGCGAACACCGAGGTGCCGGAGAACTCGCGCGCGATACGCGTGATCATCTCCTGGATGAGGACGGTCTTGCCGACACCGGCACCACCGAACAGGCCGATCTTGCCGCCCTTCACGTAGGGCGTGAGCAGGTCGATGACCTTGATGCCGGTCTCGAGGATCTCGGTCTTGCCCTCGAGCTGGTCGAAGGCCGGCGGCTTGCGGTGGATGCTCCACTGCTCGCCGTCACGACCGGTACCCGGCGCGTCGAGGCAGTCGCCGAGGGCGTTGAACACGTGGCCCTTGACCACGTCGCCGACGGGCACGGTGATCGACTTGCCGGAGTCGACGACCTCGGCCCCGCGGACCAGGCCGTCGGTGGGCTGCATCGAGACGCAGCGCACGAGGTTGTCACCGAGGTGCTGCGCGACCTCGAGGGTCAGCGTCTTCGCGACGGCCTCGAGCGTGATCTCGGCGTGCAGGGCGTTGAACAGATCCGGGACGGCGCCGCGCGGGAACTCGACGTCGACGACCGGACCGATGACTCGGACGACGCGGCCGGCCGCGTCGCGTGACCCCGACGTGGTCGGGGCCTCGGTTGTTGCAGTGCTCATGGTGGTCACTTCCTGGCCTGGGGGCCGTTCACTGGAGTGGGTGTCGGGGGGCGGCGAGGCGGTGACCCCGCCGCGAGGGCGTGCTCACTTCGCCAGCGCGCTCGCCCCTCCGACGATCTCGCTGATCTCCTGGGTGATCTGCGCCTGACGCAGCTGGTTGGCCTGACGCGACAGGTCGGTCACCAGTTCGTCGGCGTTGTCCGTGGCGGCCTTCATGGCCGTGCGGCGGGCCGCCGACTCCGAGGCCGCGGACTCGAGCAGTGCCGCGTACACCCGGGTCGCGACGTACTTCGGCAGCAGTGCCGACAGCAGCGTCTCGGCACCGGGCTCGAACGTGTAGTTGCGCCCTTCGTCCGAGCTGTCGTCGTCGGAGTCGTCGGACTCCGAGACGACGAGCGGGGCGATGCGACGCACCTCGGGCACCTGACTCAGCATCGAGGCGAAGCGGGTGTAGACGAGGTGCAGCTCGTCGACGCCCTCGAGCGTCGGCGTGTCCTCGTCGCCCTGGACCTCGGTGCCCGACCCCGCGACGAACAACTCGACGAGTCGATCGGTGGCGGTCTTGGCATCGGAGTATCGCGGCTGCTGGGAGAACCCGGTCCACGACCCCGCGACCTCCATGTCGCGGAAGGTGAAGTAGCCCAGGCCCTTCTTGCCCATCACGAAGATGATGGGTTCCTTGCCCTCGTCGCGCAGCAACGTCAACAGCTCACGGGTCTCCCGCAGCACGTTGGAGTTGTAGCCGCCGCACTGACCGCTGTCGCTGGTGACGACGAGGACAGCTGCCCGCTTGGGCTGCTCCCGCTCGTTGAGCAGCGGGTGGTCGAGCGTGCCCGACCTGCTGGCAAGCTCGGTCAGGACCGAGGTCATCTCCTCGGCGTACGGCTTCGAGGCGTTCACGCGCGCCTGCGCCTTGGTGATGCGCGAGGTGGCGATCAGTTCCTGGGCCTTGGTGATCTTGCGTGTCGACTGCACCGATCGGATACGCGATCGCAGCTCACGGATGCTCGCCATGTCTCACGCTCCTCGGGGGTCTCGTCGATCTCGGCACACGGTCATCGTCTCAGGACTTCCGCAGCTTGATCTCTTCGTTGGTCACCTCGTCGGCGTTCAACGCCTCGGGATCCTCGTCGTCGACCACACGGGAACCGTCGGTGGTCGAGAAGCCCTGCTTGAACTTGTTCACCTCGTCGACGAGGGACTCGGCCTGGTCGTCCGCGAGGACCTTGCCGCCGGCCAGCGAGTCGTAGACGCCCGACGCGCTGTGGTGCAGGTGCGTGAGCAGCTCGCCCATGAAGCGCTTGACGTCCTCCACAGGGACCGAGTCCAGGTGGCCGGCGCCGCAGAGGTAGATCGACACGATCTGGTCTTCGACCGACACCGGGCTGAACTGGTCCTGCTTGAGCAGCTCGACCCACCGGGCACCGCGCTCGAGCTGCGCCTTCGACGCGTCGTCGAGGTCGGAGGCGAACGCGGAGAACGCTTCCAGCTCACGGAACTGGGCCAGCTCCAGACGGAGCGAACCGCTGACCTTCTTCAGACCCTTGGTCTGTGCGGCGCCGCCGACGCGCGACACCGAGGTGCCGACGTTGATGGCGGGGCGGACACCCTTGTTGAAGAGGTCCGACTCGAGGAACACCTGACCGTCGGTGATCGAGATGACGTTGGTCGGGATGAACGCCGAGATGTCGTTCGCCTTCGTCTCGATGATCGGCAGACCGGTCATCGAACCGCCGCCGAGCTCGTCGGACAGCTTCGCGCAACGCTCCAGCAGACGGGAGTGCAGGTAGAAGACGTCGCCGGGGTACGCCTCACGGCCCGGCGGACGACGCAGCAGCAGCGAGATCGCGCGGTAGGCCTCGGCCTGCTTGGTGAGGTCGTCGAAGACCACCAGGACGTGCTTGCCCTGGTACATCCAGTGCTGGCCGATGGCCGAACCGGTGTAGGGCGCGAGCCACTTGAAGCCGGCCGAGTCCGAGGCGGGCGCGGCGACGATGGTGGTGTACTCCATCGCGCCGGCGTCCTCGAGCGCCTGCTTCACGCCGGCGATCGTCGAGCCCTTCTGGCCGATGGCGACGTAGATGCAGCGCACCTGCTTCTCGGCGTCGCCGGTCTCCCAGTTCGCCTTCTGGTTCAAGATCGCGTCGATGCAGACGGCGGTCTTGCCGGTCTTGCGGTCGCCGATGATGAGCTGGCGCTGACCACGCCCGATGGCCGTCATGGCGTCGATGGCGGTGATGCCGGTCGCCAGCGACTCCTCGACGGGCTGACGCTCGAGCACCGAGGCGGCCTGCAGTTCCAGGACGCGCTGCTCGCTGGACTCGATGTCGCCCTGGCCGTCGATGGGCTGGCCGAGCGGGTTCACGACGCGACCGAGGAACCCGTCGCCGACGGGGACCGAGAGGACCTCGCCGGTACGGCTGACCTGCTGGCCCTCCTCGATGTGCTCGTAGTCGCCGAGGACGACCGCGCCGATCTCGTCCTCGTCGAGGTTCAGCGCGACGCCGAGGACGCCGCCGGGGAACTCCAGGAGCTCGTTGGCCATCGCGCCGGGAAGGCCACTGACGTGGGCGATGCCGTCAGAGGTGTCGGTGACGACACCGACCTCCTCCCGGGAGGCCTCGGCCGTGAACGACGAGACGTACTGCTCGATTGCACCCTTGATCTCGTCCGATGAGATCGTCAACTCCGCCATGGGTATCAGTCTTCCTTGCGTTGGGGTAGGTCCGTGTGGTGTGGGGGGCGACCGTTCGATCCGGTCATGACGGCAGGTCGCTCGCCGCGCGCTCCAGCTTGGTCGCGACGTCGGCGTCGATGACCTCGTCACCGATCGCGACCCGCAGGCCGCCGAGCAGGTCGGGATCGACCTCGATCTGTGTGGAGATCTCCCGACCGTAGATCCGACCGAGCACTCCGGCGATGCGTTCGCGCTGGCTGTCGGTGGGCTCGATGGCCGCGATGATGTGGGCGACGGTCTCACCGCGACGAGCGGCGGCGAGTTCGGCGAGGTCGGACACGGCCGACGCGGCCGACTGACCGCGCAGGAGACGGACCGTCTGCGCGACGAGTGCCTCGGTGGTCGGGTCGACCTTGCCGTCGATCACCGAGTCGAGCAAGGACAGGCGCCCCTCGATGGAGGCGTTCTGATCCGACAGCAGCGCCGAGACTCGTGGTTCGGCGACGAGCAGGCGGCCCAGCCGGAACAGTTCGTCCTCCACGTCGTCGATGGTCGACGCACGGTCGGCCACGACGAGGAGCGCGAACCGGGCGAGGCGCTCGAGGGCCTGCGTCAGGTCGGCGGTCTCCGACCAACGCCCGACGGCTGCGGTGCGCAGCAGCGCCTGGGTCTCCTCACGCACCGACGACCCGAACACGGCGTCGACGAGACGCCTCTTCGACTCGGCGTCGTCGGAGGGCTCCCCGAGGTGCTTGCGCAGCACGTGCTCCCGGGTCAGCACCGCGACCACGTCCGCGAGGTCGGCGGCCACGGCACGCAGGCCGTCCTCGTCCAGATCCGCTGTGCGGCGGTCGAACTCCTGGGTCAGCTCACGGACGACCTCGCGACTGCCCGCACGCATCGAGTGGAGTCCGACGAGATCGGACGGGGCGGAGACCCGCGACCGGTCGTCGTCGGATCCGACCATGGTCTCGAGCTCGTCGATGACCCGGTCGATGGAGTCCTGGCGCGCGGAGGAGTCCTGCAGGTGCTCCCGCACCACCGAACCGGCGAGCTCGACGGAGGCCAGACCGAGGTCGGCGCGCAGTCCGCGGACGAGGTTGGTCCGGTTGAGCTCGACCTGCGCCGTGCCGTGCTCGCGGATGCGGGCCACCTCGGCGTCGGCCTGTGCGGCGAGTTCCTCGGCGATGGCCTGGGCGTCGCCCCGTGCCTCCTCGCGGATCTGGCTCGCGGTCGCGCGAGCCTCCTCGACCGCGTTCGCGTGCGCGTCGCGGGCCTCCTGCAGTCGCTTCTTGGCCTGCTCGCTCTCGGCGATCTGGGTGGCGACGGCGTCCTGTTGGGACTTCATCGCCTTGGCGACCGGCGGCCGGACGTACCGGAGCAGAACCGCGACGATGACGACCAACCCGATGAGGTTGACGATGACGATGGACACGAGCTAGCTCCCCGTCCCGCTCGGCTGCCGCGTCTCGGTCGACGCGGACCCTGATGTGGATGTCCCCGACGCGGACGGCGCGGTGAACTTGCCGGCCAGGCGGGGGTCGGCGCTGACGTCGAACCCGAGGACGCGACCGGCCAGGTCGGCGGACAGTCGCCCGACGTCCTGACGAGCCGCCGCGGCGGCCGTCTCACCGTCGCGGCGCAACTGGTCGGTCGCCTCCGCGACCGCGGCGTCCGCCTCGGCGGTGGCACGCGAGCGCATCTGCTCCAACGTCTCGCGTCCCTTGGCCCGGGCCTCGTCACGGATACCGGTGGCCTCGCCGCGGGCGGACTTCATCGCCTCGCGGTACTCGCGCTCGGCGGCCTCGAACTCCTCGGTCGCGGTCCGGTTGTCGCGGCCGGTCTGCGCGACCTGCTCATCCCGCTCGTCGAGCACCTGCTTGATCGGTGGCACGACGAACTTGCTGATCACGACCAGCACGATGAGGAAGATCACCAGCACGACGAAGAACGTCGCGTTGGGGATGAGGAAGTTTCCTGCGGCGAGAGCCATGGTGTGAGTTCCCGATTCCGTGGTGAAGCCCTGTGTCAGGACGCCGAGATCGGCGTGGCGAAC
Organism: Williamsia sp. SKLECPSW1; assembly: GCF_054332755.1. Classification (NCBI taxonomy): domain Bacteria; kingdom Bacillati; phylum Actinomycetota; class Actinomycetes; order Mycobacteriales; family Nocardiaceae; genus Williamsia; species Williamsia sp. SKLECPSW1. Next base: position 3,372,600 of record NZ_JBTGLI010000001.1, on the reverse strand, counting down.
ACGAAGAGGGCCATGAACGCCAGGTTGATGAAGTACGCGGCCTCGACGAGACCGACGGTGATGAAGAACGGGGTGAACAGCCGGCTCTGCGCCTCGGGCTGCCGGGCGATGCCGGCGATCAGCTGCGCACCGGCGAGACCGTCACCGATACCGGCGCCGATGGCGCCGCCGCCGAGGATGAGGCCGCCGCCGATCAGTGCGCCCATGCCGATCGTTGGATCCATGATTCGTTCCTTTCGATGTACCGGCAACGGTTGCCGGGTCGTGTTGTGCGGGTGACGGCGTCGCCGTCACGCCGGTGTCGGGCCCGAAGGCCCGGTGGTCAGGTCAGTGCGCGTCCTCGGACTCCATGGACTGGCTGAAGTAGAGGATGGTCAGGAGCGCGAAGATGAACGCCTGGATCAGACCGACGAACAGGTCGAACAGCTTCCAGATGGCGTTCGGGCCCCACGCGATGTAGGCCGGGAACAGCGTGATCAGCGAGATCATGATGCCGCCGGCGAAGATGTTGCCGAAGAGTCGCAGCGAGAGCGAGACCGGCTTGGCGATCTCCTCGATGATGTTGATCGGGGCGAGGAAGACGACGTGGCCCTTGATCAGCTTCTTGGGGTAGCCCAGGAAGCCGCGCTGCTTCACGCCGGCCGCGTGATACCAGACGAAGACGACCACGGCGAGCGCGTAGACGAAGTTGACGTCGGACGCCGGGGGCTTGAGCCACTCCGACGCGGTCCCCTCGGACGTGCCGTACTGCGCCGGGATGACGGCGAGCCAGTTGGAGATGAGGATGAAGGTGAACAGGCCGACGGCGAGCGGGAGGACGAACGGCGCGACGCGCATGCCGATCGCACTCTCGATCTGTCCGCGGAACTGCGTCGTGACGGTCTCGAAGAACAGCTGCACACCGTTCGGGACACCCGAGGTCACCTTGGCCCGCAGGTAGAACGCGAGGCCCAGCAGGATGATCGCGGCCACCGAGGTGCCGATGATCGTGTCGAGGTAGAACTCGAGACCCCCGATGGAGACCGAGATGTGGTGTCCGACCTCGATCTTGGAGTCGCCGGATTCCTCGGCGGCCAACGTGTAGACGGCGCTCATGACTGCTTGCGGAGTCCTTTCATGACGGGGATCACCGTGGAGAGCACCACGATCACCTGGCCGAGGGCGAGGCCGAACATGACCCCGAGCCCTTCCGGCCGGAACACGAACGCGATGGCCAGCGCCGCGACCGTGATGACGGCCAGGCGGACGGCGGTGTTGAGGACGACTGGCTTCTTGCGGCCCGTGTCGCCCTCGGTGGCCGCCGCGACACTCGCCTGCACCATCTTGGAGTTGGCGAGGATCAGGGCGATCCCGGCCGCGAAGAAGACGCCGAACAGGACGTGGCCGAGGACGGCGGAGACGATGAGCGCGATCACCGCGGCCACACCGGCGATGATCGCGGGACGGCGCAGCGACAGCGGGATCGCGGGATAGAACTGGTCCGACGAGCTGGGGGTCGACGTCGTCATCGGCCTCTCCTCGGGTCGGAGTGCTGCACTCGTCGTCGAGTACAACATGGGCTGTCGGTGTGGGCAGCGTCCATCGAGCGTGCGATCCGCTGGGGTAAAGCGGTCGTAAGCTCGCCGGTCAGGATGACCCTACCAACGCGTACGCAGCGAGTCGTCTGTGGGGGCCCGGTCACACTCACCGGAGGTTCCTCGCACGTCAGACTGCTACTACGCGCCATAGTACTACACCAGGTGGTATGCCTGGTTCAGGGAGTTCGCGCACCTGTTCGACGGGTTCGCGCGACGACCGCGCGCCGACGCAGTCGCGGCACGACGGTCGCGACGAGAGCGACGACGAGACCCGCCGCCAGCGACGGGACCACCACCGAGATCGAGAAGACCGTGCTGGCCGCGACGCTGAACGCGAGGACGGCGACCCAGAGGTAGATGACCAGCACGACGCGTCGCTGCGAGTGCCCGAGCTCGAGGAGCCGGTGGTGCAGGTGCATCTTGTCCGGTGTGTAGAAACCGACACCCGCGCGGGTCCGGCGGATGACGGCGAGCAGCATGTCGAGCATCGGGATGAACATCACCGCGGCCACCAGGATAAGGGGCGACAGCAGCGAGAAGAGGTCGGCCGGGCCGTAGGCGGTCACCGCGATACGGCCCGAGGCGCTCGTCGAGGCCGTGGCCAGCATGAGCCCGATGAGCATGGACCCCGAGTCGCCCATGAATATCCGTGCCGGTTGGAAGTTGTGCGGGAGGAACCCCAGGCAGGCACCCGCCAGCGCGACGGAGATGAGCGCGGGCGGGTAGTAGCTCACGTCGCCGCCCTGGTCCCGGAGCAGCCCGAGCGAGAACAGCAGGATCGCCAGCGCGGCGATGAGCGCGAGCCCCGCGGCGAGGCCGTCGAGACCGTCGACGAAGTTGATCGCGTTGATCGTCGCCACCGTCAATGCGATGGTGACCAGCCCCGACTGCAGCGGATCGAGGACCACGGTGTCGATCCCCCCGAACGGAACGGGGATGACCGTCCAGCTGACACCCATCAGCACCAGCACACCCGCCGCGGTCAGCTGCCCCACGAACTTGGTGAGCGCGTCGAGTCCCCACCGGTCGTCGATGATCCCCACCACGACGATGACCAGGGCCGCGACGACGACGGCGTCCATGTCGTCGGTGTAGGCGAACCCGCGGGTGAGGGCGGGGAGCTGCTGGGCGATGAGGATCGCGGCCAGCACACCGAGCAGCATCCCGACGCCGCCGAGCCGCGGGGTCGGCACCGCGTGCACGTCCCGGGCGCGCGGCACGGCGACCGCCCCGGTCCGCGTCGCGACGACGCGGACGACACCGGTGGCGAGGTAGGTGATCAGCGCTGCGCTCATGCCGACGAGGGCCAACTCGCGCAACGGCACACCTGCACCGTTGTTCGAGACGGTCGTCGCGGCGAGGAGCACCCGTCGAATCTACTGGTGCGCCCGGGAGATCAGCGTGGCGCGGCCGATTGCCCGTGTCGCCGCGAGACGCACGGATGTCCGGGTCAGTCGAGCAGTTCCGCGGTGTCGACGCCCAGGACCTCGGCGATCTGTTCCGGCGGGATCGCACCGGACCGCAGGATCGCCGGGCGCGGGCCGGACAGGTCGACGATCGTCGACGGGGTGGCGTGATCGGCGGGTCCGCCGTCGAGATAGACCGCGACGTCGTCGCCGAGCTGCGACCGCGCGTCGTCCGAGGTGGCGGCAGGCGGGTTCCCCGACCGGTTCGCACTGGAGACCGCCATCGGCCCGACCTCACGGAGCAGTTCTATCGCCACGGGGTGCAACGGCATGCGGACCATGACCGTCCCACCGGCGTCGCCGAGGTCCCACGCCAGCGACGGGGCCTGCTCGACGACGATGCTCAGCCCGCCCGGCCAGAAGGCCCGCACCAGCTCGCGCATCCGCGGGGACACCGACAGGACCAGCCCGTCGATCGTGTCCCACGACCCGACGAGCACCGGGACGGGCATGTCACGTCCCCGGTTCTTGGTCGCCAGCAGAGAGGCGACGGCATCGGAGTCGAAGGCGTCGCACCCCAGCCCGTAGAGCGTGTCGGTGGGGAGGACGACGAGACGTCCGGACTTGACGGCGCCGACCGCGGCGCGGATGCCGGCGGCGCGCGAGTCGACCTGGCTGCAATCGAACACCGTGCTCACGTCGTCATCTTCCCACGCCGTCCGCCGCGACCGACCGTCGGCGCGCGGTCACGAAGCGCGGGCGCCCCGCGAGGTCGCGGTGCGATCGGACATCGTCGAAGGCGCCGGTCGACTCCACGGCGTCGACCACCCGTGCCGCGGTGCTGTCGTCGTGCTCGACGGCGAACCGGCCGCCGGGGACCAGCGTCGCGGCGATCACGGCGAGCATCGGTGTCATCACCGCCATCCCGTCGGCACCGCCGAAGACGGCGATCGCGGGGTCGTGCTCGGCGACCTCCGGCGGGACCTCCGTGGTGGTCGGCACATACGGCGGGTTGGCGACCACGACATCGACGCCGGGATCGCCCGGCGAGCGCCAGTCGAGCGTGGTCGCGTCCCCCTGCCGGACCCCGATCCGCCGACGACACGCCTCGGGGGCGTCGGAGACGTTGCGCTGCAACCACCTCAGCGCCGCCGGATCCTTCTCGACGGCGACGACGGTGGCGTCGGTGAGCGTGGCGACACCGAGCGCCAGCGCGCCGCTCCCGCTGCAGAGGTCGACGACGTGGGGGGACGTGCCGGCGTCCGCGCATGCCCGCACAGCCCAGTCGAGGAGGAGTTCGGTCTCCGGTCGGGGGATGAACACCCCGGGGCCGACTGCGAGTTCCAGGGGCCCGAACGGCGCTGTGCCGAGGACGTGTTGCAGGGGTTCGCGCGTCGCGCGTCGCTCGACGAGCGTCTCGACCGCGCGGTGCTGGTCGTCGGTCATGCTGTCCACCACGACGAGCCGCCCGCGGTCGACGCCCAGGACGTGGGCGACTAGCAACTCGGCCTCGACGCGCGACCCGTCGACCCCGGCCGTGCCGAGTCGCCCTGTGGCCCAGTCGATCACATCTCGGACGCGGATCCCCATCAGGCCTGCAGCCGCGCCTGACGATCGGCCGTCACCAGCGCGTCGAGCAGTGCGTCGAGATCGCCGTCGAGGACCGCGTCGAGGTTGTGGGCCTTGAACCCGATGCGGTGGTCGGTGATCCGGTTCTCCGGGAAGTTGTAGGTCCGGATGCGTTCGGAGCGGTCGACGGTTCGGATCTGCGCGGCGCGGCCCTGCGCAGCCTGCTCCTGCGCCTCGTCCTCGGCGAGGGCCTGGAGTCGGGCGGCGAGGACCTGCATCGCGCGGGCCTTGTTCTGCAACTGCGACCGTTCGTTCTGGCAGGTGACGACGATCCCGGTCGGCAGGTGGGTGATACGCACCGCGGAGTCGGTGGTGTTGACCCCCTGCCCACCCTTGCCGGAGCTCCGGTAGACGTCGATGCGCAGGTCGGACTCGTCGATCGCGACCGCCTCCACCTCGTCGGGCTCGGGGTAGGCGAGCACGCCGGCCGCCGAGGTGTGGATACGCCCCTGCGACTCGGTGACGGGCACGCGCTGGACGCGGTGCACCCCGCCCTCGAACTTCATGCGCCCCCACACGCCGTCGGTGGACCCCCCGCGCGCCTTGATGGACAGCGTGGCGTCCTTGAAACCACCGAGGTCGGATTCGGTGACGCCGAGAAGTGTTGCCGCCCAGCCCCTCCGCTCGCAGTAGCGGAGGTACATGCGGGCGAGGTCGGACGCGAACAGCGCCGACTCCTCCCCTCCCTCACCGGATTTGATCTCGAGCACGACGTCGTCGCCGTCATGCGGATCGCGGGGGGCGAGGAGGTCGGCCAGGGTCGCGTCGAGTTCGGCGACGGCGGTCTCGAGCGCGGTCACCTCCTCGGCGAACGACGGGTCGTCGGCGGCGAGCTCCCGCGCGGCGACCAGGTCCTCCCGTGCCGCGACCAACCGGTCGTGCACGGACTTGACCTGCGCCAGTTCGGCGAACCGCTTGCCCACCCGACGGGCGGCGGCGGGGTCGTCGTGCAGGGACGGATCGGACATCTGCGACTCGAGGCCGGCGTACTCGGCGAGGACGTCGTCGACGGCGGACGGTTCCGTCGTGCTCACGCGGCCTCCTCGGGGTCTCGATCTCTCGCCGCGCCATCGGCGGGACGGGTGCAGACACACACCACGCCCGCCCTGCGCTGTGCGCGGGACGGGCGTGGCGTGAGCGTGCTACTGGGCGTCGGCGCCCTTCGGGGTGCGCTTGCCGTAGCGCTTCTCGAAGCGCGCGACGCGACCACCGGTGTCGAGGATCTTCTGCTTGCCCGTGTAGAACGGGTGGCACTGCGAGCAGACCTCGACCGTGATCTGGCCGGTCTCCCGCGTGCTCCGCGTCTGGAATGTGTTGCCGCAGCCGCACACCACTGTGGTGTCGACGTACTGCGGGTGGATGCCCTGCTTCATCTGGTGTCCCTTTCGTGGCCGCCGGGTCACCGCTGCCCCCGCAGGGGACATCACGGTGTGAACCGGAACCGGACGGTGATGATGCGCACCGAGGTGGTGCACAACCTTGCCGAGTATGCCAGAGGCCAGGTCAGAGACCCAATCGGTCTCCGATCCGGCCCTGCTCACCCGGGCAGACTCCTCAACCACGCTCGAGGTCTGTGCATTCCCCGGCGTGCGGCGTACCTACCATGGGCGGTTCCCGCAGGCGATCGACCCGGTCGTGAGCGGATCGAGGGAGGTGGTCGATGCGTCGCCGACCGGTGATCGTGGTGACAGTGGCGGTCGTGGCCCTGCTCGCGGCGGGGGTGACGGCCGTCTCGCTCACGCGGGGCGACGACACCGTGCCACGAACCGACGTCCCGTCCGCGTCCGACCCCGACCCGGCGATGCGCATCCCCGGCGTCGTCCGTGCGTTCTACCGCGGCGGCCATGTCGGGCCGGGCAAGCGCGTGGCGTACCGGTTCTCCCCACCGATCGGGGGCAGGCACGACGCAGTGTGGGCGACGTGTACGGGTGTCGTCTATCCACAACCCTTGCGGGTGGAGAACGCCGTGCACTCCCTCGAACACGGAGCCGTCTGGGTGACGTACTCGCCGTCACTGGACGCACGGTCGGTCGCGGCGCTGGCCCGCCGCGTCACCGGGATCGACCACATGCTGATGTCGCCGTACCCCGGTCTCGAGCGGCCGGTGTCCCTGCAGTCGTGGGGGCACCGACTCATGCTCGATCGTGCCGACGACGACCGGATCGACCGGTTCATCACGGCCACCCGGCTCAACACCCAGAAGGGTGTCTACCCGGAGGACCCGACTGCGACGGCGTCGCCGGAGCCGACGGGCACGTGCGCGAGCAGTGGCGTGTTCGACGTGGACGACCCGCCGCCACCGGACACCGCTCCCCTGCCGGCGACAGCCGTGCCCGACGCCTGAGGGTCACTCCTCGGAGAGCTGCCCCGGGGCGTTCTTCTGCACCTGCATGAGGAACTCGATGTTCGTCTTCGTCTTCCGCAGCTGCGAGATGAGCAGGTCGATCGACGCCTGCGCGTCGAGCCCGGCCAGCAGGCGGCGGAGCTTGTGGACGATCGCGAACTCGTCCGCCGACATCATCAGTTCGTCCTTGCGCGTACTCGACGCGTTCACGTCGACCGCGGGGAAGACGCGGCGCTCGGAGATCTTGCGCGAGAGGTGCAGCTCGGCGTTGCCGGTGCCCTTGAACTCCTCGTAGATCACCGTGTCACCGGTCGAACCGGTCTCGACCAGCGCCGAGGCGATGATCGTCAGCGAGCCGCCGTTCTCGATGTTGCGCGCAGCGCCCAGGAACCGCTTCGGCGGGTACAGCGCAGTCGAGTCGACACCGCCGGACAGGATGCGACCGGACGCCGGGGACGCGTTGTTGTAGGCACGTCCCAGGCGGGTGATCGAGTCCAACAGGACGACGACGTCCTTGCCCGACTCCACGACGCGCTTGGCGCGCTCGATCGCCAACTCGGCGACCGAGGTGTGGTCGGACGGCGGACGGTCGAACGTCGAGGCGATGACCTCGCCCTTCACCGATCGGGTCATGTCGGTGACCTCTTCGGGACGTTCGTCGACGAGGACGACCATGAGGTGGCACTCGGGGTTGTTGATGGAGATCGCGTTCGCGATGTCCTGGATCACCGTCGTCTTGCCCGCCTTGGGCGGGGAGACGATCAGCGCCCGCTGGCCCTTGCCGATGGGCATGATCAGGTCGATCACGCGCGTGGACAGCCGCTCGGGCGTGGTCTCCAGCCGCAGACGCTCGTTCGGGTAGAGGGGCGTGAGCTTGCCGAACTCGGGGCGCTTGCGCGCGGTCTCCACATCGCCGCCGTTGATCGTGTCGAGGCGGACCAGCGGGTTGAACTTCTGACGCTGGTTGTTCTGTTCACCGTCCCGCGGGAGCTTCACGGCGCCGGTGATGGCGTCACCGCGGCGCAGCCCGTTCTTGCGGACGAGGTTCATGGAGACGTAGACGTCGTTGGGACCCGCGAGGTATCCCGAGGTGCGGACGAACGCGTAGTTGTCCAGCACGTCGAGGATGCCGGCGACCGGCTGCAGGACGTCGTCCTCGTTGACCTGCGGTTCGACGTCGTTGCCGCCGCCGTCGCGATCACGCCCGCGGCGGCGCTCGCGGAACCGGCGACCGCGCCGACCGCGTCCGCCGCCCTCGCCGTCGTCGTCCTGACGGTTGTTGTTGCCCCGGGGGCCGTTGCCGTCCCCACGGTTGTCGCCGCCCCGGTTGTCAGTGCGGTGGTCACCGCCCCGGTTGTCATTGCGGTTGTCGCCACCGCGGTTGCCACGGTTGCCGTCACCGCCCTGGTCGCCGCCACGGTTGTCGCCACCACGGTTGTCGCCGCCGCGGTTGCCGCGGTTGCCGTCGCCACCCCGGTTGTCGCCACCCTGGTTGTCGCCACCGCGGTTGTTGTCCCCGCGGTTGCCGCGGTTGCCCTCACCACCCTGGTCGCCGCCACGGTTCTGGTCACGGTTGCGCTGCCCGCGCTCGCGGGTGCGGGCGGGTCGTTCACCCTGGTCGCCGTCCCGGGTGTCGTCAGAGGACGAGTCCTGGTCCCGTGCGGGACGCCGCTCGCGGCGCCCCTCCCCCTCGGCGGTGTCCTCGTCGGGCGTCGTCGTGGACCGGTCGCTCGCCGATCGATCGGCATCGGTCGCGCGGCCCGCGGTGGCGGGTCGGCTCCGCGGGGCCGACCCCGTCGAGGTGTCCGCGCCCGGGGCGTCCGATGCCGGTGCGTCCGGCGTCGAGGCGGGCGGAGTCGTCTCGGCGGACGCGGACGGGGCGCCGTTCCTGCCGTTCGCCTGCCCGGCCGAGGAGCCCGTCGACTGGCGCGCCGCGATGGCGGCCACCAGGTCACCCTTGCGCATACCCGAGGTACCGCGGATGCCCAGCTCACCGGCGAGTTGACGCAGCTCGGTGAGCACCATGGCGTTGAGTCCGGTCCCGCGGGAACGGCCGCTGCGGGCGGTCGTGTCGGCGGCGCCCTCGGAGGCGGCCGCAGGGGCCGGAGAAGAGATGAGGTCCGTATCGGTCACGGATGTCCTTTCATTCCCCCACCGTGAGAAGAACCGTGGAGGTTCGCGATCCCCGCCAACGATGTCGGCGGTTGTCCCCACCCGTCAGATCGACGTGGCCGGAAGTCGTGTGGTCCGCACCGGGTCGGCGCGCCGTCAGGCAGCGGGCGCACACGTGGGTTGTGTGCGGACGTCGTGGACGGGCCACGCCGGGGCGGTGGTGTCCCGTGTGCAACCCGCACGATCTGCGGCCGACATCGCGCTCGGTACCGACGGGGTCGGGATCTCGGGAGAGAGGTGAGCGCGACCGGACGAACAGACGTCCGCTGCGAGACGCCCACATCGTATCCACCCGGAGGTCCTGCGGCAACACCCCCGTCGTCGGCGCGTCGCTCAGGTGATGGAGACGGGCCCCGCCACACGGAGCACGCGCGCGTCGAAGCCGACGTCGGCCGCCAGGGCCACGCACTCGTCGGGGATCGGCCGGTCGTGCAACGCGAGGACCGACGGCCCGGCCCCCGAGACGAAGGCCGCGACCCCCCGCGCACGCAGTTCGGTGACGATCCCGGTGGTGTCGGGCAGGACCGGCGCCCGGTAGTGCTGGTGCAGACGATCGGCGGTCGCCGGCAGCAGGCACGAGGGATCGGTCGTCAGCGCGACGACGGCCAGGGCGCTGCGGCTGAGGTTGTGCACGGCGTCGAGGCGCGGCACCGCGTCGGGCAGGAGTCCCCGGGTGAGGACCGTCGACGACTCGTGCTGCGGGACGAACGCGGTCACCACGATCGACGGGTGCACCGGCAGGGGCCGTGCGTGGTACGACGGCGCGCCGTCGACCTCCTCGGTCCACGAGACGATCGCCGATCCCAGCACGCTGGCGGCGGCGTTGTCCGGGTGGCCCTCGAACTCCGCAGCCAACTGGATCAGTTGATCGGGCGAGAAGCCCTGCCGCACTCCGCTTTTCGTCATCAGCCCCGACGCGGCGGCGAGTCCCGACACCACGGCTGCGGCCGACGAGCCCAGCCCGCGCGAGTGGGGGATCGCGTTGCGGCAGACGATGTCGAGACCGGGGGCCTGCACGCCGCCGGCCTCGAGGCCGCGCAGCAGCGCGCGGACGACGAGATGGGTGTCGTCGAGGGGCACCGCCCCGGCGCCCTCACCGTCGACCGCGACCCGCACACCGGTCGGCGTCACCCGCACCCGCAGGTCGTCGTAGATGTCGAGCGCGATGCCCAGGGAGTCGAACCCCGAGCCCAGGTTCGCCGACGACGCCGCGACCCGTACGTCGGTGACGACACCGTCGGGCAGAGCCGGGAACATCAGGGCCGTCCGCGGCGGACGAGGCGCGTCGGCGACATGTCAGCCGACCTCGAGGGCACGGGCGACCGCCAGCGGGTCGACGTCGATCGCCTTCACCTCCGGCATGCCTGCGAGGGCGGTGTCGGGATCCTTGAGGCCGTTGCCGGTGACGGTGCAGACGACGGTCTCCCCCGCCGACACCCAGCCCTCCTCGCGCGCGGCGAGCAGACCCGCGACGCTCGCCGCCGAGGCGGGTTCGACGAACACACCCTCCCGGCCCGCTACGAGCCGGTAGGCCTCCAGGAGCTTCTCGTCGGTGGCCGCGCGGAACACCCCGCCCGACTCGTCCTTGGCGGCGACGGCCTGGGTCCAGCTGGCCGGTGAGCCGATGCGGATCGCGGTCGCGACGGTCTCCGGGTTCTTCACCGGGTGACCGCTGACCAGCGGCGCCGCGCCGGCGGCCTGGACGCCGAGCATGCGGGGCCGCGACGACGCGACGCCGTCGGCGTGATACTCCGCGTAGCCCTTCCAGTACGCCGTGATGTTGCCCGCGTTGCCGACCGGCAGCGCGTGCACGTCCGGCGCGCGACCCAGCACGTCGACGATCTCGAACGCGGCGGTCTTCTGCCCCTCGATGCGGGCGGGGTTCACCGAGTTCACCAGTTCGATCTCGGAGAACTCCGCCGTCGCCTTGCGGGCGAGTTCGAGACAGTCGTCGAAGTTCCCCTTGACCTGGATGATCGTCGCGCCGTGCATGACGGCCTGGGCGAGCTTGCCCATCGCGATCTTGCCGGTCGGGATCAGGACCGCGCAGGTGATCCCCGCGCGGGTGGCGTAGGCGGCGGCCGATGCCGAGGTGTTGCCGGTGGACGCACACAGCACGGCCTTCTTGCCGTGGGTGACGGCCATGCTCACGGCCATCGTCATCCCGCGGTCCTTGAACGACCCGGTCGGATTCGCGCCCTCGACCTTGAGGTACACCTCGCAGCCGGTGATCTCCGACAGGTGCGGCGCCGAGATGAGCGGCGTGCCGCCCTCCAGCAGTGTCACCACGCGGGTGTCGGCGTCGACGGGGAGACGGTCCCGATAGGCCTCGATCAGACCCGGCCACCGGGTGTGCACCCCGTGGGCCTCCTGCGCTCGGAAGCTGTTGTCAGACATCGGTTCCCTCCAGGCGGAGCACACTCGACACCGAGAGCACGGAGTCGAGGCCGTTGAGCGCGTCCACGGTCTCTGCCAGCGCGGAGTCCGGAGCACGGTGGGTCACCACGATGAGGCGGGCGTCGTCGCCGGCACCCTCCTGGCGCACGGTGGCGATGCTGACGCGGCGCTTGGAGAACTCCCCCGCGACGGTGGACAACACCCCGGGACGGTCGGCGACCTTCATCGACACGTAGTACCGGGTGTTCACATCCCCCATCGGCGCGATCGGCAGGGACGCATACGTCGACTCCAGCGGGCCACGACCGCCGTGCACCTTGTTCCGTGCGGCCATGACGAGGTCACCCATCACCGCCGACGCGGTCGGCGAACCGCCGGCGCCCTGGCCGTAGAACATCAGTCGTCCGGCGTTCTCGGCCTCCACCACGACCGCGTTGAACGCACCGTTGACCGAGGCGAGTGGGTGGGAGTTGGGCACCAGCGCCGGGTAGACGCGGGCCGAGATCCGCTGGCGGCCCATCGAGTCGTCGATCCGCTCGCAGATCGACAGCAGCTTGATGGTGCACCCGAGCGTCGCGGCCGACTCGTGGTCGTCGGTCGTGATCGTCGAGATCCCCTCCCGGTACACGTCACCGGCGGTGACGCGGCTGTGGAAGGCGATGGAGGCGAGGATCGCGGCCTTGGCGGCCGCGTCGTACCCCTCGACGTCCGCGGTGGGGTCGGCCTCGGCGTACCCGAGCCGGCCGGCCTCGGCCAGCGTGGAGGCGTAGTCGTCGCCGTTCTCGGCCATCGCCGACAGGATGAAGTTCGTCGTGCCGTTGACGATCCCCGCGACACGCTGGACGGTGTCCCCGGCCAGCGACTGCATGAGCGGGCGGATCACCGGGATGGCACCGGCGACCGAGGCCTCGAAGTACAGGTCCACACGCGCCTGCGCTGCGATCGTCGCGAGTTCGCCGGTGTAGTCGGCCAACAGCGCCTTGTTGGCGGTCACCACCGACTTGCCGTGCTCGAGCGCGGTGCCGATCAGGGTGCGCGGCAGGTCGATCCCGCCGATCAGCTCGACGACGACGTCGACGTCGTCCCGGACGACCAGCGAGGCGGCGTCGTCGGTGAGCAGCGACGGCGAGCACCAGGACCGCGCCTTGCCGAGATCGCGCACGGCCACCCCGCGGATCTCGAGTGCGGCGCCGACGCGGGCCTCGAGGTCGGAGGCGCTCTGCTGCAGGATGCGGACGACCTCGGCGCCGACGTTGCCCATCCCGAGCACCGCCACACCGATCGTCCGGCGTGCGTCGTCGGTCATTGATCCACCTCCAGGCTCATGAGATCCGCGAGCGTCTCGCGTCGCAGAAGTGTGCGCGACGCGCCGTCACGGACGGCGACGACGGCCGGGCGGGCCGCCATGTTGTATCGGCTGGACATCACGTAGCAGTAGGCGCCGGTCGCCGCGACGGCGAGCAGGTCGCCGGGTGCGACGTCGTCGGGAAGCCAGCAGTCCTTCACCACGATGTCACCGCTCTCGCAGTGCTTGCCGACCACCCGGCTGCGGGTCGCGGTCGCCTCGCTCGCGCGCGACACCAGTCGGACGTCGTACTCCGCGCCGTAGAGCGCGGTGCGGATGTTGTCGCTCATCCCGCCGTCGACCGAGACGTAGCGGCGGTGCCGGCCGCTGCCGATCGCGACGTCCTTGACCGTCCCCACACGGTAGAGCGTGACCGTGCCCGGGCCGGCGATCGCCCGACCGGGCTCGACCGCGAGGATCGGCCGCGGCAGACCGAGTTGTTCGGATTGGCGGGTGACGATGTCGGCCAGTGTCGCCGCGACCTGACCCACCGGTGGCGGGTCGTCACCGGACACGTACGAGATACCCAGTCCCCCACCGAGATCGAGCACCGAGAGCTGGGCGGTCTTGTCGACGCCGAACTCCTCGATCACGTCGCGCAGCAACCCCAGGACGCGATGGGCGGCCAGTTCGAAGCCGTCGAGATCGAAGATCTGCGACCCGATGTGGCTGTGCAACCCCACCAGTCGCAGGTTGTCGGCGGCGAACACGGTCCGCACCGCCTCCATCGCCACGCCCTCGCCCAGCGAGAACCCGAACTTCTGGTCCTCGTGCGCGGTGGAGATGAACTCGTGGGTGTGGGCCTCCACACCCACGGTGACGCGGACGAGGACGTCCTGCACGACACCGGCCGCGCCGGCGGCGGCATCGAGGCGCGCGATCTCCACGGCGGAGTCCACGACGACGTGGCCGACCCCGGCGGCGACCGCCGCCTCCAGCTCCTCGGTCGACTTGTTGTTGCCGTGCAACGCGATCCGCTGCGCCGGGAACCCGGCCCGCAGCGCCAGTGCCAGCTCGCCGCCCGAACAGACGTCGAGGCTCAGCCCCTCCTGGTCGACCCACCGCGCGATCTCGGTGCACAGGAACGCCTTCGACGCGTAGTGCACCCGTCCGGTGGCCCCGAACGCGGCGAGCATGTCCGCGCAGCGTGAGCGGAAGTCGTCCTCGTCGACGACGAACAGCGGCGTCCCGTGGTCGGCCGCGAGGTCGTGCACGCTGCGCCCGGCGAGGGTCACGGTGCCGTCGGCGTCGCGACGTGCGTTGCGGGGCCACACGTGGTCGGGCAGCTCACCCATCTCCGCGACGGTGGCCGCACGTCCGTCGGCGTCACCGCGCGACGTCTGTCCCTCCGCGTGGCGCGGACCGGCGGGGTGGGCCATCACATCCGCTCCGGCGCACTGACGCCCACGAGGTCGAGGCCGTTGGCGACGACCTGTCGCGTGGCGTCGCACAGCGCCAGTCGCGCGCCGTGCAGGGCGGTCGGCTCCTCGTCGCCCTGCGGCAGGATGCGGCAGCGGTCGTAGAAGCGGTGGTAGGTCCCCGCCAGCGCCTCGAGGTACCGGCAGATCCGGTGCGGCTCACGCAGAGTCGAGGCGGTCTCCACGACGGCCGGGAAGTCGCCGAGAGTGCGGATGAGGTCGCCCTCGGCCGGCTCGGTCAGCAGATCGAGCGCATCGGCGGCGGCACCGATGCCGAGCTCGGCCGCGTTGCGGGCGATCGCCGACAGGCGCGCGTGCGCGTACTGCACGTAGTAGACGGGGTTCTCGTTCGAGGCGGTCGCGAGCAGGTCGAGGTCGATGTCGAGGTTCACGTCGACCGACGACCGGATCAACGAGTAGCGCGCGGCGTCGACACCCACCGCGTCGACGAGGTCGTCGAGGGTGATGACGGTGCCCGCCCGCTTGCTCATCCGCACCGGCTTCCCGTCGCGGACGAGGTTGACCATCTGACCGATGAGCACCTCGAGCGTGGCCGGGTCGTCCCCGAGTGCGGCGGCGGCGGCCTTGAGCCGCTTGATGTATCCGTGGTGATCGGCCCCGAGCATGTAGATGCACAGGTCCGCGCCGCGCTTGCGCTTGTCCCGGAAGTAGGCGATGTCGCCGGCGATGTAGGCGGCCTCGCCGTCCCGCTTGATCACGACGCGATCCTTGTCGTCGCCGAAGTCGGTGGACCGCAACCACCACGCGCCGTCGTTCTCGTAGAGGTTGCCGTTGGCCTTCAGCTCGGCGATGCACTCGTCGACCGCGCCGGTGGTGAACATCGAGTTCTCGTGCGTGTACACGTCGAACCGGGTGCCGAAATCGGCCAGGCTGGACTTGATCTGGTCGAACATGGCGTCCACGCCCACCGCGCGGAACGTCTCGAGCCGCTCGTCGTCGGGGAGGTCGAGGACGTCGGGCCGTTCGCGACGCACGTGCTCGGCGATCTCGCCGATGTAGGCGCCTGCGTAGCCGTCCTCGGGCGCGGGTTCACCCCGCGCCGCGGCGAGGAGCGACCGCGCGAACCGGTCGATCTGCGTCCCGTGGTCGTTGAAGTAGTACTCCCGGGTCACGGCTGCACCCTGGGCGGCGAGTACCCGGCCCAACGCGTCGCCGACGGCCGCCCACCGCGTACCCCCGAGATGGATCGGCCCGGTCGGGTTGGCCGAGACGAACTCCAGGTTGATGGCCGTACCGGACAGCGTCGTGCCGCGCCCGTACGCGACGCCCGCAGACAGCACGTCGGAGACCACGACGTTCTGACTGGCGGCGGCCAGGCGGAGGTTGAGGAAGCCGGGCCCGGCGATCTCGGCGGTCGCGATGCCGTCGACCCCGGCGAGTTCGTCGGCGAGCCACTGCGCGAGATCCCGCGGCGGGGTCGCGACCTTCTTCGCGATCTGCAGCGCGATGTTCGTGGCGTAGTCGCCGTGGTCGGGGTTGCGGGGCCGCTCGACGACCACCGTCTCCGGCACCACGGAGGTGTCCAGTCCGCGTCGCGTCAACACGGCGGTCGTCGCGTCGCGCAGCACGTCGGGGAGTTCCGTGGGAGTCACGGGACACCATCCTATGGGCCCGACCCGCGACGACCACATCCGCACGTCGTGCCCTGATCCGCAGGTGGGCGGCCGGTCGTCGACTGCGGTGGTGGCCGACTGCTCAGGGTCACCTCAGAACGCGTCCGTACGATGGGCTGCTCCCCGAGCAACACACCGATGGAGGACGAATCCACCGATGGCCAGCATGAGCAGCCCGCACGACGCCGCGAAGCCGGACGAGACGGCCTCGACGACGGGTGCGGGTACGCCACCCGGGGCTCCGAAGGGCTCGACGAAGCCGCCGAAGAAGAAGAGCCGACCGGGCACCATCCCGGCGACGGCCGCCGGTCGCCGTCGCTCGATCCCGTGGGCGACTCTCGCCGCGGTCGTCGTGGTGATCGCCGTCGCCGGCGGGATCGCCGCCTACCTCGTCCCCAAGTACACGGTCCGGGAGGAGGCACAGAAGTTCGTCCCGTCGGCGTCGAACCCCGACCCGTCGGACGCCATCCCGGGCGTGGTCAAGCAGTTCTACCCCGCCGGTCAGCACGTCTCCCCCGCCCAGCGCGTCGCATACGACCGGTCGCCACCGTTCGGCGGTCCCCACGACGCCGTCTGGGCGACCTGCACGGGGGTGGTCTACCCGAACCCCCTGCGCACCGAGAACGCCGTGCACTCGCTCGAACACGGTGCGGTGTGGATCGCCTACAACCCGCAGACCGTCTCGGCCGCCGACACGGCGACGCTGGAACGCAAGGTCTCCGGCAGGCAGTTCATGCTCATGTCCCCGTATCCGGGCCTCGACGAGCCGATCTCGCTGCAGTCCTGGGGCCACCAGCTCAAGGTGTCCTCGGCGAGCGACCCCCGGATCGACCAGTTCATCACCGCGCTGCGGCTGAACGCGCAGACGAACGTCTATCCCGGGCAGCCTCGGCAGACCTCGTTCCCCGAGGTGGGCGCGTCGTGCGCGGCGATCCCCGGGTCGTTCGACCCGAACAACCCGCCCGCCGCCGACGTGGGTCCGGTACCCGCGAACGCCGTCCCGATGAACGGGGCCGGGACGCAGCAGGCGACGGACGAGCCGGGCGTCGCGCCCGCACCTGCGGGCTGATCCGGTGGACAGCACCGGGAACCCGCAGACCGAGCCGGCCCCCGCGTCCGACCCGCGCCCGGGATGGCGACGCCAGGTGCCCGCACTGATCGGGCTGGGTGTGGTCGCCCTGCTGCTCGTCGGGTTCGGCGTGGGCCTGCTGGTGGGCCGGACCGTCCCGTCCGACGACGCGGCCGCTCCCGCATCGGACTCCGCGGCGGTCGGCTTCGCCCAGGACATGTCCGAGCACCACGCGCAGGCGGTGTCGATGGCCGCGATCGAGATGGATCGCGGCACCGACGAGCAGGTCCGGTCGTTGGCGTTCGACATCCTGACGTCGCAGTCGAACCAGATCGGTCAGATGCAATCGTGGCTGCAGCGCTGGGGGCGTCCTCTGACGTCGATGCAACCGGCGATGTCGTGGATGACCGGTGACAACGCGATGGGCATGGGGGTGTCGATGACCGCGGGCGACGGCGTGACCACGCCGATCATGCCGGGCATGGCCACCGAGCCCGAGCTGCGCCGCCTCCGATCGTCGACGGGGTCTGCTCTGGACACCTACTTCCTGCAGCTGATGCTCCGCCACCACCAGGGCGGCCGGCACATGATGGAGTACGCGGTCGACCCAGAGCACGTGTCGCAGGACTACGTGCGCGACCTCGCGCAGCAGATGAACAACGTGCAGTCGACCGAGGCCGACACCATGACGCAGATGCTCGCCGAGCGTGGTCAGACGCCGCTGCCGATGAACTAGGAACCGTCACCGATCGTCGGCCCGGTGGTCACATCGGGTGCTGAGCGTGTGCAACCATGAGCGCCGTGAAGCCCGAGGACGTGAGTTCCGCCGAGCGGGACTGGACGCAGTACTACGCGCCGGACGACCCCTACGAGATCGGCCGCGAGGAGATCCGCGAGTTCGCCCGTTCCATGAAGGACGCCAACCCCGTCCACTGGGATGAGGCCGCCGCGGCGGACCTGGGGCATCCGGCGCTGATGGCGCCCGTGACGTTCACCGCCCGCCTCGCCGGCAGTGGGTTGAACTGGCTGCTCGACGAGGTGCTCCTCGAGTACGACACGAGCGCGTTCGTGCAGACCGACCAGGTCTTCACCCAGCACCGTCCGATGCACGCCGGTGACCGGCTGGGTCTGACGATGGGTCTGCGTCCGATCCGCCAGAAGGCCGGTGGCGACACGATCATCGTCGAGGGCCTCCTGATCAACGACGACGGCGAGGTCGTGCAGTCGCTGGTGACGACGGCCGCCGGCCGACGCGGTGCCCACGCCGAACCGGCCCTCGCCGCCGCACTGGCCGACGTGATGATGGGCGACTTCACCCCGCCCGCCACACGGACCTGGACAGAGGTCGACGGCGTGCCGACACCGCCGATCGCCCCGTGGGACGTCCCGGTCTCCCCGTCGGTCCCCTCGTTCGACGACGTGGCGGTCGGAGACGAACTGCCGAGCCGGACGGTGACGCTGCGACGCGGCGACCTCGTCAACTACGCCGGGATCTCCGCCGACTACAACCCGATCCACTGGAGCGAGCGGGTGGTGTCGGTCGTCGGCCTCGAGACGGTCGCCGCCCACGGCATGCTCACCATGGGCATCGGCGGTTCGTTCCTCTCCGGGTGGCTCGGTGATCCCGCCGCGATCCGCGACTACCGTGTCCGGTTCACCGGGATCGCCTACGTCGCCGACGACGAGCCCGCCCAGGTCGAATACACTGGTCGCGTCAAAGAGCTCGATGCGGCCTCACGAACGGCTACCATCGCGCTCGGTGCCAGTTTCCGCGGCAAGCGGATATTCGGCCGGGCGACAGCCACGGTGCAGCTGCGCTGATCGCAGCAGTCGGCGCCGCGTCCCGGCTCGGCACCCATCGGGGGGCGACTCGTCGGGGGACGGTCGCGGCCGAGGAGTCCACCACACGACCGTCATGCCGCCGGAGCGCCGGTGGGTGCACACACCAGAAAGGTTCATCTTGACCACCGAGACCCCGTTCTTCGAGGACGTCCAGGCGCACTACGACCTCAACGACGACTTCTTCGCCCTCTTCCTCGACGAGTCGCGCACCTACAGCTGCGCGTACTTCAAGGAGGAGGACTACAGCCTCAACCAGGCGCAGCTGGCCAAGATCGACCTGTCGCTGGGCAAGCTCAACCTCGAGCCCGGCATGACGCTGCTCGACATCGGCTGCGGCTGGGGCGCGACCGCCCTGCGCGCCATGGAGAACTACGGCGTCAACGTCATCGGCCTGACCCTCAGCGAGAACCAGCACGCCCACGTCAAGGGACTCGTCGAGAAGAAGGCGGCCGAGACCGGCCTGTCCGGTGAGGTCCGCCTGCAGGGCTGGGAGGAGTTCGAGGGCAAGGTCGACCGCATCGTGTCGATCGGCGCGTTCGAGCACTTCCGCTTCGAGCGCTACGACCAGTTCTTCGACTTCGCGTACAACACGCTCCCGGACGACGGCCGGATGCTGCTGCACACGATCGTCGCGTACGGCCTGTCGCACCACCACGAGACCGGCAACAAGATCGGCAAGGACGACTTCGCGTTCCTGCGGTTCATCGCGACCGAGATCTTCCCCGGCGGGCAGCTCCCGCTGCCCAAGCAGGTCACCGACGGCGCCACCAAGGTGGGCTTCGAGATCGAGCGCATCCAGCCGCTGCAGCTGCACTACGCCCGCACCCTGGACGCGTGGAGCAAGAACCTCGGCGAGCACCGCGACGAGGCCATCGCCCTGTGCGGCCGCGCGAACTACAACACCTACGTCAAGTACCTGAGCGGCTGCGCTGCGGCGTTCCGCAAGGACATGATCGACGTCATGCAGTTCACCTGCGTGAAGGGCTGATCAGCTCCACGCCCACCGGCGACGGCGCTCACCGCTTCACGGCGGTGGGCGCCGTTTCCGTTGCGTCGGCCGCCGACGTGACAGCGGCCGACGGTGTGACCAACCGATCCCGCAGCCTGCTCACCCGTGCTCGGACGGCCGGGTCGAGCACCACGGCGAGTCCGTCCTCCAGCCCCTCGGCGTCCAGTCGACCCAGGCGCGTCGACGTCCCGAGTCCCAGCGCGCGAATCCGCGCGCCCCAGTAGGCCTGGTCGGCTCCCGCGGCACACACCAGGATCGGCAGCCCGGCCCGCAGTGTCGCTGCGGTCGTCCCCGCCCCGCCGTGGTGCACGGCGGCGACGCATCGCGGCAGCACGGTCGCATGGTCGACGCGACGTGCGTGGAAGACGTGGCCGTCGTCGGGGTCCGGACCCTCGCCGTCGGCGAGTCCGACGACGAGTGCTCGCAGGCCACGCGCCTCGGTGGCCGCGACGACGGCGGCGCGTAGCCGAGCCGCATCGCGGATCGGGGCGTTGCCGAACGACACGAACACCGGCGCCGGACCGGCGGTGAGCCACCGGTCGAGCGCCGGGTCCACACGGTCGCCGACGCCCTCCCGGACGTCCTCGGGCAGGTCGAGGAAGCCGACGAGCGGTCGCGACGGACCCCACTCCTCGGCGAGGCCGGGGAACAACGCGGCGTCGTAGGCCTGCACCTGCACGACCCTGCGCTCGGCGAGGCGGACGGGCAGGGGGCTCGACACCGGCGGTAGCCCGAGTCTGGCGCGGAAGCGGTTCTCCGCCCCCCGGGTGGCCAGCCCGGTCATCCGGTCGACGAGGCGCCATCCGGCGCGGTTCATCACCGCCGGCAGCGGCCTCGCGGTGGGGACGACGCCCATGACGCCGTTCTCCGACATCGCGCAGAAACGCATCGTCGAGAGGGTGGCGTCGTGGTGCTCGGCGAGAGCGAGGCACCTGTCCTGGCCGAGCGGTCCGCTGACGATCAGGTCCAGCGCCGCCTCGTCGGCGAGCGTCGCCACCGCATCCGACAGTCCGGCGTCGAAGCGCGCGAACCCCTCCCGGACCTGCTCCCGCGCGAGGCGCAGCTTGGTGGCCGGGTTGCGGGTCGCCAGGGTCGCGCGACCACGTTCGGACTCCCAATAGGATTCGCTGTCCGCACCGACGCCGACGGCGCGCAGACCCATACCGGCGACGAAGTCGACGTAGTTCGGCGGGACGAGAAGCGTGACGTCGTGACCGCGCCGGGACAGTTCGTGACCGAGGCAGGCTCCGGGCTGGACATCCCCCCGGCTGCCGTAGAACGACAACGCGATCCGCATGGCGCCAGGCTAGTGCGGTGTGGTGCCCCCGGCAGGATTCGAACCTGCGGCCTTCTGCTCCGGAGGCAGACGCTCTATCCCCTGAGCTACGGGGGCTCATCGGGCGGTCAAAGACTAGCGCACCGCCGCGACGCCGCCCAAAGCCGGTGGTCGCCCGAGTGGCGGTGTCAGCCGGCGACGCCGAGCAGCTCGACGTGGGACCCCGATTCGGTGCGCACGACGTGCAACTGGACCGGGATCCGGCTCCGCATCTCGTCGACGTGGCTCACGAGACCGACCACCCGACCACCCGACCGCAGGTCGTCGAGCACACCCATCACCCGCTCCAGGGTCTCCGGGTCGAGGCTGCCGAACCCCTCGTCGATGAACATCGTGTCGAGCACGCGCCCACCCGCCTCGGCCGAGACCACGTCGGCGAGACCGAGGGCCAGCGCGAGGGACGCGAAGAACGTCTCGCCGCCGGACAGGGTCGCGGCGGGTCGGACCGCACCGGTGTACTCGTCCCGCACGGCGATGCCCAGCCCACCGCGGCGCCCGTGTGTTCCGGCGGCATCGGAGTGCTCGAACTCATATCTCCCGCAGGACATCTCGCGAAGCCGCGATGACGCTGCCACGACGACCTCCTCGAGTCGCGCCGCGAGCACATAGGACCGCAGCGACATCGCCCGGTTGTTGGATCCGCGGCCCGACACGACCTCCGCGAGTCCGGTCACCTCCGCGGCACGGGCACGGGCAGGGGCGATGTGGTCGGCCGCGGCCCAGAACTGCGTGCACAGCTCCTCCAACTGCGACGAGCGGTGTGCGGTCAGCGCCGCACGACCCCTTGCCTCGTCCCGGACGCCGCGGGCGGCGTCACGCTCGGCGACTGCGGCGCCGAGGTCGACCGGGCCGGCCGCACACGCGGCGATCACGTCGGGATCGTCCACCACCGACCGTGCGGCCGATCGTCGAGCAGCCAACCGCTCGAGCACCGATTCCCACTCGTCGATCTGCCCGGGGTCGGCGAGGGCGTCGCGCGCGGCTGCCGTGTCGCTGAATCCGGCTTCGACGGCCGATCGCTCGGCGCGCTCGGCGGCGGCGACGGCGCGCTCCTCGACGGCGCGGGATTCCGCCATCCGATCGCGAAGGTCGATCGCGGCGCGACAGAGGCGGGCGAGGTGCGCACGACGGTCATCGATGCTCTCGGCACCGCCTCGGGCCGTGTCGATCTCGGCATCCAGCTCGGCGAGGCCGACGCGGAGGGCATCGGCACGCTCGGCCCGTCGCGACTGCTCCTCCCGGAGTGCGGCGTGCTCGGCAGTGAGCCGCTCGGCAGCGGTGTCCGCGGCGGCGACCGCCGCGGTGAGATCCGGGAGTTCCTCTGCGAGTCGCGCGGCCTCGCCGACGGCCGTCCGCGCCCCGGTCACCGCGGCGGCGAGGTCGGACGCGGTGCGGTCGCCGAGGCGAGCGGCAAGGGCGTCGTGGTCGGCGGTGATCTCGGAGAGCGCGACCTCGGCGCGGCGCGCCCTGTCCCCGGCTGCCTGCTCGGCAGCGGTCGCCCGACGCTCGTCGTCGTCACCGACGGGCGGCGCGTCGGTGTGGGCGGGGGTGGGATGCTCTGCCGATCCACATGCCGGACACGGTCGACCGGGCACGAGTGCGGCGGCCAGCTCGGCGGCCATGCCGGCGATGCGCCGCTCGCGGACCGTGACCAGGGCCTCGCGGGTCTCCAGATGGGCGACACGGGCCCTCTCGGCCTCGAGCCGCGCCTGCGCGAGCGGTTCCCGCAGGGCGTCACGTCGCGTGCAGTCGGCGACCAGTCCCGCCGCGACCGACTCCTCGGCCCGCAGACCGGGGAGGGCGGCCCGGGCCGCGGTCGCCGCCGACACACGCGCGGCCAGCTCGGCGCGACGAGACGGCGTCTCCTCGAGATCCGCCGCGATGGCGGCCATGTGGCGTGCGCAGTGCGCCGAGCGGGTGGCGAGGGTCGACAACTCGGACACCATGTCCGCCCGGCCCGCGGCGCGCCGTGCCAGGGGTTCGAGACGACCGGACTCGGCCGACCAGGCGTCGACGGCCGCGTCGATCGCGGCGGCGGCGTCGGCGCCGGGTGTGTCGGTGACCGCGGCGACCAAGACGGCGCCCTCGGGCGTCGTCGCGAGGGAATCGGCGGCTGCGCGAACGGCTCCCGACGACTCCCGACGACGTCGGCCGCTGTCGTCGGCATCGTCGAGAGCGGACCGCACACCGGCCGCACGCCTGGCGGCGTCGAGCGTCCCGCGTGTCCGGTCGACCAGATCGGCGTCGGCGTCGAGGCGGGCGATCTCGGCCCGCGCGCTCTCGGCGCGGCGGAGGAGTCCGTCGCGGCGGGTGCACTCGTCGAGATGGACCTGGGCACGATCGGCCGCTGCGGTCGCGGACGCCGTCTCGGCGCGCGCCCTCGCGGCGTCTGCGCGCGCCGCCTCCAGAACATCGGTGGCCCAGGCGATGTCGGGTTCGGCCGGCGCCTCGACCTCGGCGATCACGGCGATCTGACCGGCCAACCGGTCGAGCGTCTGCGCCATGGTGTCGACCTCCGCGCGGACGGTGCGGGCGCGCTCGCGCAGCCACTCCTCCACGCCCGCGAACCGCTCGGTGTCGAACAGTCGCTCCAGCAACGCCTCCCGTTGCTCGTTCTCCGCGCGGAGGAAACGGGCGAAGTCGCCCTGCGGCAACAACACCACCTGGAAGAACTGATCCGCGGACATGCCGAGCAGTCGGGTGACCACCTCGCCGATCTCGGGAAGGCGGGTCAGATCGGGTCCGGACCCGTCCACCCACACCAGGGTGCCGCGCGCCTGGATCCTGCGGACGCCGTCACCGCGGCGCTTCGGGCGCTGATGCTCCGGCGACCGGTCGATCCGGAGACGGCGGCCGGCGAGCGTCGCCTCGAGCACGACGCGCGGGACGGCCGCGGGGTCGGCATGATCGGAGTGCAGGCGACGACCCTCGTGCCGCACACCCGGGACACGTCCGAACAGCGCGAAGGCGACGGCGTCGAGGACTGTGGTCTTCCCGGCACCGGTCTGGCCGTGCAGGAGGAACAGCCCGTCACCGCCGAGTGCGTCGAAGTCGACGGTGACCTCGTCGGCGAACGGTCCGAACGCCTCCATGGTCACCGAGTGCAGTCTCACGCCGACACGTCCTCGTCGGCAGGCAGGGCGAACAGCGCGAACGCACCGTCCTCCTCGACCACGGCCGCATCCGCGACGGGCCCTGCGGGGTCCTCGACGACCGGTGCCCGGCGCACCTCCGACACCTCCGCCGCGGGTTCGCCGACCACCGCGCGCAACGCCTCGCCGACGAGGGTCATCTCCGCCGACGTCGGCACGGTGCGGACGTCGGCGAGGAACGAGCGCACGACGTCGGTGTCGGCGCGACCGTGCACACGGGAGCGGTAGTCCCCGGTGTCGACGGCGGCCGGGCGGAGCCATTCGACGTGGACGGTGTGCGGGAACCGAGCGCGCAGGCGCCGCATCGCGTCGACCGGGCGGACAGGGTCGGTCAGTTCCGCGCGCACGTAGGAGTCCTCGTGGACCGCATGCGTCCCGTCGGACAGCAGGTCGTCGAGATCGCCTCGCAGAGAGACCAACTCGCGCACGACGTCCAGATCGTGACGGCGAACTCCGACGAGTCCGTCGGATCCGACGTCCACGATCCACACGGCCTTGCGATGGGACCGCTCGCCGAACGAGTACGGCAGCACCGAACCGCTGTACCGCACCGCGTCCGAGACCACCTGTGGGGCATGCAGATGCCCCAGGGCCACGTAGTCGACACCGGAGAACGTCTGCGCCGCGACGGTCTCCACGCCACCGACGCTGATCGACCGCTCCGACCCGGTCGCCTCTCCCCCGACGACGAAGGCGTGGGCGACGACGACGGAGCGCCGAGGATGAGCGACGAGGTGCGCACGGACACGGTCCATCGCCGCCGTGAGGACGTCCTGGTGACACGTGGCGTCGGGGACGTCGAGATGCGCACGGGCGGCGTCGGGTTCGAGATACGGGATGCCGTAGACGGCGATCTCGCCCACGTCGTCGGCGAGGACGACGGGGCGGTCGATGTCGGCGCAGGTGGTGCGCAGGTGCAGGCCGCCCGCCTCGGAGAACCCGGCGCCGACCCCGAGACGCGTCGGCGAGTCGTGGTTGCCGGAGGTGACGACGATCTGTGCGCCCGCGGCGCGGATGGCCACCAGCGCCTCGTCGTAAACCGCGACCGCGTCGGCCGAGGGGACCGAACGGTCGTACACGTCCCCGGCCACGATGACCACGTCCACCGATTCCGCCTCCACGACGTCGGCGAGATCGGCCAGCGCACGGCGTTGATCGTCGAGGAGATCGACGCCGTGGAAGGTCCGGCCGAGATGCCAGTCGGAGGTGTGCAGGAACCGCATGGGCTCACCGTAGGGCCCGGCCCCGACAGGACAGGGGAAGCGGCACGGGTGTGTGGATACTGGACCGGGTGAGATCCCCCGCACCGGAGCGAGCCCTCGCCGCGACGACCGGTGTCGTCGCCGCGGCGGTGGTGCTCGGCGTCGGCCAGTTCGTCGCCGCGTTCCTCGACCGTTCCGCGGGTCCGCTGCTCGCGGTGGGCTCCGCCGTCGTCGACAACACACCGGCACCGGTGCGGGAGTTCGCCATCGACACGTTCGGCACCGGCGACAAGACCGCGCTCATCGTCGGGATGTGCATCGTGATCGCGCTGCTCGCCGCCGTCGCCGGCCTCGTCGAACGCCCCCGGCGCCCCTGGGGCAGCATCGCTTTCGTCGTCTTCGGGATCCTCGGGGTCGTCGCGGCGACGACCCGTGCGGATTCCGGGATCGCGTGGTTCCTGCCCACGGTGGTCGGCGTCGCTGCCGGGATCGCCGTGCTCCGCGCCGGGACCGGCCGCCTCACCTCGCCCCGCACCCCCACGGCAGCCGGGACGCGGACCGACCGACGGACGGTGCTCGTGGGACTCACGGGGGCCGGGGCGGGGGCGGTGCTCGCCGGGGTCGTCGGCACCGTCCTGGACCATCTGCTCAACGACGTGGGCCGCGACCGGTCCGGGTTCCAGGTCCCCCGCGCGACCGCATCCCTCGACCCGCCCTCGGCCTCGGGGGACGCACCCGCGGGCTTCATCACGCCGCCGGCGGACTTCTACCGGATCGACACCGCTCTGCGTCCGCCGCAGGTGACCGCGGAGTCGTGGTCGCTGCGCATCCACGGCATGGTGGCGCGCGAGGTCGTCGTCGACATGGCGGCGCTGCGGGAGATGCCCGCGGTGGAGAAGACGGTGACCCTGACGTGTGTGTCCAACGAGGTCGGCGGGGATCTCATCGGGAACGCCCGCTGGACCGGGTACCGCCTGCGGGACCTGCTCGCCATGGCCGGGCCGTCGTCGGACGCGGACATGGTGTTGTCCACCAGCACCGACGGTTTCACCGCCGGTACACCCCTGCAGGCCTTGACCGACGATCGTGGGGCGCTGCTCGCCGTCGGGATGGACGGGCAGCCGCTGCCCATCGAACACGGCTATCCCGCCCGGATGGTCGTGCCGGGGCTCTACGGCTACGTCTCGGCGACCAAGTGGGTGGTGTCGTTGGAGGTCACCCGCTTCGACCGGGCGACCGCGTACTGGACCGAGCGCGGCTGGGCGGAGAAGGGGCCGATCAAGATCGGTTCGCGGATAGACGTACCGAGCTCGGGCGACCGGGTGGGGCGGGGCCGCGTGCAGGTGGCCGGCGTCGCGTGGGCCCAGGGACGCGGGATCAACGCCGTGCAGGTCCGCGTCGACGACGGCGCGTGGCAGGCGGCGACGGTGCTCGCGCCCGACATGCTCGACGCGTGGCGTCTGTGGCGCTGGACGTGGGATGCCACCCCGGGTGACCACACGCTGACCGTGCGGGCATTCGACGGGGACGGGCGTCAGCAGTCCGCGATCGTCGCGCCGCCCATCCCGGACGGGGCCTCCGGCCTGCACTCCGTCAGCGTCACCGTCACCTGACGGCACTCAGCGGCGACATCGGGGTCTCCGCCGCGTCGAGTTCGACGGCCTGGTCCACCGCCCAGTCCACGAGCAGTGCGGCCGAGCGTGCCGCCGCCTCGTCGTCCCGGTCGACGAGCCACCACTGGAACACCCCGTGGATGGTCTGCACCGCGAACCGCACGATCTCGGCCTCGCGGCCCCGCCAGTGCATGCCGGTCCGGGCGCCGACCGTCTCCAGGAACCGCAGGCCGTACTGCTCGGCGAGGGCGTGGTGATGTCGGGTGTTGGCCCACGCCGGGGAGTCGGCGGGGGTGCGCAGCGAGACGACGATCGACTCGACGAGGACCATCCACCGCCCCGGGGACTCCCGGGTGAGCGCCAGCACCGAGGAGACGGTCGACGAGACCGTGGCGTGCAACGCCTCCCGACCGGTCGCGACCGTCGCGCCGTCGTCGTGGCCCGCCATCGCCGGGATGTCGTCGATGAAGGCGTCCAGGTGACGCGCCATCGCGGTACCCACGACGGCGCCCATCAACTCGTCCTTGTCGGCGAAGCAGTAGTGGACGATCCCGAGGGACACCCCGGCGGCGTCGGCGACACCGCGGACGGTCACCGCACCGACGCCGGCACGTTCGGCGATGCCCAGCGCGCAGTCGATCAACTGCTCTCGCCGCTGGTCGATGGTGAGCCGGGACAGCATGAGAGCAGTCCACACCGCCCGGTCCACCTGGTCAATCCGGCAGATGGCCTCAGACCCGGGTGGTGACACCCCCGGCGGGGTCCGGCGCCGACACCGCGCCCGGCGGCGCGGGCACCGCATCGGGTGCGGGGGCGAGCGGAGTCGACGGTGCGGCCTTCATGTGGTGCGGCCGGGCGAAGCACGCCGCGGCGATCACACCGAGCAGCAGCACCGCCGCCGGCAGGTAGATCGACTGTCCCATCGCGTCGGCGAAGCCGGGCTTGGCTCCCGCCGGGAGCGTGCCCGTGGACCCCGCCGCGACGTCGACGCCGGGGAACTCCGCGGCCAGTCGGGTCTGCAGGAGAGCGCCGACGGCGGCGCTGCCGAGGACCGACCCCACCACACGCAACGTGTTGTAGACACCGGCCCCGGCGCCCGCCTGGGTCATCGGCAGGTTGCGGTTGGCGGTGGCGGCCAGCGGCGCCCAGATGCCGGCGCTCGCGATACCCGTCAGACACACCGGGATGATCAGCTGCCACACCGGCGTCTCCGGCGTGGAGAGGTACCCGAGCAGTGCGATGGCGAACGCGTTGAGGAGCAGCGACCCGCCGATGATCCACCGCGGATGCATGGTGTCGACGAGGCGCCCGACGATCGGCGCGAGCACGCCGGTGAAGACGGCCATCGGGACCAGCACCAGGGCCGACCGCGTCGGGGACATACCGCCGACGAGCTGCAGGAAGAACATCATCGGGACCATGAGGCCCGCCGTCGCGAAGCCCATCGTCGCGATCCCGATGTTGGCCAGCGAGAAGTTGCGGTCGCGGAAGAGGGACAGCGGTACCAGCGGCTGCCCCCGGACCTTGGACTGCCACCATACGAAGACGCCCAACACGGCGACACCGGCGACGGCGAGGATCCAGATCCAGGCGGCCCAGTCGTACTTCTCCCCGTCCTGTATGGCGAACACCAGTGCACCGAGACCGACCGCACTGAGGACGACGCCCACGATGTCGAAGTCGCGTCCGACCGTGTCGACCGTGGGGACCAGCCACCACGCGAGGATCAGCCCGACGACGCCGACGGGCACGTTGACGAAGAAGATCCACTGCCAGCCGAGACTGTCGACGAGAACGCCACCCGCGAGCGGTCCGACCAGGGTCGCCACACCCGCGACGGTGCCCCACACACCCATCGCGGTACCGCGACGTTCGGCCGGGAACATCCGGGTGATCAGGGACATGGTCTGTGGGGTGATCAACGCGGCACCGAGACCCTGCAGTGCGCGGGCCGCGATCAGCTCCCCGATCGAGCCCGACAGGCCGCACCAGACACTCGCGCCGGTGAACACGACCAGTCCGGCCTGGTACATGAGCTTGGGACCGAACCGGTCACCGAGACGCCCGGTGATGAGCAGTGGGACGGCATAGGTGAGCAGGTAGGCACTGGTCACCCAGATGACCCCGTTGAAGTCGGTGCGCAGCTTCTCCTGGATGTCGGGCTGCGCGACGGCGACGATGGTCATGTCGACGAGGATCATGAAGAACCCCACGCACAGCGCCATGAGCGCCGCCCACGGTCGGTTCGTGACGGGGGTGAACGGTCTCGGTGCGGTCATCGCGCGAACTCCTGTACGGGATGGGCGGGCGGGCTGTCGGGGGGTGGGACGAAGTCCTCGTCGGTGAGGGGGCAGTCGGCGTGCGTGGTGTCGGACTTCCACGCCAGCGACCCGTCGGCGACACGGCCGCGCAGGGTCACGAGGTGATCGATCTGGGCGCGCAGGGTCGCGCTCCGCGAGCCCAGGTCGAGCAGGTACATCTCGGGGACACCGCGGGTGAGCGCCTGGTCGAGCGCGGCGTCCCACCGGGCCAGGTCGGCGTGCATGTGCGTGAGCCGGGTGTCGAGGAGCTCGACGACCTGCTCCCGCGGTAGCTCGTGTGCCTCCGCCAGTGCCAGATGCAGGTCGCTGAACTCGACCGCGGGTGTCGCGAGCATCGACGCGATGTGCTCCCGGACGACGCGGGCGCCGTCGTCGGTGACGGCGTAGGTGGTGCGTTCGGGGCGGTTGCCCGCCCGCCCGACGTCGTCCACGCGGACGAGTCCGCGCTCCTGGAGGCGGGACACCGTGTGGTACAGCGTGCCCGGCCGGATGTTGGCGAAGCGGTCCTCCTTGCGACCGATCAGCAACTGCAGCATCTCGTACGGATGCATCGACCGCTCGCCCAACGCGCAGAGGACCAACACCGCCAGCGGCGTCAGACCCTGCCGATCGCAGGGCGACGGTTCGTCCTGACCGCGTCGCGCCGCCATGGAGACCTCCTCGCCTCGGCACAGATGTTCCACGCGGAATATTCGCACGCAGAACAGCACGCCGCAACGCGGGCTCCGTGTCCGGCCCGCGGGCTAACCTGGACGGGATGAGCGAACACGGATCAGCGACCGGATCACCGGCGGACAGCACATCCCCCGAGGCACACGACGGCGGCGGCGAGGACGAGACCTGGTCGACGCCGGGTACATACGTCAACCCCGGCTCGGACTTCGTCCGCGACACCAACTACATCGAGACCCGGATCACCCGCGACGGCGCCGACGGGTACCCCGTCGAACCCGACCGCTACCGGCTCGTGGTGGCACGGGCCTGCCCCTGGGCGAACCGGGCGATCATCGTGCGGCGACTGCTCGGTCTCGAGGACGCGATCTCGATGGGGATGTGCGGTCCGACGCACGATCCCGACTCGTGGACCTTCGACCTCGACCCCGGCGGCGTCGACCCGGTGCTGAAGATCCCCCGCATCAAGGACGCCTACCTCGCCCGATTCCCCGACTACAGCAAGGGCATCACCGTCCCGGCAATGGTCGACGTGCCGACCGGGCAGGTGGTGACCAACAACTTCCCGCAGATCACGATCGACTTCTCGCTGGAGTGGACCGAGTACCACCGCGACGGCGCGCCGCAGCTCTACCCCGAGCACCTCCGGGCGGAGATCGACGAGGTGAACGCCGGGGTGTTCACCGAGATCAACAACGGCGTCTACCGCTGTGGCTTCGCCGGAAGCCAGCAGTCCTACGAACGGGCGTACGCGCGGCTGTTCGACCACCTCGACGTGATCGCCGACCGCCTTCGCGACCAGCGATACCTCGTCGGCGACACCATCACCGAGGCCGACGTCCGCCTGTTCACCACCCTGGTCCGGTTCGACCCCGTGTACCACGGCCACTTCAAGTGCAACCGGATGAAGCTCAGCGAGATGCCGGTGCTGTGGGCCTACGCCCGGGACCTGTTCCAGACCCCCGGCTTCGGCGACACCGTCGACTTCACGCAGATCAAGCGCCACTACTACGTCGTCCACTCCGACATCAACCCGACGGGGATCGTCCCGCTGGGCCCGGACCTGCGCAGCTGGCACACCCCGCACCACCGCGAACAACTCGGTGGACGCCCGTTCGGCGACGGCACGCCCCCGCCGCCGCCGCGCCCGTCGGAGACCGTCGCCCTGCAGGACTGGGCACCCCGGTGAGTCAGGACTCCGGCGGCGCCATCGTCGGTGTCATCGACCGGGCACAGCGGCTGCAGGCGCCGGCTGTCGCCGCCTACGTGCGACGCCTGCGAACCGCGCACCCCGACGAGTCGCCCGCGCAGATCATCGACCGCCTCGAACGCCGCTACCTGGTGACGGTGACCTCGTCCGGTGGGGCGGCAGGTGCCACCGCCGCCGTCCCCGGGGTCGGCACCATCGCCTCCATCGCCGCGATCGGTGGCGAGTCGGCGTTCTTCGTGGAGGCGTCGGCGCTGCTGGCACTGGCAGTCGCCGAGGTGCACGGCATCCCCGTCGAGGAGGCGGAGCGGCGGCGGACGCTGGTTCTCGCCGTGGTGCTCGGCGAAGAGGGGCTGGCCGCGCTCGCGAAAGCGCTCGGCTCGCGGCACAACCCACTCGGTCGGGTGGCCGGCGGCGCCCTGAACGGTCCCGCGTTGCGCAGCCTGAACAAGACGTTGCTCAAGCGCGTGGTCAAGAAGTACGCGGCCCGCCGTGCGCCGCTCATGGTGGGCAAGATGCTCCCCGCGGGCATCGGCGCCGCGGTCGGCGGTGTCGGCAACCGCGCACTCGGTCGACGGATCGTCGCCAACGCCCGGTCGTCGTTCGGTGCGCCGCCGGCCGTCTGGCCGGACACGACGCCGGTGATCGCGCGCGACGCGCACACCCACGATCGGTGACGCGGGGCTGGATCGCGCGTCTCGCGGCGGAGTGCGCGCGGCATCGGGCATTGCTCTCGATCACACTGGGCGTCACCGCGGTCGGTGTCGCCATCGATCTCTCCGTGCCGCTCGTCACCCGGGCCGCGATCGACACCGCGACCGGCACTGCGTCGCACGGGTTCTCCATCGCCGCACTCGGCGGTGCACTCGTCGTCCTCGGCGTCGTCCGCTTCGTCGCCCAGTTCTTCCGACGGCTGACCGCCGGCCGCCTGTCGCTGACCGTGCAGAACGACCTGCGCACGTCGATCCTGTCCACCCTGTTGCGCCTCGACGGGCCGTCGGTCGACCGCATCGTGACCGGTCAGGTCGTGTCGAGATCGATCTCCGACCTGCAACTGGTGCAGGGCCTGCTGTCGATGGTGCCGCTGTCGCTCGGCGCGGTCGTGCAGGTGGTCCTCGCGTTCGTCGTGATGGCATACCTGTCCCCACTGCTGACGCTGGTCGCACTGCTGGTGGTCCCGGCCGTGGCCGTCGTCGCGTTCCGGACACGTCGATCACTGTTCGCCGCGACGTGGTCGGCACAACAGACGGCCGCCGACGTCGCCCAGCACGTCGAGGAGACGGTGACCGGGGTGCGGGTGGTGAAGGGCTTCGGACAGGAGGAGCGGTCGGTCGACGAGCTCGCCGACCACGGACGTCGCCTGTTCTCGCAACGGATGCGATCGGCGCGCATCAACGCGCGCTTCTCGCCGACGATGAACGCCATCCCGCAGCTCGCCCTCGTCGCGATCGTGGCGCTCGGCGGGATCCTCACCGCGCGGGGTGACATCACCGTCGGCACCTTCCTCGCGTTCGCCACCTACGTCACCACCATGACCGGGCTGGCGCGGCTGCTGACGAACCTCGTGGTGTCGGCACAACTCGCGCGGGCCGCGGTCGAGCGCGTCTACGACGTCATCGACCACCCCACCGATCCGCGCCACCTCGACGAGCACGCCGCGACCACGGCGGGCACCGCCCTGCCGGGCGGACCGCCGCCGGCACCCGTGGGGATCCGTGTCACCGACGTCGAGGTCGATCTCCCCGACGGGACGGCGCTGTTCCGCGGTCTCGACCTGTCGGTGGCGCCGGGCGAGGCGGTCGCCGTCGTCGGGCCACCGGGTTCCGGGAAGTCCACCCTCGCGGCGGTCCTCGCCGGACTCGCCCCCGCCGCGACGGGGTCGGTCGAACTCGTCGACGGGGCGACCGGTGACGGGATGGACGTCGCCACCGCCGATCTCGACGCCATCCGATCCCGGATCGGGATCGTCTTCGACGACCCGTTCCTCTACTCCGACACCATCGCCGCGAACATCGCACTGGGGCCCACCGCATCCGACGACGACCCGCGGGCGGTCCGCGACCGGGTCGAACGGGCCGCACGCCGTGCCGCCGCGCACGACTTCATCACCGCACTACCCGACGGCTACGACACCGTGGTCGGGGAACGCGGACTGACACTCTCCGGCGGCCAGCGTCAACGCATCGCCCTGGCCCGGGCGTTCTTCGTCGACCCCCCGGTGCTCGTCCTCGACGACGCGACCTCGGCGGTCGACGCCACCACCGAGGCCGCGATCCTCGCCGAGCTGCGACACACCCCCGGTCGGACCCTCGTCCTCATCGCCCACCGTCGCTCGACGCTCGCCCCCGCCGATCGGGTGGTGGTGCTCGACGAAGGCCGCGTCGTCGAGTCCGGTCCGCCGGCCGACGTCGCCGCCCGATCGGCGCTGTTCCGATCCCTCATGTCCGACCCCACGGCCGTCGCGGGACCGACACCGGACGACACGACCGTCGCCGCGGTTCCCGCCCGAGACACGTTGTGGCCCGACGACACCGAGGTACCCGACCCGGCGACCGGGGACCGTGTGCGCCCGGCCGCCCCGCCCCGGGCCGGCCGCCGTGGTGGCGGCGGGGTGTCGAGCGCGCTCGGGTCCATGCCCGCGACACCCGCGCTCCTCGAGGCGGTCGCCCAACTGCCACCCGCGATGGAGGACCCCCGGGTCGACGAGGACGAGGCCCGCGCCCCCGACCCGGGCTTCTCGCTCCGCGGACTGCTGCGTCCGGTGCGGTTGTTGTTGCTGCTCGCGATCGTCGCGGTCGCCGTCGACACCGCCGTCGGTCTCGCGTTCCCCACCCTCGCCCGGCTCGGCGTCAACGCCGCCACCGACGACCGACTGTCGACGTTGTGGCTCACCAGCGCCGTCGGCCTCGTCGCCGTGGCCATCGGGTGGGTCGCGTTGTCCGTCACCACCATCACCAGCACCCGCGCGGGTGAACGCGTCCTGTTCCGGCTCCGCGTGCGGAGCTACGCGCACCTGCAGCGGCTGGGCCTGGACTACTACGAGCGGGAACTGTCCGGCCGCATCATGACGCGGATGACGACCGACATCGACGCGTTGTCGTCGTTCCTGCAGACCGGCCTGTCCACCACGGTGATCGCACTGCTCACCATCGTGGGCGTCGCCGCGGCTCTCATCGTCACCGACCCGACGCTGGGATCGGTCGTCCTCGTCGCGCTGGTCCCGCTGGCCGTCGCCACGGTGGTGTTCCAACGCGTCGCCTCCCGCGCCTACAGCAGGTCCCGGGAACTGGTCAGCGCGGTCAACGCCGACTTCCAGGAGAACGTCGCGGGTCTGCGCACCACCACCAGCTACCGCAACGCCGATCGCGCCCGTGCACGGTTCGGCGATCTCGCCGGGCAGTACGTCGCCGCTCGGATGGTGTCGCAGAAGGCGATCTCGCTGTACTTCCCCTTCATCACCTTCGTGTCCGACATGGCGACGGCCGCGGCGGTCGGCCTCGGTGCCTCGCAGGTGGCGTCGGGGCAGACGCAACCGGGGACCATCGTCGCCTTCGTGCTGTACCTCGGGATGCTGTTCAGCCCGGTGCAGCAGCTCAGCCAGGTGTTCGACGGCTACCAGCAGGCGGTCGTCGGGCTGCGCCGCATCGGCGACCTGCTGCGGACGCCCAGCAGCCTCGAGTCCGACCCCGCCACGGCCGTCGGCGAGGTGGGTGCCCCTGCCGCCGCCGGCCGATCGGGACACGCGGCGCTCGACGCCGTGCGGTTCCGTTACAGCGGCGCCGCCGACGACGCCCTGCGCGGCGTCGACCTCGACATCCCGGCGGGGTCGTCGCTGGCACTCGTCGGGCAGACCGGCGCGGGGAAGTCGACGATCGTCAAACTCCTGGCCCGCTTCTACGACCCGACCGACGGTGTGGTGCGGGTCGACGGTCGCGACATCCGTGACATCCCGCTGCGCGCCCATCGCAGGCGACTCGGTGTGGTCCCGCAGGAACCGCACCTGTTCACCGGGACCATCGCGTCGAACATCGCCTACGGCGACCCGACCGCATCGCGGGAGCGCATCGAGGCGGCCGCGGCGGCGGTCGGCGCCCTGGACACCATCGCCGGGTTGCGCGGCGGGATGACCCACCGCGTCGGCGAACGTGGTCAGGGGCTGTCGGCCGGAGAGCGGCAGCTGATCGCGCTGGCCCGCGCCGAGTTGGTCGACCCCGATCTCCTGCTTCTCGACGAGGCGACCGCGACCCTCGACCAGGCGACCGAACGCCGCGTCCTGGACGCCGGACGTCGCCTCGCCCGCTCTCGGACAGCCGTGATCGTCGCCCACCGGCTGGCCACCGCGGCACGCGCCGACCGGATCGCCGTCGTCGCCGACGGACGCATCGTGGAACTGGGAAGTCACGAGGACCTGTTGGCGTTGAACGGCAGGTACCGGATCCTCTGGGACACCGGGTCGGCGACGGGACCGACAACCGCGCAAACCGCCGACGCAGGCTGATCCGCGGCGAGCATGTCGCGGCCGTGGGCGAAGACACCGAGCCCGTATGCGTCGCAGGTGGGCGGGGACTAACCTTGCCGTGGTACCTCGAACGACGAGCAGCCGGACCAACGCCGGCGCGGCCCGCTTCGCGCGTGGTGCCCGACAGGACGACGCCGGTGTCCCGGGCAACCCCCGGACCACCGACAGGTTCGGACACGACAACACATCCGACACGACGCGACGATCAGGGAATAGAGGCGAGAATCTGCCGTGAGCAGTTCGGTTTCAGACTTCGGACAGAACGAGTGGCTGGTGGAGGAGATGTACCAGCGATTCCGTGAGGATCCCGATTCGGTCGACCGGAGCTGGCACGACTTCCTCGAGTCCTACACGCCCCCCACCGACTCCCCCGCCCCGTCGGCGAACGGCAACGGCGCGCGGGCCGGATCGTCGAACGGGTCACGGAACGGCTCCGGCTCGCCGGCGAGCGTGACCGAGGCGCCTGCGACGAAGGCCGCGTCCGGTCATGCCGTCCAGAGCCGCGACGGGTCGGCCGCCTCGGCCGCCGACACGCCGTCGACGGGAACCGCCCCGCACAGCACGACCCCGGTGCGCACGAAGTCCTCCGACACGAAGGACAGCACGGCCGAGAACGCCGCGCCGGCGAAGGACGCACCCGCCAAGTCGGACGAGAAGGCCCCGACGCCGAAGGCGACCGGCTCCGGTGACGGCTCGACGAAGTCCACCGGGTCCAAGAGTTCCGCGAAGCCCACCGGGGGGTCGAGCTCCGACAAGCCCGCGCCGCCGACGCCCGCCCCCTCCGAGGACTCCGCGAAGGTCCTGCGTGGCGCCGCGGCCGCAGTCGCGAAGAACATGGCGGCGTCGCTGCAGATCCCGACCGCCACCAGCGTGCGGGCGGTCCCCGCCAAGCTGATGATCGACAACCGCGTCGTCATCAACAACCATCTCGCCCGCACCCGGGGCGGCAAGATCTCGTTCACCCACATCCTCGGGTATGCGATCGTGCAGGCGGTCAAGTCGTTCCCGAACATGAACCGTCACTTCGAGGAGGTCGACGGCAAGCCGAATGCGATCACCCCGGCGCACACCAACCTCGGCCTCGCCATCGACCTGCAGGGCAAGGACGGCAACCGCTCGCTCGTGGTCGCGGCGATCAAGAACACCGAGACGATGGACTTCGGCGAGTTCCACGCCGCCTACGAGGACATCGTCCGTCGCGCCCGGGACGGCAAGCTCACCGCCGACGACTTCGCGGGCGTGACCATCTCGCTCACCAACCCGGGCACCATCGGCACCGTCCACTCGGTGCCGCGCCTGATGAAGGGCCAGGGCGCGATCATCGGCGCCGGCGCGATGGAGTATCCGGCCGAGTTCCAGGGTGCGAGCGACGAGCGCATCGCCGAGATGGGTGTCGGCAAGTTGATGACGCTGACCTCCACCTACGACCACCGCATCATCCAGGGCGCGGAGTCCGGCGACTTCCTGCGGACCATCCACCAGCTCCTGCTCGACGACGCGTTCTACGACGAGATCTTCACCGCGTTCCACATCCCCTACGAGCCGATCCGCTGGCGCAAGGACATCGCGTCGCCGTCGGTGGACAAGAACGCGCGGGTGCTCGAGCTGATCGCGGCGTACCGCAGCCGCGGGCACCTCATGGCCGACATCGACCCGCTGATGATCGACTCCGATGCGCGGGCGGCCCACCCCGATCTGAACGTCCTCACCTACGACCTGACGCTCTGGGACCTCGACCGCGAGTTCACGGTCGGCGGGTTCCACGGTCAGGACCGCATGAAGCTGCGCGACGTCCTGTCCGTGCTGCGCGACGCCTACTGCCGTCACGTGGGTGTCGAGTACACCCACATCCTCGAGCCCGAGCAGCAGGAGTGGCTGCAGGAGCGGGTCGAGATCAAGCACGCCAAGCCGCCGGTGGGCGAGCAGAAGTACATCCTGAGCAAGCTGAACGCCGCCGAGGCGTTCGAGACGTTCCTGCAGACGAAGTACGTCGGGCAGAAGCGCTTCTCGCTCGAGGGCGCCGAGACCGTCATCCCGATGATGGACGGTGTCATCGACCAGAGCGCGGAGCACGGTCTCGACGAGGTCGTCGTCGGCATGCCGCACCGCGGGCGTCTCAACGTGCTCGCCAACATCGTCGGCAAGCCGTACTCGAAGATCTTCACCGAGTTCGAGGGCAACCTGAACCCGTCGCAGGCGCACGGCTCGGGTGACGTCAAGTACCACCTCGGCGCCGAGGGCAAGTACTACCAGATGTTCGGCGACAACGAGATCAACGTCTCTCTGACGGCGAACCCCTCCCACCTCGAGGCGGTCAACCCCGTCCTCGAGGGGCTGGTCCGGGCGAAGCAGGACATGCTCGAGCGGCCCGACGAGGCGTTCACGGTCCTGCCGCTGATGCTCCACGGCGACGCCGCGTTCGCCGGCCAGGGTGTGGTCGCCGAGACGTTGAACATGGCGATGCTCCCCGGCTACCGCACCGGCGGCACCGTGCACATCGTCGTGAACAACCAGGTCGGGTTCACCACCGCACCGGAGCACTCCCGCTCGACGGAGTACTGCACCGACGTCGCGAAGATGATCGGCGCGCCGATCTTCCACGTCAACGGCGACGACCCCGAGGCGTGCGTGTGGGCCGCGAAGCTCGCCGTCGACTACCGGCAGGCGTTCCACTCCGACGTCGTCATCGACCTCGTCTGCTACCGCCGCCGGGGACACAACGAGGGTGACGACCCCTCGATGACCCAGCCGGCCATGTACGACGTCATCGACACCAAGCGCGGAGTCCGCAAGAGCTACACCGAGGCGCTCATCGGTCGTGGCGACATCTCCACCAAGGAGGCCGAGGACGCGCTCCGCGACTACCAGGGCCAGCTCGAGCGGGTCTTCAACGAGGTCAAGGAACTCGAGAAGTTCTCCGCCGCGCCGAGCCCGTCCGTCGAGTCCGATCAGCAGCTCCCCGCGAAGCTGATGACGGGCATCGACCGCTCCGTGGTCGAGGCGATCGGCGACGCCTTCGCCTCCGTACCCGAGGGGTTCTCGCCGCATCAGCGCGTCAAGCCCGTGCTGACCCGCCGCCAGCAGATGTCCCGTGAGGGCGGCATCGACTGGGCGTTCGGCGAGTTGCTGGCGTTCGGGTCCCTCGTCCACGAGGGACGCACCGTGCGACTGTCCGGTCAGGACTCGCGTCGCGGCACCTTCAGCCAGCGGCACTCGGTGGTCATCGACCGCAAGACCGGCCAGGAGTACACACCGCTCAACCAGCTCGTGCAGACCGAGGGCGACGACGCCGGCGGCCGGTTCCTCGCCTACGACTCGCCGCTGAGCGAGTTCGCGGTCGTCGGTTTCGAGTACGGCTACTCGGTCGGCAACCCCGACGCCCTCGTGCTGTGGGAGGCGCAGTTCGGCGATTTCGTCAACGGCGCGCAGTCGATCATCGACGAGTTCATCTCCTCCGGCGAGGCCAAGTGGGGTCAGCTGTCGGACGTCGTGCTGCTCCTGCCGCACGGCCACGAGGGCCAGGGACCCGACCACACGTCGGGCCGGATCGAGCGGTTCCTGCAGCTGTGCGCCGAGGGATCGATGACCGTCGCGCAGCCGTCGACGCCGGCGAGCTACTTCCACCTGCTGCGTCGCCACGTGCTCGACGGCATCAGCCGACCGCTGGTGGTGTTCACGCCGAAGTCGATGCTGCGCAACAAGGCGGCGACGAGTCCGGTGGAGGAGTTCACCGGCGGCAAGTTCCTCTCGATCATCGACGACCCGTCGGTCACCGACGACGCCGCGGCCGAGAAGGTCACCCGCGTCCTGCTGGTGAGCGGCAAGCTGTACTGGGAGTTGGCTGCCCGCAAGCAGAAGGAGGAGCGCGAGGACATCGCG
This sequence comes from Williamsia sp. SKLECPSW1, assembly GCF_054332755.1. NCBI lineage: Bacteria > Bacillati > Actinomycetota > Actinomycetes > Mycobacteriales > Nocardiaceae > Williamsia > Williamsia sp. SKLECPSW1. The sequence goes on along the minus strand of NZ_JBTGLI010000001.1, from coordinate 3,332,857 downwards.
ATCGTCCGGGTCGAGCAGCTGTACCCGATCCCGCACCGTCGCCTGGCGCAGACGCTCGACCGATACCCGAACGCCACGGACAAGCGGTGGGTGCAGGACGAGCCGGCGAACCAGGGCCCGTGGCCCTTCCTCGGTCTGAACCTGCCCGAGGTGCTCCCCGAGCACTTCGGCACCGGCTTCACCCGGGTGTCGCGGCGTGCCATGTCGGCGCCGTCGTCCGGCTCGAGCAAGGTCCACGCCGTGGAGCAGCAGGAGATCCTCGACAAGGCATTCGACTGACCCTGTCGGATCGGGTCGCTCGACCGACCTGATCTGCTCGGCATCCGGCCGCTCGCCCGAGATCGTCTCGGGTGGGCGGCCGGACCGGTCAGGAGGGGGCGTTCGCCAAGGTCATGGACGACGTGTCGTCGCCGGACATCTCACCGGCGACCGCACCGAGGCTGGGCAGCGCGACGGTGATCAGCTCGAGGAGTTCGTCGCGGGAGACCGTGGCGTCGGTGAGCCAGCGGATGGTGACGTCCTCGGAGAAAGCGATCCACCCGTTGATCGCGAGCTCGACGAGCGGCGTCGGTGCCAGTCCGACGAGCTGTACGTTGTCGAACGTGCGACGCACCATCACCGACCGCGTCTCGTCGAACACAGCCTGCATGGCGGGATCCGACGACGCCGACCCGCGCATCAACGCCAGGTACAGACTCCGGTTCTCGGTGACGAAGTCGACGAACCCGCGGATGGTGCCACGCAGCACCTCGATCGGGTCCCCCAGCTCGAAGTCCGGCTCGGTCGCCACCAGCATCCGGTGCGACTGCTCGCGAGCCATGGCGACGTGGAAGTCCTGCTTGGTGTCGAAGTAGTGGAAGATGAGCGCCCGCGACACCCCGACCGCCTCGGCGACGGCCTCGACCGACACCTGGTCCAGCGGGCGGTCGGCGGCCATCGCCAGACCCTCTTCGATCAGCTGTAGTCGCCGCGCCTCGGGGGTCATGCGGGTGCGCTTCGGGCCGGCCATGCCCACATAGTACTGACTGATGGTCAATAGTCTATTGACCCGGCGTCAATACTGTGTACGATCTTACCCATGAACGATGTCAAGGTCGCCGTCGTCGGTGCCGGGTTCTCCGGTTTGGGCGCGGCCATCACCCTCAGGCAGAACGGTTTCGACGACTTCGTCGTCCTCGACCGCGGCTCGGACTTCGGCGGCACCTGGCGCGACAACACCTACCCCGGTGCTGCCTGCGACGTCCCGTCGCACCTCTACTCCTACTCGTTCGAGCTGAACCCGGAGTGGTCGCGCTCGTTCTCCAAGCAGGCCGAGATCCACGAGTACATCAACCGCGTGGCCGACAAGTACGACCTGCACAGCCGGACCCGGTTCCGCACCGAGGTGACCGACGCACGCTGGGACGAGAGCCAGGGCCGCTGGATCGTCAGCACCGACCACGCCACCGACGGTCCGCAGGAGATCCGCGCGGAGATCCTCGTCGGTGCGATCGGCCCGCTCTGCGAGCCGCGCCTCCCCGACATCGAGGGCATCGAGGGCTTCCAGGGCGCGATCTTCCACTCCGCTCGGTGGGACCACGACACCGACCTCGCCGGCAAGCGTGTCGCGGTGATCGGCACCGGCGCCTCGGCCATCCAGATCATCCCCGAGCTCGCCGGGACGGTCGGCCACATGGACGTCTACCAGCGCACCGCGCCGTGGGTCCTGCCCCGCGCCGACCGGGAGTACACCGGACTCGAGCACTGGATCTTCGCCAACGTGCCCGGCGCACAGCGCTTGTCGCGTACCGGCATCTATCTCGCGCACGAGCTGGTGTCCTACGGTCTCACCCACCGACCCGACGTGCTGCGTCCCGCCCACGCCGCCGGTCGGATCAACATCCGACGCGGCATCTCCGATCCGGTGAAGCGCGCGAAGGTGACCCCGAAGTTCAAGGTCGGCTGCAAGCGGATCCTGCTGTCCAACACGTACTACCCGGCCCTCGGTCAGGACAACGTCGACGTCGTGACCGACGGGATCGCGAAGGTCACCCCGACGGGGATCGTCACCAAGGACGGCACCACCCGCGAGATCGACGCGATCGTCGTCGCCACCGGGTTCCACGTCACCGACTCCCCCGGCTTCGAACACATCATCGGCCGCGACGGCGACAGCCTCGCCCAGGTGTGGGCCCGCACCGGCATGGCCGCCTACAAGGGATCGACGGTCCACGGCTTCCCGAACATGTTCCTCATGATCGGGCCCGCCACCGGCCTCGGCCACACGTCCATGGTCTTCATGATCGAGTCGCAGCTGAACTACCTGGCGGACTGGCTGAAGACCGTGCGCCGCAACGACATCGCCCGTACCGAGGTGCGTGCCGACGTCCAACGTGACTACAACCGCGAAGTGCAGTCCACCCTGGCGACGAGCGTCTGGGAGAACGGCGGCTGCTCGAGTTGGTACAAGGACCAGTTCGGCAACATCACCACCCTGTGGCCCGGCTTCACCTTCAATTTCCGGAAGGCGACGAAGAAGTTCGACCTCGCGGCGTACGAGACACGTCGCGACGAGTCCACGAGCACATCGACCCCGCAGCCGGCGTCGGCGACGGTCTGAGAAGGAAGGGACCAGATCAGATGAAGGACTTCTCCGGAAAGGTCGTCGTCGTCACCGGCGCGGCCAGCGGGATGGGCCGCGACCTCGCACTGCAGCTCGCGGACAGGGGCGCTCGGCTCGCGATCTCCGACATGAACCCCACGGGGCTCGAGGAGACGGCGGCGATGCTGGAGGCCAAGGGCGCCGACGTCCACTCGCAGCTGCTCAACGTCGCCGAGCGGGAGGCGGTGCTCGAGTACGCCGAGACCGTCGCCGCACACTTCGGCAAGGTCAACGCGATCTTCAACAACGCGGGCATCGCACACCACGGCGAGGTGGAGCTCACCGACTTCAAGACCTACGACCGCATCATGGACGTCGACTACTGGGGCGTCGTCAACGGCACGAAGGCGTTCCTGCCGCACATCATCGCCTCCGGCGACGGGCACATCGTGAACACCTCGTCACTGTTCGGCCTGATGTCGACGCCGGGGCAGAGTGCCTACAACGCGGCGAAGTTCGCCGTGCGAGGGTTCACCGAGTCGCTGATCCAGGAGATGCGACTGTCCGGGCACCCGGTGTCGGTCTCGTGTGTCCATCCGGGCGGCATCAAGACCGCGATCGCGCGGAATGCCACGGTGAACGAGGGCTCCGACGCCGCACAGTTCGCGGCCCTCTTCGACAAGAAGCTGGCACGGATGAGTTCGCCTCAGGCCGCGTCGGTGATCCTCGCCGGTGTCGAGAAGAACAAGCCGCGCATCCTCGTCGGGTCCGACGCCAAGTTCCTCGACAAGCTCGTGCGTGTTCTCGGTGCCGCGTACATGCCGGTGGTCGCCAAGGCCGCGGGCGCGACCCTCAAGCCGCGGTCGTGAGCGCGGCCCCTGCGGGGGTGTCGCTCCCGATCGCGCTGGTGGAACCGGCGACCCGGGCGCTCTACGGGGTGATGCTGCATCCCCGCCTGCCGGTCAGGTGGCAGCGCCGCCTCGCCGACCACGCACTCGACGTCGATCCCCTTCCCGCCGACACCGTGATCCGGCACCTCACGTTGGGTGGGCGACCCACCGAACGGGTGACCGTCGGCGCGACCGAGAACCCCAGCGCAGTGCTGTATCTGCACGGCGGCGGCTACGTGATCGGTTCTCCGCGCTCGCATCGTCGGCTGGTCGCGCGTCTCGCCGCAGTCACCGACGCGACGGTGTTCGCGCCGGATTACCGCCTGGCACCGGAGGATCCGTTTCCCGCGGCGGTCGAGGACGGCGTGGCCGCGTTCCTCGATCTGGTCGGCCATCACGACCTGACGCCCGATCGCATCGCGATCGCCGGCGACTCCGCCGGCGGTGGGCTGGCGGTGGCCGTCACCCGGCGGCTGATCGACGATCACGACATCACCCCCGCCGCACTGGGACTCATCGCCCCGTGGGTCGATCCGACGCAGGACGTCGGCCCCTCGGGTCACGCGACCGACATCGTGGTCAACCACGGGTGGTCGCGGGCGTGCGCGGAGGCCTATCTCGGCGGCGGGGACCCGTCGGACCCGGGGTATGCACCGCTCAACGGTGACCTGAGCGGCCTTCCGCCGACGGTGGTCCACATCGGGGTGCGGGAAGCCTTACACCCGCAGACGGTCACGTTCGTCGACAAACTCCGGGCGTCCGGCGTCGACGTCGAGCTCCGGGAGTTCCCGCGGCTGTGGCATGTCGGCCACCAGCAGGCCTCCATGCTCGCCGAGGCCGCCGACGCGGTCGACCACCTCGGTGCGTTCCTGCGCACTCGCCTCACCTGACGCGAGGCGGCAGTCACGCCGCGTCGTCGGATCGCTGCGCGGGTGCGCGGGATCGGTGTTCGTGTCCGGTGGGTGTGCGGACCAGGGCTTCGTGTCGGCCGTGGTCGTCGAGGCCGGTGGTGACCTGCCAGCCGGGGTTCTCTTTCTGCCGGTTGTGAGTCCGACATTCCCCCAGTCCGTTGTCGGCGGTGGTCGGCCCGCCGGTGTGGTGGGGGTGGGCGTGGTCGATCTCGGCGATCGGGGCGTCGCAGTACGGGATCCGGCACGACACATCGCGGCGGGTCAGGAATTGGCGCAGGCCTGTCGGGAACAGCCTGGCTCTCGACTCCATCGCGACCAGCGCGCCAGTCTCGGGTGCGGCGAACAACCTGCGCAGAGTGACTGTCGTGTCGTGGTCGAGGGCGTCGGCGATCAGATCCCGCGCGGTGTCGGCAGGGATGGGTCCGTAGCCCGGGACATCTGCCGCGGCGCCGCTTGCACCGGTGAGAACGTCCGCACTGACCACGACGTCCACGGCGAGGGGGATCGCCCCGGGCACGGCCACACCGGTGAGCCGTCGGAGCAGGGTGTCGGCCATGACCTGGGCGTGGGTGCGGTCGTCGGACTGACAGATCAGATCGGCTTGCTTCTTCAGCGCGGCGTAGGCCGCGATCCCCGCCGTCATCGGCAACAACGCGGAAAGTTGCACCATGGCATCGGGTTTCGGTCGCAGGCTCACCCGCCGATCCTTCGGGGCCGAGGCGTTGCGGTCGACCACGGCGTGCGGGTCACGGGAGTAGGCGATCCGCTTCGCCAACGCCTCCACCGCCCGATCGCCGACACCGTCGAGTGTCTTGGGATCCGCGCACAGGGCGTCGTCGATCGCACGACGGTCCTCCACCTGCAGATACCCGGTCTCGCGGACGAGGATGGTGGCCCGCCACTCCGACAGGGATCCGTCTCGGAGACGTGCGAAGGTGTTGGGCATCTCACCCATCGCCCGCGCGAACCCCAGATACCGTCCACCGGCGTTACCCGACACCCGCCGCGCCAATGCGACCTCCGCGGACAACCCGCGGCAGCGTCGTTCGACGGGCACACCCCGCTCGGCTTCGGCGGCGGACCGCAACTCCTGCAGGCGCAGGGTCTGCTCGGCCTGCGTCGCCGCGCACGCAGCTTTGACCGACTCGGCCAGAGAGATCAGATCGATCGCCTCGCCCTCATCACCGGCCGCCCCCAGCGCACCGAGCGCAGCGATCATCGCGCGCAGCGCCTCCCGCGCGTCGAGGGTGCTGGCGTGCTCCATACGCACATGTGTACACGAGGGGTCCGACAATCCCGGAGGCCCAAACCAGCGTGTGCACAACCACATTCACGACCCCGCACCCCGTTCGTTGGGCGGCAGGAACCGTCGAGTGGGCGCTTCCCGACGTCGACTGGGCGGTACCCGACGTCGCGGAGCACCCGACCGCCCAACGAACGGTCCCGGCCGCCCAACGGACGGCTCCTACCGCCCAACAGACGGCGTGCGTTGCTATCGTCGTCTGCCGGGCTCGGCCCGGCGGGACACGACGAGGGGGTGACACGTGGGAACGGCCGTCGTCCTGCTCGTCGTCGCGGGCCGCCTGCTCGTACCGCTCGTCATCCCGCGATTCCCGGTGCCGGCGATCGTCGCCGCACTCGTCCTGGACGCGGTGGATCAGACGATCTTCCAGCAGGTCCCGGGTCTCGACATCTCCGGATATCAGTCGTACGACAAGGCTCTCGACATCTACTACCTGGCCATCGCCTACCTGTCGACGCTGCAGAACTGGTCCGACCCGATGGCGTTCGGCATCGCCCGGTTCCTCTTCTACTACCGGCTGATCGGTGTCGTCGCCTTCGAGTACAGCTCCGCCCGCTGGTTGCTCCTCGCCTTCCCCAACACGTTCGAGTACTTCTTCATCGCCTATGAACTCGTGCGCTGTCGCTGGGCCCCCTCACGTCTGAGCCACCGCACGCTGCTCCTCCTCGCCGCGGGCATCTGGGTGGTGATCAAGCTGCCCCAGGAATGGTGGCTGCACATCGCCGAACTCGACGTCACCGACGAGGTGAAGACGCGCGTCCTCGGGGCCGGCCTCGACGACAGCTGGACGGTCGCGGTCGGGAACAGGCCGTGGGTCCTGCCGGTCGCCGCCGTGGTGGTCGCCCTTCTCGCAGTCGGGATCCGCGTCGGTGCACGACATCTTCCGCAGGGTGACTGGCCGTTCGGATTCGACGTCGCCGCCCGCACCCGTGGCGGACGCGTCGCCCGTGTGCCCGCGGACATGCGGGCCACGCAGGGCGCGTTCCTCCGCGGACCGCTCGTCGAGAAGATCGTGCTGGTCTCGATGCTGCTGCTCGTGTTCTCGCGCATCCTGCCCGGCGTCGAGGCGACGTCGACGCAGATCGTCGTGACCGTGGCGATACTCGTGGTCGCGAACTCGGTCGTGAGCCACCACATCGCCGGACGCGGTGTCGAGTGGACGTCGACGGTGTCGCAGTTCATCGCCGTCTCGGCCATCAACGCGGGTGTCGTCGTTGTCCTGGTGTTGCTGCCCACCCCTCGTGGACCCGCGGTGCAGCCCATCCCCTCGCTGTTCTTCCTGCTGCTGGTGTCGCTGGTGGTGACCCTCTACGACCGCTACCGGATGCTCCGGATCCTGCGGCAGGGACGTCCGTTCCCGATCTGGACGATCCGACGACGACAGCTCGAGCGGATGCGCGCGTCACGATCCGAGTCGTAGGACCTGACCCGGGAGCAACTCGTGAGCGCGGGTGTCGGGGGCGTGGATCGCCGCCGCCCGCACGAAGTCGGATCCGGGCGGCAGGAACTCATCGGGCGCGACGGCCGACATCCCGCGTGGCCACAACGTCCCGAAGTGGATGGGCACCGCGGTCCCGGCGCGCAGCCGACCCGCTGCGACCGCGGCACGATCGGCGGTCATGTGTCCCTCGCCGAGGCCCGGGCCCCACCCGCCGACGGGCAACAGCGCGAGATCGCACCCGCCGACGGCGTCGGCCATCCCGTCGAAGAGATCGGTGTCCCCGGCGAAGTACGTGCGCGCCGCACCCTCCAGCACGTAGCCCACGGGTTCGACCCGGGTCGAGGCCAGCGCATGCCGTCGCCCGTCGTGCCGGGCGGGGACGGCGCGGATCCGCACGGCGCCGACATCGACGACGTCACCCGGGGACACCTCACGGATGTCGCGGTCGCGCAGTCTCGACAACCCGCGGACCGCTCTCCCGGCGTCACGCGGCACCACGAGCACCGCGGCGGGATCGACCATCGCCACCGAGCGGACATGCAGGTGATCGGCGTGCAGATGCGACACCACGACCACATCGGCGTGACGGGCGTCGTCGGTGGGCCGGGGCCCACGGCGTCGGCGTAGGTGCGCGACACCACCGGTGAGGATCGGATCGGTCAGGATCCGGACACCGCTGTCGACGACCGTCGTCGTCGAGTGTCCCCACCAGGTCACCGCGGTGGGAGGCGCCGCTCCCCGATCGCCTGCCACCGCGGGGTCAGAACCCGTGTTCGGCGAGCCAGCCGCTCACCACGGCCGACCGCGACGCCTGGCGCTCCGAGACACGCTGGGCCATCGTCGCGAGATCGGCGGTGGTCAACTCGCCCGCGACCTTGTTCATCGCACGGACCTGGTCGCGGGTGAGTGATCCGGATGCGTAGACGGGCACCAGGATCTGCGCCCGGATGGCGGTCGGATCCACCGGTCGGGGGGAGGTCGGGGGGGTGGTCGTGGGTCCCGCACCGGAGTCCTCGGAGGCCTCCGCGGGCGTGGTGAGCGAGGTGAGGTCGGCGGTGGTGCCGGCAGCCGAGAGCGGCGAGACGAGGCCCGCCGCTCGACCGCCGCGGACGGCAGCGATCACCTCGGCGACGGACCCGAGACGCTGATAGGGCGCGAATCGACACCCCGACGCCGCCAGCGCCGACGCGGTCATCGGGTCGAGGTCACGGTCACCCACCAACGACAACCCGACGGGCAGACGCCCGCACTCCGACAACTCGTCGACCCCGGTCGTCTCGGCGAGAGACTTCTCGACCACGACCTGGACCTGGTCGCTGACGGTCGTGGCGTCGCCGACCGACGCGCCCTGCGGCAGCGCGCGGTTGAGGTCGACGTAGACGTCGTCCGGCGAGGTCGCCGTCGACGACGGCGCCAGCCGCGACAACAGTTCCCCGTCGAACGCGCCGAACAGCGCGACCCGACCCTGGTCGAGGCCGTCGAGGAGGCGACCGTAGTCGCCGACAGCGGTGTCGTCGGCGACGGGCGCCCCGGCCGACCGCAGGACCTGTCGATAGATGTCGGCGACCACCGCCGCGGCCACCCCGGGAGTCGCGCCCACGACGAGCGGCGCCGGTGTCCCGGAGGTGCTGGTGGAGCACGCGGACACCGCGACGACGACGGCCGTGAGAATCGCCCACGCCGCCCGGCGAGGGCGACGGCGGCGCAGCGGGATCACGGGAGACCACGCTAGCCGACGGGGTCGGTCTCTCCTGCGCCGTACGATGACGCGCGTACGCCACACCGCTCACGAGGAGGTCGGAGATGCCGTCGTTGCCGTCGTTGCGCGCTGCGGGCGGACCACCCGCCGGGCGTCCCCGGATCCCGATCCCGCCGTCCCGGGCCGTCGTCGACTGCGCGGTCTACGTCGACGGTCGTCGCCGCCCCGGCAAGTGGACGCACAGCGGTGCGCTCAACCAGGTCCGATCATCCGGTGAGGGTTTCGTCTGGGTGGGGCTGCACGCCCCGGACGACCGGCAGATGGCCGATGTCGCCCAGACGTTCGGCCTGCACGAGCTGATGGTCGAGGACGCCGTGGCCGCCCACCAGCGGCCCAAACTGGAGCGCTACGACGACACGCAGTTCATCGTGCTGCGGACGGTCAAATACGTCGAACACGAATCCCTCACCACCACCAAGGAGGTCGTGGAGACCGGCGAGATCATGATCTTCGTCGGCCACGACTTCGTCATCACCGTGCGCCACGGCGACTTCACCCACCTCGCGGGCGTCCGCCGGGATCTCGAGTCCCGGGCCGATCGCCTCGCCCTGGGGCCGTACGCGGTGATGCACGCCATCGCCGACCACGTCGTCGACACGTATCTCGACGTGACCGCTGCCGTCGAGAACGACGTCGACGCGCTCGAGCGCGCCATCTTCGCCCCGTCCGGCGGCGTCGACATCGACCCGGTGTACCTGCTGAAGCGGGAGATCACCGAGCTCAAGCGTGCGGTGGGGCCGCTCACCTCACCGTTGCAGCGGCTCACCTCGTCGGAGAACGACCTGTGCCCCAAGGAGGTCCGCCGCTATCTGCGGGACGTCCTCGACCACCAGATCACGGTGTCGGAACGCATCTCGACGTTCGACGAGGTGCTGACGTCGTTGCTCGGCGCCGCGTCGGCGAAGGTCGGCATCCAGCAGAACACCGACATGCGCAAGATCACGTCGTGGGTCGCGATCGCGTCGGTACCGACGATGTTCGCGGGCATCTACGGCATGAACTTCGACAACATGCCCGAACTCCATTGGCGCTACAGCTATTACGTACTGCTGGTGTTCCTCGCGGCGGTGTGCGTCGGGCTGTGGCGCACCTTCCGGCGCAACCACTGGCTGTAGAGGGCGGTCAGGCGCCGGGTTCCACCGCGACGCGATGCGGGTCGGCGACGTCGATGCCGGCCTCGCGCCAGGCCTTCCGCAGCTCGTCGACGCCGCGCAGCCGCACCCACGCGGCCTCGTTGGCGGTGATCGGGACGGCGCGCAGGAACGTCACCGGCGACATCGGGTCGGGCAGCGGGCAGTCCGGGACGGTGTCGGCCTCCAGCACGACGGCCGTGCACGACGACCCGGTCCACAACGGCTCCGAGAGGTCCACGAGCGCGTCGACACCGAGGACCATCCCCTCCACGGCGGGAGCGGCGGCGAGGACCGCGATCGCGCGATGCAGACCCGACAGGTCTCCCCGGGACCGCATCCGCACCACGACCTCCGCACGCGGCCCCCGTACCGGGTCCGCGGCGAGGTCGGTCGGGTCGGTCATCGGGTGCCGCGAGCACCCGGCGCTGGCGAAGACCACCTCGTCGGCGGCGGCGAACCGCAGCACGTCGATCGTCTCGACGCCGAGGAAGGTGACCGACGCGCGCTGGGGATCGGTGCCGATCGCCGCACCCAGATGTGCCACGACGGTGTCGACGACTGACTCGCTCATCGGGTCCAGTGAATCAGACCCGGTTGTACCCTGACGCCCATGGTGCGGGTGCTCGCGGTTGCCGACGAGGTCGTCGACGGACTGCTGTGCGGCCTCGCCGAACAGATCGCCCCCGACCTCGTCCTCGGCGCGGGTGACCTGCCGTTCGACTACCTCGAGACCCTCGCCACCCGAAGTGGGGCACCGTGCGTCTTCGTCCCGGGCAACCACGACCGGGACCTGTCCGGGTTCCGACGCGGCCGATCGGGGTGGACGCGGGCGGGGCTGCCCGCCGCCGACCCGGGCCCCCGCGGCGGGGTCAACGCCGACGGACGGGTGGTGTCGGTCGCCGGTCTGCGGATCGCCGGTCTGGGCGGGTCGATCCGCTACAACGACGGCCCCAACCAGTATCGCGAGAAGGCCCAACGACGCCGCGCCCGCGCACTGCACCGACGCGAGACGCTCGCCGCCCGCATCGCCCGCCTGCGCGGGCGACCGATCGGCGGTGTCGACATCTTGCTCACCCACAGTCCGGCGCAGGGATACGGCGACGGGCCCGACGGGCCGCACCGCGGCTTCGGATGTCTCGTCGACCTCGTCCGCGCCCTCCGCCCTCAGACGTTGGTCCACGGCCATGTCCACCCCTACGGCACCCGACCGGCCGACCTGGCCATCCCGTTCGACCCCGCCCACCGCGACGGCGTCACGGTGTCGGTGAACACGGTGGGCTACACCGTGTTCGACATCGCACCCGGGGGCGGCGGGATCGAGATCACCCGGCGGCGACATGGCGCGTGACACCGGCTTCCCGGACGCGGATGCCGAGAACGACTTCAGCAGGCAGCGGCGCCGCGCCGAACTCGCGCGCCTGGCTGCCTGGTTCACGCGCCAACCCGCCGACGTCAACACGGTCCTGCCGTTCGACGAGGTGGTGGCCGCACTCGGCCGGACCGGTGAGACCGCACTGGGCCTCGTCGTGGTCGAGGTGTCGACGATCGTCGGAAGCGTCGACCGCACGCGGGATTTCGACCGGTTGTTCCGGCCCACCTCGGCCCGCGTCCGCGCGCGCTGGCAGCGACTGGCGGCCGCACAACGCCGCGGCGAGTCCATGCCGCCGGTGGTGCTCTACCGGATCGGCGAGATGCACTTCGTGGTCGACGGTCACCACCGCGTCTCGATCGCGATCGCACGGCACCTCGAGACCATCGACGCCTACGTCACCGAGATCCACACCCGCATCTCCCCCGACGGGATCCGCGGGGTGTCCGACCTGGCGCTGAAGGATCACCGACGACTGTTCCTGTCGCGGGTCCCTTTGCGCGGCAAGCAGGCCGAGGCGATCTCCGTCGAGGACCCGTTCGACTACGCCGAGCTGGCGGAGAGCGTCGAGGCGTGGGGGTTCCGACTCAGTCAGGAGGTCGGCGAGTACCTCGGCCGCGACGAGGTGGCACGTCGCTGGTTCGGCGAGGAGTTCCTCCCCGTGGTGCGGATGGCCCGCCGTGCGGAGATCCGCCCGGAGGCGACCGACGCCGAGCTCTACATGTGGTTGGCGTGCGAGCGCTACCGCCTCGTGCGCCGACACGTCTGGGACGAGTCGATCATCGACGACCTCCGGGACTCGTCGGACCGACGACGCCCCTGACCCCCGCTCAGCCCAGCAGGTTGTGACCCGAGGACTGGTCGAAGAGCGCGACCTTGCCCGCGTCGTACCAGAGTTCGGCGTCCTGCCCCTTCGCCACCGACGACTCGGGCGAGAGCCGCGCGATGAACTGGTTGCCACCCAGATCGGCGCCGGAGTCCGCGGCCAGCTCGGCGAGGGCGTCGCTCGATGCACGATCACCGCCGACCGAGAAGTAGGCGTAGGAGTCCGATCCCATCGACTCCAGGACCTCGACGTGGGCGGTGAACGTCCCGCCGCGCGCACGGGCGGAGTCGTCGAGGAGCCGCGCGTCCTCGAAGTGCTCGGGGCGGATGCCGACGAGGACGTCCCCCGTCGAGCGCAGCGACTGCGCCTTCTGCACGGCGCGATCGTGCTCGGGCACCGCGATGGTCCCGATGGCCGTCTCGACACCGGACCCCGTGAGGCGACCGGGCAGGAAGTTCATCGCGGGCGACCCGATGAAGCCGGCGACGAACAGGTTGGCCGGGTGCGCGTACAACTCCTGCGGGGTGCCGATCTGCTGGACGTGCCCGCCGCGCAACACCACGACACGGTCGCCGAGGGTCATCGCCTCGGTCTGGTCGTGGGTGACGTAGACGGTCGTGGTCCCCAACCGCTGCTGCAGACGCGAGATCTCCGACCGCATCTGCACACGCAGCTTCGCGTCGAGGTTGGACAGCGGCTCGTCCATGAGGAACGCCTGCGGCGACCGGACGATCGCGCGGCCCATGGCGACACGCTGCCGCTGACCACCGGAGAGGTTGGCGGGCTTGCGGTCGAGGTACTGGTCGAGGTCGAGGATCTTCGACGCCTCGGCGACCTTCGCGTCGACCTCACCCTTCGACATCTTCGCCAACTTCAGCGGGAACGCGATGTTGTCGCGCACCGACATGTGCGGGTACAGCGCGTACGACTGGAACACCATCGCGATGTCGCGGTCCTTCGGTGCCTTCTCGTTGACGCGTGTGCCGCCGATGCGCAGCTCACCCTCCGAGATGTCCTCCAGGCCGGCGATCATGTTGAGCGTCGTCGACTTCCCGCAGCCCGACGGCCCGACCAGGATGATGAACTCCCCGTCGGCGATCTCGATGTCCACCTCGCTCACCGCGAGGGACCCGTCGGCGTATCGCTTGCTCACCTTGTCCAGAACGATGTCGGCCATGGGTTTATCCCTTCACAGCGCCGGAGGTCAGACCGGCAACGATTCGACGTTGGAAAATGAGGACGAAGACGATGATCGGGATGGTGATGACCACCGCGGCGGCGGCGACGGATCCGGTCGGGTCCTCGAACTGGGAGCTGCCGGTGAAGTTCGTGATCGCCACCGGCGCGGTGATGGACCGTTCGGTGGACGTCAACGACAGGGCGAGCAGCAGGTCGTTCCAGGCGAAGATGAAGACGAGGATCGCCGCGGTGACGATGCCCGGCGCGGCGAGGGGTGCGATGACCCGTCGGAACGCCTGGGCGGGTGTCGCGCCGTCCATCTTCGCGGCCTTCTCGAGCTCCCAGGGGATCTCGCGGAAGAACGCCTGGAGCGTGTAGACCGCCAGCGGGAGCGCGAACGTGATGTACGGGAGGATCAGACCGGGCCACGTGTCGAACAGTCCGACCGACCGCTCGATGTTGAACAGCGGTGTCACGAGCGAGATCTGGGGGAACATCGCGACGAGCAGGACGACGCCGATGAACACCCGCTTGCCCGGGAAGTCCAGGCGGGCCACGGCGTATGCCGCGAACGCGCCGATCACGACGGCGATCACGGTGGTGATGAGGCCGATGCCGATCGAGTTGATCAACGCCGAGGTGAACTCGTTCGTCTTGAAGATGTTCTTGTAGTTCTCGAACGAGAACGAGGTGGGGATGAAGTTGCCGTCGGTGACCTTCGCCTGCGGTTTGAAGGACAGGCTCACGATCCACAGCACCGGGATCAGCGCGTAGAGGATGACGAGCAGGTTGATGACGGACCAGCCGACACGGCGTCCCGCGGTGACGTTCATGGGTGTGACTACCGCCCCTCTTGGTCGGCACCGGGCGCCGAGGCACCGAAGCCCTTGATGAACAGGAACGCGATGATCGCGACGACGATGAAGATGAGCACGCTGATCGCGGATCCGACACCGAGGTTGAAGGCCTTGAACAGGTTGTCGTAACCCAACATCGACACCGAGTAGGTGCTGTTCGCACCCTTGGTGAGGACGTAGATGTTGTCGAAGACGCGGAACGCGTCGAGCGTGCGGAAGAGTAGGGCGACGAGGATCGCCGGCTTCATCAGCGGGATGGTGATCTTGATCAGACGTGTCCACGCGCCGGCGCCGTCGACCTGGGCGGCCTTGAGGAGGTCGTCGGGGACGAGGGCGAGACCGGCGAGCAGCAGCAGCGCCATGAACGGCGTCGTCTTCCACACCTCGGCGAGGACGATGATCGCCAACGACGGCCACTGCTGGGTCAGCGGCGCGGACCCAGTGGGCAACAGGTTGGCGAGGTAGCCGGTCTCCGGGGTCCAGGCGTAGTACCAGGACAGTGCCGCGACGACGGTGACGATGCCGTAGGGGATCAACACGACGGTGCGGATGAGGCCGCGGCCGAACAGGGTTCGGTGCATGACGAGTGCGATCGCGAGTCCGAGGACGAACTCGATCGCCACCGAGACGACCGTGATGCCCAGGGTGACCCCCAGGGCCGTCCACCAGTACTGGTCGCTCAGCGCGGTGACGTAGTTCGAGAACCACACGAACTCGTTCTTGCCCGGCGCCGACAGGCTCGCCTTGAAGAGGCTGAGGTACACCGAGTAGACGATCGGGTAGCCGGTCACGACGAGCATGACCACGACGGCCGGCGCGATGAGCATCAGGCCGAGTCGACGGTCGGCTTTCTTGCCCTCCGACGACGCCTTCTTCGCCTGTGGGTCGGCGGCCCGTACCTGCTGCGGTGCCGCCGATTCCGGTGCGGCGTGACGGCCGCGGCGACCGGTCCCGCCGAGCGCGTCGGAGTCCCCGACCGCTCCCGGGTCCCCCATCGCTCCTGGGTTCGCAGTCGTCATGGGATCAGCCCCTTGCCGTCGATTGCGTTGCGGACCTGCTCGGCGAGGACGGCCGGGCCGGTCTGTGGGTCGAGCCCTCCCGGCGGGCTGAGCTTGGCGGTCAGCAGCGTCGAGATCGCCTGGTACACCGGGGACGCCGGGCGTGTCGAGGAGGCATCCGTCTGGAGCTGCTGGCGGATGAGCTCACCCATCGGGTAGACGGCCTTGAACGCAGGGTCGTCGTAGACCGAGGCGATGGTCGGCGGCGTACCGCCCTGCACCGAGTAGACGTTCTGCGCCTTGGCGTCGGTGAGGCACGCCGCGGCCTGGAACGCCAGGTCCTTCTGCTTCGAGGTGTCCGCGACGGCGAAGTTCACACCACCGACGGTGACCTTCGCGGGATCGTTCGGCCGGATCGCGGGGTAGCGGGCGAAATCGAACTTCGTGCGCACCACCTGGTTCACGCGACCGAGGCTGGAGTCCTTCGGAGGATTGTCGTCGTCGGCGAACAGCGACTTGAACTGGGTCATCTCCGGGAAGAACGGGACCGCGCCGGTGGCGGCGTTCTTGCGCATCGACGGGAACACGAAGGGGTAGTTGACCTGGAAGGTCGCGAGCCCGTTCTCCATCGTGCGACGGCCGTCGTCCTCCTTGGCGTTGCTCAGCGACGGGTCGGCGCCGGGCGCGCGGGCGATCGCGCGCATCACCTGCAGCGCCTTCACCGTCGCGGCCCGGTGCTCGGGGGTGTCGTCGAGCGTCACCTTGCTCGGATCGTCCGGGTCGACGACCTCGCCGCCGGCGCTCTGCAGGAGCGTGTTGAACCAGACCATGAGGCCCTCGTACTGGGCACCCTGGACCTCGATGTAGCTCGGCGCCGGCCCCGGACCCTTCCACGCCTTGCGGATCGTCTCGTTGTCCGACAACAGCTGATCCCACGTGGTGGGGGGCGTCGTCCGGCCGAGGTACTCCTTCAGGATGTCCGGGCGGAACCAGAGCAACTGGGTGTTGGTCCAGGTCGGGATCGCGTAGAGGCGCTTCGCGCTGTCGTCCTTGGTCTTCCACTCCGCCGTCTGCAGCGGCCCCGGCAGCGACTCGGCACGGATGGAACCGGCCATGTCGTCGGGGACCGGGACCAGCCATCCGGCGTCGGCGAACTCCGCTGTCCAGACGACGTCCATGCCGAGGATGTCGATCCCGGCGTCGTTGCCGGCCAGTCGACGGGCGAGCTGCAGTCGTTGGTCGTCTGCGCTACGCGGGAGTTTGTGTGTGACAACGCGATACGCGCCGTTCGACCGGGCCGTGCAGTCCTTGCCGACCGAGTCGATGAGAGACGCGTTGT
This sequence comes from Williamsia sp. SKLECPSW1, assembly GCF_054332755.1. NCBI lineage: Bacteria > Bacillati > Actinomycetota > Actinomycetes > Mycobacteriales > Nocardiaceae > Williamsia > Williamsia sp. SKLECPSW1. The sequence continues at coordinate 3,316,271 of NZ_JBTGLI010000001.1, read as the reverse complement.
CCGGCGGCGTGTACACGTTGATGGTGCCCTGCGTGTACCCCGAACCGCAGGCCGCGATCGTCGGCACGGCGACCGCGGCCGCCATGGCGGCCAGTGCGAGACGACGGCGGGACCGTCGCCGGGTCGGTCGGTTCACCCCGGTCGAGCGGGATCCCCCGCCGGAGCCATCGTTCCCCGCCACGTGCGCCTCCTAGCGGCCAGTGCACGACACCAGAGATGTCCGGCGTGCGCCATCGAATGCCTGAGGCGATACGTTATAGGGGCGGTTTCGTGACTCGCAACACATTCGGGATGATCGTCCCACCCTCGAGGGAACGCCTGGTCACAGTCACGACACGACCATGCGTGGGCGTGTCCGATCGGGGCGTCGGTCGTTGCGGGCGTCCGCGGCGAGCGTGTGATCAGATGGCGGTGCGCGCCAAGAGGTCGCGGGCCTGCTCCGCTGTCTTGGGATCGCAGATCACGTCATAGCGACCTGCGACCAGCTGCATCGTGGACGCGAAGTCGCGCTGTCCTCGGGTCGCGCCGTAGGCGAGCGAGGCCGATATGACCCCGAACAGCGCACCGAACACCAGGCCGAAGACCAAGGACGGCAACAGATTCCCGGTGACGATGCTGAGCAGCAGACCCACGAACAGGCCGAGCCAGGCGCCCGACGCGATACCGCCGCCGATGACGCGCCCCCAGGTGAGGCGGCCGGTGACGCGCTCGACCTGCATGAGATCGACGCCGACGATGGTGACGCCCTGGACCGGGAAGTGCTGGTCCGACAGGTAGTCCACGGCCTTCTGCGCCTCGGCGTAGGTGCCGTACGAGCCGATCGGCCACCCCGAGGGCGGCGTGGGCAGGCCGGGACCTTGTCCCTGGCGGGGTCCGAGCGGGTTCGTCATGGTGTCTTCCTCTTCTCGTTGCTTCGTCAGGAGAACGTCGGGCGGTCGATGTCCGTTCCCGCGGCCGCCGCGCGGGCGAGAACCGACCGCGCCATCGCCGCACTCGCCTCGTCGATCATCTCGCCCGCGTGCCGGGCGGCCCCGCGCGCGCCGGCCGGGTCGGCGGCGGCGGCGGCGTGCGCGTCGAGGAGCGACCGCGCGGCGTCGAGCTGCCCGGACGTCGGCGTGAACACCTCGTTGACCGTGTCGATCTGACCGGGATGGATCACCCACTTGCCGTCGAACCCGAGCGCTGCCGCGGCAGATGCTATGCGCCGGAGACCATCCGGGTTGTCGAGCGCGAGGTAGGGGCCGTCGACGGCCGCGAGTCCGTGGGCCCGTGCGGCCACCAGGACCGTCATCATCACGTGGTGGTGGGCGTCACCCAGGGCGTACCCGACGGGCTGCTCCCCCGTGGTGAGGGTGCGCATCCCGAGGTCGGCGGCCATGTCGGCGGGACCGATCACGAGCGCCTCGAGACGGGGTGTGGCCGAAGCGATCTCGTCGACACGCGTCAGGGCCAACGCATCCTCGATCTGCGCCTGCAGGGCGATCGACCCCGGGGCGAGATCGCACCGCATCTCCAGCTGGTCGAGCAGCAAGGCCGCGGCCACGACCTCGGCACCCGACCGCACCTTCGGGAGGATGATCGAGTCGAGATGGGCACCCGCGCCGGTGACGACCGCGATGATGTCTTCGTGGGTCCACTGGCCCGCCCACCCGTTCACCCGGACCGCACGACGGCCGGGCCGCCACCCACCGGTGTTCAACGCGGCGACGACGCCCGCACGCGCGGCCTCCTTCTCCGACGGCGCGACGGCGTCCTCGAGGTCGCAGAAGACCTCGTCGGCATCGCTGTCACGGGCCTTGGCGAGCATCCGCGAGGAGTTGCCGGGCACGGCGAGGACCGTGCGGCGGGACCGCAGCCGCGGGTCGGGCGGGATCGTGCTCGTCACCGTCGCCTCCCGTGCCCACCCGTCGTGTCCTGATCCGTCGTGTCACCTGGCGTGCCCGACAGGCCGCTCGGGAAGGAGTGGTCCGGTCGGGCAGCAGCGCCCTACTACCCTTACAGCCATGGCAACGGTGGGCAAGGTGTTCGTGGCCCGGCTCGTGGGTCTCGCGGTGCTCGGCCCCGACGGGGAGTCGATCGGCCGTGTCCGCGACCTGGTGCTGTCGCTGCGTCACGACTCCGCCCCGCCACGTGCGCTGGGTCTCGCGGTCGAGCTCACCACCCGTCGCCGCATCTTCGTCCCGATGTTGCGTGTGACGTCGATCGAGTCGACATCGGTCACGCTGACCACCGGTACCGTCAGCCTGCGGCGGCTCGACCTGCGCCCCGGTGAGGCCCTCGCGGTCGGACAGATCCTCGACACCCGTGTGCGCGTGAACGATCCCGACCTCCCCGATCTCGCCGGCATGGACGTCACCGTCGTCGACCTGGCCATCGAACGCACCCGTACCCGCGACTGGGTGGTCTGCCGCGTGGCGGTGCGGGCGCACCGGTCGCGACTGCGTCGCCGCGGGGGTACGCACGTCGTCGAGTGGCCTGCGGTCCAGGGCCTCAACCACCGCGCCCTGCAGTTGCCGGGACAGGCTGTGTCGCAGGCACTGTCGCAGTTCGACGGGATGCGAGCCGCCGACGTGGCCAACGCGCTGCGGGAGTTGCCCAGCAAGCGCAGGCAGGAGATCGCGGCGGCCCTCGACGACGAGCGCCTCGCCGACGTCGTGCAGGAACTCCCGGTCGACGATCAGACGGACCTCATCGGTCACATGGAGGTCGACCGCGCCGCCGACCTGCTCGAGGCGATGGACCCCGACGACGCCGCGGACCTCCTCGGCGAACTGCCCGACCTCGAGGCCGAAGCACTCCTGCAGTTGATGGACCCCGAGGACTCGGCCCCGGTGCGTCGCCTGCTCACATTCTCCCCCGACACCGCGGGCGGTCTGATGACCCCCGAGCCCACCGTCGTGACCCCCAGCACCACCGTCGCCGAGGCGCTCGCCCGTGCGCGCAACCCCGACCTCACGCCCGCGTCGGCGAGTCTCACCTTCGTCGTCCGGCCGCCGACGGCGACGCCGACGGGCAAGTACCTGGGCTGCGTCCACCTGCAGAAGCTGCTGCGCGAGCCCCCTGCCGACCTGGTCGGCGGCATCGTCGACACGGATCTGTCGCACCTCGGCCCGGAGGACACGCTGGAGGAGGTCACGCGGTACTTCGCGACCTACAACCTCGTCTGCGGTCCCGTCGTCGACGCCGAAGGACACCTGCTGGGGGCGGTGACCGTCGACGACCTGCTCGACCACCTGCTACCCGAGGACTGGCGGGACACCGAACCCGGTGACCGGCCCGCGCGGGCACCCGTCGCGCCCGCCGTCGACGGACGGGCCGACCGATGAGCCCGGATCGCGCGCGGAGTCGATTGGACACACCCCGCACCCGTCGTCGCGGGTTCGGTCTGCACGTCGACTCCGACCTGGTCGGCGTCTACTCGGAGAAGTTGGCGCGGTTCCTGGGGACCGGTCGGTATCTGGCGATCCAGACGGTCATCGTGGTCGTGTGGATCGCGCTGAACCTGGCCGCGGTGAGCATCCGATGGGACCCCTATCCGTTCATCCTGCTCAACCTGGCGTTCTCGACGCAGGCCGCCTACGCCGCACCGCTCATCCTGCTCGCACAGAACCGGCAGGAGACCCGCGACCGCATCGCGATCGACGAGGACCGTGCCCGGGCCGAGCAGACCAAGGCCGACACCGAGTTCCTCGCCCGCGAGCTGGCCGCGGTGCGCCTCGCCGTCGGCGACACCGTCACCCGCGACTACCTCCGCCGCGAGCTCGACGACCTCCTCACCGAACTGCGGACCGCCCTGCGTGACCCCGAGGGCACCGACGACCGCCCGCGGGGCTCCGGTCGATCCTGAGCGTCTCGCGAAACGCACCGACCGCGGAGGCCCCATATGTATCGTGGGTCACAATCCGCCTCGGGGCCGGCGGAAGACGGTCGATCGGTACACCGTGACGTGATTGCGTCGTCGAGGTGTGCCGAATCGGGAAGCACCACAGTGTGAGTCGCACGCGCACCGCGCCGTGACGACAAGCGCGACGAGCGGTCACAGGAGCGCGCTGACGTGATGAACGGTCGAGGCAGGGGTCGGTCGGCGATCGGCGCGGCGCGGCGCGGCGCGCGACAGGTGTCGGAGGCGACGGCAGCCCGGTGGCGTGAGGCCTCGGCGCACACGTCGGGCCGCGTCCTCACCGCCGGGCTCGCGAGTCTCCTCATCGGCATCGTCCTGCTCGGGGCGTCGACGTCGAGTGCGCAGCGACTGCCCGTCCCGGTCGGCGCCGCGGCCGCGGTGCCCGCCGCCGGGATCGCACCGGTGGCCGAGCACGCGTCCCGCATCGTCGCGCCCGTCGGGCCCGCGACCCCGGTCGCGGCGGCACCTGCGGCCGCGGCCCGTGTCCTCGCGCCGCCGCTGCCGTCCGGTCCGCTGGGCATCCCCGGGATCGCGATGCGCGCGTACAAGCTCGCCGCCGACCGCATCGGCAGCGAGAACCCCGGGTGCAAGATGCCGTGGTACCTGCTGGCCGGGATCGGGCGCATCGAGAGCAACCACGCCGGCAACGGCAACGTCGACTCCTCCGGCACCACCCTGACGCCGATCCTCGGGCCCGTGCTCGACGGGTCCAACGCCGGCGACGCCGTCATCACCGACACCGACCACGGTGCGATCGACGGGGACCCGGTCCACGACCGCGCCGTGGGACCGATGCAGTTCATCCCCAGCACCTGGGCGGCCTGGGGCGCCGACGCCAACGGCGACGGCAAGGCCGATCCGAACAACCTCTTCGACGCCACCTACTCCGCGGCCCGCTACCTGTGCGCCGGTGTCAGCGACATCTTCAACCCCGTCCACCGGGTGTCGTCGGTGCTCCGCTACAACCAGTCGCTCCCCTACGTGAGCGAGGTCCTCGCCTGGGCGATCGGGTATGCCACCGGCGCGGTGCCCACCACCCCTGTCTCGGGGCTGCCCGCGCGGCCGGCGACACCGGCCACGCCCGCACCTCCCGCCCGTCCGGGAGCACCCGGCGCCACCCCGGTACCCGGCGCCCCGCTGCCGGAGTCGCCGGCGACCGCACCACGCTTCGCGGCGGTGAACGCAAAGTTCACGGCGCCGGCGACACTGTCCGTGACCTCGCCCGCCGGACCCGTGACCTGCTCGCTCGCGCTCACCGGGACCGTCGCGGCGGACGGCACCACCGCGACCGTCACCACGGCGACCGTGAGCGGCGCGAACCCGCTGTGTGGACTGGCCCGCACCGCCACGCTGCCCTGGACGATCACCCCGACCGGGCCGACGGCGCTGGAGATCGCCGGCATCACCGTCGACGCCCTCGGCATGCGATGCGGACCGGCGACGGTGTCCGGCGATCCCGCCGACCCACTGACGGCCGCGGCCACGACCGGCCCCTGCCAGGTACGCACGCTGACGCTGACGGCCACGCCCGCCCTCGCACTCGCCTGACCCGCCCACCCGGAGGCCGCCGCGTCCGGGTCGTCGGACACGGGCGGATACCCTGGTCGCGATGACTGACGACACACGCCGTGACGTCGACCGGCGGCCCGCCGCCGACACCGAATCGGCGATCCGCACGGCCCTGGGCAAGGTGAACGACCCCGAGATCGGCAAACCGATCACCGAACTCGGCATGGTCAAGTCGGTGACCGTGGCCGACGACGGCAGCGTCGACATCGGTATCTACCTGACGACGTCGGGATGCCCGCTGCGCACCGAGATCACCGAGCGTGTGACCACCGCTGCGTCCGACGTCGCCGGCGTCGGCGCCGTGCGCGTCGAGCTCGACGTGATGGACGATGCGCAACGCACCGAGCTGCGCAAGAGCCTGCGCGGCGACCGCGCGGAGCCCGTGATCCCCTTCGCCCAGCCCGGGTCGCTGACCCGTGTCTACGCCGTGGCCTCGGGCAAGGGTGGCGTCGGGAAGTCCAGCGTGACGGTCAACCTCGCGGCCGCGCTCGCCGATCGCGGTCTGTCCGTCGGCGTACTCGACGCCGACATCTACGGCCACTCGGTGCCCCGCATGATGGGCAACGACGCCGCACCGACGCAGGTCGAGAAGATGATCATGCCGCCGATCGCGCACGGCGTCCGGTTCATCTCGATCGCCCAGTTCACCAAGGGCAACACCCCGGTCGTGTGGCGCGGACCGATGTTGCACCGTGCGTTGCAGCAGTTCCTGGCCGACGTCTACTGGGGTGACCTCGACGTCCTGTTGCTCGACCTCCCGCCGGGCACCGGCGACGTCGCGATCTCCATCGCCCAGCTGATCCCGGGTGCGGAGATCCTCGTGGTCACCACGCCACAGCAGGCCGCGGCCGAAGTGGCCGAGCGGGCGGGCGCGATCGCGCTGCAGACCCGGCAGAAGATCGTCGGCGTCGTGGAGAACATGTCCTGGATGGAACTGCCCGACGGGACGCGGATGGAGCCCTTCGGCTCGGGTGGCGGCGCGCTCGTCGCCGAGCGCCTGACGCGCTCGGTCGGCGCCCCGGTCGAACTGCTCGGGCAGATCCCCCTCGAGACCGACCTGCGCGTCGGCGGGGACAGCGGCATGCCGCTCGTGTTGTCCCACCCCGACTCACCGGCCGGTGCGGCTCTCCGCGGCGTCGCCGAACGCCTCGCCGTCCGGCGGCGCGGGCTCGCCGGGATGAGCCTGGGGATCGACACCACCCGCAACGTCTGACGGCGACCGCCTCAGGTGGCGTCCCAGTCCGCGACGTCCGGCCGGCCCGTCCGGCGGGGCCGCGATCCGGGCTGCGACGTCGGGGCGGGACCCTTCGTCAGCGAGGGCGGCTCGTCGGGGGTGTCCACGGTGAGCGACGGCGCAGGGGTCGGGTTGACCTCCGGCATCGGTGCCGACACCGGTTTGATGCGGGTCACCCCGTCCGAGGCACGGCCGTCGAAGTCGCCGGTGAAGAAGGAGTCGTCGCCGTCGAGCAGGTGTTTGGTGATCAACGACCGCGGTGTCATGCCGCGCAGCTCGTTGAGGTCGGCCAGCGGCTTCCGGAAATCCTCGAAGTCCGGGCCGAGGTCCTCCTTGAGCTGGTTGGTCGCGCCGGAGGCGTAGTCCCGGACCTGCTTGAGCGACCGCATGGTCCACTGCACCGCGTCCGGTAGACGGTCGGGCCCCAGGATGACCAGGCCTGCGACCAGGAGGACGAGCAGTTCGCCCCATCCGATGCTCGAGAACACCCTTGCAGGGTACTCAGTCGGCGGTGGGCGTGATGGTCCCGGTGAACGTGCGCCCGTCGCGCCAGTAGGAGAACGGCACCGCCTTGCCGATCGTCGCGGTGCGGGCCGCGACGGTCAGCTCGTCGGCGCCGTCGATCGGACGCCCGTCGAACTCGGTCACCACGTCGCCCTCCCGCAGTCCGGCCGACGCAGCCGGCGATCCGGCGACGATGTTGCGGACCTGGGCACCGAGCACGCGGTCGTTGCGGACCGAGCTGGCCGAGACGCCGATCTGGGCATGGGTGGCCCGACCGTCGCGGATGAGTTCCTGTGCCACCTCACGGGCCTCGTCGATCGGTATGGCGAACCCCAACCCGAACGATCCGCCACCGGAGTCGGCCCGGGCCGTGTTGATGCCGATGACCTTCGCGTCGTCGTCGACGAGCGGACCGCCGGAGTTGCCGGGGTTGATCGCGGCATCGGTCTGGATGGCGTCGATCACCGCGTCGGTGTCGGACGTCTCGTCGGGGCGAAGCGGGACCGCGCGGCCGGTGGCGCTGACGATGCCGCTGGTCACCGTGCGGTCGAGACCGAGCGGGGAGCCGAACGCGACGACCTGCTCGCCGATCACCACATCCGACGAGTTGCCGAGGGAGGCGACCGTGAGGTTGTCGACGCCGTCGACCTTGATGACGGCGAGGTCGGTCTTCGTGTCACGGCCGACGATGCGCGCGGGCACCCGCTGACGATCGGAGAACGTGACCTCCAGGGTCGCGCGTTGCGTCGCGGCGAGCGAGATCACGTGGTTGTTCGTGATGATGTAGCCCTGCTTGTCGAGCACCACACCCGAACCCGTGCCGACGGCTCCCGACGTGCGCACGGTGATCGCGACGACCGCGTCCTCCACGGCGCGGGCGACGTCGGCGACGGCACCGCGCCGGGCGTCGGGTGACGACTCGGTCTGACGCAGCGAGACCGTGTTCGAGTGCAACGGCGGGACGACCTCGGCGGTGTACCGACCGATCAGCCCGCCGAGTGCGCCGACGGCGAGCGCGACCACCGCGAGCACCACGAGGGCCCGGCGGCTGACCAACCGGTCGAAGAGCAGTTCGCGGACCCCGAGCCGGTGGCCGGGCACGGTCGGCTCGGGCGCCTGCGGGGTCTGGAGCGCGGGTCTGTCGAGTGCGGCGACGCTGCCCGGATCGCGCCACGGGTCGGCCACCTCGGGCTCGTCGTCGGTGCTGCCGTAGCGCGCGTACGGGTCACGGCCGAGTGAGTCGGAGGCGTCCGGCGGGCGCGAGAACGCCTCCCGCAGGACGGGATCGGGCGGGGCGGTGACGGGCTGACGGGGTCGAGCGCGCTCCTGCTCCGGCGCGGCGAACGACCCCTGGACACCGCGGGGGCGGCCGAAGACCGCTGCGGCGTCGGCGTCGAGGACTCGGGGCGAGCCACGATCGGGCCCGGCGGCGTCACTGTCGGTGACGTCGCGACGGTCGGGATCGGTCACCGACCGCGCCGCCGGTGGGGACGGTGGACGGGGAAGCCCGGCGCCGACAGCGGACCGCGACGAGCGGAGCGGGCCCGCGCGTCACGCAAGTCGATCTCGCGGGTCGGGATCTGCGAGAGCTGGCCGAGGAGTTCCAGTGGTGTGGTGACGGCGCCGGAGGTCCGCAACGCCGCGCGGGCGGTGCCCTGCGCCTCGACCTCCGCCGCGCAGTCCGCGCACAGGGCGAGGTGCCGAGCCGCACGCATGTGGGCGGCGAATCTCAGTTCGCCGTCGACGAAGGCCGCGATCGCCTCGGAGGCGAGATGGTCGGTGGGCGCGAACTCGGGCGGTCGCGCGGGACCGTGCACCGTGGATCCGGGGAGGTCGGCGGTGCGACGATCCGGACGGGGGCGGTCCGCACGCGATCGGGGATCGAACACCACGTCTGGCTCCTTCCGGCGTCGTCGGTGTCGCCGGGTGACCGGGCGACGGTGCGCTGGCGCCCACCATAGCGAATCACCGGTGGGCGGGCCGCCGCCGGAAAGCAGTCACCGGTCGTCGGCCACGGGGTCAACGACCGGTGGCCGGTCCGGGTTCCCGACCGGGTCAGACCGATGCGGCGACGGAGCGGCCGCTGGTGTGCCCGGCCCGGGCGAGGTGGTCGCGGATGGCCTGACGACCGCGATGGATGCGGCTGCGGACCGTGCCGAGCTTGACCCCCAGCGTCGCGGCGATCTCCTCGTACGACAGACCCTCGACGTCACACAGGACGACCGCGGCGCGGAACTCCGGTGCCAACGCGTCCAGGGCGGCCTGCAGGTCGGGGTCGAGGTGTGCGTCGTCGAAGACCCGTCCCGGGTCCGGGGCGCTGCCCGGGACCCGCTCGCTGTCGTCGGGGAGGGCCTCCATGCGGATCTTGGCGCGCCGACGCACCATGTCGAGGAACAGGTTGGTCGTGATGCGGTGCAGCCAGCCCTCGAAGGTGCCGGGCCGGTAGTTCGAGAGGGATCGGAAGACCCGGATGAAGGTCTCCTGCGTGAGGTCCTCGGCGTCGTGCTGATTGCCGGACAGCCGGTAGGCGAGGCGGTAGACGCGATCGGCGTGCTCCCGGACCAGCTCGTCCCACGACGGCATCAGCGACGAGTCACCGGTCTCGTCGAAGCGGGCCGTCCCGACCGGGGAGTCGACCTCGGGGGTGGTGTCCACGGTCGCGTCCGCACGCGGGTCCAGGACCTGGGGTGTGCGGGTCGGGCTGGGCGATGGCGTCATCGGCGCTGCTCCACTTCCTCTCGTGTCGGAGCGTGTCCGGCACAACCCCCGGGGGCCGGGAGATGTTCCGGATCCGGCGAACCGCCCATGCCGGACGATGCGCGCGGCGCTCCGTATGGCTCAGACTCTCTCCGATCGGGGTGTGGCAGCCGTATGAGTGGCCTGAGGTTTGGCTGAGAAGGTGGCGCGGCGGTCTGCCACGGGCCGCGGCGGTGTGGCGGGCCCCTCGTGGCGGGGCTCCCCAGCTAGGGTCGAGCCGTGCCGACCACGCCCGATCCCCCGACTCCTGCCGGCCCCGGATCGGCCCCCGACCCGGGATCGCTGTCCGCGTACGCCGAGTCCGCGATCGCCGAGGACGCCGCCCTCCTCGCCGCCCGCGAACGTGCCGTCGAACTCGGCGCGCATTCGGTGTCGCCCGCCGTCGGCGCGACGTTGTGCCTGCTCGCACGTCTCGTCGACGCGCGGTCCGTGGTCGAGATCGGCACCGGCGCCGGGGTCAGCGGTCTGTGGCTGCTCGGTGGGATGCGTCCCGACGGCGTGCTCACCACCATCGACCCCGACACCGAACACCAGCGCGCTGCGCGCTCGGCGTTCACCGCCGCCGGCATCACCGGATCGCGCACACGCCTGATCAACGGACGCGCCGCGGACGTGCTGACCAAGCTCGCCGACGACTCCTACGACGTGGTGTTCGTCGACGGACCCGTCATCGACCAACCGCTCTACGTCACCGAGGGACTGCGCCTGCTGCGGTCCGGCGGGCTGCTGCTGGTGCACAACGCGACCGCAGACGGTCGCATCGCCGACCCGTCGCAGACCGACCCCGAGACCGCCGCGGCCCGTCAGGCCGCGCTGCAGATCTCCGAGAACGACGGTCTGCTGCCGGTGGTCATCCCCCTCGGCCGCGGACTCCTCGCCGCCGCGCGTGCGGCGACACCGCCCGAGGACTGATCAGCCGGCGGTGACGCCGGACGCCCCCGACGCCGCGACCGGTCGTGGCGGGAGCACCTCGACCCAGTCCGGGAACCTCGGTGAGAGGTCGTCACCGCGGGACACCCCGCGCAGTCGGCGACCGATCCAGGGCGCCGCCTCCCGCGTGACCCAACGGCGGTCGTCCTTGCGTCGCGCTCCCGGCGACAGCTTCTCGGCCGGCCCCCAGGTGGTGTGGGCCAACCCGTGCTCGACACCGAGCGTCTCGGCGACGCGGACCGCCATCTGGTGATGTCCCTCCGGTGCGAGGTGCATCCGGTCGAACTCCCACATGCGGCGGTCGGAGAACTCGCGCAGCCGCCAGAAGTCGACGAGCAGCAGGTCGCGGCGCTCGACGATCTCGCGGAGGAGTTCGTTGTAGATGGCGAACCGCCCGCGCAGCGCGGCGAACAAGGGCCGTCGGGCGGTGTCGAAGGCGGTGAAGGTGAGCACGGTGGCCCCGGTGGACGCGAGGTCGCCGAGCAGCGCGTCGTAGCGGGCCATCAGGTCGTCGATGTCGACCGACGGTCGCAGGAGATCGTTCGCGCCGGCGCAGACCGCGACCAGATCGGGCCCGAGCGCACGCACGGGGGCGGTCTGGTCGGCGACGACCTCGTCGAGGACCTTCCCGCGGACCGCCAGGTTCGCGTAGCGGACAGGTCCGTACCCCCGCAGCGCCGCGGACCGCGCGAGGATGTCCGCGACGCGATCGGCCCAGCCGCGGACACCGTTGGGGAGGTCGGGATCGGTGTCACCGACCCCCTCGGGGAACGAGTCGCCGACGGCGACGAACCTCGACCACGACGGGGTGTGGCCTGCGGGTGGGCCGGTGGTCGCGGACATCAGACGTCGGTGGAGAACCGCACGCCGCCGTCGGGAAGGGTCACCCCGGGCCACACACGCGCGCCCCGCAGCAGTTCGCATCGCGCGCCGATGTCCGCACCGTCGCCGATCACACCGTCGCGGATGAGTGCGCGCGGCCCGATACGCGCCCCGGCGCCGATGATGCTGCGCTCGACGACCGCGCCGGCCTCGATGACGGCGCCGTCGAAGACGACCGCACCGTCGAGACGGGCGCGCGCACCGACCTCCGCGCCGCGACCGACGACCGTGCCGCCGACGAGCACGGCACCGGGTGCGACACCCGCCCCCTCGTGGACCAGGGACTCACCCCGGTGACCGGACAGTGCGGGCGACGGCGCGATGCCCCGGACGAGATCGGCCGAGCCGCGGACGAAGTCCTCCGGCGTCCCCATGTCGCGCCAGTAGCCGGAGTCGACATGTCCCTGGACGTGCCGACCGTGCGTGAGCAGGGACGGGAAGACCTCCCGCTCGACCGAGACCGGCCGGTCGGCGTCGATCTCCTCGATCACCGAGCGCCGGAACACGTAGCAGCCGGCGTTGATCTGGTCGGTCGGCGGATCCTGGGTCTTCTCGAGGAACGCGGTCACGCGACCGTCGTCGTCGGTCGGGACGCACCCGAACGCTCGCGGGTCGCCGACGCGGACGAGGTGCAGGGTGACGTCGGCGCCGGACGAGTGGTGGGTGTCCAGCACGGCGCGGACGTCTGTACCGCTCAACACGTCACCGTTGAACACCAGGATCGTGTCGGCGGTGAGGGCGGGCAGCACGTTGCGGATCGCACCGCCGGTGCCCAGCGGTTCGGTCTCCGTCACGTAGGTGATCGACAGCCCCAGCGCCGAACCGTCGCCGAAGTGTTGCTCGAACACCTCCGCCTTGAACGACGTGCCGAGGACGACCTCGGTGATCCCCGCGGCGGCGATCCGCGACAGCATGTGGGTCAGGAACGGGACACCCGCGGTCGGCAGCATCGGCTTGGGTGCCGAGAGGGTGAGCGGACGCAGCCGGGTCCCCTTGCCGCCCACCAGGATCACCGCCTGCACGGGCCGCTCCCGCCGGCTCTCGTCGGTGTCGGTCACTACGTCTCCCTCGGCATCGCGGTGGTGGGCTGGTCAGCGGTCCCGGTCAGAACCCTAGGCGACGGGACCCCCGCGGGTCGGCGCGGCGCCACGCCGGGATCCGCCGGACCGGCGGCGCGCCGCCGCGACGGTCGCCTTGGACCGCACCCAGAGGCCGACCGCCAACGCCCCCCGGAGCGGGGCCCACGCCGGGCCGGGGTGGCGGTCGGCCTGGAAGCGGTACGCGCTGCGGTGGTGTGCCGGCAGCATCGCCTCCGGGTCGGCGCCGGCGACATGTCCCTTGCGGTGGATGATCTCGGCCGACGGCGCGTAGACGTTCAGCCACCCCGCGCGCCCGAGGCGGTCACCGAGGTCGACGTCCTCCATGTACATGAAGTACCGGGAGTCGAATCCGTTCACCGAGTCGAAGGCGCTGCGTCGCAACAGCAGACACGACCCCGACAGCCACCCGACGGTGCGTTCGCCGATCTCCTCGTCGAGGTGGCGGTAGGACGCGGTCCACGGGTTGTTCTTCCAGACCAGTCCGGCGAGGGCGTGCCCCGTGCCGGACACCAGGTCCGGGACGCTGCGCGCGGACGGGTAGACGGACCCGTCGGGCTCGCGGATGAGAGGGCCGATCGAGCCGGCCCGCGGGTGCCTGCGCGCGACGGCGACGAGTTCGTCGATGCTGCCGGGGCGCCACTCGACGTCCGGATTCGCGACGACGACGAACTCGACCGACGGATCGATCTCGGCGACACCACGATTCGCGGCGGCCCCGTAACCGATGTTCGCCCCGGTGTGCAGCACCGTCACGTCGGGGTGGGCGCGTTGCGCCTCCTCGAGCGACCCGTCGGTGGACCCGTTGTCGGCGATGACCACCCGCGGCGACCCGACCGTCGCGGTCTCGAGGCTGGCGAGGAAGGCGTGCAGGTGCTCACCGGAGGAGTAGGTGACCGTCACGACGGCGACCGTGTCGTCGGTGGGGGTCGCATCGTCGCCGGTCCGGCCCTGCTCGATCACCGGGCAAGGGTAACGAAAGGGGTCGGTGCACCGGCGCCACCCCGCCGGGCCGGTGCCGTCAGTTCTGCGACGTGGGGACACCGTCCGCGGCCAGCGCTGCGGTGAGTGCGTCACGCCAGTCGCGCAGCGCCGGCAGCCCGGCGTCCGTCCACGACCGCCCGGACAGCACCGACCACGCCGGTCGCGGCGCGGGACGCGGGAAGTCCGCGGTGGTGGTCGGCCGCACCCGGTCGGGGTCGGCGCCGATCCCCGCGAAGACGGCGCGGGCCAGCTCGAACCAACTGCACGCACCGGCGTTGGTGGCGTGCAGTGTCGCCCCCGCCGTGGACGGCCTCGCGGCGACCGCGAGCAGCGCGTCGGCGAGGTCTCGCGCGTAGGTGGGCGACCCGATCTGGTCGTCGACGACGGACACCGTCTCACGGTGCGCCTCCAGTCGGCGCATCGTCGCGACGAAGTCCGTCCCGCCGGCCGCTCCGGTGTAGACCCATGCGGTCCGGACGACCGTGGTGCGGGGATCCGCCGCCCGGGCCGCACGTTCGCCGTCGAGTTTCGTGCGGCCGTACACCGACGCCGGTCGCGTGCGGGCGTCGAGGTCGTCGGGCTCGAGGGGACGACGTCGGCCGCCGGCGGGTCGCGACCCGTCGAACACGTAGTCCGTCGAGATGTGGACGAGACGCGCCCCTGCGGCCGCGGTGGCCCGCGCCAGGTTCGCCGGCCCGGTCACGTTGATCTGCTCGGCGGCCGCGACGTCGGTCTCCGCGGCGTCCACGGCCGTGTGCGCCGCGCAGTTCACGACCACGGAGTCCTCGGACAGTCCGGCCAGGACCCGGTCGACGGCCGCGGGGTCGGTGATGTCGACGTCGGCACTGCCGAGGGCGCGGGCGGCCGGCGCGGCGGCCACGAGAAGCCGACCCACCTGTCCACGGGCACCGATCACGACCAGTTCCGGCAGGGCCACGCTCACCAGCTCATCCTCCCCATCCGTCACATCGGCCACATCCGACGCGCCCGAGCGCATCCCGGATCCGGCCCTCCCCGGCCCGTAGCCTGTCAGACGGCGACAGTCCCCGCACTGCGCGGAACTCGCCGACAGGGACGCCGCGGTCGACCATCTCGGCCCCGACGTCCGGGGCCACGCGACATCACGAGGAGAACGGCAGGTGCTGGAGCCACCCGGTGAGCGCGGCCGCCGACGCGCCGACGCGGGCGAGCGTGCCCCCGGCCGCGGTCGGGGTGAACCGACCCGACGGGCACCCGGTATTCACCGCACCCCACCCGGCACCTCGGCGCCGGGTGGCCGGCCCGCCGCGGGACGGTCGCCCTCGGGCCGTCCGTCCCGAGCTGCCACCGCTCCCGGGAACGCACCGTCGGCCACACCCGCCCCGCGGGCGGCACGGCGCCCGCGAGCTGCGTCCGACGACCGGACCCCTCCCCCTGCCCCGCCCACGACACCCCCGACCGGCGGACGACGCCGTCCCGCCGCGGGCCGGATCATCGCCGCGCTGGCGTCCGTCGCGGTCCTGGTGGTGACGGGATACGCGTGGAACAGCGTGACGTCCCTGGAACAGAACGTGACGCGACTGGGCGGCCTCGGGCTCGGCACCGGGACAGACGGGGCGGTGGACATCCTGCTCGTCGGGACCGACTCCCGCACGGACGCGCAGGGCAACCCGCTCTCCCCCGCGGAGCAGGCGAAGCTGCACGCCGGCGATGAGGTCGCGACCAACACCGACACCATCCTGTTGATCCGGGTGCCCAACGACGGGTCGTCGGCGACGGCGATCTCCATCCCCCGCGACTCTTACGTCGACGTCCCCGGTATCGGCAAGACCAAGATCAACTCCGCGTACGGCTCCACCCGGGAGGCCCGGCGTGAGGCCCTCGTCGAGGCGGGCACCCCCGAGGCGCAGGCGGAGAAGGAGGCCACCGAGGCCGGCCGCCAGGCGCTCATCACCACCGTCGCGAACCTCACCGGCGTCACGGTCGACCACTACGCGGAGATCGGTCTCGTCGGGTTCGTGCTGCTCACCGACGCCGTCGACGGTGTGAACGTGTGCCTGCGCAATCCGGTCGACGAACCGTTGTCCGGAGCGCACTTCCGCGCCGGGCCGCAGACCCTCGACGGCGCGCAGGCCCTCAGCTTCGTGCGTCAACGCCACGATCTGCCCCGCGGTGACCTCGACCGCATCGTGCGTCAGCAGGTGTTCATGGCATCGCTCGCGCAGAAGGTCCTGTCGGCGGGCACCCTCACCGATCCGTCCAAACTGGCGTCCCTGCAGGACGCCGTCAAGCGGTCCATCGTCATCGACAGCAACTGGGACATCCTCAAGTTCGTCGAGCAGCTCAAGGACCTCTCCGGCGGCAAGGTGCGGTTCGCGACGATCCCGGTGGCGAACGAGCAGGGATGGAGCGACGACGGACAGCAGTCCGTGGTCGACGTCGATCCCGCTGCCGTGCACCGGTTCACGGCGAGCCTGCTGAAAAAGCCCACCGGCGGTCTCGACCGCTCGGCGTACACCGTCGACGTGGTCAACGCGGGGTCGGTCGACGGACTCGCGTCGAACGTCTCGACCATCGCGACCACGCGCGGGTACGCGAGGGGCACGACCAGCACCGACGACAGCGGCACCGTCACCGGCAGTGCCGTCGTCGCGCACTCCCAGGACGCCGCGGCGAACGACCTCGCCCGGCAGATGGGCGGCCTGCCCGTGCGGGTCGACCAGTCGGTCCCCTCCGATCACCTGAGACTGGTGCTCACCGACTCCTACACCGGGCCGGGATCGATCACCGACACCGGCGCGCAGCCGGACGCGACCCCGTCGGCCTCGTCGGCTGCCGCCCCGACGAGCACCCCCGCCCCCATCACCGCCTCCGGAGGGGGACCACGATGCGTGAACTGACCGTGACCGACGCGATCCTCGGGGCCCGTGCCGACGCATCCGCACCGCTGATCACCTTCTACGACGACGCGTCTGGCGAGCGCACGGAGCTGTCCGCGGTCACCACGGCCAACTGGGCCGCCAAGGTGGCGTCGTTCCTCCGCGACGAGGTGGGCGTGATGCCCGGCGACCGCGTCGCGGTCCTGCTGCCCGCCCACTGGCAGACGTTCGTCGTGCTGGCGGGGATCTGGTGGGCGGGTGCGGAGGTCGTCGTCGGCGCCGACACCGGTGCGGCGGTGGCGTTCTGCGGCCGCGGCGAGATCGACGGGGTCGACGCCGACGAGGTGATCGCCGTCCCGCTGGACCCGTTCGCGATGCCCGTGCCCGACCTGCCCGCCGGCGTCACCGACTTCGGGTCCGCGGTCCGTGTCCACGCGGACACCTTCTCGCCGGTCGTCGCGGGCCCCACCGCGCTGCAGGGGCGCACCGTCGACGACGTGCTCTCCGCCGCGCGAGAATTCGCGGTCACCGCGGGCATCGAGTCGTCGTCACGGGTGTTGTCGAGCCGACACTGGGACGGCGCCGACGACATCGTCGCGAACCTGCTGGCGACCGTGGTGGTCGGTGGGAGCCTCGTCCAGGTCGCCCACCCCGACCCCTCCACGACGGGCGGTCGCGTCGCCGCGGAACGGGTCACCGTCACGCTCAGCTGAGCCTCCCTTGACACCCCGACAGGCGGTCCGGAGGATGCGGGGATGGCGGACTCAGAGGTCACCGAGGACGATTTCCGGGTGATCCTCACCCAGGTGCGGACGTTCATCGCGAAGGAGGTCATCCCCCGCGAGGCCGAGATCGCGCGTGAGGACCGGGTTCCCGACGAGATCCGCCGCGCCGCGGCCGAGATGGGGCTCTTCGGCTATGCGATCCCGCAGGAGTGGGGCGGACTCGGACTCGACCTCACCCACGACGTCGAACTCGCGATGGAGTTCGGGTACACATCACTCGCGCTCCGGTCGATGTTCGGCACCAACAACGGCATCGCCGGACAGGTCCTCGTGCACTTCGGCACCGACGAGCAACGCTCGACCTGGCTGAGCCGGATCGCCTCCGGCGAGGTGGTGGCGTCGTTCGCGCTCACCGAGTCCGAGGCCGGGTCGAACCCCGCCGGCCTAACCACACGCGCGACACGTGAGGACGGTGGCTGGCGGATAGACGGTGCGAAACGCTACATCACCAACGCACCCGTCGCCGACCTCTTCCTCGTCTTCGCCCGGACGCGACCGGCCGACGAATCGGGCACGGGTATCGCGGTGTTCCTGGTCCCGGCGGACACACCGGGCGTCACCGTCGGACCCAAGGACGCCACGATGGGTCAGGAGGGTGCGTGGACCGCGGAGGTGTTCTTCGACGGTGTGGTCGTCGACGACGCGGCCCTCGTCGGCGGCAGCGAGGACGCCGGGTACCGGGCTGCCATGACGTCGCTGGCCAGGGGGCGCGTGCACATCGCGGCCCTCGCCGTCGGATGCGCGCAGCGCGCGCTGGACGAGTCGGTGGCACATGCCGCGACCACCCGCCAGGGCGGTACGCCGATCGGGGACTTCCAGCTGGTGCAGGCCCTGCTCGCCGACAGTCACGTCGGTGTCGAGAGCGGTCGCGCCCTCGTCCGCGACACGGCCCGCAAGTACGTCAGCGGCGAGGACACCCGTATCGCACCGTCGGTCGCGAAGCTGTACTGCACCGAGATGGCGGGCCGCGTGGCCGACGCCGCCGTCCAGGTGCACGGTGGTGCCGGCTACATGAGAGGCGTTGCCGTCGAACGCATCTTCCGCGACGTGCGGCTGCTACGCCTCTACGAGGGGACGAGTGAGATCCAACGCCTCATCATCGGCGGCGGACTCGTCCGACAGGCGAAGAAGGGGCTGTAGAGCCCGCCGACGCCCGACGCGTCAGCGCAGCAGTGCGCGGGACATGACGACACGCTGGATCTGGTTGGTGCCCTCGTAGATCTGGGTGATCTTGGCGTCACGCATCATGCGCTCGACGGGGAAGTCACGGGTGTAGCCGGCACCACCGAACAGCTGGACCGCGTCGGTGGTGACCTTCATCGCGACGTCGGATGCGAAGCACTTCGACGCCGAGGAGATGAAGCCCAGGTTCTTCTCGCCGCGCTCGGCGCGGGCGGCCGAGCTGTAGACCATCAGCCGGGCCGCCTCGATGTTCATCGCCATGTCGGCGATCATGAACTCCACACCCTGGAACTGGCTGATCGACTTGCCGAACTGCTTGCGGTCCTTGACGTACTCGATGGTCTTGTCCAGCGCACCCTGCGCGATGCCCACGGCCTGGGCACCGATGGTCGGTCGGGTGTGGTCGAGGGTCTGCAGTGCGGTCTTGAAGCCGGTCCCCTCGGCACCGATGATCCGGTCGGCGGGGATCTCGCAGTTCTCGAAGTGCAACTCCGCCGTGGGCGAGCCCTTGATGCCGAGCTTGCGCTCGAGGTTGCCGACCGAGAACCCGGGATCGTCCTTGTGGACCATGAACGCCGAGATGCCGTTGGCGCCCTTCTCGGGGTCGGTCACCGCCATCACCGTGTACCAGGTCGACTTGCCGCCGTTGGTGATCCACGCCTTGCCGCCGTTGAGGACCCAGCCCTGCGAGGTCTTCTTCGCGCGGGTCCGCATCGCGGCGGCATCGGAACCGGCCTCACGCTCGGACAGGCCGTAGGAGGCCAGTGCGCCCCCGTCGATGTCCGGGAGGACCTTCTTCTTCAGCTCGTCGTCACCGTTGAGGATCAGACCCATCGTTCCCAGCTTGTTCACCGCCGGGATCAACGACGCCGACGCGTCGACGCGGGCGACCTCCTCGATCACGATGCACGCCGCGACCGAGTCCGCGCCCTGCCCACCGAACTCCTCGGGCACGTGGATCGCGTTGAAACCGGAGGCGTTGAGCGCGTCGAGCGCCTCCTGGGGGAACCGCGACTTCTCGTCGACCTCTGCCGCGAACGGCTCGATCTCCTTCTCCGACAACGCGCGGATCGCCTCACGCAGCGCCTCGTGCTCCTCGGGGAGGGCGAAGACATCGAAATCCGGGTTGCCCGACATGGCATTCACTCCTGTTCGGCCGCGCGGTGGGGTGTCCGGCGGCGTGCGCCGGGGACTCGGCAGTCCTCTCGATGCTAACCCGTCGATCGGCAGACAGTTACTGACGGGTAACCGAACCCACGGAGGCGCGATCGGTGGCACGCTGACCCGATGACCGACGACACACTCGCCGACTTCGAGCGCACCGAGTTCGCGGCCCACGGCCGCAGCGCACCCGTATACCGCCTGGGCTCCGGGCCGGCGGTGATCGTCATCTCGGAGATCCCCGGCATCACGCCGCGCGTCGCCGACTTCGCCCGCACCGTCGCGTCCATCGGATGCACGGCGGTGATGCCGCACATGTTCGGGGTCGACGGGAAGGACCCCTACGACGGTCCGCCGGTCGTGGGTCCGCTCGCGACGATGGCACGGGCGATGGTCCCGGCCTGCATCAGTCGGGAGTTCACCGTCCTCGCGACCGGGAAGTCCTCACCCGTCACGACGTGGTTGCGCGCTCTCGCGAAGCAGGAGCACGACCGGTGCGGCGGCCCGGGTGTGGGCGCGGTCGGCATGTGCTTCACCGGTGGGTTCGCCCTGGCGATGGCCGCCGACGACCGGCTCATCGCCCCCGTGCTGTCGCAACCGTCGCTGCCGTTCGGGCCCGGCAAGAAGGCGAAGGAAGGCATCGACATCTCACCCGACGAGCTGGCGACGGTGAAGAACCGCTGCGCCAGGGGTGATCTCACCGTGCTCGGGCTGCGGTTCGAGGGCGACAAGATCTCGCCGCCGCAGCGGTTCCGGTGGTTGAGCGAGCAACTCGGCGATGCGTTCACCGCGATCGAACTGCCCGACTCGTCGGCGCGACAGGATTCCCCGATGCCGCCGCACTCGGTCCTCACCGAGCATCTCGTCGACGCCCCCGGCGAACCGACCCGGGCCGCCCTCGACGAAGTGCTCGACCTGTTTCGGCGGCGGTTGTTGACGCAGGACTGAGCCGACCGGCCCGACCGGCGGTCAGTCGCCGAGCAGGGTGCGGCGCAGCGCCGCGTCCTTCTCCTCCACCATCGCCTCGAGATCCCGGGCGAAGGCCGCCAGCCGAGCACGCAGGACGTCGTCACCGGTGGCGAGGATCCGCACCGCGAGGAGTCCCGCGTTGCGAGCACCGCCCACCGACACGGTCGCGACGGGGATCCCGGCCGGCATCTGCACGATGGACAGCAACGAGTCGAGACCGTCGAAGTGCTTGAGCGGCACGGGGACGCCGATCACCGGTAGCACCGTCGCGGAGGCGACCATCCCCGGCAGGTGCGCGGCGCCGCCCGCCCCGGCGATGATCACCGACAGACCCCGGTCGGCGGCTCCGGCGGCGTAGTCGAGCATCTTGCGTGGTGTGCGGTGGGCCGAGACGACACCGACCTCGAACGGGACGTCGAACTCCGCGAGGGCGATCGCGGCCGCCTCCATCGTCGGCCAGTCGGAGTCGCTGCCCATGATCAGTCCGACACGGGGACCGCTCGCGCTCGTGCCGATCGGATCGGACGGGGTGCTCGACGGGGTCATGACTGCCTCTCGTGTGGGTGGCGCACCGGCTCAGGCTCGCGCGGGTTCGGGGATCGTGTCGTCGCCGTGCGGGTCCCAGCCGTCGGTCCAGACCCCGGTGGCGAGCCACGTCGCGGCGCGCTCCGCGCGTTCGCGGACCGTGTCGACGTCCTCGTCGGGTCCGCCGACGATGTTCACGTGGCCGATCTTGCGGGCCGGTCGCTCACCCTTGGCGTAGAGGTGGATGTGCGCGTCGGGCATACGGGCCATGAGGTGGTGGACCCGCTCGTCCATCGACATGGCAGGGGTGTGCGCGGCGCCGAGCACGTTCGCCATCACGGTCACCGGCGCCAGTGCCCGGGTGGCGCCGAGCGGGTAGTCGAGCACCGCCCGTAGGTGCTGCTCGAACTGGCTCGTGACGGCGCCGTCCATGGTCCAGTGACCGCTGTTGTGCGGGCGCATCGCCAGTTCGTTGATGCTCAGGGCACCGTCGTCGGTCTCGAACATCTCGACCGCCATCACGCCGACCACCCCGAGCGTCTGGGCGATCCGCAGCGCGATGTGCTCGGCCTCCTCGGCGCGCTCGTCCGACAGCCCGGGGGCCGGCGCGATCGCCACCGCGCACTGACCGTCGCGCTGCACCGTCTCCACGACCGGCCAGGTGGCGCCCTGCCCGAACGCCGATCGGGCGACCATCGCCGACAGCTCCCGTCGCCATGGGACGCGCTCCTCGGCCATCACGGGCGTCCCGGATGCGGTGGCGTCGGCGAGCACGTCGAGCGCATCCTCGAGGGTCTCGGGCAGCCACACCCCGCGGCCGTCGTATCCACCGCGGACGGCCTTGATGACCACCCCGTCGGCGCAGGACTCCACGAAGCCGACGAGCACCTCGCCGGGGTCGTCGGATCCAGTGAGATCGACGAAACGCGGGACCGGCAGTCCCAGTTCGGACAGCCGTCTCCGCATGACCAGCTTGTCCTGGGCGTGGATGAGCGCATCCGGCGGCGGCAGCACCTGGACGCCCTCGGCGACGAGGGTGTGCAGGTGCTCGGGCGGGACACCCTCGTGGTCGAAGGTCAGCGCCACGGCGCCGCGGGCGACCCGACGCAGGTCGTCGAGGTCGTCGTGCGAGCCGATGACCACGTCGGACGTCACCGCCGCGGCGGGGTCGTCGGGAGACGCGGCGAGAACCCGCAGCGTCTGGCCGAGGGCCACGGCGGCCTGGTGCGTCATGCGGGCGAGTTGTCCCCCACCGACCATCGCGACGGTCGGCAGACCGACCGGATTGCGTCCACTCACGGCTGCCCATCGTGTCATGACACGCCCTGCGACCTGCGCCTCGGGGCCGACCGACCGGTGACTGATTCGCGTCCGCGCCTCGTTTTCGTACACTCGATCCTTGTGTCGTTCACTGACGGGCTCCTGGCCCGTACCCCGGGCCCCATCCGGCGCCTGGCCCTCCGCCACCACGAACTGATCAAGTTCGCGCTGGTCGGCGGCACCACCATGGTGTTCGACATGGCCATCTTCTACGGGCTGAGCCTGACCGTCCTGGAGCAGAAGCCGGTCGTCGCCAAGGTCATCTCCGGCACCCTGGCCACCGTCCTGAGCTATGTCCTCAACCGCGAATGGGCGTTCAAGAACCGCGGCGGCCGCGAGACGCACCACGAGGCGTTGCTCTTCTTCGTCATCAGCGGCATCGGCGTGGTCTTGCAGGCGGCGCCGCTGTGGTTCGCCAACAACGTCTTCGACATGCGCACCCATCTGCCGGTGGCGCAGTTGGTCATCGTCGACTTCGTGCTCGGCTACATCATCGGCAACATCCTGCAGATGGCGTTCCGGTTCTGGGCGTTGCGCAAATTCGCCTTCCCCGAGACGCAGGGCGACGAGGACGCCGAGATCGAGGCCATGGCGACCGGCCAGGTCACCCTCCGCCCCGACGTCGAGCCCGACCCCCGGCCCTAGACCGTCGGCTCGGCGTCGGTCAGCGCGGCTCGCGGATCGCGCGGGCGAGAGCGGGTTCGGGGTCCGTCGAGGTCGTGGTCCCGGTGATCGGGCCCCCGGCCGTGGTCGGCACCACGATCGTGAAGGCCGCAGGCACCCGCGTGGTCAGTTCGAGGCGTCCGCCGTCGGCCTCGATGAGCGCGCGCGCCAACGACAGCCCCACACCGCTCGAGCCGCCACCGGACCACCCGCGGCGGAAGATCTTCGGCACCAGGTCGTCGGGGACACCCGACCCCTCGTCGCGCACCGTCACCCGCAGCAGATCGGCCACCTCGAGCGTGGACACGTCGACGGTGCAGCGCCCCGCACCGTGCCGCAGGGAGTTGTCGACGAGGACCGAGACCGCCTCCCGCAGTCGACTCGGCGTCGCCCAGGCCGAGCGGCCGCCGACGTAGGAGGCCACGATCTCGCGCCCCTGGCGGGTGAAGGCATCGGAGAAGTCGTGGACGAGCGGGTCGATGGTGTCGTCGACCTCGATCGGCGCGGTGGGACGTACACCGGCGTTGCGGGAGACGGCGATCAGTTCGTCGAGTTCCCGGTTGAGTCGCTCCACCTGTCCGTGCGCGGCCTCGGCCTCCTCCACGACGTGCGTGTCGGGATGCAGGGACAACTCGTCGAGCCGCAACTGGATCGCCGTCAGCCGGCTGCGGAGTTGATGGGACACCTCGCCGACGATCTCGCCCTCACGTTCCAGACGCAGGGCGATCTCCTGGTTGGCCACCTCCAGAGCGCTCGACAACCGGTCGAGCTCGGCGATCCCGTGGGTCCGCCACGCCGAGTGGAAGTCGCCCTGTGCCATCCGCGACGCACGGTCGGCCAGTTCCTCGAGGGGATCGGCCAGACGGCCCGCGGTGACGGCGGCGACGGCGGTGCCGCCCGCGATGGACGCGGTCAGGATCAACGCCACCACCCCGATGGCCGTCCACTGGTCACTGCGGACGTTCTGCAGCGGGATGCGCATGGTGACCGTCCCGGCGTCACCGAGACTCGCAGACTCCGACACCGTCGCGCCCCGCAGGTCGTCACCGACCGCCGTGCGCACCTGTGCACCGCCCGACGGGTAGACGAGCTCCAGGCGACCCTCGGCGGGGAGCAGCAGACGGAACGGCGCGACGTCGAGGGGGCGTCCGGTGCGGAGGTCCCCCGACTCCTGGTCGATGAGCTCCGACGAGACCCGCTTGAGCCGCTGGTCGAGGTCCTGGTGGGCGTTGTCGTCGATCCACCACCACGCGCTGACCATGAGCGGGAGCCCGAGCAGGAACCCGATCCCGGCGACCATCGCCAGCATCGACAGCAGGATCCGTCTGCGCACGCGCCGGCCTAGTCCGGGTCGAAGCGGAAGCCGACACCGCGCACCGTGACGATGCGCTTCTTGCGGCCCGCCTGGTCGTCGCCGATCTTGCGGCGCAGCCACGACACGTGCATGTCCAGGGTCTTCGACGACCGCAGGTCGGCCGATCCCCACACCTCGGTGAGGATCTCCTCGCGGCTGACGACCTCGCCGCCGCGTTCCATCAGGAACCGCAGCAGGTCGAACTCGCGGTTGGCCAGCGTGGCGTCCTCGCCACCGACCAGCACGCGACGGCCGCGGGCGTCGAGGTGGATGTCACCCGCCTCGAGCACGAGGTCGACGCCCTGCTTGCGCCGCAGCAGGGCGCGGACGCGGGCCAGCAGTTCGGCGAGACGGAACGGCTTGCCGACGTAGTCGTCGGCGCCGGCGTCGAGTCCGACCACGAAGTCGACCTCGTCGGTACGGGCGGTGAGCATCAGCACCGCGAGCTGGGGGCGCACCCCACGGATCCGCCGGCACACCTCGAGACCGTCCATCTCGGGCAGGCCCAGATCGAGGACGACCAGCTCGAAGCGGGGATCCCGGGCACGCTCGAGGGCGTCGGGCCCCGTCGAGACGATCTCGCACCCGTACCCCTCCCGGGTCAGGGCACGGGCCAACGGGGTGGCGATGGCCTCGTCGTCCTCGGCAAGCAGTACGTCCGTCACGGCGCCACGATACTGGCGTTCGACGGCATCGCCACGTGATCGGACATCGGTCAGCGCGTCCGTCGCCCGGGATCGGACTCCGTGTCGAACACCTCGTGGTAGAGCAGCGCGTGGACCTTCTCCACCTGGGGGATGTCGTGGAAGGCCAGCGGGTCGTCCGAGGCGGACTCGATGATGAGCGTCCCGGTGCGCAGCATCCGGTCGACCACCCCGTGTCGGAACTCCACGGAGTTGATGCGCTGCAGCGGGATGTCGATACCCGACCGGGTGAGCATCCCGTTGCGGAACGTCACCCGTCGATCGGTGAGGACGAAGTGCGTCGTCCGCCACGACACGACCGGGCGGAGGACGAACCACACGACGACGACCGCCCACACCACCGCGATCACGATCCACAGCACCGACCGCGTGGACGACGACACCTGCGACGACCCGGTGAACCCCGCGGCGACACCGGCCAGGGCGGTGATCACCAGGAACCCCAGAAGGGGTCCGACCAGGGCTTTCCAGTGCGGATGTCGGTGCACCACGACGTGCTCGCCCTCGGCGAGGATGTTCTCCGGGTACCCCATGGCGATCGGCCTCCGTGTGGTCGCGACGAGCACCTCTCCCGCGGTGTCGTCGGGGTGAAACTAGCGCATACCGGGCGCCGTTCCTCGACGATCTCGACCGTCGCGCTCGGTAGACTCACGCGAGACGCGGGTGACGACCCCAGCAGCGGAGGTGGCCAGATGTACCCGAACGACCCGTACGACAACCGCCGGCGGGACAGCGGCGGCACCTGGGACGACAACCGGACACGCGCCTACTCGGCCGATCCGTACGCGCGTGATCCCTATGCGCAGGACCCCTACGTCGACCCGCAGCAGTACGCGGCCGAACCGGCGCGCAAGGCTCCCCGTCAGCGCCGCGGTCCGCAGATCAACGTCGGACTGTTCATCGGCGGCGTCGTGGCGACCGCCGTCGTCACGGCGTTGGCCTCGTGGCTCGTCGCCTGGATCATCCGCGTCATCAGCGAACGCGTCACCGAGACCGGCAAGTTCGGCGTCTGGAACCCGGTCGCCCAGGACGAGTACTGGTTCGCCGTCGTGGGCGGGCTGTGCGCCCTGCTCGCCGGTGCGCTCTGGTACGTCCTGCAACTGACGACGCCCTCACCGGACCAGTTCTACGCCTGGATCGTCGGACTGCTGGTGATCGCGGCGGTCATCCTGCCGCTGCTGCTGTCGCGGGAGATCTCCACCGGCATCGGCACCGCCGTGATGCACCTGGTGATCGGGCTGCCGATCCTGTTCCTCATCCGTGCCATGGGCTCACGCAGCGTCGAATACCGCTGACCCGGGACCGGCCCGGGACACGTCGGCCCAAACAGCGCCGAACTCGCGTTCCGCCGGCTCAGTCCTGCACCCGGAGGTGGGTCACGTCGCCTGCGGCGACGGCGGTGGTCGAACCGTCGGCCGTCCGCACGACGACCCGTCCCTCGGCGTCGATGTCGACGGCGACACCCTCGAGGGTGCGGTCGGCGGGCAGGTCGACGCGCACCGGGCGGGACAGCGTCGCGCAGAGCGGTCGGTAGCGCGCGGCGATCGCCGCCGTGTCCGACGGCCAGTCGACGAGTTCCTCGGTGAGTGCGGCCAGCACCGCGCCCGCGAGTTCCGACCGGTCGACCTCTCGACCGGCCACCAGGTTCAGTGATGTCGCCGTCGGCACCGGGAGTTCGTCGTCGCGCAGACCGGTGTTGATCCCGACCCCGACGACCGCACAGGCCTGCGGGCCGGGTGCCAGCTCGGCGAGGATGCCCGCGACCTTGCCGACCTGCCCGGACGGTCCGGTCGACAGCAGGACGTCGTTGGGCCACTTGAGTGTCGCGTCCACCCCGCCCACCTCGGCGACCGCACGGGCGACCGCGACCCCGGTGGCCAGCGGGAGCCAGCCGAGTGCGTCCCCGGCACCCGGCCCGGACGCGTCCACCGCCATCGACATCGTCAGCGTGCCGCCCGGCGGCGCGGTCCAGACCCGGCCGTGTCGGCCCCGCCCCGCGGTCTGGCGGTGCGCCACCACCACCTCGCCGGCGATCGAGCGCTCGGCGGCACGCGCCACGAGGTCGGCATTGGTCGACCCGGTCTCGGCGACGACCTCCACCGACCACCCGGAACCGGCGCGGGCGGTGATGCGGGCGGCGTCGGGGGCGGTGCCGGGAGAGGACATGGCGGTCACGCTAACGCGCCCGGACGGCGGAGAACATGAGCCCGACTCAGGTGCCCGGTCCCACCGACCGAGCGTGCGCTCGCTAGCATCGTCATCCATGACCACTGCCTCGACCGGGTCCGACGGTGCACCTGACATCCACACGACAGCCGGAAAGCTCGCTGACCTGCGCGGACGACTCGCCGAGGCGGCACACCCGGTCGGCGAGGAAGCCGTCGAGAAGGTCCACGCGAAGGGCAAGCTGACCGCCCGCGAGCGCATCACGCATCTCCTCGACGAGGGGTCGTTCGTCGAACTCGACGCCCTCGCCCGCCACCGCAGCACGAACTTCGGGCTGGCGTCGCGACGGCCGCTCGGCGACGGCGTGGTGACCGGTTACGGCACCGTCGACGGCCGCGAGGTCTGCGTCTTCAGTCAGGACTCCACCGTGTTCGGCGGCAGCCTCGGTGAGGTCTACGGAGAGAAGATCGTCAAGGTGATGGACCTCGCGGTGAAGACCGGTCGTCCGCTCATCGGCATCAACGACGGCGCCGGCGCCCGCATCCAGGAGGGTGTCGTCTCCCTCGGTCTGTACGGCGAGATCTTCCACCGCAACGTCCGCGCCTCCGGTGTGATCCCGCAGATCTCGCTGATCATGGGCGCGGCGGCGGGCGGGCACGTCTACTCCCCCGCGCTCACCGACTTCGTGATCATGGTCGACAAGACCAGCCAGATGTTCATCACCGGCCCCGACGTCATCAAGACCGTCACCGGCGAGGACGTCACGATGGAGGATCTCGGCGGTGCGCAGACGCACATGACCAAGTCGGGCACGGCCACCTACGTCGCCTCCGACGAGGAGGACGCGCTGGACTACGTCCGCGAGGTCCTGTCCTACCTGCCCAGCAACAACAAGGCCGAGGCGCCTCGGCTGCCCGTGGCCGACCCCGCGGCCGGGTCGATCGAGGAGACCGTCAACGACGAGGACCTCGAACTGGACACGCTCATCCCCGACTCGCCGAACCAGCCGTACGACATGCACGAGGTCATCGCGCGCATCCTCGACGACGACGAGTTCCTCGAGATCCAGGCGCAGTACGCGACGAACATCATCGTCGGGTTCGGTCGGGTCGACGGGCGCAGCGTCGGCATCGTCGCGAACCAGCCGACCCAGTTCGCCGGCTGCCTCGACATCAACGCCTCGGAGAAGGCCGCGCGGTTCGTCCGCACCTGCGACTGCTTCAACATCCCGATCGTCACGCTCGTCGACGTCCCGGGGTTCCTGCCCGGCACCGAGCAGGAGTACAACGGCATCATCCGCCGCGGCGCGAAGTTGCTGTACGCCTACGGCGAGGCCACGGTCGGCAAGATCACCGTCATCACCCGCAAGGCCTACGGCGGTGCCTACGACGTCATGGGGTCCAAGCACATGGGCGCCGACGTCAACCTGGCGTGGCCGACCGCCCAGATCGCCGTCATGGGCGCGTCGGGTGCGGTCGGGTTCGTCTACCGCGCGCAGCTCAAGGACGCCGCGGCCAAGGGTGAGGACGTCGACGCCCTCCGTCTGCAGTTGCAGCAGGAGTACGAGGACACCCTGGTCAACCCGTACGTGGCAGCCGAGCGCGGATACGTCGACGCGGTGATCCCGCCGTCGCACACCCGCGGTCAGATCGCGACGGCGCTGAAGCTCCTGGAACGCAAGATGGTGGCGATGCCGCCGAAGAAGCACGGCAACATCCCGCTCTGACGAGCCACCACCGACGACCGCCACTGGGAGACACCGTGAGTGACGAGACCACACCCGAGTCGACGGAGACGTCGGCGCAGCAGCGTCCGGCGTTGCGGATCGTGCGCGGCAACCCCGACGACGTCGACATCGCCGTGCTGACCGCCGTGCTGTCGGCCGCCGGTACCGGGGGCCCATCCGACACCACCCCGGTCACCCGTGACCTCTGGGGCTCGCCGGAGCAGCGGCTCCGGCCCGCGTGGTCGCCTGCGCCGACCGGGTTCCTCAACGCACACTTCTCGTACTGACCGCCGCCGTGCGGGTCGTCCTCGGGTCGGCGTCGCCGGCGCGCCGCCGAGTGCTCGTCGACGCGGGCGTCGAGCCGATCGTGCGCGTCTCCGACGTCGACGAGGACGCCGTCGCGGCGGCACTCGGACCCGATGCGGCTCCCCGCGCCGTCGTCACCGCCCTGGCCGAGGCCAAGGCGCGGGTCGTCGCGGACCGCCTGCGGGACGACGACCCCGACATCGCCGCGGACGCCGTCGTCATCGGGTGCGACTCGATGCTGTTCTCCGACGGGGCGCTGACCGGCAAACCCCACACCGAGGCCGCCGCGATCGCCCAGTGGCACCGGGTGCGGGGGCGCAGCGCCGAACTCCTCACCGGACACAGCGTTCTCCGCCTCGTCGAGGGACGCGTGGTGGGCTCGGAGTCCGATGCCACCTCGACCACCGTCCGCTTCTCGGACGTCGACGACGCGACCGTGGCCGCCTACGTCGCGACCGGTGAACCGCTCGAGGTGGCGGGCGCGTTCACGCTCGACGGTCGAGGCGGATGGCTCGTCGACGGCATCGACGGTGACCACTCCGCCGTGATCGGGATCGGTCTGTCCGTCGTCCGGACCCTGCTGGCGCGTCTCGGGGTCTCCGTCACCGATCTGTGGACGGTGCTGCCCACCTGAGTCGGCCACCGGTCGAGTGCGACCTCAGCCGCGTAGACCCCAGCCACACAGCTCCTCGTCGAGCACGCGGTCGATGTCGTCGCGGCCGGCGGGGTCACAGGCGCACAGGGTCACGGTGATCGCGTCGCCGTACTCGACCGCCCACACCGCGAGTCCGGGCATCATCGTGCGCGCGAGTGCCGGCGTCGTCGCCCGCGCGGCCGCCCGCACGAACACCTCCTCGGCCGCCACCCCCTCCCAGGCGGTCAACGGTGCCGGGGCTGGCCCGAGGTGGGACACCGACACATGGGGGCCGGGGATCGCGGCGACCATCCGCGCGAGCACCGGACGCGGCAGTATGCGGGCCACCCGCGCCACGTCGTCGGTGCCGGGTGGATCCGCCAGCGCGGCGCGGACGGCCGCCCGGACACCGCTGAGACCCGCCGCGGGGTCGAGCGCGTCGTCGAGCCGAAGAGCCACCCCCGCAGCAGTGTTCGCGGTCAGGAGGTCGTCGTCGGCGCGTCGGTCGACGGCCAGGCTCACCCGCACCGGGGACGCCGCCCCCGACCGCGCCCCGACCACCCCGGACCGCCGCGCGAGTGCCGCACCGACCGCGACGAGCAGCGTGGTCGCGGTACCACCGTGCTCGCGGGCGGTCGCGTGCCACCGGGCGCGGTCGAGGGTCACAGCGCGGTGGGCGGGCTCCTCGCCGATCGACAACGTCGGCGTCGTCGACGCGTCCGCCGGTCTCTCCGCGGTCCCTGCCGCGGTCGGCGAAGCGTCCCCCCGATCGCGGACGAGGCGGGCGAGCGCCCGGCCGGCGTCCACCGCAGCGGCACCGGCGTCGACGACGTCCCGCACGAGACGGCGACCGGCCCCGATACCGTCCGGCTCCGTGACGACGACTGGCGCGGTGTGCACCTCGTCGTGGTCGCCGACCGCCGCGGCGACGGTCTCCACGAATCGACGTCCGTCGGCGAGGACGTGGGACGCGACGACCGAGATCGCCCGCCGGCCCGTCGCGTCGACGACCGTCGCGACCTCCCACCCGCGCGCCCCGACGACGTCGACCGGGGCCTGCGCCATGCGGCGCGTCGCCCACTCGTGCAGGTCCGTGGAGACGATCGGCGCGTCCTGGCGGGCGGACGCGGCCCCGACAGGACGCACCCACGCCGGGCGCGCGCCGGGGACGAGCGGCACCCGGACCGACCGGTCCAGCGGGCCCGCGACCAGCCGATCGCAGAGACGCTGCGCCACACCGGGTCCGGGATCGCCGGAAAGGATCACGACCACCTGCATCGGGGCGACCACCCCGACGGTCGACTCGAGCAACAGGTAGGCCTCGTCGGTGCCGCCCAGGCGGTCTGGTGCGGGGGGCACGTCAGAGCACGGTGTGGGGGACGTCCCACGCATCGAGTTCGTCGGCCACCAGGGCACGCAGCACGTCCGCACCGCCGAAGCGGTCCGGGTCGACGCCGCACACGGCCATGGTGGCGGTGTCACCGTGCACGGTCAGCCAGGCGAGCAGTCCCGGACGGCACCGCCGTCGGCGTTCCTCGGCGCCGAGACCCCGGACGGCCGCACGGGTGAAGTGCACCCGTGCCCGTCGACCGCCCATCACCAGCAGATCGGGGTCGACCGCGCCCAGGTTGGAGACCGTCGTGTGGGGCGACGGGATGAGACCCATGAGAGCGAGGACCACCCGGGCGGGCAGCAGACGCACCACGGGTTGGATGTTGTCCGCCGACATCTGCGCGCCGCGCGCGGCGTACTCGGCGAGTGCACGGCGGGTCTGCGCCCGGACACCCGACAGGTCGACGGGACGATCGAGCGCACCGCGCACACGCACCCACACGCCCCCCGAGGCGTTCGCCCGGTCGTCGTCGTCGCCGTCGCGTCGGTTCACGGCGAGACAGATGGCGGTCGTGTCCCCGTCAGGAACGCCCGCACGCTGAGCGACACCCCCGATCAGCGCACAGAACAGGGTGTTCGCGGTGCCCCCGTACTCGGCGGCCCGGGCGGAGAACGCCGCGGCGTCGAGCGTGACCAACAGATGCCGTACCGGCGGATCCGGCTCCGCCGCAGGAGGTTCCGCGGGCACACCCGGTCGCGCGGCGACGCCGAGTTCGACCACGGGCGAGCCGGGATCGTCGGTCGCGCCACGTCCGCGACGCAACCCGCCGACGGCGAGTGCGATAAGGCGCAGCACCGATCGCAGCGCCGCGAGGAGCTGTGCGCCGGCGTCGCGGACGTCGTCGACCACCCCGGTGTCCGCCGTGGGTGCGGCCGCGTCGACAGGTCGTGGGTCGGCGAGGAGCGCATTCCGCAGACCCGACCCGTCGCACACCACATGGGAGGCGAGAACCGAGACCACCCGACCCCCCGCGGTGGTCGGTGCGGTGGCGACATGCCAGCTGCGCCCCTGCGTCGGTCGCACCGAGGTGCCGTCGAGATGATCGGCGAACCACTGCGACAGGCTTTCGGGGGCAACGGCTTCCGCGTCGGCGCGGACGGGGGGCGGCGGCCCGGCCGGAACCCAGAGATGACGCGCGAACGGGACCCGGGTGCGGCGGACGACCCGGTGGACCGGACTCGCGGCCAACCGTGCCCGCACGTCCTCGACCGCCTGCTCACCGGGGTCGTCGGCGAACACCCAGCCCATCTGGATCGGTGTCTCGACGCCGGCGAGCGACTCGACGAGCATGAACGTCTCGTCGGGTCCGGTCACCCGCGCGCCGGTGCCGGCGCCGGGAGGCACGGTCACCACAGACGGTTCGGCAGTCCCCATACGGCGAACTCCTCGGACAGGACGCGGGCGAGCACACCTGCGTCGGGGAAGGCGGACTCGTCGAAGGCCGCGACCGACAGCGTCGTCTCCGTGCCGGTCTGCAGGATCCACGACTGCACCCCGTCGCCGAAGCGATGGGGCAGCTGCGGCGCCACGTCCTGTGCGTCGCCGCGGAAGGCCAGGCCACGGGCCGTGCTCGACCCGAGTCGTAGGACCTCGTCCTCCCAGCGCCCGATGTTGGAGGTCATCACGTCGGGCATGCCGCCGCCGGCGGTGACCGCGCGCACCGCGAGGGACGGCGGGATCAGGGTCACGAGCGGTGTCAGGTGGACGGTCGGGTCACGCCTGCCGGCGTCGAGCGCCGTGTAGGCCGCCCGGCATCGTGCACGCACCTCGGCGAGGTCGGCCCGGCCGGTGCCGTCGAGCACGGGGTCGTCGAGGTAGACCGAGACGCCGGCGGTGGCGTTCGCGCGGTCGTCGTCCTCGCCGCGTCGGCTCACCGGGATGCCCACCTTGATCGGCTCCCCCGGTGGCAGCGCACCGGACCGCCGCAGCGCGCCGGCGACCACGGCGACGAAGAGCGTGTTGTCGGTCCCGCCGTGGCGGCGAGCGGCCTCCGCCCACTCCGCGGTCGGCACCGACGCGATCGCCCACCGGGGCCGCGCCTGCGGCGCGCGGTGCGCGAGAGGCGTCCGCGGGGTCCGCGGGTCCGGCGTGGCCGCCGATCGGTCCAGCACGGCGCCCGCCAGCACGCGGCCGACCCCGACGACCCCGGCGAGGACCTGCCGGCCCGCGTCGACGGCGTCGGCGACCACCCGTCGGTCGCGATGTCGGGCCGTGCCCGCGACGTCGGGGATCGCGGATCCGTCACCCGCCGCAGCAGCGGCAGCGGCCGCCGCACGGACGAAACCCTGGCCGTCGGTCACCAGGTGCAGCGTGCACAACGACAGCGCGTGCCCGCCGTCGGCGAGGGGGGCGGCGCGCAGACGCCACGATCGGCCGGCGACGGGGTCGAGATCGACCCCGTCGAGCTCCTCCTCCGACCACCGCGCGACCGCGTCGGGGTCGATCGCGGAGTCGTGCACGGCAGGGATCGTGACCCTCGACGCCGACCACCGTGGTCGGGCGCCCGGGACGGCGGGAGGTGTCACCCGGCGGTGGAGTGCGCTGTGGTGCAGCCGTGCGGCCATCCCGTCGACGAGGCCGGGATCGAGGCGGTCGGGGAAGGTCCACACCAGCTGCAGCACGACCGACCAGCCCAGCGCGCGGTCGACGAACCAGTACGTGAGATCCGGCCCGTCGAGCCGGGTCGTCGTCACCGCCTGCGCCATCGTCAGGACGTTAGTGCTGCGGCCACCGAGGCGCCGGATGAGCGGATATGGCGCATCCCACAGTCACTTCCGAGCGCGCGGACCAGCCGGTTCACGATCGTCACGCGGTGATAGGTGACGCTGCATCGCCCTCCGGGTCGCGTGCCGTTAGCCTGAGCGCGTCACACCACCGGGCCTGGGGGGGACCATTCGAATGACCATGACCTCGAACGAGGCCGACGCGACCGGACCGCGGGTCGGGCGCCACGCCCGACCCGATCCCGACGACGCCACGGCCACCGCGCCCGGGTGGCCGGCGCAGACGCCGCACCCGGGCCGGCGCTCCCCGGCGACCCCGGGGGCGGTCGCGGTCGAGGTCTCCGGACTGACGAAGGAGTTCAACGGCCGGCCGGTCGTCGACTCCGTCGACTTCACCGTCCCCACCGGGACGGTGTGCGGACTGCTCGGACCCAACGGCGCCGGCAAGACGACCACGGTGCGGATGCTGGCGACCCTGTTGCGCCCGACGTCCGGGACGGTCACGGTCCTCGGTCGCGACGTCGTCACCGACGCGACCGCCGTACGCAGCCTCATCGCGCTCACCGGCCAGTACGCCTCGGTCGACGAGGATCTGACCGGCCGCGAGAACCTGGAGATCTTCGGGCGTCTCCTCGGCCTGCGCGGGGGACCGGCGCGGGCGCGGGCGCGGGATCTGGTCGACCAGTTCGGTCTCACCGAGGCCGGCGACCGCGCCATCTCCTCGTACTCCGGCGGCATGCGCCGGCGACTCGATCTGGCGGCGAGCATGATCCGACGTCCCGCGCTGCTGTTCCTGGACGAGCCGACGACCGGGCTCGACCCGCGTACGCGCACCCAGCTGTGGGAGATCGTGCGATCGGTCGTCGCGGCGGGGACCACGGTCGTGCTCACCACGCAGTACCTCGACGAGGCCGACGCGCTGGCCGATCAGCTCGTCGTCATCGACCACGGACGGGTCGTCGGGCGGGGCACACCCGAGTCGCTGAAGCGGTCTGTCGGGGACTTCTCGTTGTCGATCCGCCTCATCGACGCCCACCAGACCGAGGCGGCCGCGGCGACGATGCGGTCGCTGCTGCACGCGCCGATCGACGTCGACGAGCGAACCGGGTCGCTCACCGGCCCGGTACCGCACTCGGCACGGGCGGCGGAGGTCATCGCGGCACTCACGGCGAGCCGGATCGGCGTCGGCGAGTTCGGCGTCCACACCCCGTCTCTCGACGACGTGTTCCTCGCCCTGACCGACGAGGCGAGGCCCGCATGACCGCCACCGACGCCGACCACCCCGCCTTCTCCGACATCCCGCTCGCGCACGTCGTCGAGCGCATCACGGTCGCCAAGGCCGTCCACGACACCCGCACGATGGCCCGCCGGGGACTGCTGAAGTTCAAGCACAACCCGCAGCTCCTGGTCGACGTGACGATCGTCCCGGTGGTGTTCACGGTGATGTTCGCCAGCATCTTCGGCGGCGTCATCGCCGGCGGTGTGAGCGGGTACCTGCCGATCCTCATCCCCGGGGTGCTCGTCAACGTGGTGACCACCTCCACCGTCGTCGTCGGCATCCAGCTGCGCGAGGACATGGACAAGGGTGTCTTCGACCGCTTCGTCTCCCTGCCCATCGCGCGGATCGCACCGCTGTCGGGATCGTTGGTGGCCGCCAACCTGCGCTATCTCATCGCGGCGTGCCTGACGCTCGTCGTCGGGCTGATCATGGGGTATCGCCCGGGCAGCGTCGTCGGCACCCTCGCGGCGATCGTCCTGGT
This sequence comes from Williamsia sp. SKLECPSW1, assembly GCF_054332755.1. Lineage (NCBI taxonomy): Bacteria > Bacillati > Actinomycetota > Actinomycetes > Mycobacteriales > Nocardiaceae > Williamsia > Williamsia sp. SKLECPSW1. The sequence goes on along the minus strand of NZ_JBTGLI010000001.1, from coordinate 3,280,184 downwards.
CGTGTTCTCCGCGTTCGCGCTCAGCTGGCTGTTCGCCCTGATGGGCGTGCTGCTGACCAAAGCCTCCGCGGTGCAGGGATTCTCGGCGCTGATCCTCACGGTGCTGGGGTTCATGTCGAACGCGTTCGTCCCGCCGGACACGATGCCGTCGTGGATGCAGACGGTGACCACGATCAACCCCCTGTCACAGCTCATCTCGGCGGTCCGGTTGCTCGCCAACGAGGGACAGGTGAACGAGCACCTCGCGTACTCGCTGCTCGGGTCGGTGCTGTTGATCGCCGTGCTCGCCCCCACGACGGTGAGGATCTACCTCCGCAAGCTGTGACTCACCCGAGAGAGGACGTCCTCGACGTGACCGCCCGCGTGCTGCGCACCAACCCCGACGACGACCTGTTCATCCGCATGGACGCCGCCCTGGGTGTCCCGGTGGTCAACCAGATGGTGTGGCGGCTCACCGAGCTCCCCACCCGTGCCGAGATCGACCGGGTCGCCGAGGCACTCACCGGCGGACGGCTGTCCCGACTCGTGCGACGCAGTCGGATCCCGCTGGTCCGCGACCACTGGGTCGCCGGCGGTGAGTCCGCGGGCAGCGTCCGCGTCGACGCCACCCCGGTCCCCGCGGACGAGGTCGTCGCGTGGATCGACGCAGCCGCCTCCCGGCCGTTCGACATCGTCTCCGGACCGGTCTGGGAGGTGCGCGCCGCGCCGGTCGGCGACGGGAGCGCACTGGTGTCGCTCAGCCTGTCCCACGCCGTGGGGGACGGGCTCGCGGTCCTCACCGCGCTCGGCGACGCGTTCGCCAGGCGGTCGACCACGTTCGCGCCGGGGTCACCGTCCCCGGTCGACCAGGCGCGCGAGGTCATCGCGCGCACCACCGCCATCGCCGGATCGGTGGCCGGGATCGCGCGCGACCGGTTCGGCTCCGACGAGGCAGCCACCACCGCCGACGACGTCGTGACCGCGTCGACGTCGACGACTGTGCCCGCGCACGCGCCCGAGCGGGGACCCGCGATCGCCCCGCTCGCCGTCGTCGGCGTCGCCACCGACGACTGGGAGCGCGTCGCCCGTGACGGCGGGGGCTCGTCGACCGCGCTGTTCGTCGCCGTCGTGGTCGGCCTGGTCGTCGCCGCGGGCCGTGCGGGGCGATCCGACGTCGTGCGGGTGTCGGTGCCGATGTCGACCCGACAGCCCGACGACGACCGCGCCAACGCGAGCACCGGGCTGTCCCTCGACATCCCCGTCGCCGCAGCGCTCGACGGCGACCTCGCGACGATCCGCGCCGTCGCGAAGGGCGCCTACACCGAACGCACCAGCCGTCCCACCACCTTCGTCCGGCTGCAGCCGGTCATGCAGGCACTGGGTGACCGGGCTGTCGCCGCGCTGAGCCGCGGGGCCACCACCCCGCTCGCACTCGCGTCGAGCCTCGGACACATCGACCCCGTGGTGGCCGGGTTCGGCGATCCCGCCCGGACCCTGGGCGTCGTCACCCGGTCGACGACGCAGTCCATCACCACGGCCCGACTGCGGGCCCTGCGCGGCGGACTCGCCGCCTGGGTCAACGACGTCGCCGGCACGACCACCCTCTCGGTGATCGGGCTCGACCCCGACGGTCTCGGTCCCGACACCCTCGTACCCGCGGTCACGTCCGAGCTCCGTCGGTGGGGTCTGGAACCGAGCCCGTGGTGAGGGTGACGATCGCCGCGAACGGCAGCCGCGGCGACGTGCAACCCCAGATCGCGCTCGCGCACGAGCTCCGCCGACGCGGTCACGACGTGGTCCTCGGGGTCCCGGTCAACCTCCTGGCCCTGGCGCGGTCCACCGGCGTCGAGGCGCACGAGTTCGCGCCGGACACCGCCGACCTGCTCGCGTCGCCGCTGATCGCCCGCGATCTCAAGTCGCGCAACCCGCGGACACGGTCGGCGGCGATCCGCCAGGTCACCGAGTTCGGCGCCGCCGCCATGGACGACCGGCTCCTCGAGTTCGCCGACGGTGCGGACGTCGTCGTGACCGGTCCGCTGGGCCAGGAGCGGGGCGCCACCGTGGCCGAGCACCACGGCGCCCGGTTCACACCGGTGCACTTCTGCCCCATCCGCCCGAACCGGTCGGTGCGTGTGCCGCTCGGACCGCTGCAGGCCGTCGCCCCGGGACCGGTCACCGGGGCGATCTGGTGGGCGGTGGACCAGTTCTTCTGGCGATCCTCGGCGCGCGGTTCCGACGACGCGCTGCGTCGGCGCCTCGGCATGACGCCGGCCTCCGGACCGCTCGGTGGACGACTGCTCGCCGCGGGCCTGCCCGAGGTGCAGGCCTACGAGCCCGCACTGTTCCCCGACCTCGTCACCGAGTGGGGTCCGGCCAGACCGTTCGTCGGCTTCGTCGACCTCGTCGACCGACCTGCGGACGATCCCGACCCATCGGTCGACCCGGACGACACGGGCGACACGGGCGCGACGCGCGTCTGGCTGGACGCGGGCGAACCACCGGTCTACGTCGGCTTCGGCAGCATGCCGTTGCCGGACCCCGTCGAGTCCTACCGGCACCTGCTGCGTGCCGTCTCGGCACAGGGTCGGCGGGTGCTGCTCTGCGCGGGACCCAACGGCGAGGCCGCCCGGGCGGCGACGACCGCGAGCGACATCGACGCCGCCGACGTCCACGTCACCGACGCGGTGGACCACGGCCACGTGCTGCCCCGCTGTGCCGCGGCGGTCCACCACGGCGGCGCGGGGACCACCGCGGCGTGCCTGCGGGCGGGGACACCGATGGTGATCGCCTCGTTCAGTGCCGACCAGCCGCTATGGGGTCGCATCGTCGCCGAACGGGGACTCGGGGCCACACTCCCGGTCCGCGCGGTGGCCGACGGGTCCCACCTGCGGGCCGCCGTGGCGACCGCACTGTCGGCGGCCGCAGCGTCCGCCACGTCGTCTTTTGCCGATGAAATGACCACTCCCCGTGCATCTGTCCGTCACGCCGCGGACATCATCGACGGGAATTCCGGATCATCGACGTGAAATGTTCGGTCCTGTCGCCGATTTCGGCGCCATATGCAAGACTGTGCCCCGACCTAACACGATAAGGACGTCGATGCCCTTCCCTGCCGGAATCCGCGCGTCCCGCGGATTCTCTTTCGCGTTCACCACGCCGGTGCGGCGTCTTCTCACCGTCGCGGCGATCGCCACGGCCCTCGTCGCCGGCGCCCCGGCCGTGGGGATCGCCAGTGCCGCCCCCACGGTGCCCACCATCGAGCGGGTCGAGGTGGAGGGGCCGACCCAGTACGGCGTCTACGTCTACGCACCCTCGATGGCCAAGACCATCAAGGTCCAGGTGCTCGTCCCCGCCGTCGACCGCGGTCCGCGTCCGACGCTGACCCTGCTCAGCGGACTCGGCGAGGAGGACCCGACCAACAGCATGTGGCTGCGCAAGACCGACGCGTCGACCTTCTTCCGCGACAAGAACGTCACCGTGGCGCTCCCGCTGGCCGGCAACGGCAGCTTCTACACCGACTGGTACCGCGACGACCCGAAGCTCGGCCGGTACAAGTGGGAGACGTTCCTCACCAAGGAGCTGCCTCCCCTGCTCCAGGAGCGCTTCTCCGGCAACGGGATCCGCGGCATCGGGGGCCTGTCGATGGGCGCGGGGTCGGCATTGACACTCGCTGCACGCGACCCCGGGTTCTTCAAGTCCGTCGCCTCGTTCAGCGGCTGCTACTCCACCGCCGACCTCGTCGCGCAGGCCATCCCCCGGTCGATCGTCGCGGCGTTCGGCGGCAACGCGGACAACATGTGGGGTCCGCCCTCGGACCCCGCGTGGGCCGCTCACGACGTGCTGCTGCACGCCGACGGGCTGCGCGGTTCGACCGTGTACGTGTCGGTGGGCAGTGGCCTCCCGGGTCCGTACGACGCGCCGAACTACCCGGGCAACACCAACCCCGCCGACCGGGCGATCGTCGGCGGCGGCATCGAGGCCGGCGCGAACGTGTGCACCCACCTGCTCGCCGACACCCTGGCGGCCCGCCGGATCCCCGCCACGTTCGACTTCGAGGCCCGCGGCACGCATTCCTGGCCGTACTGGCAGGACCAGTTGCACCGCAGCTGGCCGATTGTCGCCCGCGGTCTCGGACTTGTCGGATAACGCCGGATTTTCCCGGATACAACGAAGAATTCATCACCTCGAAACCAGATGTGGTGACGATCCACAAACATCCAGCATCTGGCGGTGTCGAGTGACCGACGCGAATTGTGCGCCAAGAGTTTGAACTGCTAAATACAGTGGGTGACGCGAAATTTCCCGCCGTACGCGTTACCGTTTTCCGCAGTCGGGGCCACTCTCTCCCCTGACCGCCGGCAACGCCGCTCGCGGGTCCTCTCACACCCCTCCACCCCGGTTGTCCCGAGACCCTGAGGAGATCGTCGATGGAATACACCGAACTCGCCGACTACCCGCTTCCCTCCGGCGTGGTCACCGAGTGGACGCCCACCGCCGACGCCGGGGACTGGACCACCGATGACCGGCGACTCTCCTACGCCCACCTCGAGCACGCCCGCCGTGCGGTCGAGGTCGGCGACGAATGGCACAGCGAGTGGATCGGAACGGCCTTCCGGGTGGCGCATCGGCTCGACCGCGACGCGATGGCGACCACACTGCGTCGGTGGTACGCCCGGCACGAGGCGTTCCGGTCGTCACTCGAGCCGGCGAGCGACGGGCCCGACACCGACACCGCGCCCGAGGACGAGTTCACGCGGCGGATCATCGCCGCCGACAAGGTCGACGTGGTCTCACGGCGTGATTCCGCCGCGTCGAGCAGCACCCGCGTCTACCTGCGCATCGACCACATCTTCAACACCCGCATCACCCCGCTGCAGTGGCCGCACTGCATCGTCGTCACCGTCGAACCCCTCGACGACCCCGACTCGTTCCTCGTGGTCTTCGGCGCCGACCACACCGTGATGGACGCCTACACCCAGGTCTTCGCCATCAAGGAGCTGACGCGCCTGTACGAGTCGGCCCTCCTCGGCCACGACGACTCCCTCGGCGTCTTCGGCAGCTACCTCGACTTCTCGCACGCCGAACGCGCGCACGGGTCACGGCTCGACCACGAGACCGCCGAGGTCGCGCGCTGGGCACGGTTCCTGTCACCGCCGACCGACGGATCCTCCGCCAGTCAGCCCGACCCGATGCCGGCGTTCCCGACCGCGCCCGGCGACGAGCACGTCGAGGCGGTCGGCGACGTCGCGATGCCGCCCTACCAGTCCAGCCTGTCGCGCTGGCTGCTCGACCCCGACCAGACCGATCGCTTCAACCGTGCCTGCAAGGCACTCGGGGCGAACATGCAGGCGGGCGTGCACACCGCGCTCTGCATCGCCAACCACCGGGTCACCGGCTGCGCGGACCTGCGCTTCATCAGCCCGGTCCACACCCGCACGGAGATGCAGTGGGGTGAGGCGGCCGGGTGGTTCGTCGGACTCGTCCCGGTGCACCTGCGCCCGGGGACGGCGTCGACGTTCGGCGAGGCGATCGGTGCCGTCGCCGAGACCGCCCGGGAGCACAAGGAACTCGGCACGGTGCCCTTCCACCCCATCGCCGAGCTGATCGGTCACCGCACGCCGCCGCAGTTCGTCGTCTCCTACATCGACCTGCGCGGCGCCGAGGGCTCCGACGCATGGGACTCGATGGACGCGCGCGTGCTGCGCAGCGCCACACGCTCGTCGGACGAGGTCTACTTCTGGATCAACCGGATCAACACCGGCACCAACCTGTCGGCCCGATTCCCCAGCTCCCACCCCGGGGCGACGCGCGTGCACCGGTTCCTGCACGCCCTCGAACAGGTCCTCCTCGAGGTGGTCGCAGACGGCGACACCGGCTTCGCGGCGCCGATCGCCCAGACCACCGGATCCGCCGGTGCGATCGGGGCAGGCGAACCGGGATCGGCGGGCGGCACGCCGTGACCCAGGCCGGACCGGCGTGATCGCCGGCGCGCTCACGGACTGGCGACCGCCCCTCGGTGAGCTCGTCTGGTGGCACGTCGTCGACGAGGACGAGGCGCGGGAGCGCAGCGTCGTCTCCGAGGTCGGTCCCTCGTTCCTGCAGCGAGATCATCTGCTCGCCGCACACGCCAAGCGGCGGTCCGGGTATCCCCACCGTGCGGTCGTCACGGTCACCACCGAGATCGACGAACCGCTGCAGGTGGACGCCCTCTCGCGCGGTCTCGAGGACTTCGTCCGCGCCCACGACGAGCTGCGCAGCCACTTCGTCGTCGCCGACGACGGATCGGTGACGCGGCACCTCGCCCCGCCCGAGACGATCCGGATCGCGGCCGATCACGCGCCGACGCCGCGGGACCACGACGACCTCGTCGACCTCCTCCACCACCACATCGACCGGGACGCCGCATACGACCGCATCCCGGGATGGAGCGTCGGCGCCGTCGACGCGGGTGCCTCGTTCGCGCTGCATGTGACGTTCGACCACTCACACACCGACGGCTCCGCCGCGATCGAGGCGCTGCAGGAGATCGTCGTCCGGTACCGCGCCCACGTGACCGGCCGGGAGGCAGTGGTGCGTCCCGCGGGGAGCCATCTCGCCCACGTCGCGGACGAGATGCGCCGGGCCGCAGCCGTGACCCCCGACGACGAGCTGGTCGACCACTGGCGCGACGTCCTCGTCGCGCACGGCCGCAGCGTGCCCCGCACGGCACTCGACATCGGTCTCGACGGGCCCGACCCGGTCCCCGCGGTGGCGATCGACGAACCCCTGCTCGACGCCCCCACCACCGCCGCCTGCGAGGCGCGTGCACGGGCGGACGGCGGGTCGTTGAGCGCCGCCCTGTTCGCCGCCCTCGCCCGCGCACAGCTGGCCGTGACGGGCGACCCGCGCTACTTCACCTCGACGGTCCTCTCCACCCGCGACCCGGCCCAGCCGGGCACCCAGGGATGGATGTGCACCTTCGCGCCCCTCGCCCTCGACGCCGCCGGGGCCGACCTCGACGACCTGGTCCGGTCGGCGGCGGAACAACTGCGCCACGCACGGGAGCACATCGACCGACCGGTCCACGGTGTCCTCGCGGTGCTGGCGGCATCGGGCGACTTCGTCCCGGACTCGTCGAGCCCACAGATGGTGTCCTACCTCGACTTCCGCCGTCTCGCGGACCCGGGTGCGCCCGAGATCGTCGCGGGTCGGGTCATGCCCGGTGTCGGACGCACCCGCAACGCCAATCTCTGGATCAACCGCAACGCCGACGGTCTGCGACTGCTGTCCCATGTGCCCGACAACTCCGTCGCCCGGGCCTCGCTCGCGGCCCTGCACCGGAGCCTCGTCGCCGAGCTCACGTCCTACGCGACGGGCACGGAGTCGATGCGGTACGCCGAACACGTTGGCGCACAGGTACCGTGACTCCGTGCTGCTCACCACACTCGCGAATCTGAGGGTCCCCGGCGGGCGGATGCGTCGGTGGACGGCGGCGACCTCGGACGCGGGGACACCACACCCCGCCGGACCGTCGGAGAACGAGCGGTTCCACCTCGACGCGGTCCGCGACGGTGGCTCCGGATGGCTGGCGGTCACCGTGGAGATCCGTTCCACCACGGTCGATCCCGATCGTCTGGCGGCGGCGTTCGCGACGGTGACAGACCATCACGAGGTGCTGCGGTCACATTTCGAGATCGACCCCGACGGTGCACCGCGCCGTCACCTGCACGAACGCGGGTCGATCTCCCTGACGCCCGTCGGTCCGCCCCGCACCGTCGACGCGCAGGGAGTCCGCGACGAGTTGGCCTCCGCCGTGGCCGGTTGCACCGCCTCGACACCCGCGACGCACGTCCTCGCGGTCGTCGAGGGCGACGACGTCAGCACCGTCATCTGCGCCTTCGACCACTGCTACGTCGACGCGCACTCGCTCGCGGTGATCGCCGAGGACGTCGTCACCGCGTACGAGGGATCCCCCCTGCCGGCGGCGGGCAGCTTCCTCGACCACATCGCCGAGACCGCCGCACTCCCCCACCCGCCGGCCGACGATCCCGGACTCCTCGGATGGGCCGACTTCCTCGCCTCCACCGGACACACGGTGCCCGACTATCCGCTGGATCTCGGGGTGGCACCCGGCGAGTTCGCGCCGTCGCGGATCCACGTCGCGCGGGTGCTGACCCGCGACGAGGCCGACGCCCACACCGCGTCGGGCACGCGCCGAGGGGTGCGTACCTATCCCATGCTGTTGACCTGCCTCGCCGAGGCGACCCGAGCCGCCGGCGGTCCCGATCGTCTGCCCGTGGTCCTGCCCGTCCACACGCGAACCGACGGCGACTCGTCGCGGTCCGTCGGATGGTGCGTCGCGAACGCGCCGGTCGTGATCGACGCCGGACCCGCGGTCGGCGGTGACCGCGAGGCGGTCCTGCGAGCGGCGACCGCCGCCGTCACCGACGCACTGCCCCTCGCCGGTGTCGATCTCACCACCGTCTACGGGACGTTCGGCCACCTGTTGCGCAAGCCGCGGCACGACGTGTTCATGGTGTCCTACCTCGACTACCGGCGGTTCGAGCGGTTGCCGTCGCTGCACGCACGGCATGTGTCCAGCGACGGTCGCGCCGACGACCTGCAGCTGTGGTTCTGGCGCGACGACACCGGCATCAGCGTCCGCGCACGCTTCCCGGACACCGCCGTGGCCGCACCGCTGATCACCGCGGTCGTCGACGATCTCGTCGCCCGCGCACGCGATGCGGTGCCGAGGTCCGCGGACGTCACCCCAGCCTCGGTCTGAGTCGTGCACGTCGTCGCGGCGTTCGCGGGCAGCCGCGGTGACGTCCAGCCCGGTGTGGCGGTCGCGACGGAGTTGGTCGCGCGCGGCCACACGGTGACGATGGCGGTCCCGCCCAACCTCGTCGAGTTGGCACGATCCGCCGGCCTGCAGGCGTCGTCCTGCGGTGTCGACACCGCGGCTCTCCTGCGGTCGGACACCGTCACCGGCGACCTGCGGACCCGGAATCCCCTGCGCCGCATGCGCGCGATCGCCGAGGTGACCCGCGCCGGGAGCCGCCGCGCCCTCGACGATCTCCTCGCGGTCACCGCCGACGCCGACGTGATCGTCGGGGGCAGCGTCGGTCAGGAGCGGGCGCTCGCCGTCGCGGAGGCCCGGGGCATCGGTTATCTCCCCGTGCACCTGTGCCCGCTCCGCCGAAACCAGCGGGTGGCCCTCGTGTCACCCCGCAGAGGGGATCTCCCCGGCCCCGTCATCGGTGCGTCGTGGGCGCTGCTCGAACAGGTCCTGTGGCAGACCTCGCGCCGTGACGAGAACCGGTTGCGGGCCGCAGCCGGGCTGCG